>JAGDZP010000026.1:0-193548 GCA_049115735.1 Cyclobacteriaceae bacterium | reverse complement strand
GTCCCAATTAGTGTGTCTGTATGTATTAAATAGATCTGACGTTAGTTTAGTATAATCCTCAGGAGTATCGGTTGATTAGTACAACATGGCTTTTTCGTTTTCTTTTGGGCGAATAAAAGAAACATCCTAAGCATCAATTGAAATAGTACTAGACGAGTTCAAAATGTTGTCACTTCTTTTGTGTACTTACTCCCTCCTTTGTGTATGCAGGATTGAAAGGGGAAAACTGTACTATTCCTTGATTCCCATAGGTTTCCTTTTTGACTCTGTTGACGACCGTGTAACAATCCCTGAAATGGATATAAAAAAACCATCTCGATAATCGGGATGGTTTAAGGTATTTGTGGGCGCTGAGGGATTCGAACCCCCGACCCTCTGGGTGTAAACCAGATGCTCTGAACCAACTGAGCTAAGCGCCCTGCTTGAATTGGGAGTGCAAATCTAGTTTTAGTATTTATAAATGCAAACCTATTTTCAATTAATTTTAACTCAATGCCTGATTTAAATATTCGTTGAATTTTCGGGCTTTTTTGTATGTAATAATGGCGTCTTTGTAAAAGTCATTTGACACTAATTCTGCGTTGCTATAATTCTTCACGACATAAAAACTTTTTAATCGGAGTAGCTCGATGTTTGGATGATCTTTTGGGTATCCTTTAGGTGCTGTTTTGAGAGATTCTCCCTGAATCTCGTCGAATGTACTTTTGAATTCCTTGCTGTTGATGAGGCTTTTCAATTGGGAAGGATTGTAGTCAATTTCTTGTCTAATAGCTGCTAGTTTTTCCGGATTGGGCATATAGATACCACCACCTACAAAAATATTGGATGGCTGAATATGGACATAGTAGCCCGTACCTTCGGACTTTTTTCCCTTATCTCCCGTCAAGGCACCAAAGTTGGTTTTATAAAGTGTCTTATCTTTGCTAAAACGAATGTCCCTGTTTATTCTGAAAATACAATTCTTTGCCTGAACTCCTGCAAGGCTCTCATCGAATTCAGATATGTCATCAATTATGTTTTGAACCAATGACATCATTTCGGTTCGAGCCAGTTGGTAATCTTTTTTGTGTGCATCGAACCAGACTTTGTTGTTGTTAAGGCTGAGCTGTGATAAAAACTCCAAGGGTAATTTTAAATCCATATTTCTTCATGTTTACTTAGCTGTTCCATGGTCATGCTTCTGGAACCCTTTATAAGTACGACAGAATCGGAAATAGGATTATTCTTTAAATACCTAATTAAGCTTAATACATCATCATACACTGAAGCATCAGTTTTCTCCAGTGCTTTTGAATACTCTTTCCCTACGAAATGAATGTTTTTGATCCCTAAAGACATGGCATGATCATAAACTTTTGAATGTTCCTGTCTGCTATATTCTCCAAGTTCTTTCATATCCCCAAGCATGGCGACCTTAGAACTTTCTTTGAACGCAACAAGGTTGTTTAAAGCCGCTATTGTGCTATCCGGGTTGGCGTTGTATGCATCTAGGATTATCGTATTGCTTCCAATTTTTACTATTTGAGATCTGTTATTATCAGATTGATAGCTATCAATAGCAGCGGTAATTTTTTCAATTGGAACTTCAAAGTGTTTTCCTATAACGTAGGCAGAGCTAGCATTTAGAAAGTTGTATTCCCCAATTAGGCTTGTGCTATGGTTTGCATCATTTTCATCGATATAGGTCATGTAAGGTGAGGAGCCTTTTAGTCGTATGCTGTTTCCAGGGAAAAACATTGAAGTCTCGAAGCGTTTGGACATATTCAACAAAACTTCATCTTGTTCATTGATGAATACAGTTCCATTATTTTTTTTGACATAATCGAACAATTCACTTTTTGCTCTGATAAGATTTTCTCTGCCGCCAAATTCTCCTATATGTGCGGTCCCAAGATTAGTAATAAGGCCATGAGTGGGGCAAGTGATTTGGCAATAGCTCGCAATTTCCCCGAGATGATTGGCTCCCATTTCAATGACAGCAATATCTGTATCCAACTTCAATGCGAGTAGGGTAAGGGGTACTCCAATGTGGTTATTCAAATTTCCAACGGTGCTGTGCGTCTTAAAAGAGGTAGAGAGAACCCTTGTAATAAGCTCCTTGGTTGTTGTCTTGCCATTAGAACCTGTTATCGCTAGAACTGGTCCATTAAACTGATTCCTATGATGGTTGGCCAAAGATTGTAGTGTGGATAAGACGTTTTCAACCAAAATACATTTATTGACACCCTTTAAGGAAGGATCATCAACAACGGCATAAACCGCTCCTGACTCCACTGCTTGACTGGCATATTTATTTCCATCAAAATTTGGTCCTTTGAGCGCAAAGAAGATGTTGTCTTGTTTGATAGCACGTGTGTCAATACAAACACCAGAAGAGGTTGAAAATTTATCGTAAAGAGATAGGATGTTCTTAGTCAATTTATTGAATTTTTTATTTTGTTTATCAGAACAAATATATGGATCTATGTGATTTATGCCTGGGTTTCATTTTTTCTTATCCTTATCCGACCACTGATTAAACTTAGACCTGATTTGTTCTGATATTTTCTCTTTGTGCCAGACGGGCACAAACTTTTCATAGATGAAAAGTAGGCAATACCAAAGGCATCCCTATGGGAAAATAATGATAAATTAAACGCTCAAGGCCAATACACTCATCCGCTCACCAATTTATTACCAACCCGTCTTGATCAACAGCTTGAAAGTCGTTTCTTCTTTTCATTCTGTGTTTAGCTTTGTCGTGTGATCAGAAAAATCCATACCAAAATTCATTTACTCACAATATTTCAAACAAACTCAATTAAATCGTTTTTAGGGGCATGCTATAAATGGAGTATATGTTTGTTTTCCTTCATTGCGATCCATATTCCTTACTAGTCAAGAAGTCTTGATCATTCAAAGTATTAAGAAATGCTCTGATTAATATATTGTCATCTTCTGACAATTGAATTCTTAATACCAAAGGATCAAGTGTGCCCGACATTTTCACCCCGTTTGAGTAATACTTCAAAACTGCATCAAGTGTACTAAATCTTCCATCATGCATAAAAGGGCCTGTGAATTTTAAGTTTCGCAAGGTTGGTGTTTTGAATTTACCTAAATCAGTAGAATCCAGTGTGATTCTAAATCTACCTGCTCTCACGTCTGCATTTTTGGTAGGAAAGTCGGAATCAAGACCGTTGTTATGGAAGGAATTGTCTGTAAACAAAGGAGGGGTGTGACAAGAGGAGCAGTTACTGCTAAACAATTCTTGCCCCTTTAATTCATCATTCGAAAATGAAGCCCTTCCCATTTGAACATTGTCATATTTGGAGTTAGTACTAATCAATGTCCGCTGAAATTGAGCCATTGCACGGGCAATGTGCGCTGACGAGATCGAATCAATGTTAAAGGCTCTTTTAAAAGCTCCTTGATATGATGAGTCACCATTGATGTAGACAACAATGTCATTTAGGTTTCCATCCATTTCCTCGGGATTGGTCAGGGCTGCAAAAGGTAGAGACTCCAGGTTTTTTACTCCCCCATCCCAAAATAATTTATTTATCCAAGCCAGGTTTATTAGAGCTGGTGAATTTCGCTCTAAATTAATATTTGAAACATTATTGGAGCTCACTTTTTTCCCATCGGAAAAAGACAAACTTTGAATGTGGCATGATGCACAACTGACTTTTCCTGAGCCCGATAGCGATTTGTCGTAGAACAGTTTTTTGCCTAGCTCTATACCTTGCTTTGTGAGCGGATTTCTATCAGGCGAGGGAATTGGTTTTGGAAAATAATTAGGGTACTCAAGTTGAACTGGAGTGTTATCGTAGGCGGTATTGCACGAAAGCAAGAATATACTAACACCAAGAACTAACTCCTTCCAAAAATAGAATTTCACAACAGCTAAAGACGAATTATTTGATAATAAATTTACTTCATTAAGCATAAAGGATAGTACCTAGTGCGTTGTTTTCATTCATGATCAGGTCGATAATATTGTTTCTATTTCTATTTCTGATTATTGCCTGTGGCAATGGTGAAGATGAAGTGATTTTCAACCCAACAAAATACTCACTGGACGCTCCTATTTATTTTGGAGATAATTCTCATTTTCCGGCCCATAACCCCCTTACCGTTGAAGGTGTAGCGCTGGGAAGGATGCTCTTCTATGAAAAAAAACTTTCGAGGAACAACACCATTTCATGTGCTACCTGCCATGAGCAAGAAAAAGCCTTTACAGATGGACTGGCAAAAAGCCCGGGTATAGATGGGCACCTAACAGCAAAGAACACTATGTCATTGGTTAACTTGCCATGGACATCTCGATTCTTTTGGGATGGGCGAGCGGAAAGTCTGGAGATTCAGGCACTGGAACCCATCAAGGATCAGATCGAAATGGATCAGACTCTACTTGAAACCGTAGTTAAGCTTGAAAATACAAGCGAATATCCTGATGCATTTTTCAAAGCATTTGGTAACACATCAGTGACTTCTGAAAGAATAGCTGAAGCCCTGGCACAATTTCAACGCACCCTTATTTCTTCCAATTCAAAATACGATAAACACCTAAGGGGAGAAATAGAATTAACCGATCAGGAGAAATATGGTATGGAGCTATTCTTTACTCACCCAGAGCCTTCGATAGGACTCAGAGGCGGCAACTGTGGTGATTGTCATGTGAATATTCTTACATCGGGAGTGAATGACAATTTTGAAGGCTTTAAAAACAACGGACTAGAAGATGATGAAGGACTGGAAAGTGGTTTGGAAGAAGTTACAGGCCTGGCTTCTGACAGAGGAAAGTTTAAAGTACCTAGCCTGAGGAATATTGCGCTCACTGCACCATATATGCATGATGGTAGGTTTGCTACGCTAGAAGAAGTACTTGATCACTATAATGACCATATAAAAAAAAGTGAGACCCTGGATCCTTTGATTTTGGAGGCAAGTAATGAGACAATTGATCCTAATGTTGACGTTAAACTTGGTTTGACGGCTGAAGAAATACAGGCAATTATAGCATTTCTACATGCGTTAACAGACAATGAATTTATCAGTAATGAAGCGTTCTCTGATCCATTTTGAAATAAGCCTGTTGGCTTTGAGCACGGTACTATTGGTCAATTGCGGAAGTGATTCGGAGCAGGTGACCTACTCCGATTCGTTGACATTTGATTTTGTCGGCATGGCTGATGGTAATCCTATTGAATTCAATAGCAAAAACTATACTACTGTGTCTGGAAATGAGATATCCATTGACAGGATGAAGGTTTACATTAGTAATATTCAGTTAGTTAATTCCATGAGTGGAGAAATAATGGCTGAGGAAGAAAGCTACCATCTAATCAGTCTCAATGACCAGAGGACTCAGCAATCGTTTACTCTGCAGGGCATTAGGAGTGATTTTCAATTTGACCAAATCAAGTTTGCTATTGGGGTGGATGCACAACGCAACGCCTCCATAGATAACTTTGGAGACCTTGACGCAACCAATGATATGGCCTGGGACTGGAATACGGGATACAAGTTTTTTTTGATGGAAGGTAGTTTTTACCCTGAGAATAGTGAGACGAAAAGAGGACTTATATTGCACATAGGTTTGGATAAAAACTATAAGAGTCAAGAATATATGCTGAGCAACCTAGTCGATATTCCCACAAACGGAACATTGCAGTTTGAATTAGATGCCTTGGCTCCACTAAACGGGCCTAATGTGATTGATCTGAATATCAAAAATGAATTTATGGTTGATAGTGATGCAGATAAAATTGCTGAAAATTATTCAAACGGGCTGATTAAGCTTCTTACTAAAACATTCTAGAACGTTGACTTTATCTCGTTTAGTTGGTTGTTTGGTCGTAATTCTGTCGTTGTATATTATTCCCGTTAGCGGCCAACATACTTTCAATTATTCATCGGACATCAAAGTAATCGAGAATGATGAAACCCTAAGCTTGGCATTCTCAGGCGGACTGAATTCAGGCCAATACAACACCATTGACCTGAACCTTGATGGAAAAGATGATTTGGTAGTTTTTGATAGGTCATCCAATCAGCTGAAGGCGTTTCTTTCCAATGGAGAAGCCTATAGCTATGCACCCGAGTTTGAATATTTATTCCCTGAAAACATACAAAACTGGATGCTTCTGGTCGACTACAACTGTGATGGCAAAAAGGACTTGTTTACTTATACCAACCTGGGGATTCGCGTGTTTAAAAATACAAGTGTGCAATCTTTGACCTGGGAACTTCAGGCGGATCCCATCTACACTCAGGGTACTTCCACGTTAATTAATTTGCTTGTGAATTCTTCTGACGTGCCATCTATTGCTGACCTGGATGGTGATGGGGATTTGGATATACTTACTTATAATTTCGCTATTGGAGCCTTTATTGAGTTTCATAGAAATATTAGTATTGAAAACAACGGTAATTGTGAAGTGCTGGATTTTATAAGGGAGAGTAGAGAGTACGGTGATTTTGAAGAGTGTACTTGTAATGAGTTCGTATTTGCCGGTGAGAACTGCAGTGATGGTGGCCGGGTTTTACACGCTGGGGGTAAATCAATCCTAGCTCTTGATCAAGATAATGATGGAGATAAAGAATTAATAATTGCTCAAGAAGAGTGTACAGACCTGGCTTTATTAGAAAACAAAGGGTCGGCCAGCATCCCGATGTTTGATTCTTTCTCAAAGTTTTTCCCAGAAAGGAATTCTCCGCTGAGCTTCAATTCATTTCCGGCACCCTACTACGAAGATGTGAATTTTGATGGATTGAAAGACATAATTGTAGCTCCCAATCTCAGATCCAATTCGGAAGGGAATGTGGACAATGCCAATTCAAGTCTTTTGTATGTGAATACAGGAAGTAACGAAAATCCTGCTTTCCGTTTCGAAAAAGAAGATTTTTTACAAGATGAGATGATAGATGTTGGTGAGTTCTCTTATCCTGCTTTTGTAGATGTTGATGGGGATTCGGATGAAGACTTGATCATCGGTAATCGAGGTGTAAATATTTCGGGCAATTATTCGGCTGCATTGGTCTTGTATATGAAAACACCCGAGGGATTTGTATTTAGTGATGATGATTTCATGTCTCTTTCGTCTTTGAATTTTAATTATATCAATCCTTCATTTGTGGATGTGAATGAAGATGGCAAAATGGATTTGTTCTTCATGGCAGTTGACCAGAGGGGAGAAGCGGGGCTTCAATATATACTAAATTCGTCCAATGATAATTCACTCAATTTCCAAGCCCGTGGTATTCAAAACCTAGATTTTGCTATTTCGGCATTTGATGACGCTGAATATGTAGATATGAGTCAGGATGGTGTATTGGACCTCCTCGTAGGAAAAACGAATGGCAAGCTGGAGTACTATATCAACTCTGGGAGTAACGAGTCGCCAAGCTTTAATTTAGAAAGCGATACATTTCTAAATTTGGATTTTAGTAGTGCGCGAGGAAATCTGAATATTGATGTCACAGATTTAGGACGTGACGGGAAGTTAGATTTGGTAAGCACTGACCGATCTGGGGTAATGAGGCTATACAACATATCTAGTCCGATCATTGGTGCTTCCAGTGAATTGCTCCAGTTGGAAGGTGCATCAGAAAATATTGAGACAAGGCTGGGTCGAATTACACATCCTACTTTTGGGGAGGTAAATGGTAAAACAGTCGTAGCAATAGGCAATATAGAAGGTGGTATAACTCTGCTGGAAAGTACGGTTGAAAATGGGGTAGGAGAAGATGATATTTCCTTTGATTTATTTCCAAATCCGAGCAATGATAACCGACTGGTAAAGATTTATACCAACGATGCAGGTGCGCAATTGGAAGTATTTGGGGTTACCGGCAATCGGCTATTCGGGCCAGTTGAACTACAGCCTAATGAGGTATTGCCACTAGACTTGTCGACATACCAAAAAGGACTATACTTCGCCAGGATTAGAAAGGGCAAAAAAGTTAAAGTAAAGAAGTTCGTGCTTGGACACGGATAAACTTACTGACAAAGTGGAACCGTGAAAGTTCCATTTACAAAACTAGTTTCGTCCGCCGTGGCATCTAGTCTTCCACTCACTTCCGAATCCGTGATTGATGTAATCTCAATAGCCCCCATGGTCGCAATATGGTTAGTAGTACCGTCATATAACGTCAATGTCTGAGCAACATCGTTGCTGTTGTTCCCTAGGGAGAAACAAAGCTTGTAAACCCCAGTAGCCATATCAACTGTAAATATTACCACATTTCCATCGAAAAGGAATTCATCGCAAATGTCAGTAAAAGTTTCATCAATCAATTGTACCGAAAGTTTCCCTGCTTCGAAGGTAGACTTCTCTGCCACTCCGCTAGCAAAAGTCCAGTCATTGCCATCCATACTTCCCTGAGCGGTTTGGTTCTTAAAGTTTGGGTCTCCTGTGCAGCTATCCGTCGGGCTTTCTCCATCTCCACCACACGCAATTAAAAGACTTACAAGTATGGTGAATAGAAGTGAATGAAGTTTCATGATCTTATATTTTAGGTTTTACGCTGTATAAAATTAACTATTTATCAATTTTATAAAAAGCCCTTAGCATTCAAAACCGCAACTAACCCTTTTAATTCTGTTTCGTCAATTTTGTTTTTAGGAACTATGATGGGGGAAGCGGCTGTAGCGTATATAAATATACTCGACTCGGTTTCTATTACTTCCCTGATAGATCTCCATTCGTAGGTGACCTGTGTGCCTGGGTGTTCGTGTTTGATCTCATTGTCACTAATCAGCACTTCATTGATGCCGAGGCTTTCCGAACTTTCCTTTTCAATGCTGGCCTGGGCTCTCCCAAGTGCTTTTTTATCGAGCCTTTTAGGATAAAACAACACCCATATAGCACACATAAACACCACCATTAAGCCAGTTTCCATTACCAATTCATCATTTTGAAACTTATAATAGAGGTAAACACCGAATACAATCGGTACGATGTAGGTAATGAGTGCTTTGGTTTTTTTGTACTGCATATTGTTCAATAGATGGTATTGGTGAAAATCCATCCAATCTTGTACTTCGAGGTTAAATTTTAGGTTCATATGTGGCTTAGTCTAATAGTTTGAAGTCATCTGAGTCGTTTAGGAAGGCGTACTTTTCCCGGAATTCATCCAATTTATTTTTTTCTAAAAGTACTTCAATGGCATAGGCGGGTGAGCCAATTGAGTTCAAGGGTTCTCCCAGGTAGTCATACACTCCCGAATGACCATTGTATGCATGACCATTGCCGTCTCTACCCACACGGTTGACAGCAATCACGTATGATTGGTTTTCAATCGCCCGTGCTTTCACCAATGCATCCCATGCCTGAACTCTTGATTCCGGCCAATTGGCAGAATAGACCAAAACATCATATTCGAAGTTTCTAGATTCTTGGTTAAATCCATTTCTGGAGTATACCGGGAAACGTAGGTCATAGCATACCAAAGGGCAAATTTTCCAGCCCTTCCATTCCACAATTAGCCTCTTGTTGCCAGCAGAATAGGAAGACTGTTCATTTGCTAATGTGAATAGATGTCGTTTGTCGTAGTATTGCACAGTGCCATTGGGGAAAACAGCGTGCATCCGGTTATAATATTTACCTTCATCTCTTGTGATAAAGCTACCAAGGATTAAGGCTTTTTTCTCCCTGGCCACCTGCCTCATCCACCTGTAAGTGTTCGTGCGGGGAGGTTCTGCCAGAGCTTTAGCATTCATAGAGAATCCAGTGGTGAACATTTCGGGAAGAATGATCACATCCGTCTCGGAGACCTCTGACCAAATCATTTCTTCAAGCATAGCCATATTGGCTGCTGGTTGTTCCCAATGCAGGTCAGCTTGCAGCAATGTGACTTTTAGATCTTGCATAGTATGTCTGTGGCTTTGATGAGTGTTTCGTCTTCTTTAGCAAAGCAAAACCTCAAGAGCTTGTTGTCAGTTTTCTCCGCATAAAAAACAGAGAACGGAATGGATGCCACTCCATATTCTTTGGTAAATCGGCTGGCTATATCTACATCCCTCTCGTCAGAAATATCCTCATAGGAGTAGGTCTGAAAGTATGTACCCGAAGAGGGCAGTCGCTTGAAGCGCGATTTTTCCATCAGGCTTTGAAATAAGTCCCTTTTTTTTTGATAAAAAGCGGGTAATTCTAAATAATGATTCGGCGTTTTTAAGAAGTCTGTTATCGCGTGCTGTATAGCTGTATTGACACTAAATACGACGAACTGATGAATTTTTCTTATTTCATCCGTGATTTTGGTAGGGGCTACTGTGTAACCCATTTTCCAGCCAGTAGCATGAAAGGTTTTACCAAACGAAAATACCGCTATAGACTTTTGCTTTAGCCCTGGATGCGACAACACAGAATGATGTTTTTTGCCATCAAAAATCAGGTGTTCGTACACTTCATCACTGAGCACGAATATGTCCTTGCCCTTGATTATTTCTGCTAACCTGTCCAGGTCTTCTCTGCTCAACACTGCACCAGACGGGTTGTGTGGTGTGTTCAGGATAATCATCCTGGTATTTTCGTTCACGGCAACTTCTACCTTTTCCCAAGGGATGCTAAAGTCAGGAAAAGTAAGGCCTATAGGGATGGGTGTGCCTCCATTGATCCTTACATTGGGATGGTAACTGTCATAGGCTGGGTCGAAATATATTACTTCGTCACCAGCATGAATGAGAGCGGTAATTGTAGCATAAATTCCCTCCGTAGCTCCCGATGTGACTATTATATTTTCGTTTGCATCCGCGCCATAGTCGAAAGTATTATTGACTTTTTGGGTAATTTGCTCACGCAAACGTGGCAGGCCAGGCATAGGCGCATATTGGTTTTCACCTTTTCTCATGTAGTGATCTACAAGATCGATAAGCTCCATTGAAATATCGAAACCCGGATACCCCTGTGAAAGGTTAATGGCGTTGTAGTCAGCGGCCATTTTGGACATTATGGTAAATATGGATGTCCCCGTGTCGGCCAACTTAGAATTCATGCTATTATCGTTTGTTTGGAATTTTTATTTTATAGTCAGCATCACATTTGCCTTTACTGATATTTTGAAACTTGCCTTTTAAGAGGCGCTTTTTGAATGGTGTGAGGTAGTCTGTAAACAGTACTCCTTCGATGTGATCGAACTCATGTTGAATGATCCTGGCTTTCATTCCATCAAACTCTTCTTCATGCTCTTCCCAGTTTTCGTCCAGGTAGTTGATGATTAGCTTGGGCGGGCGGCTCACTTCCTCTCTTATGCCCGGAATACTGAGGCAGCCTTCTTCAAATTTCCATGGTTCGCCAGTCTCTTCAACTATCTCAGGGTTGATAAATACCTTTTTGAAATCAGACATATCTTCTTCATCATCATCCAGGGGACTTCCGTCAACAATGAACATTCTGATTGATTTGCCGATTTGTGGTGCCGCCAATCCAATACCACTGGCGTTGTACATGGTTTCAAACATGTCCTCACTCAACTGCTTCACATCTATTTCTCCCTCTTCAATGTCATCGGCCATTCGCTTCAGCACAGGGTCTCCGTATACAACTATCGGGTAAATCATAACTTCGATTCTAAATATGACTGCAAAATAAGGGTTGCACTCAGCTTATCAACGTTCTCTTTTTTTCTTCTTTCGGATTTTCTCATCCCTCCATCTATCATCGATTGAAATGCGATCTTGCTGGTAAAGCGTTCGTCAACTTCATGGATGGGAGTTTTTGGAAATTCCTTGGCCAGCAAATTTATAAAAGCGCGTACATAAGACGTACTGTCTGTATCAGTATTCTGTAGATTTTTGGGCATGCCAATTACAATTTCCTCAATTAGTTCTGTGGAATGGTAATCCTTGAGGAAAGTTAGTAGTTGCTTTGTTGGATAAGTATCTAGTGGAGTAGCAATAATTTTGGCAGGGTCAGTGACAGCTATTCCCGTTCTTTTCCGACCATAATCGATCGCCAGTATTCTTCCCATTTAGTTTAGAGGAGACTGGGATTTTTGTAGGTTGTGCAGCCTTTTTTCTAGTTGCATGGCCTTTGGAAAGAGTATTTGATTTTCGATTGAAGCGTGATGCGTAAGTTCCTGATCGAACTG
Organism: Cyclobacteriaceae bacterium; assembly: GCA_049115735.1. Lineage (GTDB taxonomy): Bacteria > Bacteroidota > Bacteroidia > Cytophagales > Cyclobacteriaceae > CAXBNB01. Next base: position 181,473 of record JAGDZP010000026.1, on the reverse strand, counting down.
CTGGAGCTCCTGCAAGATTACTTTGAGGTGCACATCTTCAATTTCCGAAATTTGATAGTCCTGCGTAATGCCACGTATTCCCTTCATTTCATCATCAGAATTGCCGTGATGTAGGGCAAACTCCTGAATGGAAAAATCCCCACTATTTAGTCCGAAAGACGCTGACGCATTGTTGGAGTTAAGTACCTTTTCGAGCGTAACTACATAATGGAAAAACCGATCTTCTTCTTCATAAATGTGTTTGATAAAATCTTCCACGAATAGAGGAAGTATAAATTTCAAATCGCTAATTAAGTGAGCGTCTCCCTGATCTTCGATAGCGTTTATGAGCTTAAGAATGTAAGGCAGCCTGTCTTTGATAAACAATTGATGAGAATGCTTTAGGTATTCTACAATCAACCTGGCTGGATATTTTTTCAGGTCTTCAGTGCTGGGCTTCTTTTTGTCTATGCCATCCAGGAAAGAAATAAGCTGGGATTCTTGCAGGTCATTTTCTTTGCACACTTCTCCCAGGGTTTTTTCCCTGTTGTCATAAAAACGCACACCAAAATAATCAAGGACCTTCGCATACACATAGTTTTCATCCACCAGATATTCGATTGCCTTGTTCGTCATAAGATTGCTATTTTAATGTCCTAGCCAAAGGTAAAGAATTGATTTATCAAGGAAAAGGCGCAATTGTACTTAGTGCAGAAAATATGATTGAATTGACACTAAAATACCTCAGCATGTGTATTTGATAAGAATTAAATAATTTAGCCAACCATGAGAGCAGACAGCCGTATCATCTGAACCTAGAAAATTTCCAATGTATCCAATACTCAGCGTTTCAAATCTCAGTAAGTCTTATACCAGCGGCTCCAAAAGCCTAAAGGTATTGGACAATATTTCATTCTCTTTGGAGCAAGGCAAAACGATTTCTATTGTAGGCCCATCCGGCAGTGGCAAAACGACATTATTGGGGCTCTGTGCCGGATTGGATAGAGTTGATGAGGGAACGGTTAGCATTCAAAACCAAATTTTGAATGACTTATCTGAAGATGAGCGGTCGTTGATTCGGAATAAATACGTCGGATTCGTCTTTCAAAATTTTCAATTAATCCCGACCTTAACGGCTCTGGAAAATGTGATGGTACCCATTGAGCTACGTGGAGAGAAGAATGCCATTTCAACGGCCCGGGAATTGTTGGATAAGGTTGGACTTTCAGATAGGGAGGAGCACTACCCAAGTCAGCTATCAGGGGGTGAGCAGCAACGGATAGCTATAGCCAGGGCATTTTCAAATAAGCCAGATATCCTATTCGCTGATGAACCGACAGGTAATTTGGACGGGGAGACTGGTGAGACGATCGAAAAACTACTTTTTGATCTGAATGAGCAAAACGGAACTTCACTTGTACTGGTCACCCATGATCTGGAGTTGGCAAAAAAAACTGATAGCGTTATTCGCTTGAAAGGTGGTAGGATTGTGAATGATCAACTCGCAGATGTAGTCAGTCAGTAGTTTCTCTAGAATTTGCTATTGATAATATCCAGCAGATTTTTGGCACTTATAAATCCTGTTTTCTTGCCTGCAATCTCCAATTGAGGACTGAGGAAAACTGTAGTGGGATAGGTCATCGATCCGTTTTTCTTGCCTAAAAACTCAGCCAATTCATGAGTGCCGGTTTGGGGTCCACTGGCTTTGAATCGATAGGTTCTGTTTAGAAATTTAATCTGCTCTTTAGATTCTCCATCAAGTCTCAGCGCATAGTAGTCAGAGGATATTTTATGGGCTACTTCCGGATTCTTAAATGTATTTACATCCTGCATTTTGCAAAACTTACACCAGCTGGCATGTATAAATACAAGAATGGGCTTTGGAGCTTTCCGAATACTGTCGTTAAGATTTTCGAAAGTTGTCCATTTGACCTCCTGCGCTAAAGATCTAGATTGTGAAATAATTGGTAAGGTAAAAATCAATATGGCGGTTGCCAGGGTTTTCATTTACCTAAGCGTATATCTAACTCCGAAAAAACCTCGAATTCCCTGGTTTGGCGCGAAAACATAGGACGGATCGAAAGTGAGGGCGTATGGGTTTTCTGCTGTTGGAATGGCGTTTCCGTCCGCTCCAAATTCTACTCCTTCGTCAAAGGGATCAAATGACCTGGCAATACTGTTTGTGGGAGGGGTATAATTGAGGATGTTCTTCACACCACCATACACTTCGATTCCATTATCGAATGCCTTAGTAATCTGAATATTTTGAAGACTCCACCAAGGTGAAAACTCTGGCCTATTGTCATATTCTCCAAGCAAGGGGAGCCTCATTGGGCCATATAGGTTTCCCGTGTAATCTATGCTGATGCCGGAATTATGGAAAGTATAACCAATATTCCATACCCCAGAGATATTTTCAGTAAGCAGTTGGCGTACTTTCTGGCCTTCTTCTTCGACTGACACATCCATGGCTGTTGCCCCCGCCAATATTGTCAAACCATTTTCCAATGCAATGTCAAAGTTGATGGAAACCCCTTGAGAGACGGCCGATCCATCCAAATTGGAGTATATGATTTGATTCGCATTCGATTCGTAATCCGGCACTATCCTATTGTTGAAGAATGTATAAAAGGCACTCGCATCAATGCCAATGTAGGTGTTGCCATGGGTATAAATTTTCTTCACAAAATTCAAATTGGCATTCCAGGATGTCTCAGGTTTCAATTCACCTTCAAATACTACCTCCCTGGCACCCGTGAGGGCTGCATGGTCTTCCGTGAACACATTGGCCACCCGATATCCGTTTCCCATACTCAATCTGATAATATTCTTTTCATCTGCTGAGTGCCACTTGTAGTTCAATCGTGGGCTAAGGATATTTCCATGCAAGCTATTGTAATCGTACCTTAGTCCAGCCAGCAGTTTGCTTTTAGTAGTTAGCATTATTTCATCCTGCACAAACAGACCAGGCAGGTGAATTGCGGATGGTTCGTTTTCAGCGCTGAGGCTTGCGGTTGCTGGAGTATTGTCATCATAATAGGTGTAGCGATACGCTGCACCAATCAGTAGTCTTTGTGTTACCGATAGTTCTTTGTTCCAGGTGAATTGGCCAAAACCTACATACTGATCGGCTACATATTCAGTATCTCCATAAAATGAATCCTGTTTATGCCCATTGAGGCTAAATTGAAAGTTGATCAATTCTTTCACAGGCAATTGGTACACACCGAATGTCTCCCATCTGTCGGTGAAAATGCTCTCACCGTAGAGTTCCGTGCCGCCTCTATACTCTTCTGTCCAGTTCATCTCACCACCCCACCTGTTTTCGTGCACTATACGACCAGCCAGTGAAAAGACCCTTCCTTCTTTTCTGTCAAAACTCCATTTGTTGAATACAGATAGTCTGTCCTGAAGTGTGACGTCTGTAAAACCATCCCCGTTATTGTCTATTGGGTTTTGATAATTGAAATAGTTTATGCCGACCAGTGACTGTGCTTTTTGCCCTGCGTTCAACTTTATTCCAATATCAGAATTGACCTCACCCCATGATGAAGCAAATACGTCAGCCGAAACAATAGGAGCGTTGGACGGTTTTTTGGTAATTATATTAACCAATCCTCCCAAAGCTTCAGAACCATAAAGTGTAGAGGCTGGCCCCTTCACAATCTCGACACGCTCAATGAGCGATTGAGGAATTCCGGTCAGGCCGTAGACAGTCGATAAGCCACTAACTATTGGCATTCCATCTATCAGCACCATTGTATATGGGCCTTCCAATCCATTGATGTGAATATCACCGGTGTTGCACACATTGCAGTTTAATTGCGGTCTTACGCCGTTAACATTTTGCAGAGATTCGAAGATGGAAGGAGTTGGGTTGGCCTGAAAAAATTGAGGGCTGTACACTTCTACAGGTACAGCACTTTCCAGTTTGCTGATCTCCTGCATCGTGCCAGAGACAACCACTTCTTCAAGAGCTGTCGTAGATTCGTCTAAATCAAAATCAAGAGTTGTTTCGGCAGCCGTGATTTCAATTTTTTTTGTGATTGATTGAAAACCAATGATAGATACAAGAATGTCGTATTTGCCATAAGGAATGTTTTCAACAACGTACCGACCTTCTATATCTGTAGACGTTCCGAAACTGGTATTACGCAATCCAATGCTAGCGAACTCTAGTGGCTGACCGACACTTGTAATCTGACCGGATATGTTTCCTGTCTGGGCAAGGCATGCTCCAGAGGACAATATCAATACCAAGCCAAATATTACAAGCCGCATAAATATAATTTTAGATATGCAAATATAAATATTTAGACTAATCTAAAAAATAAATCAGGCAAACAAAGACATTTAGTCCCAATTGGGACATCTCAGCTTTCTGAATTAATACTAGAGAGATTTATTCAACCAATTTCAATACAAAAGCTGTCCTACTCGTCATGTAGACGCTTAGATTGTTGGAACCGTCTTCTGCTTTTTTACTTGTGTAGGTTACCTCAGAATCTATTCGCCCATGTCCACCATATTGAGTGTCATCCGAAATAAGGATGGCTTCATATTTACCGGCTTTTGGAACAGTAAACTCATAATTTGGAATAGAGCTATCATGATGGAAATTGAACAGGAAGATTAGGTTGTTTCTTTCAAATATGATCGCCTTATTTCCGGTATCCATGTTCAATTGCTTAGCGGGCAATGCGCTCAAAATATGGTTTTCGGCAAGAAGCTTTACCATAGCCCCGTCAAAGTCATTCAGGTATTTATATTTCAAATCCTTGTTGTCCACCAGGCTCCATTGTCTTCTCGCGTATTTGTAGCTCCATTTGTTGCCTTCTCGTGGGAAATCGATCCATTCAGGATGGCCAAATTCATTGCCTATAAAGTTTAGGTAACCTTCGCCCCCAACTGATCCTGTCAGGAGACGGATCATTTTCAGCAAGGCAATTCCACGCTCGATAATGAGGTTATCATCATCAGCGGACATGTGCCAATACATCTCTTTGTCCATCAACCAAAAAGCTAGGGTTTTGTCCCCAACCAAGGCCTGATCATGAGATTCGGCATAGGCGATGGTTTTCTCTTTATACCTTCTGTTGGACAATACATCCCAGATTGCATATATATCCCAATCCTCATCTCTTGAATGCTTGAGCAACTTGATCCAATAATCCGGAATTCCCATGCCTAGTCGAAAGTCAAAACCTATACCGCCTTCTTTCACTTTGCGGCTAATGCCAGGCATGCCACTCATGTCTTCAGCTATAGATAAAGCACCGGGTTTGATTTCGTGGATCAAAACATTGGCCAGTTGCAGGAAGCAAACCGCATCCCAATCTACCTGATCCTTGAAGTACTTATCATAATGGTCGAATGAAACATGGTCGCCGTGGTGCTCATAGAGCATTGAGGTCACTCCATCAAAACGGAAGCCATCAAAATGAAATTCTTCCATCCAGTATTTTACACTGGTTAATAAAAACTGGAGTACTTCAGTTTTTCCGTAGTTGAACAATTTTGAATCCCAACCTGTATGGTAGCCTTTTCCACCTTCATGAAAATACTGATGGCCAGACCCGTCAAATTCATTTAACCCCTCGGCCATGTTTTTCACTGCGTGAGAGTAAACCGCATCCATGATCACAGCTATGCCCATTTTATGGGCTTTATTGATCAAATATTTTAAGTCCTCCGGAGTACCGAATCTCGAAGTAGGGCAAAAGAAATTAGACACATGATAACCAAAGGATCCATAATATGGATGTTCTTTGATCGCCATCATTTGTAAGGTGTTATACCCAAGCTTTTGAATTCTCGGCAGGATGTTATCCGCAAATTCACGATATGTACCAACACCCTCTTTCTCTTGAGCCATCCCTATATGGCATTCGTATATAACGGGCTCTTGAATTGACTTTACATCAAAGTCTTTGTCAGCCCAGACAAATTTCTTAGATGGGTTCCATATTTGACCGCTATAGTCATAAGTTTCCGGGTCTTGAATTGCCCTTTTGATATATGCAGGAATTCGATCACGTGATTCTCCATTGGCATTAACGATTACCTTTACTCGTGATTCATGCTTGAGAATATCTTTTTTGGGGTCTTTCAAAAAAAGCTCCCAAACGCCATTTTCTTGCTTTTTTAATGGGACTCCTTCTTCCCAATTGTTGAAATCGCCAAAAAGATAAAGGCCATCTGCTGCAGGTGCCCATTCCCGGTACCACCAGCCTTTTTTCTTGTTGTCATAGTTGAAGCCAAGGTGTTTGTCGGCCGAGGCAAACTTCTTGAGAGAAGTGTGGTTCTCTTTGATGAACTTTAATTTCTCGTTGAAATAATCAAATCGCTGATTGATGTCACTTTCATAAGGCTCCAGCCAAGGATCATCTTTTACAAGGTCTAACTTTTTTCCCATAGTATACTCGTTACACTCAATTAAAAGTAATATACAACGTCAAAATCCGAGAATGAAATTCATGCTCAGCAATTCCGCGTTTCGAAAATTTGTTAGTGAAAAATGTAAACGTTGATAGTTGATGCAATATATCAATCGATCAGTTCTTATTGAAGAATGAATCGACAAATTCAAGCTTATTAAATACCTGTAGGTCTTCAACTTTTTCACCCACCCCGATATATTTCACAGGTATTTTAAATTGATCTGAGATACCAATGACAACTCCTCCTTTTGCTGTACCGTCCAGCTTAGTGATGGCTAAGGCGGATACTTCAGTCGCTTTGGTAAATTCCTGTGCTTGAATGGATGCGTTTTGACCTGTACTTCCATCCAATACCAAAAGCACTTCATGTGGCGCATCACTGATGAACTTCTTGATCACATTTTTGATTTTGGTCAGCTCGTTCATCAGGTTGACTTTAGTATGCAATCTTCCAGCTGTGTCAATGATTACAACATCTGCATTGGTATCTACTGCTTGCTTTACCGTGTCAAAAGCCACAGAGGCTGGGTCTGTATTCATGCCGTGTGATACGACTGGTACGCCTGTTCGCTCGCCCCACAATTTCAACTGATCTACTGCTGCTGCACGAAAGGTGTCTGCAGCGCCCAAAATCACCGATTTGCCTTTGTTTTTATATTGTGCGGAAAGCTTTCCAATAGTAGTGGTCTTTCCAACGCCATTCACGCCAACTACCAGAATTACATAAGGCTTTTTCTCTTCGGGAATAATGAAATCCTCCAGATCGGTAGTGTTGTTTTCTTCCAGCAGTCCTGCAATTTCTTCTCTAAGAATCTGATCCAATTCTGATGTGCCCAGATACTTGTCTTTGGCCACTCTTGACTCAATTCGTTCTATCACTTTGACGGTGGTGTCCACCCCTACATCCGATGTGATGAGGATTTCTTCCAGTTCATCCAGGACATCATCATCAACCGTAGATTTTCCAACAACAGCCTTTCCCAGTTTTGAGAAAAAACTATCCTTAGACTTTTCAAGCCCTTTGTCTAGCGACTCTTTCTTGTCTTTTGAAAAAATATTGAACAGACCCATGATTGAGTTGGATTTAGGAAAAAACAAAAAAAGTCCCTTGAGCGGGACTTTTACTTAAAAATAATATTTTCCTAAAGACTTATTTTGAAGAAAGAACTTCCTTCACCCTGTCTTCAGTTACCATTTCTTCTCTAAAGGTATAAGCGCCCGTTTTGTCTGATTTAACAGCCTTAATCACTTTGGCGTATTTTACTCCACCTTTTTGCTTTAGCGTTGCAACAACTTTCTTAGCCATGGTTATTTAATTTCTTTGTGAACAGTATATTTCTTTAAGATTGGGTTGTATTTCTTCAACTCCACTCTATCTGGTGTATTTTTCCTGTTTTTGGTAGTAATATACCTTGAGGTTCCAGGTTGGCCACTTTGCTTGTGCTCAGTACACTCTAGTATAACTTGAACCCTATTTCCTTTTTTTGCCATCTTTCTTCAGTGATAATATGTTATACAAGAACGTTTCCGTTTTGTCTCGCTTTCTTCAATACTGCGTCAATACCATTTTTGTTGATAGTCCTCAAAGCAGTAGAAGACACCTTCAAAGTGATCCACTTGTCTTCCTCTGGAAGGTAAAATCTCTTTTTGAAAAGGTTAGGTAAAAATTTCCTTTTAGTTTTATTGTGAGCGTGAGAAACGTTGTTTCCCGTTCTTGGTCTCTTTCCGGTTATTTGACAAACTCTTGACATCTCTTTATCCTTATTTTAGCCCTGTTTAAGGGCATTTTGAAAATCGGACTGCAAATATCGACATTATTATATTAATTGCAAACAATGGACTAGGAATAAATAATGCAATTGCGCTGCAATATTGCCAACCTTAAATAATGGGTGTATTTGAGAAATTGCGAAGAGTTCTTAACTAATAATGATACCTTTGCGCCTTAATTTTTCAAAGAGATGACTGAAATCAGAAATGTTGCAATCATTGCACACGTTGACCATGGGAAAACTACCCTGGTTGATAAAATCATATACGCCACCAATAGCCTAAACAGAAAACAGGACAACAAAGAGCTGATACTGGATAGTAACGATCTTGAGCGTGAGCGAGGGATTACTATTCTGTCTAAAAATGTGTCCGTAGAATACAAAGGCGTCAAGGTCAATATTATCGATACTCCCGGTCACGCCGATTTTGGTGGTGAGGTGGAGCGTGTGCTCAGTATGGCAGACGGAGTAATCCTCTTAGTAGATGCATTTGAAGGGGCCATGCCGCAAACGAGGTTTGTACTTAGTAAAGCACTTTCTCTTGGGTTGAAACCTATTGTAGTGGTGAATAAGGTGGATAAGGAAAATTGCCGACCAGATGAAGTACATGAGGAAGTATTTGACCTGATGTTTAACCTTGATGCCACTGAAGAACAGTTAGACTTTGAAACTTTATATGGCTCTTCTAAAAATGGCTGGATGAGCCATGATTGGAAAGAAGAAACAGACAGCATTACTCCTTTATTAGATACAATAGTAGATGTAATTCCTCCTCCAGAGCAAAATGAAGGAGTGCTTAGGATGAAGATAACGTCCTTGGACTTTTCTTCATTTACAGGTAGAATAGCTATTGGTAGAATACTTCAAGGGTCAATCAAGGAAGGACAGAGTCTTGGATTAACCAAAAAAGATGATACTGTAAAAAGAATTCGCATAAAAGAGCTACACATATTCGAGGGGCTTGGAAAAAGGAAGGTCGAGAGTGTAGGCTGTGGTGATATCTGCGCCGTGACAGGTATTGAAGATTTTGAAATAGGTGATACCATCACTGATTTTGATAATCCTGAACCACTGGAAAGAGTGGGTGTGGATGAGCCGACAATGAATATGTTGTTCACGATCAACAATTCTCCGTTTTTCGGCAAGGAAGGAAAATTTGTGACTTCTCGTCACCTGAGAGATAGGTTGATGAAGGAGACAGAAAAAAACCTTGCCCTACGTGTTGAGCTAACTGATTCGGAAGATAAGTTTTTGGTTTATGGAAGGGGAGTTCTGCACTTGTCTGTATTGATAGAGACAATGCGCCGAGAGGGATATGAATTGCAGGTGGGACAACCGCAGGTGATTTACAAAGAGATAGATGGGCAGAAGCATGAACCTGTGGAACATTTGGTGATAGATGTGCCAGAAGATGTATCTGGAAAGGCGATAGAGCTGGTGACCAAGAGAAAAGGGGAGATGACTGTGATGGTGCCAAAAGGAGATGTGCAGCATTTGGAGTTCAACGTACCTGCTAGGGGATTGATTGGTCTAAGAAACCAGATACTGACGGCCACTGGTGGAGAGGCTGTTATGACACACCGTTTCCAGGGTTATGAACCATACAAGGGAGATATTCCATCAAGGCTTAATGGATCGCTGGTCTCTATGGGTACCGGACCGGGAACGGCCTATTCGATAGACAAACTCCAAGACAGGGGAATTTTCTTTGTTGATCCAGGAATTGAACTATATGTTGGACAGGTAATTGGAGAGCATTCCAGGTCAAACGATTTGGCTATAAATATTCAAAAAGGAAAGCAGCTGACTAACATGAGAACATCTGGAACTGATAACAATGTCAAGATCGCCCCGGCAAGAAAGTTTTCCTTGGAAGAAGCCTTGGAATATATCAATGAGGACGAATATGTTGAGGTGACTCCTGAGTCATTGAGGATGAGGAAGATTGAGTTTAGGCCTTAAACTGATATTGAAAAAGTCACTCTATTTTACGAAAACCAAGGTGACAGCCTTCTACGCACCAAAGGTGACTCAGTCTTAATCCGCCTGAGTCATACTTTTCGATTCCATAAATTTGCCTGAATTGGTGAATATCAACCGGTAAAGCAAGTGTGTCATTAACAAGTGTGTTATTAAGTAGTACCAATAGTGGTCTCCTGTTGTTTGGGTTTTCAATAATTTTATATTGAGTATATTCTCGAATATGGTCAATATTTGAGACGAATGATTCAGATGTTTTGAACTCGATAAACTGCTCAGGTTCTGGGGCAATTTCTCTGACAATATATCCATTCGCGGGCGAATAGCCTTCTTCAAAAAGAATCCATTTTCCAATCAATTCTTCATGATCATCAAAAGGCAGACAACAATCATCACCGCACGCTGATAACAGTAACACTGCGAAAAATAAACAGATTGTTCTACTTTTCATATCTACGATTGGTTTGACATAAGTAATCCGAACTACAGCAGAGGCTGCAACACTTTCCACACATTATCGGCCAGAATTTTATGGCCTCCAGGAGTTGGGTGAATACCGTCTTCAAGGTTTAGGTCTGACTCACCTGCTACCCCCTCAAGGATAAACGGAATTAGTGCGATCTGATTGCGTTCAGCCAAATCAGGGTAGATGTTTTTAAATTCATCCGAATAAGTCTGCCCTAAATTCGGAGGGATCTGCATGCCTGCAAGGATAATTTTTGCTCGAGGATATTTTGCTTTTACCTTGTCAATAATGCTTTGAAGGTTTTTTCTGGTCTCTTCAGTACTAATACCTCTAAGCCCATCATTGGCACCTAATTCCAAAACGAAGATATCTACCTTGTTTTTTAGCACCCAACCAACCCGGGAGTTGCCGCTGGCTGTGGTTTCTCCACTGAGTCCTGCATTTACAACCCGATAATCCAGTTTTAGTGAATCGACTATTTTGCCAATGACAGCTGGAAATGCTTCAGATAAGTCAAGCTGATATCCGGCGGTAATGCTGTTGCCGAAAAAGATAATAGCCTTTTTTTCATCGTCGACTTCTGTTTCTGTGGTTTCTGTGACGGGAGCAGTATTAGTGGTTTTGGTTTCTTTTTTTTGACATGCCAGGAATGAAACCAGCACCAAGAAGAATATTCCTAATCTCATTTTCCTGTAAATTCTACTTTAAAACCGAGCCTTTGGCTGCCCACCACGGGTGCAGTTCGATGGCCAATCTGCCTGCTTTTACGGCAGGGTCATTTTTGATAATTGCTTCAGCTTCTTCCATTGTGGCCACATCGTAAATTACTATGCCCCGCATGTCCCCATCATCTCCAAATGGTCCGGCTATAAGGAGCAAACCGTCTTCTGCATTTTTAGACATGTAGGCCTGATGGGCCATTTGGATTTCCATCACTTTTGCTGAATCCAGTTCCGGTTTGTCAGGAACCCTCTTTAAGAAGCCCATGTAGTACCTTTTCATGACATAGGTGGTATCTCCCTCTTTCATCTCAAATTCGCGAACATCCTGTGCTTTAATGTGAGTAAAGGCAAAGAGCAAAACGATTGTGAGAACGGCTTTCATGAAGGCTAGTTATTTCTATCGAATATCCTTAAGAATATTTCCTATTGCTGTTTTGGCTTGTTGTTTTGCTGGTTCTTGGCATTTGGATTCTGCTGCTTGTTCTTATTCCTGTTCTTGTTGCGATTTCTGTTTCTATTCTTGTTGCGGTTTTTATTCCTTCCCTTCGATTTCTTCTTATATTTTTTGTCCAGGCTTTCCAGATCGCTATTCAAGGCTTGTGATTCGGACTGTTCGCCACCTACGCTATCTTCCATGAGCGTATCCGGTTTATTGCCCTTTTCGTTCATCTTTTGAATTTCAGCTACGCGATCCGTATCTATAGGTATCCATGCATTTTCTCCGTCGTAACCAAACCACATCAAACGACGAAAGATATCGGTTTTTTGAAGGCGAGCTTCTCCTTTTTGTGTGATCAGAGGTTTGTTTACTTCCGGTATGCCTTTCAGGGCGTCCATGTAAGTTTCCAACTCATAATTCAAGCAACATTTCAGCCGGCCGCATTGTCCGGAAAGTTTGCTGGGATTCAGCGATAGGTTTTGATAACGGGCAGCACTAGTAGATACATTTTTGAATTCTGACATCCAGGTTGAGCAGCACAATTCACGTCCACAAGACCCTATTCCGCCTAACCTACCTGCTTCCTGTCGCAAGCTGATTTGCCTCATTTCTACTCTGATCTTAAATTCTCCTGCAAGTCTTTTAATCAATTCCCGAAAATCAACTCGCTCTTCTGCAGAGTAGTAAAAAGTAGCTTTGGTATTGTCGCCCTGATACTCCACATCAGTGAGTTTCATTTTGAGTTTCAACTCCTGGATGATTTCTCTGGTACGGTATAAGGTTGGATTTTCTCTGTTTTTGACCTTTTCAAACTTCTCAAGATCTCTGTCTGAGGCAAGACGATAAATGGCACGTACATCGTCATCATTATTCACTTTTTTCTTCTGCATCTGTAGTCGCACAAGCTCTCCTTGTAGCGATACATAGCCGACATGGTGCCCATTGGGTACATCTACTACAACTGCATCCCCCGGGTAGAGTTCCAGGTCGTTGGTGTTTCGGAAGAAATCTTTACGTCCGTTTTTGAAGCGAACTTCTAAAACATCAAATCTGTCTTTGGCTGGCATTTCCATATTTGACAGCCAGTCAAAAACATTTAGTTTATTGCAACCACCACTATCACAGCCTCCATTCCTACTACACCCTAATACATTTCCATCGGCGGCTGTTAGTGTGCCGCACGTACTGCATCCCGACATTTTTCCTTCTTCAGTTTAATTCCAGCCCTAAATATAACCAGAGAAATTAATAATGAAGATCAATAGTTGTGGATATAGTTTCAAGCTTGAAGAATAGCTTTTCTACTGTAGCATTTTGCATGAGAAAGACACTGATATATGGTGATTATGAGATGCATAAAATTTTTACGAACTAAAATGGGAGATCAATTTTTTTTCTGTGAACTTGCGCAGGAATTTTAAAATAGCAACAATGAAGAAATACGATATCTATGGAATTGGAAATGCCTTAGTAGACCTTGTCTTTGAGGTAGAAGAAGAATTTTTGAAGAAATACAAAGTAGAAAAAGGTCTGATGACGCTGGTAGAAGAAGATCGCCAGAACGAGTTGATAAGTGCCATAGATATTGATGAAAGTATGATGAAGGGTGGAGGCTCAGCAGCCAACACTGTGGTTGCGGCCAGTCAGTTTGGCAGCAACTGCTATTACTCTTGTAAAGTCTCTAACGATCGGTTCGGGCAGTTTTATCTGAACGATCTTGAGACCAATGGGGTAGACACCAAGCTAACTTCAGAAACTGCCCCAGATGGCATTACAGGAAAGTGCCTGGTAATGACCACACCTGATGCAGAGCGGACTATGAATACATTTTTGGGCATAACTTCAGATTTCTCAGTGAGAGAAATTGATGAAAATGCCATCAAGGATTCCAATTACATTTATTCTGAGGGATACTTGGTGCCATCACCATCTGGCAGAGAGGCGATGATGAAGGGAATGGAAATAGCCAGGGCGAATGGTGCAAAAGTGGCATTATCGTTTTCAGATCCAAGTATGGTTAAATTCTTCAGGAATGAAATGGTAGAAGTAGTTGGAGATGGTGTGGATTTGTTATTCTGCAATGAAGAAGAGGCGATGCTGTACACTGAAACCGATAATTTGTTGGCGGCACGTGAATCTTTGAAGACCATAGCCAAGAAGTTTGCTATTACACTTGGGAAAAACGGTGCATCAATATTCGACGGAGATACTTTTATTGATATTGAATCTTACAAGGTGGAGGCCATAGATACCAATGGCGCAGGGGATATGTTTGCGGGAGCATTTTTGTATGCGATCAATCATGGGCATAGTTATGCAGAAGCTGGAAAGCTAGCGAGCCTTGCTTCTTCAAAGGTTGTATCTCAATTTGGCCCGAGGATAGATTGGCATCAAGCCAAGGAAATCCTCAATCACTTGACGGATTCTTAATAAGGGACATTAGCTAGAGTATTCCGCTCCAGCAAGGGTAATCTGAAAAATGATCAGCCAGTTCCTGGATTTGACTCTCTTCATTAAAGATTCCATAGACTGCTGAGCCGGAACCGGTCATGGAACTATAAAGTGCTCCTTTATCATATAGCAGGTTTTTTACTTCGTTGATCTCCGGGTGATTTGGAATTACAGAGTTTTCAAAATCATTGACAAGGGGTTCGTGCCAATCCCGTGGATTGCGATTCAATATTTCTTCTATCGCCAAGGAGGGATTAGCGGGGTTGATACCGGCATAGGCTTCTTTTGTGGAAACATGGATGTTGGGGTAAACGATTATGATATGTTTTTCACTGAGGTCTAAGGAAACTTCGGAGAATTCATTGCCAGTACCGGAGACCAACACAGGTTGGTTTCGGATGAAAAATGGACAATCACTTCCCAGTTGGGAGGCATAATTTTCCAGTGAAATATTTGAGAGTTCAAGATCAAAAAGCTCATTGAGGAGTTTGAAGGTGAAGGCGCAATCTGAGGATCCTCCACCCAGCCCAGCACCAATTGGAATTATTTTATGCAAATGGATATGAACAGGAGGAATATCAAAATTTCGTTTAAGTAGCTTATAAGCTTTTAGGCATAAGTTGTCTTCGGCATCCCCTGGGATGTCTATTCCACTGGATGAAAATTGTAATTTGTCCGCAGGAATAATCTCAAGAACGTCACACCAGCCTACTGGGTAGAAACACGAGGAAATATTGTGAAACCCATCCGCTCTTTTGGATAGGATGTTCAATCCGAGATTTATTTTGGCATTCGGGAAACTGATCATGCTGAAACAAAAATTGCCATTCAGGTTGGCTAAACCAACAGGAATGGCAATAATATTTATCTTTAGATAGCTCTGCTTAGGTCAACTTGTCGATTAATTTCTGAGTGATGCCTGAAGTGGAGAAACCACCATCGTGCATGAGGTTCTGCATAGTTACCATTCTGGTAAGGTCCGAGAACATTGCCACACAATAATCAGCACATGACTCAGCGCTGGCGTTACCCAGCGGAGACATTTTATCTGCGTAATCAAAGAATACATCAAATCCGCCTATACCCGTACCTGCGGTGGTTAGAGTAGGAGATTGTGAGATCGTATTTACCCTGATATTCTTTTGCGTGCCCAGGCGCTCGCCATAACTCCTTGCTATAGATTCCAATACAGCTTTTGATTGGGCCATATCTGAGTAATCCGGGAATGTACGTTGAGCGGCTATGTATGAAAGTGCCAGTACAGATCCCCAGTCGTTAATGGCATCTTGTTTTTCTGCAACAGCCATTACTTTGTGAAAGGACAAAGCGGAAATATCAATAGCTTTTAGCATCCAGTCGTAGTTGAGCTCATTGTATTTTTTGCCTTTTCTTACATTCGGACTCATCCCGATAGAATGCAACACAAAGTCTAATTTCCCTCCAAGTATTTCAATAGATTTAGAGAAAAGGTTTTCAAGATCTTCAACAGATGTAGCGTCTGCAGGGATCACTTCGGACCCGCATTCTTCCGCCAATTGGTTGATGGCACCCATTCTCAATGCAATAGGAGCATTTGTCAAGACAAACTCAGCACCTTCTTCTTTTGCTTTGAGAGCCACTTTCCAGGCGATGGATTTTTCGTCCAATGCGCCAAATATGATTCCTTTTTTCCCTTTTAATAAATTATAAGCCATAGTTTAGAATTTTATAATCAGCTGCAAATAAAATCAAGCCACTTCAATAATCAATGAAACAGAGTCCAATTTCCAATTTGACTTGCTACCAGCACGGCTAACCTGCAATTAATTCTTTGGCATTTTTTATAGCAGCCTCTGATGGGTTTAGGCCTCCGATCATCTTAGCCACCTCTTGGATATGATCGTCAGGGGTCAGCTTCTTGATCAGGCTTTCTGCTGTTTCGGATCGGTTGTTTTTATATACATAGTAATGAGCGTCACCTTTAGCAGCTATTTGAGGAAGATGACTGATAGCTATAATTTGATGGTTTTGAGCCATTTTCTTCATCATGATGGCCATTTTCTTCGCGATTTCACCAGACACCCCAGTGTCTATCTCATCGAATATTACCGTTGGCATGGCTGTCTTACTTGCTAGCAAGTATTTGATGCAGAGCATCAGTCTCGAAAATTCACCACCAGAAGCCACTTGACCAACTGGTTGTGGGGTTACACCTTTGTTTGCACTAAAGAGCATTTCAAGTTTATCAATCCCTGTAGATGTAGGAGGAATTTCGGTATGCCTCATTTCAAGTTTTCCGTCAGGAATACCCACATAGTCGAGCAACTTGTTCATGTCATCTGAAAACTTGCTCAATACGCTTGTTCTGCTTTTGCTGAGCTTGGCTCCTTTTTGGAGTAGAATTTTTGAGCATTTGTCAAAAGCAGATTGGGCATCAACCAGGGCTTTCTCCAGATTTTGCACAGTTGATACTTTCTCCTCTAATTCTCCTTGGATGGCCAGTAATGAGTCGACGGAATCAACCCCATGTTTTTGTTGCAATTGATAAAGCAAGCTCAATCTCTGGTTGATTTCTTCTATCCTCGCTGGATCATGCTCAACCGAATCCAGTACTCTGTTGAGTTCTCCAACTACGTCTTTGAGTTCCTCCAAGCAAGAACTAAAACGCTCGCTTAATTTCTCTAGTTCACTGGAGTAAGAATCGATACTACTGAGTGCGCTATACATCTCAGATAATTTATCGGAAACGGAAAAATCACTTTCCTGAAACTCTCCAATTATCTGAGATAGCTTCACTTTTATGTCCTCTGAGTTGTCTAGAATCTTGATTTCACTCTCCAGTTCTTCTTGTTCTCCATGTGACAAGTCAGCTTTTGTCAGTTCATCCAGAAGAAAGTTATTGTAGCTTTCTTCTTTCTTTATGTCCGCCTGTGATGCCCTGAGTTTTTCCAGATTTTTTAGTGCTTCCAAATACTTTGTATACGCACTTTCATATTTGTTTCTTGTTGACTCGTTCTGAGCATAGTCATCGATCAACTTCAGCCTTGTTTCTTTTTTGGCTATTTGAATACTCTCATTTTGCGAGTGAATGTCCAGGAGCTTTAGTCCTATTCTCATTAGTGTATCGAGAGTTGTAGGCATGTCGTTGATGAAAGCCCTGGATTTGCCCTTCGGATTAATTTCTCTTCGAATAATGGTTTGATCTTCATAGTCGAGATCAGCTTCTTCAAAAATTGATTCGAGTTGATAGTCGGCCACCTGAAACTCCCCTTCAATAATACATTTGCTGTCTTTAGAAAGTAGCGCCTTTGTGTCAGCACGATTTCCAAGCAATAGCCCCAAAGCTCCCAGCATAATGGATTTTCCAGCTCCAGTTTCCCCAGTAATGATATTTAGGGCAGAAGACGGAGAAATCTCCAGATCACGAATGAGGGCATAATTTTTTATAGAAAGCTTTGCAAGCATAGACTATTGATAATGGCATTTAATAAGGAGTTCAAAAATATATATTTAGTCCGAACTCCATAGGAAATTGTAGAGTCTTAATACCTGTTTTTCTAAACTTCGATCAAGCAATAGCTTTTGAGACGATTTGATATCTTGCGTATGAAATATTGTCAAGATGATTGGGCGCAAAAAAAGATTCATTTTTATACACATACCAAAGACCGGAGGAACGAGTGTACAGGTGAGCCTATGGCGCTATGGTAAGGTGCTGCAAGGAGAGCAAAACTTTGATAGCATTTATTTTAAGCACATTGCAGCCACTGATTTGAAAGCTCTGATGGGCGATGATTTTTCTAGCTATTATAAGTTCTCAATTGTCAGAAATCCCTGGGACTGGGCCGTGTCCAATTATTTATTTAATAGGGGACTGCATAGGCCATTTGTAAAAAACACGACTTACGAGGTACATTCCGAAATTCCGGCATGGGCAAAAGAGATGTCTTTTGAAGAGTGGCTGCCATGGTGGGTAGACACTTTCAACCCGAGTCAATCAATGATGCTTTGCGATGAAAAAGGCCATTTGTTGATTGATGAGGTGTTTCGTTTTGAGGCTTTGGCAGGGGATTCGAAAAAATTATACAAGCGATTGAAAATATTCAAATTGTTTTCAGATTTCCCACATATCAATCAGTCCACCAGATCTAAATCGTACAAAGAGTATTACTCAGATGAAACTCATGAATTCATTAGCCAGCATTTTCGCGAAGATATTGAAAGATTTGGTTATGAATTTTAAATAGGATTTATCGCCCGATAATCTTATCGTATTCTTCGCCTCTACTTGGATCGATATCCTGTAGTATGGTGTACACTTCTCTACGGACGGTCAGGTTGCCATCAGAAAAAATGTTGGAGATTTCTTTGGCTTTGGCATCCATAAAGGAAATGGTAAGGATCGCTCTTGGTTTGATCTTGTTTACTTCTTGGATATTTTTCAAAATCTCCAACATGGACCTTCTTGCATCATCGGGTTTCTCAATAAACTGATCCATGCCATTTCTGTGATATTCATAGATTGCTTCACGAATTGGCTGCAGTTGGTTATTGATGATATTCTCTGCGAACCAATATCGATTCCTAATACTATTGAACTGATCCCATCCTGTGTAGCCTGATTGCTGTGCACTGTTTACGACTTGCCAGGCTTTATTGAAGTATGTGTCTCCACCTAGTTTTTCGAAAGAGTCATAATCAAAGCCTATGATCAAATAAGCGTAATACGCCAGTAAGGAAGTGATATTGGAGATAAAGGTGTTGTCATTGTACTGTAGGGGTTGAGACTCATTGTATTCAAATGCCCAATCCCTATCAGCAAAATTGATGAGTACTGACTCATAAGCTGTTCCATAAATTGGTCTGGCTGATAGCACCTGTACTGTCGCAGTATAGTTTCCTATTGAAGGTTGTGATTCCAGGGTTATGATAATGTTGCAATTGATCCTTTCCTCTAGCTCATATTCATCGTCAGTCCACTTCCGGTTATTCATAAATTGCCCGAAAGCAGTTTCCATATCCTCAAAAATCCTCCTTTCTGTACTCTGAATTTGACGCGCATCGACACTAACCCTACAGTTGAGTTCCTGGCTAATGGATACCTTGGAACATAGGAGTATTATTAAAAAGAGAAGGTATTTACGCATTAATGTGTTTGTATATGTTATCGACAATATCTTCAGCAACTTCTTTTTTACTTTTCAGTGGAAGGTGTACTGGTCCATTTCTAACGCTAAAAATACTGATTTTATTGGTATCAACGGAAAAGCCTGCACCTGGATCATTCAAAGAATTTAAAACAATTAAATCAAAGTTCTTTTTCTTCAGCTTTTGTAAGGCATTTGACTCTTCATTTTCCGTTTCCAAAGCAAAACCTACATTCACCTGGCTTGCCTTTTTCTTCTTCCCCATTTCGGTGGCTATGTCCTTGTTCTTCACAAGTTTCAAGTCTAGGCTAGCATCTGATTTTTTAATTTTTTGTTCAGCAACATCGGCAGGTCTGTAGTCGGCTACTGCCGCAGCAAAGATGGAGATATCGCTATTTTCAAAATGTTTATCTACTTCAGAATGCATTTCTTCAGCAGACTTGACCCTATGGGTTGTGATTAGGTTGTGATTGGGTAATGCTACCCCAGGGCCTGAGATGAGCGCTACTTTTGCACCTCTACTGGCCAAAGACTCTGCCAGTGCTACGCCCATTTTTCCAGAAGAATTGTTCCCTATAAATCTCACAGGGTCAATTGCTTCGTATGTCGGACCAGCGGTGACTAAAGCGCGCTTACCTGAGAGTTGATTTTTGTTAAAAAAAAAAGACTTGATCTCCTGTACTATATTTTCGGGTTCCATCATTCTGCCCTGACCGACGAGACCGCTGGCCAATTCCCCGTGTTCGGCATCCAATATCTTATTCCCGTATTTTTTGAGTGTTGTGAGGTTTTCTTGGGTGCTGGGATGTTGATACATGTCAAGGTCCATAGCAGGAGCAATCATTATAGGACATTTGGCAGAGAGGTACACTGCGGAAAGTAAATTGTCACAAAGGCCAGTAGCAAATTTAGAAATGGTGTTAGCGCTTGCAGGGGCAACAAGCATCAAATCAGCCCATAGACCCAACTCCACATGGTTCTCCCATTCGCCATTATCACCTTTGACAAAATGATGCGCAACAGGATTTTTAGAAAGTGTGGAAAGAGTCAGAGGAGTGATGAAATCCGAAGCAGAGGAAGTCATGACAACTTTTACTTCGGCACCCAGACCGGTGAGTAACCGAATGAGAAATGCTGATTTGTATGCAGCTATACTGCCGCACACTCCAAGCAAGATTTTTTTTCCCTCCATCATGAGGGTAAAATTAGTTTAATTAAACGTTGATTCCACCTTCTTCTTTCTCGGCATCTCTGAAGAGTACTTTGTCATCCAAAAACTCCTCTATTGCCACTGCTGTAGGCTTAGGCATCCTTTCGTAGAATTTTGAAATCTCGATTTGCTCTCTGTTTTCGAAAATCTCCTCAAGATTATCTACAGTCGATGCAAACTCAGCCAACTTTCCGCTTAGTTCTTCTTTTACATTAGAAGAAATCTGTCTTGCTCTTTTAGATACAACTACGATTGATTTGTAAACGTTGTTGGTTGGTTTCGAAAGAGAATCGATATCTCTTGTTTCAATTGATGGATTAGCCATAATTTATTTTTTTTCTGTTAATTTTTTTATTTCGTCCAGTGAATTTGAATACATGTTTTCTGCACGTTTCAAAAATTCACTTTGCGGGTAATTGTCTATTAATTCTTCGTACATCTCTACAGTCTGTGAATATCTCTCTTTTTGCTTTGTGTAAATACTTTGTTTGGCAAAATTATACTGAGTATCTACTGATAAGTACAAAGCTTCTTCGTTAAGCCTTGAATCTGGAAAATCCTTCGAGAAGTTCTCAAAGGCGATTAAGGCTGCCTCGTATCTTCTAAGTTTATGGTATTGTTTGGCATTTTCAAATGCTTTGAGTTCCAACTTATGCTGCATTTCGTCCATGATTTCATTCACCTTATCAGCATACTCGCCTCTTGGGTGACTGTTTATGAAATTTTGAAATGCAGTAATTGCTTCATACGTACTAGTCTGGTCAAGGTTGGTGTCCGGCGACTGCAGATAGAGCGAATAGGCTTGCATGTAAGAAGCTTCCTCGGCATAGTCGCTACGTGAGTAGACTACAGCAAAGTTCTGGAAATAATTGGCACTTAGCAAATATTGTCTCTGGTGATAGTAGGTATATGCGTGAATGAAGTTGGCTTTTTCTGCTTCTTTGGTACCCCTTATTATTGGGATAATGTCTTCCAGAAGAAGGCCGGCTTTATAGTAGTCTTCATTTTCATAATAAGCCATAGCCGCATCATACTTCTGTTTCCAGTCGGTACTTTTTTGGATTTTTCTAAATTCACTGCATGAAGCCATTAAAACAAGGGCTAAAACAGTCAAAAACACGCTAAAATGGCTCATTTTTCGCATAGGGCTGCAAATATAAGAGTCTTTAATTGAAATACCTATTTAGTGAGATTCTACTTCTGTCGGGATCACAACTCAAACAATACTTAACTATTATCTTAATGCAAGGTAATCTGGAATGGTTGTTTAGTTTTTTTTAAAGTTGGGTTTTTGCCCCGGTTTGAGCTTAATTCCCTTCAGTTTGTTTTTATCAATTTGATCGAGGTTTTTAATCTCTTTATCAAACTCCATTTCAATTATCTCAATTGCTTCTCCTAACTCCACTTCCTCATTTTCTGATTCTTCATTATCCATGATACTATTATAGTAAGTCGCTACTTCATGCAACTTTGGGCGCTCGTTACCCCGCCATGCAAACCCCTCCAGTTGGGACTTGTCAGGGGTGATTTCATGTGGTGGGATGAGCTGACCTTCTGGTTGGTTTTTAAATGAGATGTACTTAGGATTACTCTTTTCGAACCAAATTTTCATATCCCCACATAAAATTTTATTAAGCCCTATTACCAGACTGTCTCCTTCCAAAGCATAGTATAGGCTTTCTCCATTTCCGTTGATATCCATGGTGTTAATAACTCCTCCATCAAAATAAGCAATCATTTTCCGTCCTTTCATTTGATTGTACTGTCCAAGAGTGTCAATAGATGAGAGAAAGGAATTTCTCCTCATCACCATTTTGTCAATCACATCATTTTTTAGGAATAGGTCTATCGAGTCTGCTTCTATTTGGCTTTTGTTATTCCATAGAATAGGATCCTCATACATGATGATAGAACTATCTGCAATAAAATAAGACATGGAGTCGCATTTACCCTGGAGATTTTCTTTAAAGAGTTTTACATCGTAATAGGCCAGGATGCGCTTATCTGCTTCTATTTCACTTTCAATGGCTACTAAGGTGTCAGCAGAAAGGAAAAATGTATCCTGCTGCATGAGCTTCTTCATTACCGGGTTGCCAAATATCTTGCTTCTGCCTAATGACTTGTCGTAGATGCCTTTCTCGCCGACAATGATCATATCTTCATTTAATGAGGTCAGGATAACATTACCTATAGCGGTGTAAAATTTTGTGGAGTCATCAAGATAGAGCTCATCTCCCTCCAATATGTATTCATCAGTTTCTATTCTACCTTCATCAAATATGGTAATGTCTATTGAGGTTTTGAATTCTCCTCCTTGGGCATATACAGTTGTATTATCTCCTGTAATGATATTGGTAGGCCCTTTCGTAACAGCAATCTTTGTAGCCGAAGAATACTCCAACGTATCTGCCTCCAAATCGTAAGTAGGGGACACAAGCTTGACGTCCTGATAAAAAACCGCGTAGTTTATTTGGGAAAAGAATCTGCCATTGTTGCTGGTAAGCGTGTTTTCTTCATCTATTAGTTTTCCTCTTCTCCTAAAGTCGGCAATTTTTTCCACCAGATCATAATCGAGAATGTCCGTATATAGTGTTCTTGTGCTGTTGCGATATACTACATCATCTCTCAACTTAGCCAATCGATTCTTTCCTTCATAAATGAGCTTTTTGGAAGTAATGGTCACGGAATCACCATCCTTAATATGCACATGCCCAAATGCTTCAAGTCGATTGTCTCTTGGGTATTGGTAGGCACTATCGCAATGGACAATGGTAGATTCATGAGTAAAGACAACATGGCCTAGCAGCTTTCGGAATTTTACTTTTCCCCGGCCGTGATATTCGACCTTATCAGCCTTGTATTTAGGTCTTCTCTGGGCATGACCTTCCAGATGAAGAGCGAAGAGTATGATTAGTAAGAAGAAAAATCTGAGGATTTTCATCAATTCACATTAGGAGCGCAAAACTATATCGGAAGACTAACGAAAAAAACCTAAGTTTGATATTTAATCCATGTCCATTTAATGCTAAATTGGTTTCATAACTTTTCAAAAAAGCATAAGCTCTTCAACAGCAATGACAAAATCCTTGTTGCAGTCAGTGGAGGTGTGGATTCGGTCGTACTAGCACGTTTGTTTCATGAAGCTCAATTAAAATTTGCCATAGCCCATTGCAATTTTGGCTTGCGCTCTACTGAATCGGATGGGGATGAGCATTTTGTGCAGGATGTGGCAAAAGATTTGAAAGTTACATTTCATGTCAAGAATTTCGAGACAAGCGCGTACGCGGAGGAAAAGAAGTTGTCTATTCAGGAAGCCGCTAGAGAGCTGCGGTATCGTTGGTTCGAGGAATTGTGCAGTGAGTTTGGATACGACAAAGTAGCCACAGCTCACCATTCATCTGACCAAACAGAGACTATTTTGTACAATTTGACAAAGGGTTGTGGTGTTTCGGGTATTCGAGGTATTCCACTAGCGAATGAAAGAATAATTAGGCCTTTGATGTTTGCCAGCCGGATCGAAGTGCTGAGCTATGCCAAAGAAAACGATATTGTTTGGCGGGAGGATTCTTCCAACAATGAGGATAAGTACAGCCGAAATCTAATCCGCCACAAAGTAGTGCCTGAACTAAGGAAAATTAATCCAGGTATTGATAAGACGATCGAAAGAAATAGCGAAATCTATCGGGAGACTGAATTGTTGGTGAAAGATCAAGCTCAGCTTATCGTTGAAGAATATGGGGTCGAAGAAAATGGTGGGCTGATTATAAAGGTCGACTGGGTAAAAGAAAAAGTAGGCTCAAAGCTTTTGCTCTACACAATCATTCAAGACTATGGATTCAATTTCGATCAAGCTGAGAACGTATATGAATGTCTTGAAGGCCAGGCTGGAAAGACTTTTTTTTCATCTGATTTCGAATTGACGGTTGATAGAAGCAAAATATTTATTGGCAAAAAGCAAGAAGAGGAGGGCTTTGATGTAGAAATTCAGACGTACGATAAAGAAGTAGATATTAAGGGATCAAGCTATAGATTTAATACGGTTGAAGCAGAGAATTTTACTTTGATCAAAAATCAGAATTTTGCCTTCCTGGATTATGATTTGCTTGAGTTTCCCTTGAAGGCAAGGTCTTGGAAAGAAGGAGACAAGTTTGTTCCGCTAGGAATGAATTCGGGAAAAAAGCTGAGTGATTTTATGATTGACCAAAAAATTCCCTTAAACTTGAAAGGAGCTGTGGTCCTGGTTGAGTCGGGTGGAGAAATAGTTTGGGTGGCAGGTTATCGGCTTAGCGAGCTTTTCAAAGTCTCAAACAAAACCAGGCGCATTTACGTCATTGAAAAGGCAAATGATGAATCCCTTTAAAAAGAAATATAGTTCTGAAGAATTGAGCCTTTTCAGGTTTTTATCAAAGATTAAATATTTTGAAAGCCTGGAATACAAAGAGCTTTCTCATTTCCTGCCTAGTATGTATTTGAGGACATACAAGCAGGATGAGGTTGTGTTTTTTAGTGGCGACCCCAGCTATGCCCTGTATATAGTAAAAAATGGCAAGGTGTCTTTGCAGCTGGATATCAAAGATAAGTTTGAGATTTTGACCACTGTAAGACCGGGAGAAACTTTTGGTGACAATTCTTTACTTAACAATACAAAACGAATCTACACATCTGTAGTAGTATCGGAAAAGGCAGACTTATATGTGATTCCTCAGGCGAACCTACTCGATATAATGAATGACAATGCTAATATAAGGGCTAAAATGATGACTTCTTTTGGCGAGCTCTACAATGACTACACCTCGGAGCTATTCAAAAAGTACAAATCTGAATTCGGCTTTTTCGATTTGAGAATGGTATATGACCAGCGTCGCTGAAAATGTGACTCAAATCATAAATTCCCCTTCAACATTGAACATTATTTTCATACTTTTGCTGCGCAAACGCATGAATTCAATTCACCATAAAATCAAATAAAAATGAAAGTAACAGTTGTAGGAGCTGGTAATGTAGGAGCCAGTGTCGCTGAATATGTAGCCATGAAAGAATTGGCTGATGAAGTTGTAATACTTGATATTAAAGAAGGTTTTGCCGAAGGCAAGGCTATGGACTTAAATCAGTGTGCTACACTCAATGGTTTCAATAGCCGAGTGGTTGGTACTACGGGTGACTATTCCAAAACCGCCGGTTCGTCAGTTGTTGTGATTACGTCTGGTATCCCAAGAAAGCCAGGTATGACAAGAGAAGAGTTGATCGGTACTAATGCTGGTATTGTAAAGTCAGTTACAGAAAACCTGATTATACATTCCCCAGATGCTGTCCTGGTTGTTATCTCGAACCCAATGGATACAATGACTTATTTGTCAGTGAAGTCAAGTGGTCTTCCTAAGAATAAAGTAATCGGTATGGGTGGTGCTTTGGATAGTGCCAGGTTTAAATACAGATTGTCAGCAGCATTGGATTGTAATCCGAATGATGTGAAAGGAATGGTAATCGGTGGGCATGGTGATACTACAATGATCCCATTGACAAGATTGGCTTCTTACAACTCCACTCCAGCATCTGAATACATCTCTGCCGAGAGAATGGAGCAAGTATCTGCCGATACTATGGTAGGTGGCGCAACATTGACAGGTCTTCTTGGTACTTCCGCGTGGTACGCTCCTGGTGCTGCAGGATCTGAGGTGGTTGAAGCCATTGTAAGAGATAAAAAGGTAATGATTCCTTGCTCTGTTTATCTTGAAGGAGAATACGGACAAGATGATATCTGTATCGGTGTTCCAGTTATCCTTGGAAGCAATGGTATCGAAAAAATTGTTGAGCTTGACTTGAACGATGAAGAGAAAGCCAAATTCGAAGCAAGCGCTGCAGCGGTGAGAAAAATGAATGACGCTCTGGAATTGTAAGAGGATAAAATGACGATAACAAAAAAGGCATCCGTCAACTGACGGATGCCTTTTTTGTTTCCGCATTAAAATCCGGGTTTATTTTTTAGAGTCGATAAACTCAACTAGCTCAACAACTTTGGTAGAGTATCCCCACTCATTGTCATACCAAGCAACCACTTTCAAGAAAGTGTCTGACAATTGAATTCCAGCACCTGCGTCGAAGATTGACGTTCTGGGGTCGCCGATAAAGTCGTTAGAAACAACAGCATCTTCAGTATATCCCAGGATTCCTTTCAATTCTCCTTCAGAAGCCTCTTTCATTGCAGCTTTTACTTCTTCGTAAGAAGCTGGCTTTTCAAGGTTAACCGTAAGGTCAACAACTGATACGTCTGGAGTTGGAACTCTGAATGCCATACCTGTAAGCTTTCCATTCAATTCTGGAATCACTTTACCAACAGCTTTAGCAGCTCCAGTTGAAGATGGGATGATATTCTGTCCAGCGCCTCTTCCGCCTCTCCAGTCTTTCATAGAAGGACCATCAACTGTTTTCTGAGTAGCTGTAGTTGCGTGTACAGTAGTCATCAATCCTTCTTTGATACCAAACTTGTCGTTCAATACCTTAGCGATAGGAGCAAGACAGTTGGTAGTACAAGACGCATTAGACACAAACTGCATGTCGTTAGAGTACTTATCCTGATTCACACCTATTACGAACATTGGAGTGTCGTCTTTTGAAGGAGCTGACATTACAACTTTCTTAGCACCAGCATCGATGTGTCCTTGAGCGCTTTCTTTAGTAAGGAAAAGCCCTGTAGACTCAACTACGTACTCAGCACCAATTTCGTCCCATTTTAAGTCTGCTGGATTTCTCTCAGCTGTCACGCGTATAGCGTTTCCGTTCACAACAAGTTGTCCGTCTTTTACTTCTACTGTGCCGTTAAAGCGACCATGAGTCGAATCATACTTTAGCATGTAAGCCATATATTCTAAATCCACCAAGTCGTTGATACCAACAACCTGAATGTTAGATTTTTCAACTGCAACTCGGAATACCAATCTCCCGATTCGTCCGAATCCATTGATTCCAATTTTAATCATTTCTTTTTCTTTAAAACTTTAAATATTTTCTACAAAAGTAATATTCTGCCTTGCTATTCCAAACAAAAACTTCTAATCAATAGTTTCCCTTTATCATGGTTTAATTGTGTCGTCTACAAATGAAATTTAACATGTTAATTAATAATGTTATTAAAATATATAAAATGAGTTTGATATATTGATAATAAGTCTTAATTTAGCTCTTATAATGACCTAAGGGAGTTTGTTACTAGCAATGTGGAAGTTATTTTGGATATTCCATTTAGGTCTTTTCAACCAGCAGGAACAGGTTATTGATGCACAGGTTAACTTATCAAGACTAGTATATGAAAAACGCTAGTCTTGGTTCCTGCTCTCTCTTAATTTCGCGGTAAAAATTCCGCCCCTTCGAGCCACTTTTAACTGCTGGCTTTTTTTCAAGTCATCTGGCCACACAACACTGAAAATGTAATATTTCTCTTCTTCCATCGTACTTGATTAGGCGGAGATTAGTCAGTGATTATTGGACTAATTTGATCCAAATAAAGTATATTAGTAAACTCTAAATTCCGTAACACACAGAATTGTTGGGATTTAGGTGGTTACAATTCAATAGATTGTAGTATTAAAACAAAAGCGAGAGCTTTTTGAAAATGAAGGACAGGGAGGTTCTAGAGAGAGTAAGCAAAGGTGATGAAAAGGCTTTAGAGTATCTGTATAAGAAACATTATAGGATGATGACAAGGATTGTCCTTAATAATAATGGTACAGAAGATGAAGCTAAGGATGTATATCAAGAGGCACTTTTGGCATTTTGGCAGAAAGCAATTGGTGGAAAACTGGTTCTTACTTCTAAGATCAGTACCTACCTTTACAGCGTTTGCTTAAATTTGTGGCGAAAAGAGCTCGACAGAAAAGGCAAGTTTGCAGAAAGTGATAAGGAAGAATATACTTATCAGGAATTTGAGAAGAGAGAGCGAGCTAGGATTATTGCGGACTGTATAAATGAGCTGGGTGATACGTGTAGGAGGATATTGACTTACCATTATTTTGATGGATTGTCAATGACAGATATAGCTAAGAAGTTGGAATTGGCCAATACAGATACGGCCAAAACCAAAAAGTATAAATGTAAGAAGAAGCTAGACTTGCTAATTAAGCGAAAGTATTCTTCATCTGATTTTTTAGATTGATATGTCAATTCAAAGTGAATATACAAGGCTGGTAAACAAATATCTCGATGGACAAATGTCGGGTTCTGAGCAGTATATTTTTGAGGAGCAACTTATAAAGGATCCAATGCTCAAGACCGAGTTTGATCATCAGAATGAGATCGTCCACGGTTTGAAAGAATACAGGAAGTCTCAGCTTAAAGCAAGGTTGGACAATGTATCTGTAGGTCCTGGCATATTGGGCATGCTTACCCAGTCTTCTACTATGAAGACCATGTCCTATGTAGTCACTTCCCTAATTGTAGGTACAGCTACATATTTGTATTTAAGTGAGGAAGAAATCGAAAGAGTGAATTTTGCTGGCGTGGATTCCAAACTTGAGTTCTTGAATATGGAATACCAGGAAATTGCTTTGCAGAATGAGCTCAACTATCGTTATTCGGAGAAACGAACAAAAGGTACCTGGGTAGAAGGAACTGACCCTATTGCTACTCCAGTTGAGAATAATTCGAGCAACGTGAACTTTAGTGTCCCTGAAGTTAGTGAAGACCTGTCAGGTGACATCATTCCACAACCGGATCAGATTCTCGAAAAGGTAATATCCAATAATAAGGCCTTAGCTGATCCTACTAAGATTGACAAGGTAGACATTGAGAACGTAGTGACCAACCGGTACAGGTTTCATTACAGACTGGACAATAATAAACTTTACCTATACGGCAAATTTGAAGCGTCTCCTTATGAGATTCTTGAAATCAATAGCTATCAAAGCAAGAAGCTTTTCTTCTACTATAATGGAAATTATTTTAGATTAAGACAAGGGGTCAACGAGATATCACCATTAATTAAGATAGAAGATCCTACTGTCATCAACGAACTTAATATAATCAAGACGAAAGGATAATACAAAACAATCTACTTCCTTACTTGTCTCGCACCACTGCTTTTCCAGTTAACAATCACTTAGTCCTGAGTATTTTAATATAATTTTGGCTTCATCGCTATGAAGGAAAAGAAATACAAAAAAAAGAAGCTCGGGAGTTACCCCTTTGTTAGTGTTGTGTTCAGCATCACTTTAGCACTTTTTGTTACTGGTTTATTTGGAGTATTGCTGGTGCTCACCAAACAATTGACTAAAACTATCCAGGAAAACGTAGAAATGCAGGTTTTTCTGAATAAAGATCTGAGCGAAAACGAGATCGTAAAAATTTCAAAGACACTTTCTTCAAAAGATTATGTGCATGTAAAAGATGGTGTGCCTCAGGTTAGTAGCATATCTAAGGACGATGCGGCTAAGCAATTTATTGAGGAGACAGGTGAAGATTTTGTTTCATTCCTTGGAGACAATCCCCTAAGGGATGTAATTGTATTAAAAATAAACCCAGACTTTCATGCTGCTGAGAATTTGGCTGAGATAAAAAAAGAGATAGGATACATTCGTGGGGTGTACGAAGTGTCATATATCGAAAATCTTGTAAGTAGTATCAATGAAAATCTGACGAAAATTGGTTTGGTGCTGCTGGGCTTCTCAGTGATACTCTTTCTCGTTGTGGTGATCCTTATCAACAACACAATTAAACTTGCGCTCTTCTCTCAAAGATTCTTAATTAGAAGTATGCAATTGGTAGGTGCTACAGCTGCATTTATTCAAAAACCATTTTTGATGCGTGCATCGGCTTATGGATTCATTTCGGGAATATTAGCATGTGCTCTTCTGGCAGGTGTTTTGATTCTGGCAAACTCCAGGATTGAAGGTCTAAGTGAACTTCAATCGGATGAAAAGTTGATGATCCTTGCTGGGATTATTATTGTCTTAGGAACAATTGTTGGTTTTATAAGTACATTTGCCGCCATTAGAAAATATCTCAAGTTATCGCTTGATGAATTATACTAAGATATGAGTAAGAACAAACTTGCATTCTCCAGAACAAACTATATCCTGATGATTTCCGGAATTCTGGTACTTATTCTGGGTTTTATATTGATGTCATTAGATACTGAGCCCTATGGTTTTGGCACACTAGGTCTGACAGTTGGACCACTGACCGTTTTGGCCGGGTTTGGGATTGAATTTGTTGCTATACTACATAAGCCTAAGGAGAATAAATGACAATTCTTGAGGCGGTCATCCTTGGTATCATTCAAGGGCTGACCGAATTTTTGCCCGTAAGCAGTAGCGGTCATCTGGAAATCGGAACAGTTTTATTAGGAGTAAACACAAAGGATAATTTGTTGTTTTCCATAGTTGTGCATGGTGCAACTGCCTTCAGTACTGTTGTGATTTTTAGAAAAGACATTGGCCAAATCGTTATAGACTTGTTGAAATTTGAAGCGAATGAATCACTTCATTTCTCTCTAAAGATTTTATTGTCTATGATACCTGTTGGTATAGTGGGTGTCTTATTCGAAGATCAAATTGAAGCATTTTTTGGAGGACGTATTGTTCTGGTCGGCTCTATGCTGATTGTTACAGGATTGCTGTTGCTATTCACACAGTTTAGTAAGTCGAGTGATAAAGAAGTGAGCTACCCTAAGGCTATAATTATTGGCCTGGCTCAGGCCATAGCTATTATGCCGGGTATATCCAGGTCCGGTTCTACAATTTCCACAGCGATACTTCTTGGTGTGGACAGGGAGAAGGCAGCAAGATTTTCTTTTTTGATGGTTTTGATTCCCATTCTGGGTGCCACTCTGATCAAAGTAAAACATTTGTATGAGGCCCCAGAGCTATCGGCTGATATTTCAGGTCTAGCATTGGGTCTCGGTTTTGTAGCGGCATTCATTTCGGGGCTCCTAGCATGCAAATGGATGATTTCGATAGTCAAAAAAGGTAAACTCATATATTTTGCCATCTATTGCTTCACCATAGGTGCTTTGGCAATTATTGCTTCATTACTATGATAACAGATTTCGATTTCGAGAGTGGACAGATGCTGATGATCGACAAGCCTCAAACTTGGAGTTCCTTTGACGTGGTAAAAAAGTTGCGATATGCTCTGAAGGTAAAAAAAATTGGGCATGCTGGTACTCTTGATCCTCTCGCGACAGGCCTATTGATTATTTGCACCGGAAAGTTCACTAAGAGAATAGAGGAGTTTATGGGCCAGGACAAGGAGTATGAAGGGATAATAGAAATTGGAAAAACCACTCCTTCGTACGACCTTGAAACAGAATTTGAGAACGAGCAGGACTATAAAGATATTACAGAAGAAGACATTCAGGCAGCAGTAGAAAAACTTAGCGGGGAGATTAAACAATTACCACCCATATTTTCAGCAATAAAAGTAAACGGGAAGAGAGCATATAAAAGCGCTCGTAAAAATGAGGAAGTAGGGCTAAAGGAGCGTAATGTTAGGGTGGATACCTTTGAAATTGTAAAGTTGGATATCCCTGAGGTGCATTTCAGGATAAAATGTTCAAAGGGCACTTATATACGGAGTATTGCTCACGATTTTGGCCAACTGCTTGGATGCGGAGCTTACCTTAAATATTTGAGAAGAACTGCGATAGGTGAGTATTCTGTGGATCAGGCCATGCAACTTGAAGAATTAATAGATCAAGTGGTGGAGCATAGAAAGGAAAGTGATGATAACAGTTAGTAATTTCGCCGCATGATTGTTTTAGAGGAGGGACAGCTTTCAAGCAAAATAGAAAATGCGATAGTGACGAGCGGCACATTCGATGGTGTACACGTGGGTCATCGCAAGATTCTGGATGGAATCAGAGAGCAAGCACATGGGGCTGCTTACAATAGTGTTGTCCTTACCTTCTGGCCTCACCCGAGGTTTGTTGTCAACCCAAATGAAAAGGCATTGAAGTTACTATCTACTTTTGAAGAGAAAGTTCAGTTGCTTCGTGAAGCAAATATTGACTACCTGATCAAGATTCCTTTCACAAAAGAATTTTCCAAACTCACCTCCGAAGAATTTATTCAAAAGGTACTGATTGACAAGATTGGAACAAAGAAACTGGTCATTGGCTATGATCATCATTTTGGGAAGAACAGGGAAGGTAGTTTTGACTATTTACAGGAAAATGCCTCTCGTTTTGGATTTGAGATCCAGGAGATCCCTAGACAAGATGTGGATCACGTAGGTGTCAGTTCTACGAAGGTTAGAAATGCACTATTAGAAGGAAAGGTTTATATAGCCAGCGAGTACCTGGGCAGACCATATCAAATAAGCGGCAAGGTGGTAAGCGGAAACAATCTGGGAACTGGTTTAGGATTCCCTACTGCCAACATAAAGCTTCAGGATGATTACAAATTGATTCCAGGTAATGGAGTCTATGCCGTTAAGGTAGAAGTAGGCGGTAATATACATGAGGGCATGATGAATATTGGAAACCGCCCGACAGTAGATGGAAAAAATCAAAGTATGGAAGTAAATATTTTTGATTTTGATCGAGATATTTATAACGAAACCGTTACGGTCCATTTTGTCAAACGCATTCGCGATGAGGAGAAGTTTGATGGCCTGGCTGGCTTGACAGCTCAGTTGCACGAGGACAAAAAAAAGGCCGTTACCATTCTTGAAAACTTGAAATAATTCTCATCCACCAGCCTCTCACCCCTTTTCACCTGAGTCATTAGTCTATTTTCCAAAACTATTGAATTCTAGCACAACATTTGCTGTAACGTAACCGTTGCTAAAACACTAACTATAATTATAGTTCAAAACTCCTCAACTAATGAACAAAAAAACAACCTTCATCGCCATTGGTGCTGCTGTTGCACTAGTTATTCTTTTCTTTTCTTTAAGGCCCGAATCAGATGCATCTTCTTCAATCATTGTAGAGGTTTCATCAGGAGAATTTATTGTTGACATAAATGTCACCGGTGAATTAGAAGCAAAAAATTCTGTAAAAATTGAAGGACCAAGAAAGGCAATGCAACATCGCATTTACCGGATGACCATAGAAAAAATGATTCCGGAAGGCACAATTGTTAAGAAAGGACAATTTGTGGCGAGCCTTGATCCATCTGATTTGGCTGGTAAAATGAAAGACAAGGAGATTGAATTGGAAAGTGCGGCTTCTAAATATATAACTCAACAGCTGGATACTGCACTAGAAATGCGCGAAAAAAGAGATGAGCTTATCAATCTAAAATATGCAGTTGAAGAAAAGGAATTAGAATTAGATCAATCGCAATTTGAACCCCCAGCTACAATCAAAAAAACTGAAATTGCCCTTGATAAAGCGAAGCGAGCCTACAGTCAAAAAGTAGAGAACTATGAAATTAAGAAACAACAAAATATTGCCAAAATGGTACAGGCCAGAGGTGCAAGAGATAAGGTTCAAAACGAATTAAATGGCATGCAAGATCTTCTACGAGACTTCACCATAATGGCACCTGAAGATGGCATGTTAATTTACGCCAAAACTCATAACGGGAGTCAGATTAAAACAGGAAGCCAAATAGAAGCCTGGCGTCCTACTGTTGCAACACTGCCTGATTTGACGAGTATGAATTCAAAAACCTATGTGAATGAGGTAGATATTAGACGCGTAAAAAAAGGTCAAAAAGTGGAGATTGGCTTGGACGCCTTACCGGATATTAAATTGGCAGGGATTGTTACAAGAGTTGCTAATTCGGGACAAAAAAGGCCAAACAGCGATAGTAAGGTATTTGAGGTGATGATTGAATTGGATGGAGTAAATGATTTGATTAAGCCGGGAATGACAACAAGTAATAAAATCTTTACATCTGTAATTGAGGAATCATTGTCAGTCCCTTTGGAATCTTTGCACAATCACAACGATTCGATCTCATATGTCTATGTAAAGGAAGGTGTCGGTTTTCGAAAACAGGAAATTCAAGTCGGAGAAACCAACGATACTTTTGCCCAGGTACTTCTTGGACTGGAAGGAGATGAAGAAATCTATATGTCTCAACCTGAAGAAAATGATGATGAGATTTCCATGCTATCAGAGCTAAATGGAAAGAGAAACCAAAAGCAAGAAAAGGAAAAAAAGGAACCAGCACAAAATCAATTTCCAAGAAAGCCCAAGCCCAATTCATGATCTCTCATAAATTATTGATGAACCTGGGCATAGCCACTGATGCTGTGTTGGCTAATCGTATGCGCTCAGTATTGACAGCACTAGGAATTATTTTTGGAGTAGCAGCAGTCATTGCCATGCTGGCAATTGGCAATGGTGCTCAGCAAGAGGTGATTGAACAGATGAAGTTGGTGGGTGTTAACAATATCATAATCAAACCAGTGGTAGAACAGTCAGAAGAATCTCTAACCGAAGAGGATTCCGAGGGTTCAGAAAAAAAGAAATTCTCCCCAGGCCTAAACTCATATGATTTAGATGCTATCAAAGATGTTGTGCCAGGAATCACCAAAATCAGTCCTGAAATTATTCTAGAGACCTATCTAATAAACAATGGAATAAGAAGGACAGGTAAGTTAGTAGGCATTGAGCCCAACTATTTTGAACTCTTCAATTTCAGTCTTCATAAAGGGAGCAATTTTTCAGAGTTTCACCTAAAGAATGGTAGTCCTGTTTGTATAATAGGATACTCCTTAAAGAGTAAATTCTTCCCATTTGAGGATCCAATTGGCAAGTATCTGAAATGCGGAAATAACTGGCTGAAAGTTATCGGGATACTAGAAAAAAGAGAGATATCTACGAGTAGCATCGAAAGTTTAGGTATTCGTGACTACAACATGGATGTTTATACACCCCTCCAAACAGTATTGGTTCGGTTTAAAAACAGAGCGAAAATAACCGAACAGATGATTAAAAATGCAGGTCGTCGAAACAATAACGAAAATGAATCTTCGGTCGATAAAAACTATCATCAATTTGATAAGTTAATAGTGCAGGTAGAAGAGACGGAACTTTTGAGCCCAATAGCAGGAATAATAAATAGGTTACTGAAAAGAAGGCATTATGAAACGGTTGATTATGAAATTGAGATTCCGGAAATGCTTCTTAAGCAACAACAAAGAACCAATGACATTTTTAACTATGTTTTAGGGGCCATTGCTGGAATTTCTCTCCTGGTAGGTGGTATTGGCATAATGAACATCATGTTGGCCTCCGTTCTAGAAAGGATAAAAGAAATTGGTTTGAGATTGTCCCTTGGAGCAAAACAACAAGATATTGTTAATCAGTTTCTTTTTGAAGCGATGATGATTAGCGTAACAGGCGGATTAATAGGGGTGGTGCTTGGCGTCAGTTTCGCTTTTCTTGTAAGCAGTCTGGCTGATATTCCTACTGTAATCACATTTAGTTCTATTCTTTTATCCTTTGGTGTTGCGGCAGCTGTCGGACTAATATTCGGTATTGCTCCTGCTCGAAAAGCAGCCAAACAAGACCCTATCCAATCCTTAAGATATGAATAAGATATTTCTGGCAGCACTAATGTCATTTTTGTGGACCGTATCAAGTGCACAAAACCAAAGGCTATCACTTGTGCAGGTCATAGAATTGGCAAAGGATCAATCTCCATCTGCTAAAGTGGCTGAAACAAGAAAGCAAAACAGGTATTGGTTTTATCGGTTATATAAATCCAACTATAATCCTCGGCTTAACTTGTTCGGAAGCCTTCCTGATTACAATAGAGACTTTTTTCAAAATAGATTGGATGATGGTGAAATAGCTTTCCAATCCAGGGAGCAAATTTCTTCTACCCTTAATTTGGGGCTGTTTCAGCCCATTGCTCCTACTGGAGGGACTATCAGCATAAATAGCAGGGTAAATAGATTTCAGAATCTCGATAGTGATGTCAAGAGATATAATAGCACATTGTTCAATGTACAGTTGGATCAGCCATTGTTTGGTTTTAATGATCTGAAATGGGATCAGAAGACTGAACCTCTACGATATGAAGAATCCAAGCGATCTTTTGTCGAAGAAATGGAGGCAATATCTCAAGGCGCAACCAATAGATATTTTGATTATCTCGATGCTCAAATAAATCTGCAAATCGCGTTATTCAACCTTGAAAATAACGAAACTGTCTACAATATTGAACAAGGCAGGTATAACATTGGCACAACATCAAAAGATAAAATTCTCCAGGTTGAACTGCAGCTATTGAAGTCACGCCAAGATGTAACACAAGCTAATCTGGATCTACAGACAAGTGAATTGGATTTACGAAGTTTTATTGGTCTGCAGGCAGGAACAAGCACAGATACCTTGAAATTAGAGCCACCAAGTGAGTTGCCCGAGTTTGGCATTTCAATAGAAAAG
The DNA here is from genome assembly GCA_049115735.1 of Cyclobacteriaceae bacterium. GTDB lineage: Bacteria > Bacteroidota > Bacteroidia > Cytophagales > Cyclobacteriaceae > CAXBNB01. The sequence goes on along the minus strand of JAGDZP010000026.1, from coordinate 144,549 downwards.
GCATTGTTATACGCTAAGCAAAATCGTGCTGATTATGTTCAATTTGAAAGGAGAAGATTGGAAGCTAAAAGGGAAGTCGTTCGGGCAAAGTCTCAAAGGTTTCAAACTGATTTAAGGGCTTCTTTTGGTTTAAACAAAGCGGGCTCTACATTCAGTGAATCATACAGCGATCCTAATGATCAGCAGAGAGTAAACGTGACTTTAAGTGTTCCCTTACTTGATTGGGGACGTAGTAAGTCAAGAATACAGGTAGCGCTCGCAGAACAACAATTGGAGCAATATCTATTGGATCAGGATATTCAAAATTTTGAACAAGAAATTGTGACTTTAGTGAGGCGGTTTGAAGTGTTAAGATCGCAGGTTGAAATCACAAAAAAATCCGATGAGGTGGCTCAGGAAAGGTATAATGTAGCTCAAAATAGATATTTGATTGGTAAAATAGATATTACCAACTTGAACATTGCTCTTACAGAAAAAGATAGGGCTAAACGTGATTATATTCAGGCTCTACGTTCATTTTGGACGTCATATTTCGACTTGAGAAGGCTTACTCTGTACGATTTTCTGCATGATGAGCTACTTTATCAGCAGGAGGATTGAGTTATCGTGATAACGATTTAAGGGGCAAATTTATTCTATTAAATTTGCCCCTTAATTTTTGGTATGGCCAAATGCCTACCACCTATTTCAGCAAGAGAAAAAATGAAGAAATCCAATATCAATATAGAAGTAAGCCTTGATGAACAAAGTGTTCCCGAAGGTATCAAATGGCAGGCAGATGACCACCCGGGGGAGGACTGGATGGAGTCCAAGGCTGTATCCATTTCAATCTGGGATCCTGAACAGCAAGATTCCCTATCGCTTGACTTGTGGACCAAGGATATGAATGTGGATGAAATGAAACGCTTTTACGTGAATATGTTAGGAGCAGCATCTAATACCATACTGAGCTCGACTGGAGATGAATTTATGTCAACTGAGGTGAAAAATCTCTGTGAAAAACTGGCTGAATATTTAAAATTTCAATAAGTCATACTGATATTCGTCAATAATTGAACATATTGTAATTATTTGCTCTTTATTTATGATTTTTTAAGTAATATTAACTATTGATAATATTTCATTTAGAGATATTCAGTTAAACAAATTACTTAAAAAATGAAAAGAAATATGAGTAGACTCATTACTACAACACTCATGTTTTGCTTTGTGTTTGCAACGGCATTTCAAGTTGCTGCGCAAACGAGCATTTCGGGCAGTGTGAAAGACAGCAACACCCAGGAATCCCTTCTTGGTGTGAATATCCTGGTGAAGGGTAAGGTCTTAGGAACGATTAGCGGGACAGACGGAACATTTTCCTTGGAAGTAGAATCAGCTCCACCGTTGACATTGGTTGTTTCAATGGTTGGTTATACCAGTCAGGAAATTGAGATAACAGATGCTCAGGTAAGCGGCCTGGAAATTATTCTGGAAGAAAATGTGCTTGTAGGACAGGAAGTAGTTGTATCTGCTTCGAGAGTGGAAGAATCCATCATGCAGTCCCCGGTGACCATTGAGAAAATGGATATCAGGGCGATCAAAGATACCCCTTCCCATAGCTTCTATGACGCCTTGGCGAATTTCAAAGGAGTGGATCTGAGTGCGCAAAGTCTGACTTTTAAATCCGTAAATACCAGGGGTTTTAATGCAAATGGAAACACCCGGATGGTTCAGCTTATTGATGGTATCGACAACCAGGCTCCTGGTCTTAACTTCTCAGTGGGTAACGTGGTAGGTATTTCTGAGCTAGACCTGGAAAGTGTAGAATTACTGCCAGGAGCAGCATCTGCCTTATATGGCCCTAATGCACTAAATGGAATTTTGCTGATGAACAGTAAAAGTCCTTTTGAATATCAGGGCTTAAGCGCTGCTGTGAAAACAGGGCTGACCCATGTAGACGAAAGGGATCATGAAAGGTCTCTATATCGTGACGTGTCCATAAGGTATGCAAAAGCTTTCAACAATAAGTTTGCTTTTAAAGTAAATGCATCGTGGTTGAACGCTCAGGATTTTATTGGCACTGATTTTAGGGATAGGGCCAATCCAGAATTAGAAAGACAAAATAACGATAGAGCAGAAAACAGGGCTCAAAATATCGCCTATGACGGTGTGAATGTATATGGTAACGCCAATGTACCTTTTCAAGCAGTTGTGGCTGGTTCATCAGCACTTCAGGCTATTTCCAGTTTAATTCCGAACGAATCATTTACGCCTCGCGGTTTTACTGAATCGCAAATGCTTGACAATACAACTGAGAGTAAAAAAATCAATGCGGCTTTGCATTATAGGATCAACGATGAGATTGAGGCATTCGTGCAGGGTAACTGGGGATCAGGCAGTACAGTTTATACTGCCAATGATAGATTTGTTCTGGACAACTTCAAAATATGGACAGCAAAAGCAGAAGTAAAAGCTTCCAACTTCTATGTAAGGGCATACAAAACCCAGGAAGATGCAGGCGATAGCTATGCAGCCAATACTCTTGGGCAACTAATCAATGCAGGGTCAGATTGGGATTCGAGTACTCCAGATGCAGAAAACTATATTACATACTATGCCGGAGCTTTTGCCGCGGCAAGAACCGGGCAATTACTTGGTTTTGGAACAGGAATAGATGAAGCCCATGCTATAGCCAGACAAGCTGCCAATGGCTTGCAACCTCAGCCTGGAACAGCACAGTTTCAAGGGATATTTGATCAGCTACGTACTACACCAATTAAGAATGGAGGAGCTAAATTTTTAGACAAGTCTAGTATGATGCATTTTGAAGGTATGTACAACTTTGAAAAACAAGTTGAATCCATGGACTTGATAGTTGGAGCCAATTACAGAAGATATAGCTTGAATAGTGAAGGCACTTTATTTTTATTAGATAATGGTGATGAAGTAGGTTGGGCAGAGTACGGGGCTTTTGTACAAGCGGGAAAATCACTGGCGGATGACAAAGTAAAAATTACGGGTTCCGTACGTTATGATAAGAATGAAAATTTTGCCAGTCAGTTCTCACCAAGAATTTCAGCAGTAATCTCACCGAATCTAAACAACAATATCAGATTATCATTCCAAAGAGGGTTTAGAAATCCGACGGCACAGGATCAATTCATTGATTTGGATGTTGTGGTTAGACGTTTGGTTGGTAGCAACCAATTAGGGATAGACAAATACAACATGGAAAGTAATCCTGTGTACACCTGGCAATCGGTTCAGAATGCGCTTACATCTGGGAATGACGGAGATTTAGTCAGATATGATTTTGAAGAATTCAAAACAGAGAAAATAGGTACATGGGAAATTGGCTATAAGGGTCTGTGGTTTGATAAGCTCTTTGTGGATTCATATTACTACTATAGCTCTTACACTGATTTTATTGCTGAGGTACTATTGGTGCAGTCTGTTGATAATGACCCTGCAGCGTTGGCTGCCGGTGGATTGTCTCAGGAGTATGGTTATGATATTAATGCCAGCGGTAATGTTACGTCTCATGGTTGGGCAGTGAGCGGAGATTATTCGGTAGGCAAAGGCTGGCATGTTGGTGGCAACATCGCATTCAACAAGCTACTCAGCGAAAAAGATCTGGTAGATCAGGGCTTTAGGGCGGCTTACAATACACCAGAGTATAGAACGAATTTTACCGTCAGCAACAGGGAAATTATAAAAAATCTAGGATTCAGTGCTTCCATGAGGTGGCAGGATGCCTTTAAATGGGAATCAGCCTTTAGTCAGGTCCGAGGAAATGTAGTACCTTCTTTCACCACTGTTGACGCTCAGGTTAGCTATAAGCTTCCTCAGTTCAAGTCAATATTGAAACTTGGAGGGTCTAATATTTTGAATGAACGATATGTGACCTCATTTGGTAACCCAACTATGGGAGCCTTGTATTATCTATCGATCACCTTCGACGAATTCTTAAACTAAGAGGAAAATGAAAAAAATATTAAATATATCGCTATTCGTTTCAGCTATGTTGGTTGTCAACGGATGTGTCGATTCAGAAGACGAAATAAGAACAGAGCTACTTTCACATGTAACTACAGGAGAAGAAGTTCAGATCAGTTCGGGAAGTGCAGATTTTTCAAAATATGTAGCTATAGGCAATTCGATAACTGCGGGGCTCATGGATGCGGCATTGTATACCAATGGACAAAACAATAGCTATCCAAATTTACTGGCCAATCAAATGCTACCTGCTGGCGGAGGTGCTTTTAACCAGCCTGATATTAATTCAGTCGATGGGTTCAATATATCCTTGCCTCAACCGGGGAGCCCAATATTTGGAAGATTGGTTTTGAATGTAGGTGCTGGTGCGCCTGAACCAAAATTAACCGGAGATTTACCTTCCGCTTATACAGGGGATAAGAGTGCACTGAATAATTTTGCAGTACCGGGAGCCAGGGTAGTAGACATGGTCACACCAGCTTATGTTGCCAATCCCTTATATGCCCGTTTTGCTTCGAATCCAGTTGGGTTACCCAGTGGCTCAAGTATACTCACCGATGCGGCTACCGCGAACGGTTCATTTATCACGTATTGGATGGGTCAAAATGACCTACTTGGTTACCTGTTGAGCGGAGGTACATCGGATGATGTTACAGATAATCCGGCAGCTATATTGAATCCATCGTCTTTGACGGATGTCACTAATTTTATAGGGGCGCTTGGAGCAGTGGTAGCCACCTTGAGTGGTGGAGGTACCAAAGATGGAGCAATAGCTAATTTGGTAGATGCTACATTTACACCATTTTTCAGGGCTGTACCCTATAATTCTATCCCATTAGATCAAGCAACAGCAGATTTATTAATGCTCGGTCCAAGTGGAACAGGTGCTGACGGTTTTGCAGGTTTCAATGCAGGGTTAGATCAACTGGTAGGTCTAAACGCAATTACTGCAGCAGATGCAGCGTCACGAAAAATTAGCTTTGCTGCGGGTGTAAATGCAGTTTTGATAGAAGACGACAATCTATTGGATATTAGTGTTTTTAATCCGGCTTTGGCAGGTAAGGGTCAAATGAGACAGATAAAACCAGGAGAGTTGTTGCTCTTAACATCGGCAACAGTTCTAAACACATCACCAGCGGGTTTTCCTCCGACTGCTCTTTATGGGATTTCAGTGCCGCTACCTGATCAATACAGCTTGACTGCCGATGAATTGGCTTTGCATCAATCGAGGCTTACAGCATTTAACGATGTGATTGCAGCACAAGCCGCTGCATTTAATCTTGCTTTGGTTGATACCTACTCACTGTTTGGAGGTATAGCACTAGGAGGTGGATTTGTAACAGATGCAGGTGTTAAGCTCGATCCTGACTTTTTACCTAATGGTATTTATTCCGTGGATGGCATTCATCCTAATCCAAGAGGGCAGGCCATCGTAGCGAATGCTTTTATTGCGGCTATTAATGCCAAATATGGCTCTAATCTTCAGGATGTGGATGTATTGAATCAGCCGGGTGTTACATTGAAATAAGATACCAACTATACAAATACTAATTCAAACCCTCATGCGTCTGTAGCGTGAGGGTTTTGCTTTAATAACCCAGAATATTCAACATGGAGTCGCTCGATTGCTCCTCTGAAAATACTTCTGTGGACAAAGAGCCATCTTTATTCCTTTGAATAACAATATGTTTAGGAGCAGGGATTAGGCAGTGTTGGATCCCCCCATATCCTCCAAGGGATTCCTGGTAAGCCCCGGTATTGAACAAACCAAAATATAGTGTTTCGGTTTCATTGTATAGTGGTAGAAACACTTCTGCAATGTGTGCTTCCGAATCATAATAGTCCATGCTGTCGCACGTTAGCCCACCAATATTTACTTTTTGGAAGTTGTTGTCCCAATGGTTGACTGGCAACATGATGTATTTTTGATTCAAGCCCCAAACGTCTGGCAGGTTGGTAATAAATGAACCATCCATCATATACCAGAGCTCCTTGTCATTCTGGAGCTTCTGATCTAAAACAGAATAGATCACTGCACCACTTTCACCCACGGTATAGCTGCCAAATTCAGTGAAAATATGAGGTACGTCCACATGGTTTTTCTCACAAATCCACTTGATGTTTTCAATGATTTGCTCAGCCATATATTCGAAATCATATTCAAAGTGCAAAGAGCTTTTTATAGGGAAGCCACCGCCAATGTCAACAGAGTCTAGTTCCGGGCAGGTTTTCTTCAGTTCACAATACGTGTACATAAACCGACTAAGTTCGCTCCAATAATAGGCTGTGTCCTTGATGCCAGTATTGATAAAGAAGTGCAGCATTCTCAGCTTTACTTTTGGATTGTCTTTGATAGTGTTTTTATAGTAATCTACGATCTTGCTATATCGCACACCCAGGCGAGATGTGTAGAAGGCAAAGTTTGGCTCCTCATCCGAGGCTACCCGGATACCTATTTGAAAAGGATCTTTGGCATTATCAAGATAGTAGTCCAGTTCATTTAGGTTGTCAAGAATCGGGATGCAGTTCGTGAAGCCATCATTCAACAGGTCGGCAATCTTTTCTTTGTATTTGTCCCTCTTGAATCCATTACAGATGACATAGGTGTCACGATCCAGCTTTCCTTTTTCTAGTAGCTTTTCTACTATGTAAATATCGAAGGCAGAGCTTGTTTCAATATGGATGTCATTCTTAAGTGCCTCATCCAGTACAAACTCAAAATGTGACGACTTGGTACAATAGCAATAGACATAATCGCCCTTGTACTTTTTCTTCACCATTGCCTGCTTGAAAATCTTTTTGGCATATTGAATCCGCTCACTAATTTTTGGCAGGTAAGATAATTTCAGAGGAGTGCCGTATTTCTTGATCAGGCTGTCAAGGTTGACATCATGAAAGAATAGTTTGTTGTTTTTTACTTTGAATTCTTCAGTAGGGAATTCAAATGTCTGATCAACCAGGTCAGCGTAACTTTTCATGCAGTAGGTAGTAAATCCGTATTTTGAATTTTGGCTCGCAAATATCATCACGAAATTGAAAATTACAATCAAAATCGTGCACAATTGCTTTTACAATTCAGCCTGGAGAATTCCTTGGCAATAGACTGTCAACCAAATATTTGTAATTCACTTTTGTTGATCCACTTGTAATGTGTTCTTTTGCACTCTTTTAAGTGGAGTCTTTGAGACAGCAACACAAAACAGTGCGCATGGTGAAGACTAGTACTGAAAAGTAGGGCAGTTTCTAAATTGGACTTTACATAACACAGGCAGAAGATATGAATATCCCCTTGGCTATACAGCAGTCGTTAGCATCGGCACTCAAAGAACTTTTCGACCATGAAGTGGAGGTTGACAGTTTGGCCTTACAACCGACAAGAAAAGAATTCGAAGGAACATACACGTTTGTGACTTTTCCTTACCTAAGGGTATCTAAGTTGGGCCCAGAACAAACAGGTGACAAGATTGGAGAATTTCTAAAAACCAATTGCCAGGAAGTTGCTGGCTTCAATGTTGTGAAAGGCTTCTTGAATTTGACCGTTGCAGACGTCACATGGTTGACACTTTTGAATGATACCTCAGAGGATAGCAAGTTTGGTTCGGCTCCTTCGAATGGCAAAAGCATCATGGTGGAGTATTCTTCACCCAATACCAACAAGCCATTGCACCTGGGCCATCTAAGAAATGTTTTTCTGGGATATTCCATATCCAATATCTACAAGGCATTGGGTTATGATGTAACCAAAGTGCAGATAATCAACGACAGGGGCATTCATATATGTAAATCTATGCTGGCCTGGCAGAAGTTTGGAGAAGGCGAGACTCCTGAATCTTCCGGAATGAAGGGAGACAAGCTGGCCGGCAAATACTATGTGAAATTTGATAAGGAATACAAAAAAGAAATAGCTGGACTCATTGAGCAGGGTCATACTAAGGAAGTAGCAGAAAAGAATGCACCTATTCTTCTGGAAGCCCAGGAAATGCTGAGAAAGTGGGAAGCCAAAGAACCTGAGGTTTACAGCCTTTGGCAAACCATGAATGGATGGGTTTATGATGGCTTTGACCAGACCTACGCACAAATGGGTGTTGATTTTGACAAGTTGTACTATGAATCGAATACCTACCTGCTTGGGAAGCAAGTCGTGCAGGATGGACTGGAGAAAGGTGTTTTTTACAAAAAAGATGATGGGTCGGTTTGGATAGACCTGACCGATGAGGGTTTGGATCATAAACTGCTGTTGCGATCAGATAGCACGGCTGTTTATATGACTCAGGATATCGGAACAGCGATTGAGCGGTTTAAAGAGTTTCCCAAACAGGAACAGCTGGTGTACACTGTCGGTAACGAGCAGGATTATCATTTCAAGGTTTTGTTTCTGATTTTGAAAAAGCTCGGATTTGATTGGGCTGATGGCTGCTATCATCTTTCTTACGGCATGGTAGACTTGCCTTCAGGAAAAATGAAATCCCGTGAGGGAACAGTAGTAGATGCGGATGACCTGATGGATGAAATGATCCAGACCGCTGAAGAGCATACGAAAGAATTGGGCAAGATTGATGGATTTAGTGAAGAACAGGCTAAAGAGCTGTATGACGTGCTGGGTTTGGGTGCGTTGAAGTACTTCCTTTTAAAAGTTGACCCTAAGAAGCGCATGTTGTTTAATCCAAAGGAATCCATAGAATTCCAGGGCAATACAGGTCCATTTGTGCAATACACTCATGCCCGAATTTCTGCCATTCTGCGAAGGGCACAAGATCTGGGGGTTTCGTATGAAAATAAGGTGGCCAATATTTCTCTGGAAAATGTCGAAGCAGATTTGATTTACCTAATTTCTGAATTTCCAGAGAGAATAAAAACGGCCGCAGAAGAATACTCACCTTCCGTTGTAGCGCAATATGTTTTTGATTTGGCCAAGGAATACAATCGTTTTTACGCTGAGCTATCGATCTTTAATGAAGACGACCAAGACAAGGTTATACTTAGGGTAAAACTCTCTCAGCAGGTGGCGAGAATCATAAAATCAGGCATGGCGTTATTAGGGATTCAGGCTCCTGAAAAAATGTAGCATGAGTGAAAAAGGATCGAATATTGGAGCCTGGCTGGAAGCCTTTCGTTTGAGGACTTTGCCACTTTCACTTTCCTGTATTTTGATGGGAACTTTCCTAGCCTCAAGTCAGGGTTTTTTTCAGTGGCATATTTTTCTGCTGGCTGTATTTACTACAGTGCTGTTACAAATACTCTCCAATCTAGCTAACGACTATGGCGACAGTGTGCATGGTGCTGATAGTGCAGAACGACAAGGACCAACCCGTGCCGTACAAACTGGAGCCATCTCCAAATCGGCTATGAAGAAGGCCGTAATATTGTTTTCGGTTCTTGCTCTTGCTTGTGGTTTAACTTTACTCTATTTCACATTTCGTGATCAATTTGTTTATTTGATCATTTTTCTCACCCTTGGCCTAGCGTCTATTTTTGCGGCCATCAACTATACCGCCGGAAAAAAGCCATATGGGTACAAAGGCCTGGGAGACCTGGCTGTGCTAATCTTCTTTGGGTTTATCGGGGTTGGTGGCACATACTTTTTGTTTGCTAAAGACATCAATTGGGTAATTATGTTGCCGGCTGCTAGTTGTGGTCTCTTTGCCACGGGTGTTTTAAATGTCAATAACATCAGGGATATAGAATCCGACGAAAAGGCGGGTAAGATTTCGATCCCGGTTAGAATAGGAAGGCAGAATGCTGTCATTTATCACTGGGCCATATTGAGCATTGGATTCTTGCTTTCGGTGATCTATGTATTGCTCAATCAACAAAATATTTACCAGTGGATGTTTGTAGTCACTCTACCTCTTTTTTACCTAAATGGCCGAGCAGCACAAGTAAAGAAAGACCCTAAGCAACTTGACCCATACTTGAAACAACTGGCCATTTCTACTTTGGTATTTGTTTTACTATTTGGCATTGGCCTGCAGCTGATGTAAGACCAAACTGGATTGTTAAATTACTTTCATAAAATCTGTCCTAAAATCGGAAAATTCTTCCTCCAGGTTTAAAATGAAATCCTGGAAATAGTTTTTGTTTTGATCTTCCGACCTCATCACCAGGTAGTGCTTTCTGATTAGTCCACTCTGGCTGATTTTCTTAAAAACTAAAGAGCATGGCAACTGAAAGGATCTAAGCTCCATCTGGGAATACACATTACGCCCATATTAGCCTCTACCAACTCAAGGGCCACTTCGGTTAATGGAATGGCCATTACTTTTGTTGGTATTACATTGTTTGGTGCCAAAAAATGTAGGTTCACCGTCACGCTTTCCATAGGGTAGGAGTGAATGATTAAATCTATATTCTCAAAATCTTTAGCCTCAAGGTGTGGTTTTTTAGCGAAGTAGTGCTCATTGTTCATCACGGCAAATATTTCGTCTTCAAAAAGTTCTTTTACCACAAGACGTTCATCATCAGGTTTGCAAGTGACAATGGCTATATCCAACTCATTGGACAGGAGCTTGCTAAATGGGTCCCCAAAGCCCTCCACCATTAGGTCAATATCCAACTCCGGATATAGAATGGCCATTTTTTGCATGAAGGCTGGTATACCTCTGTAAAAGGAATAGCATTCGGTTTTGATTTTAATTCTTCCTCTTGAGCCATCCTTAATTCCTTTGACCTTTGATAAGCCCTGATCTATTTCATTCAATACATTCACTGCAACCTTATATAGCTCCTGACCTTCGTCAGTCAGCTGCCATCCATTTCGCGCTCGTAGAAAAATCCGCACGCCCAGACGGTCTTCCAGGTCTCTTAATTGATGGCTAAGAGCGGATTGAGTCAGGAATAACTTTTCTGCTGAGTTTGAAATGTTTCCTTCCTCAGCGATAGTCTTGATTAGTTTCAGGTATTTTATTTCCATGAGACAAAATTAGGGTGTATAGAATAAAATGATTTTGAAATATTTTCATAGTGACCTGAATGCATTTCAAATTCAAAAATGTGTTCTAAGCATACCCTTCCGTACAATTGTATTGTAAAGTTTGGAGCGCTACTTACGAATACCATTTGGAAAAGTTTAACTGTTCGGTTTTAAGGCATTATGTGACGATTCCGTACAAAAAAATTATTAGTTTCTTATTTGTAAATTTTGTAAAATACAGTAAATCAATAAGTTATGAAAATTGGCACATCCTGTGCTAAACTGAGGCAGTAGAATCATAAAACTTAAAAAAATAAAATTATGAACAAAAATTCGAAATTAATGACCCTTGCAATGGCTTTGGTTATTACCCTATCATCACTGTCTGTACAAGCAGGTTCAGACAAGACGTTTAACAAGGCCAAGGCAGCTGTCGAAAATGCTTCTCCTGACGACTGGAAGACCTATGCAAAATCAGCTAAAATGCTAATTAGAAAGAATACGAATATGGCTGAGGCAAAGCAGTGGATCGAAAGATCGCTTAAGATTAGAGAGACTTCTTACAATCTGGAAATTATGGGAGATTACTATGCGAAGAATAACCTGCCAAGAGAAGCCGTGACATGGTACGTAAAGAGTATGAATAAGATGAAAGAGGAGCAGAATGCTACAATTGATACCTCTTCAATTCAAGATAAAATTCGCGAAGCGAGTGCAATGAAATAAGTAGAATCTTCTATTCATATGGAAGAACTAGGGAGTCTGAAGCAGGCTCCCTTTTTTTGTGCCTGTTTATATGGTCATCGGCCATATTTTTTCGTTAATTTTATATTAAACAAAAATCATTCAATCATGAAAAAAATTCTTGTTCCCTCCGACTTTTCAGACGTATCCAATCATGCATTGGATTTTGCCAGACAGCTGGCCAAAAGAGACAACTGCGAATTGTTGTTGCTAAATATAATCGAGCACCCCTCTGCAGCTACTTTCAAAACTATGGGTATTACAGATTACGACCCGTTTGAAAGTATCTATATGAAGAAGATGATTGAGAAAGTAAGGGAGAAGATGGGAGAGATTAGGGGCTCAAAAGATTTCGAAGATATAGATATCAAAACTAAAGTTGTTGTGGGCAATCCTTTTGTCGAAATCAATGAGGAGATAGTCAAGACTGAAACAGATTTGGTCATAATGGGGACTGAAGGTACCGAAGGTGCGGAAGAGTTGTTTGTAGGATCGGTGGCAGAGAAGGTGATTCGAACATCAGAGTGTCCTGTTCTGACCATTAAATCAGCCACAAATATTGATGACATCAAGAACATCGTGTTTGCCTCCGACTTCCGACTTCCGGGCGAAGGAATTGTGTCCCATATCAAATCGGCACAAACAGTCTTTAATGCAAAACTCAGCCTTGTCATTATTAATACACCCAATAGTTTTACTACTACCCGTCAGGATTTTGAGATCATGGAGACTTTTGCTAAAGAAAAAGGCTTAGAAAACTTCACCTTGGATATCTATAATGATTTTCAGGAAGAAGATGGAATCATTTACTTTGCCGATGACATTCAGGCGGATATGATAGCCCTGGGTACGCACGGTAGAACCGGATTATCCCATATGCTGACAGGTAGCATTGCGGAAGATGTAGCAAATCATAGTACCAGACCGGTATGGACATTCAGAATAGATAGGGATTCAAGATAATTACAGTGGGAAGAAAAAAGAACAGCTTTAAAAACAGGGTAGGAGTAGTGTACTCTACCGACGATAGTTTTGACTATCAGGACGATATTGACCAGGAAGAAGAAACACTCATGAATAACCAACAGCAACTGAAAGTGATGCTCGATAAGAAGAATCGAGGTGGGAAAAAGGTTACTTTGGTGTCGGGCTTTGTAGGCCTTACCAAAGACATCAACGAGTTGGGGAAAATGCTCAAGAATAAATGCGGTGTTGGAGGAAATGTGAAGGATCGGGAAATTCTAATACAAGGCGACCATCGCCAAAAAGTAGGCGATATTTTGAAAAAAGAAGGATATCAGGTCAAAGTGCTTGGGTAGTCGACTTTTTTTATTACTACCCTACCAATCAAATAGTAAAAGCGACTCTCAATAATTAATCCTGCTTCTTTAAACCATTCTACAAAATATTCAGTTAGATAGAAAAACAATTTTGATGAAGAAGTTATCCCTTACGTTATTATTCACTTTTGTTTATTTCCTTTCATTTGGACAAATCCTGGAACCAGCTTCCTGGAGTTATCAAATTTCCGATACTGATTTCAAAAAAGGTGATGTAGTAGAGTTGACTTTCAATGTGAAACTCGATTCTACCTGGCACTTATACACGATTGACCTGGATCCTGAGATCGGGCCATTGCCTACGGAATTTGAATTTGAGGCAGACCCGAGTTACGAGCTTTTGGGGGAAATGGAGCAGATAGGTGTGCATGAGGAGTATGACAAAACCTGGGAGGCCGAGGTAAGTTACTTCAGCGACATTGCTGTCTTCAATCAGAAGATCAAAATACTTTCGGAAAAAGTAAATCTCAAGGGTAGCTATTTTTTTTTGGTATGTACTACGGTGGATGGAATGTGTATCCCAGGGGATGGCACATTTGCGTTGAGTGATTTTTTAGCGACTAGCGTTAAGGAAGACACAAAGACCTCATCCGTTGAAAAGGAAAGAAAAGCGACAGTGTCAGAAGAGGAGTATTATGGGATAGCTTCTATAGAAACGAATGCAACCGCCGATTGTGAAGCTGGAGCCAACACGCTCGACAGTGAAGAGAAGACCATCTCAACGATATTTTTACTGGGGTTAATAGGAGGTATACTGGCTTTATTTACGCCTTGTGTATTTCCTTTGATACCGCTGACGGTCAGTTTCTTCACGAAAGATGCTGAAACCAAATGGGGTATGAGAAACGCGGTGCTTTATGGCTTCTTCATCTTTCTGGTTTACGTGCTGTTGAGTGTGCCATTTCACATGCTGGACTCTATCAACCCGGATATACTCAATGATATTTCCACCAATGTATGGTTGAACGTTTTGTTCTTCGTCATTTTCATTGTCTTTGCGTTTTCATTTTTCGGCTACTACGAAATCAATATGCCACATTCGCTCACTAATAAGGTGAGTGCTGCAGAAGAAGCTGGTGGCATCATTGGAGTATTTTTCATGGCCTTAACGCTTTCGCTGGTTTCCTTTTCGTGCACTGGCCCAATCTTGGGGTCATTATTGGCTGGGGCACTCAGCTCAGACGGAGGTGCCTGGCAATTGACAGCAGGTATGAGTGGATTTGGTCTCGCGTTGGCCTTGCCCTTTACCCTTTTTGCAATGTTTCCGGGTTGGATGAACAAGATACCTAAATCAGGAGGTTGGTTAAATACAGTTAAAGTGGTGCTGGGTTTCGCAGAATTGGCACTGGCATTCAAATTTTTGTCTAATGCTGATTTGGTGATGCATTGGGGGCTAATTCGATATGAGGTGTTTATGGTGGTTTGGATTATTGTCGGCCTGGCTACCAGTGCTTATGTGTTTGGCCTCTTTAGATTTCCTCATGATTCTAAAATTGAAAAGCTTGCCGTTGGCCGCATTGCAACAGGAGTTGTCTTTTCGGTCATCAGTATTTATCTCATTTTTGGATTGACCAAAAATGAAGAAACCAACGGTTTTAATTCTTTGAAGCTACTCAGTGGATTGGCTCCACCGGCAGGGTATAGTTGGATCTACCCCAACGATTGCCCAAATGGTATCAACTGCTTCAAAGACCTACAAAGTGGATTAGCATATGCTAAAAAAGCGAACAAACCAGTTCTGTTAGACTTCACTGGATATGCATGTGTCAATTGTAGAAAAATGGAAGAACATGTTTGGTCAGACAAACGAGTGTTTAATTTGATCAACGATGAGTATGTGCTTATCTCACTTTATGTAGATGACAAAAAATCATTACCTAAAACAGAGCAGGTTGAAGTAGAAAGAATCGGCGGGGGTACTAGGTTATTAAAAAACTACGGGCACAAGTGGGCTCATTTTCAAACTAAATTCTTTGAGTCCAATTCTCAACCTTTTTATGCGCTCGTATCTAGCGACGGTAGCAGCTTGCTTACTGATCCCGTAGGCTACATCCCAAGTATTGAAGAATACGCCAGATTTTTAGAATGTGGGCTGAGTTCAAATGTTAGTTTTCTGCAAGGTACAGGTCAGGATTTGGTATCGACCAAATGAAATTACCACTCTGAGTAATTTCAATTTCCGTAAGGTTAACAATTTTCAAGTTATTTCACCCGTTATCGTACACGATCTACGTAGCATCACGAAGTAATTCTCGAATATATTTTTCATATCAAGGCAGGAATTATTATAAATTCACAAAAAAAATGCCTTCATTGCAATCCGAAAATGAAATTGGCGTGTTTTTTTATTTGACACTTAAATATTGGTGAGCAATTATTTAAGCATCAAACCTTGAGCAACTTAACTTGAGAGATAACTTTTGGAGTCGGTTAAAGAAGGGTGATAAGTCAGCTTTAATAGAAATTTACAAGTTGACTTATGCTGATCTATATAATTATGGGATGCGTATATCCCATAACGAGGAATTAACACGTGACTGCATACATGATCTTTTCGCCAAGATATGGACGGGTAAATCCACTATTCAGGAGGCAAGGGATCCAAAACCTTACATGTTCCGCATGCTCAGGTGGATGATTATTGATGCCCTAAAGCATTACAGTCCATTTGTTGAAGTCAATGATACGGAACTCTACGATCCTATCATTTCCAAAGAAGATTTAATAATAGAACGTGAAGTCTCAGATGAGAAAAGTGAAAAATTGAAATCAGCTATTGAAAACCTGACCAATCGTCAAAAGGAGATAGTTTTCTTGAGGTTTTACAGTGGATTGGATTATGAAGAGATTTCTCGTGTCACGGCCATCAAATACCAATCTGTTAGGAACATATTTTCCAAGGCACTTAAGGAATTGAGAAAATCGTTTCGATAATTTTCTAGTTCCAGGAATCGACGCACTTATATAGTCTGATAGTAAAAAATTATTTTGAGGATTAAACAAATATGTTCAACTCTCGTAGCAAGAAAAAAGCTCTTATTTGGAGCTTAGGGGAAGTTTTTTGTGTATCACCAACTAAGCAAAAATCATTTTTTCAATATTTTTTAAATTTTTTTTTAAATGATGAGTACAAACCGAGAAGTGTCAAGAGTATAATGCAGGGAGATTAGAGAGACTACCACCACAGTATATGAAATACGAAGAATTTAGCACAGAAGATTTCATCAACGATGAATCATTTCAGTCCTTTGCCAGGGGACTAAAAGAAGAAGATGAACGATTCTGGATAAACTGGCTGAAACAAAACCCTAATAAGCAGATTGAATTTGATGAAGCAAGAGAATTGCTTGCCGCGTTTTCCATAAAAGAACTGAAAGTACAAGAATCTACATTCCACCAAGACCTTGACAGGCTCCAGTCTACCATGAATGGGGCTAAAGGGGTTAAATTATCTATTCAAAAATCCCTTAGCTGGACTATCAAGATTGCTGCATCAATTATTCTGGTGTTAGGAATAGCCTATTTTTTGCAGGACAATAGCGCAATTGAAGACAACAATGCTATTGTTGAACTTACGCTTTTAGAAAAGTCTACTCCCAAAGGACAAAAAACGACATTTATGTTGCCTGATGGCTCCAAGGTTAAACTCAACTCAGATAGCTACATAAAATACGAAGAAGTAAAAGAAAGGCGAAACGTATATCTGGCTGGTGAAGCATTTTTTGAAGTTACAAAAGATGCAGACAGACCATTTACTGTTTTTTCGGGAAATGTTCAAACCACAGCACTTGGCACTTCATTTAATGTGCGGGCTTATCCTGATGATCAAGTGACTAAAGTCTATTTGGCTACTGGAAAGGTTAAGGTAAGCGAGTTTAATAAGGAAGAAGGGGAAACTCTTATGCTTGAACCAGGAGATGCAGCGGGATATGACAAAGACCTTGGAAAATTAGCCTACAGGTCTTTTTCTGCTGAAAATTCCTTATCTTGGAGTGAAGGAACAATAATTTTTGACAATGCCGAATTTCACGAAGTTAAAAAAGTGCTGGAAAGATGGTATGGTGTTAACATACATGTTAACCGCAATCCGGACTCTGGCTGGAGAATAAATGGTTCATTTAAAAATGAGTCATTAGAGAATATTTTGAACAGTATTCATTTCACTACACCTTTTCAGTATTCTCTTTCAGAAAAAAACGTAAAAATTAAATTTTAAAATTAAAACTATACTGTATGCTAAAAACCCCTATAAACTCCCCCTAAAAACAAGGCCGTCAATTGGAATAATTAACGGCCCGTCAATTCGAAGCATTGAGGTTGTCATCGCTAAATTTTAACCTCTATGCTAAGAAAATCACATGTTTATTAAAAAACTTTCATTAAAACGTACAAATATATGAAATGTAAATTACTAAGACTCAGTCTCATGCTAGGAAAGTATGCTATTTATGGTATAATGATTCAATGCATCGGGTTTACTTTTTTGCTCGCCTCTGAAGGCAATGCACAGAAGTATAAAAGCGTAAAAGATACCTACGTTCAAGTAGGGTTTGAGAATGCCAATCTGGCCGAAGTTTTATCACAAATTGAGGCAGCAACAGATTACAAATTTGTTTACCAAAAAAGGTTGTTTGATAAAAATAAAGACCTGACATTGAAAATCGCTAAGGATCAAAGATCAGTAGCAGATGTTTTGATGTTGATATCTGAGAAGACAGGACTCGTTTTTAAGCAAATCAACAATAATATCAATGTCAATTCATCTAAGAAGGTTGCCTCAGGTAACTTGATAGAGGTGGTTATGGCCGACGTTGATATTTCAGGTAAAATTACTGACGAGTTTGGACAAGGCCTGCCAGGTGTTAGTATAGTAGTGAAAGAAACTACAATCGGTACTACCACTGACCTGGAAGGTAACTACAAATTGACAGTTCCAGAAGGATCAACTGTTGCGGTTTCATTCGTTGGTTATGTGACTAAGGATGTTCAGGTAGGAAGCCAAACAGTGATTGATATTCAAATGGAGCCGGATGCTCAGCAACTGGAAGAAATTGTAGTTGTGGGTTATGGTACTCAGAAGAAAGTAAACTTGACAGGTGCTGTCGCCACAGTGGATAGCGAAGTGCTTGCCAACAGACCTATTGTTAGTGTTGGTCAGGGATTACAGGGGGTAATTCCAAACTTGAATGTGGACATCAGAAATGGTGACCCTGCAAGAGCGATTGAATTTAACATTAGGGGTTACGAATCAATCAATGGAGGAGCTCCTCTTATCTTGGTGGACGGTGTACCTATGGATTTGAACAAAATCAATCCTAATGATATCGCTAACATCAGTGTATTGAAAGATGCATCTGCTGCTGCAGTATATGGAGCAAGGGCTGCATTTGGAGTTGTTTTGGTAGAAACCAAATCTGGTCAGTCAGGTAAAATGAAAATTACTTTCAGCGCAGACTTTGCGGCTGCTAAGCCGATCATGTTTGTTGACCCGGTAAACGATCCTTATGACTATGCGGTGGCTAGAAATCTGGCAACAACCAGAACCAATGGAAACGCCTCATTCGATGATGAGCGTCTGGCAAGACTTAAGGCTTACAGTGACAACCCTACTACTGAAAACGCATGGTTAGTAGAAAATGGTGCCTTACAGTTTAATGGTTTTAATAACTATCAAGAAAGAATATTGTCAGATTACTCACCTCAGAAGAAATATGATGTGTCAATATCTGGCGGTACAGACAAAGCCAATTACTATGTATCTTTCGGATACTTGTCTAAAGATGGCTATCTTAAGAATAAAGAGAAAAACGAGAAGTTCAAGCGTTATAATGCTTTGATCAAAGGTGATGTTCAAATTACTGACTGGTTGAGAATGGACTCTAGAGCACTTTTAACTACTGAAAAGAGCGATAAGCCTCACTTCTACAACTGGGATGTTAACATCAACACTTTCGCAAGGGTTAATCCTTTGAACCCTATTTCTTTTCCGGATCTGGACTACTACGTAACTCCTGGAGATAAAGAAGATTATGCACAGTACCAGGGAATGCACTTTCAAAGTGTAAACTTCTTGCCTTATTTGGAGCAAGGTGGCAGAGATACCTGGACGCGTAATGACATCATTATGACTCAAGGGGCTACAATTACTCCTATAAAAGGCTTGAATATTCGAGGTGAATTTTCTTCAAACTTTACCTATAGAGATGATCAGCAGGTAAGAAGTAAAGTTAATGTTATAGAAAACAGTGACCTTTTGTCTTTGCAAATAGGTAACGGCTTTAGTGCTACAGATTATATCAACAATCGATCAGATGATGATCAGTACTATGTGATCAATACTTATGCAGATTATACTATTGATAACGACAATGGTCACTTCATCAAGGCGATGGTTGGATTTAACCAGGAATGGGGATCTTACAAGTACATCAGAGCAAGAGCATTTAGTTTAATTACTCCTGCTATCACTGATTTGAATGCTACTGTAGGAAACCAGGAAACTTATGGTGGTAAAGAAGAAGTATCACTAAGAGGTGTATTCTATAGGTTGAATTACAACTACAATGATAGATTCTTGTTAGAGGCTAATGGTCGTTATGACGGAACTTCAAGATTCCCTAAAGATGACAGATTTGGTTTCTTCCCATCTTTTTCTGCTGCATGGAGAATTTCAAATGAAAACTTCATGAGCCAGACTTCTAGCTGGTTGAACAACTTGAAACTACGTTTGTCTCACGGTACATTGGGTAACCAATTGATATTCTCTGGTGGAAGTCCGGATTACTACCCTGCTATTCCTACATTAGGATCAGCTACTTCTCCATATATGTTTACAGGAGGAGCCAGAATTCCTTATGTTTCGCCAGCCGGTCTTGTGAGCCCTACATTGACATGGGAGTCTGTGACCAGCCAGAACATTGGGCTTGACTTCACTATGTTTGATAATAGATTGGACTTCACTTTTGACCTTTACAGCAGAGAGACTAAGGATATGTTAACTAACGTTGAACTTCCTGGTATCTTAGGTGTAAATGCTCCAAAAGAGAATGCAGCAGATTTGAAAACTACAGGTTGGGAAATTTCTGCAACCTGGAGAAACAGAATCAATGCGGATTGGGATTATAGCATAATCCTGGCATTGGCAGACAATAAAGCAAAAATCACCAAGTATGACAACCCTACTGGATCTTTGAGTGAAAGATATGTTGGTCAGACTATTGGTGAAAGATGGGGATTTGTTACTCAAGGCATTTTCCAATCTGACGCAGAAGTAGCAGAAGCTGCTGATCAGTCTCAGTTGGGTAACAACTGGAGACCTGGTGATATCCGTTATGCTGACCTGAACGGTGATGGTGTAATTACAAGAGGAAACAATACACTAGACGATCCGGGTGATCAAATGATTATCGCTGTTGAGCGTCCTAGAGGAAACTTTGGTATCACAGGTAACGTTGGTTACAAAGGATTCTCTATCAACGCATTCTTCCAGGGTGTAATGCAGTATCAATACTGGCCTCCAAATGGAAACTGGGTAGCGTTCTATCCTTTCAACGCAGGTCATGTTGAAAACTACTACTTGACAGATACCTGGAGTGAAGATAACAGAGATGCTTATTTCCCTGCGCCACACATTTCTACAAACACTAAGCAAAATGTACAGCCTCAAAGCAGATACGTACAAAATGGTGCTTATATTCGTTTGAAGAACCTGACCATTAACTATAACTTGCCAAGTGATTTGGTGAGCAAAATTGGTATGTCAGATGCAGCAGTTTATGTATCAGGTATGAACCTGTTTGAATTTACTAGCATGCGTAAGCCGCTTGATCCGGAAGTAAGACCAACTTTGACTCAGGAGTACTACAAACAACGTATTTACTCTCTTGGATTAAGAGTATCATTTTAATCACTTATAAAAAGTAAGAAAATGAAAAATTATATAATAAAAACTTTTATGGTTGCAGTTGCAGCACTGTTATCTTTCAGCTGTAACGACTCGTTTTTGGATAAGGCACCAATCGATAAGATTAGTTCTGATTCTTTCTGGAACACTGAGAATGATCTCATTGTGTATAACAATGGTTTGTACAACTTAATGAGAAACGACAATGATGTTCCTATCGCTATGGGCTTTGACGATGGGTTTGACAGCCATAGATATGGTATATGGCATGTATCTGGTTTTTCAGATGATACTGCTCCGCGTCACTCTCGTCACAACAACTATCAGAGAGTAAGGGCTGGTGCCCATTCTGTTCCTGGAGGACCGTTCTGGTATGGATGGAGAGGTTGGAATTTCATTAGAGCGATTAACGTTGGAATGGACAACTACGACAAGGCTGACCTGACAGATGACGTTAAGAATAAGTACAAAGGTGAAGCGCGTTTGATGCGTGGATGGTTTTATGCTGACAAAATTTCTAAATTCGGAACTGTACAATGGGTAGAAACAGAAGTAAGCACAGCTGATGAGGAAATCCTTTATGGCAGCAGAGATAGCAGAGACTTTGTAATGGACAAAGTTTTTGAAGATCTGACTTTTGCTACTCAAAACATTCCTAATGACTGGGGTGATGGCAATGAGCCGGGTAGAATGAACAGATGGGCTGCTTTACTTGTATTTTCAAGAGTGGCGCTGTTCGAAGGAACATGGAGAAAGTACCATGGCCTTGGCGGTGAAACAAAATGGTTGCAGGCAGCTGCTGATGCGGCAAAAGAGTTGATGGATGATGGCCCTTATGGTATTTACAACAATGGGGATGTGAATACTACCTATAATGAGATGCACAGAATAGAAGATCTTTCAGGTATCAATGAAGTGATCTACTACAGAAGGTACGAGAGAGGTATATTTACAAACCATGCACAAAGTTACCACAGAGGTTATAATGGTGGTGCAACAAAAAGTATGGTGGAAGATTACCTGTGTACAGATGGATTGCCAATCTCATTGTCTCCTTTGTACATGGGAGATGAAGTATATGAAAATATCTTCGAAAATCGTGATCCACGTTTGAGACAAACTGTATTGCATCCAGCAGATCAGCCTATTTACAACTATGGTAGACATGCATTTGCTGATAATCCTTACCCAAGGGTGCAGGGAATGTCTGGTGGACTTAGAGTGTATACAGGTTACCACATTATCAAAGTATATAATGTGAATTCTGCACATGCTTCATACAACTCATCTCAGACTCCTGCTATTTCGATGAGATTTGCAGAAGCTCTCTTGAACTATGCTGAGGCACAAGCTGAATTGGGTGGAGGAACTATTTCTCAGGCCGATTTGGATATCAGTATCAATCTTTTGAGAGAGAGAGTTGGAATGCCAGACTTGGTGGCTAACCCTCCAATGGATCCTCGATATGCAAATGATGGAATTTCTGCTGTATTGGCTGAGATTCGTCGTGAGAGAAGGATCGAGTTATTCATGGAAGGTTTCCGATATGAAGACCTGAGAAGGTGGAAACAAGGTAAGAAGCTTACCGAGAAAGACTATGGAATGCGTTGGGATGCTGCTAACAAGGCAAGAGTAGATCCTGATGGTAGGGTTTCTGTAGGCTCAAGCATGGTAGATGGTGTTGAATACCTGGAGCCATACAAAGGTACAGACTTTGAGAATCCTGTGTTTGATGAAAACAAGCACTACTTGTGGCCAGTTCCTACAAGTGCTATTTCTCAAAACCCTAACTTAGGACAAAACCCAGGTTGGGACGAGTAGAGGTTAAATAAGCAATAGATTTTTAAAAGAGCTGTCAGCAATGACAGCTCTTTTTTTGTGCTCGTTTTTTTTGAACAATTAGGGATTGCGTGACAATATCTTATTAGGTACCGTTGATACAGCTATATTTGCTGACTAAAAGATCAGCTCTTGAAGCAAATTATTAGTTTTTTTTTAAGAAATGTACCGCGTAAGTATCTGCAACTATTTAGCCATTTTGTGCTGATGATTGTGTCGATATTCTACGTTGGCAACAAGGTGCAATGCCCGGTGTGTGAGAAGAGCTTTCGAAAGTTTTTGCCTTATGGAAGGAAGGCCAGGGAAAATGCCCTTTGTCCGAGTTGCCTTTCCTTGGAGAGGCACAGGCTTATGTGGCTTTTTTTGAAGGAGAAGACAGACTTTTTCTCAGCAGAGAAGAAAGTATTGCACGTAGCTCCGGAACTGTGCTTCATTGAGCGATTTGAGAGCAAGCATGGGGAGAACTACATCACGGCCGACATTGAATCCCCGCTAGCCAAAGTGAAGCTTGATGTGCATGACATGCCATTCGATGATGCGAGCTTCGATGTGGCCTTTTGCAATCATGTCATGGAGCATGTAGCCGATGACATCAAAGCTATGAAGGAGATATATCGTGTCTTAAAACCTGGAGGGTTTGCCATTATTCAAATTCCTGAGTTTCATCCCATGCCTGAGTTCACATATGAAGACGCTTCAATTATAGACCCCAAGGAAAGAGAAGAGCACTTTGGACAAGATGATCATGTCCGTCTCTATGGCAAGGACTACCCAGACCGCCTGCGTTCTGCTGGTTTTGAGGTCATATTGGATGATTTTGTAAATGAGCTATCCTTGGAGCAACAGCAGAAATATGCTTTGCCAAAGGATGAGGTCATTCACTACTGCAAGAAGAATTAGAGTTTAGATGAACTTTGATAAATAATTATACAATTCCTTTGTCCTTTCCCTCTTGATGGGAAATAGAAAGGGTGAATCAGAGAATTATTGTGTAATTATTTATTGAACCTGGCATAAATTGTTACTCTCGATAAATCTCCGCAATGAACAGATTACCGCTTAATGTTTGGATTCTTACAATCGCTCAGGCACTGATGATGTCTGTCAGTTCGATTGTAGTTTTTGTAGGGGGGCTGATAGGCTCGGAACTGGCTCCTGCCAGCAATCTGGCTACTCTACCCGTCGCTACCATCATCATTAGTACGGCTGCCACGGTTGTTCCAGTTACGTTGCTGATGAAGAAAATTGGAAGGAGGAAGTCATTTCTGCTCACGGCACTTTACTCAGTGGTTGTGTCATTACTGGCTGCATATAGTATTCATATTCAGTCATTCTATCTGCTGTGTGTTAGTTTCTTTTTGTTTGGTGCCTCAGTGGCTTGTATCATGCAGTTTCGTTTTGCGGCCATGGAGAGTGTGAGTTCAGTGCTGATACCCAATGCTGCTTCAGCCGTATTGTTGGGTGGCATAGCGGCAGCCTTGATTGGACCTGAGCTTGCTATTTTTGGAAAAGACCTGTTCAGCATCCAATATGTAGGATCGTTCTTGCTGTTGGCTGGTATCTACATTTTAAGCTTTTTGATCTTGACTCTATTTCAGAATCCAGAGTCTGGTCAACAAACAACCAATGACGTTCAACGCCCTTTTGGTCAGATTCTTGGGCAAAGGTTTTTTTGGGTGGCCATGTTGAGTGCGGCGGTAGGATATATGGTTATGAGCTTTATCATGACAGCTACACCCGTCAGCATGCATAACATGGACGGGCATTCATTGCAGGACACTAAAATTGTTATCCAAAGTCACATCATGGCCATGTTTCTACCCTCGTTGGTAGCAGGTTGGATAATCAAAAAGCTGGGGATAAAAAGAATGATGGCTATAGGTTTGATAGCATACCTGATATGTGTGGCAATCGCTTATTCCGGTCATCATTTCAGCAACTATTGGATGTCTCTGGTACTTCTCGGGATTGGTTGGAATTTTCTTTTCGTAGGTGGAACTACTTTACTGCCTCAAGCATATACAGCTTCTGAGCGGTTTAAGGTTCAGGCTTTAAATGACTTTATTGTTTTTGGCACCCAGGCCATGGCGGCACTCTCTGCAGGCTGGCTTGTTTTTGAATTTGGTTGGGAAACAATACTATTATTTACCATTCCACTCATTATTTTTCAGTTGGGGGTGACTTGGAGCTTTACAATGAAGAAGCCATAGAAATGGTAATTTGTTGGAATCATAATCTTGTTTTAGCTTGAACGCTAATACTGGCTATCATACTTTTATAAGGATATGAAAAAAATAAAACTAGCGGCTGATTTAGAGTTCTCACAGATTGTACATGGGCACTGGAGGTTAGCCGAATGGCAACTCAGTTCCCAGGAACTTTTGACGCTCACTCGGCGGGCAATAGACCTGGGGATTACAACTTTCGATCATGCGGATATCTATGGAGATTATAGCTGTGAGAAGCTTTTCGGAGAGGCTCTGGCACTCAACAAGGGCTTGAGAAGTGATATTCAGTTAGTGACCAAATGTGGCATACAGTTGATTTCGAGCAAATTTCCGGAGCGTCAGGTCAAACATTATGATTATAGCTATGATCATATCGTTTCATCAGTGAATAATTCACTGAATAATTTCGGAACAGATTATGTTGACTTATTGTTACTTCACCGCCCATCGCCATTTTTCGATCCTGAGGAGGTTGCAAGAGCATTTTCAGATCTTAAAAGTGCTGGCAAAGTATTGCACTTCGGTGTTTCGAATTTCTTACCAGGTCAGCAGCAGCTCTTACAATCCTGTTTGGATGACAAGTTGGTAACCAATCAAATTGAAATATCTCCATATTGTCTTGAAAATTTTGAAAATGGCACTTTAGACTACTTGGTTCAAGAAAAGATCAAACCGATGGCCTGGTCGCCATTGGCTGGCGGACAGATAATGAACCCAGACTCTGAAAAAGGACACAGGCTTCTTAACTCCCTCAGGGAAGTGGCAAGCGAACTGGGCACTGAAGATATTGACAAAGTGATATACAAGTGGCTTTTGATGCATCCGGCGGGTATTATTCCCGTTGTGGGCACAGGGAAAATTGCCAGACTAGAGAAAGCTGCTGATGCCATTAATTTGAAAATGAACCTGGAGCAATGGTTTATGATTTACGCTGCATCGACCGGCGTGGAGGTGCCTTGAGTGTGAATTACAAGCCCACTATTCCATAGAAGTAACAACCGACGTTTATTCAACTCATTTAGTATTGAAACCAGACCAACCACTTCTTAAAATCCAAAATCTCAATCTCCAATACGAGACCGATAAAGGTGTATTCACAGCATTAAAGGGGATTAATCTTGAGATAAAGAAAGGGGAGATTTTGGCAATCGTTGGGGAGACGGGTTCAGGAAAAACCAGCCTGGGTAGAGCTTTGCTCAATATCAACCCTGAGAATGCCACGACTAGATTTGAGCAAGTCGAATTTGGACAAAACAGTAGTATTGCTGATCCGAGCGATTTGAATGCACTAAGGGGCAGGGAAATAGCCATGCTTTTTCAGGAACCAACCCTTTATTTAAATCCAAGCATGAGCTGTGGGAAGCAAATATTAGAGACTGCTTTATTGGACGAGGGAATCGGCAAAAAGGAAGCTAAAAATAAAATTCTGGAAGAGTTGTTAAGCCTTGGATTTTCGGATCCGGATAAAACCTATAAGTCATTTCCAAACCAGCTATCAGGAGGAGAATGCCAACGCGTAATGTTAGTGATGGCTACCATCAGAAATCCAGGTCTACTCATAGCTGATGAACCAACCTCATCGGTTGATATTGAAACTAAAGAAAAGATTTTCGAATATTTCAAGAGACTAGTTGATGACCACCAGATGTCTATCATATTGATCACGCATGATCTTTCTTTAGCGCTTAATCATTCAGACAGAATTGTAGTGATGAATGAAGGTACAATAGTTGACAACTTTGATAGTGAGGACAGAAATCTGGAGGAAAAAAGTGCCTACGCTCAAAAGCTGTTTTCTATTCGTGAGAAGGAAAGAATGGAAGAGGAATCTGATGATATTTCTTATGAAAGTGAAGAATTCTTGTCTGTGCAAAATCTTAACATTTACCATGCATCATCAGGTGGTCGTTCCCTCTTTTTCAATGAGAAAAAACATGCCGTAAAAGACGCCACCTTCACAATCAACAAGGGCGAAACTTTAGGAATTCTAGGAGAATCCGGTAGTGGTAAAACTTCTTTGGTATGGTGTCTTTCCGGTCTTATCGCGCATCAATCGGGCACAGTGCATTTCCCAAAGAATCTCCAAAAAGGAGACATCCAAATGGTTTTTCAGAATCCGGGATTGGCACTTAGCCCGAAACAAAAAGTTGGAAAGGCCGTTTGCGAGGTTGCTACTGCTAACAGCCATAAATACAATGGAAACTTTGATAATACCGTGGCTGCAGAATATTTTGAAATGGTGGGATTGAGTGCCGACTTGCTGACCAGGCTTCCACAGGAGCTATCCGGCGGAGAAAAACAACGTGTCTGCATTGCCAAGGCTTTGGCTGCAAAACCCAAGATGATCATATTTGACGAGGCTGTGTCTTCCCTTGATGCTGCGGTAAAAATGGACATCCTCGAATTGCTCATCGACCTGAGGGATAGACTAAACTTAACTTACATCTTCATATCTCATGATGAGTCGGTGATCAAATTTGTTGCGGATCGTATTATGACTATGGCTGATGGGGTGCTGTCTGAGGCCATTTTAGGGACTTCTAGTCATTGAACCTCAATCCGTTTTAATTAAAGGATCCTCTAAGTAACCAGTTTAATCCGTGTTTAATTCGATTAAAAAATAAAACCCTACATTTGCGATAAGAATTAATAAAAGTCTTTAGAAATTGATACCACTCTAAAGCAAAATTGAGAATCAGCCTCGAGATTCTTGATGACCAAGCCAAATAATAAAATGATGAACAGATAAGAAAACAAATTGGAATCAACGGGATTTCAAATAGCCCAAAAGGGTAATAGTTTCAAGTGTAGCGGAATTAACTGCTCTTCTCTCCACATATATCCGCATTTATACACTACTTCTTTTGATTGTGGAAATTGAAAAACAAATCTCTTTCCTTGAGTCAAAACGACTCATTTCAAAAGACTTTAATAAATATTTAGTAATAAAAACTTGATAAAAGCAATGAAATCAGGTTAAAGTAAAGTTGCTTTGAGGCAACAAATTAAAATGACAAAAAAGAAATCAAAAGGGAAAAAATTCAAAGCCAAAAAAGGGCTGTCAAGAGAATTTATCCAACAAAAAATAAGACAACTATATGACCAAAACCCTGGTCAGACATTTTCTGTCAAGCAGGTAATTAAGAAAATCGGCGTTCGAGATATGAAGTCCAAGGAAGTGACTTTCAATGTCCTGCTGGATATGGCTGATGATGACGAAATTCTAAAACTTAGGAATAATTCATTTCGCAGCAAAGCGGAAGCTTCATTTATCATTGGGAGGGTAGATCATGTAAACAAAAGGTTTGCTTATGTGATCTCCGACGATCCTGAAGGTGACGATATCTGGGTTAAAACTTCAGACCTGAAATCTGCTATAGATGGCGACAAAGTTGCTGTACAGATGAAAGGTGGAATCAAGCATGGACGTAAGCCTGAGGGTAGGGTAGTAGATATACTGGAGCGCAAAAAGACGGAATTGGTAGGCAGGATAGAAATCATGCCTCGGTATGCTTTTGTCGTTCCAGACAATAGAAAAATCCATGTGGATGTTTTCGTTTATCCTGAGAAAATTGGAAAGGCCAGACACAACGATAAAGTTGTGGTGAAAATAAATGAGTGGCACGGTGGGGCGAACAAAAGCCCTATCGGTCGTGTGACAGAAGTACTTGGAAAAGCAGGAGAAAACGAAGCTGAGATTCATTCGATCATGGCAGAGTTTGACCTTCCGTTTAGGTTCCCCAAACATGTGGAGGAAGCTGCAGAGAAGATCAGCGTTGAAATTCCGAAGGAAGAAATAAAGCGAAGAAAGGACTTTCGAAAGACAACTACTTTCACGATAGATCCAGTGGATGCCAAGGATTTTGATGATGCTATTTCATTCAAAAAACTAAAAAATGGCAACTACGAAATTGGTGTTCACATAGCAGATGTTTCGCATTATGTGCAGGAGAAATCTGTGCTGGATAAGGAGGCCATCGAACGGGCCACTTCAGTTTACCTGGTGGATCGAACGATACCCATGCTACCTGAGAAACTATCTAATGGAGTGTGCTCATTAAGGCCAAATGAAGAAAAACTGACTTTTGCTGCTGTCTTTGAGGTAACACCGGACGCAAAAATAAAAAAGAGCTGGTTTGGACGTACGGTTATCCTTTCGGATAGGAGATTTACCTATGAAGAGGCTCAGGAGGGGATCGAAACCAAAGAAGGAGATTATGCAGAGGAACTAGAAATTCTGAACGGTTTGGCAAAGTTGCTAAAGAAGGACAGGTTTAGAAATGGTGCGATCAACTTCGAAACTGTGGAAGTGAAATTCAAACTAGCAGATGACGGTACCCCACTAGGTATTATTCCGAAGGAGAGAAAAGATGCTCATAAATTGGTTGAGGAGTTCATGCTTTTAGCCAATAAATATGTGGCTGAACATGTATTTGGATTGCACAAAGGAGAGGATACTTTCGTTTATAGAATTCATGATGCGCCGGATCCAGAGAGGCTCGATTCATTTGGGAAGTTTGCAGTTCGCTTTGGGCACAAGCTCAATATGAATCCTGGCAATGTGTCGGGCATGCTCAACAAACTAATGGATGATATTCAAGGCAAACCGGAGCAGAATGTACTTGAATCTCTGGCTATTCGATCTATGTCAAAAGCGAAGTATACCACAGATCCAAAGATGCACTTCGGTTTGGCATTTCCACATTATACTCATTTCACTTCACCAATCAGAAGATACCCCGATGTGATGGTGCACCGCTTGTTACAAAACTACCTTGATCAACAAAAATCACCGGATGCCACAGAATTCAATGAGCTTTGTAATCATTCCTCAGAGAGGGAAAAAAGGGCAGCAGATGCGGAACGCGCATCCATAAAATACAAGCAGGTCGAGTTTATGGCCTCAGTGGAAAACAGACCCTTTGATGGCATTGTATCCGGAGTGACGGAATGGGGTGTGTTTGTGGAAATCACTGAGACCAAATGTGAGGGCATGGTACGTATTACTGATATGGATGATGACTACTATGAGTTTGATGAAAAGAATTTTTGCATTGTAGGAAAAAGAAACAGGAAGACGATAACGCTCGGTGATCCGGTGACGGTGATGGTTGTACGAACGGACATAGACCGTCGCACGATTGATTTAGAATTTGTAGATGCTGAAGAAGTAGATGAACCAGAATATAGACACATTAGTTTCTAAACTGAATAAGGAGATAGCCGCGCTTAAGTTTGGCAGCTATCCGGAGGAGCTTTACGAGCCTATACGGTATATTCTTGCCCTAGGTGGAAAGAGAATGAGGCCTTTGCTTACACTATTGGCTTATTCAATAAAAAAAGAGGATTGGGAGAAGGCGGTGAAGCCTGCCATGGCTGTTGAGGTCTTTCACAATTTCACATTAGTCCATGACGACATAATGGACAAAGCACCGCTTAGGCGGGGGCAATCAACAGTGCATTCCAAATGGAATGATAACATCGCGATTCTTTCCGGAGATACTATGATGATTCATGCCTATGAATTGCTGCTGGAGGCGGAAACGGAGGATATTAGCTATATCCTCAAATTATTCAACCGCTGTGCCATTGAAGTGTGTGAAGGTCAGCAGCTGGATATGAACTTCGAAAAAGAGGAGTACATCGAAGAGTTGGATTACATCAATATGATCATGCTTAAGACAGCCGTTTTGTTAGGCTTTAGCCTGGAATTGGGTGGTTTGTTGGGAGGTATGAACAAAGAAGATGCGATTAAGCTGAGGAACTTTGGCATCCACATGGGCATTGGTTTTCAATTGAAGGATGATTTGCTGGACGTATATGGCGATCAGGAAAAATTCGGTAAGCAAGTAGGAGGAGATATTATATCCAATAAAAAAACATTCCTCCTAATCAAAGCACTCGAGTTGGCAACACCAGAGCAAAAAGAAAAGCTACTGGCCCAACTGGCATTGACTAGCTTTGATCCAGCAGAAAAAGTGCATGCAGTCAAAGGCCTCTATGATGAAATAGGAGTGAAGTCAGTTACAGAAGAAAAAATGAACCAGTTTTTTGACAAAGCATTCAATACACTCGATCAGCTAGATGTCGAAGTAGATTCACTCGCTCAGCTTAGGGAATTTGCGGAGGCAATCATAGCCAGGGAAAAGTGATTGCACGCCTTGTGCTTTTGCAATTTGGTGCCCAGCATGGGCACTAGCTATGTGCGATGCTATGATCTTTCCGGCTGAATTTCTATATTTACTGTATGAGTTCTATAGTAGTAAATCCTAAAAATGCTGCGGAGTTGAAGTTCGTTACCGAGTTACTTCAAAAGCTAGGGGTTCGTTCAAAGGTATTGAGCGATGAGGAGCAGGAAGATTTAGGTCTGTCTATCCTTATGCAGGATGTTGATCGCTCAGAAACTGTTCCGGAGAGTGAAATATTTGGAAAACTTCGGGGTTAATGAAAACCAAGTTTCTTAAGAAATTCAGTAAGGACCTTGATAAGATAACTCAGCCAAAAGACAAGGAATCAATTCTAAGTATCATTCAAAAAGTTCAGTCGAGTAATTCGTTTGATGATATTTCCAATGTTAAGAAATTGGCAGGGTTTGTCAACGCATTTTGAATTCGATCTGGTGATCTAAGGGTTGGTGTTTTC
This sequence comes from Cyclobacteriaceae bacterium, assembly GCA_049115735.1. Taxonomy (GTDB): domain Bacteria; phylum Bacteroidota; class Bacteroidia; order Cytophagales; family Cyclobacteriaceae; genus CAXBNB01. Next base: position 112,968 of record JAGDZP010000026.1, on the reverse strand, counting down.
GTAGAAGATGGAATCGTTGAATTTGCTCGTGTAGCATATCGGAAAGATATCTACAAAATTTTCCCATAGCAGACGCTAACTGTCGACTGGTTTTTAGTCCTACGAAAATGTATACATTCCGTCGGTAAATGGCACTCCTCTGATTTATCCGACCATGACATTGCCAAATTCTTTTGTATCTTTATAAGGGTCAAAGCATGAAAAAATGCTGTTGGCCTAGTTTTCCAACATTCATCATAACACCATGGAAAAGAAGATACAACCCACAGAAAAATCAGATGTAAACCGAAGAGAGTTCATCAAGAAGTCAGCTTCACTGGCTGCACTTATGAGCATGCCTACTTTCATGCAACCAGCCAAGTCTGACAGTCTGGGGATGACTCTACCAACACGTAAGTTAGGTAGCACGGGTCTAGATGCAACAATCTTTTGTTTGGGGGGAGGTCCTGTACCTGTTCCTACTGGTAGTCTGGCTGGGGACCTTGCTCTAGAAGCCATCAATGGAGGCTGTCGCTTTTTTGAAACGGCCAGGCAATATGGTGGAGGGAAAGGGGAATTAGCTTGGGGAAAATACCTCATTCCGAAATATCGAAAAGACATTATTCTGATGTCCAAGAGCCCGGCCAGAACCGCTGAAGATTTGAATAAAGACCTGGAGACTTCTTTGGAAGCACTGCAAACAGACTATCTGGATATTTACATGATGCATGGTATTGGCTCCAAAAATGACGTGGATGGTCGGTTTAAAGGAGGTGTGTACGATGCACTCCTAAAAGCGAAAGCTGATGGCAAAGTCAGACACATTGGTTTCAGTGGTCATCGAGATCCGGAAGCTCACAATTACCTTATTAATAAGAATCTACCGGACCTTGAAGTTGTAATTTTTCCAATCAATCTGGCAGATCCACACCGTAAGAGTTTTATTTTGAACACGCTACCCTTGGCTGTGAAACGCAATATGGGAGTGATGGCGATGAAGGTATTTGGCGGAGGATCTTTTATTGGGGAAAAAATTGTGTGGGGTACCGATAGAGGTCAGGTACGAGAAAGCATTATGCCGGAACTGGTGAGTAGTACGGAGGCCCAGCATTTTTCTTTATCGCTACCAATTACTACTACGAGTATAGGTTGTACGAAAATTGACCATGTGAAAGAGGCCATAGCCAATGCTAAAAGTTATTCTGGCATGACAGAAGCGCAACGTACCGAGCTTTCACAACGCATTAAGCATGTGTACTGGAAATATACAATGGAGCACTACAAAGCTGCCGGTAGCTGATTTTAGATGTTGGCAATTTTTATAACTCACTGAAATCCCCTAAACTCGTCATTTGGTTTCATTTTATCTCAAAAGACAGTTTATCATCAAACCTAGATTTCTAACCATATTACTTTGTTCTTTTCTGACGCTTTTTGGTTGTACAGAGGAGAATGAGCCGGAGTTCCTGTTGAGGGCGAGCCACCTCGTTAACGAAAAGCATACCTGGTTTAAGGCCTTTGAATATTTTGCTGAAATTATTGAAGAGCGATCTGGGGGAAGGATTAGGGTGGAAAATTACCATTCAGAGCAGCTGGCCAAGGAGATTGAGGCCATTCGGTTGATACAGGCAGGGGTGATAGACATGACAACCACAGGGTCAATGCTTAACAATTGGATCGAGATTGTGGCTTTCTGTGAAATGCCTTTTTTACTGAAGGATTCTTCTGACATGAAGCGTCTCATATATGGACCCATAGGTCAAAGAATGGAGCGGGAGATGAGAGAGAAAACAGGCATCAGACCTGTAGGCTTTTTCCAACGAGGACCAAGACACCTTACAACTAACCGTCCGGTACGACATCCAGACGACCTTAAAGGATTGATCATTCGAGTGCCAAACGTTCCGTCCTTCGTTACCGCATGGGAGGCACTTGGAGCCAAACCTACACCTATGTCATTCTCAGAAGTATTTACTTCACTTCAACAAGGTACAATTGAGGCACAGGAAAATCCTTTTGCTATGATAAACAGTGCAGGATTTGCAGAGGTCCAGGATTATTTGAACCTCACCGCGCATGTCGTGAGTTGGACTTATCCTGTTATTGGTGAAAAACAATATCAAAAATTCCCAGACGATTTGAAAAAGATTTTTGATGAGTGTGCCGCAGATATGCAGCGATATGAGCATGATCTGTTCATAACAAATGAAAAGGGTGTACAGGCAGAACTTAAAAAGAAAGGAATGGAGTTTGTAGATGTCGACAAAGAAGCATTTGGCGAAAAATGTCGAGATGCGATTTACAACAGCCTGTCATCTGAAATGCAGCAAGTGTATCTACAAATTCAGGAGATAATTAATGATCGCCCTAAATAATCAAGTTAAGAAATTATTCGCCTTTAATCCTAAAAACAAAAGCATGCTCGCCTGGCTTCTCTTCAGGAAGATTGATGCTTAAGCCTTCATCCGTCTGCTCCCAGCTCAGCTTGGCATCACTACCCAAAAGCTCAATGGCAGAGATATTATTGTCCAATAATTTATTGCCTTTGGCAAATGATTTAATCGATACGGATTCATCTGGCCAATCCAAAACTATAGCATAAAGTACATCACCTTTTGTAGTGAATCGTATATCCTCAGCAGTGTTGTCAGGATTTTTGTTTTCACTTAGGTGGCCTTCTGTTACTTCTGCTGGTCCCTCACCGTATATTTTGAAAGGTCTTGTGCCGTATATGGCTTCTCCATTTATTTTAAGCCAGTCGCCCAATTCCAGAAGCCTTTCCTGAACGGGTTCAGGAATCTCACCATTGGCTTTTGGGGTAATGTTTAATAGAAGACAACCATTTTTGCTCACCACATCAACAAGAAAGTCTATCAAACGGTTGGTAGTTTTATAATTAGGGTCGCTGATGTGTGACCAAGCCTTCCAGTCGATGGAGTCATCTGTCAACCATGGAAATTCCTTTTTCTCACTCATCCTGGCACGTTCCAGATCAAGCACCGCAGTACCAACTGGCAAGTCATAAAACTTGTAGGTTACTACCACGTCTTGGTTCTTCTTCTCTGCTTCTGAGTAATAATACTCCAGAAATTCTCTTCTATATTTTTCTCCTATCAAATCCATTCGATTATCAAACCAAACCAGATCTGGATCATAATTGTCAATAATTTCTTTGAGACGAGCGACCCAATCTTTGTTGAATGTGTCAGAGGCTAATGGATAGTATCTATTTACTCCCTCATCAATCTCATATGGGTTGGGCGGGTACTGAAAGTCACCTTTTGATACTTTCGGCCCATAGAGACCCGCATATTTGGGATCGGAAGCATCTGTAGTTTCATCCCATGTAGGGTACCATCCTGGCAACCAATGCCGGTGGAAGGTTGCCACGAATTTCATATCTCTTTCTCGAATTTCTTTTGCCAATTCTCCAACGATATCCCTTTTTGGCCCCATGTCTTTGGCATCCCATTCGGTGAGTTTGCTATCCCACATGGCAAAGCCATCCGCATGTTCCGAAACGGGTCCTGCAAACTGAGCACCTGAGTTTTTAAAGAGCTCAGCCCAAGCTGCCGGGTCGAATTTTTCGGCGGTAAACATTGGAATAAAATCTTTATATCCAAATTCGTTTAATGGCCCATAAGTTTCTACATGGTGTTTATAGAATTTCTCATTTCTCGGATACTCTGGATTGTTTTCATTTACGTACATCCAGTGGGCGTACCATTCGTTTTCAAATTCTGGAACCGAATATGGCCCCCAATGACAATAGATTCCAAACTTTGCATCCAGAAACCAATCCGGTGTTTCGTGTTCCAAATTTGACCAGTCAAGCTCATATTCAGGATAGGAATTACCATCCTGTTGCTGTTCTGTTTGGGTGGTGGATTGGCAGGAGGCCAGAAATATGATTAGCGATAAAAGTAGGTTCTTTTTCATGATTGTTTAGTTACATATCCCAGCGCTGTTTTCGAAATTCACCAGGGCTTTTACCGGTTTGTTTTTTAAATAGTCTTGAGAAATAGGACAGATTGGACAGGCCAATTTTACTTGCCACTTCGGGTATAGTATCGGTCGTAGTACTTAACAGCAATTGTGCTCTTTCAATGCGCTTGGTTTGTATATAGTTTACAGGTCTTATGCCCAATTGTTCTTTAAAAGCCCTGGAGAAATAATCTACGTTCATGTGAAACTGATTGGCCAGGTATTCCACCGTTAGTTCAAATTTTATGTTTTCATTGATGAACTGAATACTATCCATAATTCTTTGAGCGGTAATAGAGTCGTTGCTATTGGTTACATTTTGTTCTAAAATGAACCTTGAAAAAAGGGCAAGTAAGAGTCCGTTGCTTTCTAAGAACGCCGAAGAAGACATGGCTTCATTTTTACCTTCATAAGAAGTTAGCGTTGGATGGTTGTCATATACTTTCGGGTCGTCGTTTACTAATGCCCTATTGGGATTGATTTCCAGCAGGCGTTTGAAATTATTGATATCCTGTTGTGTCGCCTGCACTTCATATTGAAAGGCCTTTAGGTTATATATTGAAAGCCCTTCACCCAATTCCTCAAAAAAGCTGATGTAGTATTGGCTCATAAAGTCATCACATTTGTAGCGACTGTAGGTAAAGCTTGGGATCAAGTACAAAAACCCAGGTTTCAGGTCAAAGACCTGATTGTGATGATATACCTTCGCTTCGCCACCATCTATATAGTACATTCGTGTAAACGGACTGATGACATTGTCATAATTCCAACTCTTGTTTAACGATGTATGACCAATATTTATCAGCGAAAGCGTCAGTTGCTTCAAGGATTTGTGCATTTTGTAAGCTTAAAATTATTCAAATGAAGTAATTATAATGAAATATAGTCGGATACGTACATAAAATAGTCCGATATGGATATTTACTTTATTTAGTGTAAATTCTACTTTTGATATTGTATTTAAACCTACACTACCAAATTATATGAAATTCAATACGCCACTTTTAGTGTTGCTAGCGGGGCTTGTTATGTCTTGTCAGACTACATTGCCGGACGATGTTGCTGTGGCGTATGACAAGTTGCCTCAGGCACTGGATTTCAACGTACACGTCAAACCTATCCTTTCTGATAAGTGCTTTTTATGCCATGGCCCGGATAAGCAGAAACAACAGGCAGGACTTCAGCTAGATATTGCGGAAGCAGCTTACGGTGAACTACCAGAAAACCCGGGAAAGTTTGCCATCAAGCCGGGAAATCTTAGGAAAAGTGAAGTCTTTCACCGGATTCTATCTCATGATCCGGAAGTGCTTATGCCTACTCCAAAATCAAACCTAAGTCTCACGGCCTATGAAAAGGCGGTGTTGGTGAAATGGATAGAAGATGGAGCAGAGTATAAACCTCATTGGGCCTTTATCAAACCTGACAAGACTGAACCACCGATAGTGTCGAGTTATGATTGGGCGAAAAATCCCATTGACAATTTTGTAGTAAAAAAACTAGAAACTAAAGGCCTAAAGCCTTCAAAGGAATCTGACAAAGAACTCCTACTCAGAAGGCTTTCATTTGATCTTACCGGATTACCTCCAACAACGGACGAGATCAACAATTTTATTTCTGACGATTCTGACGGAGCTTATGAAAAGCAAGTAGATCGCTTGCTCGCATCTCCCCACTATGGAGAAAAAATGGCCATGGACTGGATGGACCTGGCTCGATTTGCAGATACTCATGGCTACAGCGTCGACCGCTTTCGGGATATGAGCCCATGGCGGGATTGGGTGATTGATAAGTTCAATGAAAATATGCCCTATGATGAATTTGTTACCTGGCAGATGGCTGGAGACTTACTGCCTAATCCCAGCAAGGAACAAATTTTAGCAACAGCATTCAATAGAATTCACCCTCAAAATATGGAAGGCGGAATTGTTGCTGAAGAATTTAGAGTGGAATATGTCCTTGACCGTGTCAATACTGCTGGTTCTGCATTTATGGCGTTGACACTCGGTTGCTCCAGGTGCCATGACCATAAGTATGATCCCATTTCTCAAAAAGATTATTTCGAAATGTCCAGTTTTTTCAACAACGTAAATGAAGCGGGACAGATTTCCTGGGATGATGCCCTGCCAGTACCCACGATGCTCTGGACAACAAAGGAGCAAGACGAGCTGTTGGCTATGTTGGATTCACAGGCCAATGAAAAAGCAGATCAGCACAAGCGACTGATAGAGTCAGAGAGTGCTTCTTTTGAAAAGTGGCTGAACGAGGAAGGGTATAGGAAATTATCTCTTAAGCCGCACCCTACGGGAATACAGGCACACTTTGAGCTGGAGAACAAAAAACTAGAAAATAAACTAAACCCTTCACAGAAAGGGAAGATGGAACGTCAGGGATCAAACGACGAAAAGCCAAGCTTTGTAGAAGCAAAGAATGGAAAAGGGCTCTTGATGGATGGTGATGCCTGGTTAAGCTGTGGCGATGCAGGAGCCTTTAAAAGGAGTCAATCATTTAGTATTGGTATTAGTGTCAAAATTCCTAAAGATATTAAAAACGGTGTGATTTTTCATAAAGGAATTGGAGCTGCATTATATAATTTCAGAGGTTATCATTTGGCGCTTAAAAATAATAGACTGGAACTATTGATGGCGCGTAGCACCCCAGATAATGCCATCATTGAATATGCTAGTGACATTCCCAAAAACGAGTGGTTACAGTTTGTAGTGACTTACGATGGATCGAGCACCGCAACTGGATACAAAGTGTATATGAACGGCCAGGAGCTTTCCACAAAAGTTGAAGTAGATAACCTTTACAAAGAGATAGACTTTTATCACCTTCTTGAAGACAAACAACCGGGATTACAGATTGGAGCGAGATGGCGAGGGGTCGGTATTGGTGGTGCCATTGTGGATGATGTAATGGTTTTCAATAGGGAACTTTCTCTATTGGAGGTATTGATGATAGCCGATAAAGACACGTTGAATGTCCTTGCCAGCAAGTCAAGAAACGAGTTGACTCAAAGTGATATCGAAGCGCTCAGAACTTACTATTTGTCCAATAAGTCAAGCGTATACAAAGAATCCCTGAAAGAACTTGAGAAGGCAAGAAGCACATACAACGACAGCATTGAATCAGTACAGGAACTGATGGTGATGAAAGAAATGCCGGAGGCCAGACCAACCTACCTGCTGAAGAGAGGGCAGTATGATGCACACGGTGAGGAAGTATTTCCCAATACTCCAAAGAGTATTTTACCTATGCCTGGAGACTTACCAAAGAACAGGCTTGGCTTTGCAAAATGGCTGATGCACTCGGATCACCCATTGACCGCCAGGGTTACGGTAAATCGATACTGGCAGAATTATTTTGGCCGTGGTTTGGTACGTACCACGGAGGATTTTGGTAATCAAGGGGAGCTGCCAAGTCACCCTCAATTGCTGGATTGGTTGGCTATTGAATTTATGGAGTCAGGTTGGGATGTAAAAGCCTTGCAAAAATTGATAGTGATGTCTGCTACCTATCGTCAGTCATCAATAACAAGTGAAGAATTAAGAGAAATTGATGGAGAAAATGTGTTGTTGGCAAGAGGCCCTACCTTGCGTCTGTCGAGTGAAATGGTTCGGGACAATGCCCTATTGGCTAGTGGGCTGCTAAATAAGGATATAGGAGGGAAAAGTGTGAAGCCGTACCAGCCGGACGGTCTTTGGCGGGTAAATGGTAAACGATATGTTCGCGACTCATCGTCCAGTTTGTATCGGAGAAGTTTGTACACTTTATGGAAACGGTCAGTGCCACATCCTACATTGGCCACCTTCGATGCACCCGAAAGAAGCGAATGCACAGTCAGAAGGCAAAAGACCAATACTCCTTTGCAGGCTTTGGTGTTATTAAATGACCCAACCTTTATCGAAGCATCTAAGGTGATAGGGGAACAGATGACAAAAAGTGATGATGTCAAATCAGGTTTGGAAGAAGCTTTTTTGAAGTTGACAGGCCGGAGTGCCAGTACGAAAGAGGTTGATGTGTTATTGGAAATGCAGCAAAAAATAATGGACAAATTCATGGAAAAAGAGGGCAAATCGCAGGGTTGGTTATCAGCTGGTGAATATGAATATGATTCTACACTCGATCCAATAATGGTTGCTGCCAATGCGGTGGTAGCCAGTACAATTATGAACTCTGACGCGACCATAACAAAAAGATAGGCTATGTGTGATCACCATGACATATTGAGATCGAATAACAAGGATCTGCAGCAGATTGAAAAGAAAATCGACAGGAGAGATTTTCTTACGAAAACTTCTTTGGGTTTAGGTGCAATGGCTTTGGGTTCATTGTTAGGTTCAGAAAAGTCGTTCGCTTCACCAGGAGGAATTAATGCGGTATCAGGACCCAATGGAATTCCGGGACTACCGCATTTTGCATCAAAAGCTAAGCGTATCGTCTATCTCTTCCAAAGTGGCGGGCCATCCCAATTGGAAACATTCGACTATAAGCCGAAGCTATATGATGTACATGGAGAACAGTTGCCGGATTCTGTGAGAAAAGGACAGAGACTGACGGGTATGAGTGCCGACCAGACTTCCTTGCCGGTTACCTCTTCGCTATTCAAATTCAAGCAATATGGCGAAAGTCGCCAATGGGTAAGTGAATTGATGCCTCATACTGCCGAGATGGTGGATGACCTTTGTTTCATCAAGTCGATGCATACTGAACAAATCAATCACGATCCTGCGATAACCTTTTTTCAGACTGGTCACCAGCTACCTGGCCGACCTTCTATAGGTTCCTGGTTGAGTTATGGTTTGGGGTCTGAGAATCAAAATCTACCTTCTTTCATTGTCCTTGTTTCTAAAAATGCAGGTGGGCAGCCCTTGTATGCCAGGTTATGGGGAAATGGGTTCTTACCCATAGAACATCAGGGTGTACAATTTCGATCCGGAAAAGATCCAGTGCTTTACTTGAGTGACCCGGAAAATTTCGATGGAGAAGATAGAAGGCAGATGCTGGATTACCTTAAGAAATTAAATACGATCCAGCATGATGCTTATGGCGATCCCGAGATCAATGCTCGGATGGCACAATACGAAATGGCCTACAGGATGCAGACTTCTGTGCCGGAAGTGACCGATATGAGCGATGAACCAGATCATGTATTTGAAATGTATGGCAAAGACAGTAGAGATCCTGGCACCTATGCAGCCAACTGTTTGATGGCTAGAAAACTTCTGGAGAAGGATGTGAAGTTTGTTCAGCTATACCACCAAGGATGGGACCAGCACGGAGGCCTGCCTGGAGGAATAAAAAGACAATGTAAAAATACAGATCAGGCTACTGCAGCCTTGCTAAAGGACTTGAAACAGAGAGGTATGTTGGAAGATACTTTGGTGATTTGGGGTGGAGAGTTTGGTCGAACGGTCTACTCGCAGGGTAAGCTAACAGCCACAAACTACGGTCGTGACCACCACCCTAGGTGTTTCACGATGTGGATGGCTGGAGCTGGGGTTAAACCTGGATTTTCTTATGGGGAAACCGATGATTTCAGCTACAACATCGTTAAAGATCCGGTGCATGTTCATGATTTCCATGCGACACTAATGCATTTGGTAGGAGTAGACCATGAAAGGCTAACTTTCAAACATCAGGGAAGAAGATACCGACTGACTGATGTGCATGGTCATGTGGTGAAGGAGATTCTTGCTTAGGACAATTGGGTATCTAGAAGAAAGATTAAATAGCATTTCCAACTAGTCCATTCACCCCTCCAAACTATGCACCACTAGTCCACTTCTGAGCTTAGGCTCGAACCATGTCACTTTCGGAGGCATGATCAAGCCATTATCAGCGATATCGAATAGCTGCTGCATGGAGATCGGGTAGAGTGCAAAAGCTACTTTCATTTCCCCATTATTCACTCGTCTTTCCAGTTCTCCCAATCCACGCATACCGCCTACAAATTCAATGCGTTTGTCGGTACGCAAGTCATGTATGTCCAGCAGCGGCTTCAGCACAGACTCAGAAAGCACCGTTACATCTAGTGTTTTTATTGGGTCACTGTCATCATAAGTTGATGACTTGGCATTCAGTTTATACCAATTGCCTTCCAGATACATACTCATCTCATGAAGTTGAGTAGGTCTATATGCTTCTGAGCTAACTTTTTCTACATCGAAATCATTTGATAGCAAATTGAGAAATTCTTCAGCTGAATGATCATTTAGGTCTTTCACAACACGGTTGTAGTCGAGGATTTCCAATTGATCATGCGGGAAATGCACCGCCAAAAAGTAGTTGTATTCTTCATTACCCGTATGGGTAGAATTTTCATTTTTCAAGTCATGTCCGACCAAAGCTGCCGCCGCGGTTCTGTGGTGCCCGTCGGCTACATAAGTGGCGGGCATTTGGTCAAACTGATCAATGATGCCATCCAGTACATCACCAGGATTCACCACCCAAAGTCTATGAGTGATATCATCCGCAGCAGTGAAGTCATATACAGGCGTGTCTTTTTTAACCTCTTCTACCAGTTCGTCAAGGCGAGTCACTGCTTTGTAAGCAAAAAAGACTGGTTCGGCATTCATCATGGATATACGCACATGATTTTTTCGGTCAGCTTCCTTATCCGGGCGGGTCAACTCATGCTTTTTTATTTTGTCATCCATGTAATCCTGAACTGCTGCACACGCAACTATACCGTTTTGTGACCGACCATTCATCACGAGCTCATAAATGTATAGACAAGCTGCATCATCCTGGGTAAACACCCCTTCGTCTACCAGTTTTTTAAAGTTGTCATTGGCAGCCTGGTATACCTGCGCATCATACTGATCCACATCGGAAGGAAGTGTGATTTCCGGCTTTACCACATTCAAAAATGAATATGGATTGCCGGCTGCCTCTTCCTTGGCCTCAGCAGAATTCATTACATCGTATGGTCTTGAGGCAACTTGGGCTGCTTTTTCCGCAATCGGTCTTAAACCTTTAAAAGCTCGTATTTTCATGGTTCGGGATTTTTCTCTTAATGGTCATCGTGGATCACACGCAACAGCATGATCTCCTCGATTTCACCGATTTTGGCAATTTGCTCTTCGCTCACATCACCGTCTACATCGATAATGTTATAGGCTACATCATCCTTGTGCTTATTGAGCATGTCGGCAATGTTGATATTTTGATCAGCAAGCACACCGGTAATTTTACCAACCATACCCGGAACGTTTTTGTTGCCGATGATAATTCTTGCTCCTCCATTTCTTGGCATTTCTGCCAATGGGAAGTTTACAGAGTTTTTGATATTTCCATTTTCCAAAAACTCTCGAGTTTGTGACACGGCCATCACCGCACAGTTTTCTTCGGATTCCGGTGTAGAAGCTCCCAGGTGAGGTATAGTGATTATTTGATCATGACCTAAGAGACTGTCGTCAGGGAAGTCGGTAACGAAGCATCTGATTTTTCCAGAATCTAGTGCACCCATCAGGTCAGTCTTGTTTACTAGTCCACCACGTGCAAAATTTAAGATACTTGCACCAGGCTTCATTATATTCATTTTCTCAACATCTATGAAGCCCCTGGTCTCGTCCATCAATGGAAGGTGTAAACTGATGTAGTCTGATTCACCCAATAAATGCTCTAGGTTGTGGGCCTTTTCTACATTCTTAGACAGTTGCCAGGCCGAATCGATTGATATGTATGGGTCGAATCCAATAACACGCATGCCTAACGCTTCTGCAGCATTGGCCACTAACATACCAATGGCACCCAAGCCAACTACTCCCAATGTTTTGCCAGATATTTCCGGTCCTGCATAGTTGGATTTATTTTTTTCAACCAATTTGCTGACCTCATCACCTTTACCTTTTTGCTCCTGTGTCCATTGTATACCCTGGTGGATTTTCCTGGATGCAAGTAAAAGTCCTGAGATGACCAGTTCTTTTACAGCATTGGCATTGGCTCCCGGTGTATTGAATACCACGATACCAGCATCCGAACACTTTTGGATGGGGATGTTATTCACTCCAGCACCAGCTCGAGCTATTGATTTTAGAATTGGCCCAAACTCCAGATCATGCATGGATGCACTTCTCACGATGATAGAGTCCACATCTTTTTCCTGATCTATAATCTGATATTGATACTCGTCAAAATTTTGAAGCCCTTTTTGGGATATTTTATTGAATGTCCCGATTTTGAATTGTCCCATGTCTATACATTTTTACTTTCAAAGTCAGACATAAAATTCACCAATGCTTCCACACCAGCTGTTGGCATGGCATTGTAGATACTGGCGCGCATACCGCCTACAGACCTGTGGCCTTTAAGTGTTTTTAGGTTGGCGGCACCTGCTTCTTTTACGAATTGTGCATCCAACTCGTCATTACCAGTGACGAATGGAATATTCATAATAGAACGATCTTCCGGAGCTACCGTGGCTTTAAATAAGCTTGACTGGTCGAGGAAGTCATACAGAAGTGCTGCCTTTTCCCTGTTTTGTTTTTCCATGGCACTAATGCCTCCTTTTTCTAATAAATAGTTGAAGACTAACCCGGCCATATAGATAGCAAAACACGGTGGAGTGTTGAACATAGACTCTCCGTCCACGTGCGTTTTGTAGTTTAGCATGGTAGGGGTGATATCAAGCGCACTTCCTACCAGGTCTTCTCTGATGATTGCAATGGTTACTCCAGCAGGTCCAATATTCTTTTGAGCTCCGGCATAGATGATTCCGAAATCACTCACATTATATTCCTGCGAAAGAATGTTAGAAGACATGTCACATACTAAAGGCACATCACCTGTATCAGGTAGCTGCGCATAGCATGTGCCGTATATCGTGTTGTTCGATGTGATGTGTACATAGTCTGCATCCGGGGAGAACATGTCTGCACTCAGTTTTGGAATATAGTTGAAAGTGGTGTCCTCAGAGGAGGCAACCACATTTATGTTTCCATATCTTTTGGCTTCAGCAATGGCTTTTTTCGACCAGGCTCCAGTATTGATGTAGTCTGCTTTTTTATTAGCAGAAAACAAATTGAGCGGCACCATGGCAAACTGTGTGGAAGCACCTCCTTGAAGGAAAAGTACCTTATAATTATCAGGAATGTTCATTAAAGTGCGTAGGTCTTGTTCGGCTTTTGCAGTGATACCCACAAATTCTTTAGACCTGTGGCTCATCTCCATTACAGACATGCCTGAGCCTTGATAGTCAATCAAATCACGCTGCGCTTTCTCTAAAACTTCAAGGGGCAATGTCGCTGGACCTGCCGAAAAATTAAATGCTCTACTCATTTATAATAGTGATTTTTTGGTGGAAAATATTTGGGAATATGTCAATTCAGCGAATATGTCATTATTTGGGAAAAGAGGCAAGTAAATAAGGGAAGAAGGTTCCACTGACAGATGAAAAATGCAGGACTTTCAATGAACCTGCCCAACAAATTTTAATCCGTAAATTAAATGGTCACATTTTGATCCATTAAAGTCAATTACATCGGGAAGATGACCCCATTTCTGAAACCCGAATTTTTCAAGTAGGTGGATGCTAGTGGTGTTTGTGCCTAAAAGAATTGCTAACAAAGTTTCTTTTTTGAGTCTTTCACAATCTGATAGGATATGTTGGATCAGTGCACCAGCTATGCCTTTACGATGATTTGAATAATCAACGAAATAACTAATTTCTGCAATTTTGCTCATGGCTTGTCGCCCTGGTCTGTAGGGAGATAGGTACGCGTACCCAACCACCTTGCCCTCCAGAAGAGCGGCATAAATGGGGTAAATATCGGCATCAAATTTCTGAAACCATTCAGCCCTTTGGTCGACAGAAAATTCCTCGGTATCGCCTGTGGTGAAGCCAGCTCTAATGGCTTGATTGTATATTTCAACAATAGCTGGAAGGTCATTGATATTGGCAAGCCTGATTTCCATTTGCTAGATCTCATTTGAATAAATAAATTACTCAAAAAAATAATATGAGTTATATAGACTGGGCAGATTTTGAGAAAATAGACCTTCGTGTCGGCACCATTGTTCAGGCTGAGGAGTATCCTGAAGCCAGAAAACCAGCCTACAAGCTTCAGGTGGATTTGGGAGAGGAAATTGGAGTGAAAAGATCGAGTGCCCAAATTACTGTGCATTACTCGTTGGAAGAATTGATAGGTAAACAGGTAGTGTGTGTGGTGAATTTTCCCCCAAAGCAAATTGGAAAGTTCATTTCTGAGCTATTGGTTACTGGTTTTCCTGATAGCAACGGAGATGTCATCCTCAACACTGTGGATAAGGCAGTCCCAAACGGAGCAAAGCTTTTCTGAATATGACTTCAAAATTCACTTTTCGCCAGCTGAGCCAGGAAGACCTGCCTCAAATGTATCGAACCTTTATTGATGCTTTCTCAAAGTACAAGGTGAAGATGGATATGACGAAAGAAGCCTTCAAAGAAAGAATGGAAGGTAAGGTGAACATTTCCTACCGGCATTCGATTGGCGCATTTCATGGGGAAAAATTGATTGGATTTATATTCAATAGTCTCAATACTTTTGAAGGTCAAAAATCTGCATACAATGGAGGCACAGGTGTTCTTTACGATTACTGGGGGTATGGGCTTACGAAGAGGATGTATGACCATGTTGTACCAATACTTACAGAAGCAGGGGTTCAACGATGCGTACTGGAAGTAATCACTACCAATACTCCGGCGATTAAGGCTTATGAAAAGTCTGGTTTCACCAAAACAAAAAACTTCAAGTGCTTTAAGTTGAATAATGAGCTACCGCTGCGTGAATCTCATAAAGGTTTAGTCATCAAGAAAGCTACTCCAAAGAGCTTATCATCATATCAAAAGCTGGCTACAGCCAACCCATCGATGTTGGATTCTTTTGGTCACCTTATTCTCAACATCAGAAATGAAACATGTTTTGAAGCCAGATTGGATAATGGGATTGTAGGTTATATTATATACCAGGTACAAAAAGGGAGGATTAGCCAAATATGTGTCAAAGAAGGCTATAGGCGTCAAGGCATAGGGAATGCACTGATGCGGCGTGCATTGAATGCTGGGGAGAATAAAAACCTGACGGTATTGAACGTTGAGGAATCAGAGGCAGAAATCATTCAGTTCCTGAAGAGTAATGGCTTTGTCAATGAGCTTGATCAGTTTGAAATGGTAATGGACTTGGGGGTCAGCCGCAAGGCGTGAATATAGACGAGATAAAAGTTGAATTCTGTCTCCACCTCCTATGGAATACTATCCTTCCTTTCATAAGCACCATAGTCGGGCATTTCATCGCGAGGTGTGCCCAGGATATCGAAATCTATTCCAATATTTTCTCCCGTATTGCGGGCATTTCCGAGCGAGTCAATCTGATAATCAAACAGAAATTTATCGTAGAAACCGGGAAAATCGCTTTCGGTGCTAGTGGTATTGCCTAGATCGGAATAAAATGGATTTACTGTGCGAATAATATTGTCATGTACCTCAATGGTAACTTCGCTTTCACCAGAAAGACTCAAAACCATTTCTTCGTCCTCATTACCCCAGAGTATGGAGTTGACAATTTTGACGCTTAGTTTATCAGAAAGTGTTGAGCCATCATCAAGCACAATGTTGTCTGAAAACTGAAAAGATTCTTGCTCTCTGAAAAAAGAAGTCGGATCATTTACGAGTGTGCAGTGCTCATATTCGTATTTTCCTCCTAAAAAATTTCCTATCACATATTCGCCACAGTCATATATAACAGTGTTATAAACCCTGACCTCTGAAGTGAATGCCAGTATTCCTGCTGTTGACATGTGTTCAATGATAGTATTGCCTATAACAACATCGAATTCTTCATTGTCATCCGGCGTGCCGACCCTGAGGCCATTCATACCATTGCTGATCACAGCATGTTCGATTGTATTGTCATGGCTACCTTCCAGAAAATATATACCATCCCATTGTCCTGGAGCTATGTCAAACTTTGGATCGAGCCGGGTATTTCGTACAACGATATTGTTTTCAAGGGTTCCGTTTAACTTGAGCGAGCCCTTAACGAAGAGGGAAGAATTGTTGTCAATATATATCCTGGCTCCAGGATCGACATTGAGTGTGCAGAGGGTATCGACCAAAGCATTGTTGTAGATAATATACGGCCGGTCGGCAGTCCATGTAGTATTGCATTCTATGATTTCACCATTCAGGAATACCGCATCCTGCCCCCAGGAAACAAGCTTGATATGTTCCCTGTTGCCGTTGGATTCTATGACTATGGAGTCTTTCACAATGAATGGCAAGTCTTCGTTCATTGGATCAACTTTCACATCTACCAGCACCAACAGGCTGTCCCTGCCCAAGATGACTTCATCCCGGAAGTCATGATTTTCTTCTCCATTCACTATGATTGAGTATTCCGATCCACCTCCTTTGCCCAAATGTATCCGTGAAATATTTATGGCATTTTTATTTTGGTTGAAAATCATCAACCGCTTGGTAATGCTATTGACAGCAGTAAAAATGGTATCAAATATAACCGTATCCTGAGAGTAGGCGAGGCGTGCACCTCGAGCAGTGGTAATTTCCTCCTCAATCGGATTGCATGCATACACAAGCATGGCAAGCAGCATGGCGAAAGGAAAGAGGTGTCGAAGGTTCAAATTGCTAGTTGTTTCTTACTCAAAAGGAACGGCAAATGCGGAATTTTATTCCTGACCGTCTTTAAGTTTCTCGGAGTTTTCTGCTATTCGGAGTTTTTCTATAAACTCACCGATTTCTCCATCCATCACTGTAGGTAGATTGTGCTGTGAGTAACCAATACGATGATCAGTCACCCTACCTTGTGGATAGTTGTAGGTCCTAATCTTATCAGAGCGGTCGCCACTTCCGATCAGGGATTTTCTTTCTGCACCAAGTTCAGCTTGCTGCTTTTCCAGTTCGATAGCATACAACCTCGATTTTAGTTCTCTTAGAGCTTTATCGAAATTCTTTAGCTTCGATTTCTGGTCCTGGCATTGCACCACCAAACCTGTCGGTAGGTGGGTAAGTCTGATGGCAGAGTATGTTGTGTTTACAGACTGGCCTCCGGGTCCTGAAGAGCAAAATTCATCCCTTCTGATTTCATTCATATCCAGGTGAATTTCTACATCATCCACTTCTGGTAGTACGGCAACAGATGCTGCTGAGGTGTGTACCCTTCCCTGAGTTTCGGTTTGTGGTACTCTTTGAACTCGATGTACACCTGATTCAAATTTAAGTGTGCCATAAGCATCAGTGCCTTGTACACTAGCGACGATTTTGCTAAACCCGCCAGCTGAGCCATCCATGGAGTCAGAGATGGAAATTTTCCATCCGTTTTTATCACAAAATTTTTGATACATCCTGAACAAATCCCCAACGAAAATAGATGCTTCATCACCTCCGGCACCAGCCCTTAATTCCATGATGCAATCTTTGCTATCATTGGGGTCTTTTGGAATCAGCATTTGCTTCAGCTCCTCCTCAAGTATTTTGTTTTTATCCTGAAGCTCATCCAATTCCATTTTGGCCATTTCCTTAAACTCAGGGTCTTTTTCAGTGGCCAGAATCTCCTTGGAACTATCTATATTTTCGAGAACATTCTTGTACTCATCATACTTCTGAACGATTTTTTCCAGGTCTTTATATTCCTTGGTTAGTTTGGAATACTTGCTCATGTCGCTCATAAGATCCGGCTGTACTATCAGCTGACCTACTTCCTCAAACCTGTGCTTTATTTCCTCCAGTTTATCAATCATTGCATTGTCTTAAAACAAGCAAAACTAATCAAATGGCTTTAGACCAGAAAGATTATATTTTGTCTACCTGCCACATGATAAATCCATAGAATAGAAATCTTGCCAGACGGAAAAGTCCAAGCAAGAGAAAGTGGGTAAACCTGAATCGTGCTGCTCCAGTCAACATGCAAACAGCTGAGTAGGGTATGGGGGTGAGAGCTGCCACGGCTATCATATACCCACCAAAACGCTTTACGTTTTTTTCAAAGGCTGAAGCGAAGCGGTCTCTCAAGCCAGTGTATAAATCCGTTTTGCTAAATTTCAACCCGAAGTAATATCCAATCAATCCTGCAAGGTACGATAAAGCCGACAAAGAAAAGACGATAAGAAAGTAGCTAACTTCCTTTCCCTCGTTGACTTTGAGTGCCCAGATCATAAACAGCTCTGGTGGAATAATGCCAAATAAAACTTCCGAGGCAGTGAAAACCAGGAATACCAGCAATGGTTGATCGCTGATGGAATTCATGAAATCCTGATATACATCTCCATAGTATTTTTTAACCAAAAGAAATACACCTATGATCACGAGAAGCCATAGTAAACCCTTGCCAAGATTGGCCAATAAATATTTGGTTTTAAATTGAGTTCGCTTATTCACAAATTGAAGTTTATCAGCACTTAAGATATCAATTAAATCGAATTATTTAAACTTAATATGATTGTTTAAAGTTTAACTTTTGTTAACAGTATTTATAATGGAAAAATCCCCTTTATCAAGACTGATGGAAACCATACCCCAAAAGGGAAAAGTTGAATGGATTGGGCTGAGACCAGCGAGTAAAGCGCCAATGCAAATAGTCGAATCTGTGGAGGCAAAATTAGGAGAAGGATTGATGGGAGATAGGTTTAAGGGTAAGTTCTCAACTAAGCGCCAGGTGACGTTGATCCAACAAGAACATATTGATGCGGTAAGGTCTATTCTAAAGGATTCTGCAATCAACCCAGATTTAATTAGAAGGAATATTGTGGTGAGCGGGATTAATTTGATGTCATTAAAGGGTAAAGAATTCAGGATTGGTGGAGCCATATTCGAGGCTACTGGCGAATGTCATCCTTGTTCACGCATGGAGAAAAACCTGGGAGAAGGAGGCTATAACGCAATGAGAGGACATGGTGGGATAACAGCTAAAGTGATTGGCGATGGAGAAATAAATTTAGGTGATGAAGTCTATTTTGAAGGTGACTCCTGAGGGTTTTCTTCTTCCTGTCGAGCTGCTTGTTTTTCCTGAGCTATTTCCCTTTTCCCAACAGTCCAGTACGGATCTTTCAGGTCATCATACTTATTGTTGTACTGTGTCAGCATGATTTTAACTGCATAATTCAACCTGTTCAATGCGTCAATTTTGTAGTCCTCCCTATTCATAGGATGAAAAATGAAAAACTTGATGATCGGGAAGGCCTTTTTTCTCAACTCACCGAGGATAGAGGCTATGCGCACTTCAGCTTCTTGTTTCGAGATTCTGTCGAGTGCCTCTTGGCAAAAATTGCTCAGTGATTTCAGCAAGTCCAGATATAGCACCTGAATACGAGCATTCTCTTCATCGGTGTGAGATTCAATATATTCTTCGCAAAAAACCTTCAGGATATTTAATTGAGGCACGCAAAGAGAAGGTTGAGTGTAAACGTTCGGCTGCCAGAGGATTTCTCTAAAAGTAAATATGGACGGAAGCAGTTCCGTATCAAAGGTCTCATCCTGTTTCAGCTCTAGTATGTCGCTCGATATAAGATTGTCGAATGAAGTCTTGTCGGCTATTAGCGCATAATACCATTCCATTTTCTTGCCTTTGCCCTCAGGTGTGGGCGCAAGGTCAATGAAGTTCCATATTTCGTTCAGTTCGATTTTCATGCCCCAAGATCAATCATTCTACACACTCAACAAATATATACCAATACCAGAATTTGGCTAATGATATTCATGTAGAATTAGGAATAAACGAGCAATGAGGATGGTTGGATACTGATGGAAGTTTTTTCGCTTACCAATATTGGCTCACCATCTATCTGGGCTTCCGTGTCTATATGAGAAATGGTCAGTTCCTTCGTTCTATGGATTTCGCAATATTTAGACTTATGCAATGTTCCTTTGAATAGGCGAAGAGAAACTCCCAGGGCACTTATCGGATTGGCCGGTTTTAGAATCACCAAATCGAGTAGACCATCGTCTATTTTAGCTTCTGGGGAGATATAAGCATTGTTTCCAAATTGGGAAGAATTTGCAGCTGTAAGTAAAAATGCATCGGACTTTATTGTGCTGCCATTGATATCTATCGAGTATTTTTTGGCCTTGAACTTAAAATACTCCAAGGCCGATATATACATATAAGACAGCAGACCCCTCTGACTAAAGCTGTCAAAGGCAGTAGCAACCCTTGCATCAAAACCAAGACCTGCCACACTTAGAAATAATTTGTCATTCATCAATCCTGTATCAATGGTTTGGGTGTTGGATTTGTTGATCACCTCTATCGCTCCTACCGGATCATGAGGGATACGAAAGTAATTGGCAAAGCCGTTACCCGAGCCTCTGGGTATTATTCCTAAAGGAACATTAGTATGAATAAGTCCCTGGGCTACCTCGTTGATGGTGCCATCACCACCAACAGCCACTACAGCATCTATCCCTCCAGCTACAGCTTTTTTAGATTGCTCAATCGCATCTCCACGACATGTTGTATAATGGATTTTATGATCGAACTTATTGCTATCGAGATGTTGATCGAGCAGGGTTTCAACGGAGATTTTCTTTTTTACCCCCGAGATCGGGTTAACCACAAAAAGGATTTTCTTCTTATTCGACATGAGACTATAAACGGCTTAACCTTATATCGAATGATTGGCTCAAGAGTTTTCCATTTGTGCCTGAAGTTGCTTTACGGTCAGTGTGCTACCATCGTGGCTCCAGCCTGGAGGGCCAAAGATGTACATTAGTTTGTCTTTTAGTGTCTTTGCCTTTTTCACGTCATTCCAAATATGAGAGTACTCAAAAGTAACGATTACCAAGGGGTTGTAGGACTCTGGTGGGTGAAGGATGCCAAAGTCAGCTTTAGTGTTTTTATCTAATGGTAAATAAGTGCCAAACAGGCGATCAAAAATATTAAGAAAGCCACCATGGTTTTTGTCCAGATAGGCATAGTTTTTTGAATGGTGCACCTGATGCTGGGTAGGAGTATTCATAAATTTCTCAAGAAAACCCAGATTGGGTACTGACTTGGTGTGCAGGTGAAATTGATAAATGGCTTGAATACCCAGACACGTGGCTATCATGAATGGATGGAAACCGATGATGGCCATCCATATCCAGAAGGTAGGTTTGTAAAAAAGTGTGAACCAGCCGTTTCTAACCCCACTTCCTAAATTGAATTTTTCCGAGCTGTGATGAACCAAATGTGCTGCCCAAAGTACTCTAACTTCGTGACTTAAACGGTGATACCAGTAGTAAGAAAAATCGTCTGCAAATTGACAGATCAGCCATACATACCATGCCCAGCCAAAGTGCTCGTATCCAAACCAAGCAACGCGGAGTGGTTTGAAAATTTCGAAAAAGAAAAAGAACATGGCAATCGCAGCGGCTTTAGTGAAAATGGCCAAAACGCTTGCTCCTGCTCCAACGGACAAACTAGCAAACAAATCTTTTATGATATATAGGTGTCGTTCGTGTTTAATACTCAGGTATAGCTCGATACCAATGAGCGTAAGAAAAACAGGAAGAGCATAAATGAGCGGGTTGGTTATCCCTAGATAAGTCGGGTTCATTCAGAGTACGATTTTTAATCCAAGCGCAATAATAATACAATTGGCAATTAACTTAAATTTCTTCTGAGAGGTGAATATATTTGTAATTACAAATAATGTAGTAACAAATAAATTATTCCCTCGTATACAAAAAAAATCAAATAGCTAAATGAATTTCAATACCTTGTTTTTGGTATTTTCATAAGGCAAGTAATTCTAAATAATAGCAAAATGTCTGTACAAGTAATAAGAAAGAGAGATCAGGCTACAGGAGCTTTTGATTTCGGGAGAATTTTGGAGAATAAACCATTGGGATTTCCACATGAGGGTGGATTGACCAAGCCGGTTTCAAATTTATTTTATTGGGCGCATGCCTGGTCTGACCATGGTGGTCTAATTGACAAGCACCCACACCAGGGCTTTGAAATAATGTCCTATGTGATAGATGGAACGATCAGTCACTACGATAACAAAATGGATGCATGGAAGAACCTATCGAAAGGTGATGCTCAGTTGATCAAGTCTGGCAATGGCATTACTCATGCCGAGAAATTACTTCCCGGTGCTCATATTTTTCAGATTTGGTTTGATCCTGATTTAAACAAATCGATGAGTAAGCCTGCATCGTACACTGACTTTCAAGCAGATAAATTTCCATTGGTTGAAAAGGAAGGGATGGTGAAAAAAGTTGTTGTTGGGGAGAATTCCCCGATCGATTTGGATAGCACAGGAGTAGAAATATCTGAGCTTAGGGTGAAGGCAGGTGACCATGCCATTAGCACTTCCAGCGACTCAACATATGGTGTGTATGTGATTTCCGGGCAAATAGATGTTGATGGGGAAGCAGTTTCTCCTGATGATTTTATTCAGGTAAAGCAAACCTCTTCATTTGACTTCAAAGTAAATAATGATGCCGTGCTATTCGTTCTTAAAGTAAGCAACGAAGTAGCATATAAAACGTATGCACAGATGCAGGGAGTGGCATAGTGCAGTTGGAGTAAAAGGTCAAAAGGGAGCCATGATAGATGTCTCCCTTTTTTATTATTTCTTATCACCGAATGTATAGGTGAAGCCAACTCCGAAAATATTCTTGAATTGTACTTTGGGGCCTAAGTCCGTGACATTTCCGTTTTCATCGAAAGTTGGAATATCAATGTCTGCGTCATAGATCAGCTGATTGATGAGGCTAGCAGAGAGGAATTTGTTAATCTTCATCAATAGGGCGTTTTCCCAGTTCACATCTACATCCTGAGGATTTTCTGCATAGTTTGAGAAGAGTTGTAGCTTAGATTCAAAGTTCACATTTTCCATGATGTCTTTTTTGAATTGGGCAGTCAAATAAGAACCTAGTTCGCTTCTTGATTTACTTCCGGGATCGACACCAAATGCTCCGGCAGCTGACAAGACATCATCACTTACAACAGTGATTTTACCAGTAACGGGGGCATAAGACATGCTAAAATATTCATTTGGCTTGTAATCTAAACCAGCCGCAATTACTATATATCCTGGCGCCATAAATTTGGAAATGGGAGTGGTTGGATCTTCTTGAGAAAATCCCTTTGCGAATTGGGTACGAAGGTTGAAATTCATTGTCCAAAACCATTTTCTGCCTTCATCCGTCCAGGCCCTACCATACTTGGTTGTCAAATTGATTTTATCATCCGACTTTTCGAAATCAGCATCAGCCTGTTTGATCAGACCATAGCCAAGCTCTAAGCTGTTTTCCCATATCGAACGGTCTTTTGCATAATTGGCAAATAGGTTTAAATAACTATTGAATGCCACAGAATTATTTCCACCGGCAGCCCAGTTGGTCAAAGATACTTGACTAAAGGACAAGGAGCTGACACCTCCCGTTTTCCAATAGGTGGTATCGCTATTTTGAGCAACCGACATGCACGGGATCAGTAAAATTAAGAATAGTACCTTTTTCATCATTTTGAGTGTTATAATTTATATCAAATTAAGTCTATATGGCCTCTTTTAATGACCAGCTAGAAATCAGCACAAAGAAAGTATATTGATGGCAATTAAAACAAAGACTTATGTGTATTTAGACCTTAGGTAGTCGTTATTTGACCCTAATTAACTTCAGACCTTCGTTGAAGTTGGATTGACTGGATGTGTCAAATCTTATTCTTTCTTCTCTTGTGGCCAAATTTATATGTTAATCCAACCCCAAAGATATTCTTGAACTGAATTTTTGGTCCTTCACCTATTTGCTCACCATTTTCATCGAAGGTCGGAATATCAATATCCTCATCGTAAATGAGTTGGTTGATAATGTTGGTGGTGATGTAATTGTTTACTTTTAATACGAATGTGGTTTCCCAGTTGATGTCCAGGTTTTCCGGGTCATCCCTATAATTTGAGAATAGCTGAAGTTTGGATTCAAAGTTGATATTTTCTAGCAAGTGTGTTTTTAGTACTGTGGTCAAATAAGAGCCAATCTCAGACCTTGAACTCTTTCCTGGTTCGACCCCAAAGGCACCAACTGCAGATAATTCTGCATCGCTGACTATCGTAATCTTGGCTGATAATGGAGTATATGCAATCCAAAAGTTCTTTGAGGGCTTGTAGTCTATGCCTATTGATGCAAAGATGTATGCAGGTGCAAACCAGTCTGATTTTTTCTTTGTGAGGTCTTTTTTATTGTATCCATCTGCAAACTGCGTTCGGAAGTTGATATTGGTAGTCCAGTACCATTTTTTGTTCGTGTCAGACAGCCTACGGCCATACTTGGAGTTATAGTTTATTCTGTCATCTGTTTTGATAAATCCTTTTTCTCCCTGCTTGAGCACTCCATACCCAACCTCAAGTGTATTTTCAAAAATGGCAGGTCCTTTGACGTGATCTGCGAAAACATGAAAATGACCATGAAATGAGGTCGAATTGTTTCCTCCGGCGGCCCAGTTTAAGAGCGAAACCTGACTAAATGTGAGTGATGTTACACCCCCTATATTCCAATAGGTAGTGTCTTTATCATGGATGGAATAAGCCAGGTATGGAAATAGTACAAATAGGGTAAGGAAAAGTTGCTTCATAAATAGGGATCATCGCTGATCTCTTTGGTTGGCAAAAGTAAATACTATCTGAAGCAATGCCAAGCACAAGAATTGAGCCATATTTAGGAATATGTATTCCTTTTCATGTCTTCTTCCTTGAGAATTCTTCTTAGTACTTTTCCAACATTAGATTTTGGCAATTCATCTACGAATTCAATGTGTTTAGGTCTTTTGTAGCCAGTAAGGTTCTCATGACAATAGCTCTTCATTTCATCTTCCGAGAGGCTGTCATTCTTTTTAACAATAAATACTTTAACGGCTTCTGTGGACTTACTATCCGGCACACCTATGGCACCTACTTCCAATACCTTTTCATGCGAAGCTATAGTATTTTCTATGTCGTTTGGATAAACATTAAATCCTGAAACCAAGATCATTTCTTTCTTGCGGTCAACAATTTTGAAGAAACCATCTTCATCCATGGTGCCGATATCTCCAGTCCTCAACCAACCGTTCACAAATACCTCTTCAGTTGCTTCAGGTCTATTCCAATAGCCTTTCATAACCTGAGGACCTTTGGCGCAAATTTCTCCTCTTTCGCCAAGCTCTACTTCATTTCCATCATCATCCAGCAGTTTTACATTTGTACTTGGTGCAGGCAATCCGATAGTTCCAATTCTGTGTGTGCCATCGTTTGGATTGAAAGTCATGACAGGTGAGGTTTCGGTAAGACCGTAACCTTCAAGTAACGGACATCCTGTAACTTCTTCCCACTTCTCAGCAACTACTTTTTGAACTGCCATTCCTCCTCCGGCAGCAAATTTTAGTTTTGAAAAATCCAGGGAAGCAAAATTTGGATGATTCAAGAGCCCATTGAAAAGGGTGTTGACACCTGTGATTATGGAGAATTGATGTTTTGATAGTTCCTTCACAAAACCACCCATATCTCTCGGGTTGGTAACTAGTACATTTTTTGCGCCCAATGTGTACATGATAAGGGCATTTACCACCAAAGCGAATATGTGATAGAGCGGCAGTGCGGTGATAACTACTTCCTGTTTTTCTTCAAGAATATTTCTAACCCAGGCCCGAACCTGAATCAAATTAGATGTAACGTTCTTGTGAGTCAGCATGGCGCCTTTTGATACACCGGTTGTGCCTCCTGTGTATTGCAGGAAAGCCAGATCTTCCGGCCCTACTTCTACTGGTGAAAATGTGGATGCGTCTCTTTTTGATAAACAACTGTTGAATTTGAGGGCGCTAGGGATATTATAAGCAGGTACCATCTTTTTTACCTTCTTCACTACAAAGTTGACCAGTTTGCCCTTCAGGCCACCGATCATGTCGCCGAGCTCTGTTACAATAACATGCTCTATTTGAGTTTCGGCAAGTATCGGTTCCAGGTTGTGCGCAAAATTGGCAAGTATTACCACCGCTTTTGCACCGGAATCATTGAACTGGTGTAGCATTTCGGGTTGCGTGTAGAGCGGGTTTGTATTCACCACAATAACGCCGGCTTTGAGTGCTCCAAACATTGCAACAGGGTATTGCAACAAATTGGGAAGCTGTATTGCCATCCTGTCTCCTTTTTCTAGTTTGAGATCATTCTGCAGGAATGAAGCAAACTGAGATGAAAGAATATCCACTTCTCCATAGGTGAGCTTTTTCCCCATATTTTCAAAGGCATAGGCATCTTTATATTTCTCACTTGATTCGCCTAATATATGTACTAATGAGGAGTATTCATCTGGGTCTATTTCATGGGGGATGGCTTCTGGGTAATGGTCGAGCCATGGGAAATCTTTCATAACTTGATAGGATAGTTGATTTGAAATTTAAACAGACCCTAAAGATCACGAATGATAAGGAAATAAAAAAATGAAGGTAGATGTGAAGAAGTTAAACGGAATTGGAGGGCCTAAAAGCGAAAAAGCCTGGAGAACCAGACTTTTTCTAAACAACATTAACCCAAAAATGATAGTCGTAGGAGAAGGATTTGAACCTTCAAGAGGCGGTTAGTCTTGCTTATTAAGATTTGTCCCGAATTCCTCGCCCTCTCTTATGAGGGTATGGCTGCCTGTTTCATCACCCTACCAAAAACGGTGTAAATATAGTGAATTTACTCGTTTCGGAAGTCAAAAGTAGCAAATACGTCAAAGCATTAAAAATATTTTATATAAATTAGTTAAAAAATACATATTGTTCAATGGATTATTGGCAACTTTGAAAAGAAATCAAAATTAATCAGAAGCCATGGCTAAAAATTACGAAATTGATAATGTGGATCTTAAGATTCTAACAGAGTTGATGAAGGACGCCAAAGTGCCTTATACTGAAATAGCAAAAAAGGTATATGTCTCTGGCGGAACTGTTCATGTTCGAATGAAAAAGCTTGAAGAGATGGGAGTTGTGACAGGAACAACCTTAAGCATGGATTACTCCAAGCTGGGCTATGACGTGACTTGTTTTCTGGGGATATTTCTACTCAAAAGCTCTCTATATGAAGCGGTAGTAGAGAAGTTGAAGAACATTCCAGAGGTTGTCAAAATCCATTATACCACTGGCAACTACAATATTTTCATTAAGATCCATTGCAGAGACACAAAGCATCTAAAAGATGTGTTACACGATAAAATTCAAAAGGTAGAGGGGATAGAAAGAACAGAAACATTCATCTCACTTGAGGAAAGCCTGAACAGACACATTCAACTTGACCTTTAAAATTCCTCAAAATGCTCCAGGCTTCTGTAAATGACTCCACCTTCGATATTTCTTTTATCGATGATGACTTTTACATCAATGACAAGAAAATAGATTGGCAAATAAACGAAACAGCTACTGGCTCATTTCATGTGCTTGACGGGGCACGCTCGATAAATGCCCGAGTGGAAAGCATCGATAAGGACAGTAAGGTGGTCAATATCATGGTAAATAATACTGTCTATTCTGTGCAGGTAAAAGACAGAATGGATTTGCTTCTCAAGAAGATGGGTTTTGAAAACCAGGCGGCTAGCAAAGAAAACTCAGTAAAAGCACCTATGCCTGGGTTGATCTTAGATGTCATGGTAGAAGAGGGTGCTACAGTATCTAAAGGTGATCCTTTATTAATTTTGGAGGCCATGAAAATGGAAAACATCATCAAGAGCCCGGCTGACGGAACAGTTTCTTCCCTAAAAGTGAAGGTCGGGGAAAGCGTGGAAAAAAATCATACAATGATCATGCTCTAATATTTTCTCATACATCATATATTTGTCTCGAATGAAAATATCACACTTTTTAACAGATGAGTATATAGATGAAGTATAGAAGGATATTACTGAAGTTGAGCGGAGAAGCTTTGATGGGCAATAAGCAGTATGGTATTGATGCGGATCGATTGGAGCAATATGTAAATGAAATCAAGAAGGTCAAAGACCAGGGCTTGGAGTTGGCTATTGTGATAGGAGGGGGTAATATCTTCCGAGGTGTAGAAGGAGAAAAAGCAGGCATAGATAGGGTGCAGGGTGACTATATGGGAATGTTGGCTACAGTGATCAATGCGATGGCTTTACAGTCGGCATTGGAAAAAAGTGGAATGTATACTCGACTGATGTCGGGGATTAAGATAGAAGAGGTTTGCGAACCGTTCATTAAAAGAAGGGCTGTCAGACACCTTGAGAAAGGTCGGATTGTAATCTTTGGTGCCGGTATCGGCAACCCATATTTTACTACCGATTCGACAGCTAGCCTTAGGGCTATTGAAGTCGGTGCGGATGTGGTATTGAAGGGAACAAGGGTAGATGGTGTGTATAGTGCTGATCCCGAGAAAAACCCTGAGGCAGAGAAGTTTAGTAAAATCACTTTTCAGGAAGTATATGAAAAAGGATTAAAAGTGATGGATATGACAGCCTTCACTTTGTGTCATGAAAATAAGTTGCCAATAATTGTTTTTGATATGAATAGGCCAGGTAACTTAAATAAGATTGTTGCTGGACAAGAGGAGGTGGGAACGCTTATTCACTAAAAATTAGAATTTAGAATAAAATCAATATTGAAATGGAAGAGATTCAAATGTTTCTGGATGAAGCCGATGAGGTGATGGACAAGGCTGTCGACCATGTAAGCACTGAACTGGCAAAAATCCGTGCAGGGAAAGCCATGCCTAATATGCTTGATGGCCTTTCAGTGGAATACTATGGCAATATGACGCCTATAAATCAAGTCGCATCTATTAATACACCGGACGCACGTTCGCTACTCATCAAGCCATGGGAAAAATCAGTGCTTCCTGAAATTGAAAGAGCCATCATCAATAGTGACCTTGGATTGAACCCTCAGAATGATGGTGAAACAATCCGCATTATTATTCCGCCATTGACGGAAGAAAGAAGATTGACTCTTGTGAAGCAAGTAAAAGCTGAAGCTGAGCATGGAAAGGTGAGCATCAGAAACATCCGAAAGGATACCAATGACTCCCTGAAAAAATTACTTAAAGAAGGTGCTTCGGAAGACTTGATTAAAGATGCCGAGGGTGATGTTCAACAATTGACTGATGCTCACACGAGCAAAATCGACAAATTAGTTGAAGTAAAAGAGGCAGATATAATGACTATCTAATTACAGATAGAGTTGTTTTTTGTCAATGTAGTTCGCAACACTTTCCGGCACCAAATATTTTAAAGAAAACCCTTTCTTAATTGTATCTCTTATGAACGTGGCTGAGATGTCCAGTCTGGGCGCTTGGATATATTCAATATTTTCATGATCGATACGAAGTGATTCGTCCTGGTTTGGCCTTGGGTAAACCAATAAACCGAAATGTTCCAAAATCTTAGCAGAATTTTTCCACTTACCAAAGTATTTCAAGTTGTCCCCACCCATAATTAACCTAAAAGTGTTTTCAGGATACCTCTCAGCCAATACCGTGAGCGTGTCAATGGTATAGCTGGGTTTGGGCATACTGAATTCAACATCAAGTGCCTTGAATTTCGATTGCTCACGAATGGCCAATTCAACCATATCATAGCGATCAAACTCATGCAATAAAGATTTTGACTTTTTTAGCGGATTTTGAGGAGAAACAATAAACCAGATTTCCTCCACATCTGAACGCTCATACATTGTTTGCGCGATGATCAAATGACCCGCATGTATGGGATTAAACGATCCGAAGAAAAGGCCTACTTTCAAAATTGAAGAATTTTGGTTAGGTAACTAAGTTAGTCAGCAATGAAGTTTTTGACCAACGCTTCTGCTTCTTTAAGTGATTGATCCAACTGGTCATTTACTAGCGTAATGTCAAATTGACTTTCGAATGACATTTCAAATTCTGCTTTATACAACCTTCTGGACAAGCTTTCAGGTGATTCAGTATTCCTGTCTGTCAATCGGGCTTTTAGGGTTTCCATATTAGCAACTTTTACAAATATTGCTATGGCATTATCCCCGAAATATTTCTTAAGACTGATACCTCCCTTTACATCTACATCGAATATTACGTGTCCGCCAGATTGCCAGATTCTGTTTATTTCGGACTTTAGCGTACCGTAGAAATTGCCTTCATATACTTCTTCCCATTCAATGAATTCGTCCTTGTCTATTTTTTCTTTGAATTCCTGGGGAGATAAAAAATAGTAATCTTTCCCATGTTCTTCCTTTCTACCTCTTTTGTCACGGGTTGATGCAGAAATTGAAAATTGCAGTTTGTCAAAAACTGACAGAAGATGTCTGACAATAGTGGTTTTTCCTGATCCGGATGGAGCTGAAAAAATAATGGCCTTGCCCTTATGCATTAACGTATTGGTTATCCGACTAATTTACCTCGTATCGTCTCGGCCAGACCTTCAGGAACTTCTAATTTTTGCAGCTTAAGTCTTAGCACCTCTTTCAGTTCCTGGTCAATTTTGTATTGATCTAAACATTGTAAACACATTTTCAGATGCCTACGTAAGTAGGCTTCTTCTTTTTTTGTTGCTTCATCGTCAATGACTAATTGGATCAGTTCCTTGTACTCGGAACAATCGGCCATCCCGACGGTTAATTTCACATTGTTTACTATGTCTTTAATACCCAAAACGAAGGTGCATATTTAATGAATAATCTATTAATAACCCATGCTTTGTGCATAGGATTGAAGTTTCTCTTTTAAGAGGTTTCTCGCTCTGTGTAGCCTCGACCTTACAGTGCCTATAGGAATATCCAGTATTTTGGCCATTTCCTCATAAGTGAAGTCTTCCAGGTCACAAAGAATAATCACCGTCCTAAAATCAACCGCCAGGGAATTGAGGGCATTGGAAATTTCATCACCCATCATATCCTTCACAGTATCCACTCTCAAATCTGTGGTAATTGTTTTGTTCGCTTTCTCAGAGTTGTAATACCCTTCAACCTCCTGGTAATCTACTTTACCCGGTTCCTTACTTCTCTTTCTAAAATCATTGATGAAGCTATTCTTCAGGATTCTGAACAACCATGCTTTTGCATTAGTTCCTTTCTGAAAAGAATTAATAAACCTGTATGACTTGAGGAATGTATCCTGCACTAAGTCCTTTGCATTTTCTTCATTATAGGTCAATCGAAAAGCAAAATTGTACATAGAGTTTATATTGGGCATAAACTCATGATCGAAAATTTGGATTTTCTCCTGGTCAGAATGCTGCTGTTTCGGTTCGTCTTCCTCCATGTGGTTTAGGTCGGGGTGATAATTATCGGTAGCTACATGTATTACGGTTATGCCGGTTGCTTGTTGGCAATCTTTCGTAAAAAATTACCCTTTCAAATTTAAATTCTATTTTTGCTCCTGCAAGATGTACAATAATACAAAGTGTTGATTTTTTATCACAAAAGTGTAACAGCAGAAACTCGAAGAACACTTATCAAACAGCCTAAAACTAGCAGAAATGAATTTGATTTTTTCCTTTGACCCTGAGATGGAAGAATGCCCTGTTTGTGGCTCGGCCTCCATACACCGACATAAGAAGGATTATAAAAATATTTCAATTTCAAAGTGTAAAACCTGCAGGATTGAGTTCATGAACCCGCAATACACCGATCAATACCTTGAGTCTTTTTATTCCGAATACCAAAAAATGGATTCTAAAAAGACCAGGTATGGGGACAAGACCAAACCAAGGGAACTTGTACATGAGTATAATCTAAAACAGATTGAGGGTCATGTTGATAAGAATGGATTTTTGTCTGTCGGTTGTGGGAACGGTCTGGATGTGAAAGTCGCTTTGCAAAGAGGATGGCAGGCGGAAGGGTTTGAATTGGACCATGATCATACGGTCACCCTATCAAAAACTCTGGGTACGTCTATTCACTCTGGTGATTTTGCAAGTTTGGAACTTGAAAAAAAATACTCCTGTGTTTATCTGAACCATGTA
This sequence comes from Cyclobacteriaceae bacterium, assembly GCA_049115735.1. Classification (GTDB taxonomy): domain Bacteria; phylum Bacteroidota; class Bacteroidia; order Cytophagales; family Cyclobacteriaceae; genus CAXBNB01. Next base: position 81,125 of record JAGDZP010000026.1, on the reverse strand, counting down.
TTGGAACATCCTAAAAACCCAGGTTCATATTTAAAAAAGATTTCTGAACTATTAACTCCTGGAGGTATACTATACATTGCCTGTCCCAATATTGACTCGGTTTCGAACAGGATAAAAACAGTATTGGAGAAAGTTGGATTGAAAAAGAATCATGGAAAGCACTACGATACGTGGCATCATTTGATTTATTTTAATCCTCGGAAACTAAAGAAGCTTCTGGAAAGTCAATACGGATATGAGGTCTTATACATGGGAAATGATAAGAAAGCAAAAATTGACACTACCAGCGTTGAGCATTCTCTATTGGATGACGTAGCGTACAAATCAAGTTTCAGAATGATAGCCAAGAAATTATGAATTGCTACCGACGAGCTTATGGTCTTAATCTTTCAAAATGCCAATAAACGTACTACTCATAAGTAATTACAGGAACTATGTATCCTTTCGGCCAGAGGTCAGTATTTTTATCGGGCTGGATAAACTAGGTTTCAAGGGACATATCATGACCTATACGGAATGCAGCCACATCCCGGAGATTCAGGAGTCAGGCATTAACCTTGTGAACTTTCATCCGAGCAAAAAATACGACAAAGGGGAAATTAAGAGAATTAGAGATTTTATCATTGAAGAAAAGATAGACGTATTGCAATTAGTCAATAGCCGCTCGATAGTGAATGGCATTGCTGCAGCAAAGGGGCTACCTGTCAAAGTGGTTTTGTATAGAGGTTATGTTGGAAATATTCATTGGTATGACCCCACGGCTTACCTCAAGTTTCTCCATCCTCGTGTGGACAAAATATTTTGTAATTCAAAAGGGGTGCAAGAGGAAATCAACAGACAATTGTTCTTTGATAAATCTAAAACAGTGGCTATCCACAAAGGACACAATGTGGCCTGGTACGAAAAGTATGAACCCTACGACATAAGGAGTGAGTTAGGCCTTTCGCCCGATACTTTTTTGGTCATCAATGTTGCCAATAATCGCAAGATGAAAGGAATTCCTTACTTGCTACAGGCCTTCAACGATTTACCTAATGATCTGCCAATTCATCTTCTTCTTGTGGGTGAAAATATGGATGATGCACCGAATATGAAGGCGATTAACAAAGGAGGAAAGAAGGACAAGATTCATATTCTAGGTTTTAGGGATAACATTCTAAACATCGTGGCAGCTTGCAATGTCTTTGCATCTGCTTCTATAAAAGGAGAATCCACTACTAAGTCTTTGATTGAGGCCATGTCCCTGGAAATAGCACCGATCGTTACAAATATTCCTGGCAATCGTGATTTGGCGGTGCATGAAGAGTCTGGCTTAATGATTGAAAGAAAGAATAGTTTCCAATTGAAAGAGGCCATGCTTCGTCTTTACAACGATCAGGAATTTACAAAGCAACTGGGCAAGAACGCCAAGCAACGAATTATCAGCCACTTCAATTCAGAACAAACGGTGGTCGAAGTAGCGGAATTTTACAAAAGCCTCGTTTCGAAATAGCAGACCAATGAAAGTATTGCATTTAAGTTCGGAGAGGGGCTGGCGTGGAGGCGAACAACAAATTGCATATCTCTTGGAGGAGCACAAAAATGCAGGCATAGATAGCCATGTAATTTGTAAAAAAGACTCGTCGTTTAGTAAGTACTGTGAGCAAAAGGAATGGCAATATGAAGAAGTTGGTTTTAAGAACTCTTTGGATTTAGCTTCAGCAATAAAAATCAAAAACTATTGCGGGAATAATCAAATAGACCTGGTTCATATGCATGGATCAGGTTCGCATGGGGTTGGGGTTTTATCAGTAGCTCTCGGCAATAGGACCAAGTTAGTATTGAGTCGAAGGGTTGACTTTCCATTGAAAACGAATTTCATGAGTCGCTGGAAGTATAACCATTCCAGTATCAAAAGAATACTATGTGTTTCGGATGCCATCAAAGAAATAGTGCAGCAGGGAATTAAGAAACCTGAAATCTGTCAGACCATCTATAGCGGTATCGACCTTTCAAAGTTTGACCAGGTAGGTGACAAGGAGGATTTGAGGAGTAAATATTCAATTGGTCGAAGTACGTTTTTGGTTGGTAACACTTCTGCACTGGCAGATCATAAGGACTATTTTACTTTTATCGATACTGCAGAAGTACTATTGAAAGAGAGGGAAGATGTCCACTTCATTATTTTCGGCAGGGGAGAATTAGAAGCTGAGCTAAAGGGCTATGCTCAATCAAAAAGTATTGAGGATTCTATCACTTTTGCCGGTTTTGTTGAAAATATACAGGAGCTGCTTCCTCAACTTGATCTTTTCCTAATGACTTCAAAAACAGAAGGTTTGGGCACCAGTCTTTTAGATGCCATGGTTTGTAAGGTGCCGATAGTGGCAACCCGTGCCGGAGGTATTCCGGAAATAATCATGCATGAAAAGTCGGGCTTGTTATCAGAAGTGAAAGACTCTAAAGGTTTGGCAGAGCAGGTTGTTAGGCTAATTGAAAATGCAGAGTTGTGTGAGCGTCTGGTTCGGAATGCTTCAGAATTTGTATTGAAATTCGACAAAAAAGAGACGGCCAGGCAAACATTAGAGGTTTATAAGGACGTGTTGGGAGATGAAAGTTGAAGCCAGTTTAATCATAGCATTCTACAATAAAGTAGATTTTTTGAGCTTAGTCTTCGCCGGGCTTGAGAGGCAAAGCAACAAAAAGTTCGAAGTTGTAATTGCTGACGATGGCTCAAATGAGGAATCGGTGGCCAAGCTTAAGGATATAATTGATAATGTTTCATTTCGTGTGATTCACGTTTGGCATGAGGATGAAGGTTGGCGAAAGAATAAAATATTGAACGAAGCGGTGGTTAAGTCGACATCAGATTATTTGATTTTCATTGATGCTGATTGCATTGCTCACCGACATTTTGTGCATGAACATCTACTTAACAAAGAAAACAACACAATACTTGCTGGGCGCAGGGCTAATCTAACCTCAGAGAAGACTCAAAAACTGGATTACAATAAAGTAAAAAAAGGACTGTTAGAACGCTCTCAGATTGGGCTTATTGTTGATGGGCTAAGGAGACAAACGCAACATGCTGAAAAGGCAATTTACATTCGCTCAAGCTATATTAGGGGCATTATTCAGAAAAAGAGAATAAGAATTCTAGGATGCAATTTTTCGATTCACAAATCGGATTTACTCAAGCTTAATGGATTTGATGAGCGCTATTTGGCACCAACCTTAGGGGAAGATGTGGACATTGAATTGAGGGCAAGACAAGCGCAGATAAACGTAAAAAGTGTCAGTAACATGGCAATCCAATATCACCTCTATCATAAAAAACTAGATAGGGAAAATGACAACATTCTGATTTTCGAAGACAACAAAAGAAATGGAATAACAAGAACTCCTTATGGGATAAGCAAGGAAGCTTCCCAATACGGAAAGTAATGGTCAAGTTTTTTTTCGCTTCAGAGAGCAGCTAGCTTTCAACTTTGTCAATTATAGGTTTCCTTTTTTAGACAAAGGGGTTTTCTCGTGAATGTTAAAGAAGTATGTAGTTAACAATTCTAGAATAGACACTGCAGCGTTCCATACACGTAGTAGCAGCGTCTGATTTTTATAGAAAAAACTTTTGTGGAAAAAGAAATTTTGTCGAGATGATGCACTTTTTACGTCTTCAAATTCCATTGGAGAAGAGTTGTTTGTAACTAATTCATCTGGCCATTCCAGGCAAGTGATCCCATAACCTTTCTGCAAAAAAAACTTACTCAACTCGATTTCACCTTTCAATACGATATCTAACTTGTTAGTTTCATTTTTGCCCGGGAAATGCTCTCCGAACATCTTTAATGCTGAAACTTTACTCAAAAAAGCGTAAGTCTGAACGTGGGGAACGTTAACTCCAAGATTTCTTGAAGGATGATCCTTAAAATTAATGGTAATTCCACAAATTCGAGTTGAATTAAATTTTTCGAACTGCTGGATCATTGCACTTAACCATCCTTCGCGGAATGGGCCACAACCGCTTCTATTTTGAAAGAATACATAATCATCTTCAGTTGTCTTTGTTTTGATCAAGTCAAATAGAATTGAATATGAGCTGAAATCTCGCCCAACATTATCCTTGAATACGATATCCTTAAGGGCGACTGAGGGATGTTTGATGAAAATACTTCTTATTATTCTAGCAAAAAGGAAATCTATCTTGCCCCAGGGTTTCGCCTGGCTGATAGCAATGAACAATGACACATTCTGAACTCCAGAAAAAGTTTTCCTTATCCTTAATAAGTTTTGAATGTCGCGGCTATAGTGCCATTTTTCATTGGCTGTAACGTAAAGATGGAAAATGTTGGGCATTGGATTTTTAATTACGGGATTTAGTTAAATCCGCATTTACTCGCACAGTGGTTCAAGTTGTCGATGCGATTTTCCTTGTTATACATGATCTAAAACGATTGAATTTCTGTCAGTTTTTTATACAGGCCTTCTGTAGCAACGAGTTCGGGATGATTCCCTTGTTGAATGATTTTCCCATCCTTAAGAACTATAATTTTATCTGCATTTTGAATGGTACTGAGCCTATGAGCAATGACAATTGACGTTCTGCCTTTCATAAGGTTTTCTAGTGCTTCCTGAACCAGAAGCTCAGACTGGGAATCTAGGGCTGATGTCGCTTCATCCAATATCAAAATGTCTGGATCCTTAAGAATGGCTCTTGCAATGCTAATCCTCTGCCTTTGTCCACCCGAAAGTTTTGTGCCTCTTTCTCCAATAACAGTATCATAACCTTGAGGTGTTTGCAATATGAAATCATGGGCATTTGCAATCCTGGCAGCTTCAATTACTCGTTCATCCGCTACATTTTTCAGTCCAAAGCCGATATTGTTTTTTATTGTGTCATTAAACAATATGGATTCTTGCGTAACTACTCCCACCAGGGATCTAAGTTGGCGTATATCATAATCTTTTATTGCCACTCCATCAATGCTAAGTTTACCTTGTTTTATGTCATAAAACCTGGGAATGAGATCAGCCAACGTAGATTTTCCACCACCTGAAGGTCCAACCAATGCAACAACTTCTCCTTTTTTGATTTCCAAATTGATGTTTTTCAGAATGTCCCTATCCTGATAAGCAAAGAATACATTTTCAAACAGAACATGCTTCGAGAGTGATGAAATCGGTATAGGACTAGTTACATTCTGAATTACTGGTTTGGTGTCAATCAATTCGAAAATTCGATCAGCTGAAGCTAGACCCCTGTTAATTGAAGTTATTGACCTGGATATTGCCTTGGCTGGATTAAGAACTTGGGCGAAAATTAGTAGAAATTGGATGAACTGAGATCCTGTCAACTCGCCTTCTCCATCTATTACAATCGTTCCTCCGATAATGAGAAGCAATACGATTGCTAAAATCCCCATGAACTCTGATAATGGGCTGGCAAGATCATTTTTCTTTGAAATAGAATAACGATATTTTCCATTTACATCAACTTCGTTTGCAAAGACTTTCCCAATTTTTTTTTCAGCTGTGAAGGCTTTTACGATTCGCATTCCCTGTAGAATTTCATCCATTATGCTTTGCAAGCGGCCTTCCGATTCTTGGGTCTTTAAAGCACTTTTTCTAAGGAGTTTGGCTATATAAGTAATTAGGACTCCAGAAATAGGAAGTATAATAATACTGTAGAGTGTAAACTCTACAGACATATAGAACAGCATCGCAAAATATCCAATAATGAGAATCGGTTCCTTGAGCATAATCGTAATCGAGTTGATCACAGATCCTTCAACATACATTACATCTACCGAAACTCTGGACATAATATCGCCTTTCCGAGTCTCGGAAAAATAGTCTAATTGTAAACTGGTGACCTTGTTGAAAATGTGGTTTCTTACATTTGTGAGGACTCTAATTCTTACTCTGGCAAGTACCAATGACGCCAAGTATCTAAAAATATTTGAGAAGAATACGGCAACTATTATGATAAGGCACACAAATTTTAGTGCAGCTAATCGACCATTCTCGGTAATTATAATGCTGAAATAATGAGAAAACAGGTCAATGATATATGCAATCCTAAAACTGAACCCGCCAGGGTGCTCTACGATTTTTGTAACTTCATTTTCATTGAACAACAAATCTAATAGAGGTTTGAGTGATCCGAAAACCATGAGGTTAAACAACACATAGAGCAAGGTAAGAATCGCATACTGAGGTACATTGCTCCCCAGTGGCTTAGCATAAGTGAGTATCCTCCAGAAATTTTTCATTGCACCAAAAATAGTTGATTCTGATTTGAGCTAAAAAAAGAAGGTACCCCAATAATGAAGTACCTTCTCGATCTATAGATATTCTAATTATTAATATCTGTAGTATTCCGGCTTATATGGCCCCTCCGTCGTAACGCCGATGTAAGTTGCCTGTTCTTCTGACAATACATCCAATTCAACACCAATTTTGGCTAAGTGAAGTCTTGCTACCTTTTCATCAAGGTGTTTAGGAAGCATATAGACTTTGTTTTCATATTTTTCAGTGTTGATCCAAAGTTCAATCTGGGCTAATGTCTGATTTGTAAATGAATTTGACATTACAAATGATGGGTGACCAGTAGCACAACCAAGGTTTACTAACCTACCTTCAGCCAGGAGAATTATTTCTTTTCCTTTTAGATCATACAAATCTACCTGAGCTTTGATCTCTGTCTTTACTGCATTCTCATTCAGCCAAGCCACGTCAATTTCATTGTCGAAGTGCCCGATATTACAAACAATGGCTTTGTCCTTCATGTTTAAGAAGTGGCGACCTACTACGATATCCTTATTGCCAGTAGTAGTTACAATGATGTCTCCTTCGCTCACTGCATCGTCCATCTTTTTCACTTCAAAACCGTCCATCGCAGCTTGTAAAGCACAAATTGGATCAATCTCTGTAACGATTACTCTTGCTCCAGCACCTCTCAAAGAAGCTGCAGATCCTTTTCCAACATCTCCGTAACCAGCTACTACAGCGACTTTTCCGGCCATCATAACATCAGTTGCCCTTCTGATAGCGTCTACCAATGATTCTTTACAGCCGTACTTGTTATCAAACTTAGACTTGGTAACAGAGTCATTTACATTAATGGCAGGCATAGGAAGTGTTCCATTTTCTTCTCTTTCCTGAAGCCTATGAACGCCTGTTGTAGTTTCTTCACTCAATCCTTTGATGTTAGCAATCAGCTCAGGGTATCTATCAAATACCATATTAGTTAAGTCTCCGCCATCGTCAAGAATCATGTTTAGAGGTTCTCCCCCTTCGAATGCAAAAAGTGTTTGCTCAATGCACCAGTCAAACTCTTCTTCGTTCATGCCTTTCCAGGCGTATACTGGAATATCAGCAGCAGCTATAGCTGCTGCTGCATGATCTTGTGTAGAGAAGATGTTACATGAAGACCAGGTTACATCGGCACCAAGTTCTTTCAATGTTTCGATCAAAACGGCAGTTTGGATGGTCATATGCAAACAACCCGCTATCCTCGCGCCTTTCAATGGTTTTGTTGCACCATATTCCTCACGAAGGGACATGAGGCCAGGCATTTCTGCTTCTGCAAGCTTAATTTCTTTTCTTCCCCATTCGGCCAGGGAAAGGTCTTTAACCTTAAATTTTTCTTGAATTTCTATCATGATATAAGTTTTTCCAAATTTCCGAAACGCAAATTTAGCCAAATAGTTTGTCTGTCATTGTGAATTACGTAAAAATTCAATTTCCTTAAAGTCGAACGCCTGCTCAACTCCTCCAATCTCAATCAACAACTTTCCTCCTGAATCAATTCCAACTATTTTTCCGGCTACTGTGGATCCATCAAATTGAAATAGATTTTGTTCCTGAAAAAGGTACATTCTGGAATGGTATGCGCTCCTCAATTCGTCAATTTTGTTGTTTTTCAGCATCAAGTATCTTGACTCCAGGCATTGCAGAATGTTTTCAGCGATTTCGTTCACTTCGAATTGATCCAAAGTAATTTCACATAGAGATGTAGCATATTCGGTATTAAAATCGATTTGGTTAATATTTAAGCCAATACCAATGACAGAATTTTCAATATTGCTGCCTCGGATACTATTCTCTATGAGTATACCAGCCAACTTACTCTTCTTAAAGAATATGTCATTGGGCCACTTGATTTTAAGCTGAGATCCTAATATGTTGAACAAGGCGTCATGAATTGCGAGTGAAGTCACGATATGAAGCATAAATTGCTCAGAGACTTTCAGAAATGATGGCTTTAGTATGATCGAACAAGTCAGATTTTTGCCAGCTTCCGACTCCCAGCTATTTCCTCGCTGGCCTTTACCTTTAGTCTGATCTTTTGCAATCACGACCTCACCTTCAATAGCTTTTGAGCTTGAAATCAGCTTTTGGGCTTCTTCGTTCGTTGAGTGACATTGTGGCAGATAATGAACTTTTTTTCCCAGAAATAGAGTTTTGGCAAAGAATTTATGCAATTTATTTTGTGTAATTTTGAAGCTAAGTTAAGCACATCGAATGCAAGGAAACAACGGAGCATTAGAATCCGATCAATTAAGCGAGATAGTAGTGAAGGGGATGGCCGAAAAAAAGGCTACCGATATTCGAATTATGGATTTGAGAAAGGTGAATAACGCTGTTGCCGACTTCTTTGTGGTATGTTCTGCAAATTCTGATACTCAGTTAGACGCGATAGCCGACTCAGTAGAAGAAGAAGTATTTAAGGCCTCTGAATTGAATCCCTGGAAAAAAGAAGGAAAAGTCAACAAGGAGTGGGTACTGCTTGATTATGTGGATGTTGTTGTTCATATTTTTAAGCGAGACCGACGCGAATTTTATTCGATCGAAGAACTCTGGGGGGATGCACTCATAACTGAAGTAGCCTAAGAACATATTCATACCATAAGCGTAAACAATCAGGAAAATTAGAAACAAGTTAAATGTCAGATAAACCAAGAAAAAAGAAAGGACTGATCGGAGAGCCGGGAAAACCAAATTACCAGTTGTATATAATTCTGGGTTTGATGGCATTCATATTTGGGATTTCCTACTTCAGTAATAACAGTTCGGCGGTTGAAACCTCGTATAAGAGGTTTGAGCAAATGGCCCTTAGTGGTGATGTGAAAGAAGTAGTCCTAATTAGAAATCAGGATAAAGTAGAAGTTACTCTTAAAAGCGAGGCGCTTCAAAATAGCAAATACAAGCTGGAGCTTGAGCAACAAAACAAATTTGGAATTAGTACTGGGCCACATTATTTTTTCAAGATTGAAAGTCTGGATTCTTTCGTCAGGAAAAAAGACGAATTGGAGGGCAAGTTGAAAGAATCCAACTACTTCAATTATAAAGTAGATACTCGCTCTGACTATACACAGATTTTCCTCAATTCAGGATTTTTGATATTCATTATCCTGGGGTTCTGGTTATTGATGAGGAGAATGACCGGAGGCGGGGGACCTGGCGGTCAGATATTCAATATCGGAAAATCTAAGGCAGCACTCTTTGATGCAGAGAACAAGGTAAAGATTACCTTTGATAATGTGGCTGGACTCGAAGAAGCTAAGGAAGAGGTAAAAGAGATAGTTGATTTCCTCAAAAACCCTTCAAAATTCACAAAACTTGGTGGTAAAATTCCAAAGGGTGCGTTGCTTGTAGGCCCTCCCGGTACGGGTAAGACCTTGTTGGCTAAAGCGGTAGCTGGTGAAGCGGCTGTACCATTTTTCACTTTGTCAGGCTCTGATTTCGTGGAAATGTTTGTTGGTGTAGGTGCGGCAAGGGTGCGAGACTTATTCAAACAAGCCAATGAAAAGGCACCATGTATTGTATTTATTGATGAAATTGATGCCATAGGGCGATCTAGAGGTAGAGGTCAAATGCCAGGCTCAAATGATGAAAGGGAAAACACACTTAACTCACTGTTGGTTGAGATGGATGGCTTTTCAACTGATTCTGGTGTGATCATATTAGCAGCAACAAACAGACCAGACGTACTGGACAATGCTTTGTTGAGGCCAGGCCGGTTCGATAGACAGATTAGTATCGACAAGCCTGATATAGTAGGTAGAGATGCCATTTTCAAGGTTCACCTGAAGCCGCTTAAGTTGGCTAAAGAAATAGACTCGCGTAAGCTTGCTGCTCAAACACCAGGGTTTGCTGGTGCCGAAATAGCAAACGTTTGTAATGAGGCGGCCCTTATTGCAGCAAGACAGGATAAAAATTCCATTGAGATGCAAGACTTTCATGATGCCATAGACAGGGTAATAGGAGGTCTTGAAAAGAAGAACAAAATTATTTCTCCCGAAGAAAAGAAGATTGTGGCTTATCATGAGGCTGGCCATGCAGTGGCTGGCTGGTACCTGGAACATGCAGATCCTTTGGTGAAAGTAAGTATTGTCCCGAGGGGAGCAGCAGCACTGGGTTATGCACAGTATCTACCTAAAGAGCAGTTTCTATATCAAACGGAGCAACTGCTTGATGAGATGTGTATGGCACTCGGAGGAAGAGCAGCTGAAGAAATAATTTTCGGAAAAATATCAACTGGTGCGTTGAGTGATTTGGAGCGTATTACTAAAATGGCTTACAGTATTGTGACCGTTTATGGAATGAACGATCAAATCGGGAATGTGTCATATTACGATTCGAAGCAATCTGAATATAACTTCAATAAACCATATTCTGAGGCCACTGCAGAAAAAATAGACAAAGAAGCCAAGAAGATTATTGATCAAGCCTACGAACGTACTAAGGAACTTTTGATAAGCAAAAAGGCTGAGTTGGAAATTCTTGCTAAAGAATTGCTTGAGAAAGAGATAATATTCCAAAGCGACCTTGAAAAACTGATAGGCAAGAGGCCATTTGAGAAGGAAACGAATTATGAAGCCTTTACCAATGGTCAAGATAAAAAGGAAGAGAAGGAGGAAGCAAAAGGTGAGGATATTGAGGAGCTGAAGTCTACCATTCAGGCCGAGGTGGAATCCGAAGAAGAGATTGGAGCAGCAGCAGTTGACGAAAAAATCGAGGAAGTCGAAAAGGAAGACTGATCCATTCCCAATCCATACAAGCCAACACTAAACCAAGCCAATGAAAACAGACTTCTCTGAACTAAAGGACGGGAAGAAAGTTTATTTTGCCAGTGATTTTCATTTGGGTGCTCCAAATGACGAAGAAAGTCTGATTAGAGAAACCAAAATTGTTGATTGGCTTGATAGTATCAAATCTGATGCCCAGGCTGTATTTCTTGTTGGTGATATTTTCGATTTTTGGTTTGAATACAAATATTCCGTTCCTAAGGGATTCATTCGATTTTTGGGTAAAGTCGCAGAACTTTCAGATGAAGGGATTGAGTTCATTTTCTATACCGGTAATCACGACATGTGGATGTACGAGTATTTCCCTACACACCTAAATGTTGCCATCATCAGACAACCAACCAACTGGAATATTAATGGAAAGAACTTTCATATTGGACACGGTGATGGTTTGGGGCCTGGCGACAGAACATACAAAATTCTCAAAAAAGTATTTGCCAATAGTCTATGTCAGTGGATGTTCCAATGGCTACATCCAAACGTGGGGATGGGTATAGCTAAGGCATGGTCAAGGCAAAGCAGGGCTCATACTAGCGAATCCGATGGAGGGTTTGATGAGGAGAACGAATGGATTCTTACTTATTGCAAAGAAATAGATCCGGAAGAACGCTCTGACTTCTATATTTTCGGACACAGACACCTGTTAATCGATGTGGCAGTTGGCGAGTCTGGCAGGTACATAAACCTAGGAGAATGGGTGACCCAGAGCAACTATGCCGTATTTGATGGAAATATATTGGAGTTGAAGTCGTTCGATTAAGCAATGAAACCTCTCCTAGTTTTATTGATTAGCTGTTTGGCTATTAAGAATGGGCTTGCACAAGAATGGCAGCTTGTTCATAGTAGGCAAATTACAGGTATTGATAAGCTTGCACCTAATAATTCTGGGCTACTTGCATCCTTACACAATGGAGATGTTCTCAAAATCGACACAACTGGCAAAATTCTACTACGGCATTCCCATCAGAAGAATGGTCCAGTGACTAGTATTGAATCCTGGTCTTCATTCAAACCGGTACTTTTTTATAGCATATTTCAGGAGCTGGTTATCCTGAATCGCTTCTATACCGAGACTGTGCGATATGAGTTGGAGACAAAAGGGCTTGGGTTTGTGAGTGCCGCAAGCCTGAATTTTGAACAAAACCTTTGGATAGTGGATGAAGGGGATTTCATGTTGAAATTGTTAGAGAGAAAATCATTTGACCTTCTGACCGAACAACCTTTCTTTCAATACCTGGATGAGAAAAATCATGATATTACCTTCATTAAGGAATATCAGAATAGGTTGTTTGTGGTTGATAAAGTTTCAGGGATACTCATGTTTGATAATCTAGGAAGCTTCATCAAAAAAATGGATGTGACTGGAGTGGATCGGCTTGATTTCAAAGATGAATATTTTGGTTGGCAGAATGGCGGAGAATATTTAGTCCAAGAGATATATAAAGGTGGGCAAAGGGCTTTGGAACTGCCCAAATCTAACTATAGAAGTGTATGCAGGTCCGGTGACTACTTCTATTGTGTCGCTGGAAATCTTTTGGATATATATAGGTATCTTCGCCAATAATATTAGTTGCAAATGTGTGTAGCGAATTTACGATTACTTCTTCCGTTGTTGGCCTTGGTTTTTGTGCTCGATAGTTGCAATAATATTCCTGATTGTCGTAATGAAACTACCGCCAGTTCTCTTGGAATAAAACTCTATAATAGTGCTGATTCGACATTACGCCAGTTCGATTTTGACTCGATAAAAGCTGAAGGAGTAGACGACCCGTTGTACGAGGATAGTTTACTGGCGCAATATGATTTGGCACTAAGCCCTGACCTCAATGCCGTCAAATTTCTATTTTATGAGTTTCCTGATATTTATTGCTTGGAGGTGGGGTACGATCGGAGTATTTCTGTATTGTCGGAGGAATGCGGGCCTCTACTTAATTTTTCTGGAATAGAAATTAAGCAACATGATTTCGATTCTGTTGCAGTTGTGAATGATTTTTTAGATCAAAGTTTTCCCGATAACCTTGAAATTTATTTTTAGCATCATACTGATTTATATCTGCCATTTGGCATGGTCTCAGGAGACTGTTCCTGGCGTGGAGCAGCCTGTGCAGACCACTGATGAGGAGGCAGAAAAGGGCAAGAATAAAAAAGGTGAGAAGGAAGACAAAAAATCGGATAAGGAGAAAAGGGAAGCTGATTTCAAACCTTCTGCGGTGAACGTAGGAATAGAAGGCCTGGGAATAGCTCGTAGCTTATCATCTCCTGGGTTTTATCAGTTTGAAGGACAAGCAGATATTGATTTTGATCGCTACTTTTTTGTCCTTGATTTGGGACGGGAATCCAATTCGATTTCGAATGACAATTTCAATTACAGCAACAGTGGCAATTATTTCAGAACCGGTATTCAGGTGAACATGATGCCATATAACCCAAACCGAAACTTTTTCTTTTTAGGATTTAGATATGCCAGATCCTCATTTAGGGACGACATAAGTTATATCGACTCTTTTGAAAAATGGGGAGATAAAACTCTAAACTTTGAAAACAAGGGGGTATCTGCTCGTTGGTTTGAATTGAATATGGGCATGAAAGTAAAGGTTTTCGAGCGGCTCTATTTCGGATATACCATTAGATACAAAATGGCAAAAAAAATGACAGGATACGGAGAACTAAATCCTAGGAATATTCCCGGATTTGGTCGCGGAGATAAGAGCAGCGTTGCTGGTTTCAATTACTATTTTTTATATCACATTCCTTTCCGGGATAAACCGGTTCCACCTAAACCAAAAAGAGAGTATAGGCAAAGGTCTTCTGATTCTGAAGGCATGGGCTTTGGAGACTCTATTGGTCGTCCTTTTTAAAACATAAATTTCTTTACTACTGCCAATTTCTTGTGATGAATGTGGCAAACAATTACTACTTTTAAAAAAATGTTGAATAAGGAGATTAGAAGTTTTGTTAGCGCTGTTTTGCTGCTGCTGTTGAGTCTGATAGTTGGAATAACAGGCTTTATGTCCATCGAGGATTATGGTCTGGTGCAGGCATTCTACATGACCGTAATTACCTTTTCAACAGTCGGGTTTAACGAAGTAAATCCACTAAGTGAAGATGGGCGACTCTTTACGAGTTTTTATATCATATTTAATCTTGGGATATTTGCCTACGTGGCGTCAGTGATGACCACCTACTTATTTGAGGGTAAATTAAATTCCGTATTTAAAAGTTTTCTCTCAACCAAAGAAGTACGTAAAATGAAAGATCATATTATTGTTTGTGGATTCGGAAGAAATGGAAAAAAGGCTTGTCAGGAGCTTTACGATACGGGACGTCAATTTATCCTGGTAGAGCATAGAGAAGACGTCTTGGCCTCTTTTGAGGAATCCAAAAGATATCAGGTTGTGATTGGTGATGCCACGCATGATGAGACCTTGATAGAAGCAGGGATTGAAAAAGCCAATGCATTGATTACTACTTTGCCCAACGATGCACTAAATGTATTCATAACTTTGACGGCAAACGAACTAAATCCCAATTTGACCATAGTAGCCAGGGCCTCACAGGAAAACTCCGAGAAGAAGCTTTATAGAGCTGGTGCAACAAAGGTGATAATGCCTGATGCCGTAGGAGGAACGCATATGGCCCAGTTAATCACCAAGCCATTTGTGATAGAATTTTTGGACCTTTTGGCTGGCGAGGGCAACACAGAGTTGAAGTTGGAAGAAATCATATATGCTTCATTCAAGTCTGAATATAAAGGTAAGTCGGTCAAGGAGCTTGACATCAGAAACAAAACAGGCATTACTGTGGTTGGATTTAAAGATCCTCAGAAAGGGTTTGTTTTCAATCCCTCGCCAGAGACTCAAATACTTGAAGATGATGTCATGATCATTTCAGGTTCTGAAGACAATATCAAAATATTTAAATCACTATATACCTGAATCTTGCGCAAGCCGTTCTTTAAATCTTACCTAACAACATTGAATGCCATCTAGCCTACGTAAATTACTTTGTGCGCTTACGCTCTTAATTTGTTTTCTGACTAAACTATCAGCTCAGAAATCTGGTGATGATTGTGAAATTTGCATCAACGGTCACCACGCCGAACCTCGTCCTTATGAATTAAGTTTTAAGCATGAAATTCCATTTATACTTACGGGATTAGGAACCATGACTGCTGGATTCATTGCGCAAGCTGCCAACAATGAAAAGTTTTTGAATTTGGCTGACGTTAATCAGCTGGATGTAAATGGTATTTCATCCTTTGACCGGTCGGCGGTTTACAACACTTCGAATAAAGCAGCCTCTTATAGTGACTTTTTTAGAACATCAATTACCCTATTACCAATTTACTTTGTGTCCAATCATCACACAAAAGAAGATATTTGGCCACTGGTAGCTATGTCTCTAGAAGTGATGTCAACTACTTTTGGGTTGACCAATTTATCAAAAAATATCGTCAGGAGGCCTAGGCCGTTTGCTTACAATCCAGATACTCCATTGGAGAAAAAATTCAAGTTAGACACAAAGCGATCTTTCTTTTCCGGTCATACAAGCCATACTGCGGCCTTTACTTTTTTCATGGCCAAGGTAGTTTCCGACTATCACCCAAATATGAAAAAAGGCCTTAAGGCCATAATGTGGGGTGGTGCTGTATTAATTCCCGCAACAACTGCCTATCTACGGGTGCTGGCCGGCAGGCATTTTCCAACGGATGTGATGGCAGGTTATGCGGTTGGAGCTTTCGTAGGTTATATCATTCCTCATTTTCATAGAAAAAAGAAAAAGGAAGATCCTGTTCTGAGTTGGCAGCCACTCTTGCTTGGCGACTATGCAGGGCTTTCATTATCTATTCGCCTCAATAAGTGATTATCGGAAGATGTAGAATTTGCTGAGCGGATAGTTGAAGGCTATCGCTACTATTACTGCAGTTATGACTTTTGAAATAATATAATCAAAACCGAGTGTATCGGTAAAGAAATAAACACCGGCAGTATTTAGGATTAGGCTTCCTGCAGCTACAATGGTGTACCTGATAATTTGAATTCTTTTTTTCTCCTCCTTAGATACAAATGCCCAATTTCTACCTAAAGAGAAGGCAATTAGCGCCCCAACAAATGCTCCGATACTTGTAGATAACACATACCAGAGCCCGGCAAGTTCTGTTAATAAAATAAGGGTAAGAAAATCACCAGCGGTCGCGAGTAGAGCCGATACATTGTACCGAAAGAATGAAGCAACAGTTGAGGGCTTGTTGGATTCAGGCTTTTCTTTAGTTTCCATTTCAGGTCAGCCAAATGTAGACTTGAAGGCAAATATTGGCATACACCCCAGCCACTACATCGTCCATCATCACGCCCCAGCCATTTTTCATTTTCTCGAATTTTCTTATCCCAAGCGGTTTCCAAATATCAAAAACTCTGAAAAGTACCAAAGCTAGAAGTAAGTTGAGGTCAGAATAAGGAATGAATAGCAGTGTAACCCAAACACCTACAATTTCATCAATGACAATTTTTTGAGGATCTTCACCCCATTCAGGTTCTAGTGCATGGCTGGCTTTTACTCCAATAATTAGAAACACCAAGGTGAGTACTATGAAATAGACGGAGTTCATCCCAAATCCTGGAAAGAAATCAGGGAAAAAAGCATGAAAGAAGTAAAACATAATGCATCCCACAATTGAGCCTGCGGTTCCCGGTGCGATAGGTGAGTAGCCACTACCGAAACCGGTAGACATGAAAACATAAAAACTGCGCATGTTTTAGAATTATAGTTGCGGCAAATGTAGTATAATTATGTGGGAGCTATAAAAACAAAAATCCCCATCACATGACGGGGATTTTGAATATTGTTTGCATCGAAAATGATCAATCGTAATAATCCAATCCTAAGTTTGTGATGAGATCTTCTCCTTGAAGGTATCTCAATGTGTTTTTCAGCTTCATCATCTGCACAAAAATATCGTGCTGAGGCTTCAATCCTTTTTTCGCTTGTGGCGATTTTAGATAGAATGACAACCATTCTTGAATACCACCCTTCATTCCAGCTCTTTGGGCCAGGTCGAGGAACAGAGCTAGGTCAAGCACTAGAGGTGCAGCAAGAATAGAGTCCTTACATAAGAAGTCTACTTTTACCTGCATTTTGTATCCTAGCCATCCTTTGATGTCTATGTTGTCCCAGCCTTCTTTGTCATCACCACGTGGTGGGTAGTAGTTGATCCTTACTTTGTGATAAAGGTCGTTGTACAGGTCAGGGTGAAGCTCTGGTTCAAGGATTTCTTCCAGTACACCAAGCTTAGATACTTCCTTAGTCTTAAAGTTGTCCGGATCATCCAATACTTCGCCATCTCTGTTTCCTAGTATGTTGGTAGAGAACCAGCCGTCAATTCCCAATGATCTTACTTTGAAGCCAGGTGCGAGAATAGTCTTCATTAAGGTCTGGCCTGTCTTGAAGTCCTTGCCAGCAATCGGACAGTTTTCCTTTTTAGCCAGCTCTACCATGCCGTCAACATCACAAGACAAGTTAGGCGCACCATTTGCATAAGGAGTGCCTGTTTTTACAGCAGCATAGGCGTATATCATACTTGGAGCTATGTCTGGATGGTTGTTTCTCAATCCTTCCTCAAGACTCTCGATAGAAGCATGCACATCACTTTCTTCAATGTAGATTTCTGTTGATCCACACCAAACCATTACCGCTCTGTCACAACCGTTTTCTTTTTTGAAGTTCTCAATGTCCGCCATTACGGCTTCAGCCAACTCCATTTTTGTGGCACCACTTTTCACATTTGGCCCATCAAGTTTTTTAACGTATTCTTTGTCAAAAACAGCCTTCATCGGCTGGATCTGCTCTAGCTCATCTTTGATTTGATTCAAAAGGTCTTTGTCTAATACTCCTGCATTCAAAGCAGCTTCGTAAGCATTATCTTCGAACAAATCCCATCCACCAAACTCAACATCTCCAAGTCCTGCTAAGGGAACAAAGTCTTTTATGAGAGGGTTTCTATCATCTGTTCTTTTTCCTAATCTGATGGTACCCATTTGGGTGAGTGAACCAATAGGTTTTGAAAGTCCTTTTCTAACGGCAATTACACCTGCCATGAAAGTAGTGGACACAGCTCCCATACCTGGAGTCAGTATGGCAAGTTTGCCGGTCGGAGCTTGAATATTCGCTTTTGTTGACATTTAAATTCTGTTTAATTTAATTATAACCAATTCTCTTTTTTATACCAATCAATTGTTTCCTGAATCCCCTGTTCCAGAGAATACTGAGTTTCAAATCCTGTTTCTTTGTAAAATTCACTTGAATCGCAGAGCCAATTACTACACCTTAATTCATTAATCTTGTCTACGTTGAGAGGTGACGGTGTTTTGGTCAGTTTCCCTACGTTTTCCGATATGAAAGCAACTATTTTGACTAAAAACAGCGGCAATTTAATAACAAAAGTCTTTTTCTCCATCCTGTGCTTTATGACAGAGCTAAAAATCAAATTAGTGTAGCTTTTATTATCAGAAATAAAATATGTTTTTTCCCGAACAGAGCTCAATGCTGCGTGTATGATTGCGGCGGCCAAGTCCTTCACATATATGAATGACAAATATTGTGTGTGGGTCCCTATGTAAAGTTCAAGTTTATTTTTAATAAGTTGAAAAAAGCTAAACATGTCCGCATCTCTGGGCCCAAATACAGCAGGAGGTCGGAGAACTATATAAGGAAAATTCTCTGTGGATTGGAGGTACTCCTCAGTTCTCAACTTGCTTCTGCCATATTCTGTAACTGGCGAATTTGTATCTGTAGTTTTTATCGGAATATCTGTATTCGGCTTCCCCGGACCTGAGGCAGCCATACTGCTGATATAAACAAACTTTGTCAGTGAATGACCTGATTCTTTTATTGCCTCAACAAAATTTTGTGTGAACTGAAAATTGACCCTTTCATATTCTGATGGAGATAGCACTTTAGTGACACCCGCATTGTGTATCACATAATCGATTTCGCCTTGATCCTTTCTAAATTGAACCAGCTGCTGGGTCAAATTCTCTTTATCACCAAAGTTGATTTCAACGAAATTGATCCGAGGATTAGTCAGGTATTGCTTATTGCTGGTTTTTCTGACAGCAGCAAATACAGTCATGTCTTTTTCCAGGGCCTCCTCTACAATAAAACCACCAATAAAACCACTGGCTCCTGTGATAAGTATGTTCATTGCTGGTTTGTGGGAAGAAAAAGGTTAGGGCTATTCAACAACAAAGCCTGAAACTCAGGCTTTGAAATATTATAATATGTATTGTAAGATCAAATTTTGTTATGAACCAGATCCGCATGCTTCACGGAGTGCCCATTTTTGTATTTTTCTATTCCGGCTATTTTCCTGGCCTTTTCCAACTTGTCGAAAGCATAGTCAATTTGCTCGCGAGAATGGGTTGCCATCAACGAGAACCTCAATAAAGAAGAATCACTCTTAACGGCCGGTGATATCACCGGATTTACGAATACCCCTTCATCATACAATAATTTGGTAATCAAAAAGGTCTTTTCGTCATCTCTTATATATATCGGAATAATTGGGGATTCTGCTTCGCCGATATCAAAACCTAAATCCATCAGGCTTTTCATAGCGTAGTTTGTATTGTCCCAAAGTTTGTCGATTATTTCAGGTTGCGTTTTTATGATGTCTAATGCAGCCAGTGCACTCGCAGCTGATGCTGGCGGTATACTGGCACTAAACATCAATGAACGTGCATTGTGCTTCATGTATTCGATAGCCTGCTTGTCACCGACAACAAAGCCTCCTAATGACGCCAAAGACTTGCTAAATGTACCGACGATAAAATCTACATCGTCTGTTAAGTCAAAGTGAGATGCAGTACCAGATCCTTTTTCGCCAATCACACCTACAGCGTGCGCATCGTCTACAATAGTTGTGGCGCCATATTTCTTGGCAATTTTCACCATGTCTGGCAGGTTGACTATGTCACCTTCCATGCTGAATATACCATCCACAACGATGAGTTTTATAGAATCCTCTGGAAGTGACATCAACTGTCTTTCTAGGGAGTTCATATCGTTGTGTTTAAATTTGATCACTTTGGAGAATGAAAGTCTGCTGCCATCAATAATTGATGCATGATCCAATTCATCTATAAGTATGTAATCGTTTCTGCCAGATAGGCAAGAAATTACTCCAAGGTTAGCTTGAAAGCCAGTACTGAAAACCAAAGCTGCTTCTTTGCCGAAGAATTCTGCCAGGTTTTCTTCTAACTGCACGTGCAAGTCCAAAGTACCATTTAGGAACCTTGATCCTGCACAGCCAGTGCCGTATTTGTCGATAGCTATTTGTGCTGCCTCTTTTACTTTTGGGTGATTAGTCAATCCCAGATAGCTATTAGAACCAAACATTAAGATCTGTCTGCCATCTATGGTTACCTCTGTGTCCTGATTCGATCCTATCTCTCTAAAGTAAGGATAGAGTCCACGCTTCCTAACTTCTGTCGCCAGGGTAAATTTTGAAAGTCTCTCTTTTAAAACACTCATTAAAGATTTTTTTTATATCTAAAAGAAGGCCAAGTAATCAGTGAAAATAGGAATTTAATCCTACTATGCATTGAAAAGTAGCAAATTTAATGCTTTCTTTTATAAAATTCACAATAAAAAACGATCCTCTCCCTATAATGGGTGATGACCAATACTCAGACTACTATATAGCCTTTTTATACAACCTATGTCGTTTGTACACCTTGCCATTAATATTCACTAAGGCCTTGTTCATTGCTGGATTTTCCTCTAATATCCAGGAAGCTTCGCCAAATTCCATGTTCTTGTTTTTAGCTTCTTCAAAAGCTTTCATGTAGAAATAGGCATCAATTCCCAGGTTTCTAAATTTCTCAATTACTCCAAGTGTCACGATCCTGACCCTATCTATTTTATTCTTATAGTAAATCAATTTAAATAGCCCGAATGGAAGTAGGCGGCCCCTACGAAGCTGCTTGAGTGGTATGTTCATGTCGGGTATAGTAAGAGTAAATCCTATGAATTTACCTTCATGCTCAGCAATTAATACAAAATCGGGATCAACCACTGATTTCATATCTTTAGCCGCATGTCTAAACTCCTCTCTGGTCATAGGAACAAAACCCCAGTTTTTCTCCCATGCCGAGTTATAGACATCAAAAATATCGTCAATCTCCTGCTTGAATTTTTTAAGATTGATTTTCCTGATTGTGATTCCCTTGATGTTCAGTCTTTCGAGGATTTTTCCTGATAAGCGCAGGAGTTTTTCAGGCACATCTGCCGTGTTGATTTTATAAGACAATAGGTTCATTTCAGTTTTGAACCCGAATTTTTCATAAAACTCTGAATAATATGGTTTGTTGTAGGGCATCATGACCGTCGGAGGGCTTTCATAGCCTTCAATCAATACACCACAAGTCTCGTTTGTAGAATAGTTTGTAGGGCCTATGACGCTGGTCAATCCATTGGACTGTATCCAATCGATCGCCTTATTGAGTAAGGCTTCCGCAACGTGGTAATCATTGATCACATCAAAAAAACCAAAAAAACCGGATTGATCTTCTGTATAGTTGATGTAATTGTTGTTCTTGATAGCCGCAATTCTGCCTACTATCTGACCGTCTTTATATGCAAGAAAGAAATCAGCTTCAGAGTGATCAAAGAAGGGATGCTTCTGCTTGTTTAATAGGTCCTTTTGAGCAAGGTACAATTCAGGAACATAGTTAGGGTCGTCCTGATACAAATCGTGAGGGAAATCGATAAATACTTTGAGTTCTTTTTTACCCACTACCTTTCGAATGTCGATCATTAAGCCTTTTTGTAATTTGAGTTTGTGGCTCCATAGTGAGCCTAACAAAGATATGTTAAGCCCTTGTTTATTCATATTTATATCTTCAAATTTCTATTATTTCCCTACAATAAAAAGGTGATAATTCATTGGTAATTGAAGCCGTTTTATAATTTTGCGCACTTAAATGTGTGTATGGAAAATGGACAATTAAGCGGTGATTTTCAAAGGTTTGATAAGAAGTCGTTGCTTAGAGCAACTATAGCCTCAATCCTCTATTTGCTGGTTGAATTTTTTCTTTCTGGGTACAGGCCGGATCATGGATATTTCCTGCTTTTTTGCCTAGTATGCTACTTTGCTCATCCGGCCACAAGAAGGTTAGTTCTCGGTTTTTCAATATTCTTTGTATACGGTATCATTTTCGACTCAATGAAGGGATATCCGAACTATTGGTTTGCTAACGTACACATTGAGCAGCCCTATAATTTGGAAAAATATCTTTTTGGCATAAATACTCCTAATGGGATATTAACTCCAAATGAGTACTTTCTTGCCAATAGTACAACATTCCTGGATGTGCTTTCAGGTTCATTTTATATCAACTGGATGCCTATTCCTTTGATCTTCGGTCTATATTTATGGTTCACCGATAAGTTGATCTTCGTGCAGTTTTCAGCGGCATTCTTTACTGTGAATGTACTAGGTTGGATTATTTACTACACGTATCCGGCGGCACCACCATGGTATGTACAACTATATGGCTTTGAGCTGTATCTCAATACTCCTGGGAATGTTGCAGGTCTACTCAAGTTTGATGAATTTTTTGGTTCAACAACATTTCAAGATTTGTATTCCAAAGGGTCTAATGTATTTGCTGCTATGCCCTCTCTGCACAGTGCCTACCCTGTTGTGGTGTTCTTTTATGGAATAAAGAAAAAAGTTCACTGGGCAGTTGTGGTATTCTTCGGAGTTTTCGTGCTGGGTATTTGGTTTGCTGCGGTGTACACTTCTCACCATTATATATTGGATGTCATTTTAGGAGCCATGTGTTCCATTGCTGGTATCTGGATATTTGAACGCTACCTGATGAAAACCAAAATTGGGGTACTTGTTCGCCAACTAGCTGGCAAAGTATAAATTCTTTGATCGAAAAAAGTTTCTTTTCAGTCCCTGGAAGGCTCTTTCACTTCTGTGCTGTCCTCATATCCTGATCGGAAAATGACATCCCAAAGCGGAGAGCTAACACCAAATCCATTTTCGGGATCAACATAATGGTGGCGCATGTGATGATCTTTAATTGCTCCCCAAAACTTTCCTTTTAGCTTGAAGTGGTGCATTGCGTAATGCCCCAAGTCATAAACTAAATAGCCCAATAGGAAGGCAGCAAAAAATGGAGGAAGATAATAGTCTCCAATTGTGTACTTGAAGATGAAATAAAACATGGTAGCAAGTGGCAGGCTTAGTGCCGGTGGCAATACCAACCTTTTAGCATCATTTGGATAATCATGGTGAACGCCATGAATGATGAAGAAAAATCTTTTTCCCAATTCTGACTTTGGATGGTAGTGAAACAGAAACCTATGGAGCAAGTATTCAGAAATCGTCCAAAGTACAAAACCAGCCAAAACCAAACCAAAAAATAAACCAATGGAATATTCTCTTTCAGCCAGTCCCAAATAGACAAAATAACCTATTGCAGGAAGGAAAAAATATAAAGGAGTGGTGAAGTGAACCTTAGAAAAGAATTCCAGGTAGTCACTTTTAAACATCCTGGCCGATTCATTCTTGTTTGATACAAAAAGTTTTCCCATTATTTATTTTTCTGCAAAACTAATAAACTCTGGGCTTCATTGCTTTTATGAGCCTGAGATTCATCAGAATTAAAATTGATTTTTAAGGAATGATTTTTTCGTAGACTTCTTTTCCTGTAATTAGATCCTCTCCAAAAACTTCAACATAAGCAATTTCGGGAATAAAAAGGTTTTTGGTAATCTCTACGTATACATTTCTAAACCGCGCCATTTCCCCACTGATCATCATATTGGCCTGCATTTCTCCTTCTTGGTTTTTGAATATGCGAATCTTCTTTCTCTTGTAAGACACCAGTGAAATATCGAATTCGTCTTTCTTACTGGTTTCTGATATATGAACGCCATAAGCAAGCTTACGCTGTATATAATTGAGTTCATTCATGGTGCTGTCCTGACTATAGCTTAGCCAGTAGACATGTACCGGGTTCTCCTTGTCCAGGTTTCCATATTGGTCCCTATTACCATCGTATACAATTGCGCTGGCGTTGTTTGAGCGTTGTATGTAGAACAAGGAATTGTTGGTTCTTGGTGGAGTAGGGTAGGTATGCCTTTTATGAACGGCATTCTTGTCATTTGATGGTGGATGACCATTGGCATACTGGCCATTTGATTTAATCACAATCAGAAAAAAAACAGATAAAAAAAATGTTCTCATTAGTTCCTTAGCCTTCTTTTTCTTTTAAAACCTTTCTGCTGTGACCCAACCGTTCTATTGCTGTATAGTTAGCCAATATCGCCACAATCAAAATCGGGGTGGTCATGATAGATATGGTTTCAAACACGACCATATTTAGAGTTTCAGAGTAAAATTTATAGTCTCCTCCAATTTTATCTGAAATTATTCCACACAACGTTGAGGACACTCCAACTATAATTACACGCTCTGGTCTTTGCATCACCCCAACGCTGCAATCTATTCCAAGTCCTTCTGCTCTGGCTCTCGTATAGCTTACCATTACTGAACCCGTTAGTGCGAAAAAAACGAACATTGAACTCAGGAAGTAATCATGAGAAATCAGGAAGTAAGCAACTCCAAAAAACATGACAATCTCACTCCATCTATCCAGTACTGAATCATAAAGCGCTCCATAAGTAGAAGACATATTTCCAATACGGGCCAATCGCCCATCTATCATGTCAAACAAGCCACCAAATAATATAAGAGCACCAGCCCAACCAACATAGCTTAAATCGCTTCTTTCAGCCGTTTCCGCACCTACAATAAAAACTACTGCAGCCCCCACATTGATAATCAGACCGATCGTCGTAATGGTATTAGGAGATACTTTCAGTTTTATCAAAAGATTAATCAGTGGATTAATCAGTTTGTACACCAGTGGTTGGCCGTATTTTTTAAGCATTTTGTGGGACGTAGTTGCGCAAAAATAATACTTTTAGCAAAATTAGAATTCTATTTTGAATCTACCCCTGATGTTATATCCAGAAGCTATTCCTTCCTGATCCAATTGGGTCCATCTCTTCACCAGATCAACCCTGAAAATTTTGAAAATATTTCCAATACCAATACTTGTTTCCAAATAGTGGTCTAATGCCGAAGTAACCGGGTTTCCGTTTTCGTCAATTGGATATCCCGGCAATTCAGGATGAAGCGATGGATTATTCAAATCGCTCACGCTTCCCATCAATCCTTTGAAAGTGACAACCGATCTCCACTTTAGTTTTTTGAGCAAGGGCACTTTGTTTAAGAAATACCCATTGAAATAGTGGGCATATTGTAGGCTCACAAATCTGTCGCTGACAAACTCAAGGAAATTCATAAGGTTATAAGACCTGATTTGATAAGAATAAGTTTGGTTTGCTCGAGGCACGTTTAGCAAAGCATATGGAACCTGTCCCCAGATCTTGTTACCCTCCAGTTCAGTATCAAAATACCCAAATGGGGGCACGTAAGTACGCTTGAATATACCCAATGATACCTTGTCGTATGAGTATGGACTATCAAAAACACCCTTGAAGCCCTTATCATATCGCATGGTAAATATCGGGTGTTTGTTGTAAATAGGTACTCTAAACTGTATTCCCTCGTAGTATTGCTCGTTTGGTGCAATTCTCAGGGAGAGATTGACCTCTGCGGTTTTCAGTACCTCAGCTTCCCGCTGTGCCTTTGGAGTGAAGTCCAGCTCATGCTGTATTGGGCGCGTACCAGGAGCGAAACTAAGAATGCCTCCAGGCGTCATATCAAGTTTCTTAACTCCAACGGTATAAGAAATACCATGTTTGAGTTGTTTCATGTATTCAAACTGATAATTCTTATTATAAATCTGCTTATTGTTTACGCCACGCTTGAAGGATAATAAGAAGTTGTCCTCCTGAACGAACATAAGTTCTTCGCCTGGGTTTCGGATTTCATTCTGATAAGTAAATTTGAATGCATCCAAAGGATTTTTATTTCTGTAATAGAAAAACTCGGTGGAGTACTTCCATTCTTTGTCCCTCCAGGCATAAGCTCCGTATGCCTTCACCTGGAACTTCTCACTAAACTTGTTGTTAGTCTGTCCACCAAGGCGTACCCTAAAACCTTCAACATCGTTCCAGCTGTAGAATGTATTGACAGGCCCAACTGAGAAGGGACCAAAATCTTTATACCCAACAGCTACGAGGAAAAGGATGTCCATCATTCGTTTAAATGCAGGTAGTTCTTTGACTTCCTCCACCATTTTGTACACGCCTTTCTCAGATTTTGATAACTCCATGTGTCGAGCATCTTTCCAGAATTCATCAGTCTTTTTGTCAAGGTCGGGTTCTTCAATAACGTTTTGTAAATCTGCGTAGATTTCATCGGGCTGAGGCGTATTGAATATCCGATCCTTAAAGGAAACGGTACGTTTGCCGTACATATCCATCTTACCCGGTATGTCAAAATCAATACTAATTTTATCCACTTTGATGATATACGAACCATATTCAGTTTTTTCAAACTCCTGATCTATAAATAGGTCGTTGACATAATTCAGGTTAATTTTTTTAGATATCCTCATGGATACCTTCTTTACTGCATAAGCTGAATCAGTGGTGATGAAAAGGTTTCCTACAAAAGCCAGGTTGTTTTCGTTCCTGGGTTGAAAAGCCAGTTTGTAAAGCTTTTCACCTTCAATAAATAAGGTGTCGGCAATGTAATATTTATAGGTAACTGGTGCCAGTCCTGAGATAGGACTTACAAATTTTTGAGTTAGTACATTGATGTTGTTGTCATAGATGTCAACCTCCTGATACATCTTATCTATCAACATGGATATACCCTGATTATTCAGGTAATCATGGAATCCTGTCATTTTCTGACCTTTCCTGTATTCTATTTCTTTTCTAGGGTCTTTCCTGTAGTAGACCTTGGAACTTGTCTCCCTTATGAAAATAGGTAGATAGGTTTTTCCGTTTACTTCCGAAGTATCAACATAGTCGAAGACCATCTGAAATGGCTTCATTATTCTCTTGTTCTTGAATTTCTCGGTAATGTTGTTGAAATCGAATTCTACCTTTTCATATTTATCATATTCAACAAAATCAAGGTTCTCCGTTCTGTTTTCATCACGGTGCTCAATCACCTTTTTCATCAATGCTACAGCAGGGTTGCCTTTGTTTCGGTATTTGAGTTTTTTCCCTTTTACCGTCACGTTCTCCAGCTGAACGCTTGCTTCTTTTAGTTTGAATGCAACTTTCTGAGATTGCCCAACTTTAATCGTAATTATTTGCGTTTCGTACCCAATGAAGGATGCCTTGAGGTTTGGTGTTGCGCCTTCCATGTCAAGATAAAATTTGCCTTCACTACTGGAAACGGTTCCAAGTGTAGTTCCATCAAATGAAATGTTGACGAATGGTAAGGGTTCGCCAGTCTCAGAATCTTCTACAGTTCCCCAAATTCTGGTATTGTTCTGGGCCTGAAGTAATCCCGATGTTACGCTTAACAATAAAATAAAAATCGGAATGATCTTTTGTAAGGATCGAATTGTCATTTTTCGTTTAAAAGTCTAAAACTGTAGTGTTGATTTTTTAGTTCATTGTTGGTTGAATAGTGTGTGTTTTTCGCTCAACTAAATGTCAACTTTTAAAGGACTTGCCCCTAATGTGGTGGTCAATAATTATATATATTAAAAAAAGTAATACTCATTTTTCGAACTGATGTTTCCTATATCTAGTTTATTTCTAAAAATAAATATACAATTGACTGATAAACAATGATATACCATGACGCACTGTTTAGTGATAAAATCAGGGCGCAAATGTAAGCATTAAATAATTAGAGGATAAATTTATTGAGGTGTAAAACCTGACTTTCGGATGATGTTTAGCCTGGATGTAAATTTCGCTTTAGTCTCGAGATTAATTAATATATTTTCTGAGACAGTTCCCTTAATAGTGCAATTTACTTTGCAAATACAGAAGGAAACTGAGAACTATACAGCAACTTCTTTTTCAGAAGGTTTTTCAGCTCCTCTTTTTTCCTTAACGATTGAGTCAAATTTCACCTCGTCTGAGTAAACACTTTCAGCTCGATCTCTTAGGTTGTAATTGGAGCTCAGCACCTGGCCGTAAGCGCCTGCTGAGCGAATCATAAGTAGATCACCTCTTTGGGTTTTGTTCAACTCAGCCTCACCAAATGTATCTGTGCTTTCGCAGATTGGACCTACCACTTTGTATGGCTCAGTCGCTTCGTTGGATGAAATGTTTTCAATCCTGTGATATGAGTTGTACAAGGCAGGGCGAATCAAGTCCGTCATCCCAGCATCAATGATCGCAAAGTTGGATTGCTTGCCTGCTTTTACATAAAGGACTTTTGAAATCAATGAACCCATCTGGCCGACAATAGACCTCCCTAGTTCGAAATGAACAGTTTGATTAGGCTTAGGGTGTAGAAATTTATCAAAAACTTTAAAGTACTCTTCAAAGTTAGGTATTGGCTGTTCATCCGGGTTATTATAATTAATACCCAGGCCACCTCCTAGGTTTAGGTGCTCTATTTCTATATTTCTTGATTCCAAAAATGAGTTAACTTCATTCACGGCATAGGATAACTTCGCATATGGATTTAGACTCAATATTTGAGATCCAATATGAAAGTGAACGCCCGTAAGCTTGATGTTTTCAAATTTCTCGAGTTCGTCAACCGCTATTC
Organism: Cyclobacteriaceae bacterium; assembly: GCA_049115735.1. Lineage (GTDB taxonomy): Bacteria > Bacteroidota > Bacteroidia > Cytophagales > Cyclobacteriaceae > CAXBNB01. The sequence continues at coordinate 52,325 of JAGDZP010000026.1, read as the reverse complement.
CAAGGTCTGCCACAGGAATCCCAAACTTGTTTTCGTTCAATCCAGTGGTTATATGCCTGTGTGTTTGGGCGTCAATATTTGGATTGAGCCTGAAAGCGATCTTAGCCTTAGAATTTAAGTTGCCAGCAACCTGGTTTATTACCTCTAATTCTTCGATAGATTCACAATTGATGCTGTGGATATTGTTACCAATGGCCAACTCAAGTTCATCATCAGTCTTTCCTACACCAGCTAACACGATTTCGTTCGCCTCAAAACCGATATCTAGTGCACGCTGAACTTCGTTACCACTGACACAGTCGGCTCCTAATCCATAGTCCTTTATCAAAGACAATACGCGTTCTTCGGCATTTGCTTTAATGGCATAATGAACGTTATAATTCTTGCCTGAAATGGCATCATTTAACGAGCTGAGCGTATTGTTTAACAGGCCCAGATCATAGTAATAAAATGGGGTTTTGAGCATAATGTTTGTTTTGAATTATCAAAATTAACTTTGGGCTATTTATTTCGAAAGAAACTATGGGAATTAAACAAACTATGAATAAATTGTTAAATAATTAACACTAACCATATTATGAGGACAATTGCCGAGGTAGTTGAATTCGAAGTAAAAAAATTGCCCTTTGTAGAAGAGGCTATGCAAGATGGATTGATTAATCTTTCTTCCCTAGCTAGGCTTATCAAACCTTCAATCGAGGAAGCTTTAATGAAGGAGGTTAACGAGGGAGCCATTGTAATGGCCCTGAAACGTTACACAAAAACAATGAGCGGGGCAGTGATGCTAAAAGCAGAGGATATTGGAAGATATTTTGGAGAAATATTTGTAAGATCCGGATTGATGACATGCTCTTATGCGAATTCACATTCTTTAACCGAAAACCAGACCAAACTTTTACAGGAAGTTGATAAAAATGTAGATGCCTACTGCTCGTTCAAGCAAGGCATGTTTGAGCATACTTTTATCCTGAGCCAAAACCTCAAGGAACAGGTAGAGGAACTTTTTGAGGATGAGAAATATATATCCGGAAATATGAATCTGTGTTCTGTTACGGTAAAACTCAAGTCATCTAACGTAGAGGTTTTGGGCCTATACTATTATCTCTTCAAAATGATAGCCTGGCGTGGTATCAACGTAATTGAGGTGGTGTCAACGGCAAACGAATTTACTATCGTGGTTAATCAGGAGTACATCAACGAGTCCTTCTCGGTTCTGATGAACATTAAGGAAGGTATAACTAATTAATGGTACTTGAAACCCGATTATTGTTCATGGTTAGGCTGTCACAATAGTTGAAAAAGGTAGGGATTACTTTTCCTGAATATTTTGTTGGAGCATTGAACAGTGCGCAAATTGCTATTCTATTTTCTCTATCCACTGCAATTTCAGACCTGTACAGGTTGACATAGCCACCGTGATAAACAATTTCCCTGGAACCGAAATCAATCAATCTCCAACCTTTGGCGTAATAGGATTTTTTAACACCCGGCCACCTATTGAAGTATTTTCTGTTCCTTGAAGTATTGACTTCACTGGTAAAAACACTATCTAGAGCAGCTTTCGAGATCACTTCGGTGTTCCCCAGAAGTACCTGGAGCCAATTTCCCATGTCTTCGATAGAGGCGTTTATTCCTCCAGCGGCAATGGTGTTGTAGTATTTCCTGGTAATTCTGGACTTATGGTATTTTTTGTCTCTTGAGTTGTAGTAATGTGGTTCGGCTCTATTTGATGTTGATAGAATGTCTTGATAAGAAGTAGATGCATTTTGCATATTGGCTGCATCAAATATTTTTTCCCGGAGCAATTTATCAAATGACTTGTTGGTAAAAGATTCTGAAACTTTTTCAATAATGGAGAAAGTGACATTTTGGTAGGACATCATTCTACCTTCCTTCGATATCAGATTTACTCCTTTTAGCATTGGAATTATTTCATCAAGTGATTTGCCATCCTCAATAAGGTTTGTGTAGCTATGCCTTGGTAATCCGACAGTATGTGAAAGTAGATGTCTAACCTCAATTCTATTAGTTTGTAGAGAGTCACTCAGTGCAAAGGAAGGCAATACATCTTTGACCCTAGATTCCCAGTCAAGGTCAGTCGATTGGGTGAGTATACCTGTTAGTATTCCAGCAAACCCTTTGGAGACACTGCCAATTCGGAATGCTGTGCTTACATCAACACTATCTTCTGTCGTGATGTCACGCACTCCATATCCATTCATGACTAGCACAGTTGTGTCCTTAACTATAACCAATGCAGCTCCTGGACAGCCATTTTTTTTCAGGTTTTGTTGAAACAGTCGTTCGAAACCCAAAAACGTGGTGTCTTGTAAAACCACGCTCGTATCTTTATTTACTACTTTAGGGTGAGTCTCGGTTGGCGCAGTAGGTCGATCCGTATCAAATGATAGCAAGAATGTGATTAGACCCAAAAGGGCAAGAAGTGCTAGGCTATGTTTCAATGGAATAAGCTATTGAAAATGATTAATTGGTTTTGATATAGTCTAATGGGTTGACGTAGTTGCCGTTTTCGATGATTTCGTAATGCAAATGTGGGGCGGTAGACTTTCCTGTATTTCCCGAAAGACCAATCTGTTGTTCTTTACTTACTTTCTGACCTTCCTTTACGCTAAAGCTGGAGAGATGTGCATATAATGTGCGAATATGGTTATCGTGAATTATAATCACATATTTTCCATATGCATCAGACTCTTTTGCATTAATCACTGTGCCACTTGCTGTTGCTTTTACAACTGTACCTTCTTTTACTCTGATATCAATTCCTCGATGAAATTTCTTCACCTTTTGTATAGGTTCCATTCTCATTCCAAAGTCAGAAGTGATTTCATGACCGGATCCAATTGGGTGGATGTTGGGGCGATCCTGAGCTTCTACCACCAGGACCAACATCAACACACAAGCAGCAATACCTGTAGTTATGATTTTGGTGCTTGTAAAGCTTCTGGATTGTCCACTTTTTCTTAGCTCACTTTTTAAATTTTTAAAGCCATCATCATTAAAATGATCAAGGCTTTTTTCATAGGCTTTGTTGAATGGTATTCCATCATTCATTTGAATTTCCACCATGCAACAGATGTGGTCAAGTATTTCATTTTTTGCTTTATGATCTGCCAACCCCTTCGATTTGAGGTCATTATCTATGTATAAGATCTGAGTTTGACTTAGTTCTTTCATCTTTTATTTATTGGCTAACTGAGGGTTTAACAAAATAAGCATTGTTTTTACAAATTCTACAAATTCATTTGCCATTGAAGTTGCTTTTTCATCACCAATAGCAGTGACGGAATAATATTTTCTTATTCGTTTGCCTACGCTTTCGGTTTGTGTGTCTACCAGGCCTTCAGCTTCAAGCTTGTGAAGTGTTGGATAGAGAGCACCTTCAGTCAATATGATTTTGTCGTTTGTGAGTTCTTTCACCTTTTGCGTGATTTCATAACCATACATTCTTCCATTTTCTGAAAGAAGTTTCAAAACTATGGTTTTCAGCGTTCCTTTCAATAGTTCTTTAGAATACATGTTGCAAATATACATAAGAATATTATGTATACAATATATGCCTAAGAAAATTAGGTATTAAGAAGATTGATACAGCAGGAAGGGTTTTAAATGGTGTAGTTTGATAAATTCTTGACTGGATGATTTGCCCAAAATTGGAACAGGTTTAATTCTTATTAATTGAATCTTAACTTGCTATGAATTGAATAAGTTTATGCAAGAAAGTGGGATTAAATAAAAACCCGCTTTATGATTAAAATCATAATTATAGGAAGGTAAAATCTAAGCTATATCTTTTAGTTATTTATAATTATTCTAAATAATAATAGTTTGAAATACTATATCACAGCATAAGCATCTGATATACAGGGCTATGCACTTATTCTATCCTTCATTTGACCCCAATACTACGTATCGCCTAAAAATATGTTTTTGAATTAATTCATGCCGACACTACATTTGCACCCACTACAAAAAGGAAAGCTAAATACTGATGCTAAAACGAGATTGTTTCCATTCCCAAACAGGACTTTTTTCTAAAAGAATTCTCCTGACATTTTCCTTAATTTTCACCTTATTTATCAACATAAATAGTGTAAGCGCACAAGACGATGGTATCCCATCTGATGAGGCGGTAATAGCAAGTGGTGAGAAATTGTTTAAGGCCAATTGTAAAGTTTGTCACGCTGTTCAGGAAAGAGTAGTTGGACCTGCTTTGAAAGATGTACATAAAAGACAAAATGTAGAGTGGATTACAGCTTTTGTAAAGAACTCTCAGAAGGTCATTCAAAGTGGAGATCCATATGCGGTGAAATTGTATGAAGAATACAACAAGACTCAGATGACTTCATTTGATTTTGCTGACGAAGAGATTCTTTCAATTATAGCATATCTAAAAGCTGAGTCAGCTAAAGAAGTGGTTGCAACTACCACAGCTGGAGGCGCTGATGGAAGTGTTGCTGCCGAGGGCGATGGTTCGTCCGAATATATGACAATCATTATGATTGGGCTGGTTGTAGTGCTGGTTCTTATCCTGGTAGTTCTTGGGTTAATAATAGGAGTACTTAGAAAGTACCTGGGAGCTAAAGAGGGACTATCTGAAGAAGATCAGGAAATTGTAGACCAAAAGGCAGACCTACAAGGATTTGTAAAAAGCAACGCTTTCTTAGGCGTGGTACTTTTTATATTTACTGCTATTGTCCTTAAGTCAGCTATTGACGGATTATTTACTGTGGGAGTTCAGCAGGGATATCAACCAACACAGCCAATTGCATTTTCTCATAAGATACATGCAGGGCAATACGAAATTGACTGTAACTATTGTCATACGGGTGTAAGGAAAAGTAAGAATGCTAACATTCCATCTCCTAACATTTGTATGAACTGTCACTCATCTATTAAGACCGACTCTAAAGAAATTCAAAAGATATATGAGGCAGTAGAAACCAACACGCCTATAGAGTGGGTAAGGATTCACAACTTGCCAGACTTGGCTTATTTCAATCACTCTCAGCACGTGGATGTGGCTGATCTGGAATGTCAGACTTGTCACGGTCCTATTGAAGAGATGGACGTGGTATATCAATATTCTCCATTGACAATGGGATGGTGTATCAACTGTCATAGGGAAACTGATGTAAATACGAAAGGAAACGAATACTACGATAAATTAGTGAAGCTTCACGGCGAGACCAGCAAGGAACCTATGAAGGTTGAAGATATAGGTGGCCTGGAATGCTCTAAATGCCATTACTAATTTTAAAGAAATACTTGTACCGCTACGAGATATGAAAAATAACAAGAAGCAATATTGGAAGGGATTAGAGGAATTGACCAATAATCCTGAATTCGAAAAATATGCTGACAAAGAGTTTGCCGAATACCTTCCAATAAATGACAAGGAAGAAGGTGAAGGGACAAACAGAAGGGATTTTCTTAAGCTTATGGGTTTTGGTGTGGCAGCAGCTTCACTGGCTTCATGTGAAGCACCTATAAGAAAGGCTATTCCTTATTTGAATAAACCTGTTGATTTAGATCCAGGTGTACCAAACTACTATGCTTCCACTTACCTTAACGGAAGTGACTTTTGCAGCATCGTAGTAAAAACGAGAGAAGGTAGACCTATTAAGATAGAGGCTAACAAGCTTTCGTCTTTAAGCGGTTCTGGTACTTCAGCTCAGGTACAGGCTTCTGTTTTGTCTCTATATGACAAGGAGCGCTTGATAGCACCACAGTTGGATGGAAAAGAAGTAAGCTGGGATGATTTGGATAAAGCGGTAGCTGCTGGTTTGGGAGCTGCTACTGGAAAAATCGCTTTGGTTAGCAATTCTATTTTCAGCCCGTCTACTCAAGCGGCAATTGAAGGACTGAAAGCAAAATATCCAAATGTAGAAGAGGTTGCATACGATCAGGTTTCTTTCAGCGGTATTTTGAGTGCCAATGAAAAGAACTTTGGCAAGAGAGTTATTCCTTCTTATGATTTCAGTAAAGCAAAAACAATAGTTTCTTTTGATGCTGATTTTCTTGGAGAATGGTTGAATAGCTCATTGTTCAACAAGCAGTTTGCGACAACAAGAAAATTGGGTCCCAAGAAAAAGGAAATGTCCAGGTTGTATTCATTTGAGTCTAACCTGAGTTTGACCGGTTCAAACGCTGACTATAGAACACCGATTAAAGCTTCTGAGCAAGGAGCATACACAGCAAACTTGTACAATGCGATTGCCAAGAAAGCTGGTGCCGTGACAGTAAGTGCTGGGAAAGTTGAAGATTCTGCGAACCTGACTAAAGCTGCCAATGATCTTTGGGCAAGCAAAGGAAGCTCGTTAGTAGTGTCTGGATCTAATGATCCTGCTGTTCAGGAGCTAGTAAATGGAATAAACAATCTGCTCGGAAACTATGGCAGCACCATAGATATCAGCACAGCTAATAATACTAGAAAAGGGGATGATAGCAAGATGGTCAACTTTGTGAAAGACCTGAATGCTGGAAATGTTTCTGCAGTTATATTCTTCAACTGTAACCCGATATACGATCATGCTCAAGGCAAGGGGATTGCTGAAGGGTTGAAAAAGGCTAAGTTCTCTGTTTCTACTTCGGACAGAAAAGACGAAACCGCTTCCCTTACCAAGGCTATTGCACCGGACAATCATTTCCTAGAGTCATGGAATGATGCAGAACCTGTTTCCGGAAAATTCTCCCTGACTCAACCTACAATTTCGAACTTATTTAATACCAGACAAGCACAGCAATCATTCTTAGTGTGGTCTGGAAGCGAATCAAATTATTTTGATTTCATAAAAGAAAACTGGAAAGCCGGCAACTTCACTACTCAAGCTGAGGAAAGTGATTTTGATAAATTCTGGGACAAATGCTTACATGACGGTGTATATGATGTAGCTGCTACTGAAGAAGCTGCGGCTGAAGCAGTTGAGATTGCACCGAGCTATGGCAATTCGGCTTCCGGCTCTGGCGATGAACTGGTTATTTATCAAACTACAGCAATCGGTAACGGATCGCAAGCCAACAATCCATGGTTGCAGGAAATGCCTGATCCGCTGACAAAAGCTGTTTGGGACAACTACCTCACAATTTCAGCAAGTAAGGCAGAAACACTAGGTATTGTACCTGGAGATATGACAACTCAGTTGGTGAATCTAACAGCCAATGGTCAAACTGTCACTGTTCCAGCTTTGATCCAACCAGGTCAGGCAACCGGTACAGTTGGGTTGGCGATAGGATATGGTAGAAGAAGCGCAGGAAAAGTGGCCAATGGAGTTGGACAAGACGCATATCCTTTCATTAGTTATAAGAACGGATTTCAGGAATTGGCCATTACTTCAGGCGTGAGCATTGAGGCGACTGGCGAATCATATCAAGTAGCTCAGACACAGACTCACCATACTTATATGGAGAGAAGCAATGTGGTACAAGAAGCTACTTTGGCAGAATACAAAAAAGACGCATCAGCTGGTAGAGCTTTCCCTATGATATCAACATATCATGGCAAAGAGAAACCAGGTAACGTATCTCTTTGGGAAGGGCATAAGTACCCTAACCACCACTGGGGAATGATTGTGGACATGAATTCTTGTACCGGATGTGGCGCATGTACAGTGTCCTGTCAAGCAGAAAACAACGTGCCTGTAGTAGGTAAAGAAGAGGTGCTCAACCGTAGAGAAATGACATGGTTGAGAATAGATAGGTACTACAGCCATGTAGCAGAAGATTCACAGGACTTTTCTTTTACTGAAAAGATAAAGGGCAGACATAAGGAGATCCCTTCAGATAATCCTGAAGTGACTTTCCAGCCTATGATGTGCCAGCAGTGTAACAACGCTCCTTGTGAGACGGTTTGTCCTGTTGCTGCGACTAACCATAGCTCTGAAGGTATCAACCAAATGGCATACAACAGGTGTATTGGTACAAGGTATTGTGCTAACAACTGTCCTTATAAAGTACGTCGATTCAACTGGTTTAAATATCACGATAATCGTCAGTTCCCTGAAAACACTTCTATGAACAATGATTTGGGTAAAATGGTATTGAACCCAGATGTAACTGTTCGGGCAAGAGGTGTAATGGAAAAATGCTCTTTCTGTGTGCAGAGAGTTCAGTATGGAAAACTAGAGGCTAAGAAAGAAGGAAGAAGACCTATTGACGGAGAGATTACTTCCGCTTGTGCTTCTGCTTGTCCTTCTGAAGCGCTTGTATTCGGAGATATGAAAGATCCTAAGAGCCGTATTTCTCAAATGTTGAGACTAGAGGACGGTGAGAATGGTCTTGAAGTGAAAGAAGAAAGAGCATACAATATGCTTGAAGAAATAAATGTGAAGCCAAATGTTTGGTACCTCACAAAGATTAGAAACAAAGAAACTAACGCTTAAAAAATATAAATTATGCACGCAGAATCAGTAGTTCGCCGGCCTCTTGTTACAGGCGGTAAAACTGTTCACGACATAACGGATGATATTTGTGGTAGGGTAGAAGAGAAGCCGGCAAAATCATGGCTATTGGCTATGGCTATTTCTCTAGGAGTTCTAGCTATCGGCGCATTCTATGTGTACAAGTTGTTGTGGCATGGAATAGGTGAGTGGGGATTAAACAAAACAGTAGGCTGGGCATGGGACATCACCAACTTCGTATGGTGGGTTGGTATTGGTCACGCAGGTACACTTATTTCGGCGATCCTTCTTTTGTTTAGACAAAGATGGAGAATGGCTATCAATAGAGCAGCTGAAGCGATGACGATTTTCGCTGTAATCTGTGCTGCTATGTTTCCGATACTTCACATGGGTCGTCCATGGCTGGGTGCATATTGGGCATTGCCACTACCAAACACTTTTGGTTCGCTGTGGGTAAACTTTAACTCACCACTTCTGTGGGACGTTTTTGCGATCAGTACTTACTTCTCAGTTTCATTGGTCTTCTGGTATATCGGGCTTATTCCTGATTTTGCTTCGATTAGAGACAGAGCTACAACCAAGGTTAGAAAAGCAGTATATGGTGCCTTGAGTTTCGGTTGGGACGGAGCATCAAAAACATGGTCAAGATATGAAACAGTGGCCTTGGTACTTGCCGGTCTGGCAACTCCACTGGTACTTTCAGTACATACCATTGTATCCTTTGACTTTGCCACCTCTGTAATACCAGGATGGCACACTACGATTTTCCCTCCATACTTTGTGGCAGGGGCGATTTTCTCTGGATTTGCTATGGTATTGACGCTTTTGTTGGTGACAAGAAAAGTGTACAAACTGGAAGATTATATTACTGTTCAGCATATCGAACTGATGAATATAATTATTACGATTACTGGATCGATTGTAGGCGTTGCATATATCACTGAATTCTTCATCGCATCTTATTCGGGTGTTGAAGCAGAGCAATATGCATTTATCAATAGGGCTTTCGGTCCTTACTGGTGGGCTTATGCATCCATGATGACATGTAATGTGATTTCTCCACAGTTATTCTGGTTTAAGAAAATTAGAACAAACATAGCGTCCACCTTCGTGATTTCGATCATTGTAAATATCGGAATGTGGTTCGAACGATTTGTAATTATTGTTACATCGCTTCATAGGGACTATATCCCATCTAGCTGGGCTATGTTCTACCCAAAGGCTGCCGATATCGGAGTTTACCTATTCTCATTCGGTTTCTTCTTCACAGCCTTCTTCTTATTTGCCAAGTTCTTCCCAGTGATCAACATGGCGGAGGTAAAAAGTATAGTTAAATCAACATCAGAAAAAACAGATAAATAATATGGAAAGCGATAAAAATTTCGTGCTGGGTGTTTATGATGATGAGGACATTTTGCTCAATGGCATTAAAGGTGTTCGTGAAGGTGGTGTGAAAATACATGAAGTGTATTCTCCATTTCCAGTACACGGCATTGAAGCTGCTCTTGGTTATAAAACATCACGCCTATCTGTAGCGGCTTTCTTATTTGGGTTGACGGGTACATGTCTGGCACTCGTACTGCAAATCGGAACAATGACAGTGGATTGGCCGATGATTGTGGGTGGTAAGGACTTCCTTCCATTTCCAGCATTCATTCCGGTTACATTTGAATTAACAGTATTATTGGCAGCATTTGGCATGGTGGGTACTTTCTTTACTGTGAGTAATCTGAAGCCTTGGGGTAAGCCAAGAATTTTTGATTTGAGAATTACCGACGACAAGCATGTGATGGCAGTTGATCTGGCAAAGAATAGTATGTCAGAAGCAGAGATAAAAAGCGTTTTGGAGTCATCAGGGGCTTCTGAAGTCAACAACAAGAATTTTGTATAATTGATTTGAGTAGAAAAATCGTTAAGATGAATTTTTATAAATATACAAATTGGGTACTGGCACTTTCACTGAGTTATGTGATGGTTTCATGTGCTTCAAGAGGCGATAACCCAGGTTTGGAATACGCTCCACAGATGTATCATTCTATTCCTTATGAAGGACTTGCCCAGATAAAGGATAAGGAAGCAGGTAGATGGTTGACATCTATGGATGATGTGGACGCTGAGTTTTATACTTCCAACCCAAACAACCCGAATGAAATGAACATGAGGGAGCCTGTGCCGAATACTGTAAGAAGAGGTAAGTATCTTCCTTATAGAATTCCTAAGGATAGCCTGGAAATGTCTTATAGCCTGGTTAATCCATTGGATTCTGCAGAATCAGTAATTGCAGAAGGTAAAATTCTTTTCGATAGATATTGCGAGCACTGTCATGGTGCTACGGGTCTAGGAGATGGTCTGGTAGGAGAGGTATTCAAGGGGGTTACTCCATATAATTCGAGAGCGGTAAAAGATAAACCGGCTGGACATATTTTTCATGTAATTACTCATGGAAAAGGCAGAATGGGTGCACACGCTTCACAAGTAAGTGTTGAAGACAGGTGGAAAATAGTAAGATTTGTTCAAACCCTTCAAAATCAATAATTAGCACATTACGACTATGAGCGACGAAAAATATATATTCTCAGGGAAGGCGAAGAAAAACCTTATCATCACCTTGATAGTAGGTGTTGTGTTTGCAATTGCTGGGGCATATTTAGCTAGCAGCGGTGGCCATCACGGACATGAAGTGGCGGAACACGCAGGCCATGCAGCAGAAGCTGCGGGAGGTGAACACCATGAGACCGCAACCTGGCTGAAAAGACTTTTTGCCAATATCTGGATCAACAACGTATTCTTTACTGGCCTTGCGATAATCGGAGTATTCTTTGTAGCGATTCAGTATGCCGCCCAGGCCGGATGGTCTGCTGGGTTGAAAAGAATTCCATTGGCATTCGGTAACTGGTTGCCAATAGCGGGAGTATTGATGCTGGTAATGTTTTTCATTTCAGGTCATGATTTATTTCACTGGACACATGAATATTTATTTGACGAGAATGACCCGAGGTATGATCCAATAATAGCGGGAAAATCCTGGTACCTAAACATTGGGTTCTATTATGGAAGAATGATCGTATTCTTCGGAGTATGGATAGCAATGTTCATGTTTATGAAGAAAAGGATTTTTGCAGAGGATATAGAAGGAGGTACGAAGCATTGGTTTAAACTAAGAAGTATTTCAGCAATATTTCTGGTATTCTTTGCTTACTCATCTTCTATGGCAGCATGGGATTGGGTTATGTCAATTGACCCTCACTGGTTCAGTACTATGTTTGGATGGTATGTATTTGCCAGCTGGTGGGTATCTGGCCTAGCCTTGATTGCTTTCATTGCAGTATTGCTTAAGGATAAAGGATATTTAAAAGTGGTAAATGAAAATCACCTACATGACCTGGGTAAATTCATCTGGGGATTCAGTATTTTCTGGACCTATATCTGGTTTTCCCAGTTCCTACTGATCTATTATGCCAACATTCCGGAAGAGTCAATCTACTTTGTAGAAAGACTTCATAGCGACACATATGTAGGATATTTCTTTATTAACCTTATCCTTAATTTCTTCTTGCCGTTCTTACTTTTGATGACAAGACAGGCGAAGAGACACACAAGGATGTTGAAAGTTGTTTGCCCTATTATCATTTTCGGACACTGGATTGACTTCTTCTTAATGGTGACCCCTGGTACCATGAAAGATGATGGAGGTTTTGGTTTGATGGAAATAGGAATGATATTGATTTACTTGTCTGCTTTCTTATTTGTTGCATTGAGCAGTTTGGCCAAGCAACCTTTGGTAGCTAAAAATCACCCGATGTTGGAGGAAAGCCTTCACCATCACATTTAACAGATTAAAAATATTTTATAGATAGAGTTATGATGAGTTTTATAATCTTGTTAGCGGTTATTCTGATAGTAGCCATTCTGATTACCATTTTCAGGGCTCATACTCTCGTTCAGGTGATGAGAGAAAAGGATTCTGAAAATATTGGAAATAGCAACAATATCAATGCTATTCTTTTCATGGTATTTCTTGTAGCGGGTACAATCTTGTTTTTTGGTTATTCATATACCCAATTCGATAGATATACCGTACCTGTTGCTTCGGAACATGGTGAAATTACCTTCCAACTTTTTTGGATTACAATGGGTGTTACCTGTTTTGTATTCATTCTTACTCACATATTTCTATTCTATTTTGCATATAAGTATAAACATCAGGAAGGACAGACCGCTTATTTTTATCCACACAATAACACTTTGGAGTTGATTTGGACAATTGTACCAGCTATTGTGCTTACTTTATTAGTTATGTCTGGATTTAGTGCTTGGTCAAAAATTACAAGTCAGGCACCAGAGAACGCCGAAGTAGTGGAAATCACAGGATTTCAGTTTGCCTGGGCCTTCCGTTATCCCGGCAAAGACAAGCAACTAGGAGATTATCACTATCAGCTTATTGATTCAGAGAATGCTGTAGGAATAGATTTCACGGACAAAAATTCTCTTGACGATTTTATGTCTAGAGAAATTCACATTCCAAAAGGGAAACCTGTGCTGTTCAAGATAAGGGCTAGAGATGTAATACACAGTGTTTATATTCCTTGGTTTAGAATGCAAATGAATGCAGTTCCAGGTATGCCAACTCAGTTCTGGTTTGTTCCATCAAAAACAACCGCTGAAATGAGAGAGGAGACCGGAAATGAAGAATTTCAATATGAGCTTGTTTGCAATAAAATTTGTGGAAATGCTCACTTTTCTATGAGAGGAATTGTAGTTGTGGATGAACCAGAAGAATACGAAAAATGGTATGCTTCCCAGAAATCATGGTTATCTAAAAACCCAGACTATACTGCACAGGTTGGAAATCCGAAAGCAGTTGAAACTGTTGCCAGTATCGGCAATTAATAAAAACATAAAGATATACTTCGCATTAAGAATAAAGAGATTATGGCTGTTACTGAAGTACAATTAGATGAAAGTCAAGCCCACCACGATGATCATGACGACCATCATGGCAATTTTGTAACCAATTACATTTTTTCCCAGGACCATAAGGTAATTGGAAAGCAGTTTTTGATCACAGGTATTTTTTGGGCGATCCTCGGAGGAGGTATGTCTATAATATTTAGGTTGCAATTGGGATTCCCAGATCTTGAGTTGGAATTTTTGAGACCTATTCTTGGCGAATGGATAACACCTGCAGGTAAGTTGAATACCGAATTCTATTTAGCCCTTGTGACTATGCATGGTACCATTATGGTATTCTTTGTATTAACAGCGGGATTGAGTGGTACATTTAGCAATTTCCTGATTCCATTGCAAATTGGAGCCAGGGATATGGCTTCCGGTTTCATGAATATGCTTTCATACTGGTTCTTTTTCTTATCTAGTGTGATCATGTTTATTTCACTATTCCTATCAACAGGACCGGCCAGTGGCGGATGGACTATTTATCCTCCATTGAGTGCATTGCCTCAAGCTATGCCTGGTTCCGGGTTGGGGATGACCTTATGGCTTGTTTCAATGGTGTTCTTTATTGCATCAACACTGCTTGGTGGCATCAATTACATTACTACAATAATCAATCTAAGGACTCAAGGAATGAGCTTTAAAAGATTACCACTTACTATTTGGGCCTTTTTCATCACAGCAATCCTGGGATTACTATCGTTTCCTGTCTTGGTAGCTTGTGCATTGTTATTGGTTTTTGATAGATCTTTTGGAACTAGTTTTTACCTGTCAGATATCTATATCGGTGGTGAAGCTTTGGCCAACCAGGGTGGTAGTCCTATTCTATTCCAGCATCTTTTCTGGTTCCTGGGTCACCCGGAAGTATATATAATAATTCTACCAGCATTAGGTATTACTTCAGAGATCATATCTACAAACTCAAGAAAACCAATATTCGGCTACACAGCGATGATTGGCTCTATGTTGGGTATAGGATTCTTGTCATTTATCGTATGGGCACACCATATGTTCGTGACAGGTATGAGCCCATTCTTAGGATCAATATTTATGATCCTGACGTTGGTCATTGCGGTACCATCTGCTATTAAGGCATTCAATTATATTACCACCCTCTGGCGTGGAAACATCAGGTTTACACCTGCTATGCTATTTTCAATTGGTTTGGTATCATTCTTTATTTCAGGAGGTGTTACTGGTATATTCCTGGGTAACTCGGCCTTGGATATTTTCCTTCATGATACATATTTCGTAGTGGCACACTTTCATCTGGTGATGGGTAGTGCGGCTTTCTTTGGTATGGTAGCAGGGGTCTATCATTGGTTCCCAAAGATGTTTGGAAGGATGATGGATGCAAAATTGGGATATATACACTTTTGGATCAGCTTTGTTGGAGTTTACCTGGTATTCTTCCCATTGCACTACATCGGGATTGCCGGATTCCCAAGAAGATATTATTCATTCACGAACTTTGATGCCTTTGGCTCATTCGGAGACCTAAATATGTTTGTAAGTATAGCTGCTATCCTGACATTTGGAGCACAGTTTATTTTCCTTTTGAATTTCTTCTATAGCATATTCAGAGGCAAAAAAGCACCGGCTAACCCATGGAACTCCAACACACTGGAGTGGACAACACCACGTGTGCCGAAACATGGAAACTGGCCAGGTGAGATTCCCCACGTACATAGATGGGCTTATGACTATAGCAAGCCGGGTGCGAAGGAAGATTTTATTCCTCAGACTGTACCGTATTCTGAGACTCCTGAATCAAATCTGGATCACGAGAAAGAGATAATTCAAGAGGGAAAGTGATTCCATAATGACGGATGAACCGAAAAATCGGTTATTTATAAGACTTAATTTGATTTCGATCATTGCCGTTTACCTATTGATATTGGTGGGCGGCATTGTTCGTAGTACGGGATCGGGAATGGGTTGCCCCGATTGGCCGAAATGCTTTGGCAACTACATACCTCCTACGAATGTGGAGGGATTGCCCGAAAACTATAAAGAAATTTATTCTCAGAAACGACACGAAAGGAACCTGAGAGTAGCATCGATGATGAGAGCTATTGGATTTAACAGGATTGCAGAGAAAATTACCAAGGATGAGTCTATCCTTGTGGAGCGCACTTTTAATCCAACTAAGACATGGATAGAATATATCAATAGATTAATAGGTGTATTTGTAGGGTTCTTTATCTTGTTAGGGTTTGCAAAGTCTTTTTCTTTCCTGAAGACAAGAAAGAAGATATTCGTTTATTCATTGTTTGCTTTGCTACTGGTCGTCTTTCAGGGCTGGATAGGATCCATTGTAGTATCAACCAATCTGCTGCCTGGAATGATCACATTCCACATGTTGCTGGCCATAGGGCTTATTGCATTATTAATCTATATCAGATTTGACCTGAAGGTAAATCGAAAGGAACTTGAAATAAAGCGACAAAACAATTCTGTCAAGAGTATTTTGATCGCTTGCATTATTCTATTCTTAACTCAAATATTATTGGGTACACAGGTTCGGGAGGCCATAGATGTTATCGCATTAAGCCTGGGTGAGGCAGCAAGGGAAAGTTGGATAAATGATTTGGGGATTACTTTTTACGTCCATCGTTCTTATTCTCTAATTATCCTATTGCTTCATGTGCTGCTGGTGGCAAAACTTTTCAGAAGCTATAATCTTGTAGGGCAATTGAGTCGATTTACTGTTGCTCTTATCTTATTGATTACGGCTGAAATAGCGACCGGGGCTTCACTTTCTTACTTGGGCTTTCCATTTTTAGTGCAGCCGATACACTTGTTTCTGGCGCTGGTAATTTTCGGAATACAATACTATCTATTGCTCATACTTATAGAATCTTCTAAAATTCAATTGGCTAATGCGAAATAATCAAATAGAGGAAGTAGAGGTTTTAGGTTTTGGTGAAAAAGCCAAGGCTTATGTGGAGTTGATGAAGTTGCGGCTTTCCTTCTTAGTGGCATTTTCTTCGGGGTTTGGATACATTCTGGCCTCAACCAGTGACGTTAATCTGCTAACCTTGACCATGCTTAGTATAGGTGGCATACTGGTGTCGGGAGCATCTATTGCGATCAATCAGGTAAAGGAGGTAGCTTATGATGCAGTGATGAAAAGAACGCAGGGAAGACCACTTCCAACGGGACGATTGTCATCGCAAGAGGCACTTGCGTTCGCTAGTATATGCTTCTTGACAGGATTGTCACTATTGTATTTCAGCACGAACATTCAGACTGTTGTGCTATCATTTATTTCCATGATACTTTACAGTTTTATTTATACACCACTGAAAAGGGTAGGCCCAATAGCTGTTTTCGTTGGGGCTATACCAGGAGCACTTCCACCACTATTGGGTTGGGTGGCAGCTACCGGGACTATCTCGTATGAAGCGCTCATTATTTTCGGAATACAGTTTATCTGGCAATTTCCTCACTTTTGGGCAATCGCCTGGGTAGCAGACGAAGACTACAAAAAAGCAGGATTTAAGTTGTTGCCAGGTGGTGGAGAAAAAGATATTCAAACAGCTATCAATATTATGATCTATACGCTGTTCCTTATACCTCTGGCTCTTTTGCCCATGTATTTTGGAATAACGGGAATCAATTCAGCCGTAGTTGCCACTATCTGTGGAGTCCTATTTTTGGCGCAAACGTTCGGCTTGATGAGAGACTATTCCCGAAAGGCAGCCATGAAGATTATGTATGGATCATTTTTGTATTTGCCGATAGTCCAGATTGCCTTTTTATTAGATAAAATTTAGTAATATGAATGCAGCAATGCCCTTAAAGAAAAACCAACCATCTAGTACGCTCAAAATGCATCCTAAGAAATTTGCCATGTGGTTGTTCATGGTTTCGGTCGTCATGTTATTTGCTGCATTCACCAGCGCGTATGTGGTAAAACAATCCGACGGAGTGTGGTTAGACTTTCAGTTGCCAGGACTATTCGATTACACCACTGCCATCATTATATTGTCTTCTGTTTCTGCGCATTGGTCACTTATTGCTGCCAAAAGAAATGAAATCAAAAAGATCAGAATAGCCTTGGGAGTTACTTTTGTGTTGGGTAGTATCTTTTTAGTAGGTCAGTATTTGGCATGGGGAGAGTTGGTTGACGCTGGGGTTTATTTTGTGGGTAACCCTGCCGGATCATTTTTGTATGTATTAACCGGGGTGCACGGTGTTCACTTGGTCAGTGCAGTTATATTTTTAATAGTCGTAATTAAATCAGCCTTTCAATATAAAATACATTCGAAAAGCCTGGTTCAACTGGAAATTTGCGTCACATATTGGCATTTTTTGGGTGGACTTTGGTTGTATTTATACTTATTTTTGGCTCTCAATCATTAAATCTAAATTGAATTAAAACATGAGCAGTTCAGCAATTGTGGTAGAAGAAAATAAAAACCTCTGGGGTGGCGGAACAGAACCTATGAAGGTGAGCTATGGCAAGCTAATGATGTGGTTCTTTCTACTTTCGGATGCCTTTACTTTTTCTTCTTTACTGGTTACCTATGGATTGATTCGTTTCAGTCATCAGGCCTACGAAGGAGTGTATAGCTCTTTTGAATTTTCTCAGGAACATTGGCCGCTACCGGACTTTGTGTTTGATGGATTGCCATTGCTGCATGGAGGACACTACCCATTGGTATTTGTAGGTATCATGACCTTCATTCTTATTTTGAGTAGTGTGACCATGGTTTTGGCTGTTGAGGCTGGTCATAGAAACGATAAGGTAGCAGTTGAAAAGTGGATGCTTTGGACCATATTTGGTGGTTTTATATTCTTGAGCTGTCAGGCTTGGGAATGGACTCACTTTATCAATGGTAAAGATGGCGGTATCGGAGCTAATCTTTCGATCAACCAATATGGCCCACCGAATTTTGCTGCGTTATTCTTCTTCATTACAGGTTTTCATGGGTTCCACGTATTCAGTGGAGTTGTGTTGAACTTCATCATATTCTACCAAGCAGTTACGGGTGTATTGGCAAGAAGGGGAACTTATGAAATGGTAGAAAAAGTTGGACTATATTGGCACTTTGTAGATTTAGNNTATACTGGCACTTTGTAGACTTGGTATGGGTGTTTGTCTTTACCTTCTTTTACTTAATCTGATTTAAAAAACTCTAATAAAATGGAACAAGAGAACATAGAAAGCAATGTAATTCCGGCTGATAAGGCTAAAATCAAAAAGATTTGGAAGGTAACTGGAATATTGGCTGCTATTACTATTGCCGAGTTTATCATAGCTTTAGGTTTCCCAGGTCAGGGAGGTCACTTTAAGACGGCAACATTCATCATTATGACATTCGTAAAAGCTGCTTATATCGTTTCAGAATTTATGCACTTAGGCCATGAAAGGAAGTCGTTGATATATTCGATATTGCTTCCTTGTATGTTTGTGCTTTGGCTAATCCTGGCTTTGCTTCTTCAGGGTTCAGCTATTTATGATGCTGTTCAATTCTAAAGCTTAGGTTTACAATAAAGAAATGTGAAAATCATGCTGAAACTCAGCATGATTTTTTTTTAGAAATAGGTTGGAATAAGAATGAAGTTGAAGTGGTTGTTTCTGGGGATTTTGCTTGGACTGCCTGTAGGCATATACCTTTTCTTGCAGGGCTTTGGGAACAACAGGTTTGAAGTTCCGGTATTTTATGAGAAAGGAATTGATACACCCATAGGCAGTTGCCAGGACTCTAAAAGTCTTTTCAAGGTACCCACTACTATTCAATTAGATCACCCGATTTTGGTGGATCAAAAAAAGTTGACTGTTTTTGATGTGGGAACACCAAATTGTGATTCCTGTCAATTCAAAATCAACAACATGGTCTCGGTCTTAGATCGTTTTAGAAACTGGGAAGGATTGACGGTTGTTTCCATTGTTAATGGGGCAGAAGTAGGGCTTTATCCTGATTCCAAAAAGGATTGGCAAGTGCATACTTCTGAAGATGGAAAAAAAGTGATCAACTTTGCCAATTGTGTACTCAATCTGGAAGTTTCATCAATAGATGATGAGGTGATTAAAAATGGCAGGGTAGTTTTGGTGGATAATCAGCAAAGAATTCGGGGCTATTACAATGTGTTTGACAGAAAGGAGTCCGATCGGCTGGCAGTGGAGATTGAGATATTGAGACAAAATATGAATTAGGTCGTTATGAAGTCAAAGAAGAAAGCACTCATTATTATCATTATTGTATCGATACTCGTTCCATCGCTTGTAGCAGTTTTGCTATTCTCCCCTTACAAAATATCCTCCGATGCTGATTGGATTCGTGAGTTGCCATCATTCAATGCTTTCATTAACGGGCTCACTGCAGCCTTCCTATTAATGGCGCGCTACTTCATACGGATAGACGAGAGGCTGTGGCACAAATGGTTTATGGAGTTGTGTTTTGTGCTTGGGGCGATTTTTTTGATTTCTTATATTATTTATCACTCCAATGTGCCCTCGGTATCTTTTGGTGACATAAATGGCAATGGCGAACTGGAGAAAACCGAACTTCTGAAAGCCGGAAATATCAGGTATGTTTATTTAGGAATTCTATTATCTCATATTGGCCTTTCTATTGTAGTTGTCCCTTTTGTGTTGCTGGCTTTTTATTATGCACTTTCCGAAGATTATATCAAACATTTGAAAATAGTAAAATACACCTGGCCGATTTGGTTTTATGTGTCTGTTTCGGGCGTATTGGTATATTTTATGATCAGTCCATACTATCAGTAGCTATTTCTTTTACTAATTTTGAGCCATGATAAAGAAAAGGCTTATCAGTACTTTATTGGCGCTTGTTGTCTTTGGAATGAATGCCGTCGCGCAATGTGCCATGTGCAAAACTACTGTTGTAAACAATGTAAGCCACGGTGAGCTAAAATTGGCAGAAGGGCTTAATTTCGGAATCCTTTATCTTTTTTTCACACCGTACCTCGCTATTGCAGCTATTGCATTTTTCTGGTACAGGACAAGTAAGGCAAATGCAAACAAAAAGCAATACAAACGCTATTCTCAGTTGTAAGTGTCCCAGATGCCGTCAGGGAAATATGTTCAAAATGCCACTAAAGGGTTTTTGGAAAGACACTTCTATGCATAAAAATTGTACCGTCTGCAACCAAAACTTTGAACCCGAACCAGGGTTTTATTATGGTGCAATGATCATAAGCTATGTCGTTTGTGTTGCTGTTTCTATCGCATCGGGCATGATACTTTTTTATGTCTTTGACGACCCTGATATGTGGATATACCTACTGACAGTCGTAGTGTTAATGATGCTATTGGCACCAATATCTTACCGATATTCCAGGTCGGTGATGCTACATTTTTTTGGTGGCGTGAAGTTTGATGCTAAGTACGAACAGGATTAAGCCTAAGCTATAAATAACTAATTTCTGGTTGCTACGCTAGTTTGGCTTATTACTATTAAATTTATTTTCTGATACTTCACGAGCGTCAAAATATGAAATTCGTTAAACTTACACATTTTTGAAGTCCTTCAAACTTTCAGCGGCAATTACTTTTCTATGTGGATTGGCTGTGGTTCTACTGTACGTCAACGGTAGTTCTGAGTTTGGCGACATTCAAGGTAAGGTGCAGACCAACCTGGAAACAACCCTCCAGAATCAACTGGATTATATCAAGGTGGTAGAATCGGATTTTAGCGTTTTGTCCGATGAGGAAGCCGGTAACACATTTCCAACATTTGTCTTTAGCCAACAAAATTTAACCCTCTGGAATACCTCTAGAGTCAATCTCAAGTTTGAACACTTGGCTGGCATGGATTCTTTAGGATTGCTGGAAATTGATAGAAGCAAGTTTGTTTATCGGAAATCCGTGGTATTAATTGATGATACGAAATATGCCCTTGTTTCTCTTGTTCCTTTGGTCATTGACTACAATGTTTCCAACAAGTACTTATCAAGGACTTACAATCAGGAAATATTTAAGCACTCTGCAGAAATAGTTATTGATGCTACCTCTGACGATACCAGGGCTATTGTAATAAACGGAGAGTACCTCTTTTCCATTGAATCGAATGCTATCAAAACCTATTCCCGTCAAGTGCTCGATTGGCTAAATTTATCAGTCATAGGGCTCATGCTTTTTTTGGCCATTTCTATATATCAGTTGTCTAAGTATATTTCTGACAAAAAGGGATTCTTTATTGGCTTCCTGCTGATTGTACTGGCCAATATAACAGCCAGGGGTGTTATGCTGATGTTTTCTTTTCCGTCTCAATTTGTCAGTTCTGATCTTTTCAATTCAAGCATCTACATCTCATCCTTTGTTAACTCATCTTTGGGTCAGCAGTTGTTCAATGTATTCAGCCTGTTGCTGGTTTCTTTATATGTTTTCGAGCATAGGATTCTCATAGCCAAAGCGATTAATACGAAGCTTGGATCACCAATGTTGAAGGCACTTCATTGTTTATTGTACTTTGGTGGTTTTTGGATGGTGTACTTGTACGGAATGGTTTTTTTGGACATTCTATACAATTCCCAAATCAATCTTGACCTGAGCAAGTCTATAGAATTCGATTCGGTTAGGATGGGAACATTCACGGTTATCATTTTGGCAGGAGTCATAGCGTTTTTGTCTACCCACGTCATCTACAAAATCGTTTTTTTTAGTAGATCAAGCATCGTAAGGGATGTCGTATTAACTACTCTTCCCACAATTATTCTGGCACTCTACTTAGGACTTTTTGTACGATCATTTCATATACAAATATTAGTTTTTCATTCGGTGTATTTTTTGGCGCTGTATGCCAATGACCTCCCGTCTCGTATGCGCATGTTCCGCTTCGGGTCTTTGCTATATATTCTATCGGCGATCATCTTGCTTTCTTGCATAGGGGCAATGTCGATATACAAGGGCTTTGAGCGCAACGAGTTAATTCAAAAACAGAAATTTTCTACAAGGCTGATTATTGATAGGGATATTGAAGGGGAGTATCTGTTGGCAGAAATAACCGAAAGAATCAGGTCCGATATGATGCTGAATAGCAAGCTAATCAGTCCGAGGGTATCGGTTGGTCAGGTAAAAGAACGGATAAATCAACTTTTTGTAGATGGCTATTTCAGCGGGTACAACCTAAATATTACAGTTTTCGATAAGGATGGAATAGGCGTAGGGAAAAACGCTGGTCTCGTTTATTTTGACGATATAAAAAGCCGTTTTAGCCCTGTTAAATACAAAACTGATTTTGAGAATATTTTCTTCGAAGGAAATTTTTTGTCTACTGGTAGAAAGCGGTATGTGTGTTTTGCAGAACTGGAAAGATATAATAATCGAACCGGCTATATCATCCTTGAACTTCATCAAAAGAAGCAAGTTTCCAAGTCTGTATTTCCCGAATTACTCCTTGACAATAATTCCATCAACAACAACCAATTCGACTATGCTGTTTATGACCAGAACGGTCTTGCACATAGTGTTAGTTCCTTTAATTTCAAG
The DNA here is from genome assembly GCA_049115735.1 of Cyclobacteriaceae bacterium. Lineage (GTDB taxonomy): Bacteria > Bacteroidota > Bacteroidia > Cytophagales > Cyclobacteriaceae > CAXBNB01. The sequence goes on along the minus strand of JAGDZP010000026.1, from coordinate 29,489 downwards.
GCTGACTTCAAAGAAGAATGGCTGAATAACTCTGATCTTTTTGAAAGTGGAATAGAAAGGGGTGGCAACCATCACTATGCCGTTCGGGCGGACACGAGAAATATAGTGATCACATCAAAAGTGTATACAGTATGGTCTATGCTGTCCAATTTTTCCTTCCTATTTCTTCTTTATCTGGCGGTAGCCGTCATTGTCATAAGTATAAACACAGCCTTTAATCGTGAGACATTTAGAAGCTTTAATTTTTCTACCAAAATTTTGATTTATCTGGGCTGTGCATTCGCAGTGCCTCTTTTACTTGTTGGGACTGCAATTCTCAATACACTCAATAAATCTTATAAGGCCGAGATTGATAAGTCCTTTCAAAAGCAAACCGTAGCGATGAGTGAAAACTTCGTTGACCTGATTACGGAGTTTTACAGTAATGAAGTAAATCGGGATGAAGTATTTAACGAGCTTATAAAAATCAGTCGCAGCTCTCGGGCAGACGTGAACTTATATGACAGAGGTGGAAAACTCATTTCTACCAGTCAACCCAAGATTATAGAATCAAACCTTCTTTCCCCTAGTATTAATCCACTGGCCTTGCACAAGTTGAAAGTTCAAAATAAGGATAAAGTGATTTTGGAAGAATCGCTCGGCTCACTCCAATATAAGTCCTCTTATATAGCCATCAGATCTTTTGATGAGGGTGAACTTTTGGGAATAATGTCGTCACCATTTTTCAGTTCAAAAAACCATCTGAATAGGCAGCAAACCGAGGTTTTTAACAACATCATTAACATATCAACCTTGATTTTCATCATATCGATTGGTCTGTCCTATATAGCTGTTAGGCGCTTGACAAACCCGATCATGCTAATAGCAGCCAAGCTAAAGCGCACGGAACTGTCCGAAGATAATTCACCTCTTGAATGGAACTCAAACGATGAAATTGGAGTGCTGGTGAATGAATACAACAGCATGCTTGAGAAACTTGAGTTTAGCAAGGAGGAGTTGGCTCGAAATGAAAAAGAAGCAGCTTGGAGGGAAATGGCAAAGCAAGTGGCACATGAAATCAAGAATCCTTTGACACCTATGAAGCTTACTTTACAGCATCTCGACAGGGTGTTGGATAAAGAGAATGATAGCAGGAAATCTTTAACTACTCTATTGCATCAAGTAGACACATTGGATCAAATTGTAACTTCATTCAGTCATTTTGCAAAAATGCCTGATCCTGAAAATAAAGATTTTGATATCATTCAAGAACTGAAAAAGACAATTGATTTACATCCTGACAAGAATATAAAATTTACTGAGAGTGTTTCCGGTTCAGTCATTAATGGTGATCGAAAACTTTTTGGTAGAATATTCAATAATCTGATATTGAATAGTTTTCAGGCTATGCAAAGAGTAGAATCACCACGCCTGAAAATTGAAGCAAGTACGAATAGGGCCAAGATTCTATTGGCATTCGCTGATGTTGGAACGGGCATTTCCAATGATATAAAGGATAAGGTTTTTGTGCCAAATTTTAGTACTAAGGACTCTGGTTCCGGTATTGGACTGGCGGTAGCCAAAAGAGGGATAGAACATGCCGGTGGTCATATTTGGTTTGAATCGAATGACCCGGAAGGGACGACTTTTTCGATTGAACTCCCATTGGTTTAGGGACACGATTTTGTCTTGACCTACCTATACCATGAGACTGATGGCCAAGCTCATAAAACTCAACACCAATTCTTTCTATCTTTGATTATAAGCCGCTGATAATAAGAAAGCGGTAATTATTGACGAGCAGTTTCAATGACAACAGGTTTTAAGGTTTGGCAGATTATAGCGTTCGTGTTGGCGATTGCTCTATCTTCTATCAATTCCCTGTACGCACAAAAAAGCAACCTTCACTGCAAATGGATACCGGCTCTGTCTCAACCCATAAAGCTGGATACGCTGCTCATAGCCCCAGAAACCATTTCTTTCGAAGATGAATCCGTGAAATTTGACCTTCAAATGGGCACTTCGAAAATTCAGATTCTAGATGCCAATGGAGCGGACTCAGTTAGACTCTGCTACAGAACTCTTCCAGCAGAGCTTACAAAACAATACCAAACCAACAGCTATTCTGATTATGATTCGTTGGCTCCATTTAAGCACGCAAAGAAGAAGGTAGCCAAATTTGAAAGAGAAGAGTTGTTTAAATCTGAAGGAATAAGCAAATCCGGTAGCTTAACAAGAGGTATTTCATTTGGTAACTCAAGAAGTCTCGGGGTAACCTCCTCCTTGAATTTTCAAATGGAGGGAAAACTGACAAACGATTTAAACATCCGTGCCAACATTACTGATCAGAATATCCCTTTCCAGCCTGAAGGTAATACGCAGCAATTACGAGAATTTGATAATGTTTCTATCGAAGTGTATAATGAAAATTTATCTCTTCGAGCGGGTGATATAATTTTGCAAAATCCTGAAAACTATTTTTTAAAGTACTACAAAAATGTCCAGGGAGGTCAATTCAATTACAATTATCAGCTGGGTGAAAAAGCCGAGGCAAGCTCATCAGTGACCATAGCTGCAGCTAAGGGACAGTTTGCTGATGTGACTCTGGTCGTACAGGAAGGTGTACAGGGGCCTTATAAATTGAGAGGACCTAATGGCGAACGTTTTGTTATTGTATTGGCCAATTCCGAAAGTATCTACCTGGATGGCCAACTACTTGAACGCGGCTTCAGCCAGGACTATGTCATTGACTATAATCTAGGCGAAATTACTTTCAATCCCTCTGTTCTGATTACAAGGTTTTCGAGGGTTCGGGCGACTTATGAGTACTCCGACAGAAACTACAACCGCTCAATCCTCAACACAAACCACAGCTTCAAATTTGGAAAAACCACCCTGTCTTTCAACCATTATCAGGAACAGGACAGTAAAAATAATCCTCTGTCATTTGATCTTTCTGATCAGGATAAGCTGTTGATGAGCCAGGCTGGAGATGAGATGATTCCTGTGCCAATAAGCGGAGAAAGAGAATCGGAATACAATGAAAATCTGGTGTTGTATAAAAAAGTAGATACCGTGGATATGGGCGGTTCACCACATCAAATATTTAAAATTTCAAGTGACTCATCAGAAGTGTTATATAGAGTCACTTTCAGTGAAGTTGGGTTGGGAAATGGTGATTATACCTTGTTGTCCAATACCACAAACGGACGGGTGTTTGAGTGGATAAGCCCCAAGTCTGGTGAGCGACTGGGGAGTTATTCAGCTGTTCTGTTTGTTCCGGCACCTAACAAAAAACAAATGACCACAATTGGACTAAATGTGGCCACATCAGAGTACAGTCGTGTTTATTCTGAACTGGCGCTTTCTAATCATGACCTCAATCTTTTTTCTGATATCAATAACGAGGATGATGTTGGGATGGCTGTAAAAGGTGGCTATGAAATCAAACAAAAACCTATTGGCACTTCCGGGAAGTACAAGCTGTCATCTGCAGTAGATTTTGAATACGATAGTGAAAATTTTCAGGCTATTGATAGGTTCAGGTACATCGAGTATGACCGGGATTGGAGCTACAACCCAAACCAGGAAGAAGCCCAATCCAGTGATCACATATTTAATGTCAATACATCCCTGGTGAGGGATAGAGATAATAGCTTCTCTTATCATTTGTCACATAGAAAGCGGGGTAATCTGATTGACGGAACTCAACAGAAAATCGCTGCAAAGAATCGAGTGGGTGCTATGCAGTTGCAGACCGAAGGTTTTTTGATGAAAAACAATAAGGAACAGCTACGATCAGATTGGAAACGCTTCGATGGAGGTATTTCTCTTGACAAATACTTTATTGTACCTGGATATAGATTCCAATTGGATCAAAATGAATTGAAGCTTTCCGAAAATGATTCAATTATTAGTTCGGCAATGAACTATGTATCCCATCAGTTTTTTCTAAAAAGTAATGATTCTTTGAAGACTAAGTTCCGTTTGGAGTACACGCAAAGGAAAGACAAACAGCCTCTGAACGGGATGATGGAAGGTTTCACGTCAACCAGAACAACCAGGCTTAATGTCAATTCGGATATTGGTAGTACCAACCATATTGACCTTACGTTCACTTACCGAAATTTACAATTTTTAGAAAGTTCCAAATCCAATCCTGATGAAGAAACTGTAATGAGCCGCCTAAATTGGAATGGTGGTTTTTTCAACAACCACCTCAGAAGCGACTTGACCTATGTGACATCCAGTAGCAGGGAGATTCGGCGAGAATTCGTATATATTCCTGTGGTTACTGGAGAAGGCACGCACACCTGGCGGGATTTGAACGACGATGGTGTGCAAGATATTACCGAGTTTTTTGAAGCGATAAATTTTGACGAGAGGAATTACATCAAACTCTTTGTGCCAACCGATGATTTCATATCCGCATTCAACAACCAACTGAATTGGAGTGTGAATGCTTCCATGCCCAGAACTTGGAAATCGGGGAGCGGTTTTTTGGGTATGCTCGGACGCCTGACCTACAGAGCTTCTGTCACCATAAATAAAAAGAATACTGACAATAGCATTGGCAGCCGATTCAATCCTTTCCACAAGGACACAAGTGATGAAAACCTTATTTTCATTAGGGACGCAATTCGGAGTAATCTATTTTACAACAGATCCAATCCACGGTTTGGTTTCGATGTATCCTATTTCTATGCAAATTCAAAACAGCTGATTTCAAATGGTGTTGATTCCAGAAGTCAGTATGAAATAGGGCTGAATAGCCGCAAGAAGATTACATCTACTTTGAGTGTAGTTTGGAGCCTGTCGTCAGGGGATAAGCGAAACGCGTCAGACTTTTTGGAGGATAGAAATTATGAGATCGATATAAAGACCGTGGCTCCTCAGCTTATTTGGCAAACAAATTCGTCATTTAGACTGAGTGCTAAAGCTGAGTATAAGAGAAAACAAAATGTCTTGGTCGAGTCTGGAGTCGAGTCTTCAAAATTGTCATCTCTGATTATTAGTTCAAGATGGAATAAAGCCCTACAGAACTCTATTGATGCCTCTTTCAGGTATGTGGGCATTCAGTTCAATGGCAAAGAAAACACTCCGGCAGGATATGAATTACTAGAAGCTTTGAGGCCAGGAAGCAATTTTACCTGGGATTTTAATTTCCGTCAAAAACTAGCCAATGGATTACAAATATCACTGAGCTACAGCGGTCGAAAATCCATTGATCAGCGGGTAATTCATTTGGGCAGGATGCAAGTCAGCGCACTGTTTTAGTCTTCTTTCAAGACAATATTTATCCACTCAATTTTTCTTAACGACCAGCGTTCAAGAAAACGAAGAAATATTAATTTTACCGCAGTAATCATAAAGGTCAAGTAAAACATTTAAATATCAATAGAACATGAAAAAATTATTAGTATCGACATTATTCGTAGTGATATGTATAGCTTCTGCCTCAGCACAAAGTGAAGGGGACTGGAGGGCATCTGGCTCCCTCGTTCTCAACTTTGATCAGGCCAACTTTGGAGTCAACTTTGGTGGGGAATATTTTTTCACAGATCAGATCAGTGCAGCTCCCAGTTATTCAAATATTTTTGGATCACCTAGTGCCAATGCATTCAATGTAGATGGCCGCTACTACTTTACAGATCAAAACTTTGATTTGTACGCTTTGGCAGGATTTGCTTCCGTGTCCGTTGCTGGTTTTTCATCTAGCGGTCTAAATCTGGGTGCAGGTTATGTAATCCCCATACAAAACCAATTGTCACTTGGTCTTCAGATAAAATATACCACCCCTGGAAGTGGAGCTTTAGAAATGCAAGGAGGTTTAGTGTATAGCTTTTAGGCTAAGAAATATAAGTAAATATACCTACTAATCGGTATTGGAGAGGGTGTCACTTCATCAGTATTATTACTAAGGAATATCATATGTTATTTATTGCAGATACATTTTCATCTATATAAATTGTCTTAAATTTTCACAAACCTAAAATTTAAATCTTATGAAAAAGTTATCAGTATTAATCGTTGCAGTGCTCCTATCTGTAGGTGCTTATGCTCAGGAACAAGGTGCTTTTAGAGCTCAAGTGGGAGGTAGTTATGCCTTAGATTTTGAGACTCTTGGTATCGATCTAGGAGTGCAATATTTTGTTAGCGATCAAATTGCCGTTGCTCCGAGTTTTACATATTTTCTCGAGAAAAATGGTGTTAGCGCCTCTTCTATTAACCTTGAAGGCAGGTTTTATTTTGCTGAAGGATTTTATGGTGTAACGGGGTTGGATTTTATTAGTCAAAAAGTAGACTTTTTAGGTGCAGATTTAACCGTTAGCGACACTAAGTTGGCGTTGGGTGCGGGGTATGACATTTCTATGGGGGAAAGCATGGTTTTAAATTTGCAAGCCAAATATGCTGGGCAAATGGTCATAGGCGCAGGAATTGTTTTTGGATTCTAGATCAGTAAATAAGATATCATAAAAAACCACCTTGGAATCAGGGTGGTTTTTTATTTTCCGTTAGTCTGACTCCTGACTGTGCGCATCAGGTTATTTGCGAAAATAAAGTCTTCCAGTTCTTTGACCTGGCAGTCGAAAATATTCTGATTGTTACCTTCCCAAAGCTTATGTCCCTGGTAGATGAACATCACATAGTCCCCAATTTCCATTACTGAGTTCATATCATGGGTGACCACAACTGTGGTAATATTTAATTCCTCGGTGATTTCTTTGATCAGGTTGTCTATCCTGATGGAAGTTTGCGGGTCAAGCCCTGAGTTTGGTTCATCACAAAAAAGGTATTTGGAGTGATTAACAATTGCCCGAGCGATACCCACTCGTTTTTTCATCCCACCGCTAATCTCAGATGGCATTTTCTTGTTCACATTTTCCAGACCTACCTTTTGAAGACAAACATTTACTCTGTCGAGTTTTTCGTCTTTGGGCATTTTGGTCAATACATCCAACGGAAACATGACATTCTCCTCTACATTTTTGGAATCAAAGAGTGCACCTCCCTGGAAAAGCATGCCAATTTCCCGTCTAACATCTGTTTTTAACTTTTTATCACCAGAAGTAAAATCTCTTCCATCATAAAGTACTTTTCCTTCATCCGGTTGTACCAAGCCAACAATATTTTTAAGCAACACGCTTTTCCCGGTACCACTTGCACCAATGATCAGGTTCGTACGCCCCTGTTCAAAAACTCCGCTGATGCTATGGAGAATTTGCTTTCCGTCGAACGACTTATTGATATTTTGTAACTCGATCATAACAGCAGTTGGGCTAGTAAATAATCAGCAAGGAGGATGGCAATACAACTATTAGTCACAGCGCTGGTACTTGCCACACCCACTTCTAAGGCACCTCCTTCAGTATAAAATCCCTTATAGGCTGAGATAGATGAAACCAGAAATGCAAAAACGAAAGCTTTGATCAAGGCAAAAGTGATGTTATACTCAATGAATTCATACCTAATGCCATAGATGTATTCAGTTCCTGTGATTACACCAGTTAATGTTCCTGCCAGATAGCCTCCATAAATTGATAAGAATGCTGCCAGTACTACTAACATTGGGTACATGAATAGGGCTGCAATAATTTTTGGTAGCACGAGATAAGAGGTAGAATTGATCCCCATTACTTCAAGGGCATCAATTTGCTCTGTAATCCTCATTGTACCCAGTTCACCAGCAATGTTTGACCCCACCTTCCCGGCAAAGACTATGGCCATGATTGTTGGTGCCAATTCCAGCACGGTCATATCTCGCACGACAAGGGAAATGACATAATCGGGTATCAGAGGACTTATCAGGTTGTAAGCTGTCTGGATAGTTGTAACCGCCCCCATGAATGAAGAAACAATCACAAAAATGAAAACGGAGTTTACGCCGATTTTGATAGACTCGTCGACAACCAGCCTAACATATGTGCCGAATGATTCCCTTCTTACGAAAAGGGTGGCAATAAACATGATGTATTTTCCGAGGCTTTTCAAGTCGTTTTGATTTCTAGGCCAAAATAATAAAGATAAAAGTCAAGGAGCAATTCTCAGTCAACAATTATGTTTTATCGATGAACAATGAACAATCTGTTTTTTTAAACATGATTAATTTTGCTGGGTTTCATTGAAGTCCTTTATTTGTAGCTTGCCTATATCATTTAATATGAAAACAGTAGTTATCTCAGGAGGATCCAAAGGAATTGGTAAAGCCATTGCCGTCAAATTCATTCAAAACGGTTATGCAGTAATCACTTGCTCCAGAAGTAACGAAGACCTTGCAAAACTGGAAGAGGAAATCACCAATAAAAATTATCCAGGTTCCATCACCACATTCAAAGCTGACCTTTCGAAGAAGGATGAAGTTGATGATTTTGTTAAATTCATTGAATCTCAGACGGATCAGGTCGATGTGTTGGTAAACAATACGGGAGTATTTCTTCCTGGAGAAATCCACAGCGAAAAAGAGGGCAACCTGGAACTAATGATGGAAACCAACCTTTACAGCGCCTATCATCTGACACGTGGACTTGTAGGTGGGATGATTGAACGGAAAGTAGGTGATATTTTCAATATTTGCTCAGTAGCTAGCCAGACGGCTTATGCCAACGGTGGCTCTTACAGTATTTCAAAATTCGCTATGTACGGCATGTCCAAGGGCTTAAGAGAAGAACTAAAACCTCACGGTGTGCGCGTGACATCCGTACTCCCCGGAGCGACACTCACAGCAAGTTGGGATGGAGTAGACCTGCCAGAAGATCGCTTCATCAAGTCAGAAGACGTAGCAGATGCCATTTGGTCTGCTTACTCCCTATCTCGAAATTCAGTTGTGGAAGACTTAGTTATCAGACCACAGTTGGGAGATATTTAGAAGCCGGGAACTGATAGGTAGTTCCGAAAACAAGAACTCAACCATATCCTGATCTTCCAACTTCTCACTCCCAATCTCTAATCCCTATCCAACGCCTCATCAACAAGGAACGCCAAATGCTGCCTGTGAGCCTTAGTGGACAAGTTTCCGCTTGCTCCCGTGTACAGCCTTTTGATATTTTTCAGGTTGTACAGAGCCATTGACTTAGCATGATTGCTATAGCCACTTTTCTCCCCAACAATCGAAGCTAATTTCTTCACATATTCGATTTGAAGATTTTGCCTGAAAGTGTTAACTGATTTATAGGCGTCAGCTTTGAAAACAGCATTGTTCAAGTCAGTCATAAATTCAGAAAGCAAATACTTGTTGCCATACAATTCACTATCAGTGATACGCTGCATAGTATTTTTATGGAGCAAGTGTGTCAATACTCCTTTTTGATAAGTAATAACCCTAGAATGAATTTTCGGATCTTCCGGCCCATTGAAAAAGTCAAACCCTCTCCTTTGATATGCCAGATAGTTATAGAGTTCAGTCGGAAAACTAAAAGCGTCAGGAGCAAAAATATACTTGGCTAAAGCATTCATGGCTCTTTTTTGGTCCTTATATGAAACTGGAGTATAAGGTTGAGTAGCGCCTTCCTGTCCAGCCATGGCCCTATCTACATAAACTCCACCTATGAACCTGGAAATTACTGTTCCCGAATTTCCATATTGGCTTACGAGTGTTCTAAATGCCTGGTATAGTTCCTGGAATGACTTGCCGTCAGTCGTGTATTTATCTTTGAGATTTGACATGAGTGAATTCACTATTTCGATCCGATCAATGGAGTAACCGATCTGGTCATTAGATTGATCGAAAATCATTACTCTTGGGTCGATGGCTTTACCTGGTGATCTCATGTCATCGGCATCATTGCCAAATATCAATTCTGGTTGGGTAGACTTTTGCAAGATTGGTTCAAGATCTGCTTCAGAATCAACAACCTTGTATCCATATTCTATTGCCCATTTGTCATAGGGTCCAACGGCATAATCAAAGTATTGACCTTGGTCACTTTTGTCTTTTGTTAGATTGACCAATGTGTAATCCATAACAGAGCCAGTCAAGCATTCTCCGTTGATGAGTTCCTTGTCTGCTAGTTGAGCAGGAGAAAACCTTTGACTTGCCTTCATGTTGTGATTGAGACCAAGTGTATGACCTACTTCATGCATTATTAAGGATTTCATATTCTCCTTTTGCAACCTTGTCAGCTCGCCTTCAGAAGCACCATCTGTCCGCAGCTTTGTTATCCCAAACATCAGGTTTTGATGCATCATTCGTCCGGCACTGCATTGGTGAGGATCAATCTCAACGTTACTTTCAAAGCCAAAATCAGCAGTTTCCCCTAGAAGCTTTTGATAGCGTATTCCTCTTATGTGGTACACATACTCCAGCATGATATCGGCACCAATGATTTGACCAGTTCTGGGATTGACGAAACTTGGACCATAACCTCCGAAGGGTGGTCGAGGTGAAGATGTCCATCTTAGCACATTATAGTTGATGTCACCAGCATCCCAATCTGCGGTATCCGGTTGTACTTTCACGACCATAGCATTTTTAAAACCAGCCTGCTCGAAGGCTGCATTCCACGCTAACACCCCATCTTTTATTGATTCCCGAAATTCATAAGGAGTAGTGTTTTCGATCCACCATGTGATAGGTTTTACTGGCTCAGAAACTGACGCAGAAGGATCCTTTTTCTGTAAATCCCATCTATGGATTAGGTCACGGTAATTGACAGTTTCTTTTGATGTCAGGTCAGATACCTGGGTGGTGAAATATCCCACTCTAGGATCTTCGAATCGCTTCTGATAGTCGTTATCGGGAACCGCAATTAGGCTGTGCTGAACTTTTATGGTGATAAATCTTGAGTCCGTAATGGCATCACTGTCAATTGAATTAGGTTTTTTATTGTCAAATGCATACTCAACAATAATGTCTGTATTATCAGTATAGTTATTGATCGCGGAATATTTCGTTTTACTACTGCTCAAACCACCCAATTTGAACGCTTTGGGATTTTTGAAAAAAGCCGTCCTGTCCACAATACCTAGCACATCTTTTAGGAAGATAGGATCTGCTTCGATCAAGTATTGTTTTTCTTTGGGGCTCCCCGCAACAATTTTCCCGGAATACATGATGGCCTCCGAAATATTCGCGTCTGCCGCTTTGCTCATTGGGTTTGCAGGGTCGAAATAGAATGAGGTGTTCTGCTTAACAAACTCTATTTTGTTGTAGTATTTTCTTATTTTGAAAATTTTCGATCCACGAAAATTCCCCTTGAACACTCCAGCTTCTACCACGCCATTTTCCACGTAGTAGAAGTGGATAAATTCTTTTTCCAGCTGGTCTTCTGCGATGATCATTTTCAAGCCTCCTGATACTGAGTCTCTATAAAAGGTGAAAAGTCCTTCTATCTTGTCATGCTTTTTGACGGCATCTTTTACTTTCTTAGGACCTTTTTCTTCTTTTTTCTTTGGTGTCGCTGGTGCTTCTACCTCACCTTTTTTCTTTTTCTTCTTGCTTTTTTGTGCCAACGCATTAGGAGCAAGGCATATAGAGGAAAATAAAAAAACAGCAATAAGGAACAGATTAGTCTTTTTCATTTTATGGGGTTTTTATATTGAATTCAGGCTGACGCAATTTAACAAACGATCCGTAAGTCATAATGTAAAAGAATTTGAGTGGTGTTATTTCATGATAAACTGGGCCAATCAAGAGACAAAGGATCAAACATCAAATCGTATCCAAGTATAATTAACATTATATTTAAAAGCAATGACCTGTTTTCCTGAAGATCAACGCTAAATTTGCACCAGATGAGCGATGAGAAAAAATATTGCACCAGCCTGAATTCTTACGCGAGGAGATCGACAGTTGAGGTGAATATCGGCGATGTACCATTAGGTGCTGACAATCCTATCCGCGTACAGTCGATGACCACCGTAGATACGATGGATACAGATGGTTCTATTGAGCAATCTATTCGGATGATAGAAGCTGGGTGCGAATACGTCCGCATCACGGCCCCAAGCATCAAAGAGGCCAAAAACCTTGAAGCCATAAAGAATGGATTAAGATCAGCAGGCTACACTACACCGCTAGTTGCAGATATTCATTTCACACCAAATGCAGCGGAACTGGCTGCTGAAATAGTGGAAAAAGTAAGGGTGAATCCCGGTAACTATGCTGACAAGAAGAAATTTGAGAATATAGAATACACCGATGAGTCCTATGCTCAGGAATTGCAAAGGATCAAGGATAAATTCACCCCGCTGGTAAAGCTTTGCAAGGAACATGGAACTGCTATGCGTATTGGAACAAACCATGGCTCTCTGTCTGATCGTATCATGAGCCGGTTTGGAGATACTCCTCTTGGCATGGTGGAGTCTGCTCTTGAGTTTTTAAGAATATGTGAGGAGAGCGACTATTTTGATATTGTGCTCTCCATGAAGTCCAGCAATACAAGGGTGATGGTTCAGGCCTATCGTCTATTAGTTAAAAAGCTGGATGAAGAAGGTCTGAAACCCTATCCATTACACCTAGGTGTAACAGAAGCTGGAGAAGGAGAAGATGGACGAATCAAATCCGCTGTTGGTATTGGCACACTGCTGGAAGATGGAATTGGAGATACTGTAAGGGTTTCTCTGACAGAAGAACCTGAATTTGAAGCACCAGTAGCACAGGCTTTGGTAGATAGGTATAAGGAAAGGAGCGCAAGTGATGTTGACAACAAATTCGATATTCCAATCGATCCATTTGCTTACCACAAAAGAGAATCGTTTGAAGTAGAAAATATTGGAGGGCAAAATGTACCTCGTGTAATTGCTGACTTTAGTACTTATGATGAGGTGGAGGTTAATGACCTGAGAGATATTGGTCATTTCTACTTGCCAGAGCCTGACAAATGGAGAATGAATGACACAGGTGCGGACTTCATTTATACAGGCAAGAATCCGACATCTTTTATGTTGCCCAATGGTCTTAAAGAGATTATGGACTACAGCACTTGGCAGCACCTGTCAGACAAAGACGATGTATACCCACTTTTTTCCAGCAAGGAATTCAGCGAAGAGATTCAACTTCATCCGGTATTGAATTTTATTTCGTTAGATGCCTCTCAAGTTGATTTCATATCGACCTTGAAAAAGGTTGACAATGTAGTGTTACTTCTGGGGGCACAAGCAGCACATGCCATGGCTTCATTGAGAGCTTTTATTTTCGAGCTGATTCGGGAAGAGGTAAAAGTTCCTTTGGTGATTAATCGAAGCTATGAAGATTTGGGAGAAGAGAAATTTCAGCTGTATTCAGCAACAGATGTTGGTGGCCTGTTGATTGATGGTTTAGGCGATGGTGTAATGTTTTCCTATTCTGAATCAGGAAAGACACAATCCAAATTGGCTAATAATACGGCATTCGGGATTCTTCAGGCAGCACGCACCCGCATGACCAAAACTGAATACATTTCCTGCCCGTCTTGCGGAAGAACTTTATTCGATTTGCAGGAAACAACCGCCATGATCAGAAAGCGAACGGATCACCTAAAGGGCGTAAAAATTGGGATCATGGGCTGCATAGTGAATGGACCTGGAGAAATGGCGGATGCGGACTATGGCTATGTTGGTTCGGGTAAAGGAAAGATCACATTATACAAAGGACAAGAGGTGGTCAAGCGGGCTGTCCCCTCCAAAAATGCAGTTGACGAACTGATAGAAATCATCCGAGAAGATGGAGCCTGGGTAGAGCCGGAATCTGTGGAATTGGTCTGAATTAGAACCAAAAATACTACTTCAATAAGAATCCTAATGTAAATCCAGCACTAAAGGCGAGTGGAAAATCGTTACCACCTGCGGTGTACCCGTAGTAGTAACTTTGCTCATCGTCATTAGAGAAACCATAGCCCAGACCGACATGCCAGTCCAGGGTCATTATTCTTCCTAATACATGTTGCTTTCCATAGTTAATTAGAATGGCAAATGATGTAATTGTTTGATCATAGCGACGTTCGTACTCATCATGGCTGAATACTGAAAACGCCAGCTCCGGCCTGATGTAGGATCCCTTTAGCAAGTGAGTGCCGAAAGTACCTTCAGTTGCATAACTGGGTTTGAGTTTGAATTTGGGCCCGGCTTTTACAAAAATTCCAACATCTCTGAAATCATGGAATTGTTTGCCCAGACCAATGAATCCTACTTTCGCTTCAAAGCTTGTGAAGTTTTTGATATAGCGTTCGTAACCAATGGTTGTATTTCCTGAAAGGGGAGAGAAAAACTCCATCTTAATGACAGATTTTTTCATCAGCGAATCCGGCAGAAGTTCAACCCTTTGCGCTGCTGCATTGAATACTAAAAGAAGAACAAGTGGGGTGATAAAAAAGTATTTCATGACAATGATTAATTGGTGCATCAATATGTCATGAAATACCTATGTTTCCCCTAATTAATTTTTGACTTTAAGTGATGTTTACCTTTTCCTGACAATTACCAACCAGTCTTCATTTGGACTATTCGGAGCAGTACCCAATGCAACTTTGTTTCCTCCTTTCACTCGCTTGACTTTTCCTTTAAGGTATTTACCGCCCGTTCTGGGATTGAACCAGCTTACATCATAAGATCCTGTTACGCCGCTCAGATCCAATGAAGAAGTAGCAGCATATCCGAGGTATACGAGGTAGACTTCACCCTCTTTTGCCAAACAATACTTTTCTTTTTTGTTTTCTGAGTTGTCAATCAGGTCATTCCGATTGGACATTTCCACAAATGGGAGCCCGATATCGTCATAAAAATCTATGGCCACTTTGCAGTAGTCCCAGGACTTGTCACGGCTCCTGAAGTCTTCACATATCAGGTCGTTTTGAGGTAGTTTGTATCCGAAATAATATTCTACACCTGCGCCACCGGCCATCAGGTTGCCCCAGAGCGTTTGTTTGCGAATGTCGTGTAAGTCATAACCAAGATCCTCAGCCACAAATCCTTCATAACCCGGATCAGGCGGAGCTCCTGTACCTGCCGATCCTTGTTCATCATTGGCGGTGACCCAGGGCCTTCCGGCTTTGGCTGATGCCTTGATCCACTGCAAAGTACGTTTGTGCACATCATCCCAGCTGTTTTGTAATGAAGCACCAGTCATCGATTTGTCAGAGAGTAGGTTGCTGTATATTCTATCCTGTTCGTTTGGAAATGTATGAATTACTATATTTTGATTGTAGGGAGTAACATCATCAATGTATTTGAAGAGATCTTTTTTCTCCTTGATGGATTGTGTATTTTCTTCACCCAAGTTCCAATTTAGAGCCAAAAGATAACCATATCTGGCAATGAGTTCCCTGTAATATATTTTTCTTTGTGGGCCGAGGGCGCCACCATCCAAAGACTCAATTACTACGCCTTGATTTTGCTTATGACCTATCCTGTTGTCATCACTTTCATTCTCCTGAGTCTTGAAATGTGCATATAACCCAATACTTTGTGCATGATCAAATACAACACTCCATTGATCCAGCTTAGAACAATCGTAATGGTATTTGTCATCCCTAACAATGTAAGGCCAGACGTTATCTCCATCTCCGCCGGCGTTGTAAGTCAAAAATGAAAAAGCATTTGCTCCTTTATTGGATAAGTAATTCATTGCACCAATCAGCCCCTTTCCTTTTCCGTCTTTCCAAGTAGGGTCACCTTCATTCCAATCTTTTAGGTGTTTTGACCAGGTTTTGAGCTCTCGTTTCACGGTATAGGTTCCGTCAAAGTCTTCATAAGCCAGCAGTGTCTCTGGAGCATCAGCGCCTGCTTTGAAGAAGTATTCTTTCGATCCTTGAAATTGAAGGTAATGTTTGCCGACATATTCCAAACGCCCCCTGGATCTAAAGTCTCTTCCGGTCTTGTCTGTTGCGGAGATAGTAAAGCTCCCTTTGGTACCATGATATGGTTTCAATTCGTAGGACCATGACACATCTGATGCGATGATGTTTTCCCCGCGTTCAAATGAGATGCTATAGTTCCAAATTCCTGTTTTGTCTGGGGATAAATGGGCTTTCCATTTTATTCCTCGATCTGCTCCGCTTTCACCGGCATTGCCATCAGCAGCGAAATATCCCGGCACCACATAAGATGGGCTTCCCGATTCATGTGTAAAGGTTACATCCATTTTATAATCTCGGAATGGGTTTGGTTCGTTATCCCGCTCATGCGCAAAAGGACCGTCCAGCACAAGGGTGACCTTGTGCCATTGCTTCAGTTCTCCGGCAATTTCCACCGAGCCATTGCCATGGGCAAGCCTTTCATTTGGATCAGTAAATTCGAATTCTGGTACCTCATGTTTTTTCCTGACAATTTTTTCACCACTACGTGTCGTTCTTGTTATTTCTATATTGCCTCCAACGCTCTTTGAAATGGTAACAAGGTTTAGACTATCCAGTAAATATTTACCAGTGGTCACTTTTGTAAACGCCAATCCAGACCATCTTCCCCGGCTATACTCTTGTCCATCTGCACTGCCAATGGTGGCCTTCACGCTGATTTTATCTCCTTTGTTGATTTCCGTGTGTTCCCAGAGCTCAACATAGCGCCCTCCTTCTTCAAATGAACCTTTGCTCAGCGGGGCAATGAATTTCCCTACAGGCTGATCATTGATCTTAATTTCATATGCTGATTTTCCATCATTTTCTCCTACACCAAGAAATACCAGGTCGTAGGTTCCAGAAGGAAATGGGAAAACATTGGTAGTAGTAGCTGCCTTGTTTTGGTTTGGATTTATCCCCAACCACGCATTTTTGTCAACATAGTAGTTTGTGCCTTCCGTTGGGAAGTTGATGGCCTTCATGATTTTCACTCCCTTGGAGCTGCGATTGATTTCCTGGAAAAGAGAGGTCGTTTCAAGATCTTTCTCGACAACTTCGAAAGCTTTGGGTAGTGATCCGGATTTTAGAGCAATAGCAGGTCCTTGCCCTTCAGGCTTTTTGTATGCTTTGCTCAAAACGAACTTATCAAATTCAAACCCATCCTCCCTCATAGAAAAATGGATTTTATGATTTCCCGCTTTTTCAATGTCGAGATAGATTAGCTCAGGCTCACCGCAGTGTACAGCATCTGTCCTTTGTTTACTTTCCCATGTCCACTGCCTTTTGCCTTCACACCATTGCAGTCTTTGCCCTGTTGCTGGCCAGGTACCATCAATACCGACATGCAGACCATTGTCCTCCGGGCCGGTAGAGTGAGCACGCACCCAGACGAAATATTTTCCGGGGTTATTAACATATACATTGTATGTGAGGATAGCCATTTTTCCAGCTTCGGGGCTGAAATTTATACCTCGTATCAACTCTTCACCATGCGTGGTTCGGGTGTCGGGTAGTAGCTCCAAATAAGCATTGTTGCTGGCGTTGGCCACATGAGGTCCATCAGAGTCCAGGCCAGGAGCCGGATTCTCATTTTTTGATGTACGGTACCATTTCCTTATATCTACGGCGGTCTGTTCGCTGAAGAATTCTGCTTCCACAGCCAGTATGCCATCTTTCTCCTCAAATACGACATCCGAACCAATGATTGCATTGTCCAGTTGTGCATTGGCCGAAATGGAGCACAGGAAAAAGGAGATTAATAGAAGCCTGAATAGAGTTGATTTTTTAGTGTTCATTATCAGTGATTTTGAAATTGAATTACTAAGAAATACCAATCCGCACGGAGATAGCGCAAGTATATGGAGATGTAACTATTTGAGTAAGACTATTGTATAATGGAGCATCTGTGATTATCCAAACAACAATTGTTGATTTGTGTATAAATTTGAAGAAAAATGACGCCATGGAAAAAGAAGAAAGAGAAAACGATAGCAGATCTTTGAAGGACTATTTTTCAATTGGGGAGATCTTCACTTATTTTTTTAGAAAGAAAGACCCTAACCGTGCCTCGAATATCAATTTGAAAATGATGCATGGCGTTAATAAGTTTTCCATAATTGCATTCATGATAGGGCTGACATTTTTTATTATAAAAAGAGTCTTTTTTACTGAATAATGGACATAGAAAGCTACAGGAGCTATTGCATGGCAAAACCATGTGTGACTGAGGGTTTTCCCTTCGCTGAGAACGTACTTGTCTTCAAAGTTCTAGATAAAATGTTTGCCCTGACTGACGTGGAAGCTTTTGAAAGCATAAACCTTAAGTGTGACCCTGAAAAGGCTATTGAACTGAGAGAGCAATATCCAGCCGTTATCCCCGGATACCACATGAGTAAAAAGCACTGGAATACCGTCATGATGGATGGTAGGATACCTGATCAGCTTATCAAGTCATGGATTGATGATTCCTACGATTTGGTAGTGAGCAAGCTGCCGAAAAAGGATAGGGATCAACTGAATTGAATTTTTCAAGGATCAATTTCCTATATATTTAGGTGTAAACCGGCTCACTTGAGACGTCAATATAAAGGACTAATCATTCCATATTTTGAAAAATATTTCTCATTTTTGGTAGTTATTAGTTTGTGTTATGTATAATCCGCCTAAATCTACTTGCTGATCTGTGAGGTATATTTTCTATACCATATTACTAGTCATTGGCTTTTCTGCGTTTTCGTGTAAGGACAAGGTGATTTGCCCTGCATTTCAAAGTACCTATATTTTGAATGACTCGATTCGCACGGCCAGGTTTTCCATGTTCGATCCGGATTCATTGCCGAAGATGCAAATAGCGTCCCGCAGAAATAAGTACGGCATTAGCAAGAAATACAGGCTGTTCGATTATTTTAGAAAGAACTACGATTTGAAAACCTCTCCTATGGAGAACAGGCTTGGGCCACCTGCAAAGGATTCTTTGTTTGTGCATCCGGGAGATTCTCTGGAGCTCATGGATGAAGGGGAATTCATTGCCAGCGATTTTGCAGATCCTGACTCCTTGTCTACAGACTCTGTAACTGTAGTGCCGGAAGTGGTAGCTTCTGCCAATATAGAGCCACAAGGTCCCAAGTTTAAATATCGTTACGACCAAAGAAACCCATATAGCAGCGAACAGATATACTACAACAAGTATTTTGGTGAAATGCTAGTGGATAATCGTCCTCCTCCTAAACCCGTCGAACCAGAAGTGGAAGCCACGGTAGACACAGAAAGCGATAGTACAAACGTCTCGTCCAAGAAAAAACTGGGTGGATTTTTTAAGAAAAAGAAGAAATCCAAAGAAGATGGCGAGGAAGCTGAAGGAGAAGAGAGCACCGAAGAAGACGGTCAGTAGAAACCCCCGATATATTATTTGCTAAAGCGAAAATTGGAGCTAATTTTCCGTATTCAATTGTTGATAGAAAATGCTCCAAAATCCTCATCCACTTGCTGAAAGATTAAGACCATCGTCTTTGGATGAATTGATGGGCCAGGAACACTTGAAAAGTGTGCTGCAACGATCACTGAAATCAGGAGCAATTCCATCCTTAATATTGTGGGGGCCACCCGGCGTTGGAAAAACCACCATCGCTAATATCATTGCTAATGAAGTAAAAATTCCGTTTTATACACTCAGCGCCATAAGTGCCGGAGTGAAAGAAGTGCGTGAAGTCATTCAACGGGCAAGAATGGGGTCAAAATCCCTGTTGTTCATCGACGAGATCCATCGTTTTAACAAAGCCCAGCAAGACGCTCTATTGGGAGCTGTCGAAAAGGGTCATATTGTGCTGATAGGTGCTACAACGGAAAATCCGAGCTTTGAAGTGAACTCTGCCCTGCTGTCCAGGTGTCAAGTGTATACTTTAAAACCATTATCAGAAAAAGACCTTTTGATGCTGCTCGATCAGGCACTTGAAAAAGATACGCTGCTATCGAAAAAGAAGGTGAAGGTAGAAGAAACAGGCGCATTGTTGAAGTTGTCTGGTGGTGATGCTCGAAAGTTTTTAAACCTGCTGGAGATTTCTGTGGAATCATCAACTGGTGTGAAAATAATAATCACGGATAAATGGGTGACCGAAGTGGCTCAGCAAAAAGCGGCGATATATGATAAGAAAGGGGAGATGCATTATGACATTATCTCAGCTTTCATCAAGTCGATTAGGGGGAGTGATCCCAATGCTGCGGTTTATTACCTAGCCAGGATGATTGAGGGTGGTGAGGATGTAAAGTTCATAGCTAGACGGATGCTCATATTGGCATCTGAGGATATTGGTAATGCCAACCCAACAGCACTGGTGATTGCCAATAATTCTTTTCAGGCAGTCAATGTTATCGGTTATCCGGAGGCTAGAATAATCTTGTCACAGTGTGCGATTTACCTGGCATGTTCTTCCAAAAGCAACGCCAGTTACATGGCCATCAACAAAGCACAGCAGTTAGTACAGAAAACAGGTGACCTGGGAGTTCCACTGGAGCTAAGAAATGCTCCTACTAAAATGATGAAGGATATGGGTTATGGCAAAGGCTATCAGTATGCCCATGATCATCAGGGTAATTTTGTTAGTGCTGATTTTCTCCCGGATGAAATTCAAGGCACCAAGCTTTTTGATCCAGGCAAAAACCCACGCGAAGATGAGATGAGAAAAAAGCTCAGGTCGCAGTGGAAGGAGAAGTATGGGTACTAAAGGATAGATTTGCTTCTTCTTTCGTAGAGTACAGTGTTTCTCCATACTCCATTCAATTTGGCTACTTTTTCTTTAAGTCCGATTTTCCTAAATCCACATTTTTCGTGTAGTCGAAGAGTAGCCAAATTCTCAGGAAACATTACAGCCTGAAGTGAATAATATCCTTCTTTTTCTGCTACTTTGATTAAATGCTCGAGTAGTTCTTGACCAATCCCTCGTCCTTTGTGCGTAGGAGCAATATAAAAACTGACCTCAGCCACACCAAAATAAACGACTCGGTTTGAGACGGGAGATAATGCCACCCACCCAACAACGGTACCATTAGATACAGCGGCAAAGCGACATTTTAGATGATGGGATAAATTCCACTTTGCCCAACCAGGGCTTTCTGTTTCGAAGGTAGCCTGCTCTGTCGATATGCCCTCCAAATATATCTTCTCTACTACTGGCCAGTGCGTTTTTGTTAGTGGAATTATGGTCATAGTTGAAAAAATTGGAGCCGAAATGAGCGGTCCGGCTCCAAATGGTCTTTAACAGCAAGATACAGCACCGTTTGATCTCAAACTGGGTTTACAGGCTGTTGGTTTGGTAAACAATTGAACATTTAAGGTGTTGCCATCAATATTTATGTTTTCAACACTGAATTGAGATGTTCTGATGTTTTCGTCTCCATACTCGAAGAAGATTTCTGCATCCGGATCCGAGAGGGTTGTTGATTCTACCTTATTAAAAATGGACAGGGCTTTGTCGGTGCTCCATGGTTTTCTCAGAAATTCGTGAGGGTTCACCCAGAGTTGCACAATGGTTTGATTGTAAGCGTCAGGATTGCCTCCACAGTCTACCGAGTCAATGGATACATTTTTTATCTCTGTAATGTGATAGGTAGGTTCAATGAATTTTCCGTCTTCAACTTCGAATTGCAGTCGAATACTAGGATTTTTTTCAAGAAGGTCTGTGAATTCTTGTGTAGTCATAAGAGTAAAATAAATATCGTATTATTACGATTAATATAAACAAATAAAAACGCCTGATTTTCAAGCGCCTTTATTTAATCGTATAAATACGATTAATGTTTCGTTTTATCGAATTATTTTAAAATAAGTATCAGTTTGATACCCTCAAACTACTTTACCTTAAAACTGACTTTTAACTTCTCCCAGCTCATCGATACTACTCCTTTATTGCTTACATCAAAGGTCATCCTTTCGGTCATAGCATTTTTTTCAGGTGTCACATCAAAAGTGTGGACATTCTTAGACTCATCGTATTTATAGGCTCCCCACTGGTTTGGTACAGCATTGATAATTACTGTCCAGTCTCCTTCTCTGGGGATAGTGAATAGGGCATATTTTCCTTTTTTGATTGTTTTTCCTTCAATGTTCACATCTTTAGAAAATTGTATCGTAGTAGCCTCATTGGCCCCAGTTCGCCATACTTTATCATAGGCCTCTAGCCCTCCCCATATTTTTCTTCCCTTCACGGCAGGGCTACCATAGTTAACGGTGATAGTGGCTCCATTCGAAGTTCCGGTAGCAGTCATGGCCGGGCTTGCTCTCTGGTCTTGTGCAGTGGCTGAGAAAAAATATACAGCTACCAGCAATGCAGTTAATCCAAATTTTATTTTTTTCATAGATTTTATTTTTTAGAAGTACACGAGTAAGCATAGTTCAGGGTTAATTATTTTTATTAACGGTCTTTTATTGGATATTGGTGGCTGAATTGCCTCTTATAAAAGGACAATTATTTTTAGAATAAAATTTTAGAACATTACTTTGAGCCTGATGCCTGAGAAGGATAAGAAAATATGGATCATAGATGACGATGAGGTAAATAACCTTATTTGTACGCGTATCATTAATGAATACGATAAAAAAATAAAGGTGAAGGCAATGACCAGTGCTTCTGAGGCAATTGGCCTTATTAAAGAAGCCGTCGATGAAAATAGTAATGGTCTTCCTGATGTAATATTTTTAGATATTAATATGCCTTTGATGAACGGTTGGCAGTTCATTGATGAATACCGCAAACTGAAGGACGACATATCTAAAAAAGTAAACCTCTACATGTTGACTTCTTCACGCTTTTATCAGGATGCACAGCTCGCGAGTAAATATGGTGAGGTGAAAGAATTGTTTACCAAGCCATTGTCATTTAATATTTTGGATAAAATAGAATCCGCTTATCTTTAGGCTCTCATTCATGACACGCATGTTGTCTTGAGTGCAGGAGATAACGATGCGACTGAACCAGCTATTTCTACCCTTATTGTTATTGTCTGCGACCACATTGTGGTCTCAGGATTCTAATTTTCCTTCGGGATTTGATCCCTCATATTCTTTGAGTGAAATGATCATGGATCAATGGACGAATGACAATGGCTTGATATCCAGCAACCTGAGTTCAGTCTACCAATCGAAGAGTGGCTACATTTGGATTACCTCTTATAACGGTCTACAATGCTTTGATGGGCATTCGTTTGATTCTCATACTAAATTGAACGCTCCATTTCTAAGCTCCAATTCCTTCTACAGAATATTTGAAACCAACAGTGACACGCTATGGCTATCTACTGAACGAAGCGGCATGGTAGGTATTCACAACAATGTCTTATTTCCGGCTAAGTTCAATGAATCGATTCCAAGGGCTGTTACGTCCATGCACTTCTCTGCCAATGGAGAAATATGGATTGGCACAAAAAACAGAGGCATGTTCTTTCAATCTGTGGACGGAAAAGTGGCCCGAAAGGAAGATATACCTGAAGTGACAATCAACGATATAAAGGAAGATGCTAGTGGCACTATATGGGTAGCAACGGATGGAAATGGAATATATGCTGTTTCTGACAACAGGACAGAACATTATAGCCGGCTCACAGGGTTGATTACCGATGTAGTCAATCGCATCAAAATTCACGATAACAAGATTTATATGAGTAGTATCGGTGGAGTCAATGTGCTTGTTGATGATAAACTGGAAAGGCTGGAAGCATTTGATGGATTGGACATAAACCAACTTGAAATAGATGACTATAACACGATATGGGTAGCAGCGGAACAAGGTGTCGGAAGATGGAATGAGGCTTTGGGAATATTTGAGTTGTTTACCGAAGAGTTAGGCTTACCAGCCAGACAAGTATCTTCATTGGTGTTTGATGATGAAGGGAGCCTCTGGTTGACCACCAAGAAGGCAGGAATGGTGAGGTTTAGGATAGGAAATGTTAAGACTATCTCAGAAAAAAATGGTCTTTCTTCGGACAAAGTTAACGTGATCAGCAAGCATAAGGGACAAATCTATATTGGTACTGATAATGGTGAAATCAACTTAATCACGAATGGTGAATTTTCAGAATTGGTGCATGATGAGCAATTTCAAGACGCGGGAATTAGAGACTTTTTGTTTGATAATGGAGGCAATTCATGGGTAGCTAACTACAATGGATTGCTGAAAATTGAAGGTAGGAAAACAAGCTTGTTTAATATTCAATATCGGTTATCAGCCAATGAAGTGAGGAGGATTTTCCAGGATTCAAGAGGGCGAATTTGGATAGGAACAAGAACGGCAGGAGTAATCGTTTTTGAAGATGGTAAAGAAGACATATTCTACAACAAGTCTAATGGACTAAAGTCCAACTATATACTTTCTATAGAGGAAGATGGGCAAGGTAACATCGTTGTTGGTACGAATGCTGGAGGCCTTTCAATTATTGACAAGAATGAAAAATTCACAACGTTTCATCTTAAAGAAGATGATTCGGGGATCCTCATTTTCAATACACTTATTGGAAGCGAAAATGAGTACTTGCTTTGCACCAATATCGGCTTGTATTATTTCAAAAATGGAAGTTTTCAACCATTGAGGATTGGTGAAACTACAGACTCTAACGCATATTTTGATATAGTTGATGACGGGATAGGGAGCTATTGGATGACTTCCAACTATGGCATTTTAAAAATAGAGAAAAGCGACATTCAAAAAGTCGTCAATGGAGAAAAGTCTGATTTGCCCTACAAACTATTTGATGAAAACGAAGGAATGCTAAACCAGGAATGCACTGGCGCAACGCGATCCTTCTTTGATGCAGAAACAGGTAAAATATATGTTCCGACTTTTGGAGGAGTGGCTGTAGTCGATCCCAAAATAAAGATTGAGAATAAGAAGGTTCCTCAGGTTATGGTCACCGGTCTAGAAACGGACGACATCAAGCAAGACATTCACAGTGATAAAATCAATATTGAACCGGGCACCTTTCGCTACAGTATCGAATTCACTTCCCTAAGTTATCTGTCTCCAAGTAATGTACATTTCAAATATAAGCTTGATGGCATAGATGATGACTGGATTGGCCCTGTTCATGAAAGATCAGTCGAATACACTAACCTGCCTTATGGTAAGTACACATTTCAGGTAATGGGGACCAATAGTGATGGAGTCTGGAATGAACAGGAAGCAAGTTTGTCTTTTGAGGTTGCCCCATTTTTTTATGAGACGCTCTGGTTTTACCTGGCTTGTACAGTGTTATTGGCTGTTATCCTATGGGTGATATATAAGTGGCGGATTAAGGAGATTACAGAAAGGAATTTGGCACTGGCAAAAATTAATGCGGAGCTTGATCGATTTGTTTATAGCACTTCGCATGATTTACGTGCACCTTTGGCTTCCACGATGGGGCTGGTGAATATAGTTAGAATGGAGGAGTCTCCTGAGATGAAAAGTAAATACATAGACCTTATTGAGGACTGTGTGAACAAGATGGATAACTTCATTAGCGATATCATAGATTTTTCTCGCAATAAGAATAAAGAAGTAAATACAGAGCAGTTTAATATTAAAGACCAGGTCAATGAGATATTTGACAATCTGAAATACCTCGATCATGGCAACAAGGTGACAACTAAATTGAACATTGAAGGTGCTGAAGAGCTCCATCACGATAAGCTGAGGATAAAAGTCATACTAAGCAACCTCATCGCGAATGCAATTATTTATTCTAAACAGGACGAGAGTGAACCTGAAGTAAAGGTTACAATTCGATCTGATCAATCCCCTCTTAAGATTACTATTTCCGATAATGGAATAGGCATTAAAGACAGTGTAAAAGAGAAAATTTTTGATATGTTCTATCGGGCCAATGAGCAAAGTAAAGGCTCAGGTCTTGGTCTCTATATTGTGAAGGAAACCATTGAAAAGCTGAACGGAAGTATAGGTTTAATCTCCGAAGAAGGGAAAGGTAGTACTTTCGACATTTCACTGCCTTAGATGCTAACCCCACTAACGTTTTTTCCATAGTAAAGAGGATGATTTTTATCCTTTATGCTTCTTTTTCAGAGAGTGACAAAGATCATTCACTCAGCTAATTACGATCATTTTTTTAGTCTCGCATTCTGGTTTAATTGAAGTATTAAAAGAAACCGCAACAGAGCGGTTCTACCCAATAATTAAACTTAAATACCATGAAAACTTTAGTAAAAGCTCCCGACGGCAATAGTCTTAGGCGTAAGATGCTGAAGGATCAGAAGCAACAGGAATTAAGAAGTGACGGTGATCAAAATAAGTTTGAATTAAAAAAAGAAGATTACGATGATTTGATCACTATTAAGCGCATCCGAGATCAGAAACAACAACAAAGAAGCACACTGTTTTTCTTTGTTGGGCTTTGTATAACTCTGGCATCCCTCTTTGTCGTTTTCAATTGGAAATTCTATAACACCGATGGGATAACAGACCTTGGCCAACTAGACAATGATAATTTTGAAGAGGTTCAGGATATCCCAAATACTGAACAACCTCCTCCGCCTCCGCCGCAGGTGTTGCAGCAACCAATCGTAGTAGAGGTACCCGATGAGGTAATACTCGAAGAAGTAGAGGTAAACCTGGATGTTGAGGTTTCAGAAGAAATGGTTGTAGAAGAAGTAGAATTTGAACCAGTTGAGGAAGAGGTGGCTGAGGAGATTTTTGAGATTGTTGAAAATTTTCCTGAACCTATTGGTGGCTATCAGGCTTTCTATGCATATGTGATGAAAAACCTTGTTTATCCACGTCATGCATTGCAAATGAATATTCAAGGCAGGGTATTTGTAAAATTCGTAGTAGACAAGGATGGATCTATTACAAGTGTTCAAGCCCTAAAAGGCATAGGAGGTGGTTGTGATGAAGAAGCAGTAAAAATTGTTGAAAATGCACCAAGATGGAATCCAGGCAAACAGCGAGGACAACCAGTGAAGGTGTATATGACACTCCCCATTACTTTCAAACTAGTCGACTAATCATGATTCATTAATGAATTGCGAAAACCCCGCCTTGGCGGGGTTTTTCTTTGTGTGTTTTTTAGCAAGTGATGGTTTGATTTCAAACCCATATATTTGGAGCATAATTAATGGGTATGACAATCAAGCAGTACGTAGTAGGGCTGATCATGTTGATATTCTTTGTGATATCATACATTACCAACATCCTGGGTCCCATCGTACCAGATGTGATCACAGGCTTTGAGATCAGTGGGACATTGGCTGGTTTTCTTCCCTTTTCCTTTTTTGTGGCCTACGGTGTGATGTCGATACCTTCAGGCCTTTTGCTTGAAAAATACAATGAGAGACTGGTGCTCTCACTTTCATTTTTCATGGTGTTTTTAGGCTCAGCCATTATTTCCCTTTTTCCCAATTATTTAGCGGCTTCATTGTCCTTGTTTATTATTGGATCGGGTATGGCCGTGTTGCAAGTGGCCATCAACCCATTATTGAGAGTATCGGCTGGTGGAGAACACTTTGCCTTTTATTCTGTTATAGCTCAGTTGGTATTTGGCCTGGCATCCTATCTCAGCCCAGGAACCTACACTTATCTGGTTAAATCAATACAGTCGGAAGATAAGAGCGCAATATTTCAGTTTTTATCAAATCATGTGCCTGAACATCTGCCATGGGTGTCGCTGTATTGGTTGTTCGCGATTATTGCCCTGGCCATGATGGCCATTACGTATTTTTTCCGATATCCTAAAGTGGAATTGGAACAAGATGAAAGGACTGGAACAAAGCAGTCATATTTTGATTTATTGAAAAACAAATACGTCATTCTGTACTTTTTTGGAATATTCGCTTACGTGGGATCAGAGCAGGGCATAGCCAACTGGATATCCCAGTTTTTATATGAGTATCATAATATTGACCCACTGGAGCAGGGTGCTGAAATTGTTGCCCGGTTCTGGGGATTACTGACCGTGGGATGTCTCCTGGGGTTGGTATTGCTTAAAATCTTAGATAGTCGCAAAGTATTGATTCTATTTTCGGGTGCAGCTATTGTCTCATTGTCCCTGGCTCTATTCTCAGGTGCGTCAATCGCCTTATATGCTTTTCCATGTACGGGGTTTTTCCTATCTGTGATGTGGGGAGTCATTTTTTCATTGGCACTCAATTCGGTTAAGGAGCATCACGGGTCATTTTCAGGTATCCTGGTCACTGGAATAGTTGGAGGTGCATTTTTGCCAGCGATTATCGGCATATTGAAAGATGTGCTGTCATTAAAAGCGGGTATGTTCATACTTTATTTGAGTCTCGGATATATTTTTGCCATCGGCTTTTGGGCCAATCCTCTAGTCAATAACAAAACCATCTCATCCGCTAAAGACTAATCATGATTATTGTAGAAAATGCTGTTTTGTCAGACGATATTAAAGAAAAGCACTTTGTATGCGATTTGGACAAATGTAAAGGCGCCTGTTGTGTGGAGGGAGACCTAGGAGCTCCATTGGAAGAAGACGAACTGGAGCAGCTAAATGAAAGCCTGAATGCTGTGAAGCCTTATTTGTCTAAGGAGGGGTTGAACGTGATTGAAAAGGAGGGTGCTTACATCCTTGATGAGGAAGGCGATTATTCTACAACCACTATTGGGGGAAAGGAATGCGCTTTTGCAATTTATGATGAAAACGGTATTCTTAAATGCGGAATCGAGCAGGCATACAATGATGGCAAAACCGATTTCAGAAAGCCAATCTCTTGTCACTTATATCCCATCAGGATTACCAAATATGATCATTATGAAGCGCTAAATTATGATCGATGGGAAATATGCTCCGCAGCTTGTGCACTTGGAGAAGAGTTGAAGGTGCCAGTATATAAATTCCTGAAGGAACCCCTCATTAGAAAATATGGAGAGCAGTGGTATGAGGAGTTGGAGGAGGAAATTGCCACCGGCTGGAATTAACTCACATCTAGACATTTGATTCTTTTGTAAGACGAGCGAGGTGTTCGATGCATATATTGCCAACTATGTTTATTTTGCAAACGTGATTTCCAAGAAAACAAAATATGCCATCAATGCGCTGGTCTTTTTAGCCAAAAAGAAAGATGAGGGGCCAATTCTCATCAGCGATATTGCTGAGACAGAGCATATACCTCAAAAATTCCTGGAAGCTATTCTTCTTGATTTAAAGAAGGCAGGTATTCTGGCAAGTAAAAAAGGAAAGGGAGGAGGATACTACATGACCAAGTCACCGTCTAGTATTCACATGGCGGAAGTCATGCGCCTGTTTGATGGCCCTATAGCTTTGCTACCCTGTGTTACCTATATGTATTACGAGCGTTGCGATGAATGCAAGGATGAAGAGACTTGTGGTATTCGTGATGTATTTCTGGAGGTGAGAAACAAAACTGTGGATCTACTCAAGGGAGCCACGTTGGAGGAAATTATTAAACGGGAACAGGGAGGGAAGGCTCAGGCCTAGCTTGCAACTTCTGCTCTGTGTGGTCGCAATGCATCCCGCACGCTGATCATGTGTGCTTTGTCTAAAATGATAAAGGCCAGGACGTGCATCTCATTGACCTCTTCTGTCCCAGTCTCGAATGCTTCGAAATTTTGTTTAGTAGCATATTCATCCAAGTGAATACAATGATGATCAGCTGTACCTTTCGCATGTCCACCATAAAAATCCCAAATCAGTTTAACTTTTTCTACCATCTTATTTACTGTTCAAATTCAACCCAGAATTGTCATTAGGTTTTTTAATTTGGGACAAAAGGCCAGCTAAAGTTGCTTGATTCTTGCCAGATTCCTT
>JAGDZP010000025.1:0-73456 GCA_049115735.1 Cyclobacteriaceae bacterium | reverse complement strand
TTATCTTGGACAGCATTGACTTAGAGTAACCTGATTAATCGGATGGCTAATCGACAAACTCAAGCAGCCCAAACCTTCCCCTTTGGTGTACATCTTTTTCTATGTCGTAGATGGGAAAAATGGTGGATGTAATTCGGCGTTTTCCTTCGACTTCATTTCGCTCCTGGCGAATGGCCTGAAAACCCCATCGATTGCCAGCAGCTACTTTACTATATCTGTCTAAGCCTCGGAACAACTTCAAAGGAATGGCCATTTCCATGGTCCAACCCCTATCAATATCAGAATTATCGTTGATAGTTCCATCCACAGTTACTTCCACTTCGAATTCCGGATTGAAGGCGTATACCGAACCTTTCTTGCTCTGGTAATAATCAGAGATATGTACAAAATCATTGGATGCCTTATACAAATTCAACTCGAACCCCATATGGATGTTCAGACTATCGGGTGCGGGCATTAGAAATATCTTAGCACAATCGTCATAGTAAGGTCTACCGTCCCGCTCCGTTTCTCTAGCGGTGATGAACTGATCCTTGCATTCATAGAACAGGTATAGGTTTTTATCATCCCAAAGCATTCTAAAAGTAGTTTCCTGCTGATCAGTTGGTTTTTCAACTCTATAAAAATAGTCAAATGTTCGGGATTCTGTCTTTTGCCAGTCTTTCTCATTCAATTTGCCATCAATGGTGATAGGTGCATTGGCTTTTGATACGGTGAACAGTTTCTGCTGGCCAAACACAAGTCTCTCTTCATTCTGAGCAAAAAGGTTTGCTCCTGTGAACAACAGCAAGCAAATCAATATATAAGAACGTTTCATTTTTTACTTTTTAATCAAAACCATCCAATCCCTTTCCGGGTCACTCGGGGCATCACCTATAGGCACTACTTCACTTGCTTTCAGGGTATTCACACTTCCATCCTGCAGTTCACCTCCATTAAATGGGTCGAACCATTTCACAGTAAAATCAGCCCCAGAATCACCCAGATCGATGGAGGTAGTTTTTTGCCCTGGATGTAGGTAAATGGCATAGACTTCATCTTTAGCTGCCAGGCAGTATGAAACCGTATCTGATGTCAATTCATCCATAGGCTCCATTTTCCAAAATGGCAGGTAGTCTTCAAAGAATTTTCTCGCGTATCTGTTTTGATCCCAGAAAAGATCGCGGCTTCTAAAGTCCTGGCAAGTAAGATCAGAATGTGGGCTGGCATATCCGAAATACCACTCCACACCAAAGCCACCTGCCATCAATGTACCATACATGGCGCGAGCCCTGGCCAGATCATGCTCCAGATCTTCAGCATCCGGCAGCAAAGCTATATTCGCTTTGCCGGGTTCGTCCACAGATAGTGCCCATCTACGGCCCGTTGAATCTGTTTTACTTCTCCACTTTAGTACCCTAGGGTGTACATCAATAAACTCAGGATCGCGAAGCTGTAGAGATGCCCCTGTCATTGGGGACTGATCACCAATGAAGCTCTGGTATCGGTCGTCACGGTTTGGAAAGGTGTGCAACACCATATGATGTTTATAAGCATCCAACTTCTCAATGTATCTTGCTACTTTCAATACTTCCTCATCGGGTTGATTATTCTCCTCGCCCAGGTTCCAATTCATTACCAGGTGATGGCCAAATCGAGCTATCAGTTCACGATAATATAATTTCCCCTCGGTTCCAAAAACACCTCCATCCATCAGATGATCGGTCTCCGTTTCATTCGTTTTAAAATGTAAGAAAAGCCCTTTGGTTTCAGCATAAGCAAAAATTCTTTCCCATTGTTCCAGCTTGGAAACATCCAGTCTTGTTTTGTGGAAAAATGTTTCCCATGCCTCTTTATTCTTCTTATTGCTTGCGTATTCCTCGTATTCCGCTTTTGGTACTTTCAGCAAATAGGGAAAGATGTTTCTATCATCCCCATCAACGTTGAAGGTGAGAAAGGACATGGCATTCAGGTATTCTGACGAAAGATAATTGACAGCTCCTAAAAGGTTCTTTCCCTTCTCTCCTTGCCACAAGTACGGCCTAGCGTCTTCAGTAAAGTCCTTTTCGTGGAATTCCCAGTTCTTTAAAAAACCAAGGGCGTTCGTATATGCATCAAAGTCCTCATAGCCCAGTAGGTTTTCCGGGGCATCAACGCCAAGCTTGATAAAGTAATCTTTTGTTTCCGCAAATTGCAAGTATGGTTCGCCAACATATTCCAATCTTCCTTTAGCACGATTGTCTATCCCACTTTTATCATTTTCAGAAATATTAAAATTTCCACTTTGACCATCGAAAAATCCCGCACTTTCTCCGGATGCATTGTCAGCTACAGCTATTTCATTGCCTTTCTTGAAGGATAGCGAATAAGTCCATTCACCTACCTGATCAGGTGAAAATCGCACCATCCATTTATTCCCTGCTTCCGCACTTGTTTCTGCGGCATTGCCATCCGCTGCATAAAAGCCGGGAATCACATAGGTCGATGCTCCATTGGTGAATGTGGCATCCAGACGATAGTTTAGAAAGGGATTATCTTCTGACATCTCGCTCGTTTCAGGGCCAGTCATTGTCAGAGTGATGGTGTGCCATTTCTTTAGTTCTCCGTCTATTATCACTTTAGATGGACTATCGCAAGCAAAAAGTAATGCACCGAGAATAATGGTCAGAAACAAATTATGCAATGGTCTCTGTGAGTGGTTTGTCGTATTCATTATAGTTGTTTATTTCTTTTTTGAAAATTTGTATAGAGTGAGTGCAGATGGTTTTACGGGAATAGCTCTTGGTTTGTAGAATCTCCTTTTGCCCATGGTCTCCCAGCGCAGAGCATAGTATTCACCATTATTCGCTTTTGATCCTCTGGCTTGTAGCCACCTTACAGAAACACTATCGATTCCTGAAGTAGGAACCATCAGGTCAGCGGGGTAATCACTCTCTTTTGATTTGTCTACGCGTCTATCTTCAATCAGTGTGAAGCTGCTGTTGTCAGCAATCAGTTCTCCATTTCCATATTTCACGTGAGTATAGGGGATCACAATTTTATCTTCCTCATTAACATTACAGCGACCTAGCCTGATCTTGAAAGTCATGGAACCTGGACCAGAAAAATTCCAACGATAGTCCCAGTCTGACACCTGGTCGGACACCCACTTTCCATTCACATCATGGGCTAAATATATTTGACTCATTCCCGCTTCGTCATACTTCATATGAGCAATCAAAGGCTTATTGTCTGAATTAAAGAAATGTGTAGCTCCACCGTTGATGGCCCCACTTTTTGCCGGAACTGGGTCAGCAGTGAATTGTGAAGACTCAGGTGTAATCGGTAATTCCATCTTGGTACCGTCCAGGGTTTCCCAATTAATCAAGTCTTTGCTTCTGGCATAAGACAAGTCATGGTTGGTCTCGCAACCTGGTGTATCTCGCCAGTACCAAATGATGTGGAACATTTTATCTGGTCCCAAACTTGGCCCTCTGGCATAAGCACTCATTTGATTCAACCCGTCAAAAAGTGGTGCGTCTGTTAAGCGGCTAAAGGTTTTGGACTCCTCATCATAGATGTTTGAGATAGTTATTCCATTGCCACTGCCTCCTTTGCGATAGGAGAATATCAAGGCACCTTCCGAGTTTTTAATAAAGCCCGGATAGGTGCTGCTCAGTTCATCTTCTAGCGCTACCTGTGGAAATACCCTTTCGAAAGAGGAAACATCATGTGGTCTTTCTGTCTTGAAATATATGAGCGAATCGTTATGCATATTTCCACTCACATGCAGGCAATTGTCACCATCCATTGTCATTGTGATGCGATTGTGGCTATCCCATCCAACCTTTGTCGGTAGAATTTTGTACTGCCATTTGTCTTCAGTGACTTTCCTTGATGCCACAGTAAGCTCACGGGATTTATTATAATAGCTTGCGTAATGGCGACCTTCCTGGAAAAGGAATTGGAATCCCACTGGAAAATCTGCGACCACCGAATCGACTAACATGACCTCCGCCACCTGAATTTCGTTCGATTCAACAACTGGTTCCTTCTTCTTTTCTGGATTACAGGTTACCAGTGCCAGAGAGATAAGAGTGAAGACAATGATTCCATATTTTTTAAACATACATATTGTGATCTTAGGGCGAACTTGTGCAGGTATGGTACTTCTTAAAAGTAGTCATTTCCGCTCAAAATCAGGTGCTTGGAGAATTATTTGGGACAATAGAGCAAGTCGGCTCTTAACAGAACCATAATGATCAACCATGTGGATTATTTGGACAGAAAAAAACACTTCCAATTTCCCGAAAGTGCTTCTTCATCGTCTAATTTATTAACCCAATAGTCACTCTATTTTTTCAAGACAAGTAATCTTCACGGGAATTGAGTACCCCGGGTAAGCTGCGCAAATGGCATTATCGGGATCGGGGGTGTATTCTTTAACCACACGCACACCAAGTCTGTAGCTGCCCAAAGTAGGCACATCATCCAAATCATAATCCACGGGCTGAAAGTAGAAAAAATCCTCACCATCAATCAAGCTGGCATTATCCGATTTGAACCATCGATTGCCAAAAAAACCATCACCACAAATCACTTCTTCAAAAGATACCGTGAGGTTACACTCTGTACCCTGGACAATAGATTTGGCATTGTCTGCCATGAAGTACTCTTCCTTGTTGTAGGCGTGGAAAAGCTGTAAGTCGAAAACATTGACATTTGACAGAGTTCCTAATTCGCGCTGTAAGTCGAATGTCAAGGTTCTCTTGATGTATGCCTCGCACATGTCTTGATTGGCATTGTGGTGTAGCGCAACTGCAACAAGTTTGGTATTGTTATCTGTTTCGACCTGCCCATTCCAGATCAGCTGAAACTCATGATCTTCACAACCGCCCGCATAACCTACGGTGACTTCAAGAGCATCTGACAATCTGCGGATAGAATGAATGGCAAAGGGATCGCCCCCTCCATCACCTACTATTATCTGATCAAACTTCGAAGGGTCATTTTTCAACCCCTCAGACAACAACTCCGGACTGTCATCGCTGCATGCCGCAGCAAATAAGACAGAAATAAAAATGATTACCTTTTTCATGTTTAAGATGTTTTTGATTCCTAATCAATAGAAACATCTTTTTGGAAAATGGTTGGAATCCGAAGATGATATTGTAATCTGGCAGACAGTTTTATTTCAACCCTTCCAGATAAGAAACTAAGTCCACCAACTCCTGCTGTTCCATGGCTACAGCCATATTCGTCATCAATGAGCCTTCTATTTCGGTTATGGATTCGATTTCATCTTTCTGATAACGATTGGACATTCCGCCCACCATGGTCAACTCAATGTAGTTTTCAGTATCACTGGAAATGTAGCCACGAACTTCCGATCCGTCCTTCATCTTGATGTCATAGCCCTCATAACCAAAGCTCACGGCCTCAGCAGGATCCAATATCGCTTTGTACATAGCACTTCGCGCCAGTTTGCTTCCTATCTCCGAAAGTTTCGGGCCAAAGTCAACTCCTTTTCCATTGACCAGGTGGCACATAGCACAACTTCTTTCAAATACCTTTTCTCCGTTGGAAGTATCACCGTCCAACTTCATCAATTGTGCTATTGGAGGGAATTTTTTTCCTTCGGAAATCTCGGGACTCTCAAGTAATCCTGCTGCTTTTTTCCTTAAATCTTCATGTCCAGATGCCAGGAAAATATCAATGGCAAGTGATTCCATTTCGATAGCTAAATCACCCTTCTCAATAATCCCAATTAAATTCCTTTGGCCTGCCCGACTGTTTGATAATGCCTCGACAATATATCTTTGTATATCAACATCACCTTCGAAGCTGTAATAGATCTCCCTCAAGAAAGACGCTGGTCTCCAACCAGGTATTTTGCCTATTGCTCCGATGATACTTTTTGCGTTTGACTGGTTGAGGCTAGAGACCACAAAATCCTGCTTCTTCATTTCCATCAATAGTCTTATGGCTTCTACACCTGTGCCATTATCGGTACTGTCAAGGGCTATTTGTAGAACATTGTCAAATTCATTTTCAATTTCGAATCTTTGCACGAGCTCGAAATATTTTTGGGTCGCCCTAAACTTCGCCAGTGATTCTTTTAGATTACTTTTTATCTCTGCATTACTTTCTACAAAGTCCTTCGAAAAATGAGATAAGGAAGTCAACACCACCAAATCTTTGTTAGGAATATCTTTCTTTAAGAGCGCCAATAATGCCGCATTGGAAGCATAGCTGGAATGGAAGTCGAACGCCCTAAAGTACCTCAAACGGTTTTCCCAGACGTCATCCTGGTTGCTGATAATATCAGCAAGTTGAGTAAGTGCCTGGTCGGCCCTG
This sequence comes from Cyclobacteriaceae bacterium, assembly GCA_049115735.1. Lineage (GTDB taxonomy): Bacteria > Bacteroidota > Bacteroidia > Cytophagales > Cyclobacteriaceae > CAXBNB01. The sequence continues at coordinate 67,141 of JAGDZP010000025.1, read as the reverse complement.
CTTCGCCAGATGATATCCCTTCCAGCCGGTGAATCCCACTTGTCTCCTACTTTAGCCAACCATTTTTTGTAGAGGTTTTCGGATTTATTTTGAGCACCTATACCCAATGCCTCCAAATACCATCGATCTTTTCCATCGTGTTGTACTGCCAGGTCAACCCATATATCTTCGGCTTCAGCAGAGTTGTCATTCCTAAGGGCTATGGCTATTTCCCTTCTTACCTGAGCACTTTCATCCTGTACTAGTTGCTTAAGGATTGCTTTGTTATCGCCATTCATATTTCGACTGGTGCGAATACCAGTAATTCTTATATCCGGATTTTCATCTTTGATGGCCTCATCTATGTAGCCAGCATCAATTGCTGCCAGCAGCCAAAGTGCCCTTGCCCTGAAAATTTGATTGTCAGAATTCCACAATGTTTTCAACGCTTCTTCTGCCGACTTGCCCAGTTCGTTTAGTTTCATCCAAGCCAGATAGCGAATGGACATACTTGGACTTTTCAATGCTTCTGCTGCTTCCTCTGCTAAATTGATTTCAGGAGATTTGATTTTATAATCTGTATTCTTCGGAGCAATTCGAAATATCCTTCCCTGTTTTAAATCACCAACACCATGCCCACCAACACCGGGATCGTACCAATCTGCCACCATCAGCGAACCGTCCGGTGCAACACACACGTCAGATGGCCGGAACCACTGATCGTGAACACTTTTAATAATGTTCGTAATGCTGGCGCTGTAGCCTGCTCCATCATTTTGTACAGGATAGCTCCTCACCACATTATGACCGGGTTCACAATGAATCATCTCACCGACAAACTCCTTTGGCAAAAGCTTGCCTTCATAGACGATCATTCCGGTCGGTGAACCTGAGCCGGTCTGTAACAAGTTTGGAACCGAACCAGGATCATTTTGATGCCAATGCCTGATTGGAATGCTATCGTGCATACCAGTTCTTCGGCTTCTCCAGCCCGCCCCGCTCATCTCATCCGTATAGCCATAGTTTCCATATTCCATCACATAGTTGATCCTAACACCTCTGTTACCATCATCGTCATTGTCAGACTGCCAAAGGGTACCGTAAGAGTCAACCGCCACTTCGTAGTTGTTTCTGAAGTTATGACCCAACACCTCGATGTTGCTGCCATCACGATCGCATCTGAATATCATGCCTTGGCGGAAAGGATTACCAGAGTTGTCGATTACAGCTCCGTTCTTATCCTTAATTGGATTTCCATCTTTATCCAGTAGCTGCGTGCCGGAGTTTCCAAAATTGAAATACAATTTACCATCAGGGCCAAAAACAAAGGCGTGCACCCCATGGTCATGCTGCTCCCCACCTATGCCAGTGAAAAGAATTTCCTTCTTATCAGCTTTGTCATCCCCATCAGTATCTGTCAGGTGCATCACCAGCGGACTGCATGACACAATCACCTCATTGCCAAAAACAGCAATACCCAACGCTGAATTGATGTCAGTACCCTGATAAAACACTTTCGAGGTATCGGCCTTGCCATCGCCATCTTCGTCTTCTAGTATGACTATTCTGTCACCTTTTTCTTTTACAGGATTTTTGGTATGAATCTGAATTCTGTAGTTGAAACCCTCGGTAGCCCAAACCCTTCCTTTTGCATCAATATCGATATTGGTTGGGTTAACGAGAAGAGGTTCTGAAGCAAATAAGGATACTTCAAGTTCAGGATGAGACTCCAGGCCGTGAATGGCATTTTCCGGCTTTCTTTTCTGCTCATCGGTCAAAGTAGCATAATCTACTTTTGGTTTTTCGTTTTCGGAATTGGTGCACGAAAAAAGTGCAACAAAGAAAGCAAAGCTAAAGGTAGCGAGTTGTGATCGGTTCATAGTTTAGTATATAGTTGAACAGTATAACGGAATGACATGTCTGTCAAACCAACCCACAATATAAAAATATGAACTGAGAAATAAATTTGATTTGAACGAAGAATCCGTGCACTTCCACAAAACAAGTCCTCTGAATGTGGTTTCGTTTACTTCAGCGTACAATCAGCCCCAAAACCCTCTGCCAGGGATTTGGCCAACTCCAAATGAAATAGCTCTACTTTTTCTCCAGTATCGGGATCAGTATCTCCTTCACACAACGTATCCCCTCCTTCGCAGGTCAGGCATTTTTTATCTTCTTCATCTTCTCCACAGGATATAATTGCGAGTGTAAAAAGGGCTATAAAGGTTAGACGGAGGGCTTTCATGGTGATTGGGTTGTTTGGCGGTCTTGTAAGTTAGTGAATAAATAATCATGTTGCCAACCACACACAAGGGTCAGTGAATCGGTAATTGCCTCATTCATAAGAGGAAGGTGTAACCGTTTGAGATCCCTGCTTTGGTAGGAATGACGACAACTAATAACCTTTCAGATTAATAAAAAAACCAGAAAGGTGATTATTGCACTACCCCATCATTGCCAATCAACACTGCATCTCCCAAGCGGCCTTCTTCATCTCGGTTTTCAAGATTGAGGACACCCCTGGGGCAGACGGCAGAACAAACTCCACAGCCTACACATGATGATCGAACAATATTTTGACCTCTCTGTGCATACCAGCGCACATCGATACCCATTTCACAGTGAGTAGAGCAATTACCACAGGAGATACACTGACCGCCGTTGGTAGTAATTCTAAACCTGGATTTGAAACGCTGAATTAAGCCAAGGTATGCTGCCAAAGGACAGCCGAACCTACACCAAACACGATTACCCATGATAGGGTAAAACCCAGTACCTACTACTCCGGCAAAACCTGCTCCTATCCATGCCCCATAAACCGATCGGATATCATAAGTACTGATCCCAAGCAGACTGCCTTGCCCCGTCCAGAATGTGTAAAGCACTCCTATCGTCATAATGATGGCAAAGGCCAGCACGCCGTGAATGGAATATCTTTCTATTTTCCAGGCCTTCAATGACTTATCCGAAAGCTGGCGATATGGGTCACCCAAAGTTTCGGCCAGGCCACCACAGCCACAAACCCAGGAGCAGTACCACCTTTTTCCAAAGAAGTAAACGAATACCGGTACAGCAATAATGACAAGTGCAATACCCCATACCAACATAAAAATTCCAAGTCCCCCATTGTTGATGAGTGTGCTCAATTCATTGTCAAAGAAAAAGTCGTAATCCAGCGGCCAGATGTTTTTGAAATCAAAGTAAGGTTGGTTCAACCTGATGAGAAATTCTGGAATTAGGAAGGCAAAGGCTGTTTGGAAAAACATCACGGAAGCCGTCCTGACCAACTGGTATTTGCTATGCCTGTACTTGATCATCATCCGCCCACCCATCACAAGAATGGTCAAAGTGTACATAAAACCATAGAGGAAAAATCTACCTGCTTCATTACCACTAAGCATAGCACTGACCGGATCAACCGTGATGATCCAGGCCGTCATATATTCAGGGTAGAAATAGAGGAAAACGTAAAAGACAATCAGGAAGGTTCCGGTCAATATACCCAACCAACCCTTATTCTTCATGGCACTGTGAAAGATTCCATCGTTTTTGATGCCGGGTTGTCCTTCTAGTTTCACCTTTGGCAGCAAATACATAGTCGCTCCGATGATGCACAACACGTAGGTTAAAAAAATGAATAGCCCGGGAGAAGAGCTAATTGGTCCCTGAGAGGCAGACCTGACGAGCTCATATTTCAGATTTTTAATTTTGTATTGATCAAAGCCCTTTTCATTGATGATGCCATATTTGACAATGTTATCGACGACTCCACTAATCCAGCCTTTCAATTCTTCCTCAGTAGAAAACTCTCTCCCTTCCAGCCAACTTCCATAGGATTTTAACGCATTGGCTTGAAAATCCTCTGCCTCATTGTCAAGGTTGAACGCTTTCGTAGCGACTTCCATTTGGAAGGTATTCCCGGCTTTCGTTAAGCTCGATACTACATGATCCACCTTTCCCTCAGAAATAGCATACCTGGCAATCTGGCTCTTATTTATGTCATCAAAGGCCTGACCCAAAATGTATACTAATTCAAAGGAAGTGGTGTACGTTTTACCCAGGTTAGGCCCGAGAGTTATAGCTAATTGTTCACTATCTTCTTTGTCACCAAGGTGTTTAACTAATATTTCTTCAGTAAGTACATAGGACTCCATGAAAAAACTGGCCAGGAAAATTCCAAACCCTGCGAGAAACACAACCAATCCCGATTTCTGTATTATTTGCATCATATCTCAGTTAAATATTGATTGTAAGATGCCCTTCTTCTTTGGCTCTATAGCCTTATCCGGAAATAGTATATTGTACTCTTCCCTGATTTCATTCTCATACTGCTTGAAAAACTCCGGATCGAAATTCGCCTCCTCGAGGTGCTCCATCACATAGTGCAAATCTTTCTTTTGATTGAGCCACTTTTCCCAAACCTCATGGCGCATACGGATGCCAAAATTATTGACTCCAGCCACTGTTTTAGTGGCAGCATCATAAACTATCTTGAGACACTTTTTTCCTCCTAAATCCTCCCAGTAGAATTGTGATTGGCCTTCCTGTAGCTCTGCCAACACCGTACCGTAAGTTTGATATTCGATATTGAAAAACTTAGCCGAATTGAACCAGATGCCCGGTTTGTAAGGCGTTTCAGTGCCCGTTAATGTTCTGGCCAAAGTTTCACCCTGCATTCTGCCTGTGTACCAAACTTGCTCAATGGGTCGTCTTCCGACAGGAGGGTTTCTGAACTCCGCACAGTCCCCAACAGCATAGACATCCGCAACGCTCGTCTGAAGATTTTCATTGACCAGAATGCCCCGGTTTGTCTCAATGTTCGAACCCTCTATCAAACTAATGTTTGGAGAAACCCCTGCAGTTAGTCCCACAAATTGGCACTCAAAGGTCTCGTCTTCGCTGGTAATTACAGATTGCACCCTACCATTTTTGTCAGAAACAATCTCTTTAAGTTCTGTGGACAAGCGCAGGTCAATGTGATGATCCAGTATTTCCTGATTGATCATTGCGGATTCTTCAGGGGGCAATACGACATCCCAAAAGCTCTTTTCTCTAACCAGAAATGATACCTCGATTTTCCTCGAATGCAGCATTTCAGCCAATTCAACTCCTATCAGGCCTCCACCTACTATAACCGCTTTTTGTATGCCTTTAGTTTTCTCCTCTATATACTCCAGATCCTGAAAGCTGTACATACCTGTTACTCCTTCAAGATCCTGACCAGGCCAACCAAATTTATTCGGACTGCTGCCTAGTGCCAAAACCAGTTTATCATAGCCCAACTTTTCCCCACCATCTAGTTGCAACTCTTTGCTATCCGTATCAATGGTTTTTACCCATGCCTTTTTCAGTTCGATCCGGTTTTTCTCCCAAAACCAATCCTCGTAAGGCTTGGTATGCTCATACTTCATGTGCCCCATATATATGTACATCAGGGCTGTTCTGGAGAAAAAATGGTCAGTCTCACCGGAAATCACGGTGATTCTGTCATTAGACCTTTTCCTGACATGCCTCGCTGTGGTGATCCCTGAAATACCGTTTCCGATAATGACGATGTGGCTCATTGAGTTTGGTTGATGTTTTGTCTTTCCGGGTGCTAGTTGAACCTTTTTATTTTTCTGGTGTTAGGGTAATAATTGATCCTTATTGTTCAAGGTAGCACTAAAAAGCCAATTAATGTATTTGTTCCGAGTTCAACACATAATTGAAAATGAAAATTCATTGGACATGAAAATATTTTTGAGAGTGGGAATCATATGGTTGGTTTTGAGCATGCTGGCTTATGGGCTGACAGCACAAGGTAACTTCTACCTGCAGGCCGATAGCTTTTTCTCCAAATATGTAGATTCAAATGGTAATGTGGATTATAAAGCCCTTGTCAATGACCCAGGAGAAGTCAATTCGCTGGTTAAGGAGATAGAAAACTACAGTGTCAATTCTGCTTCTGCTGCTGAAAAGAAGGCTTTTTATACCAATGCCTACAACATCCTTGTGATTAAACAAATCGTTGATCGATATCCTATTGAAGGCCCACTGAAAGTAGATGGATTTTTTGATAAGATCAAAAGCAAAGTGGCCGGAGAGTATTTGACACTCAATCAGGTAGAAAAAGATAAAAACCTATTTGTGAACGGAGATGAACGCTTACACTTTGTATTGGTGTGCGGTGCGAAGGGTTGCCCACCTTTGGCCAACTTTGCTTATACGCCCGAAAAGATAGAAAGTCAGTTGGAAGACAGAACGAAATTAGCCCTGAATAGTAGCAGTTTTATACGCCATACGGGCAATCAGGCAGAAATATCACAGATATTCTCGTGGTATGAGGGTGACTTCAAGGGTAAAGTACCAGGGGGAATTGTCGGCTATCTGAACAAATATCGGAAAAATCAAATCCCTTTAAAGGCTAAGATCGTATACTACGAATATAACTGGAACTTGAATATCCAGTACAAATCTAAATAAAGGTTGTTAAGTAAGTTTAGGTTAGGTTGGTTTAGGGGCTGCAAGAGGTTGCAGCCCCGTTTTTTTGTCCTTTTTGTAATATATCTAGCGGAGAAGCTTAGAAATCATCAACCCTAACAGGTTTGATTTGCAAGAATTGCAGGGTGAACTTTTTTCTTATGAATTGAGAGGCTTAAACCTGTTAGGGTTTAGAAATTGGCATTATTTCATTGCAACAACCAGGAAGTCCATTTTACAGCCACTTCATCACAATTGAAAATATCATGGTTCTTGGATCCGTCGGAGTTCAGTTAGAAATAATGGTGAATAGGCCTTATTCGGTTTCAACCAGCCCAAACTTGGCAGATTTCCCTTGATATAAGAATTCCTACATTCACTCAAAACAGCAAATTCATTCCCCCTCCCTTTAGCTGGTTTTCGTATCGATTAATCTCAGCTTTCAGGTATCTGACGTATTGCGCTTCCATAAAATTGTAAAATGGTTGGAGTGAATCTTCGTCTCTACTTTCTTCCAAAGCTTGATAGTAGTCTAGTTTATCCTCTTTATATACTACAGACAAAGGCAATTCAAATCGCTGTTGTAGCAGGTTCATTAGCAATCTCGCCGTTCTACCATTGCCATCATAAAATGGATGAATACTCATGAAATTGAAATGCGTGCTGAACGACAACCTTAGTTTTTCCTCGTCATTCTTAATCGCTGCGATTTGATCATTGATCGAATTACATAACTCTTTAAGTAGCCTGGGAACCTTGTCATAACCTGGAAAATATCTTGCCTCCACGTATACCTGGCCTTTTCTTAGCTCACCTTTGCTGGCATCCACATCGCCAAGAGCAGTTCTGTAAACCTGCCCGGTCGATTTCATCACCAGCGCATTAAGTGCTTGAATCATTTCAGTTGAAATTAAACGATCACTATCTCCCAGTTCCAAACCAAACCTTAATGCCTCATGATGATCCTTAACCATTAATGAATGTTCAAGAGGCTTTCCTTTGGGAGTTATCCCTTCATCAATGAGTAGAGCTGTTTCCTCCTGTGTTAGGGTGGCTCCTTCTATCTGAGTACTGTGAGCTGTGATGGCAAACAAATTGAATTTGTCATAGTCAACCACATCACCCAAGTTGAGGGACTTGTACCGGGCAATATGGTCTTGCAGCATGGACATTACCTAATTTTAAAAAGACAATCTAAATCATGTGAGTCACATTTTTGAGTTCTCCCCTGTACTTTTTGGTATTCACACCAAACTTCTCCAAAAAATCAACTCCCTCATCTGACTCCAGGCCTTTATATTCAGCATAGGATTTTAGATAGGTTACTTCTTTTATGCCTGTAGAGTAGATGATTCTTGCGCAAGCCAAACAAGGAGAAAGTGTAACGAATAGAGAAGCTCCTTCCACAGATGCGTTGTTTTTAACGGCATAGAGAATAGCATTTTGCTCAGCATGAATAGCCAGGGAACAGCTCCCTTTTGAATCGGTGAAACAGCCAGTTTCCGGAAATTCCTCGTCGCAATTGTGTGTGCCTGCTGGCGGCCCGTTGTAGCCTATAGAAATGATGCGGGTGTCCTTTACCAACACGGCCCCAACATGCCGCTTGATACAATGTGAACGCTTTGCCAGGTTCACTGCCAATTCCATAAAAATATCTTCAAATGCCGGTCTGCTCATTCCAATAAACTATTAAATGAGAAGTAAGATAAACCGTTTGTAGAAAATACTTATTAAGGACGGAGGGAAATATTTACCTTGTATTCTAAACAACAGTAGCTGCGTTATGAAAAAGATATTTTTACTCGTCACAACAATTATTATTACCCAGTTTGCTCAGGCTCAGAACATCACTGATCTCGATCTCTTTGACTTCTGGGTAGGAAAATGGAACCTGACCTGGGATGATGGAGAAGGAAAAGTGGGCAAAGGCACCAACAACATTGTGAGGATCATGGATGGTAAAGTGATCCAGGAAAATTTTGAAGCGCTTGAAGGTAATTTCAAAGGATTTAAAGGTACGAGCATGAGTGTTTTCAGCCCTCAGCGACAAACATGGAAACAAGCCTGGACCGACAACCAGGGTGGATATTTCGATTTTACGGGTGCTATTGATGGCAAAAAACGAATGTTTAAAACAACTCCCCGAGAAAAAGATAGTAAGACCATTATCCAGCGCATGGTTTTCTACAACATCAAAGATGATAGCCTAACCTGGGACTGGGAAAGTACTCAAGACGGAGGTAAGACCTGGAAACTCCAGTGGCGTATAAACTACGAAAGAGCTAAATAACCCAATCAATGCTGATGAAAGGCATCCGATACAAATGACAAGACTACCGGTAATGACTGTCTCCAGTATGTCCAGCTGTGGCGGCCATCTCGCACGCGGTACTCATGAGGTATTTCCCTCTTTTTCATGGCTATGTGAATGAGGCTATTTCCCTCATAGAGAAAATCATCGTCCCCACAATCGATAAACCAGCGCACCGACTTTTTCTTATCTTCAGACATATTGTTCACCAATGAGATGGCATTGTGTCTGTCAAAATATGCCTGTAGGTCTGATTCTTTAAACTCTTCATCTCGTCTCTCCAGTCGTTTTTTCAGGTCTTCTATAGTCAATGGGCCAACATAGGCACTTAGTGGGCAGGCAGACGAAAACAAACCCGGTCGGTGCAACGCATACATAAATGAGCCTCCACCTCCCATGGAAAGTCCCGCTACAGCCCGGTACCTTTTTTCGCTCTTTATTCTATAGGTTTTTTCTACATAAGGCATCAACTCATCAAAGAAAAAATCTTCATACCGCCATTTGCCTGAAATATCGTTGAAATATCCACGCTTGCCCGTGTTTGCATCGGGCATTACGATGATCATTGAGGTAGCCTTTCCTTCTTTAATGGCCTTGTCTGTAATAATTAGCACCTCCCCAAATTGTATCCAGCCAGTTTGATCATCTCCGGCTCCATGTAATAGGTAGAGCACAGGATAGCTCCTTTCAGAACTTTCATAATCCGGCGGCAAATAGATGGCAAACTTTCTTTCTCCTCCTAGGATTTTACTTGTCATGGAGAGATTGTCGTAAACTTTGCCAGTCTGAGCGAGCGCAGAAATGGAAATGGTACAAACAAATCCGAGCAATAAGGGGAAGTATTTCATGAGGTCATTTTTTGTCTAAAATACTTCAAGTTAGTGAAACAAAAAAAGAGGGATTGCTCCCTCCTTTTCGTTCATCAGATAAACTAACCACAGCTTATCAGAATATGATTACTCGATTCTACTTAGAGTACTTTTTTACTGTTACTTTTCCCAAGGCAGCCGATTTAGAGAGTTTGCCACTGGCATAGTCGCTAAGAGTGGAGCGCTTCACCGAGACATCTATCTTTCTCGGCATTTGACAGTCTTCACACTCGGTCAGCCCCACCTGAAATAGAATACTTTCGTTCGGATTAAGGCTTTTAATTGTCTTACCATATTCCAGCAAGTTCTCTTTTAGCTGTTGTAAGAATTTCGGAAACATCTCATCTACTTTTTTGTTTCTTTCCTCAAAGGATAAATCGTAGAGGTTTTGAGTAGGTAGAGAATACTTGCCGCCATTTTCTTTGGAGGAATACACCTTCATCTTATAGATCACCCCAAAATTATTGAGGCGCTCGTAGCTGATACCTCTGGAGATATAGAAGGTCTCAGCCAAATCGTGCTCGTAAAGGCGATTGAATATGGTGGAGAACAATTCTAAATCTTTAAAAGGTTCCTTGTTATCATCCGTTTCATCAAAAACTATCTTCTCAATCAACTGATCACGAGAGATTTTTTCTTTTTGATAGTCATCCAAATCTTTTTTACTTATCTCAGCAGTCAGCTTGCCATTATAGTATGACCGCCCATAATGCCTGTGACCATTCGTACCCGACGACACCATGATCTTCTGATCAGGCTTTAGTTGCCCAATAAGGTTTGAGTAGTCCGCCAAAAACTCAATCATAAGATTTCTAAAATCATCCACACCCCCTTTGTCTTTCTGGATAATCTGGGTGGTAACAACTTTTGGTATAACATCCTCATCATCATCTATGTCGATATCAAAATCTTCACCCCTCGTCCTGCGCTTCACCCTTTCCACCTTTTTTACTTTTTCAACCTTTTCTACTCTTTTTCTTGCTTCCTCTGCTTCTTTTCTCATTTCTTCAGCCTGCTCACGCATCTCCTCAGCTTCTTCCCTTAGTTCTTCGGCTTCCTCTTCCAATTCATCTGCAATGATCCTCTCTTCAATCACTATTTTGTGCTGCTTCTTGGCCATTTCGGCAGCTTCCCTTGCAATAATTTCAGCCTTCTTTGTTATCTCTTTCACATCCACCACAAACGAATCGTCAAAATCGAAATCAAAGTCGAAATCAAAATCCCCAGGGTCACCAAACTTCATTACTATCGGGGTAGCTGAACCGGAAATATTGAAGATGACCCCAAAATCGGGCACATACATCCCTTGCGGATTAGATATCAAGTGATAAAAAACATTTTCATCCTGTTTCATCATAGACATGAGAATATCTTCCGCTATTTCGATATCCCTGTCCATCGTCTTTTGGTCTACCTGCGCTTCTGCCTTTAGGCTAAGCATACAGACCAGAGCGGCCATTGCCACTATAAATTTCAATCTTTTCATAACTTATTTATTTTGAGTATTAACCATGTCCATCAAGCTAGCGAGTACTACTTCAGTCTCGTACTGCTTTTGGTCATTTGAGTCTTTGTATTCCAATAACCCCGTTCTGATCGCTTCCAAATCCTGCTTGCGCTGATCATTATAAAACTTGCTAAAATCAGTCAGTACAGAGTTCATATATTCCTTTTGTTGCTCCCCCGAAACCTTGAAATAGTCGGCAATCATTTGCTTGTTGTCCGCATTACTTTGATTGATGTATTTCCTGATTACCTCCCGTGATTGTTCAGAATTGGAAGCCATATAGTTTTTAATGGTATTTATGTTCTCCTCCTCCAGTGACTCTAGCTGCGAAGACAGTTTTTTCTCCAGATCAACAAGCTTTTTATCCTGACCTGCGTTGTAACTCGTCAACACTTCCTCCATGATCCCACGCACTTCATCTTTGGTAATGCCCTCTTGTTCAGCATTCGAGCCAAAGCCGATAACCATTCCCTCGGAGTTGCTTAACACCTTGAAATTCGTTACATATCCGGCCATCAACAAAATAAACAGACTGGCCGCAACCGATGCAATATATCTGAATGACCTATGAGCAAAGAATGACACAGGACGCTTCGATTCATCCTCGAAAACAAATGATGGGGGGATCACTTCCTTATCTTCGGACTTTCCCATAAACTCCATCACTCCAGCCATTTCTTCCACTTCTTTTTTCAACTGAGGGTCCTTGTCCATGGCCTCCTGCATTTTCTGGCGATCTTCTGCAGAAAGGTTGCCATATAAAAAATCTATGATGGTCGATTCGTCTATTTTAGATTCCATAATTGACAGATTCTTTAAATACTCTCTCTTTTTCTAATATCTTTTTCAAATTTGAAAACCCATAATACAGCCTGGATTTCACCGTGTTTTCAGAGACCCCAATGATCTCAGCTATTTCCCTGAACTTTAGCCCCTCATATTCCTTCATGATCACCACTTCTTTTTGTTCTTCAGCCAGCTTCTCTATCGAATTCAGAACTAGTTCAGAAACCTGATTCTGCATATAGAGCCTGTCCGGTGCAGGGTTGTCATTATCAGGGATATTGGCCATTCGTTTTTCCTGTTCATCATCACTCACCACCACTAGCTTCGATCGGCTTTTCGACATTCGCTCTTCATCCCTGCAAAAATTCAGCGCAATAGTGTAGAGCCATGGTTTGAACTTATCAATATCGTGCAAAGTCCTCAAGCTCTTAAACATGCTGATAAATGTTCTCTGAGCTGCCTCCGTCGCACAATCATGATCATTGAAGTACTTGAAGGAAAAATTGTAGATACGCTTATACCACAAACTCACCAGCTTATTGAAGGCCCCTTTGTCCCCGGCCTGGGCATCCCTTATTATTTTTTCCGAATGGGTCATTGCTATGTCAAGCAAGGTAGTAGAAACCATCTAAAATCGATTATGTCCAGTTTTGCGATCTACATACTTAAGATGCAGCTCGGCTGAAAAAAGTTTTAACTCACTTGAAAAAATTTAATTTATTTATCAAAAGACGTCAATCTTTGGAGGGTTAGTAGATATTAAGTTTATTTGCGCTCGTTCTTTTATTATCGCTGCTTATCAAGAAAGGTGGAGGGATTTGGCCCTAAGAAACCTTAGCAACCCTTAGCAGAAATGCAAAGCAGGTGCTACTTCCAATCTCGGATGGCCGGGACAGATGAGTTGAAATGGATTGATACCAAAAACATTGAAAATATAATCCCTTTTAGCTCGGCTGGAAGGGATTTTTTGTTTGCAGCGAGTACTATGAAATTAAGATTATGAAAAAGATAAACCTGGGAGTATTCGGATTTGGCTGTGTTGGGACAGGGCTGTGGTATGTGCTCGAGCAAACCAACAATGAACACACAGACATCAAAAAAATATGTATTAAGAATCCGGATAAGGATCGAAGCATCGATAGCAGCTATTTCACGACAGACAAGCATGAACTGCTTGACGACTCTGAAATAGATGTGATCGTGGAACTGATCGATGATGCTGATGCAGCGTTTGACATTGTGAAAGAAGCAATGGAAAAAGGCAAAGGGGTGATTTCTGCCAATAAAAAGATGATTGCTGAAAACTTGCAAACCCTGATGGACCTACAGCAAAAGCATAATGTTCCTTTTCTCTATGAAGGATCTTCCTGTGCAAGTATTCCTATCATTCGTAACCTTGAGGAATACTATGACAATGACATGTTGAGCTCTGTGTCAGGTATTTTCAACGGCTCTACGAACTTCATCCTGACTAAAATGATCGATGAGGGATCAGACTACAACGAGGTACTGAAAATTGCCCAACAAGTGGGATTTGCTGAAACTGACCCAAGTCTGGACGTAGAAGGCATTGATGCCAAGTACAAGCTAGTAATCATAATTTTTCACGCTTTTGGTCTGATATCCAGACCTGAAGAAGTATTCAGCTATGGCATCACCCGAATCAATCCTTTTGATATCAAGTTTGCGAAAAACCATGGATTCAATATCAAACTAATCGCCAAGTGCCAAAAGATAGGCGACCACATAGACGCTTATGTCATTCCCTCTTTTGTTGATGAGAGTTCCACCCTATCTTTCACCAAAAATGAGTACAACGCTGTAATCCTGGAAAGTGCTTTCTCGGAGAACCAGCTATTATACGGTAAAGGCGCAGGAGATAAACCAACTGGATCAGCAGTACTTTCCGATATCTCTGCTCTCAATTATGACTATAAATATGAGTACAAAAAATATGTCCGTTTTCATGAAAAGCTGGAGTTGACCAAAGAGTTAGAACTAAAAGTCTATGTGCGATACAGCAATGGTACCACACCGAACTTCGATGATTTCGAGCATATCTCAGAAAAATACTACGGAGAAAACGACAACTACATTACAGGTACGATTAAACTCTCAAGTCTGGAAAATGCTAGCTGGAAGGATGAGAAAGATATTAGCGTGATTGCGTATAACTGAGCTAATTCTTGAAGTGGTATCAGTTAGTAGCTGCTTTAATTTAATTCTTAGCAACCCATAGGGTAATTAAGAATTATCAACTTTTGAATTATTTTGCCACTCTCATTAATACCCGAAATCCTCAGGAAGTAACGACTGGTCCCCACAGTACTTGGATATTCTAGAATTGATGTTAGATTGCGAATCTTCTCTGCCCAACCATCTCCGCATTCCTTTTTTACCGCTTCCTTAACGTCATTCATTGATACTTCAGGAAATAAATTAGCTGTTTTTGGGGAATACATTATTGTATTAAACAAATTTGATTTCTCTTGGTTAAGTTCTTGCCAACCAGTATCAAAATGCTTCCAATTAAGTAAATCACAATGTGGGCCCTCACCCATGATTGTAATGCTTGTTTCCATTTTTTGTTCAACTTGCAATTGTTTTATGGAATGGTCGACAATATGAACATTAGAACCTTCTAATGCCTCACCTAGCTCCATATAAACTTCAGCAGTTTGGTAATGTACTGAATCATGTAATTGGCTCTGGTTCCATAATGCCAAACCTGGAATTTGAACTGTGAATTGATCGAACCTAATTATTGCTGTTTGTGCAATAGCCGTGCTATGTAACAGCAACAGGTTTGCCCAGAGCCAAAAAAAATTATTCATTTTTTTAAAATCAGATTACTACAACGAATTATAAAAAGCCGTAATCCTAACGATATCCCTCATTTTGTCTGTTTTGAGGCGATTGCTCTTGATGTAGTCTCTTACTTTGTTTTGGTTTCTCTTAAGGATAACCAGAAGATCATTCTTCTTACCGCTGGTATATTCTTGCATCACTCCTTTTTGATCGATGAAATAATAGGAATACGCGAGCTTTTCTCTGGACATGGTTGGTCCATTGTAGTAGGACTGGCTATAAGGGTCTGATACCGTAACTATCTTCTCCTTCACCAGTAAAGTCAAAGGACCTTCATACAATACCTCAAAAATTGACATAGTCTTGTAATTGAGGTTAACTTGAAAGGGTAGCGAATAAAACTGGCGATAATTTTTCACCGTCTTATCATAGATTTCGAAATAGAGTATTTTCTTGCTACTGAAGGTCTTGACCTGATCCTGACTGATGATCACCTGTACGATATCCGTATCCATATCATACTTGACCATCCCCCTGACCGTATCTTCCTTGGCTGTCACCAAATAACCCTCATGCCAAACGCGCGAAGGAAAATCCTGTGCATTGGAGAGAGTATATGAAAATAGTAAAAATGCTATAGTTGTATATCTAATCACTCGTTTCATTCTTGAGAATGCTATGCCCCATTTTGTCTCTCTTCGTTTCAAGATACTTCTTATTGTGCTCATTTGGAACTATTTCAATCGGTATATTATCAACAATTTCCAGGCCATATCCCATTAAACCCACGCGCTTTTTTGGGTTGTTGGTGAGCAATTTTATCTTACTAATGCCAAGATCATTGAGAATTTGAGCACCTACACCATAGTCTCTTTGGTCCATATCAAAGCCTAATTTCAGGTTGGCTTCTACAGTATCCATACCCTCTTCTTGTAGCTTGTAGGCTTTTAGTTTATTGATTAATCCAATACCACGACCTTCCTGATTCATGTATAGCACCACACCTTTACCTTCTTTCTCCACCATGTTCATAGCGCTGTGTAGCTGACTACCACAGTCGCATCGGCAAGAACCGAAAATATCCCCTGTCACGCAAGAAGAATGTACCCTCACCATCACTGGTTCGTTTTCTTCCCATTCTCCCTTTACAAGTGCCATGTGATTCTCATCGGTATTGGTTTGCTTATATGCCACCAATTTGAAGTTCCCATATTTTGTTGGCATATCTACATCCACATGTCTTTCTATCAAAGATTCCTTCTCCATTCTGTAAGCAATCAAATCCTTGATAGAAACCAGTTTCAGTCCAAACTTGTCTGCCACTATTCTCAAATCGGGAAGACGAGCCATAGAGCCATCTTCATTCAATATTTCTACTAAAACACCTGCAGGATACATCCCTGCTAATCTGGCAAGATCAATAGCAGCCTCTGTGTGTCCTGATCTCCTCAGTACACCACCGGCTTTTGCCTTTAATGGAAATATATGACCGGGCTTTCCGAGCACTTTTGGATCTGTATCCGGTTCCACAAGTGCTCTGATAGTGAGTGCTCTATCATTGGCTGAAATACCAGTTGTAGTTTGATCGCTAATCAGATCAATGGATACTGTAAACGGTGTTTCGTGCAGGGCTGTATTTTTTCCCACCATCAATTCCAACTCCAGTTCCTCACACCTTTCTTCTATCAGTGGGGCGCATATCAACCCACGACCATGGGTAGCCATAAAGTTGACTATCTCAGGTGTGATGCTCTCTGCCGCGCATATAAAATCCCCTTCATTCTCCCTATCCTCATCGTCCACCACGATTACGACTTCTCCTCTTTTGATTGCCTCAATGGCGTCCGATATTTTATCTAGTTCTATCACTTTTTTATATTTATTTTTCTAATTCAATTTTACTACCTCATTACAACATAGCCATTCAGTAAATCAGCTAAAGAAGTCTCCATCTGTTTTAATGCCTTCATCTTCTTTTGAATTTCTATCACCTCATTCTCTTTATCAGTGGACTTCAATTCTTGTAGAACGTCAAATGACATTCTGCTTATTATTCTTAGTTTCAGCCTTAAAATTTTCTGATAAGCCTCAAGACGTAGATCATTTTTTTCTTCGGGAATGAAAATTTTATTCTTGTCCATCCAATTGGCACTTGTCTCCCTGCTAAGTGACATATTTACTGCCTCGGACTTGATTTCTTTATCGTCCAATTCCATCAAGTAATGCAGATCAATTACAATTCCAGATTCTAACTTTGACTTAAATAATTCGAATATCTTTTGGTACACGGGAATTGTGAAACTTACATCTTCAGATTCATTCAAAAAATACTCAACAAGATTGACTGCATAATCTTGATCCGTTTTTAACTCTTTGTCACCATAGTTCAACAAAAGACGAATACACTCAAATTCTTCATTTTTAATAGCTTCATCAAAAAGGCCCTTTCTAATCTCCGGCTTCTCAATTTCATCTATGCCAGTTCCTATATTGACATATTCGCTTCCCCTCTCTTCTTTTCTCTGTGCATCACGCCCCTTCTTTATCAGAAGTTTGTTCAACTCATTGATCAAGGTAGACTCCTCAATGCTCATCAGGTTGCTGCATTCCTGTATGTACACCGTTCGTTTGATCGCATCAGGAATCTGAGAAATACTCTGTACCAGCTCCCTAATCGATTCGGCCTTTTTGAGCGGGTCATTCTTTCCTTCCTCAATGAACAGAGAAGTCTTGAAGCCTATAAAATCCTGGGCATTATCACTGAGAAATTGCTTGAACTCCTCATCTCCGAGTGCTTTGGCATAACTATCCGGATCTTCACCTTCTGGAAACGTAACCGCCTTCACATTCAGCCCTCCGGCGAGGATCATATCTATTCCCCTCAGAGATGCTTTGAGTCCTGCGGCATCACCATCAAAAAGTACTGTTACATTGTCACTGAAGCGTTTGATCAACTTGATCTGCTCCTCAGTCAAAGACGTTCCTGAGGATGCCACCACATTAGTGATGCCTGCCTGGTGCAACGAAATCACATCCGTATATCCCTCAACGAGATAGCAATTATCCTCATTCCGAATGGCATTCTTCGCCTGAAAAATACCATAGAGAATATTGCTCTTATGATACAGGTCCGTCTCCGGGCTATTGATGTATTTGGGTTGGTTTTTATCCGTTTTCAGTATCCTCGCACCAAAGGCTATAACCTTACCAGTGATGTTGTGGATAGGAAAAATGACTCTGCCTCGGAAGCGATCATATTGCTTCTCTTCCTTAACAATTTTGAGACCTGCCTTCTCTAGAAATTCTTCCTTATGCCCATTCTCTTTGGCATGTTGAATCAGCCCGTCCCACTTGTCAAAGGCATACCCCAGATCAAAAGTATTGATGGTGCCTTCGCTGAAACCTCGCTCTTTGAAGTAAGACAGCCCAACACTTTTTCCCTCATCACTATTATGAATGTTTTCTTTGTAGTATTCCTTCGCAAAATTGAGGATGATGTACAGGCTTTCCCGCTGATTCTGCTCTTCCGCGAAATTTTCAGGCACTTCATCTTCTTCTACCTGAATGCCGTATTTCTGCGCCAGGTATCGAAGAGCCTCCACATAACTCAGGCCGTCTACTTCCTGGAGAAAATTGATGGCATCACCGCCCTTACCAGAACTAAAACACTTGAAGATTCCCTTAGAAGGAGACACCATAAAAGATGGCGTCTTTTCGTTGGTAAACGGACTGAGTGCCTTGTAGCTACTACCGCTTTTTTTCAACCGCACAAAATCACCCACCACCTCATAAATATCCATTCTGGATTTTATTTCGTCAATGGTACGCTGAGCAATCATAGAAAAAGTGTAGTGAAAAACGGGAATTAAGAAGCAAATCTAAAACTTATTTCAATCTTTATATGATTTAAAAAATGGCTATATGATGTAACTTGCGATATATTTTTCAAAATAGTAAATCACTGGCAATTGAGTGTAAGCAAAGAAGATATTTTAGGGGCACTGAGAACAGTTGAAGACCCTGATCTAAAGAAGGATTTGGTAACCCTTGGCATGATTAAGGATTTGGTGGTTGATGAGAAGAAAATTAGCTTCTCTGTCGAGCTAACTACTCCTGCATGTCCATTGAAGGAGATTATAAAACAAAACTGCCTGGGTGCCATAGACAAGGTTAATTCGGATAAGCTGGAAGTATCAATAAATATGACTTCCAATGTTACCACTACGCGTGACAATTCTCTGCTTTTACCAAATGTGAAAAATATAATAGCAGTAGCTTCTGGGAAAGGTGGTGTCGGCAAATCTACAGTTACGGCGAACCTCGCAGCTGCTCTGGCCAAGACTGGCGCGAATGTAGGTGTAATTGATGCTGACATTTTTGGCCCATCCATTCCAACAATGTTCAATTGTGAATATGAAAAGCCAGAAGTAATTAAGAAGGGTGAAAAGAATATGATTATCCCTGTTCAGCAATATGGTGTCAAACTAGTCTCTATAGGTTTTTTGACGCCATCAGATGGAGCTATTGTATGGAGAGGGCCAATGGCCAGCTCAGCTCTTAAGCAGTTCATAGGTGATGTAGAATGGGGTGAGTTAGATTATCTTTTGATTGACCTGCCTCCGGGCACAAGTGATATTCACCTTACCCTGGTACAATCTGTACCAGTTACCGGTGCGGTTCTGGTTACAACACCTCAGAAAGTTGCTCTAGCTGATGCAAGAAAAGGTCTGGCAATGTTCAAACAGCCCCAGATCAATGTTCCGGTATTAGGCACTGTGGAAAATATGTCTTACTTCACACCGGAAGAATTGCCAGATAACAAGTATTATTTATTTGGTAAAGAAGGCGGTAAAAAACTGGCTGAAGAAAACGATGTGCCTTTCTTAGGTGAGATACCATTGGTACAATCTATCCGCGAGAGTGGTGATATTGGTTACCCAGCGGTGCTGAAAGAAGGCGTAGTAGAAGAAGCATTTACGAACTTAGCCGAAGAAGTTGCCCGTCAGGTAGCCATCAGAAATGCCTCAAAAGAAAAAACTAAGATCGTAGAAATGAACCGATAGTATAGGTTCCTACGTTTGACATAAGGAATATGGAAACAGATACCACAAATGATTTGATTTCAAGGGTTGAGCAAGCGCTAGAAAACATACGGCCCTACCTCCTTGCCGATGGTGGTGATGTAAAACTGATCGAAATTAGTGACGATTTCATGGTGAGGGTCGAACTGCTGGGTGCCTGCGGTGCATGTCCCATGTCACCAATGACCATGAAAGCAGGTGTTGAGGAAGCAGTAAAGAGAGTAGCCCCGGAGATCAAAGGCATAGAGGCTATCAATATTGATTAGATCTTAATCTTGCCATTTATGATTTGTGTATAATGAAAAGGGAATTATCTTCGTTGAAGATAATATTTAACCCATAATTTACCTTTTCGACTATTTCATTGCGCCTTTTTTTAATAGCCATATTCGCATTTATTCTCGCGCTTGATGTGTGTGCTCAACGTAAGTGCTCTGTTGATTATCAAGAGCATCAACACAAGCAACTTGCCCACCCTGAAAATAGCGAGCAATTTGAATCCTGGCTAAAAGATAAAATTTCCAAGAAAAAAAATCAACCCTTCTCTACCAAGGCTGAGAATGACATCTATACCATACCTGTGGTTGTTCATGTGATTCACCGTGGCGAGGGCATAGGTTTTGCCAGCAATGTGGCCGACGAACAAGTGCATTCGCAAATAGAAATATTGAATGAGGACTTTCGAAGATTGAATGAGGACGCCTCTGACACACCCGAGGAGTTTACGTCCGTAGCTGCCGATATTCAGATACAATTTGTACTCGCTAAAAGAGATCCTGAGGGACTTCCTACAAGTGGAATCCTTAGGGAAAAAGGCTCACTTCAATCTTATTCGTTTGGAACAGATAAAGCATTAAAGTCTGAAAGCTATTGGCCTGCTGAAGACTATCTAAATTTGTGGGTAGCCCCTCTCAATGATGACATATTTGGTTATGCTCAATTTCCTGTCAGTGATCTGAGGGGTTTTGAAGATGACCTTAGGATCAGCAGACTGACCGACGGAATCGTCATCAACTACCAATATTTCGGTGAAGGATTTAATGCCATTCCTTTCTCAAAAGGAAGGACTGGCACTCACGAGATCGGTCATTTCCTTGGCCTAAACCACATTTGGGGTCAGGGCGGCTGTACCAGTGATGATTATTGTGATGATACCCCAATAAAAGAAACATGGACCACCAGCTGCCCTTTAGCCGGTTCTGAAGTGTCTTGTGAAAGCGTAGATATGTTTCAAAACTACATGGATTTTACCGATGACAAGTGTATGAACCTGTTCACCATCTGCCAACGGGAGCGGATGCGTTCGGTGTTGGAAAATAGCCCAAGAAGGAAGTCACTGCTTTCATCCAAAGCTCTGGAAGAACCAATAGTTACCTTAAATGACCTTGGAATCAGACAGATAATATCTCCACTATCAGGAGACTGCAATGGAAATCTAACACCCACAATAGAGGTAAGAAACTATGGCACCAATACCATTACCGAATTTTCTATTGATTTATATGTAGATGATAACCTCCAAGAGAGTATAGTCTTTGATGAAATCATTTCTGAATTATCAACATCAAGCGTTTCATTTTCTAATCTGGGAATCGGATCAGGTACCAGCGCTCATTTTAGATTTGAAATCACACAAACTAACGGTACTGCAGATGGAAACGAAGAGAACAATTCGGCTGAAACACAAATAGTTATTCCATTAGAAAGGACAATTCCATATCATCAAAGCTTCGACTTTACATTCTCTGATTGGCAGGTTTCAAACTCAGCGGGAAACCTGGTGAGTTGGAGACAAGCCCAGGCTCCTTATGATGTTTTGGGTAACAATGGAATGAAATTGGCTTATTCTGAAAGTTCTGCAGATAGCTATGGTGAGCTGGATTTTCTCATAAGTCCGGTTTTTAATCTGTCTGGGTTACCATCGGCTGATATTTCATTGAAATACGCCTATTCAGGCTTGCCGGACAAATTATTAGATGCATTGACTATTGCGGTATCTACCGATTGTGGCAACACATTTCCTGAGGAAAATTACATCTATCAGCGTATGAATTTGTTGCTAAGCACCACCGAAAGCAGTCGAGAAGATTTTACTCCTGAGTGGTCTGGGGAATGGGAGGAACTGGCAATCAACATTACTGAATTCGTTGGCTATGAAAACGTAGTAATCGCCATAATTGGTCATAATGGCTTGGGCAATAACCTTTATGTGGATGACTTTGTCATCACTTCGGAAAACACATTGGATTATGATCTTGCCATAGTGTCGGAGGAGAATATTCCTGCGGTGAGCTGCAGTAGCGATATTTTTCCAGCCATTACTATAAAGAATAAAGGCACCCAAACCATTGACAGCTTTGAGCTATCCTACACCGTGGACGGGTCAACACAGAATATTCAGCTTACAGAACTGAACCTACTTCCAGGAAAGAGCCACATTAGCCGTCCTGTCATTCAAAACCTGGAAGATGGCGAGCATAATATTATATTTTCCGTTTCTAAACCCAACGGTCTTCAGGATCAAAATAGCGACAATGACTCGATAGTTAAAAAATTCGTAACTGATGCAAACGAAGATAGCATACCCATTAAAGAAGATTTCGAAACATCCGATATTGACGAGAGCTGGTCGTTGGCAAGAACAGATGAAGCACACAACTGGATGTATGTTAGTGCCCCCTCTGAAACCCAGGAAAACATGGCATTGATGGTTGACGGTTTCAACAATACCGAACTAGGTGTTGAAAACTGGTTCGTCAGTCCCGTTCTAGACTTTTCACAAAGTGGTGGTGAAGCATCAGTGTCATTCAAACTATCCTATGCAAACAAAAATACGCTTGGTGCCAATGATCGACTCAGAGTCTTACTTTCGGTGAATTGTGGACGAAGCTATGACCATACGGTCTACAATAAGAGTGGCGCTGAATTGGCAGTCACTCAACGAGATAGCGAATGGGTACCTTCAGGTGAAAATGATTGGAAAACGGAGATTATTGATTTGTCAGAACATGCGACATGGAATCAGGTGCGCCTGGCCTTTGTTGTTACCAATCTGAATGGTAATAAAATGTACATTGACGATATCGAGTTTTTTAATTCGAAAGAGCCAAACCTTTTAGACATTAACAGCGAAGGACTGAGAGTTTACCCCAACCCTGCCAAATCAGATATTTCGTTCAAATTTGACCTAAATAAAAAGGCTAATATTAACCTGAGAATAGTAGATGTCATGGGCAAAGTAGTTTATAGTGGATTCTTTCCCAGCACACTAAATCAAACTTACTCACTAGACAATGTCCAGGTGGATAATGGTTTATATCTCGTACATGCTTATGGGGATGGAGTTGAGATCAGCAGGCGGGTCCTTATTTGGAATTAAGTTCTAACTACTCTGCAACTTTTCTAGAAAAGAAAGTATATCTGAGATACAGATTGACGGCCGGGACACTATTATCGAAAGTACGACCATAGCCAGGTACTGTAAACACATCGTAAGGCTGCTGCTTGTCGTAGTTGCTCATGAATCTTAACCTAAAGTAAAATCCCACACTCAATCTCGAAAACTCATCTTTTTTCTTCATCCTCATCCGTTTTTCAGATCCCAGTACAAATTCGTACCACGATGCTGTAAGTGAAGTGCGCGAAAAACTTGACTGATAGGTATCGTAGAATCCGGATGTGCTAGCAACGGTCACAGTACCTTCGTCCTTAAACATTGACATGCCATAACGCAACGAAATTGTCAAGTTGTTCTTTTCAGTAATCTTTTTGTTGATACCAGCTCCCACCCTAAAATATTGACCACTGACCTGGTAATCTGCATTGACGTAGGAGTCATTGGGGTTGAGCACACTATACCCGGCCTCAGCCACTACTATTAAGAATTTCTTGACATTAGCCTGAATCCCAATCTCATTCTTCTTTTCAACACCTGTTGCATAGCCAAATATTTTTCCATAATCCAGAATGACACTCAATTCCCTCATGAAGGGATAAATGATTTTAGAAGGAATAGAATCATTGACTTCCAGGGCAGTGGTTTCAGCCACTACCTCCAACACATCTTCAGTTACTTCAAGGCTATCAGCGACCACATCGACTGTGAGGCTATCCGTACTCAGCACCTCCTGAGCATTGGCCTGCCCAACCGCTAAAAGCACAAAGCAGCTGACCAGACTAAAAATAGAACTTAATCGACGCTTCATTTTCACAATTAGATGAGTTACAGCTTGTAGAGTCAAAATCGCTATTGACAATTTCAAGATTTGAAATACCTACTCGGATTCTCCTCTTATTATCAACGAATTCTTCCGTGTCGTATTTCCATTCGATCGTATACAATTGCCCTGCGATTTCCACCACGGTAACTGACGAGTTTGTGGTCATAGACAGGGGTAAATTATATGATGGCGCGCTATCAGTGATCGCCACACCCACACCAGTTATTGGGTTAGAAATACTACTTACTAATACTTCTCCTGAATTTATGGTATTGATGACTGCATTGATGCTACTCCTAATTTGAGAAAGCTCATCTGAGATTTTATTAGCACTATCCAAATTGTCTGCAAAACTATTTGACGTACTTTGCAACGCATCTCGGATGTCTACATAATCCGTGCGACCATTATCAATAGAGTCATTTAAAATACTCAATGAATCCGTCAAAACGTTGATGGAATCTGAGTACCAATTAATGGTATCGCTAATGACCTCTATTGAGTCGTTGGTGGTGCTCAGGCTGTCAGTTAGGAAGGCAACACTATCAGCATTGATGAACCTAACCTGGACAACAGGGTCATTGAAAAAAACCTCGGCATCCTCGGCGCAAGACCAAACTACAATCCCAACAAAAAGGAAAGGAAACAAATGTTTTCTCATGAATTGATATCAATAATTCCAACCACCCGACATGAACGCAAACTTAATCTTTATCTAAGAATACGAGATAGCGAAATTCATTAATTGGAAAGCTTTGTCTGTTCGTGGAAAATCTACCTAAAATGAAATATTTTAATATGTACAAACATTTATAACGCTCTTCCGTATAATATTTCAATAAAATAGTTAAACAAAATATAATAAGCAAAAAATAAGGTTAGTTGGTTTTTAGTACTCAAAAGGGTCATCAGACGGATGGCCCTTTTTATTTTTTAATAGCTATTTCATCGACTTCTTCGAAATAGTGTATGCTTCTACTGGATTCTTTTTTAAGAGCAAATCAAAATCTTCCGTAGTAAAGCCTATCTTCTTTAATTCTGGAATCAGCTGCTCAAAAATATTCGTATAGGGTTTTATCTTTTGCTCTTTCCTGTCAGGATCATACCATCCCGCATCATGTGAAATCAATACGTTATGGAGAATATCATTTTCTCTTGCAAACTTTAGTTTAGGTAGATATTTGTCAATACCCCATCCCATTCCATCCAGGCTTATCCAGCAGCCTCGCTCTGCTGCTTTTAAGTATTCGGAATTATCTTTTTCGTTTTGGGCGTGTACCCAGATGAATGCTGCTGGCGATACACCGTTTTTCACAAGAATTTCCAATTGAGGCCAAAGCCCAACAGATTTTCCGGTATGCGAAGCAATAGTCAACCCCGTTTCGAAATGGGTAAGTGCTGCTGCCTTGACGAGCTTTTGATGCATGTCGTCTAATGGATCTGCAGCATCCACACTTATTTTGATAAATCCAGGCTTCACAGAAGTGCCGTCAATTCCATTTTCGAATTCATATACCCACATCTGGGACAGTTCCTCAGCCGGTTTTTTAAATGCATAGTCAGGAATAAACTTGTTCTTCCTGGCTCCATAAAGCCCAGTGTTCGTTAATATTTTTATTCCCGTTTGCCTAGACAGAGTTTCTAAAACCTCCACATCGCGTGCGAGGTAATTTGGAGTGGCATCTACAAAATACTCTACCTGGTAGTTTTTAAGTTTTTGTAAATATGGTTTCATCGTTTCAATGACTATGTCTTTGTCCCAGCGCTTCTGTTTTACACTATCGGCACCAACAAAATCAACCAACAAATGCTCATGTGATAACCAGGTAGCATTTGGTTTCGGGCTTTCAATACTAGTCACAGTTTGGATCATAGGTTTTTCATCAACCCAACTACAGCTAAGTAGGGAGAAGAGAAATACAACTATCAATGTTCTATATTGCTTCATGTCATTATCTAGCTTACTAATGCCTGATGATACTTCGAAGGAGTATATCCTGTTTGTTTTTTGAATTTTCTATTGAAATGAGAAAGATTGCTGAATCCTGATTTATAGCAAATATCGACGATGCTCATATCCTTGTTCAGCAGCATTTTACATGCTTTACCCACTCTGATTTCATTGAGAAAATTGACATAAGTCTTTCTTGTTCTTTGTTTGAAAAACCGGCAAAAGGCAGATGGTGTCATATTGGCTATATCCGACACCTCACCCAGAGAAATGTGCCTGTAGTACTGATCCATTGTAAACTGAATCACATCATTCAGCCGTTTGCCTTCATTTTCGTCTACATTGTGATCAATCAACTCTGAAGACAAAAATTGGAGCTTGTCTGTTTGCGATACAAGATTGAATATTTCGAGAAGTAGAATAACCTTGTCGAGACTTTTAGCTTCCCGCAAATCCAATATTTTTTGTTTGAGGGCAGCTTTGTGTATTCCTTTCACTTTAATCCCTCTCCTCGCTTTACCGAGCAATTCCACCAATCCCTTTGCCTCTAACATATGGAAAAAACTTTCACCAAAAGAATCCTGATCGAAAAAAACATATACTACTTCGGCTTTCAGGTCTGAATCAGGTTCAAAATAAGCATCGTCGTTCTTAAATACATGAGGTACGTTTGATCCAATGACGAATATATCGTTTGGCTTGAAATCGCCTATGTATCCACCAATAAAAGCAGTACCGGTACCCTTCAGAATAAGAGTAATCTGTAGTTCGGGGTGCTGGTGTAACGGACTGTACAAATGTTGGCTTTCGCTGTGCTCCACTACAATCGACTCGTCCGAACGACGGGGTAGTTTGAAGGGTAAAATTTTCATAGATTTCGCAATTGCATCACTGAATATTATGGTTAAGAAAAACAAATAGTTATTTATTTATCAATTTGTGATATATTTAACTAATTCGGCTGATTTTGTAAAATAAGTTAATTTATTAATACAATATTTACTCTAAATATAGCCAATAAGCTAAAACGTTGCAAAAATAGCATCAGTTTAAGTTAATATGCATGCATAATAAATTATATCCGTCATCTAAGTTTGTCGGGTTCATTTTAATGTATGAATAGGCGATTCTACTTTTTAAATTACATTGACCCAGAACACGGAGTTTTAAGTTCGAACAAAACTCTACAAGACCAAAAATGCAGCAGAAATTTCTGCTGCATTTTTTGATTCCTCCAATTTCTAATTAGTATTTGCTGAGCAAAAAGAACAACCTACTGGTTCTTCTTTTTCATTTCCTGCTTTTGCTCTTCGGTAAGGGATTCCCAAAAATCTCCCTTCTCTTCAGTAAGAATGGATTTGATCTTTTCAATCAATTCCGGGTTTTCGATATCACCTATGAGCTTGGTGAGCTCCAATTTTATTTCTGCTTTATCCATGGCTTGTTTTTATGATAAAGATAACAAGATTGAGACTAACAATTGACTCCTTATTTCTCCGGAAGGTCGAGCTTAACTTTTCGCCAAAACGTATCATCAAGCAGACGGGCACTTCCTATCAAAGCTGCTTCCTCCATCAGGTCTGACGGATAAATTTGTAGTGATATCTCCAGCCTTGAAAGCTCTTCTTGCACCCTGGGTAAAAACAGGTCGATTGCCTTGGATACGTTTCCTCCTATCACAAGCGTATCGGGCATAAACTTATTCAACCAAGGTGCCAAAAACTCTACAAGATTGATTGAGAACTCATCAAATACCTGTTGGCCAATGCCACTACCTGAGGCATCAATGGCTACATCTTTTACGCCGCTTGCTTTTTGACCCGACTTATTCTCAAATGTGTTCACAAACCATCTGGTTGAAAAGTAGTCATCAGCTATACCATTCTTGAATGGCAAATGCCAAAAACATCCATGAAGTGGCACATCCTGCCTGCTTACGATGGGGATATCTTCATCAATGAGTGCAGACCCGAATCCAGTGCCCAATGTGATGGCTATTGACCTATTGCTGTCTTTGGCTTGCCCATACCATACTTCACCAATGGCAAAAGCAGTGGCATCATTAATAAATCTTAATTCAATATATTCTTCGGACAGGTATTTGGGCAACTCATCCTTCAGATTGACCCCATAGAGATTTTCATATTTGTCATTACCCTCATACAATGCCACAGCAGTTTTGTAATTAAATGCCCCAGGCATTGCAAAACCAATGCCCCTCAATGAAGCCTTTTCAATAAGCTCTATCGTAGAATTTATAGCCTTGGACCAAGTGGTGAATACTTCATCCTTGCTTCCCTTGTTGTTTACCTTTTCTTCTGATACCGTCCCTTCGATTGGCTTTCCTGTCCCCATGTCTACCGCACAACATACGATGTGACTACCTCCGATATCTACACCTATTCCAACTTCTTTCATGTTATTGTAATTTTACAAAGCCAATATTAAACAGAATTCCTTAAGTCAAATGGATTGATATTATTTGTTGCTTGAAGAGATTTATTACGCGAGATGCGCTTTCAGAAATATGGAGCTTTAGTAAGCTGGATTGGTCTGTTTCAGTATAGTTTCTCTATCTGCTGCTGATAGTCGTACTGCAGGTCTTCATGCAAAGTAGCCAATGCAGTATTAATCTTTTTCATCTGCATGTCATACATATTGCCGATTACCTTGCTACGTCTGATGGGTATACCTGATAGTTTCGTAGAGTGACAAAAATGAATTAAAACCTCCACTACTGTTTGCTTGTTACCTGAGTACCTCAAAAACCGGGTAACTCCTCTGAGAATTTTCCTCAGGCCTTTTTTGGTATAATAAAGGTTGCTACGATTGACTTCTTCCAGCTGCTCATCAATGTAGCTTTTCACCGCTGACACATAACCTTCTTCATCATGGGATTCAAACAGCAAATAGGTAAGCAGCTCCTTATTGTCATTTTTGTACTTAGCCATTCTCAGGCACAGTTCAATTAAGCTACCATTCTCGACTGTGGCTAGTTCCTTTTTTATTTCATGAACTGTTGCTGCTTTCATAATTGAGTAATTGAAAAATTTCTATGGCAATATTTAGACTGGTAAAAATAGTCAAATTAGTTTTCGTGCCTCCTAAATCAGTGCAGCTTAAGGACACACTCTTTACATTGAAGACGAGACACTTGATGATCGAGCCATTTATTTAAAATGTGCTTTTGCCCGAACTAAAAAATTGCTAATTTCGTTCGATTATTGATCAACACCTAACAGATTATGGCCGAGGAGAAATTAGAAGTATTGTCATTATATGATGAAGATGAATACGCAAAAATCATTCAAAGAATAGCCTCACTTTCGTCCGACAGTGAACCCAAATGGGGCAGCATGACAGCTGCACAGATGATGGCTCATTGTGCAGAAGTAATTGCCGTAATGCACGGAAAACCTTTGGAAAACACTCCTTTTTATGTCAAGATTGTCAAAGGCGTAATACGAAAGCTGGTCGTAGATGACAACCCTTATCCTCACAATTCCAAAACACACCCTCAGTACAAACAAACAGAAGAAAAAGATTTTCTAGAGGAAAAAAAGAGACTTCTAAATATCATGGATGAATTTGTTAACGATCCTCCCGAAGAAGCAGACCAAAAAGAACACACCCTTTTTGGTGCTATGACCCGCGAAGAAAAGGGCTGGTCGATGTACAAGCATACTGATCACCACCTGAATCAATTTGGCGTTTGATTGCTGACAAAGGCGTCAGTATTTTGGGATGTGGCTGGCTGGGATTACCGCTAGCCAAAAAACTGATAGATGAAGGGTATGCTGTAAAAGGCTCCACAACACATACGGACAAGTTAGCTAAGCTCTCGGAGGCTCGAATAAAGCCCTTTTTGATCAACCTAAATCAGAGAGATACTCATTCTCTTTTATATGAGTTTTTAGGCAATGAGTATCTGATCATTGCCGTACCCCCACGAATAAAAAGTAATCCTCATTATGTTGACTATCTAAAAGTACTGATTGACTACATCAATTTGTCAAACATAAAAAAAGTCATTTTTATCAGCTCTACATCTGTTTACCCAAACTGTAATTCCATGGTAAATGAGGAGAACACAGAAACCCCGGAATCCAAAAGTGGACAGGCACTGAGGGAAGTAGAAGCAATGCTGATTGCCAATGAAACGTTCGAAACGACAATTCTGCGTATGGCGGGTTTGTGTGGCTATGATCGAAAACCAGGACGATTTTTAGCTGCCAAAACAAACCTGGATAATGGACAGGGAGCGGTTAATCTCATCCACCAAGATGATTGTGTTTCAATTATCGAGAACATACTCAAGAGAGAAATGTGGGGTGAAGTTTTTAATTGCTGCTCGGACGAACATCCCACACGCAAGGACTTTTATACCTCTGCAGCGATGAAACTCGGCCTGCCAATTCCTACCTTCAAAGAATCTGAGAACTTTTCCTACAAGGTTGTTTCGAATATCAAACTTAAGAGAAAATTAAACTACAAGTTCAAATACAATGATCCGATGGATATGATTTGATATTTTTATATTTATCGAAAAATTAGACATGCAAAGCAAAGCGACAAGTGTAGACCAATACTTGAAAGAACTACCCGATGACAGAAGAGATCAGATAGCCGAGGTAAGACAAACCATTCTTGATAATTTGCCAGAGGGCTATGAAGAGACTATGAACTGGGCTATGATATGCTATGAAGTTCCTCTATCCGTCTGCCCGGACACCTACAACAAGAAACCGCTGATGTATGCTGCTTTGGCATCCCAAAAAAATCACATGGCCGTCTATCTTAGTGGCGTGTATGCCGATGATCAGTCGAGAGAGGATTTTGAAAGTAGCTACAAGGCCACCGGCAAAAAACTAGACATGGGCAAAAGCTGTGTACGCTTTACCAAACTAGAAAATCTTCCGCTGGAAGTGATTGGTGATGCGATTGCAAAAATTTCTATGAATGATTTTATTGAATTGTACAAAAAGGGAAGAAATAAAAGGGGTGGATGTTAAATGATATAACTCACTTTTAACCATATACTTAAGAATACAAACTCTATCAATTGCCTCCTAGAGTTTTATGATTGTCAATTTTCAGGCGACTGACTTCATCGGTTCCAATCGTCTATCTGCTTTAGTATTAAACGAGCAATATGTACTGCCTCGATTAGCACGCCCTCTGTAGCGATTTTCCACATTATTTCGTAAATGTTTGATAGTATAATGGCTTGTATTGCTACGCCAAAGGAGCCACTTTCCCAGCTTTGTTTATTGGCTAAGGGAATTTTATTTCTACTAGCTATATGAGGCCATTTGAATAAAAATAAGAAGACTAACTATTGTACATTCTGCTCAAAGGTTGAGTTCGTTTTGGTGTAAAGCGCATCTAATTCAGCCAGTTTATCAGGCTGTTCTTCCGCTAAATTGTTAAGCTCAGTAGGATCCTTTTGGATGTTGTACAGTTCCCAGGGGCCTCCATTTAAGCGAACAATTTTATAGTCCCCATTGCGGAACATTCTGAATTTGTCTAAACCGGACATAAAGTAATCCGGCTCTTCTCGATCTTTACCTTGAAATACGGGTAACAATGACTTTCCATGAAGAGGAATTGTCTTATTACCTAAAATAGTTTCGGGATAAGTCGTCCCAACAATATCCAAAAATGTCGGAGCGATATCGACCACATGACCTGGTTGATGGGTAATCGAATTGGCAGGCACCTGACCGGGCCAACGTACGATGAATGGGGTATGGCTTCCACCCTCATGTCCGCATTGCTTATACTGACGATAAGGTGTATTTCCTAAGTTTGCCCAGGTAGACCTCAGGCACCAATAGGAATCAGCTGGACCTGGCAAGACATCAGGTATCTTATTAGAGTAAAACGGACAGGAGCCATTGTCAACCATGAACATGATGATCGTATTATCAAGCTCTCCTGCCTTATCCAATTTTTCCAAAACCCTACCGATATTCTGATCCATGCGATCAATAATGCCGGC
The DNA here is from genome assembly GCA_049115735.1 of Cyclobacteriaceae bacterium. Lineage (GTDB taxonomy): Bacteria > Bacteroidota > Bacteroidia > Cytophagales > Cyclobacteriaceae > CAXBNB01. The sequence continues at coordinate 35,169 of JAGDZP010000025.1, read as the reverse complement.
AAATACCGCCATCTCCAAATCCAAGCTGTCTTTCTTTTCAACGGACAAAGTATCCCATGCATAATAGTCCTTATAGTCAGGAATGAAAGGACCTCTTGATTTGTTTAGGTTGCCTTCAGGCGGACTCAGCACTACATTTTCCGGCAATACACCCAATTGCTGCATTTTTGCAAAGCGCTCTTCACGCAACACATCCCAACCTTTAAGGTACTTTCCTCGGTACTTAGCGATATCCTCAGGTCTGGCTTGCAGTGGATAATGTGCGGCATGGTATGGTAGGTATAGAAAAAAAGGTTCTTCCTTTCCAAATGCTTCATCCAACCATTTCAGCGCATAGTCGGTAATGAAGTCCGTTTTGTACATCGGTGCTTTTTCGTATTCTATTTCATCGGCCTTTAATTCTTTGCCTTCCAGATAAAATGGCCGTTCAAACTCACCAGATGGTGGACGGAAATATTCGGTAGTAGCCCAGAAATAAAAAGAGTGTTCAAAAACGTTTTCAGCTTTGCAATACTCCGGCACCCAGGAATCAAAATGTTCTTTACCACTCATAATGTTATAGTATCCGGCTTGCTTAGTCAATTGTGCGAGATGGACAGCACCCTTGCCACCTTTGTACAGTCCTGTGAGCAATGAAGATCGGGTTGGGTTGCACTTGGCCATATTATAGAAGGTGGTGAAGCGCATCCCATCTTTGGCAAGCCCATCAATATTTGGTGTTTCTATTTCACCACCATAGCAACCAATGTCAGATATGCCAATATCGTCTGCAATGATGAAAAGGATATTTGGTTTTTCTTGATGCGGTTCTGAGAAGGAGAAAAGAAAGAAAAGGGCAAGTGCAAATAGCACAAATCTGGAAAGTAGGTGTTTGTATAGTCGCATAGTGGAGTAAATATATAGGAAGAATTACTCATTTAGCAATAGACTACAATTTCATCAGAATAACGCACGGAGAACTCTAGTTATCCGAAGTTTAGTGCTGGAGTCTTATAGTTTAACCTAGTTCGATGTAAAAAATAATAAAACCGTCATTCAGAGCCTTTTGGGTAGGATCGTGCGAGGCTAAAGGCGTAGGAATCTCCTTCTTGGGGACTCCCGCACCCTTTTCTTACACAGATCCCCATGAAAAAGGGCTCGGAGCGACGTTGTGATAGGTTTTTATTGTTTTTTATAATCATCTCACACATTGAACTCTCATTCGCTTAGATAATGAAGTAGGAAAATAAGGTAACAACGAGGCTAAATTTAGCCTTCTCTATGACAGCTTATCGGTGATTATCAGAAACGAAAAAGCACCCCATTGCTGCGGTGCTTTCTGTTTCTAAAGTCTTACTTTTCTTAGCTGATACCTAATTTCCTATTGATCTTCGAGAAGAACAAATACATCACTGGAACGATTACCAATGTAAGGAAAGTCGCAAATGTCAACCCGAAAATTATGGTCCAAGACATTGGACCCCAGAAGGCTACATTATCACCACCGAGGTAAAAGTTGGCGTCATAATTCTGGAAGAACATCAGGAAGTCGATGTTGATCCCAACAGCCAATGGTATCAATCCGAGTATCGTTGTAATTGCCGTTAGTAAGACCGGTCTCAATCTGGTAGTACCTGCTTGAACAATAGCATTGATCACCTCATCAAAAGGAAGTTTTTCATCAGTACCCAATTCTGCCATACGACGTTTCCTACTCAGCTCTACAAAATCAATTAATACGATCGCATTGTTCACTACAATACCTGCCAATGATATGATACCGATCATGGTCATGATTACAGAGAATTCCATTCTGAAAATGATTAAACCAAGGAATACACCAATGGTACTCAGCAACACAGACATCATGATGATGAATGGTGAGGTTATCTTATTGAACTGAGACACAATAATGAGGAATATTAAGAAAACGGCTATCATCAAGGCTTTACTCAAAAAAGCCATCTCCTCTGCCTGCTTCTCCTGCTCTCCACCAAACTTGAAACTGTAGCCAACCGGCATTGGGAAGTCAGCCAACAACTCTTTGAGTTGATTGTTTACTTCAGTTGCATTATAGTCACTCTCTACATTGGAAGTCAGGCTAATCACGCGGTTCAGATCCTTTCTTTTGATCGACCCATAAGTCGTACTGATTTCAGCCTGTGCTACCGAAGAAATCGGCACACTGTGCATTTTTCCGCTCGTTTGATTTCGGAATACCACACTTTTATTCATCAGTGCATCTACATCGTATCTGTACTTTTCCATCAGCCTCAACTGAATCTCATAATCATCTTCACCTTCCTTGTACTTCGACACTTCCTTTCCAAAAAGTGCTGTTCTTACCTCCATGGCTATGGATGTAGTGGACAGACCAAATCGTCTTGCCTTTTCTCTATCTATGTCTATCACAAGCTCCGGCTTACCGGTCTCCATGTCTGACTTCAGTTTCTCAATTCCTTTGATGCCTGATTCATTAATCACACGCTTCATGCGTTCAGATATAGCAATTAAATCCTCAAATTCCTCCCCACTTATTTCTATACTAATTGGCTTTCCAACCGGAGGGCCATTCACATCCTTGTCGACCACAACAGATACGCCTGGATATCCTTTCATGGATGCCCGCAATGTATCTAGTATCACCTTGGTATTAATGCCTCCTCGGTGTTTGAATTCAACGAAATTGACAGTCACTTTCGCTTTATTGGGGGTATCCTTCTGCCCGAAAGCACTTTGATCCATTGGATCTGCTGTTCCTTCTCCCACATTGCCAATCACAGATTCAACCACACTTTCATACGGCTTGATTATACCCAGCACAATGTCTTCTATTTCCGAAGAGAATCTATTGGTTTCCTCTATATCCGTACCGACAGGAAACTCAATAAATACATTTACATATTTGGGAGGTGTCTCTGGAAAGAAATTCACTTTTGGTGGAAAAATTCCCATCAGGACGATTGAAAAAAACAATAGACCTACCGTTCCCCAAAAGAACAAATGTGGTTTGCTACCATTCAGCGCATAGGTCAATAAGCTCGTATAAAGACCCTCTAACCATGGTAGAAAAGACATTCTAAATTTCCTTGAAATGGGCGTCAGGACATACAAATTTAGTACTGAGAGTATCACCAATGCCAGAAAGATATTTCCAAAAATGGTTGTTCCGGTACTTCCTCCGGCCAAAAACATCAACCCGAGTGCAACAAGAACTGCCTGAACAATCCAGAATTTCTTTCTTTCCTTGTTGGAATCATCGAGTTTCATAAATACGGTAATCAATACCGGATTGATGACCAAGGCAACAAACAAAGATGAACCCAAAGTAACCATTAGGGTGATTGGTAAGAACTTCATGAATTCCCCCATTATACCAGGCCAGAAGGCCAAAGGTAAAAACGCTGCTAACGTTGTAGAAGTGGATGCTATAATTGGCAAAGCAACTTCTCCAACGCCATTCTTTGTCGCCTCAAAAGCACTATATCCTTCTTCTCTGAGTCGATACACATTTTCTACTACCACGATACCATTATCCACGAGCATACCCAAGGCCATGATCAAGGAGAATAACACCATCATGTTGATTGTGATACCAAATGCCCCCAAAATCATAAATGACATAAACATGGATAGTGGAATGGCCACACCAACGAAAAGGGCATTACGTGTTCCCAGGAAAAACAGAAGCACTAATACGACCAGAATCACACCCGAGATAATATTGTTCTCCAGACTCTCCACCATATCTCTGGTTTGCTGAGACTGGTCATTGGTGATACTTACTCCTACATCCGAAGGCAGTTTTCCGTTTTCTTTGGCCACCGCCAGAATAGCATGAATCTTTTCAGTTGCAATCAAAAGATTCTGACCACTCCGCTTGATGATGTCCACCATCACTACTGGGTCTTTTTCCAAACGGGCGTAGCTCTGCTTTTCTTTGTAGTCAAATTCTACCTCACCAACATCCCGCAGATAAACAATATTGCCTTTTTCCTGCTTTACTACCACATCCAAAATCTCCTCGGGGGAATCGAACTCGCCAACCACTCGTAAAGACCTACGAATACTTCCTTGTTTTACATTACCTCCGGACAATGTAATATTCTCATCCCTAATAGCATTTTCTATATCTCTGAAGTTAACCTCCCGAGCTTCCATTTGATAGGGATCAACATTGACCCTAACTTCCTTCTCATCCACACCCCGAATTTCCACGCGTGATATCTCTCCTAGCTTTTCTATTTCATCTTCCAGATATTCTGCGATATCATTCAGTTCTTCGATACTATAATCACCCGATAGGTTGATGTTCATCACTGGCATTTCTGAAATGTTCATCTCAAATACATCGGGATCGTTCTCCAGGTCAGAAGGCAAATCCGCCTTGTCAATAGCATCCTTGACTTTTGTTAGAGCATCTTCAATATCCGTTTCCGGCGTAAACTCAATGATGATAGTAGAGTAATCCTGAACTGAAGTTGATTTGATATCTTCGACATCATCTATGATGTTGATTTCCTTCTCTATTGGTCGAGTAATCAGGTTTTCCATATCCACCGGAGAGTTGCCAGGGTGTGCTGTGCCTACATAGACGATTGGCTGAGAAATTTCCGGAAAGCTCTCCTTAGGGAGGTTGATATAGGCAGAAACACCCATGAGGATAACCAAAGCTGTCAGAACGAAAACAGTGGTTTTGTTCTTAATGGCAAGGGTGGTTAGGCCAAATGCCTTCTCTACTCTCTTCGATTTTTTATCTTCCATGATTGTCAATTAGAATGTTTTGAAAGAAGCTTTGATTATTTCTTCGACCCGCTATTCTGAGCCACACTTTTAGAGACCATCACATGTGTACCTTCCGAAAGATCACGGTAGCCTTTATGAGCAATCTGCTGTCCTTCTTGAATACCACTTAGGATTTCCGTAGTATTCTCATAAGTAACACCAGCTGTCACATGAGCTTTGGACGCAACTAAGTTTTCGCCTTGCTTTTCAATTTTGTAAACATAGCTCCCCCTGCTATCCTTCTGAATAATCATAGTAGGAACTTTTATGGCCTCATCATTCGTATAATCTCTCATTTTCAACACTACCACCTGATTAGGTCTGGTATGATCCAATCCATTGGGCATCTCTACCTCTATTTCGAAAGTCCGGTTTTGGTCGTTGATCACCTGTCCCACCGATGCTATTCTTGATCCCAATATTTTATCTTGAACAGGGAAGTAAATGTCTACTTCATCTCCTTTATTAAAAACACCAATGAAACGCTCCGAAACATCTGATTTGATATAAACATCCAAGGGGTTCACAATTCTAAGCAATGTTATTCCGGGTTGTGTGATTTCCCCTTCTTTGGCAATTACTTTATCGATACTTCCATTAAATGGTGCTTTAATAATTGCCTGATCCAATTGAGAATTGGATGTTGCCAAACGGCGCTGGAGTGATTCGTAATTATTTTTAGATTGTAAATACTGAATCTCAGTACCTATATTTCTCTTCCATAAATTTGATTGGCGTTCATAAACAGTCTCAGCCAACTCAAGGGCTGTTTTCAACTCAGCAATGTTGTTCTTTATTATACTAGCATCCAAAGACACCAGTGTTTGCCCCTTCATCACTTTTTGTCCCTCTGCAACGTGCACTCGAACAATCTTCCCAGGAATCTCCGAACCAACCGTCACATTTCGTCTCGACTCCACCGTACCCCTTACATCTACTTTGTGCTCAAAGTATCCTGGTTTTACATCGATGGTAGTGATCAAAGTCTTTTTAATTTCCTTTACTCCATAGGTCGGATCCAATTTTTTGATATCCTCTTCAAGCGCTGCAATTTTCAGATTCAATTCTTTAATCTCAGACTGATATCCTTTTAACTCTTCTTTTTTGGCTTCCACTTCAGGTTTACCGTTGCAGGCAGCTACCAATATGCCAGCCATGAGTATTAATGCTATCTTTTTCATAGGGATGATTTTTTTATTGGGTGTTTTGGTTTTGGGCGATTCTATGTTTTGTAGTTCTTTCATTGCTAATTATTTATAAAGTTCTCCCATAGCTTTTTGCAACTCTACCTTTGCCACAAGAGCATCGTAAAGTGCATTATAATAGTTAGTTTGAGATTGCTTTAATGAGGCATCTGCATCCAATACTTCAGAGTTGGAGCCAACACCTTCTCTGTATTTTATCTTGGTAGTTTCATAAACATTGGCAGCCAATTCCATATTTTCTTTCTGGCTCTTCATGTTGTCGATGCTTTTGTTGTATCCATTCAGACCCTGCTCTATTTCCAGATCAATCAATCCTTCAATTGTACCAATATCATATTCTAATTTTCGAGCATTATACCTTTTCTGTTGCGCCTGGTTTTTCTTCATAAAACCATCGAAAATTGACCAACGAGCATTGATGCCTACAGTACTGAAACTATACCAGTCTCCAAACTGAAACATATCGGCTGTGTGCATGGTACCAATGTTTCCTCCATAGTTCAAATAGAAATTTAACTTTGGGAGAAATTGCGACTTGGTATTAGACAGGTCAATATCATTCAGCACTTTCTGAGTTTGCAAACTGGAATACTCAATGCGGTTGGCATAGTTGAAATTACCTCCCTTTTCGACAGTGTAATCCAAATCAATGCTTTCTATGTTATCTGTCAGAGAAACCTCCGAATCCAGCGGTAAGCCCATCTGATATTTCAAAAGCGACTCACTAAACTTCACAAGTTGGCGAATATGGTCGTACTCCACTTTCGCATTGTTGTGTTGAACCTTTATCCTATCCAGGTCAATTCTTTCTACAAAACCATTTTCCAGCATAAGTCGTGTGTCATTCAACAACGAGTCAATTCGGCTGTAGTTCTTATCTATAAGTTCAGTCATCTTGTAGTTGATCAATACACTGTAGTAAGCTTTCGTCACGGCTTCCGTTACATCCACTTTTGATTTGATGTGTTGTTTTTGAGATAGCTCTGTAAATGTTCTGGCTGCTTTCAATCCTATAAAGAAGGAGCCATCAAACAACATCTGCTCTAGTCGAATACTACCAAATGCCTGATTAGGCACAGCAAAGCCCACTGCTGAAACTTTTTCAGGATCACCCATGGGATTAAATGGGCTCTGGTCCGGTAGAAACTGACGTTGCACCTCCAGGTTTCGACCGAAATCCAGACTGGCATTCACTTGTGGAAGCCCTGTTGCCAGGAATTCACCAACCTGCGATTTGGCTATCTCATTATCCAATTGCGCATTGAGCACAGTGGTATTGTGCTCCAGTGCATAATCGACAGCCTCTTCCAAGCTGAAGGCCTGCCGTCCTATGGCAGTAGTCGCAACAAGAAAAAGTAGCGGAACCATAGCTGCTACAAATTTTTGAGTCTTATTCATTTTCATGTGGTTTTGTTAGGTCATCATAAATTTCTTGTCCCTTCAGCGTAAGTAAGCCATGAACAAAATGGTCGAACAAGGCCATTTGAACATCGGGAAATTTGAATTGTTTTCTGGGAAAAATATTATCGTCAAATGGCATTTGAACTTGCTCTATTCTAAAAGTAGCCATCACTTCTGCATCTATTTCCTTCCTAAAGAAGCCCTCTTCTTTTCCCCTTTCTATAGACTTCAAGACATGGTATTTGATGAAATTGTTCTTATAGTCCTCCCAAAGGTCCCATGATCTGGGGTGGTATTTTTGAATATCAAAAAGGAGAGATGGATTAATATCATTTAGGTTTTTCCTCAGGCAAACAGACATTTGCACTAGTTCATCTATGGCGTCATCCGAGTTTTCAAACACTTCAACAAAGCCTTGCTTGTCTTCCTCGATTTTCTTTTGCGTCACCTGATAAACTATATCGTCCTTATCCTTAAAGGATTGATAAATAGTCTTTTTAGAGATGCCAAGCTCCCCGGCTATCTCGTCCATCGATACACTTCTGATTCCGAACTTATGAAAAAGTGAGTCTGCTTTTTCTAGGATTTTATCTGTTGTAGACAATGTATTTGTAGGTTAGAAACTTTGGAAACTTTATAAACTCTTTAAGTTTCCAGTGCAATTTTACGCTTTGGAAAATAAAAGGTTGTTTGAAATCAGAAAAAAAATTCAAATGTTAACTTTGGGTTCATGTTCCGGTATTTTCTTCAAAAACTCAGAAGCACATCAGACTAATCAATTTTCTCGATCTATTACCTAGTAGTACATAAAGAATATCAGCACGGCATAATCAGAAATTCGAGTTAAATCTTACTTTTGCGGAATAATTATGAACTCCGCTCCGATGATCTCAATCTTCAAGAAAAACGACACCACTTTTTACGTCATCCAATCGCTAGAATCATTGACACAAACCGATGATGAAAAGTTGGTTTGGTTACTGGGGAATGCTCAAAAAATAGAAGCAGCTAGCGTATCGGGTGAATATATTGGCCCTAGAAAGGAGATGATTACTCCGTGGAGTACCAATGCAGTGGAAATAACCCAAAACATGGGGATTGAGGGAATTGAGAGGATCGAGGAATTTACAACTACCGCTGATTTTGATCCAATGCTTATGCACAAGTACGAGGGTTTAGATCAAGACATATTTCGTATTGATAATGCTCCTGAAGAAATTCTTGAGATCGACAACATTACAGAGTACAATAAGCAAGAAGGACTGGCACTTAGCGATGAGGAAATAGACTACCTAGAGGGAGTCAGCAATGAGCTTGGTAGGAAGCTTACGGACAGTGAGGTTTTCGGTTTTTCCCAGGTTAATTCCGAACACTGTCGACACAAAATATTCAATGGTACTTTTATCATCGATGGTGAGGAAAAGCCTGAGTCCTTATTCAAACTGATCAAAAAGACCTCCAAAGAGAACTGGGGTAAGATAGAGTCTGCCTATAAAGACAATGTTGCCTTCATAGGTGGACCAAAAATGGAACAGTTCGCCCCAACCACTCAGGATAAGCCTGATTTTTTCGAAACCAGGGAAATCGATTCTGTCATATCTCTAAAGGCAGAAACACACAATTTTCCTACAACTGTAGAGCCATTCAACGGAGCGGCGACAGGATCTGGTGGTGAAATCAGGGACAGGATGGCCGGTGGGCAGGGGAGTATTCCACTAGCAGGAACGGCTGTTTATATGACCTCATACTCAAGACAAGGTGAAGACAAAAAGTGGGAAGATAATATTGACGAGCGAAAATGGTTGTACCAGACCCCATTGGAAATCCTGATAAAGGCGTCAAATGGAGCAAGTGATTTTGGCAACAAATTCGGCCAACCCCTAATCTGCGGTAGCTTATTGACTTTTGAACACGAAGAAGGTGGCAAAACCATGGGCTTTGATAAAGTAATCATGCAAGCAGGTGGAATAGGCTATGGCAAAAAAGAAGATGCTCAAAAGCATGAAGTAACTAAGGGCGATAAAATCGTCATCCTCGGTGGAGACAATTACCGCATCGGTATGGGTGGAGGTGCAGTATCATCAGTTGCTACCGGAGAGTTTGCTAACGCAATAGAACTCAATGCCGTTCAGCGTTCTAACCCGGAAATGCAGAAGCGAGTTTGTAATGCCATCCGGGCATTGGCTGAAAGCTCAGATAACCCAATCATCTCAGTACATGATCATGGCGCTGGTGGACACCTTAATTGCCTTTCGGAGCTGGTAGAAGAAACCGGTGGAAACATTGATATTAATAAACTGCCAGTAGGTGATCCTACCCTATCTGATAAGGAGATTATTGGCAATGAGTCTCAGGAAAGAATGGGACTAGCGATTAAGGAAAAAGATATCGATCTGCTTGAAAAAATAGCAGAGCGCGAAAGATCACCGATTTACACCGTTGGAGTAGCTACAGGTGATCAAAAATTTGTACTTAGCAGAAATGGCAGCAGCAAAGCAGCGATAGACTGGGGGTTGTCTCATATGTTTGGATCCGCTCCCAAAACTATATTGGTTGACAAAACACAGTCAACTGATTTTGCGGAACCAGTTTATGAGTCAGGAAAACTGAAAGAATATATTTCCAATGTACTTCAATTGGAAGGAGTGGCCTGCAAAGATTGGCTTACCAACAAGGTTGACAGATCTGTTACCGGTCGGGTAGCCAAACAACAGACCTGCGGCGAAATTCAGCTACCACTAAACAACGTTGCGGTGATGGCGCTTGACTTTGTTAGCAACAAGGGAATAGCAACCTCTATCGGACATGCACCTGTGGCAGCATTGGCTGACCCAGCTAAAGGTTCAAAACTTGCCATTGCTAAGGCACTAACCAACCTGATCTGGGCTCCTTTGTCATATGGACTGAGTGGTGTATCGCTGAGCGCCAACTGGATGTGGCCAACGAAAACTGACGGAGAAAATGCCAGGCTATATGCGGCGGTAGAAGCAATTAGTGAATTCGCTATCGAGCTAGGAATAAACGTCCCTACAGGAAAAGACTCACTATCCATGTCACAGAAATATCCTGATGGCAAAACAGTTGACTCTCCTGGCACAGTGATCATTTCTACCGTCGGTGAGGTGTCGGACCACAATAAAGTGATTTCCCCAAATCTCAAACCGATCATTGGAAGCAAAATACTATTTATTCCATTGTCAGATGGAAATTTTGAATTAGGTGGAAGCAGTTTTGCTCAATCATTAAATAGTATCGGAAATCAACCACCTGCACTTAAGGACACCACAGAAATACAGAAAATATTCTCTTGCATTCAAAAATTGATTTCAGAAGAAAATATTCTGGCAGGACATGACATTTCCGCCGGAGGATTGATCACCACACTGCTGGAAATGAATTTCCCAAATACGAAAGGAGGAATGGAAATCAATCTGAATGGATTCGCCAGTGATGATTTGGTGAAAAACCTTTTCTCTGAAAACCCTGGGTTGGTGCTTCAGGTAGACAAAATTGAAGCCGCAGAAGCTCTGGCCAAAAACCAAATTGAATTTATTGAACTTGGTAACGTAAGCAAAGATAGAAAACTGAATATCTCATTCGGTGACACTTTCCACTCTTTTCAAATTGACGAACTCAGGGATATCTGGTTCAAGACATCTTACTTGCTAGACAACCACCAAACAGGGAATGGACTGGCTAAAGACCGGTTCGATAACTACAAGAAACAGCCAATGCTATTCGAGTTCCCCAGTAATTGGAGTGGGACATTTGATGCTCTTTCCTTAAATAATTCCAGAAAAGATAAAAGCGGACTTAAAGCCGCTATTATTCGAGAAAAAGGAGTGAATGGAGACAGAGAAATGGCATATGCCCTACACCTCGCTGGATTCGATGTAAAGGATGTACACATGACAGACCTGATTTCAGGAAGAGAAGACCTGTCCGATGTGAATATGATCGTTTTCGTGGGTGGATTCTCAAACTCGGACGTGTTAGGTTCTGCCAAGGGATGGGCCGGGGCATTTCTTTACAATGAAAAAGCAAAAGCCGCTCTTGACAATTTCTATGCGCGCGAAGACACGCTTAGTTTAGGTGTATGCAACGGTTGTCAGTTGATGATGGAATTGGGACTTGTATTTCCAGAAATGGACAAACACCCTAAAATGCAACATAATAATTCTCACAAATTCGAATCTACTTTTGTAGATGTGACCATTCCTAAAAACGATTCGATAATGTTTGGAGCACTTTCAGGAACCAGAATGGGCGTCTGGCTGGCTCATGGAGAAGGTAGATTTGAGCTGGCTGGTATAGAGGATAATTACAACATTGGATGTAAGTTTAGCTACAGTGGCTATCCCGGAAATCCGAATGGCTCTGATTTCGATGCAGCCGCTGTTTATTCTAACGATGGAAGACATTTTGCCATCATGCCCCACCTGGAAAGAACCATCTTCCCTTGGAACTGGGCTCATTATCCAGATCAACAGGATGAAGTGTCCCCATGGATTGTTCCATTTATAGAAGCCAGGAAATGGGTAGAGGCCAAAGCAAGCTCTTAATTTCGAGCCCTTCTTTCATATTTTATATTGTTATCTTAGCAATAGAAGAAAGCAATTGGAAATGATTAAGATTCCCACCTTTTCTGGAAAAATTCAAGAAAAAGACAATAACGATATATTTTATTGGGCTTTTGAAAAATCACCCGCACAGAGGCTAGAAGAATCGTGGAGACTTCATTGTGCCAATCACAACATTGATCCTCAATCCGTTCGATTAGATAAATCAAAATCCAGCGCCAGAAAAAGAGATGGCTAGTATCTTTAATGAAGATTTCAAAGAATACATTAACCTTCTCAACAAACACGAAGTTGAATACATGTTAGTTGGAGGTATGGCCGTAAACTTATACGGTTACCGCAGAGCCACAGGTGATATGGATCTATTCGTTAATCCGACAGAATCCAATCATGAAAAACTGAAAAGGGTTCATTTTGAGTTTGGAATGCTCATGGGGGAAATGGAGGAATTGGAAAACTTTCTGAGTAATTCAGAATTTGATGTCTTTACATTTGGTGTTTCTCCCGTTCAAATAGATATCATGACCGCTTGTAAAGGATTGAGATTTGCGGAAGCCTATCCAAAAAGTAAGAGAGTGCCATTTGAGAATATAATCATAAACCTAATAAGCAACAGTGACCTACTAAAAGCGAAAGAAGCGTCAAATAGAAAACGAGATCAGGCAGATATTGAAGAACTCAACAAGATCGAGAGAAAAAAGAAAGACTAAATGACTCGGCTTGGGAATTAACATTCTTGTTTTGCTTTTTTAATTCACCTTTTTACTCCAAATGCTTTCTTATTAAAAAACAGAATACTAATTTTGTGTTCCCAAATCGAAAGGGGTGGAAAATTGGTCTATGGTGTAACTGGCAACACGTCTGGTTTTGGTCCAGAAGAGTCTAGGTTCGAGCCCTAGTAGACCAACAAAATGAAGAAAAGTCCCGATCCACAATTTTAGTTAAGAAACGGATCGGGATTTTTTTAATAGTATCAAATGGTAGAATCAGAAGTCAAGATTTTTGCTGGTAAAGGGTCAACTGTGCTTGCTAAAAGTATTGCCAAATTTTATGGCAAAGAGCTTGGGCAATGCAACTCTCAGATTTTTAGTGATCAGGAGATGTCCTTCAGCTACAACGAGTCTGTTAGAGGATGTAACCTGTTTCTGATACAATCCACATTTGCCCCGGCAGACAATATCATGGAACTTCTGTTGATGATAGATGCTGCTCGTCGTGCAAGTGCCAAATATGTCACCGTTGTAGTGCCTTATTTCGGTTATGCGCGTCAGGATAGAAAGGATAAGCCTAGAGTGACTATTGCTGCCAAATTGATGGCAAATTTGTTGCAAGCGGCTGGTGCCAATAGAATTATGACCTGCGACTTACATGCAGATCAGATTCAGGGTTTTTTCGATATTCCCGTAGATCACCTGGACGGTTCTTACGTTTTCGTACCATACATCAAAAGTCTCGGGTTAAATGACTTGATCATTGCTGCACCCGATGTTGGAGGTACAAAAAGAGCGCGTCAATATGCAAAGTACTTTAGTGCTGAAATGGTTATTTGTGATAAGCATAGAAAAAGGGCCAATGAAATTGCCTCAATGCAGGTGATTGGTGATGTGGCAGGCAAAGATGTAGTTCTGGTCGATGACATCATAGATACCGCAGGCACATTGTGCAGGGCAGGTGATCTGATCATGGAAAAAGGAGCCAAATCTGTTAGAGCGGTTTGTACACATCCGATCCTATCTGGCAAGGCTTATGAAAATGTTGAGCATTCTGCACTAGAGCAACTTGTGGTGACAGACAGCATTCCATTGAAGAAGGAATCACCGAAAATCAAGGTGCTTTCTTTGGCAGAACTTTTTGCGCAAGCAATTACAAGAATTTATGCACATGGTTCCATAAGTTCTTTATTTATAAACAATCAGTAATCAAATATTATTTATATGAAAACCATTGAGATTATAGGGTATAATAGAGCAAATCTCGGTAAAAGTGAAGCCAGAAGGCTTAGAGATCAAAGCATGGTTCCTTGCGTGATATACGGAGGAGACGAGCAAATTCATTTCTATGCACCAATGATTCTTTTTAGAGAATTGGTGTACACTGCAGAGGCTCATTTTGTACACTTGAACATTGAAGGAAAGGAATTCCGATGCATCCTACAAGACATCCAATTCCATCCTGTAAGCGAAATCATCTTACACGCAGACTTCTTGCAGCTTTTTGAAGGAAAAGCTATCAAAATGGATATTCCGGTTCACTTTACCGGAGTATCAAAAGGTGTAACAAAAGGAGGTACACTTGTAAAGAAAAGAAGAACACTTAGGGTGAATTCACTTCCAAAAGATATGCCAGAGCATATTGATGTAGACATCACTGAACTGGATTTTGGTAGAGCGATTAAAGTAAGTGAAGTAGAATCCGAAAACTTCGAAATTCTAGATACTCTTCAAGCATCAATTGCCGTAGTAGAAGTACCAAGAGCACTTAGAGGAAAAGATGACGAGGAAGAAGAAACTACTGAAGAAGGAGCAGAAGGAGCAGAAGAATCAACAGAGGAAGCATCTGCTGAATAATTCTTCTCTAAACAATATATTTCAAATCCCACTCTGTACAGAGTGGGATTTTTTGTTTCAATCTCAGAAACTACTTTTACAACTTAGAATTAATTAAGATGAAATACTTAATTGCCGGTCTTGGAAATATTGGACCTGAATACGAACTCACCAGGCATAATATAGGCTTTTTGGTGATGGATAGGCTAGCGGATAAATTCAATATCAATTTTGAGCATGATAGATTGGCCTACACAGCCGATTTCAAACACAAGGGACGTGGAATAAGCCTCATTAAGCCAACTACATTCATGAACTTGAGTGGGAAAGCTGTCAATTATTGGATGAAAGAATTGAAGGTGACAAAGCAAAATACGCTCATTGTTACAGATGACATTGCCCTGCCATATGGCAAACTCAGAATGCGAGCCAAAGGTAGCAGCGCTGGTCATAACGGACTCAAAAACATAGAGCAAACCCTTGGCGGTAACGACTATGCAAGATTGCGATTTGGTGTAGGTAATGATTTTGCCAAAGGGCGGCAGGTTGATTATGTACTCAGCAATTTCGATCAAGAACAAATGGATTCGATTACCGAACGCATTGATAAGGCTTGTGATATGATCTTGTCATTTTGCTCTATTGGCATAGAGCGTACGATGAATTTTCACAACGAGTGAAACCAATTACCTAGTACTCTTAAGCCTGACCGAGGCTTTTGCACAAATGCCCCCAATAGGAGGATTAAATTTTGAGACCTTCACTTCCACTTGGCTTACTTGTGAAAATGTCTGCAGAATTGATTGATTGATTAGATAGGCCAGATGCTCAAGTAACTTACTCTTTTGGTTCATCACTCCTGAAACAACACGGTATATTGACTCGTAATCTACAGTTCCTGCGAGTTGATCTTCAGTGGCTGCAACTCCAAAGTCTGTTTTGAGCAGAATATCAACTATGTATCTATTGCCCAGCTTTTGTTCTTCCTGGTGAAATCCATGATGAGCAAAGAACTCAAGACCCTCCAGATGAATTTCCCCCATAAATTAGTCTTCCAACTGATCGAAGAATGACAGGTCATCCTTTTCTACCGCCTCAATTACCTTTTCTGTCCTATTAGCTTTTTCGACCTCTTTTTTCTCAATGGGCTCCTCACCTACTATCCTGTTTCTTTTTACTTCCGAAACTTCGTAATTAGGCTCTTCGTTGATTGGTTGTTCTTCTTCAATCTTTGCTTCTTCTTTCTCAGGTTGTAACGCTGCTTTTTCTACCTTCGGAATATCAATCTTAGTATCCGCTTCGTCATGCTCTACTTTTTCGGTAGTCTGACGCAACATATCTTTTACTTTCTTCAGGTGCCCTTCGATTCCCAAACCACCCTTTTGGTCATTTAGTTTACTCACTTTCTCCATCACGTCACCGGAAAGCAACCTAAGCTGTGAGATCATGTTGTCTCTTTGATTCTCTATTATTCTATAGTTTTCCTCAAGCTCACGAACCTCTTTCTGCATTTCTTCCAGTACCTCCCTCGCCTTTACATCGGCGTTTTCAATGATGATCTTAGCCCTTTGCTTGGCTTCATTCATCATAGCCTCGGAGCTAATCTGAATTTCCTTCATGTGCAACTCAGCTGTCTTATTTGCCTGGTCAATTACATTGGCACTGGTATCTTCAGCAGTCTTCAGGGTCTTGAAAAGTGTACTCTCAACCTCTCTCAGTTTTTGCACCTCTTTTTCTGCCGTTTCTAGCCTTGTTTTCACGTCCTTATTGTCGTCGAGCATACGCTCCCATTCATGTGACAGTGAAAGTAAAAACGCATTTACCTCATCTTTGTCCAAACCTCTGAAAGCCTTTTCAAAAGTCTTTTGCCTAATTTCTAATGGAGTGATTTTCATATTTAAGCCATTTAAATGTCTTGCATGGGCATTTGTGCTAACACATGCAAAATTCTTTAATTAATACGTACAAAGTGGTGGTTTATTAAATAAAGCGGTGGCTTATAATGCAATTATACTAATATTTTTATAAAGTATTCAAAATTTAGGAATTCACCTGTATATCCCAGACACTCAAAGACCTATCGTCACTTCCAGATATCAAATAATTGTTGTGTTTCGACCAATACAACTTATTTACAGAAGTTAAGTGCCCGTTGTGGCGTGCCTTGTCTATCACTTTGAGCAATTTTCTTTTCTCAAAATTCCAAATCTTAATGGTTTTATCCATGCTGGCTGTCGCAAACAAATGCCCATCAGGGTGAAAGCTGATATCATTGATAGCGTACATGTGAGCAACAATATCCTGATCCGCTTCAAACTGATTGTCTACATTCCAAAGTTTTAAATGAGCATCACGACTGCCAGTAATCAGAATGTCTGATTTCTCATCAAATACGGTCGAAAAGACCGAATTACTATGTCCCTCATGTAGTGAGACAATTTCAAAAGTTGTAGAATCCAACACTCGAAAGGCATTATCGCTGCATCCAACTACGATTTTACCTTTATCACTGGATATGGCTATCGATCTGATACTGTTTTCTGATAGCTTAATCTTTCTTCGAATCGCAAGGTCTTGCAGGGCTATCTCGAACAAATAGCCATCTCCTGTGCCAGCCAAAATGCTTTCTCCATTCAGCTGAATATCAAAAATCTGCGATTTAGTAAATTTTAATGACCCTACTTCTTCCTTCTTTTCGACATCCAGGATGTGGATGCCTTCAAAGTTCTGCCCAATGATCAAAAGATTGGAAAGCGGAATGAATTTCAAAGCATATACAGATGCTTCAATTTTGGCGATAAGCCTCCCGCTTTCCGGATTATTCAAGTCCCATTCTATAACCTGACCATCAGCACCAGATGAATAAATGACATTCGAATTACCACCCTCAATGGTATATACCGCTCCCTGGTGTCCAGTGTAGGTATTTACTTTTTTTACAATAACCATAAGATCAGTCAACAATGGCTGCCCTGATTTTTTCGGCGGTAGCTGCCAACTCATCCTGGCCTGGGCTCATTTTTGGCCCGTTAAAATCCATATCTCTCATGCTAGTCATAGGAATGAGATGGATATGAGCATGGGGTACCTCCAGCCCAATCACAGTCACGCCCACCCTTTGGCAGGGAATAGCCTTATCTACTCCGTTTGCCACTTTTTTGGCAAAAACATGCAAGCCAGACAGTGTTTCGTCATCCAGATCGAAAATATAATCCACCTCTCTTTTTGGCACTACCAATACATGGCCTTCAACAAGAGGCTCAATATCTAAGAAAGCAATGAAATCATCACTTTCAGATACTATATGGCCTGGAATTTCTCTTTCAATTATTTTAGTAAAAATGCTCGACATAGGATTTCTTGATTATCAATAAATTCAACTAAAAGTACGAACATATTGATTATTGGATATAAAAAAAGCGGTAGAATTTACCACCGCTTCAAATTCATGATTGGATTGTGGACTACATACTAATGTCCAGGACCTCAAATTCTATATTTCCTGCAGGAGCTTTTACAACTGCTATCTCACCCTTTTTCTTTCCTAGCAAGCCTTCGCCGATAGGTGACTTGACAGAAATCTTTCCGGATTTGAGATCTGATTCTTCTTCTGAAACCAAAGTGTAGGCAACCTCCATTCCATTCTTCTTGTTTTTGATCTTCACTTTAGACAGCACAGATACTTTGGAAGTATCAATTTGTGATTCGTCCATCACACGTGCGTTACCCACCGCTACCTCCAACTTGGAGATCTTAAGTTCCAACAACCCCTGAGCATCCTTGGCTGCATCATATTCTGCATTTTCACTTAGGTCACCTTTGTCACGGGCCTCAGCAATCTGCTTGGCTATATCTGCTCGTCCTTTGGTCCTCAGTTCGTGCAATTCGTCTTTCAGCTTTTTCAGGCCTTCTTCTGTGTAATAAGATACATTTCCCATAATTACCTCCTTTATAAATAAAAAAGAACGGCTTCATGTCTGAAACCGTTTCATATCAATTCAATAAATTTCTTTCGTCCTGCAAATATAATAATAAATGATACAATGAATTAAATCATACCAAGATTTCAAAATTCTAGTTGTGCGATTTTCTGCACCAAAACTTCATTAATTTTTCTGTAAGATTCTACCGTCCATCCACCTACATGGGGTGTTAAGAGCACTTTTTCTGATTTAGTCAACTCATCAAAAGTTGCCTTCTCTGAAGGTGATAAGGTCTGAAGTTTCTCATTTTCCAAGACATCCAAACCAGCGGCTTTCACTTTGCCATTCTTCAAACATTTTAGCAAATGATCCAATCTTAATACCTCTCCCCTGGAAGTGTTTAACACTATCAAATCCTTTCGAAACCTTTGAAAAAAGGACTCATCAGCCATTGCCCTGGTTTCTTTCGTCAATGGCACATGAAAACTTAAGATATCCGTCTGCTCATAAATTTGTTCCATCGTCGATTCTTGAACAAATGTTGAAGAATACCCAGTCTTATCATTATCATAAGCCAACACCTTGCAATGCAAGCCAGATAACTTTTCGGAAAATGCGCTCCCCATAAAACCATAACCTATTACCCCTACTGTTTTTCCTTTGATTTCAAATCCCCTATGGCCCTCTCTATCCCAAATTCCTTTTCTTACGGATTGGTCAGCCAGGTTGATTTTGTTTGAAAGCGAAAGCAACATACCCAATGCGTGTTCTCCCAGTGCGTCCCTATTTCCCTCGGGAGCATTCACTATTTGTATCGACCGTCGTTCTAATTCCTCTACATCCAACAGGTCAATTCCTGCACCCGCCCTGGCGACAAATTTGAGCTTGTCGGCCTTTTGCAGAAGCTCTGCATCAACAGTATTCTTACTTCTGATGATCAATCCGGTACAATCCTGCAAACGCTCAATAATGGTTTGTCTATCATACATAGGTTTGTAAAGCACTTCAAACCCTTGCTCCTCCAAAAGCGGAACGATGCTCTCATGCATCTTGTCAACGATCAGTATTATATGTTTTCCCAATGGTGTTTCTAATAGATTGAGTGAATAGTAGATTTGGCCTAGAGACCGTATAAAGCATGGGCTACCGCAAAATATACACCCAAGCCAAGTAAATCATTCGCCGTAGTGATGAAAGGCCCAGAAGCCAATGCAGGGTTGATTCCAAATTTATCCAGGATTAGCGGGGTGATGGTTCCCATGAAAGAGGCCAGAAGCACTACACTAAAAAGGGCGATTGATACAGTACTCGCAATGGTCTGGTCTGAGGTAGAGAAAATGACTATACCGAAAACTATGAGTGATAATATAATTCCATTCACAATAGCCACAAACAGTACCTTGATCATCTTTTGCATCATTGAATCTTCGAATGCATTCGGGCTAGCCAAACTCTGCACTACAATGGATGAGGATTGAATACCGACATTACCGCCGGTTGCCGTAATCAACGGAATGAAAAATGCCATGGCAGGAATAATAGCTATGTCTTTGTCGAAGTTTGAGATAAACCATGCGCCCAACAAACCACCAACCAATCCAATTACAAGCCACGGCAGACGTGCCTTGGAGAGTATCCATACACTATCATCTTCTTCCACATCTGATGAAATTCCAGTCATCAATTGCCTATCCTCTTCGGCTTGTTCAGACATCACATCCATGATGTCGTCAAAGGTAATTTTCCCAACCAGGCGTCCTTTCACATTAACCACAGGTATCGCATCCAAATCATATTTTTGCATGATTACGGCTACTTCTTCTTCTTCAGTGAAGGTTTCCACCGACACCACATCCTCTTCGTAAATCTTGGATATTTTAGTTTCATCTTTGGCCAGGATGATACTTTTCAAAGAAACCTTCCCCAATAAAGTATCTGCATCATCCACCACGTACACCCAGTACAGTCTTTGAACATTCTTGGCCTGCTTCCTAATCTCCGCAATACACTGCTTTACATTCCAGTTGAGGTTGGCCTTAACAAGCTCCTTGGCCATCAGACCTCCCGCCACATCCTCATCGTACCTTAAGAGGTCGACCAGGTTGGCTGACTTTTCCTCATTCTCAAGCGAGGCAATTACTTCTTCCCGAACATGAATGTCCAGGTCGTTGAGGATATCCGCACCATCGTCAGAATGTAGCACCTCTACATAATCGGAAATCTCATCCGCTGAAAAATGATCCAAGAACTGCTCCCGTAGATCTTCGTCCAATTCGCTAATGATTTCAGCACTGACTTCCGTCTTTAGCAGATCAAGAACATATTTTGATTCCTCAGAATCAAATTCACTCAACAAATCCGAAATATCCGCAGGTTTTACACCATCCAGGCTTTCCTGAATAAACGTATCCTCCCTGGCATCCACCGCTTGCTTGAAGCGATCGAGGTATTCCTTGGAAAGCTCGAATTGTAGATTTTCAATCATTGGAGTTGCTTTGATAGGCCTACAAAATCCTGAATAGTAAGCTGCTCTGCACGCTTATTCATCAGGTCCTGGTCCCGAATATTTTCCGGCAAATTTAGACCTTTTAGGGCATTGCGCAACGTTTTCCTACGCTTTTGAAAAGCCTCCTTCACAACCCTTCTAAAGAGCTTTTCGTCACAATCCAGCTGACTTACATTGTTTCTTTTCAATCGAATTACAGCAGAGTTTACTTTTGGTGGTGGGTTGAAAACTTCCGGCCCAACAGTGAATAAATATTCTATGTCGTAATAGGATTGTAAGAAAATGCTCAAGATCCCATAGGATTTGTTGCCATGCGCTGAAGCTATCCTTTCAGCTACTTCCTTTTGTATCATACAGACTACTTCATCTACCCTGTCTCGCTCATCCAATACCTTGAAAAATATCTGAGATGAAATATTATATGGGAAGTTGCCTATAATTTTATATTTAGCCCCATGAAAAAGGTCATCAGTTTTGATTTTTAAAAAATCTGCATGTGCTATTTCAACCTCTTTATCCGCGTACTTTCTTTCAAGAAATTGAATCGATTCTCTATCTACATCTAGCAACAACAGGCTTCCAATTGCCTTGTCAACCAAAAAATCTGATAGCACTCCGGTACCTGGCCCTATTTCAAGAACGTTCTCTTTGTCCCCTTCCAAACTGAGGCTTGAAACTATTCTCTCGGCAATGCTAACATCTCGTAAAAAATGCTGTCCCAGATGCTTTTTTGGTCTAACGTAGTTCATTTATTATACTTTACAAAAATGGATTAAATTGCAAGCCATTAACCAACCAGCTTTTGTGCCAGCACAAAAGAATGGTTGCAAAGAAAGCTAATACTTGCGGAAAGCTACATGGAAAACGAACCTAAAAAATCGAAGGTAAAACCAGTTATAGGCATTACCATAGGAGATATAAATGGCATTGGGCCAGAAGTGATTATTAAATCACTCGAAAACAACAAAATATTAAACCATGTTACACCAGTAATCTATGGCTCATCAAAAATTATTTCCTATTACCGCAAGGCATTTGATAAGCACAACTTTAACTTCAACCAGGTGAAAAGCCTGGAAAACATACATCACAAAAAAGTGAATGTGTTAAACTGCTGGGAAGAAACGGCTGACTTAAACCCTGGTGAACAAACAGAATCCGGCGGAAAGTACGCCTTAATATCACTGGAAAAAGCCACAAAGGATGTGACATCAGGTCATCTCGATGCACTAGTGACAGCACCAATCAACAAGCACAATATACAAAGTGATAGTTTTAATTTTCCCGGACATACCGAATACCTGACTGACATTGTGGGTAGCAAAGAAAGCCTTATGTTTTTGGTAAGTGAAAATATAAGAGTGGGTGTGGTTACAGGTCATGTTCCTTTGAAGGATGTACCAGAGAATATCACAGAAGAAAAAATAAAAGTGAAATTGGACTTGATGATAAAGTCCTTGAAAAAGGATTTTGGCATAGTAAAACCCAAGATTGCCGTATTGGGTTTGAATCCCCATGCTGGTGAGGATGGATTGCTTGGCTCGGAAGAAAACGAAATCATAAGCCCGGTAATAGAAAGCTACAAATCAAAGGGACAAATCATTCTGGGCCCTTATGCCGCAGATGGATTTTTTGGTGCCGGTCAACACCTCAAGTTTGATGGTGTGTTGGCGATGTACCACGACCAGGGACTAATACCATTTAAATCATTGGATTTTGATTCTGGGGTAAACTTTACTGCAGGCTTACCGATAGTCCGTACTTCTCCAGATCACGGCACAGCCTATTCTATTGCAGGAAAAAATGAAGCCAACGAAAACTCAATGAGGCGTGCCATATACATGGCTATGGATATCGCCAACTATAGAAAAGAGTTTCACGACTAAGTATACTTTTTTGGATGTGACTTTTAAAACCATATCATCACACGCCAGTTATGGTTATGCGAGAATATCACAGTCGCTGGATGAGTTGAAGTTGCTATATGGGCAGCCAGCCCCCAGCAAACTGGAAAATTATCACCCAAACAAGCAAGCAGAATTTTACGCTTCACGCATCCTGATGAAAAGTTTGTGCGAGGAAATTGGACTGCCATTCAATGGAATAGAAAAAGATGAGCATGACAAACCGCACTTGATTGCCCGCAATGCACACATTTCTATCTCCCACGCCTATCCCTACATTGTTTGTATGATCGATAAGCTACAGCCCTGCGGCATAGATATCGAAACTCCCAGGGAACAGTTGATCAGAATAAAGCGGAAGTTTCTGAATGAAAACGAGCAGGAGTATGTAAAGGAGAATCTGGAATTGCTATGCCAATATTGGTGTATGAAAGAAGCTCTTTACAAAATACATGGTAGAAAAAACCTTAGCCTTTCATGTCAATTGAATATTGTCCCAATCGATGCAAACCTCTACTCAGGATCAATAAATGAGAACAAAACGGTTGAAACATACAATTTAAAGATTGAATTTCTAGAAGGGTATTTCATGGCCTACAACCTGTAATTGGCGACTATTTCCTTGAATAATTAACATTATTTGAGTATTATTAATTTGATAAAATAGATGTGTAAACAAGGTGGCCTCTCGACGAATTATATCGACTTTTTCATTATTACTGATCTTAGATTTTGCGTTTGCACAAAAAGTCGAAAACATACCGGACTTCACACTGACTGATGTAGTCTCCAATCAAGCCACATCGTTTTATTCCCTCAGGAAAAGTAAAGCTATAGTGGTGATTTTTACTAGCAACTATTGCCCTTACGCAAAGCTGTACGAACAAAGAATCAAAGATTTGGCAGAGAAATACTCGTCGAAGGATATTTCTTTCATGCTGGTCAATTCCAACAATTCCAGGCTCAGTACAGACGAAACCGTGGAAAAAATGAAGTTAAAAGCTCAGGAAAGTAGCTTTAACATTCCATATTATGCCGACAAAGAACTTGTTGCTAAAACGATATTCAAAGCCGAAAAAACGCCGGAAGCTTTTGTGGTGACAGAAGTAAAGGGTGCACTATCAGTTGTCTATCGTGGGGCCATTGACGACAACCCCCAATCGCCGGATGCTGTTGAGAAGAGCTACATAGATTTGGCCTTGAATAATTTAACCAATGGCAAAGTATCCCCAGTCACCTTTTTCCGTCCTACTGGGTGCAGGATTAAAACGGAGTAAGGACTATTCATTCTCCTCAATCACCATCAGCAATTCCTTAACGTCATCCGACTTTTTGTATTCACCGAGCTTGTCAAAGGCGCCAATGAGGTTTCTCAAGCAACGTGTAACAATAGCCACATGAGAACATGGCTCATAAAAAATATCAGACTTAGATAGGTTCAATTGCTGGATATAGTTGTCTATATCCTCGGTAGAAAATATCAATCCATTATTGAAGACATTGATATAAAACTGGGTGTCTTCGGTTTTATATGTAAGAATGAAAAGGTTCGGCAGGTTTACGCCGTAAACTGGCATTTTCAGTCTTTGCGCAATGATCAGGTAAATCACGCACAGGGACAGTGGGTTTCCCTTTTTCGAATCCATTACAATATTGATCATGCTATTAGACGGGGCATGAAAGTTTTTGGAGTTTGGTCGAAACTTCAGCTTGTTGAACATGACATCATTCAGCACCTTCACCTGCTGGATCGGATCCATATCGTTCTTAAACTCCTTCCAGGCTTCATAATAGTACTGCTCAAACTTCCGTTTGAGGTACTTCAGATTTAAATCCGGATACTGGTAATTGGCAATCAACATCATACCCTCCAATAAATCTTCCGCTCCTTCTTCCTTCCAATCGGCTAGTTTTTGATGCAAAATCTTATACTGCAGCGTATGAATAATGTCCTCAATTTTGTTGCGTACAACTGGATTTAGACTGTTATTCATCCATTCCTTCTCGAGTATTGGAATAACATCCGTCCCCAAAGACATCAACTTATCCTCCACATGGTTGATTATTTCTTTGTCATCGTCCTCCAATAATGACACCAACGCTACCAGCTCTTTGTTATTCATATGACTACTTCCTTCTCTGCTCACAACAAGTTAAATTAATTTTGGATTACCTCCTACTATCCCAAAAATTTCATTGAAAATCTGCTCGTTTTTCAAAATCGTTGAAGGTTCCTACAATTATTATGCGATTTAATAATTAGTATCTTCGAATGCAAAACCAGAGCTGACAATGCCTGAAAAATACGATGAAATTGGAACTGGCTATAATTTATCAAGAAAGGCCGACCCTTGTCTAACTCAACGATTATTCGAGCTTTTAACTCCTATTAAACCTGGAAACTATTTAGATCTTGGCTGTGGCACAGGCAACTATACCATAGCCCTCAATCAGAAAGGTATACAGATGGTTGGAATAGATCCTTCCTCAAAAATGTTGAGTGAAGCGCAATACAAATCAAGTAAGATAAAATGGCTGGAGGGTCGAGCAGAAAACATTCCTCTTCAAGACAGTTCCATAGATGGAGCTGTCTGCACCCTTACCATTCATCACTGGAAAGATTTGTCACAGGCCTTAAAAGAGCTACATAGAATATTACAGAAAAGAGGTAAGGTCGTAATCTTCACATCAACCCCTGAACAAATGCATGGCTACTGGCTTAATCATTATTTTCCTAGAATGATGAAAGACTCCATTTCTCAAATGCCACCTTATGGGGTATTGGCTGATGCTTTGAATACCAATGACTTCAAAATCATTAGGACTGAAAAATACTTGATCAAACCTGGTCTTGAAGATCTCTTTCTCTATTCTGGAAAATGGAACCCAAAACTCTATTTGGACTCGCAAGTAAGACAGGGGATTTCTTCTTTCTCGGCGTTAGCGAATAAGAGTGAAGTAGATAGCGGTCTAGCTCAACTTGAATATGATATAAGCACAGGAGCTATGCAGGAGATAATTGATAGTTTTGAAAATGACAAAGGTGATTATCTGTTTGTAGTTGCCGAAAAACAATAGCCTTTTCAAGTCTGAATTACACCTACATTGAATTTTTCTGTAATTGGTGCGTGATTGGCTGCCTCAATGCCCTTTGACACAATTTTTCTGGTTTCAAGAGGGTCAATTACACCATCCACCCAAAGCCGAGCCGCCGCATAATATGGACTGAGTTCCTCGTTGTACTTGTTTTTAATTTCGCTGAGCAATTCATTTTTTTCTTCTTCTGAAACCTCCTTGCCCGCAGACTTCAATGCAGAAACTTTTATTTGCAAGAGAGTATTGGCTGCAGCACTTCCACTCATTACAGCCATTTGAGCAGTAGGCCAGGTGTATATCAATCGTGGATCATAAGCTTTACCACACATGGCGTAATTGCCAGCACCATAAGAGTTACCGAGGACAAATGTGAATTTCGGTACAACCGAATTCGCCATGGCATTCACCATTTTAGCACCATCTTTTATAATTCCTCCATGCTCGGCCTTGCTACCTACCATAAAGCCACTCACATCTTGCAAGAAAACAAGTGGAATCTTGCGTTGATTGCAGTTCATGATAAAGCGAGCTGCCTTATCTGCTGAGTCCGAATAGATCACACCACCCATTTGCATCTCGCCCTTTGCGCTCTTGACTATCTTCCTTTGATTAGCCACTATACCAACAGCCCAGCCATCAATTCGACCATGGCCACAAAGTAGTGTTTGTCCATAGTTCTCTTTGTATTCATCAAATTCCGAGTCATCTACTAATCGCATGATGATGTCTCTCATGTCATAGGGCTTGGCGCGATCTATCGGTAGCAGGTCATAAATTTCATCCTCAGACTTTTTCGGTTCTTTAGGCTTAGCTCGATCAAATCCAGCTTGTTCAGGTTTCCCTATTTTGTCAAAAATATTTTTTATAGCATCCAGACATGCCTCATCAGAATCATATTTGTTATCCGTCACGCCAGATATTTCGCAGTGCGTCGTTGCTCCTCCTAATGTTTCGTTATCTATTTCTTCTCCAATAGCCGCTTTGACCAAATAGCTGCCTGCCAGGAAAATACTGCCCGTTTTGTCGACTATCATAGCCTCGTCGGACATGATTGGTAAATAGGCGCCCCCAGCTACACAGCTGCCCATTATAGCCGCAACCTGCACAATACCCATCGAAGACATGCGGGCATTATTTCTAAACTGCCTTCCGAAGTGCTCCTTGTCAGGAAAAATGTCATTTTGCATAGGCAGATAAACCCCGGCACTATCCACCAGATAAACAATCGGCAACTTGTTTTCCATGGATATCTCCTGAGCCCTCAGGTTTTTCTTTGCGGTAATTGGAAACCACGCACCGGCCTTTACCGTGGCATCATTTGCCACTATGATACATTGTCTACCCTGAATAAAACCAATACCAACCACTACCCCTCCTCCCGGGCAGCCTCCATGTTCGGTATACATCCCATCACCAGCAAATGCGCCCACCTCAATAAAATCGGATTCCTTGTCGATCAGGTAATCAATTCGTTCTCTTGCTGTTAACTTTCCTTTCTGATGTTGGGCCTCTATTTTCTTCTGCCCACCACCAAGCCAGACTTCTCCCGTCTTCTGGCGCAATTCATCCAGAAGTTCCTCATGAAGGTTCTTATTTGACTTTGATGTCATAGCAGGAGCGTTTTAAACAAAAATAAAGATAAACCCACAGCAATGTCCCAAGTTACCATGTTTTAGTACGACTCATTTTGATTTGCCATTCGCTTTGCGATTATCTATTTTGTGCGCCAAATACTAGAATATGTTTGTAGCTGAAACTAAAGTTAGGGTAAGGTACGCGGAGACAGATCAGATGGGCTATGTCTACTATGGCAACTATGCCATGTACTACGAAGTGGCCCGGGTGGAATGCTTGCGTTCATTGGGGTTTTCTTATAAGTCCCTGGAAGAATCTGGTATTATGATGCCGGTATTGGAGTTGAAAACAAACTACCTTTTACCAGGAAAATACGATGAATTGCTTACCATTAAAGTGACCCTTTCGAAAATGCCTTCAGTGAGAATCATCTTCAACTACGAGGTATTCAATGAAGCGAACGAACTTATTAATACCGGTGAAACGACTCTGGCATTTATCAATATGAGCACGGGCCGGCCGAACCGATTACCACAAATTTTAAGAGACCTTTTCGAGCCTTATTTTCAATAAGTAAATCCACTTATGAAAAAAGTGATTATGCCCTCAAAAAAATAATTTTACTATTTGCCAAAGAGGATTAATATTCTACATTTGCACTCCGTTTGGGGAAAACGACCGGAAATGTTACATAGGAGTGCCCCGAAGGGATGCCTTTGGCAGCAGAGTGGTCGTCCCAAAGGGATGCCAACGGCAAATGCGGCGGTCTTGCCCCGTAGGGATGCCTTCGGCAAAAACCGTTGTACCGCGAGGTACAAAAAAGCTTAGAAAGATGTTCTTTGCATATGTATTGAAGAGTCAGGTTTCAGGAAGACATTATTATGGTCATTCTAAAGATCTGGATGCTCGTTTGAAAAGCCATAATGGTGGAAAAGTAAGATCTACTAAAGCCCATAGACCATGGGAAATGATATACTATGAAGAGTTCAAAAGTAAATCGGAGGCTTACAAACGAGAAATGTTCTTCAAATCAATTGATGGATATAATTACCTCAAAGAACGAGGTATTATTTAATATAGAGGAGTGGCAGAGTGGTCGAATGCGGCGGTCTTGAAAACCGTTGTACCGCGAGGTACCGGGGGTTCGAATCCCTCCTCCTCTGCATAAAACAAGCCCTTGGAGCAATCTAAGGGCTTTTTTAATTTAATTAGGGCTACATGTAGGGCTACAGAGTTAAATCAAAGTATTGACAATTGAGTCTTTGAATTTTGATTATTTATCCTAAATCAACGGAAACAATTTTGCTCCGATCATAATAACCGCTAAGCCAACAAAACCCATCAGTGTGAGTACGGCTGTAGAAGCCCGTAGTGTTTCAGCTTCAGTCATACCACTCATTTTACCAACCACCCAGAAGCCACTGTCGTTCATCCATTGAAATGGTTTGCCTCCACATCCAATCGCCAGAGCGAGATACACAGGGTGAAATTCTAATGTCCCCGGTGTGGCCATTCCACCAACAATTCCGATAGATGTAATCATAGCAACAGTGGACGAACCTTGCGCTCCACGCATCAGTGCTGTAATAAAAAATGCCAGTGGAATCAGTCCTATTTGATAGCTATTTGCCAAATCACTTAAGCGAACTCCGATACCTGTTTGCTGTAATATTGCACCAAATGCTCCACCCATAGAAGTGATAAGAATGATGATACCTGCTCCTTGTAATGAGTTTGTTATATATTGATTTAATTTTGATTTTTCCTGTTCACGAGTAGCGAGAATAACCAGAGCAACCAAAGCTGAAATGGTTAGGGCTATACCACTGTTCCCTATCAAATTAAACAAATCTACGATCAAAGAGGATTCACCTTGATAGATGGCCCTGGTCAATGTATTTCCGGCAATAAGGACTAATGGCAAAACGATTGGCAAAACAGCCAATCCTATCCAGGGTAATTCTGCATCGTCTTTTTGATTCAATTCTTTTCATCTTAATTCTAGTTATTCAACAATTGGGAGGATTGTCGTTCTGCCGCTTCCAAATCAGGTACCAACCCGATGTTGTCCAGGTAAACATCCCCTGCTCCTGTTTTACCAATATTAATTTTTACTTCTGTTTCCTCGGGCCCTGTTTTGAAAGTCAGGACCAGGAGTTTCCAACCTTCAATAGTGGCTACTTCCATTGAAGTGGCTTCTTTAGCATTACCGCCTGATTCAATCTCAATAATTGCCTCTGCGCCATCGTATTGACGCACATAAACTCCAACAATATAGGGAAAATCCGGTTTTAAACCTTCGACTATCTGACTGATAGATGCGTCTTGGCTTTGTAACAGCATACTGTTTGCATAAATCGATTTTCTGATACTTGGAGCGGGGTGATGAAACCCAGGCGAATAGCTGAATTCCAGTTCTCCTGTTTTTTTCCAAAACTCAACCTGATTCTCGTCCACGAATTTTCCACTCCTGCGATCCCGTCCCCAGTCGAAGCTGCCGTTTTTAATATAATTCCGCATAAAAGGCAGATCTCGGGTCACTTCCGGAACAGAAGTTCTTGCGAAATCATGCCCTGCCATATTGGTCCAGTTTTCGGCAGCATTTGGAATAGCCCCTATATAATCAGTATATCCAAAGTTTTTGAATCCCTCGATTGGCTCGGTTTCTTTCGACGAAAAGTTCAATGTGTCGAAGGGAAACCCTTCTGCATTGTTAGCTTGAAAAACTTCTGCATTGGCCACAATTGGTCGAACAAAGTAATTATTCACAATACTTGAGCCGAACTGTACGGCAGGTCCTTTCCATGGTCCGTAACGATTGTCAATCGATACAGTGGTGTTGTTGTAAACCTGGTGATAATTACCGGGCCGGTTGAGCCTTACGCCAGATCTTATGTTACCCCAGATTATATTGTGATGCGCAATGCCATTATTGGTGTAATTGTCAAAATATATACCGTTGCAGGGATGATGATCGAAGTGATCATTATGAACCAGGTTGTGGTGTATGAGTGTATTTCGATAGTCTTGTCCTCCACTGTATATAATGCCAAGGTCATAGCATATCATCCCAGGATCGTATAGATGATTCCATGCAACCAGCGCACCTGCCCCATGGAGTTTAATAAGGTCTCTTCCAGTGGTATGTATGGTATTGTATATGATTTGATTGTTGAATCCGCCAACTCTCACAGCACCTGTAGAGATACTTCCCAGATAATTAGTATGATGGATCAGATTATTCTCAAGGACGTTATTCTCACCATTGAGGGTTATCCCAGCTCCTGCCGAATAAGCGATTTCTGAATTTTTAATCCTATTGTTTTTACCTCCAATAGCAACACCTGAAAACTGAGCAGTAATCGCTCTTGCCGATTGAGTTGGAATGCTTTGCCATAAATTGGTCAATTTACAATTGCTGACCGTGCAATTCTCGGCATTGCTCATATCAATAGTAGCTCCTTCAATCTCAAAGCCCGAAATCTCCCAAAACTTCGTGTCTCCCAGATCAACGGCCAATTCTCTTTTTCGGAACTCAACTTGTCCCTTAGTAGGCTTTTTTTCATCATCTAACATCACATAGAGCTCCTTGCTCTCTCTATCAAAATACCATTCGTTAGGAACATCCAATAATACCCTTGAACCAAACATGAAGTATTTGGCGCGCCCATAACTTGTTTGCAGCATGTTAGGATTGTAGTTTGAGGAGATTTGATTATCCGGAAACTCCTTAAACCATATCAATTGCTTTCCCGGATCATAGCCGGTTACCGGGGCAGTCCAGGCACTCCACTTTCTATGTGCCAGTACCCATACCTTTGCATCAGACAGTTCCCGTGTGGCCCATTGAACAGGCAGTTTGGTTTCACTAATAAACCTTACAGGAGATGGGAGATCTTCTCCCTCTGCAATTTTTGAAACGCCTTCCTCAATGATAGCGCCTCCTTCAATGTCGAATGGGTCATCGTTTGTTTTGTTAGGAAACCGAGCCTCAAACCCCATTTGACCATCGATAAGGACAAAATTTGATTCACCCAGGTCCCAGGATGCTCTGGCCTTGAAAACACCATTGTCGTCCTCCTCCCAATCATTCAGGGTTTCCATTCCAGAAATGACGACTTTTTCACCCTTACCAGCCATCAATACGATTGGCTTAACAGAGGTTCCGTTACTTTTTGGCGTAAAACATTCTCTATAGGTTCCAGCGTGAACAATACAAACATCTCCTGGTTTCAGAATTTCAGCTGCTTTCACCAAGGTTAGAAAAGGAGAGCTTTCTGAACCCGAATTACTGTCAGCACCTTCTTTGCTTACGTGATATATTTCTGACGAAGAATTCGATGAGCTCTGATCAATTGTGCTGTTCTGACAAGAATAAAGAAAGCACATAAAGATTGCCAGAAAGCAGAATGTAATTGCTTGTTTCATTTTATCCGTATTTAAGTTTTTCCTACATCCTACTTATTTAATTAACCACATTTTTGAAGCATCAAGAGGTTCAATTCTAAGCTTGATGGCCAGACTCCCCTCCTTAAATCCGAAGTTTCCATTTTCAGGATCAATGAAAATTGGCTCACCCACAAGACTGGCTGTCTCTTTGTTTACAGCACGCATCTTCGCAAACTGTGCGTCCAACCAATTTGGGTCTGTTGGGTGGTAATAGAGGTTAGAATCCATTTCTGTTTCCACCAAAAGAGGCCCTGGTGTAGGAGGTACAAGTGAATGCGCCATCTGGGCACCCGCCACAATCGCAATGATGTATAAAAGGTAGTTTCTACCCGTTCTCAAAGTCATAGCTTTGATTAGTGGGACTACCAAATAAAAGACTGTATCGAAGAAAACTGGAATGGAAAGAGTAAACCCACTTGATAGTAAGGCCGCAGCAGCACGTTTTTCTCCAAATAGCTGTAACAAGAAGCGTATAATTCTATTGGCTGAACCACTTCTTAAAAGGCATGATCCAATGATTGACGCCATGGCAATAAGTACACCTATCTTTCCCGCCGTGCTTCCAAAAGCCTGTGCTATTCTCACGCCAATGCTCTTTTCAATTAGCTCGTTAGTCTCGCCCGCTGAAAAACCTTTTAGGTTAGCAAACATGACCAAATTTTCTTCTGGAGTAAGCAAACCAACCGTGATGGCAGCCAGTAGCAGCGCAATTACAGCATGTAAGCGAAACACCAATATAGCTATCAATACTATCGCTACTCCTATAACAAGGAGAATGATCGGATCCATATACCTATTTTTCTGGGATTAGTTTCTGAAGCCTTACACATTCCGCTTGAGCCTCAGATAAACCTTCGGGAGTGATATTATCTCCTTTCAGATAATCTAAAATTACTAATTCTGCTTCGATGAATGGCTCACATCCATATACCACTTCCTTAGCGATACTATCAGGGATCAAAACAATTCCATTCGCATCACCATGCAATAGATCACCAGGGTTGATAGTCAATCCACCCACTTTAACAGGGACATGAATGGAAGGAATCTGGCTGTAACCGTGAGACACAATAATCTCACTTGTAAAAACAGGAAAATCAAGAGCTCTTACCTGATCCAGATCTCGCCCGCCTCCGCTGGTGATCAATCCTTGTGCACCAAATGCGTTATAAGAGGAACACATCAATTCCCCAAATGTCGCTCCCACGAGTGGAGTATCAAGGTCTTCGAACACTACAATAGGCGGGCCTGGCAATTCCTTAAAGGCTTCTACCTGTTTTGATAAACTACCATAGCTATCTGTCCCTTTAGGAGTTTTACATCGAAAAGTTGCAGTAGAGGCATATCCAACCATTGGTGGTAACTCTGGAAATCTCGCCTTAATGGTCTTGTCCATGTACCCTTCAGTCTGTAGACGTACACCGAATAATTCGATGACATTGCTAACTGTTGGGCTATCGTATTTCCTTAAAATTTCTAATTCTTCGTTTGTAAGTGTCATAGCCTAAATATCACTAAAAACTAAAAAGGTTCTCCTATTTGTATGATAAAAAACACATGATGACAATAGAAAGGAATGTGATCTCTCCAGGAGCCACAATGTTCATTCGTTCCTATATCCTGATGTCCATTTTAATTCATCAAATTTTTCAGAGATGGCTTACAATTGGATTCTAACTTTCGCTCAATTGATCATTTTACTGGAAATTAACCTAATTGGGCTTACTTTTTGAATTCTTATTTTTTACTAAAACCAAAAACCTCCCTTAAAAACTTATTCGACTATCACAATAAGAACGATATTTATTTTTCCCCCAATTCAACCCGTTTTGACTTAATTTCATAGGTTATGACCGATTATAGTCAGATTTATCCTAGCATTTTTTGCACCCGCTTAGTACCAGCCATTGTACCTAGTTTCTCCCACTAGTTTTGTAGTTTTATTGTCGATTAACAATAATGCCTAAACCATTTAAAAAAACAAGAAATATCATAAAATTCTGATAAACCACAGTAGGGAGAGAAAATTGGGAGTTGATGGTACTGCTTTGATTCAAGTCAGAGCATACGATGGTCATTATAAAAAGCGTAAAACCGCTGGACTGGTATTAACATACTTCCTAAGCAATGAGATAAAAACCTTCAAAAGGTTAATCATAATATTCGATGGTATATCACGCTAAATCGAA
Organism: Cyclobacteriaceae bacterium; assembly: GCA_049115735.1. GTDB lineage: Bacteria > Bacteroidota > Bacteroidia > Cytophagales > Cyclobacteriaceae > CAXBNB01. Next base: position 1,031 of record JAGDZP010000025.1, on the reverse strand, counting down.
TCCTAGAAGATAAAATAAAGGAACTACTAGATTGTGAATCTCCATGATTCTTCAAGTTCAAAGCCTTAGATATTGACAATGATGGAGATATGGATGTTATCACCGGTCATTTTTCTTATTCGATCACCCAGGCACCCAAAGAATTAAAAGAGCTTTGGCAAAAGGCAGATTACGATCTCACCATACTAATCAATCAGATCAAATGATTTAAGGCTAAACTCCAGTTTAAAACAAAATACATACAGGAGTAGGTACTGGGATCTGGTCAACGAATTTAAGCATACCATTCTTCCTATCCCTAGCAAATGATACCAATGAATTAGTTTTTTGATTAGCTACTAGCAAGTATTTATCATCCGGTGATATTGAAAAATTTCTTGGTATTTCGCCCCGTGTGCTTTCCGTACTAATCATACTTAGACTTCCATTTTTAGAACCGACTTGATAAATAGCTATGCTGTTGTGACCTCTGTTAGAAGCGTACAAAAACTTCCCATCTGCAGATATGTGAATATCTGCACAGAAGCTCTTACCAGCAAAATCGTCAGGTAAGGTAGAGACCGATTCCCCCTTTGCATAAATGCCAACCTTTGATTTTCTTAAAACGGTCACTGTAGATGTCAATTCATTGATAACATAAGCCCATTTATTATTCGGGTGAAATGTCATGTGACGGGGACCAGCACCCGCATCCATGGCTAATTTGTATGGTTCCCTTGGCAGAAGTTTATCATTACCAGTCTCTATGCTTGAGAACCAAAGTTCATTTGTTCCCAGATCTATAGAAATCAACTCGTTCTCATCACTGTCAAACCATGTCGAATGAGCATGCGGTCCCTCTTGTCGGTCAGTAGTTCCCTTGCCTTCATGTCTGTGTACATCCATAGGTCCTTGGAGTTTTCCATCAGAACCAACCTTGAGTAGTCCGACTGCCCCGTCCCCATAATTGGAAGTTAACACATAGCCATTCTTATTAACAGTAATATGGCAGGGATATGACCCTCCTGAAGGTTTTTTATTGACTAATAATA
>JAGDZP010000024.1:0-71780 GCA_049115735.1 Cyclobacteriaceae bacterium | reverse complement strand
GCTCGGAGATTTAAACTTCAAATAATTGTAATGGTAGTATTGTATTTGAATTATTAAGGGTATAGTTTTGCAACGCAATTGAAAGCACGGTGTGGTAGTTCAGTTGGTTAGAGTGCCTGCCTGTCACGCAGGAGGTCGCGGGTTCGAGTCCCGTCCGTTCCGCCAAAAAGCCTCTTAGAGAAATCTGAGAGGCTTTTTTGATGCCTTTTCTCATAGACCTATCAGGTTAATTCACTATATATCCCTCTGAGTCTATTGAACGGTTAAATGAATCTATTTTAACCAAGTATTGATCTTGCCATAATAATTGTGGGATCACTGATATTCATTAAATTTATATGTCTTGAATTTGATTACTCAAATTTATGAAAACACATCAAATGTATCTGTCAATGACCCTACTCTGCATTTTAGCGAACTGTATGGAAATGAACTATATGGCGATGAATGGGATGACTTATTCAAAAGCTAATTCTTGGCTGCAATGTTTTCAGAGCCAATTGGCATCAGTTTTTGTAACTACCCAATAGCAAGCCCTCACTTTTACTCATGATAAATTATTGAATAACATAGCATCACCAAATTCTGTGATAACCATTATGAAATTGTTTTATAACCCCCAACGAATGACTCTGGTGAATCCAGTAGCCCCAAAGCAGAGATGACTCCATCATGACAGTTGTCCAGTTCAATTACTCTATTCAGCTCTTCCCTTGCTGTTCTTAAATCTCCAAGACCAAGGTAACCAAGGCCGATAAGGTACCGACAATGTATTTCATTTCTTGTATGCAAGTCTTCTTCCCAAATAAGAAGATCTGGCATAGACACTGCGAAGTAATCAACCTTTACCTCGTCAGTGAGGTGTTTTTTACCATAGCCAACCAGCTTATCGAACCGGCTATTGGCTTCTTCCTTTTTACCCAATTTTAGCAAAGACAAGCCCTGAAAGAAAATTTTATCAGGTTGCTGATCATTATAAAACCAAGCCACGGTAGGTTCCGACATTCCAGTAGATGCGAGGTTCCAATATTCTCGTGCTTTCTCGTTCATGCCAAGCCTTTCGTATGCACAACCTAGCCAATAGTCTATATCGTTTTCCTGCGTGCCATACAGCTTGCCTTCTCCTAGATTCTGTGGAAATACTTTTGACCTCTCAAGGTAATCTACCGCCGTTTCAAAATCAGAATTTTCCAGAGCCTTTTTGGCCAATTCCAGCATACTGAAAATGTACTGACCGGTCACCTTTCCTTCCCCTCCTTCCCATGGGTGAAAAACGCGACTGGAAATCATTTCGCCCGCCTTTTCGCATTGACCCGTTAGATTGTGTAGGGTGATATACTCTAAAAAAGTATCATCCCTCTTAACCATCTGCTCGTCATATTTCTTTAGAAAATCAATTCGATAAGCATAACTGAAATTCATTTTTTTGTACAACTGATCCAGTTCCATCAATACCCTTGAATCTGAGGTATCCAAAGCGAAGGCTTTTTCTAGTAAGTCCTTTGCTTCATTTTTTTTGCCCAACTTATTATAGTAAGCCAAAGCCAAATTCCTAAGGCATGTAGGAAATTGGTCATTTATCCCAACTGAAGCCTCCCAACATTCTACTGCATTTTCCACTTGACGTGCTGCATACCAAAAGTTACCCAGATAGTAGGATGCCTTATCAGATTTAGGACTTATCCTGATGGCACCTTGTAGGGCCAATACAGCTTCCAACTGATTGGGAAAACAGAAGTCCGGAAGACACTCTTCGGCTTTTTTTATTTCTAATAAAGCTGCTTCAGAATCTTCTCTTAGGTCATGAATCCATCCACGGTAATAGTAGGCAAGAGGATAAACAGACTTCTGACAAGAGATACCTAATTCAAGCAAAGCCAAGGCTTCATTGTACTGTCCTGCCCATGCATAATCCAAAGCATATTCGATATAGTTATGAATATTCCCCCTTAGAAGGCTCATCAATTCCTCAAGTACGGATTGATCAGAGCCCTGAAGGTATTTCTCATACAGAATACCGAAGTTAAATCCATCCAGTTCGAGGGACTCATCAATAAGTTTTTGAGCCTTGCTTTTTTCTCCTGACTTCCTAAGTATTACTGCTTTGACATGCAGTGCCTTGTGGTTATGCCAATGTCGCACAAGTGCCTTATCAATGTTTTCTAGAGCCAAATCCCAATCTCTGCGTTTACAATCAAGTAGTGCAATTTGAAAATATCCTGAGGCCATCCATGCATCATTCCATACGGACTTATAAAAAGCATCATAGGCTTCTTTGTCCTGACCTAAAAGTCGACAAACTTGGCCCAGATTGAAATAGGCTTCCCCATCATAGGGGTTAGGATTTCGTTGTGTGAGTGTTTCAACTGCTTTTTGAAAGTGACCTTTAGCCTTTTTAAACTGACCCTTTCTAAGCAACCATAGTCCTATGGCATTGTTGTTACGAACATCCTTAGGGTCACGATCCAATGCCTCTCGATAATAGCTCGTTGGATCAAACGTTGCATGTCGGTACTGCTCAAGGTGAAGACCAGTAAGAAAAAGCTGTTCGTTACTCTGTATTTCCTGAGGTTCTTTGGCCGCTTTGGCCGGTTCGGGAATTGGACGGTCAACCGGCCTCTCAGCCTGCCAATCCACTAACAATTGACCAGCATTATCTGTAATGATAAACTCTATTTCATGCAATTCGATTGACGGCTCAATTTTCAGTTGCTTGTCATAGCTCGTTCCAGGATGTAAATCGTATTGATCACCGAAAAGCACCTTCGCACCGTTTTTAACCATAATTTGAGCATTGGGATAAGATGAAGTTGCATAAACCTTGACAGAGACTAAACCATCAACTAAATCAACATTTAACATAGCATTTTTGGTGGCATTTTTCACCACACCCACATCCCGATAAGGCATGAAGTATTGTGAAAAGGTTTTTTCCTCATAAGGCATCAACCAAGAAAAATCGGGTTGATTGTCCGTATATACGCCACACATAAGTTCTATATATGGCCCATCTTCGTCGGTAAGATTTCTATCCCAAGCCTTGCCAAACTCTCCATTTCCCCATGTCCACTGTTTCTTTCCAGGAGATACATGGTGATTGGCCACATGCAGCAAACCTCCCTTACTGTCATTTTCATACCCCCCAACAAAATTGTATTCTGACTGGATCGCCATGTATGAAGTTGGTACGGGAATGTTTTTATATCTAGATATGTCAGTGCCTGGTGAATAATCCATCTTATAATATTCTCCTTTGGCTATAGGGAATTCTGAGACATCTCTTTTTCCATGATCGAAAACGGCATTTACATCTGGCGGAAAAACTGATTGATAATGGTCATTTACCTTAACGGCAGGATTGGCCCACCATAAACATGTCTGAGGCTGTGATGTGCGGTTATATAACTTCGCTTTGATCTCCAAATAAGCTTTACCAGGGTGTAGGGTAAAGCCTGCCATCCCCTTGGTTCGAAACATTCTCTCAAGTTCACTGCACCAAACGGTTTTGCTGCCGTCCTCATTTTCTTCGATCATGAAATCGACAGGATCGTAAGTACTCGGCCTGTGGTGTTGCGGCCAATTGAACTCAATTCCTCCGGATATCCAGGGGCCAGTCAATCCTACCAGAGCAGGTTTAATAACGTGATTATAGTACACAAAATGACGCTCCTTTAGTTTGTCGTAAGCCATTTGTATCCTTCCGCCCAACTCCGGAAGAACCATCACTTTTATGTATTCATTTTCAAGGAAAACAGCTTGCCATTCCTTATCTACCTTTTCATCAGAAATTTTTTCTATTACCGGATGTGGATATACAGACCCGCTGCTACCTTGGTACACTCTTTTTTCTATAAAAATAGGGTTCTTTTCTGGTTCACCTATTTCGTAGGTGGGTATTACCACAAGTTCCTTCCAGGCTTTTACTTCCATTTCAAAAAAAATTAAATAGTGTTTCTGATCGGTTATTTAGATGTCAACTCTACCTCTATCTGCTCTAAAGATTTCCCTTTGGTTTCTACCAGTTTGGCTTTAATGAAAAAATAGCCCCCAAGGCACAACAAGGCGAACAGCCAAAAGCTACCAGAGGCATTGATAATGTTATTGACTATTGGAAAAAGATATGTAAGCAAAGTACTCGCTACCCAAAGAGAGAAAGTAGCTACTGCCATAGCAACTCCCCGGATCCTGTTTGGAAATATTTCGGATAGTACCACCCATGTGATGGGAGCCAATGTAGAAGCATAACAGGCTATTGCCATGACAACCAAAACTAGCAACGGCCAACCCTGAAAACCTAAATAGTAAAATGACCCCAAGATCGAGTAGATAATCGCCAATCCAGCTGAACCTATTAGCATGAGTTTCTTTCTACCTATTTTATCAACTGTGAACATGGCAAGCAAAGTAAAAATCAAGTTGACACTTCCTATGATGATGACATTAAAAAGCATGTCAGATACATTGTAGCCCGCCGCAGCAAATATTTCTTCTGCATACATAAAAATCACATTGATACCACACCATTGTTGAAAAGCTGCCAACACAATCCCGACCACCACAACACCAATGATTTGAGGTTGAAACAAAATAGAAAGGTTTACCTTGTCATCTTCACTTTTAAGTGAGTCCTCAATTTCTACAATGGCAGTAGCTGCATACCGTTCTCCTCCGACTTTAGTCAATACATCCTTTACTTTATTATGTTTATGCTTCTTTGCCAGCCACCTGGGGCTTTCTGGTACAAGCCACATCATTCCAAAAAACATGGCTGCCGGAATGATCTCTGCCCAAAACATCCATCTCCAACCAGTTTGTCCATTCCAGGAGTTCAACAAATCTTGTGGAGTTGATCCACTAACGACTTCATCAGCTATCATCCAATTGGCAACCTGAGCCATTAGTATACCAATCACAATGGTCAGTTGGTTGATGGAAACAAATTTACCACGGACGTTGGCCGGACTAATTTCAGCTATATACATAGGTGATAAGTTGGAAGCCAACCCAATTCCTATCCCCCCCAGTATTCGGTATAGTACAAACGGTGAGAAAGTGTTTGCCCCACCTGTTCCGATAGCTGAAATCAGAAACAATATGGCAGAAAGAATCAGAAATCTTTTCCTCCCATATTTATCACTCAATGCGCCCGACACCAGCGTCCCTAAAATACAGCCAATAAGTGCGCAACTTACTGCCCACCCTTGCAAATGCGGAATTTCCGCAATCCGGAAGTATTGTTCGTAGAAGGGCTTGGCTCCACCAATGACTACCCAGTCATACCCAAAAAGAAAACCTCCGAGGGCTGAAATTAGAGATATGGCCAGTACGTAATGGCCTTTACGACTTTCATGCATAGTGAATTTCCACTTGGTTGTTAGTAGCTCATACTGTTTTACCGTTTCAATATGTTGACAATAAAACGAACTTTACAATTGAGCTTTTCCCTCTCACCTCAGTCTACCTCCATTTCACAAAACTATGCTCAGAACAAGGATATCACAATGGATAATTATTTTAAATATGGACTATTCTCTTATATTTACACTCACAACGGCTTAGCAAATGAAAAAGAAAGAAGGCTTTAAGGGAGAGAAATCTATAGTCTTACCAGAAATAATCGTCAACAAGCTGGACAAAAGGCCATTAAATAAGCTTTTATATGTCACCGACATTGGGTACTACCCAAATGCCAGGTTTCACCAACGGAAGCGTCAACATGGAAGTGAACAAAACATCTTGATCTATTGCACAGAAGGACAAGGGTGGATTAAGATTAGAAATGTGAAATTAGAAGTAAAGAAGGATCAGTACATTATTATCCCAAGAAACACTCCCCACGAGTATGGTTCTTCACATGAAAATCCCTGGACAATCTATTGGCTGCACTTTTCAGGTGAAAAATCTCACCTATTTGTCAAAACAGAAATCAAATCATTAAAAATTGGTTCGGAGGCAGCAGATAGGTTTACCGATAGGATATTACTTTTTGATGAAATATATCAAAACCTTTCTTCTGGCTATTCCTTTGAAAATCTGGAATATGCAAATATCTGTTTATGGCATCTACTAGGCTCTTTGAAATATTACAAACAGTATAAGTCTAAAAAAGACCTTAGCAACAACAACACAATAGACAAATGCATCGAGTACATAAAAGAAAATCTGGATAAGCCCTTAACTGCCCAAGAATTAGCATCGATAGCCGGGTTTTCGGAATCACATTTCAGTTTATTGTTTAAGAAAAAGACCGGACAATCGCCATTGACATTTACCATTTTTCTTAAAGTGCAAAAGGCATGTCACCTGCTAGAATTTACAGATTTGAAAGTCAGTGAAATTGCACTCAAACTAGGCTATGATGACTCGTTTTATTTTTCTCGGATATTTACAAAAGTAATGGGGAGTTCTCCGGCTAAGTTCAGAAAAATAAGGTTGTCGGTTTCTTAGAAGAACATGAATAATTTCTGTGGGAAATTTAAGAATCGGGTTCAGGTTCATGGGAATGTAGGTAATACAGTGCATATTCCCTACACTTTCCATAATGCTGCGTCTCAAATTTGGAACAATTGATATACATTGTTCCAATGAGTTCATCAAAGCATTTGTTTTTAACTCCATCAAAAATTAGAAAGGTAGCCATCTTCAATTAGTGAAATAAAGTCCAACAGACCTCCCCAGTGATGGAATAAATCGCACCTATTGACATCATCACATTCTCCCGTTTGGGAATTATAGTTTTCACATACATATCCATCATTTGACCATTGGTTAAGCAATAGATCTTTGGATTTTGCAATTAAAGCTTTCTCGGCTTTCGGAAGGTTGCAATTTTTAAACCCATATAAACAAGAAAATTCTTAGGTGCCCAAAACCTGCCTCTCCAGTAATCATTACTTTTATAGTCTGGGTCGTTAAAGGCCATTGAAGGCAAAACATATTCACCCCAAAACTAATTAGGATTGAACAAGTGTTCATTCACGATTCTTCAACTTGCATTTGACTTGGAGCGTTTGCCAACAAAGGATAAAAATTTATTGGTGAAATTTTTGGGCTAAACTCGCCAGTATCTAGGCGTTTATTTAAGTAGATGCTTTTTTCATCATCCCAAAGCCCATTAAGTTTTTCTCTGTATTTAGCTGCCCTGTCCATAAATTCTTTTTTTATCTGCTCTTTCCCAAGCACTCCGGCAATATCACCTAGTATTTCACAATGCATAATCTAGTGGTTAGTTCCCGCTCACCCTGTGGGTCATAAATCATATCCCAGGCTAAAACATTTTGCATTTCAATATTAACCTCACTGTTATCGCCATACTTCAATTTGTTTTGTCATGTTCGGCTTTATCGGCTTGTATTTTCCCTTTGACATCTGAAATAGACAGGTTTTCTTGGGTTGAAAGTGCAAAACCTATGTCTGCAGAAAAGCTTAGGTATATTGAGGATGGTTCGCGATTTTCATCTGGTTTTCCTAATGCATTTAGTTTGATAGCCCCAGAAGGTAGTTTGAACAATATTTGATCAACCTCAATCTCGACTTTCCCATCTCTATCCCACCATATTTCTTTGGGGCTAACCAATACCTCTCCTTGTTTGTTTTCTCCTTCAGGGATTATAAGAAAACTTATGTCCTTTTTACTGGCCTAGGATTGAACCCTGAGTTTAATGTTTTCCCATGATATAAATAAATCGGTGTATGAACCACTGTAGGAATGAGCCAATGGCAAAATTGATTCTGCGCCTTTGCCCCTTTTTGCCATCAAAGCTTCTTTTAACACTTTACCTCTTGCATTGTCCTTTAGATAGAAATCAATCGAAATTGCCTCATCTAGAACTACATGTGACAATACGCTTTTTGTATTCCAGGTATTCCTTCATTTGGTAAGCTCTGATTTTAATTGGGCGTACTCTATTCCGGTATACTCATAGTCGGCTTCCTTTTGAGAATAACAATTGAAGCAAACGAGCAAAAACAGTGGTATCAGGTGAAGGTTTAATGTCACATACGGGGAATGGGAGAAAATCCCTCGCCTTTAGGCGAAGACTTTAGTTTGACTAAATTAGTACTATGGAGAATTATCGAAAGAATTCTCATAGTATTTATGATATAAAATATCATTTGGTATGGATTACCAAGTACCGTAAACCTGTGTTGTCTGGTGAGTTGGCCAAGCGTATTCGAGACTTGGTAAGACAGATATGTAGGAGTATGGATGTTGAGCTAATAAAAGGTCATGTTTCGAAAGATCATGTTCACTTGTTCGTTTCAGTACCTCCGCATCTATCTGTGAGTGATTTGGTCAAGCAAATCAAGGGAAAGAGCAGTTGGAAGATTATGAGTGAGTTTAAGTGGGTATCGAAACAATTTTGGGGTAGACATTTCTGGGGCCGAGGGTATTTTGCAGCGTGTTCAGGTAACGTTACCGATGAAGTGATTATGGAATATATAAAAAATCAAGACATTGAAAATGCGGATGGAGATTTCACTATTTCCGAGGATGCATAGTCGACATTTGTCGACATTTGTCGACATTTTCAAACCCACCGACTTTTGTTGGTGGTAGTTTAGTTTCATAATTCAGTTCACCAAAAATGATGGTTTGATAGTAATTTAAACGACTAGTTATTTTATCAAGGGTGTTGGCTTTTCTATGGAAATAGTCTGTCTAACCCCCAGTCCTTTTTTCGTCCATTCACCAAGCTCAGTTTTTTCTTTCTCAATTAATTTTCTCAGTTGAGCTACAATTTCCGGGTGTTTATCAGCCAGGTTAACTCCCTCTCCCGGATCAGAACGTAGATTGTACAGTTCAATGCCATCGAAGTAATTTACAATTCGGTAGGTACTCTTAATTACATTTTGTTGCTCATTTCCCTTTAATTCCCCCAACAAATTGAGTTTCCAGTCGCCATACCGAACTCCTTGCAAATAACCCACATGCCAGTAAAAATACGGTCGTACTTCGCGATTCGCTTCTGGATTGAAAAAGTAGTCTGAAATATCCAATCCGTCCCTTTTCGTTTTGTCCATAGATTTAAGATTTGACAATGCCTTAATAGTGGGATAGAAATCCAAAACGGAAGCTTGAGAAGTACAGGTACTGCCAGGTCTTATCTTACCTGGCCACCATGCAATACATGGAACACGAACACCTCCTTCACTGGTTTGCCCTTTTCTCCCTTTGAGTATACCATTGCTTGATCCCCAATGCGGTGCTCCTCCATTATCAGAAGTGAAAATTACAAGAGTGTTTTCTTCTAATCTCTCCTTTTTAAGATAATTCAAAATTTCACCCGTTGACCAACTGATTTCGGCAACTGAAGCACCAAAACCTTGCTTAGGGTTATTGGTCTGCTGATGAAACTGCTCCCTAGCAGCTACAGGATTATGTGGCATGGTATGCGCCAGATATAGGAAAAATGACTGTTCTTTATTCTCACCAATCCATTTTATTGCTTGATCAGTATAACGTTTCGTAAGGGATGCCTGATCATCCTGCTTTCGGACATTGAGCCGCTCAATTACTGCTTCGTTTTTCATTATTGGCATCAGCGGGGTATCGTCCTTTCTAATGCCCATATCATTGGAATATGGTATACCATACCAGTAATCAAATCCATGCCTCAGTGGAAGAAATTGCGGCTGATCGCCCAAATGCCATTTGCCAATAATTGCTGTTGAATACCCTGCCCCTTTTAGCATTTCGGGTAATATGATTTCTTTTGGGTTAATACCTTTCTTAGCTTTTGGAAAGAGTACCCATCTATTTTTTGCGTCAAGGTCAAGGTCAACCCTTCTAGCATAACTACCAGTCATTAAGCCAGCCCGAGAAGGAGTGCAAACCGGTGCTCCAGCATAAAAATCCGTAAATCGCAGGCCTTCTACAGCCATCTGGTCGATTTCCGGAGTTTGATTCCATAACGAACCATAACTTGATAGATCTGCGTAACCAAGATCATCACAAAAAATGAGAATGATATTGGGGGCAGTTCGTCTATTCTCAGCAATCAAATTATAGGATGTGGCCGTAATAAGGAAGAAGAGTAAAAATTTGTTTTTTGTTTGTTTCATATTATTTCGAAGCTCTAAATGAGTCTCTGAATATTCTTATTGCCATTGGGTTCAATTCAATGACAAATTCCCCTATACTTCTCATTTCAATGTTGTATGGCATTTAACTTAAGCTCCCCTGAAAGGCATCAACAGCTTTTAAAGAATTGCTGCTGTTCTAGTTTTGATTCTAGCTCTTTGGCCGTTTTGGTGATCGACAAACCACCTAAATTGGTACATCTCAAGGTGTGAGGAATGCTGTTGCCCACTGCATACATTGTCTCAATCACCTCATCAAGAGGGATCAGGTGGTCATAGTCAGCAAGAGCCATGTTCGCACAGGACAAGGCATTGGATGCGGCCATTACATTTTTTCCTAGACAAGGGGCTTCAACCCTATTGGCTATGGGGTCACAAACCATACCAAGTGAGTTTTGCAAAGCCACTGAAGCTGCTGCTATCGACTGTTCCAAAGATCCATTTGCAAGCCCTACAATAGCAGCAGCTGCCATTGACGAACCTGATCCACATTCTGCCTGACACCCTCCTACTTCGGCTGCAAACGTGGAATGAGCAGCTATGAATACCCCGATCAAACCAGCAGCAAGCATAGCTTTTACTGCTTCATCTTCCGATAGATTCATTGAATTGGCTGTACCAAGCACTGCACCTGGGAGTGCCCCACAAGAACCTGCTGTAGGTGCTGCAACAATCACACCCATAGAACTTTTGACTTCCATCATGGCAGACACGTACATCACAATCTGATTAAGCACATTGCCATCCACAAGTTGCCCTTTTTCGTGCATTTTTTTGAAGTTGGGGGATTGACTACCCAATATTCGATCTTCATATTTCGTCCCTTTTAGCCCCTTTTCGATGGAAGATTGCATTATCCTGACAACTTCCCTCATTCTTTCAAAGACTTGTTCACCGAGTATGTTTCCACGGATACTTTCGTATCGCACTGCCAATTCCCAGAGTGCGAGCTCTTCATCCTTATTGTATGCAAACATTTCATCACATGTGATGAAAGGAACTTTCAACTCATTTCTGGAAAGCACAGGAAGTACTGGTGACAACTGCTTAATGGAATTAACAGCCTCAAGTGAACTCAGTTCTTCCAGGATTGTATCGCATATTGGCTCCTGGGATTTGATTTCGACAAAATTCATTGTTCCCTTATGAACCAGCCGATGATCAAATTCGATTGTTTCGTTGATGTATTTTTCGACTTCGTCAGTAGATCTACAGTAAATCAATGTTTCATAGAAATCTCCTTGAATAGAAACTTTGGCTTCATCAATTTCTATTACTTCAATCATTCCTCCACCAGTAGAAATTGCAGTCATCTGCCTTGTCTCCTTACTGTTGGACAGTGTGATTTTATAAGTATTTGGATGATCGGCTTTGATATCAACTATTACGATTTCAACATCTATACCTGCGGTATTTATGGCACTTTGAGCCTCTGGTAGCCTTTCATCATAGGCCTCCCATCCCAAAAACCCTCCAAACAATCCCATATCCGAACCCTGACTCTTGTGTGTTGTGGCTAAGGATCCATTCGGATCAAATTCGATAAGTATTTTAGATATATTTTCACTCATTAGGTCTCGACATAATCGGCCTATTCTTAACGAGGCAGCACAATGCGAGCTTGATGGACCCCGCATAACAGGGCCGATTACATCATTGAGGATACTAGGATAGTTATTCATTATGGCAGGCATCTGATTTCTTATCAAATTTACTCAATTCAGATATAATGTTTTTGACATATCTTATTCAAACTTGATATTATGTTAGGAATTGAGCAAACAGGATACTTCATTGATTTCTTACAGTATTTGAATAGAAGTATATTTGTTAGTTGCCAAAACATCAAAAATCAGCATTGTCAATGAATCCACTTCACTTTAAAGTACCACGACAGAGCGGTGAAACCGTCAGGGTCGAAAGTTGGAATTTGGATTATTTTTATGACCCTATTCATTTTCACGAAGAGTTTCAGCTTACCTATGTGATTGAAGGTAAAGGTTCGCTTTTCGTCAGAGAACTAAGCAAGAGTTTCAAAAGTGGGGATGTTTTGTTGTTTGGTAAAAACCTACCACATGTTTTGAGATGTCATGACGACTACTACCATGGGAATCCAAACCTCCATGCCCGTGCAGTATCTGTGTTTTTTAGTCAGGATACATTACTTGAGACCATGGCTAAATTGCCAGAAGCCTATGCCGTTCAAAGGTTGCTGGAATATGCCATTCACGGCATAAAAGTTCCTAGTGAAGTAGCTGCTGAGATTGGCTCCAAAATAGAGGGCATTATTGACTTAACAGGCTTTGATAGAATCTTGTCATTACTGGATATCTTGAATACTGTATCCAATAATAAACACCTAGAATTCATTTCTTCTGAAAGCATTCCCCTACACTCAGTCAGTAAGAATATGCCCAAAATTGAAAAGGTATTTGAATACGTAAGCTCAAACTTTAAAAACAAAATTTCGCTTGAGGAAATAGCTTCTGTTTCAAATATGACCCCAACTGGATTTTGTCGTTTTTTCAAACAAAAGACCCTTAAAACTTTTTCAAGGTTTTTGATTGAAGTCAGAATAGGTAATGCCTGTAAAATGCTTGTGGAAGGAGATTATAATACCAGCGAGTGCTGTTTTGCATCTGGGTACAACAACATTTCGAACTTCCATAGACATTTTAGAAGTGTCACCAACATGTCCCCAACAGAATATCGAGAAAAGTTCCAAAATAGAAAGTCTAATAAATAAACCTTTCTATCCGCCTATTTGGTTGTTTTCAGTTTTTGACTACCAATTCAAGAGAAACAAAAATAGTTAACATAATACATGCCATTGGCAACTTACTGATTTCTATTCAGGTCTATTGTAACCATTTTACAAATGACAATAATGTATGGTTGTCTATTTCAAAAAGCATCGTTAATTATGGAGCTAAATCTTAATTTATGAAAAGACTATTTGCTATTTTAATATCAATATCTCTGCTGTTATGTCACCTTCTTCAAGCACAAAACGACTGGTTAAAAGCTCCCGTAAGAGCCGAAGGAGAGGGGCGGTTGCCACAACTTATTATACGAGGAGTCACCCTGATCAATGGGACTGGCTCACCGCCCATTGGTCCAATAGATATTGTGATAGAACAAAATAGGATCAAAAACATAGTTGTTGTAGGGGCACCTGGAGTAGAAATAAAATCTTCGAAAAGACTAAAAGCAAAACCCGGCGCAAAAATCATGGAGGCGAACGGAATGTATCTCTTACCCGGATTTGTAGATATGCATGGCCACATGGGAGGAAGAGGCAAAGGTGCAAGCCCTGAATATATATTTAAACTTTGGATGGCCTATGGGGAAACTACCATTAGAGATCCCGGAACAGCAGTTGGTCTGGAATGGGGTCTTGAGCATAAAAGAAAGAGCAATAAAAATGAAATTACCGCACCAAGAATACTTGCATACACCACCTTCGGAAGAGGGAGTAAACCCCAGATTTCCACACCTAAAGGAGCCCAAGAATGGGTACGTGAAAATGCGAGGAAAGGATCTGACGGAATAAAGTTTTTTGGCGTAAGGCCAGACATCATGGAGGCTGCATTGGATGAAAACAAGAAAATGGGGCTTAGGTCAGCTTGTCATCATGCACAAATGAATGTCGCCTAATCAGTATTAATATTTAAACCAAAACAAGGGTCATTATGATAAAAAGTTGAATTTAGCTCTGTCATAAAAAAGGTAAGGTTACATTTTTGGGAAGGCTACAAAACCAACTCATAATGACGATTTGAACAAGTGTTAAAATAATACAGTCTTTGGGCAACATGTACAAAAATCCTAGTTCTTACCCTGCTATTTTTGACTCTATTTAATTAATTAGGATATGTTTGAAAAGGAAGTTTATATTGAACGAAGGCAAAAGCTGAAAAAGCAGGTCGGTAATGGTCTTATCCTCTTATTGGGAAATGAAGAAAGCCGTATAAACTTCAAAAACAACACTTATCCCTTTAGGCAGGACAGTACTTTCCTTTATTTCTTTGGAATTGATAGGCCTTACTTGTGCGGAATTATTGATGTTGACAATAACGCTGAAATTATATTTGGAGACAATCCAACAATTGATCACAAGGTTTTCTTGGGAGATAGGGAGTCGTTGGAAAGTAGTTGCGATTGTGTTGGAATTTCAGCTGTGAAATGCTTTCGGTTCGCTGAAGATTATGTCAAAAAGTTCAAAGGTAAGGTTCATTTTTTGCCTCCATACCGGCCGGAAAATGCACAAAAAATCAGTGATTGGCTCGATATAGAAATTCATTTACTAGAGAATAAAGCTTCAGTAACGCTTATTAAAGCTATTGTAATGCAACGCTCCTCTAAATCGGATGTGGAGATTAAAGAAATAGAAAAGGGCGTCAATCTTACAATAGACATGCAGTTGATTGCGCATGAGTATACCAGAGAGGGAGTGACGGAAGCGCAGATTGCAGATAAAGTTCGAAGTATTGCAGATAGTGCTGGAGGAAGTTTATCATTTCCTGCAATTATTACAGTTGAAGGTCATGTTTTACATAATAATTATAAGGGAAATACCCTTCAGAAAGGGGATATGCTCTTATGTGATTGTGGAGCTGAAACAGGCATGCATTATGCCGGCGACCTGACACGAACATTTCCTGTTGGTGACAATTTTACAACCAAACAAAAGGAAATTTACCAAATAGTAATGTCAGCACATAACGCTGCGGTAGATGCCTTGAAACCTGGACGGTTATTCAGGGACACTCATCTACTGGCCTGCGAAAAGCTCGTCGAAGGTCTGAAAATGCTTGGACTGATGAAAGGTGATGTTCAAGAAGCGGTAAATCAGGGCGCACACACTATGTTTTTTCAATGCGGGCTTGGACATCTGATGGGACTTGATGTACACGATATGGAAGACCTTGGAGAACAATATGTCGGCTATACCGACCATATAAAACAATGCACTCAATTTGGATTTAAATCATTAAGACTAGGTAGGGAAGTACAACGAGGTTTTGTGTTGACAGTAGAACCTGGTATTTATTTCATCCCACAGTTAATTGATCTGTGGAAAGCAGAAAAGAAATTCACCAGTTTTATCAACTATATAAAATTGGAAGAGTATAGGGATTTTACCGGTATTAGAATCGAAAATGATTTTGTTATAACAGACCAGGGCAGCAGAAAGTTAGGCAGGGAACTCTCCTATAATCTTGATTGAAAGGCAAAGGATACAAATTACTTAGTTTTATTCCATTTGACATTAATTCCATGAAATATAATTAGCAGCTTTTAAAAAATTGCTACTGCTCCAATTTTGCTACTAGTTTTTTGGCAGTATTTGTAATGGACAGACCTCATAAATTTGCACATCGCATAGTGTGGGGAATGCTGTTCCCCACCTGGCAAATAGTTTCAATCACTTCATCTAGCGGAATAAGATGATCATAGTCGGCAAGGGGCATATTGGCTAAAGACAAGGCATTGGATGCGGCCGTTACATTTTTACCCAAACAAAGTTAAGATAGTATACCTATGCGTCAATAAAATGATTTCCTCAACCATATTAAAACATCATTTTTACTTGTGATTCTAACAGTGTGGATTGTCCATTATTTCGATTTAAAATATTTATCCAAAAGCAATTATAAATGAAGGTATTTCAACTTAAATTTTGCATAGTGATTTATTTCATTTCAAGTTCATTGACCACCCTGGCTCAGAGGAATGAATTGACTTTGCCTGATATTTATAAACATAATATTTACAAGTCAAAAGGGTATGGTCCTGTAAAATGGCTTAAGGATGGCTCAGGTTACACCTCAGTAGAGAATAGTCAGACAGGGTATGGACAGGATATAGTCCAATATGACCCAGAGTCAGGTGATAGAAAAATATTGGTTTCTGCCAAAGATTTGATCCCCAAAGGATCGAACAAGCCTTTAAGGGTGAGTGATTATATGTGGTCTGACAATAATTCCAAACTACTCATTTTTACAAATACCAGAAGAGTATGGCGATACCATACCCGAGGAGACTATTGGGTGCTCAATATGCAATCAAAAGAATTGCAGCAAGTGGGTATCAGCCTAAAATCGACTACTCTTCAATTTGCTAAATTTTCTCCGGATGGAAAAAAAGTAGGGTATGTCAGCGAAAAGAATATTTATATAGAGGATCTGAAGTCTAAACACATAACTCAGATCACAGCTGATAGAGGTGGTAACATTATCAATGGTACTTTTGATTGGGTATATGAAGAAGAGTTGAGCCTTAGAGATGGCTTTAGATGGAGTCCCGATAGTGAGAAAATTGCCTACTGGCAAATGGATACTGAAGGCATTGGTACTTTTTATATGATTAACAACTTAGATTCTATTTATCCTAAACTTATACCCATACCTTATCCTAAAGTGGGTACAACAAACCCCTCTTCACGAATCGGAGTTGTAAACTTGAAAAACAATGAAACCACCTGGATGAAAGTACCGGGGGATCCACGCTATCATTACCTGGCAAGAATGGATTGGGCATATTCTTCCGAAGAGCTCATCATTCAACAACTCAATCGTAAGCAAAATACCAACAAAGTATTTTTTGCAAAGGCACCAGATGGATCTGTGAACAATATTTTTACAGAAAAAGTGGAAACCTGGTTGGATGTTTATGACGACCTTGTTTGGTTGGATGATGGCAAGGAATTTACATGGAATAGCGACCGGACTGGCTGGAAGCATGCCTATAAAGTCTCTCGAGATGGACAGAAATTGACTCCAATAACGCAAGGAGATTTCGAAGTGATCAACTTACTTAAAACCGATAAAAAAGGTGGATATATTTATTACATAGCATCACCAGACAGCCCCACTCAAAGATTCCTTTATCGGAGTAAACTTAACGGAAAAGGCAAGCCTGAAAGATTGACTCCTGCAAATCAGCCGGGACATCACAGGTATCAGATATCCGAAGATAGCAAATACGCCATCCATACTTATTCAAATCATTCCACTCCTTCCCAAATAGATCTTATTTCACTTCCTGATCATAAGACCATTCGT
Source organism: Cyclobacteriaceae bacterium (assembly GCA_049115735.1). GTDB lineage: Bacteria > Bacteroidota > Bacteroidia > Cytophagales > Cyclobacteriaceae > CAXBNB01. The sequence goes on along the minus strand of JAGDZP010000024.1, from coordinate 54,630 downwards.
TTATTGGAAGGTAATGAAGACCTTAGGAAGAAATTGGCGGAGGTGAACAGACAGGAAAAGGAGTTCTTTCGGGTAACTATAGATGACGGAACCGAATTGGATGGCTGGATGATAAAGCCCAAAGATTTTGATTCTTCAAATAAATACCCGGTGTTATTTTTTGTCTATGGCGAACCGGCAGGCAGTACAGTTCAGGACAGCTGGTCTAGAAATATGTTGTGGCATCAATTTTTAGCCAATCAGGGCTACCTTGTAATGAGTATAGATAACCGAGGAACTAAGGTGCCACGCGGTAGGGCTTGGAGAAAAAGTATATATAAGCAAATTGGGATTTTGGCAGCAAAAGACCAGGCAGCAGCCGCACGCAAAATTATGGAATGGGATTTTGTAGATTCGGATAGAATAGGAATTTGGGGATGGAGTGGTGGTGGGTCCATGTCATTGAATTGCTTGTTCCGATTTCCTGAAATATACAAAACCGGAATTGCTATCGCCTTTATTAGTGATCAAATGTTGTATGATACAATATATCAAGAACGTTTCATGAGCTTACCCGAGGACAATGAGTATGGATATAGAGAAGGAAGCCCAATTACCCATGCAAAGAATTTGGAAGGTAACCTATTGTTGATACATGGGTCTGGAGATGACAATTGTCACTATCAAAGCTGTGAAAGGCTGGTTGATGAATTGATCAAACAAAACAAATATTTTACTATGGTAGAATATCCTATGAGATCACATAGCATTAAGGAGCGAGACAATACTACTTTGCACCTTAGAAAAACGATGTTTGAATATCTAAAAAGAAACTTAACCCCCGGAGCAATATGATGATTTCTAAATTCACTAATACTGCTTTTAGAGGTAAAAAACCTCCCCTTCCTTTTGTTTTCACAAATAGGCGACCAATAATAATTGTTTGTGAGGACACAAACAATGGCATTCCTATCAAACTTCGAAAAGTAATATTAACCAAATATTGAAATAATATGGATTCTAGCGTTAATCAAAGGTTTTCATCCAGATGGGGGTTCATATTGAGCGCGCTGGGCATAGCAATAGGAACCGGCAACATCTGGCGGTTTCCACGAATAGCTGCACAAAATGGAGGTGAAAATGGTGCAGGTGCATTTCTTGTGGTGTGGATATGCTTTCTCTTTCTTTGGAGTATTCCATTGATAATTGGTGAATATGCCGTTGGCAGAAAATACAGAAATGGTGTAGTTGGTACATTTACTCAAGCAATTGGTAAGAAGTTTGCCTGGATGGGGGCGTTTATTGCTTTCGTAGCTACTGCAATTACATTTTTCTATTCCGTTATTGTTGGCTGGTGTATTTACTATTTCGTTTATGTTGTTTCCAATCCATTGCCATTAAGCACTGCTTCCGCCATGGACATCTGGAATAACTACCAGTCCAGTGGTTGGCCAGTAGTATGTCATGCAGTGGTTATGACATTCGGAGCGTTTGCCATTTGGAAGGGGATCACATCCATTGAACGAGTCAACAGAATTCTTATTCCTGCACTGCTAGTTATTGTTTTACTTGCGGTTGTAAGATCTCTCACTTTACCCGGTGCAATTGATGGCATAATCTATTTATTTACTCCCGATTGGAGTCAATTGGGCAAACCCAGGATATGGCTGGAGGCACTCACCCAAAATGCATTTGATACAGGCGCGGGTTGGGGGCTGTTCCTTACTTATGGTGCTTACATGCAACACAAGTTTGGAATAGTTAAGAATGCGTTTGCCACTGGTATTGGAAATAATATGGTGTCGCTACTTTCGGCCGTAATGATATTTGGGACTGTTTTTGCAGTGTTGCAAACTGAAATGGGCATGGATCGAATTGAAATCCTAGGAATAATGAAGACGAGCGGGCCAGCCTCAACCGGGCTCACCTTTATATGGATGCCACAGCTTTTTGCCAGAATGTTTTTCGGAGGCCCTTTGGCCATCTTATTTTTCCTAGGCCTCATGTTCGCTGGTTTTTCTTCATTGATAGCTCAACTAGAGCTACCCACAAGGATTATCGTGGATCGGGGTGTAAAGAGATCCAATGCCATACTATTGGTTATCGTGATAAGTTTCGCCTTGGGTGTACCTTCCGCAATTAATCTAAATATCCTTGGCAATCAGGATTTCGTTTGGGGCATGGCTCTTTTAATTTCAGGTGCCATTTTTGCCTTTATGATGGTGAAACATGGAATAAGCGAAACCCGGTTAGATGAAATACTGCCGGATACGCACGACTGGAATATCGGTATTTGGTGGGAGTATATCTACAAATATTTTATCCCCACTGCATCCATTCTTTTACTATCATGGTGGTTTGTGATTGCCGCCGATGATGATCAATGGTACAATCCATTGAACATATCAAGTATCGCCAACTGTGTAGTTCAGTGGACTTTGATTATTACAGCGCTTTTGATTCTCAATAAGTGGATCACACGAAAAAATCAATAAACAGAAGCAACCTCAAGGTTAAGATAGTCAGGTAATTCAGGTCTTGCATCCAAGCTTTCTACAATTACCTTGATGACTTCTGCTCTTCTTTTTCCAGATAGCTTCAACCTAGGCAACCTTACATTCTCAGTTCCGAGATCGGTATATACTTGAGCCAGTTTAATATTTTGCACCAGCTGTGGGTCAATATCTAACTCGCATAGGGGCATAAACCATCTGTAAATAGCTAGGGCTTCATCATACCGCTTTGCCTTGGACAATCGATAAATAGCTACTGTTTCCCTTGGAAATGCACATACCAATCCAGCCACCAGGCCATCAGCGCCATTCATCAAACTCTCAAGGGCCAGCGTATCAACACCACCCATGATTTTATAGCGATCACCAAACCTATTTCTCATTCGGGTAACATTGGTCAAATCTCTGGAAGATTCTTTCACAGCTTCAATGTTAGAACATTCAGCCAGTTGCTCAAACATTTCCAATGTTACCATTATCTTGTAATCAATTGGGTTGTTATAGATCATTATCGGAAGCGATGTAGAGTTAGCGATGGCCTTAAAATACTCAACCGTTTCCTGATCTGTTGCCTTGTACCTCATAGGGGGCAACATCATTAAACCGTCAGCACCATTGGCTTCAGCTCGTTGGGCTTGTCTCACAGCTTCTTTGGTCGTTTGCTCTGCGACATTCATGATCACGGGAACTTTCCCATCCACCACTTCCAAGGTAGACTTTATAAGTTCATCCTTTTCTTCATCGGTCAGAGCAGTACATTCACCAAGCGAGCCTCCCAGGATAAACCCATCCACTCCAGATTCTACTTGAAACCGAATGTTTTTTTTGAATATCGGCATATCCAATTTGTCATCGTCAGTAAATTGAGTTGTGATTGCAGGGTATACCCCTACCCAGTTGACTTTCATGTTTGTCTAATTAAGGTTATGATTTGTATAGATTACAAAGATATAATATAGCCAACAGCAATTATTTCAACATATTAACTAAACTGTGTACTTAGTTAGCAGGTTTTGGCGAACAGTCCATATGGGAAATACATTGAATCTATGTTGTATATACTAGCTCGATTTTGAGCCTAAAACAGCGAACCCTGCTTCAGTCTCGAACAGTTTTTCAATTAACTCTTATGAGTTAAGACCATTCCCAAAGAGATTTAACATTAGATGAGGAGAAGTTTGAGCAGTCAATTCTAAAGTCTTCCTAATATATAAATGATCGAATTAATCCAAGAGCACTGAATTCTCGACTCTTCTCAATTGTCTTTCACAAAACGTTATCTCAAATTGTGACCTATATGAGTGTTTCGCCAAATAGTTCCAAAATTAAATATTATTATTCAGGTTAATGTAAAGAACGAAATTACACGCCAATTACCCCACTTTGGATTTTAATCCATAAATAATCGAGGCAGAAACAAATAAATTTCAGGGATTAATGTCACGAGTGCCAAAACCATAACACTCACGATCAAAAATGGCAAACTTGCCCTGCTTACTTCACCAATAGACACCTTTCCTATGCTTGATGATACGAACAGGCAAACACCGATAGGTGGTGTTGTAAGACCTATCATTAAATTGAGTACTGCAATTACAGCAAAGTGGATAGGGTCTACTTCTACAGACATGGCCACTTTCATTAGAATAGGAAACAAAATAACTAATGCAGCTATAGTTTCCATGAAAGTTCCAACAAAAATGAGCAACAAATTGATTAACACAAGAACTGCATATTTATTTTCTGAGAATCTTAGAATTCCATCTGAGACCAATTGAGATAGCCCTTCGGTGATAAGTATCCACCCAAATAGATTGGCAAAACCCACAAGAACCATCAAGAATGCGGATGTCTTCATAGAGTCCAATACCACTTTCGAAATCTTTTTTACATTAAGCTTTTTGTACACAAATGTGCCGATGATCAATGCATATAAAACTGCAATAATGGAAGCTTCTGTTGGTGTAAACACACCACCGATAATACCGAACAGAATAATGAGAGTCATAAACAACGACCAAAAAGTATCTAAGAAACCGAAGGCTATTTGTTCTATGCTACTTTTAAGATGTTTCGGATAATTCTTTCTCTTAGAGAGATAATAAGCTACAATCATCATTCCCATTCCAAAATAAATCCTGGTACAGCACCAGCAAGAAATAATCGACCTACAGACAAACTACTTAAAGTAGCTGCAATAATAATAGGGACACTTGTGGTATAATCGGACCAACAGTAGAAGATGAGGCTGTTACAGCACAAGAGAAACCAGCCCCATATCCTTCTTTTTTCATTGCTGGAATCATCACGGCCCCAATACTAGTCGTATCGGAAACTGCCGTGCCTGAAATTCCTGCAAAAAGCATAGAAGCTCCTATATTTGCCAACGCCAGACCACCTGTGATATGACCCATTAGGTGGTTACAAAATGAGATTATTTTTTCAGTCAATCCACCCTCATTCATTAGGTTTCAAACGAGTATAAATCCTGGAATACTCAGTAGCACGAAAACATCAATGCCAGAATACATTTTAGCAGGCAATATGATCAATGGAATCCCTTCGATCAAAGTACAAACCAAACAGGTCAAGCCCAATGAAAATGCGATTGAAACCCTTAGTAATAGGCATATCAGAAAGACTATAAACAAGATAGCAATCATTGGTTTTTTTTCAAGTTTGTAACTACTTCGGAAATTGAGTAAACAGTAATAAACAAGGACATCAACACAATGCTTCCAAATGCGATAAAGATGGGGAGTCCCAGGCTTGGAGAACTTTCAGGAATGCTCAAAATGACATATTGTACCCAAAAAACACCCAATATACCGAACAGGGTAAGTACTGAAAATGAAATAACAATATCTACATCCCTTTGGTATTTTTCTTTCATCTTCGAATAGAGGACATCCAGGTGGACAAAGTAATTGTGTTTCATGGCCAACCCTGCAGCAAAGCTCACCGCATACACAAAGAAAAACCTGGCTGATTCTTCTGTCCATGATGGTGCGCTAGCGAGAAAAAAACGAGCGTAAATTTGAATTCACGTAGATCCTACAAAACCCATGGTACTTATTAGGCTACCCGCCTTGAGTATTCGTTCTATCAGTAGTTTCATTTTCGTAGTTTCTTCATTTCCTGAATTTGCTTATAAACTTCTTTCATATCCGCTGACAAATTATTGTAAATGGTTTCTCTGCATTTTTCGGCAAAAGCATCTTTATCTACTTCTATAAATTCCATGCCCTTGTTTTTCAGTTCTTGCTGAACACTTCGTTCATTTTTTAAAAAAAGTTGATGCTCATAATGCTGCATCTCCGCAGCACATTCATTAAATATTTTCTTGAGATCCATCGGAAAAGCCTGATATTGCTTTTCGCCAATTACCGGGTAAACCCAGCTGACAACATGTGCAGTGAGGTTGACATATTCCTGGACTTCCGCAAACCCTGCACTATTGATCATGGCAAAGGGATTTTCCTGGGCTTCAATAGTTCCTTGCTGTAGAGAGGTAAAAACCTCAGAAAAAGCCATCGGTGTTGGTTTGGCACCAAGTGCTTTCCATGCCGTAACAAAAGAAGATACATTGGGGACGCGGACAATTAATCCCTCCAGGTCGTCAGGATGTTTAATTGGCCGGTTTGAAGTCAAGTGCCTTGGCCCTCTTTGAAAATACCTCATGGATCTAAGCCCTACATTATCACGCATTTCGATGGTCATTCTTTCACCGATCGGTCCGTTAATCAGATTTGTAAGGTCAATGGAGTCCCGTAATAAAAAAGGCATTTCACTAAAAGCCATTATATCTATCCAATTGCTTAATGAAGAGCTTGTAACGGTCATATCAATAACTCCAGCCTGAATAAGACGGATTGCTTCTATTTCCTTAGCCAATTGTTCGGAATGATAATTTTCCAAAATAATTCTACCATTGCTTCTTTCTTCAAGTATTTCTCCGAAGTATACAAAAGCCTTATACCAAGTATGGTTCTCATTTACCAAATGGCTGGCTCTGAGTAAATATTGCGAGTCTTTTCCGCTCTTGCACTGGCACAGAAGTAATACAGAGATTAAAAAAAGATAGACTTTACCCCTTTTAAAAACGATTTTTTTTATTTGGATCACTAGATTATGTTAAAAGTTGACCATTGCTTTTATAACTCCATTAGCTGGATCTAACCAACTATCAAAATTTGCAATCATTTCATCAAAATCAACCTCATGGCTTATGTAAGAATTTATTGGGAATTTGCCTTGCTTCAAAACATCTATTACAAGATCAAAGTCTTCTAAGGTGGCATTTCTACTGCAGAGTAAGGATGTCTCCTTTGCATGTAATTCGGGATGTGAAAAAGTAAGTCCTTCTTTGGTGTGCCCCACAAGTATATACTTCCCACCATAGGACATATAATTTGGCCCAAATTCTAAGGCCCCTCTATTACCAGTGGCGTCAAACACCGCTGCAGCCATATCCCCATTGGTAAGTTTCGCAATCTCTTCCACGGGTTTCTCTAGTGTATTAATAGTGTGGTCAACTCCTATATTATCCTTGACATACTTTAACCTTTTTTCGTTAAAATCAAGTGCAAAAACCTTTGCCTCTGCTATCTGGGCAAGTTTCATAATACCAATTCCAATTGGGCCGCAACCTACCACTACTACTTTATCTCCTGGTTTTAGCTGTGCCCTTCTGATGGCATGAGCTCCGATAGCAAGCGGTTCTACAATAGCCATTTCATTTTCACTCAGGTTTTGTGCCGGAAGTAGTATATTGGATGGAACAGTGATTTTTTCCTGCATCCCTCCATCAATATGTACACCCAAAACTTCAATGTTAGTACAACAATTTGTTTTAGCATTTCGACAGGCTACACATTTTTCGCAGCTCAGATAGGGCATGACAATTACTTTCTCTCCAATTTTAATGCCCTGCTCGTTATCCTCGATTTCTTCTACTACTGCTGCCAGTTCGTGACCTAAAACCCTTGGGTAAGTGAAAAAAGACTGGTTGCCTGCATAAGCATGCAAATCCGTACCACAAATACCGATTTTATTCACTCTCAACAAAGCTTCTCCTTCCTTTCTTACTGGAGAGGGTTTCTCTTTTAATTCAAATTGTCCGGGTTTTTCACAAACTATATATTTCATACTAAAATTATATTAATAGCAAATTGATCATATTTTCAAACTGAAATTCGTTAGGTTTTTGAATTAGTCAGCCAAGTTGTGAATGGTACTATGTATTTTACCTTCAGTTTCCTTTCCACTTTTATCCTTTAGTTTGAAAACAATTTCCATTTGCCACACTGGCTTCATATTCGGAATGGTGAGCATTACGGTCATACCATCTTCATTTAGGGTGGCTTGAGAAAGCGTAATTTCTTTTTCATAGTAATGATCAGAACCATAATTTCTTGTTCGTTTCAAAGCCCATGTTTTGATCGAATAACTTGAAATATCTTGAGCCGAGTTCTTATCCAATTCGGTAGCAAACTGCAATCTCACTCCTTCACCAATTGCATTTATTTTAACTGGTGCTACAACGGATTGTCCTGTATACCTCACCCGGTACAAGCCTCCCGGTTCCATCATTTGCTGTGTACCCCATGCAGACATTCCACATGCATACAACTGACCATCAGTTGGGTGAAATCTTCCGCGCATTACCCCTGTTGGAAAAATTGGAATCGGTAATTGAAAAAATGAACCTTGAACCTGGTCATTAATCCTTTCATGTGGAACTAAGAATACCTTTCCATATCCGTATGAAAGGTTTAATAGACTACCATTGAAGGGTCCCCATTTGTCACTATCCACCCAAAGTAATTCAGAAGGTGAACGGTCCAGTTTTTTGTCTACCCACGCCATAGGAAGAATCATAGCCTCATCCGAACTATCTGCAGGAGGGTTAAATCCAAACATGTTACCATAAAAGTCATTGGTATCTACCCAGTTGATTCTATTCATTGGATTCCAATGTCCCTCCTGGTCGGTAACCAGAAAACTACCGTCAGGATTAAGACACACACCGTTGGCTGCCCTAAAACCATTAGCCATAATATCCGTTTTAGTCCCGTCTTTACTCACTCTAAGTAGAGTACCATGCTGCGGTACCAGCGCTTCTCGAGCATGCCTACCACTTTTAGCATAATAGAGATTACCATCGCCATCGGTTTGCAATCCCATAGCAAATTCATGGAAGTGATCTGTCACCTGATGATCGCTATTGAAACATTCATAAAAATCGGTTTCTCCATCACCATTCAGGTCCCTAAGTATTACAATTTGATCCCTACAAATTACGTATATCTCCTCGTCAATTACTTTGATTCCAAGGGGTTGGAACAAACCGGTAGCAATTCTTTTCCATGTAAGTTTTCCCGTCTCGTCGGTCAGTCCAGTTATCGTCCAAACATCACCCTCAGTACAAGAAACAACTGCTTTGTTATCATTAGCAAAAAAGTCTATCCCACTCATTCTTAATCGGCTGTACCATTTATTGTTTTTAGGAGCGCCAAGTATATCGACCACAAACGGTCCTTCAGAATTTAATGGCTCTACTACTGTTGTTAAAATTTCAGGGTAATGCGGCTTTCCTCCTTTTATAAATTCAGCTAGAGTTTCTGCGGCTGATGATTTTTTAGCCAATTCTTCAAGTCCATTCGAAGATTCGCAAACCAAAAGCTTCAATTTAGCCTGTTTAGTTTCAAGGACTTCAAGAATAATATAGCCGTCTTCTTCGACCAGTTTACCTCCTTTCCCAATCAATGCTACTCCAGCACTAGCTGGAGCAACTCTGAGTTTTAATCTTTTATCTATCTGCTGGATATTGAGAGTTCTTGTAAAAACATTTATACCATCTGGGTTCTCCAAGCCAAATTCTTCAAGAATTTGAGCCTCACCAATTGAATAAGAAATGATAATGTGGTCATCACTATGATAAATTCCTTTGTATAGCCCCCAACTCTTTGGAAGAGGGCCAAACTTCCTTCCATCTCGTGCTTGAAATCTAGGGTCATCGAATGAACCGGTTTCCGGGTTGGCCCAACCAGGACCAACCGAGTTTTCGAAATGCATATCCCCTGCCGTTCGCGGTGTAACATTGTGCTTACCATTCAACAAAATTCCGTTCCAATCAATAAACCCCTCACCGGACCAACCACCTGCAACCCTAAACAGATCGTGATCAAAAATTGTCCATACTTTTCCAATAGCAACACCACCGGCTCCTTTATCCAACCGGATAGCTATACCCTTATAGGCCATATTTGCCTCAGAAAAATCCTCATCATCCAAAGGTGCTTTCCCTCTGGACATCACCCTAGGTGGCGCATTTTTATCTACCAGTTCGTAAGTATTAATTAAGAAGTCTCCATAATCCATGTCAGCCCAGGGTTCCAAAATTTCAGGTTGAGGCCCAATGGATGAACCAACAGGCAGGCTTTTCAAATAATCTTCGTCAATAGTCACATATTCTTCTGGATTGTTGTCCTTTATGAATTCTTCTCTTATGTAGTGAATTACATCATATTTCTGTCTTGGCACCAACTGCACTTGTGGAGGCATAGTGGCAAAACCCCGTGTAACTGTTTGATACATGGAATAGGGGTCGTTACCTACTTTGAATTTCTGGCTCCAAAACTTATGAGCGGTGGGCAATGAGCCTTCGTCAACCATATTTCCATGGCAATTGTGACACAATGTTTGGTAAGTCTTTTCTCCCCTTCTGAATGATCCCTGATTCAATTCCTGTAAGATGCCCGCATGATCAATGTCTAGCTCGTAAGCTGCTATTTGGTTTGATTGAAGTGTAAACGGAATTTCCCTATGCCATTCCTTTTTTTGATTACATGAAAATTGTAACAGATAGTTGGTGAAAAAAATCGCATGAAACAATAATCTTTTTGATGCTATAATATCGAAAAAAAAGTTTCTTTGTTTTCTCTTCATGCTAATCAGTTGTCGAGCATTATCACTGCTATTTCCACTCATGCCAATATATCATTTACTACATGACCGTGCACATCGGTCAATCTGAAATTTCTACCTTGGAAACTATAAGTGAATTTTTCATGATTTAATCCTAATTGATGAAGAATAGTAGCTTGTAAATCATGAATATGGACTCTGTCCTTAATTCCATAATAGCCGATTTCATCTGTTTCTCCATACGTTAAGCCCGGTTTCATTCCACCTCCGGCCATCCAAATAGTGAATGCCTCCGTGTGATGATCTCTTCCATTAAAGGGCATCACATGACCACCTCTATTTTCTCTCATAGGTGTACGACCGAATTCTCCACCCCAAATAACTAAAGTGTCTTCGAGCAATCCTCGCTGTTTTAAGTCCTGTACTAAAGCAGTCATAGGTTTATCTACATGATCGCTTTTCATTTTTAGACCTTCATTGATCGATGTGCTAATATTTGTACCATGCATGTCCCATCCTCGGTCATACAATTGAACAAATCGCACTCCTTTTTCAATCAGTCTTCTGGCTAATAAACAATTGTTAGCAAACGAAGCTTTGCCTGGTTCAGCTCCGTACATTTCCTTTATATATTTTGGTTCCTTAGAGATGTCCATGGCATCTGGTACAGAAATCTGCATTTTAAAAGCCATCTCATATTGTGATATTCGAGATAAAATTTCATCGTCCCCAAACTCCTCATATTGCTTTTGGTTCATTGCATTGATCGCTTCAATTGATTCCTTTCGCACGTTTCGACTCATGCCTTCGGGATTTGATACATACAGAATAGGGTCACCGCTACTACGACATTGGACACCTTGATATTCTGAAGGAAGAAAGCCATTACCCCAAACACTCTTACCAGCACTAGGTGCACCTCCAGAAACCAATACCATGTAGCCAGGCAGGTTATCATTTTCAGACCCAAGGCCGTAAGTGACCCATGCTCCCATGCTTGGTCTACCTTCCCTGGCACTTCCGGTATGCAAAAAGAGCTGCGCCGGCCCATGATTGAATTCATCAGTATGCATGGCTTTGATGATGGTTACATCATCAACTATCTTGGTGAAATTGGGTAATAATTCAGAAACGTAAGTTTCTGAATGTCCATATTTTTTGAACTTATATTGAGGTCCCAACATCTGAGGAATTCCCTGAATGAATGCAAACCGTTTGCCTTCTAATAATGATGGAGGGCAATCTTGATTATGAAGTTTTTCTAATTCCGGTTTATAATCGAACATTTCAAGTGGCGAAGGAGACCCTGCCATATGCATGTATATTATTCTCTTAGCTTTGGGAGGAAAATTAAGTTGGGTTTCTTCTCGCAGTCCTTTACCAAATGAAATTTGAGGTCCCATCAATGAAGCCAGTGCGATACCTCCAAGTCCCGTACTACACTTTTTTAGAAAATGCCTACGTGTATTGAGTTCGACTCCTTTTTTACGTGCTTCGTTATATATATGCATCTGTATTCTAATTTTTAACTATAAACTCATCCATATTCATCAATATATTGGTCATAACCATAAGTGAGGCCAGCTCTACATTTTCTGATTTTGTCAATTGGTATGCCTCCCGTTTATTCTCGATGAAATACTTCATTGATTTTTCAAATGTTTGCATCAGTATTCTCATTTTTCCTGTTCCAATATTTTTACCCATCACTTTGTAGTATGCTTGTTTAACTTTAGTTTTAGTATCTCCTTCTTCATTTAGTAATTGTTGTGCCAAATTTTTTGCTGCCTTTATATATACCGGATCATTAAGTGTGATTAGTGCTTGTAGTGGGGTGTTGGTACGAATTCGTCTGGATAAACAAACATCCCGTTCAGATGCATCAAAAGAGATAAATGATGGATAGGGGCTTGATCTGCTTACAAAAGTATATACGCCCCGACGAAAAGCATCTTCTCCTTCACTTGTTGTCCATTCGTTTTTTCCCAGGCTAATAACTCCTGAAGGCTGAAATGGCATTACACTAGGACCATACATTTTATCGCTTAGCAAACCAGATACGGCTAGTGCTTGATCCCTTATTTGCTCGGCTGAAAGTCTCACCCGCGGACTTCTTGCCAACCATTTGTTGAAAGCATCTTTTTCTTTGGCTACTTCTGATACCTTGGAACTTTGCCTGTATGTGGAGGACATCACAATGGTCTTCATAAGTTTTTTCATACTCCAATTCCAGTCCCCAGAAAATCTTAGTGCTAACCAATCCAATAACTTAGGATGTGAAGGTAATTCTCCCAAAGTCCCAAAATCTTCTAAAGTAAGTACTATTCCTGTCCCAAAGAACTTCTCCCAGAATCGATTGACTATTACTCTTGCTGTCAAAGGATTATCATCACTTACTAACCAATTAGCAAGATCCAATCGGTTTTTCAATTCTCTGTTGGCTCCATTTAATATTTTTGGCACACTTGGATCTACCTTTTCTCCCTTGACCAACCAATTTCCTCTTACAAATACATTCGATTCCCTACTTTTATCCTCAGTCTTTTCGATCATTACAGGAGTCGATTCAAGGTTCTTGAATGGCGCACTCATAACCTGATCTATCTGACTATAAATTCGTTTATATTCTTCATCTCGAGTACCAGGCAACTTCTTGCTCAATAGGATTCCATCAATAAAACAGAAATAATTATCAATTTCACTATCAAATTGGATATACAAGTCTGCTTCTTCCAATTTTGTATAGATGATTATCGGAATGTCCGTAAAACGATCGTTACCAAATAAATTAGCTTCACCAATAACAGGCCCGTTTAAATTATTTATCCTTATGGTTATTCTGCCTTTTTCAAACCTCTCGTATTGCCTATAGTTGAGATAAATTCGATCAATGTCTTGAAGTTTCACCTGCTTAATGACTATGCTGGCATTATCATAAACCTTCATATGATCTTGCCCAGACCTGTTGTAGTGTTCAGTATTTTCTGTCTTGGCGTAGTCTTCAGGTCTCAATTTAGGTTCGCTTACTAGAATAAATCTTTCCCATAGGTTGGCTTCTTGAACCGATGAACGATCTGAAATCCATTCTTTTATCTCCTCAACTTTAATTGAATCTTGTTTTTCCAGTGCCTTTAGCAACGGGAATCCGGTCGGCGCATCCCAGTCGGAAGAATTATTAAAAAAAGCTGCAGAGGTATAATATTCTTGATGACGAATCGGCTCATAAGGATGACTGTGGCATTGAACACAAGACATGGTGGTCGATTGCCAAACCTCCCAGGTTGTGTTGACACGATCCAATACAGCAGATACTCGATATTCTTCATTACTTGTCCCACCCTCATCACTACTTTTAGTATTTCTATGAAAACTAGTAGCTATCAATTGATCTAGTGATCCATTAGGCATGAGGTCTCCGGCCAATTGCTCTATTGTGAACTGATCAAACGGCATGTCTTTATTGAATGCCTTAATGACCCAATCCCTATATTTCCATGATGGTCTGTATGTATCTGCAGCTGATCCCTTAGTATCTGCGAACCGTGCTAAGTCCAGCCACATGCTTGTCCAGTTTTCACCAAATTTTTGAGACTTCAATAATTCATCTACCAATTTCTCATATGCGTCATCTGAATTATCCTCAATAAACCGTTCCAAGAGTAATTTTGACGGTGGAATACCGATCAAATCAATAGAGACTCTTCTTGCTAGATCGTATTTATTAGCTTGAACTGATGGTGTAAGACCATTCTCTTTTATTCTTTCTTCAATAAAATTGTCTATTTCATTTCTGCCCCAACTTGATTTAGAAATGGGAATTTCGGGTTCTTCTGGCCTTTGATAAGCCCAATGCTCTTGCCATTCTGCTCCTTCTTCAATCCATCTGACTAAAATATCAATCTCATATTGAGATAGAGCCGGTGCATCTAGAGGCATTCTTGTTTCAGCGTCTTGACTCAAAATTCTAGTAATCATTTCACTCTTTCCAGGTTGTCCAGGCACAATTCCAACTTTATCATTCTTGGTTCTCCCTATTGCATTTTCTCTAAACACTAACCCAAAGCCTCCTGATTGCTTCACTCCCCCATGACAACTAACACAATTTTTATTCAGAATTGGGCGCACCTGAGTATTAAAGTCAATTTTGGTTTTGTCACATGATGACAATAAAATGACCAAAGCACACATTGAAAAATATGTATTTTGTATTGAATAATTCTTGATACGCTTTTTAAACTCCATCAATGTTCATCTTTTGGTAATATCTCAATTGCATCATTTGGAATCACCCAAATATTTCTAAACTGAACAGGTGAAAGATGATCCTGTAAGAGAATTAGAGTAGGTTTAACACTTTCTTCAGAACCAATACCTATTTTTGATATTTTAATCATATTATTTGGATTTTAATCTTTTCTTTGGTTACTCTTTTGTTCTTCATCAATTGCTCATACGCCTGGAGTAGCCTTTTTGCTTATACTCTTCAAGTTGTTTCTTCAATGCACCGGCAATCGCAGGTTGTTCGTTGTAAAGGTTTTTTGTTTCACCAGGATCAGTTTCAAGGTTATAAAGCTGGCCAGGTGCATCAGGATCATTATCCTCCAATTTGTAAGGACTCATCCCCCAATTACCTATACGATCATAATTATTGCCTCCGGACCCTTTGTGGTCCAAATACTTCCAATTGCCATTTCGTATAGACAATTCTAAGGACATGGTTTGCTGTAGCATATATTGACGAATTGGTTTGTTCCCCTGATTTCCTACGAGAACCGGTAACATACTGTAGCTATCTTCAGCTACATTTTCTGGCAGTTTTACATCTACTATTTCCGCAATGGTGGCCATTACATCCGTAAGACTCAATAATTGATCACTAGTTGTATTGGCCTGAACCTTTCCGGGCCAGCGAACAATGAAGGGTGTACGGTGGCCGCCTTCCCACTGGTCGCGTTTTACTCCTCTCCATGGCCTAGCTCCATCGTGGTTATGAGTACTTCGCATGTTCAAAACAGTAGGAACTTCTGGTCCATTATCACTGGCAAAGATGACTAGGGTGTTTTCATCTACACCAAGATCTTCTAGCGTTTTAAGAAGCTCTCCAACAATGTAATCCATTTCAAAAATGAAATCTCCATGCGGACCTGAATCAGTACTGCCTTGAAAGCTCTCCGCTGCAAGGGATGGTAGGTGTATCGCTTGCATCGAATGATAAAGAAAGAATGGTTTTTCAGGATTGTTGTTTACATGCTGCTCAAGAAATTCTTTGCTTTTGTCCAGAAAGACCAGATCAACTTCATCATGTTTGAAATTATCTGCAACCATGCCAGCTCTACAATCTTTGCTATAGGGATGGTCTGGAAGTTTGCTTTTATCAAGCAATTTTGTTGCGGGAACAGGTATCCTATCTCCATCCACATACGCATATAACCAGTCTGTAGTAGGGCAAGAAACTGTTCCATAAAATTGATCAAAGCCACGATTTAGTGGCCCATCTGGAATCGAATGACTATAATCAATCCGCTGAACCCCTTTTATGCTCCTATCTTTTATTATTTCTCCCTTCTCATCGAAGAAGGTCATACCTATATGCCATTTTCCAATACATGCCGTTGTATAGCTTTCGTCATGAAGCATTTGCGGTAGCGTTAAACGATTTTCTTCGATCAGGCATGGTCCGCCTACACCAGTAAATACACCCTTCATTCCAGTTCGAAATTCCATCCGGCCGGTAAGAATACTGTAACGCGTTGGGGTGCAGACGGTGGATGGGCTATGAGCATCGGTGAAACGCATCCCCTGACTGGCCAATTTATCCAGATTTGGGGTTGGGATTTTCGACTCGGCATTATAGCTGCGAATGTCCCCATAGCCCAGATCATCGGCCAGAATAAAGACTATGTTTGGCAGCTTGTCTTTAGTTGTATTTCTATTTGCGGCTTCATTGCATCCAGGCAACAGCACAAAACCAAAACAAAACACCAGGTGCAATAAATTTTTCATAGTTATCGTATTGTTAAATTATTTAAAATTAAATAATGTGTTCTCCATTAGTTTTTTTGAATCAAAATCAACTTCAGTGATTAGAAGGAGGTAAAGTCTCAATAGCCTCGTTGGGGATAATCCAGATATTTCTGAACTGAACCTCGGCCAGATGGTCTTGTAACATTATAGGCCCGGGTTCATTCCCTTCAGGAAAGCCAACACCAGTTTTGGTTTTAATGATCACATTGTTATGGATCACTACTCCATTATGAATGACTGAAATTCTTGCATTCTCAATCTTCGTTTCTGGATTTTCAGGATCAAAGCGGGCCGAGCGGAAAAGAATATCGTAAGTCTCCCATTCTCCTTTTGGTTTTCCGACCATTACATCGGGCACCTTTTGCCTGTAAATGGATCCCCCCATTCCTGATTGTGGTTCGGTATTGTAGGAGCTGTATATCTGCAATTCATATCTCTTCTGAATATAAACGCCGCTGTTTGTATTATCAGCATCTGGCAGTTTGAACTCCAAATGAAGTTGAAAATCCTTGAAGTATTGTTTGGTCATTGTTCCCTGAATTTTTTCACAGGCCCAGGTAGAGTCAGCAACTACTTCCATAAGACCATCTACTATCTTCCAGCGAACTTCACCTCCGTCACAGTTGACCCACTTGGAAAGATCTGTTCCGTCAAAAAGTACTATTGCCCCTTCCGGTGCGGTTGAGTAAACCGTATCCTTGTTTTCATGGGACGCAATAGATACGAGACAAATTATGGCAAGAGATACCAGCATCAATGTTTTATGTATTTTCATTTTTTTTGTTTTTTTGTTTCTAATTAAACCTGATCTCTGATCACGAATGGTTCCCTGTAATCACGTGAGACATATTTATTTGCTTCTTTAGAATATGCACCTTTAAACATTTCCTTTTCGGAATCCATTTCGAGCCATGGACCCAGTACAATAGGAAGCTCCTTGAGGCTCAGACCGTTGGCAGTCATATGCTTATTGGTTCTCTCCAATGCATCCAGAACTTCAAAATCTTTCCTAAAAACATCATTAACTTCCTCATAAGATGCCTCTTTCCCTACCCTGTATGATATATTTCCCATATGACAGAGTGACGCTGAAAGGTGACCCTCTATAATCGGAGCTTTAATGTCTTCTTCCTTTCTGCTGCGAACTGCTTTAACAAAATTCAAAACTGAGTTCACCCTTTCCCCTTCAAATTCTTTTATCTTATTACCATCGTTATCATAGGCGATTTGCCTTCCCATATCCACAAAGCCATTTTCGCAAACTATGATATTAGATGTATTTGGGCTTTTGCTATCCCACTCGTAAAACAGCTTAACCCCTTTTTTTGTAGTTGTTCTAAAAGAATCCATAACAGGATCATCACTCTTTCTTGATAACCCTCTTACTTCAAAAAGTATGGGAGCTGTTTTATAATCGAACAGTGTCACGCTTGTATTGGGTGTCTCACCATCATCTTCATATCCATATCTTCCACCGAATGTAATCACACGTGATGGCAGGTCATTCTGACCAAGTACCCACCTACAAAGGTCGAGATGATGTGGGCCATTGTTACCTATTTCACCACAACCAAAATCCCACTGCCAGTGCCAGTCATAATGGAAGTTTATTCTAGGCAGAGGCCCGATTGGAGCAGGCCCGCAGTAAAGATCATAGTCTGCTGTTCTTGGAATATATCCTCCTGATTTTCCTGCTTTTCCCATGCTTGTCCGACGTTTATATACCCACGAATGACAGAACTCGATCTTACCAAGGGCACCACTTTGGATATAATCGACTGCTGCCTGAATTTTTGTATTTGAACGTAAATCATGATCTGCCTGAACTACCCTATTATATTTAGCTGCGGCTTCTACCATTTTTCGTCCTTCCCAGATATTATGCGAAACTGGTTTCTCCACACAAACATCTTTTCCAGCCTGGCATCCCCACACTGTGGCCAGTGCATGCCAGTGATTGGGTGTTGCAACTGAGATGGCATCAATGTCTTTATTGTCAAGCATCTTCCTGATATCTGCATAGGCCTCTGCCGGCCTAGCTCCCTTATCGTACATTACTTTGGAACAACGATCAATACTAGCCATGTCAGGATCACATAGTGCAATGACATTAACATTTGGGAAATTCAGGTATGAGTCTTCAAGGTGGGCCCATGACCCATGATTGCGGCAACCGACTACCCCAATATTAACTCTGTCATTTGCACCAATGACTCCCGACCAGTTAGCTGCTGTTAAATAGCTTGAAGTCGTTCCTAAACCCATTCCAGCCAGAGCTGAAGTTTTTAGAAAAGCCCTTCTATTTTGTTTGCTTGTCATAATGATTGCTTTATGTTAAATGAAATAAAATGTCATAAAAAACTGTGAATGTTGTTGTTTACTGATCAGAGAATAATCAATTAATTACCTAGTTTTAGATCAACGATCCTGCTTATTGTTTCTCCCTTTTTAATATTCAGTCCCTCTCCATGTAAATCAATTGAACAATCTTTCCAAGCAGTGACATTTAATTCTGCAATGCCATTTTCAATCCTACCATCAACAACCACTCCTAGTAGAGTTCGAATATTTCCAAAACTCACTTTTCCTTCCCATGGGAGACATTTTGCAATTTCAAGCTTTCCCCACCAGGTGGTTACTATTCCATCTAACAAAGAATTAATAGTCAATCCGTTCGTCGTAGTATAAAATGATTCACTTTGTACCCTACTGGTTTCAAATATCTGAATGAATTCTTCGTCGACATATGCTGAAGGTAATAGCTTATCCCAATCTTTTTTCCACGAATCTACATCTCCAAGTCTGGTACCTGCTAATAAAAATTCACCAAGAGTCCATCCATAAAAATGGGGTTTTTCAGCGTCTCTTGTAATTTCATACCTTATGTTATAGGCATTCAGAGCCTGATTAGAAGATTTTTTGCTAACCGGTAAAAAGGCCAGTTCATTCAATTGTGGAGGGTGCTTTTGATTCCCAAAATCTTTCTCTCCGCTACCTTGGCATGAAAAATAATAATCTCGCTGCGATACAAGCGATTCAAAAGCAAGGTTGTCTTTTAGAATTTGCTGATATTCACCATTGGTATCCAGACCATATTCAATTGCTTTTTGAAAACAATACTTCGCACTGTATAAAGCACACAGATAATCTTTCTGATTTTGCCCTCCAGTTTCATCCTGCCCCATGGATGGCTCCACAAAAACATGCCATAATCCATCTGCTTCCTTTTTACTAATACTTTTATAAAAAATTGCCGTTTCTTTAACAACTGGAAGTGCGTATTTTCTTGTCCATTCTTCATCGTCTATCATTGCTGCTGTTTCATAAGCCATTCGACACAGGTAACCCGAGTTATGTGTTTCGTAGTAAAACACATTTGGCGGCACTGGAGCATGATATTCAGAAAATTGATTGTATGGAAACACCCAAGGACAAATGACTCCATCAACCTTCAGAAGCCTTCTCGTATAGTCCTTCATTCCTTTAAGTCTTGTGGACATATACTCAACCCATGTTTTACTAATATCAGTATTTCCTGTAATTAACATAACGGGATTAATATAGGAGATATCCTGTGGAAAAGGGAATGGCCAACCGTTACCCGAAAGTCCCATTGGAGGGGGCATACCCATATTGTCATTGCCACAGGTAAAGAAAAATTGCGCCATAGATCTGATCCACATTTTTTGTGCATTGTCATCCGGAAGATCCAGCCAAGCACTATTGCCCCATTTATTTGCCCACCAGATTTGTGTATCTTCCAAAGACTCTTTTACTGTTTTTTCGAAAGAATTATTTAAAGAAATAAAAATGTTGTTTTTTCCTTTTTCAAGGTTGATTTTTAGTTTTCCATCAACTTCCTCAGCCGTACAAGAGGTTTTAATAATTACATCTGAAGAAAACCCGGCACAAGTTGTACTTACCTTCCAGAAATCACCATTCTTACTGATAGAAATATCCTTAACGAATTGCTGGTTATAATGAACATTAATAGTTTTCTGAGGATCGTAGATCACTGAAAACGGTTTTTTATCAATTTTGATGGAAACAACAGCCATATCTCTTGCTGTGCCATCAAACCATGTTTTCACATCTATTTTATTCTGTCCTGTTTGAAACGAAGTTGATATAGTACCATCAAACATTTTTTGATGTTGCTTATATTGAGAAATATTGGTTAATGAATCTTTCCAATATATTTTTCCCATTGGAATTAAATAATCAGCACCAAATTTGCCACGCACTTTATGATTCATGTGCATAAACTGGGTACGACCAAATCTATTATTACCCTGTTTTTCTCCATGCACTTTTTCAGGTTTGTTATGCAAACCAAGTCTGCCAAAGCACGATCCAAAACGCCCATTACCTTGGTACAAATTAATAGTAGGAGAATTGGAGTACTCGTTTCTAAGAATATCTCCTTTTTCCACTAGACATTGAACATTATCGATTGGCTGATTTTTTGAGTTTGAATCGGAGTAGGAAAATGCTGTCAATAAAATGAGTATGAGAATTCCCATTGGTTGAATTTTTATACTCATATAAGTCTGTCTTTTAAATTCTTAATAAAATTTGCCAAATTATTGCAGAATATTCCGCAAAACATTTGGACCAAGTTCTTTTTCCGGGGAAAATTTATCCGATTTAACATATTTCAAGATACTGTAATAGAGCTGTCTTGCTTCAGGTTTGTCTTGAAGGTTAGGCAAGTCTATGGCACAGACCAGGGCACTTCCTTTCCCATACTTGGTTTCGAAAACCATTCCCAGTTTGTGATTCCGGGCAAAATTGTCTATTGTTTGTATTAATGGTCTATAATCTGCAGGTGTGTCGTCTAGTATGATCGGTTTACAATTTCTTACTAGTTGCCACCACTGCCAGTTGCTATGAAACTCAGTTGGGAAATATTCTAGTAAAGGAGAGTCTGGATCGCATATGAACCCCAGTGAGCCAGGTGCTGGTTCTAAACCACGTTTTATCGCACCACGTGCGAACATGGGATAGCACCAAAAGTCAGTTTGAAATGCTCCTTTGATACAATGGGTGAGTTTATCGTGCTCTGGAAATATTATTACCTTGCCACCATTTTGAAGATGTTGTTTTGTTTTAGTGTCCAGCTCATTTGAAACCATAACACCTTCAGGAATAGTTGTATTTACTGTTTTCGGATAAACCCAAATGTCATATTCGTTTTTGTATTTCGTGCCATCCAGTGAAATTGTAATTTTCAATTTTTTCGCCTTGTCAATTGAATTTAGGGCAAGGCTTATTTCACCAATGGCTGCCACTCCCCCTTGGGAAATAGTTGCTTTTGTTAGCTTTCCTTCACTATACATCTTTCCTTTTTCATCAACAATTTTCCAGCTTACTTCAGCATCCCTGAAATCTTCTTTACCATAGTGAGCAATCTCAATATTTGCTGTAAACCATTCATCGTTGGTCCAGGTATATTTGCTCATTTTTAGCAATGGAACCACTTCGTTACAGAATTGGCTCCATTTTTCAGGTGTGATAAGCCCTTTAGATTCCATAAACGCATTGAGAATTCCTACCAGGGCGGTACCTTGCCCTGGAAAATCCTGGATATCCAAAAGTTGAATTCCTGCAAAGTCAGGTGTTCTAAGAGCAGCTTCAATGTCTTCCCTATAACATATCACGGCCAGTTTTCCTGATGCATTTACGAAATCATCGGATTGGTCTAGCATGTTGGCCTTTTTTAGTCTTTCCCTAAATATTTCATAATTCCTTGCTCTGGTTACACCTGTAAATTTTGGGATATCATTGAAATCAGGTGAAATCTGAAATTGCCCTGTTTCATGGCCAATTACGGGAACATTAACTTCTTTTATCGATTCCGAATAATCTACCAAAGTGGATGGTGGAAAGTTTTCAATATGACCGTTTGCAAAATCTATATGAAAATAGGATCCGCGAACCGGCATTTTAGGTGTTGTTTTAGCAGCTACCCAAAAGTCGTCCCCTTCTGCAAAACTTGGTTCCCAGTGCATATTATTAGTGCCCTGAGCATACAGTCTTCGCGAATCAATGTTTTTGAAATTCTCCACAAGTTCATACATCGCCTCATTTCGTCCCAGTTCATTTCCTAAAGTAAACATGGTAAATGAGGGATGATTGCCAAAATGCTTAAAGATCAGTTCTCCCTCTCTTTGCAAATAATTTTTAAGGGTCATATTGATTCTACTGGTGTCTACTTCCATGTAATCGATATTATACATTTCACGAACAGCCTCATCTTCTATGCTCTTTTTATCCATTCCACTTCTTTTGTTTGGAAGTTCAGGTTGCAGGTACACACCAACCTCATCAGCAGCATTTATTGCTTCTTTTGGTGGACACCAGGAGTGAAAACGCCAATGATTGATACCGTAGGATTTTAATTGCCTGAAATATTTCAACCAGGACTCCTTATCCATTGGAGGATAACCCGTAAGGGGGTAGTTTGCACTGTCGGTACGACCTCTTAAGAATACTCTTTGACCATTGATGTATATGTATTTACCCTTACGTTTGAATTCGCGCATTCCAAAGTCCACTTGCTTTGAACTCTTGAAGGATTCATCACCCGATCGGGCGGATAAGTTTAGACTCAATTTGATCAAGGCCGGATCAAATTCATCCCACAGGGGTGCAAATTGATCGAAATTGTAGATGAATTCAAAAACCTTATCTTTTGTTATCCTTGCTATTTCTTCCTTCTGAGTTTGGAATTCCACAGGCTTTTCTGTATTCCAACTTTCTGCACTTATGAGCAATTCCCCCATTGCCTCTTTTTCTGTTATATTTCCAATCGTTACCAGAATTTTTACTCGGTTGTTCTTAACATTTGGGTATGCTTGTACTTCCTCTATCCATATTGGATCAGTTACCTGTAGTTCTATTCTACCCACAATCCCGTTCCAATTTGTCTGGGTGCGTTCGTCAACGGCATGCGACGGACCAACCGGGGGAAGTTTTGCATTGTCCACCAATACGGTAATCTTATGTTTTCCGGGCTTAATGGTTTTGGAAAGATCAAAATACTGAGGAGCACTCAATGTATTTTCATACCCACAGTTTGCATCATCAAACCAGACATAAGTATCTTTCGTGCGTTCAAGGAGTAGCTTGACATTTTTACCTGTCCAATGTTCAGGAATATCAACTTCTTTCTGATACCACGCAGCACCCTTCCAATACCATACACGCGAAAGGCGCTCTACTGCCTGTTCATCTTTGTGGATTCCTTTTTTATGTTCATCTGTAGTGCCGGGGAGCGGTATGGAATCGTTAAAATCTGTGTTAAACCACTTTTCTTCCATCCCGACATTACTGGGATCTAATTGCAGTTTCCATGTTCCGGAGAGATCTTTAACCTCATCGTATGACTCGAAAGAGTTTTGGCAACCTGATGTAATTATCAACAGCGCAAACAATCTTAAAAATTTACTTCGCATACCATTATTGGTTTTTATTCTTTCGTTCTTATTAATCTTCATTGTGATAGAAAATCTGAGTTTATGTCTCTTCGTTGGCTATTAAACTCCTTGTCAAACATTTTTCTTAGTTCTGCTAACTTTTTGGGGTATTCTAATGACAGGTCATAGTCTTCTTTAGGATCTGAATTGAGGTCATACAGCATATACACTTCTTCATTCTCAAAATATCGTACTTTCCAGCCGTCTCTAGAAACCAGAGCCGCTCCTCTATGAGCCGTATAACGAACCGCTCCTCTGGCAATAACAAAGTCATGTTCTACCTGTTCTGGTTTGTCTAATAATGTTGGTAAATAAGACACACCATCTTTCCCTTCAGGCATTTCGATACCAGAAATATCAGCAAGAGTAGGCATAAGATCGTAATTCGCTACCAGTAAATCCGACTTGCTATCAGGTCTGATCTTACCTGGCCAACTGACTATTAGAGGAACCCGAATTCCTCCTTCCCAGGTGGAAAACTTTTTGCCAGATAAATTATTATTTCCATTAAATACATCCCTATCATCCTCCGAGTCATATTTATCAGATAGTAATCCCTTTCCTTCGTCGTAACTCAATCGATGATCTGGCTCATAATAGACTTCATGACCATTATCCACAGAAAAAATCACAATAGTATTGTTGTCAATCCCTTGAACGACAAGCTCATCCATGATAATTCCAATGTGATCATCAAGCATTTTTACCATCGAAGCATACTTTTTTTGGTTTTTTGTCAACCTTTCGTCATCTATAAATTCGGAATTTATCTCAGGAATCATGATATCACCATGAGGAATCTGAGTTGGATGGTAGATAAAGAAAGGCTTGTCCACCTGATGATTCCTTATCAATTCTAAAATCTCATCCAGAAAAAGGTTCTGTGAGTAAGAAGGTCCTGGTGTTTTGCTATTATTTGAAGTATTGCCAGTGAAAAATACCTCCTTCCCGTTTCGAAAAAGTGACTTAGGATAATAGCCATGTCCATTTTTATGGTCGTAATAGCCAAAATGATGATCCCACCCATGTCGCTCAAGGCGGTTTGGTGTAGTCGAAAAACCCCACTCCAGCTTACCCACCTGTGCCGTGAAGTATCCGGCCTTTTTAAGCAGTTGTGGTAAAAACACTTCATCTTGAGGTATTGGAAGATGAAGGCTGTCTACCCTTTCCATGGTCTTTTTGAAGCTATGCTTACCCTTCCGATAGTCGATCCAGGCTCCCCCATTCACGTGGTTCCAGGCATTTTTGTGAGCGTCATGAAGACCTGTGAGCAAAGATGCCCTTGCTGGTAAGCAAAAAGCACAGCCATAGTTGTGATCAAAAGAAATTCCCTGCCTAGATAGCTTATCAATACTCGGTGTTTTAATTATCTTTTGACCATTCACACCAATTAGACCACTTCCCAAGTCATCAGCGTAAATAAATATGATATTAGGCTTGCCTGCCTCGGGCCCTTCTTTCTTTGTTAATGAGTTGCATGAGATCAAAGTCATCAAACTCATAAAAAATAAAAAAAATCTCAATGGTTTCTTCATGGTAAAATTTGGCTTAAATAATTTTCGTTCAACTTCTATGTCAATAAAAAATCTCTCATACTTTTCATAGACAAGGAGTTCGACAAATAATTTTTTCATGGCCATGTACCAACCACTTTTGGTCCATTAATTCTTGGTGGTTTTTCGTTTGAGGCCTCAGTCTTTCATTTTCCTGAATTCGCGCATCAAACGCATTATCATTTGGTGTTTTGCAACCAATTATTGAAAGAACTATTACAAAAACTCGTTTCATTTCTTATTAAGAAATTTTGCTTCAGCACTATTATTCATTCCTAATTGTTTTTCTAATTCCGAAGAGTATTTACTAGTCGCTTTCTTAGAGCATTCTTTCCTTATTATCAACACTTATATTACTCAGGTGCTCATTTCTTTTATTTGCATAAGGCACATCATCCGAACCTACTCCATCCCTTTTTTGTATGGCAATTGACTCTTTATAAATATTATTGACCAATACAGAATGTTTTTTCATCGATTTGAATCTTATGTATTTGTTATAATTTTAAAATTTCTCCGTTTGATTCTTGCAGGTCGATAGGGCAATAAAAACCACGTATATCAGCCTTTTACTCGTGCTTTAATTTTTTTCTAATTTCATCGGCAACATGCCCTGCTAAATATTGATATCCTTCAGTAGTAAAATGAACATCGTTATCACCCATAGCATATTCATTCTGTTTTGGCTTAATAAATGCGTATAAATCATTTACCTGAATTTCATGTCTTTTCATTACCCTCAATGCAGCTTTTCGAAAGGCATTTTCGGTTTTTAAATCTATTACCATCAGATCGTTTTTTTCCGGTCCGGTACAAACAGGTGTTGTGGTTGCCCAAATAAGTTTGGCACCTGTCTCTTCCAGTCTTGCAATCAATATTTCCAGATTTTTGGCGTAAACATCTGGAGTACGAATTGAATCTTTATAGCGCCATCCATACATATCCCATAGACCCCAGTTAAATTGAATGACATCCCAATTTTCTTCTCCAAGCCATTCGTTTATTTTTATTAGACCAAACCCCGTATATCGAGCATTTCCCTCGTTGCGAATTACAGTTGCTTCGTCTTTCAATAACTCTTTTACAAAAGGGGTATATCCCGCCGAAATGGAGTCACCGATAATCAATACTTTCGGAAGTTTATTGGTATGTGCGGCAAACAGAAAGACTGCAATAACCGAAATAATTGTGATCTGTATTCTTTTATACATTTTATTGCATTTATTGTTTAATCTATAAATTGAGGCTTGACCTTTTTGCAGTAAACCCTGCAGCTTGCTGTATTCTAAGCAGGTCTTTTAATTCCTTTACAATCCCAGGATATTTGTCAGCAACATTGTTCTCTTCTACCAGGTCAGTTCCCAAAATGTAAAGCTCTTCGTCCACTAGTTTCCATTTGCCTTTTCTGATGGCAAACCTTCCCTGGTAATTATTCATTACCAGACTTTCTCTTATTTCTTTCTTTTTTCCGGTAATTATTGTGAATACATCAAAACTATCTTCTCCTATATTGTCACCTAATTCATAACCAATAATATGGGAAAATGTAGCCATCATATCGACAAGACAGATGAGTCCATTATTTTTGACACTAGATTGCACAAAGCCATCCCACTTAATAATTAAGGGAACTCTGTGGCAGCCTTCCAATCTTGTTCCTTTTCTTCCCTTGAGTTTTCCCCAGCCTTTGTGTCCGAATTCATCAACACCTGCATGTGTGACCCCATTATCACTGGTAATTATTAAGAGGGTTTTTTTGTCAATATTCAGTCGGTGCAAGGCTTCATTTATTTGACCCACCATCCAGTCAAACATTTGCGTATGATCTCCCCGGTCTCCTGCCTGACTAGAACCTTTAAGAAAGCCAGGAACATTGTTGGGTGTATGATGAGCGTCTGGAGTTAAGTGTAAATAAAATAGTTGATCCTGATTATTTTTTAGGTGTTCGGTAATGAAGTTGAATGCTTTGACGGTATAGATGCTATCGACGAGATATGGCTGCCAATCAAAGTATATTAGGGAAGGGCCAATATCTGTTGTTTGGTGCCACTCCAGGCACTTTCGTGGAATCTCTTTTTTTCCATGTTCGTAGATATGATAGTCAATGGGTTTAAATTCCTTTGCAAGAACCTGATGATTTTCAACAAAGGTTATAGGAAAGAGATTGTGAGCCACCGCCGTAACAAAAGAGTAATCAAAACCTAAATCTTTAGGCCCTCTGCCCAGATAGCCCTTAGTATAGTCAACGGGCTCTTCATCTTCCCAACCCAAATGCCATTTGCCAATCTGAGCAGTATGATAGCCCTTAGATTTCATCATATTACCAATGGTAGTACGATTGGGTTCAATTAAACAGCGCCTGTACCCATCCCATAGAACCTCTTTTTTTAACCTGCTTCGCCAGCCATATATGCCCGTCAAAACGGCGTAATGTGTAGGGTTACAAACTGCAGCAGGGCTATGGGCATCAGTAAACATTGTTCCTTCACCTGCAATTCTATCGATATTAGGAGTTAGGATTTTCCTTGCTCGATAACAACTAAGGTCACCATAACCAAGGTCGTCTGCCATGATGAAGGTGATGTTAGGCCCATCAGCACAGAAACCAATAGGCTTCAGATCTATGAGAAATATGAA
The DNA here is from genome assembly GCA_049115735.1 of Cyclobacteriaceae bacterium. Lineage (GTDB taxonomy): Bacteria > Bacteroidota > Bacteroidia > Cytophagales > Cyclobacteriaceae > CAXBNB01. The sequence goes on along the minus strand of JAGDZP010000024.1, from coordinate 26,517 downwards.
TAGGAAAACTACCTTGTATTTCATCGGGTAAAGTTTTTAATGATAATATCCTTCTCTCTAGACTTTGGAGTCACATTGAGATATTTTATTTTCCCATTCTTCAATTCACCTTCGATGGTGGTATTCAGAGGGGCATGGAGTTTAAATTTGAGATCCCAGTCAGCCGGCCAGGTGGGGAAAAGTATTATTGATCTGTCTTTCTCTTTGCATTCTGCTTGAACAATCATGGCCTGAAAGGCATTCATTAATCCACCACCATTATCTTCATCCGGTTTCCAGTCACTTGCTGACTCCCAGAATGCAGGAAACCTTGTTACCTCATCTAAAGAATTTGCTCTCTTTTTCAGATCTTCCCTTATTTCATCAGTCAGACCGAGATATGCCATCTGGATGGCATCCTGTGACCAGCAAACAGAACGTCTTGCAACTCTTTTATCAAAAGTATTCTTCGCAACTTGTAGCTCTGGCTTGTTTACTCCGTAAATACGGTAAGGGAAAACTGAATATAACTCAGCGTTCTCCTTTCCAAAGGCTTTTGAGTAGGTATAGGCAGGTAAAATTACATCAACTCCGGTTGAGTCCTTTCCAATAGGAATATCAGGAATTTCATTTAACAATTTCTTTGAGATGTGCCGTTGATAAAAGTTCATTAATTCATAGGTGTTGTCAATCAATTTCTCCAATGCATACTTCAATCCGGCTAGTTCCGGAGTGGGATTATCGGCCTGGTGGAAAGTTTCAAGAGCCTGCCCCGGACTGATATACAGTTTTCCATCTTTTCTCGGATAATGTCTGTAAAAAAAATCCAAAATAGATTCAGCCATTGGCAATAATGTTTCCCTGGCAAACTGCTTGTCTTTTGTATACAGGTAGTAATCGAGCATCATCAGCGTCTGTTCTATACCATTTTGCCAATAGTAAGTAACAAATGAACACTCTGCTTCTATGCCATTTCTTTGATATAGAGGTGTCCAGTTATAATGACTGCTGACTTCAGCTCCCCAGAAAAGGATGGTTTCAGGAAAATGAGCTCCTGCGTGGTTAAAATACTTGCTTGTACGATACCTGGATATTTCGAGCGTATTTTTATACATATCAAACCAGGGTTTCATTAATTCGAAATCGCCCGAAGCAAGCATTGGCCAATAGATGTGCCTTTGGTTTTGGAACCAAAATCCAGTAGATCCCCATTTCATAAAATCAGGATCTCCATTTCTTCCTAAAGAAAAAAGCGAACCGTTAAATTTTATGGGAAATTCACCTCTTCCTGCACATGCATTTTTGAATCTTTGAAGGCAATAACCTCTGTTGATGTCAAACACATCTTTCCCTCTTGCAAAAATCCAGCTTTTAGACCAAAATTCTTTCCACCAAAACCAATGTGTTTCATACATTGATTTTAAGTCTTTTTGTTCAATATCACTTGCCTTGGAACGAATGTTATCGATCCATTTTTCGGGAGATGAAGGGTGTTCGGAATGAACAATAATCGAGATTCTACTTTTGGTGACTGGGTTTTCTGTCTTTAATTCTCCTTTCTGTTTGTAAACCAGATTATCTCCTTCAATCAAAGCTCCAAAAATCCTATCTCTTAATGGGTGTATTATTTTATCCATATATCCATCAAGACTTTGAATTCTCATATTGATTTCATAAGGATCATAATCAGGTTTTTGATTGTGATGATACCAGATTAACTGATTACCGGTATTCTCTGCAATTACATCAGGGTAAACGTAGGTAGGGTAAGGTGAAGGGCCTGTGTATTTGGTTTCCCATCCAAAGTCGTAAAGTTGCCTGAACATATCGCCAACTTCAATTCTACTTTTTTGCATTTTTAGGGTATCACGCCAGAGCTCAGTCGAAACAGTGATGTCAACGGCTTTTTTACTCTCTGTTTCAATATGCAATAGTGGATTATTGGCATCTAGCCATAATTTCAATTGAAAAGTACTGTCTTTATTACCGGAATTGATTGTAATTTCTCCCCTGTGGATATCTAATTTTTGAATAAAAGGTGTACCTTCTTTAAAAGGGTTGTTATCGAAATGCACCCTTACCTTGCCTACTTTAGATAGCCGGGCATATTCAGTCCAAGCATCGTTCTTGCTGATGTAAAAGAGAAGATCTCCGTTTTTTTGTGCCCATACGTTTATACCAATATCTCCATTGCCAAGAGGCATAGAGCCATTTTGATTTTCGCTAGGTGTTTTCCAAATAACGTTATACTTTTCAAGCTCTTTGGCAATGTTTGTATTGTCATTGTTAGAAAAACCACAAAAAGGGAAAAGCAATATTATGGATGTCAATGCAAAAAACTTACCTATCATATTTCATTGTTTTAGGAATTAATGTATGTTTTTATCTGTCATTACAGCTTACTTATATATACATAGTAGGCTCCCAGAGAAAGTCTCTGATCTTCGGTAAACCATGTTTGAAGCCTGGTTTTTCCTGTGTAGAACTACATGAATTAATTTGAAAGAAACTGGTAATAACGGGTAAGTAATTACCATTAAACTAAGGAATTGTCCTAGGAAATAATCCAGTCTTGATTTCATTTGTTGTCTTAATGTTTATTAGATGTATACAGCCTTGTTAAATAATATATGCTGCCTTAACCATTCGTTATCTATAGCTTGTTATTTACCCAATTGGAGCACCTCCAATACTATTGGATTCAACCTATTTAATTATATGGTAAACTTTAAAAGACCACTACTTAGAAAAGAGTCGAGTGTTAGTCATAATCTACCCCCGACAAACTTTGAAGTACTGATTGTTGCCAATCATATAGTTGTTTTTGCATCTTCTCAGCAATATCGGGCTTTGAATTAACCAGGTTGTTGCTCTCAGCTCGATCTTCTATCAGATCGAACAACTCTATATCGGATTCCTGATCGATAACCAACTTATACCTGTTATCAATCATGGTTCTTGGACCACCAACATCATTTTCAGAAACTTTGGGATAGCGCCAGTTAACAAACGTCCTGGTAAACTTACCCCGCAACTTCTTAACCAATGGTATGGTACCCTCTTGTAGGCCCATGTCGATATAAGCCTCAGATTCTTCATTGATTGCTATCTGGCCTTCAATATCCCAAAAGAACATGGGGGAAGGTCGGGTATCCATCTCACCATCTATCATAGGTAACAGACTTATTCCATCCAATGGCCGATCTGGTAATGGCTGGCCTATTAATTCACAGAATGTAGGCAACATGTCGCTGGTTACAGAGTTGAGCTGACTCACCATCCCTGATTTGATCCGTACTGGCCACTCAATTACGCTGGGAACACGAATCCCTCCTTCATACATCATCCCTTTCTCTCCTCGTAGGCTCATGCCCGTGCGTGCTGCACTTGGTGGAGTGCCATTGTCGCCACAATACCACAATAAGGTATTTTCTTTCAACTTTTCTTGTTTTAGGAAGTCTCTTAAAACACCAATGGAACGATCCATGGCTGTGATTTCTGCATATCGTTCCCTTAGAACTTCTCTCAATGGTCTTTGAACTCGGTCTCCTGTTTTATTTGATGTCAACCCTACCGTCTTGTTTGCATAATCAGCTGGGAGGTCATCGTAAATACCAAGATCTTCGGGTAGGCCACTATAAGGTTCATGTGGGGAGCCGTACCATATCACAATAAAAAATGGCTCTTTGTTATTTTTCGACCTTTTGATAAACTGAATTGCTTCATCCACCACAATTTGTGATCCTTCTCCTTCAATCTGTTCCGGAGCTGCTCCATTTCTGGAAAGCTGAGGATTCATTTCAAAGAAATTATCGTGTGATAGCCATTCATCAAAACCCATAGCACTTGGATTTGTAGGTGATTCACTTTTTACTGGTCCCAGGTGCCATTTGCCAAAGTGGGCAGACGCATAGCCCGCTTTACCAAAAATGTGTGCTATGGTAATTTCTTCAGGTCGAATGGAGCAACCCGGATAAAAAGTGCCATAACGATTAGGATGCCTTCCGGTCATGAAACTACCCCGTGTTGGACTACAAGATGGATGCCCGGAACGGAAATTATCCATCCTTAAACCCTGCCTACTCATTTCATCTAACACAGGTGTTTTTACATGAGGATGTCCATTATATCCCACTTCGTCCCATCCATGATCATCGCCCATCAAAAGGATGATGTTGGGAAGTTTTTGGTCTTTTTGTTCCTCTCGTGCACCTTTGAAACTGGTAGAAATTAAAATAATAACAATAAAGTTAATCCCAATAACACATTGGATTTTCTTATTCATTTTTCGAGAATTTTGATTTGATTTTTAACTGTTTACCTTGCTGGTCCATTGCACATACAACAGATTATTACAGCCCAATACAGTACTCTAGTATGTAAGGTATATTAGTAGTTGAGGGTTCAACGGTTCAAGTCGAACCCCCATCTAAATAATAAACTAAATCGAAGTAGTTATTTGCTTTTTTTATAAACCTTCATATCCAGGATTCTGAACCAATACACCATTCATTTTATCTATTTCAGAAGCAGGTATTGGAATCCTATTGAAGTTTTCATCAAAGTTGTAACCGATGGCATTTAGCTTTTCAACTAATTTTCCATGCCTTTTCAGGTCCGCATATCGCTGACTTTCAAACACGAACTCAGCTCTTCGCTCCGCTAAAATAGCTTCCACAAAGTCATCTAAGGTAGATACATCTGCCAGTACAATATCATTCGTAAGACCTGCCCTATTTCTTGTCTCATTCATGAGATCAAGAGATTGTTGTTGAGCAGAACCCGCATTCATGGATATTGCCTCAGCATACAATAATTGGACATCTGTAAACCTTATCACAACGAAATCTGCAACCCAATAACCACCAGCTATTATTCCAAAATCATGTTTTAAGTTTAAAGCTTGCCCACCGACAAGTTGTACTGTTTCATCTCGGCGGATATCCCCATCCTCGAATGACTCCACTAATCCAGGCTCATATTCAATAAAACCTGCACCTTGGTGTAGGCAATCGATACACTTTATTATTTGAGACATATCATCGTCAGAATTGGCTTCATTCCAAATACTGACCAGCATGTTTTCATTAGAATTGGCCTGTCCTTCTGTGCTCCACATTTTAGCCCAATCAGGATCCAAAGATGCACCACTATTGTTGAAAATATCCTCTAGAGCTGTTTCTGCCTGACCCCATTTTTGCTGTTGCATATAGGTTCTTGCCAGGAACATTTCAGCTGCATATTTGTTTACCCTACCTTTAGCAGATTCGTTTGGTGGCAACAATGAATATGCCTCAGACAAATCAGACTCTGCCTGAGCCCATGTCTCCGCTACTGACGATCTACTCAATTGAAATGACTCATCAATGGTCAAAGGTTTAGTTACAAGTGGAACTCCTTCAAACCACATATTCAACCAGTAATAGGCATACCCTCTAAAGAAGAGCGCTTCACCCTTTATTCTACTTTTAGTTGCGGCATCCATTTCAATATCATCAATCGTATTTATGATTACGTTTGAAGGATGGATTACAGTCTGATAAAAATTACCCCAAATGACTGAGGTTGAACTAGGTCCCCAATTATTGGATGAAAATTCATTATATAGCAATCTCCAATATCTTAGGTTATCCGATCTGAACTCAGCCTGATATAGCGGCCTTACAGTCATTTCAGCCCATTGATAATAAATCCCTGCAATCGCCGTTTCAAAATCCGCTTCATTCTGATAAAATTGATTCCCAGTCAAATTTGATTGGGGGGTTAATTCAAGAAAGTCTTCTTTACATCCAATTAAAAACACAACCAGTAAAGAGCATATTAAATATTTTTTCATGATTTCTTTTTTTGATTGATTAAAAAGTAATATTCAAGCCAACAATAAACCTCTTGGCAAGTGGTGAGGATCCAAAGTCCATCCCAAGGTTGAAACTTGGAGACTGGTTTTGAGAAAACCTAGAGTTAAACACACTCTCTGATTGAGTCGTTCCCTGATCTGGGTTAGGCTTAAGCCCTCCTTCAGGATTAAATCCGGGATATTTGGTGTTCAAAAACAAATTATCCGCCGAAACATACAGCCTAAAAGAGGAAATCTTAAGCTTTTCCAACGAAGCAGCAGGGAAAGTATAACCCAGTGTTAGATTCTTAATCCTCCACCAATCAGAATCATATAACCACCTGTCATTCTCCTCCTGACCACCATTGGTACCTGTATCTGAAGTTCCTTGTGGCACAATTCCATTTCCTGGGTTCTCAGGGGATCTATATCTGTTGGTCCATTCTTTGAGTAATACCCCTGTACTTGGCCTACTTATGTATCTGCTCCAGGCGAAAAAAGTTTCATGTCCGCCAGCTCCATTTATGAATAAATTCAAATCGAAACCCTTGTAATTTAGGGTATTGGTTATACCAAAATTAGTTATGGGAGTTGGGTTACCAAGAGGTCTTCTATCAAGTGCATTTACGTCTCCATCACCATTAACATCAACCCATTTTACATCACCAACACCTTCATCAGCAAATTGGGGAACGGCATCCACCTCTGCCTGAGACATGTATATTCCGTCAGTTTCGTACAAGTTAAAACTTCCTATCGGATAGCCAATTCCTGTATAGCTACAATCGCGGCACCAAAAATCCCCATTTTTAATGGGAGATCCATCTGGGCCCATTTTTAAGACTTTATTTTGATTGTATGAAAATACAATACTGGAAGTCCATGAGAAATTCGATGTTGTAATATTGTTCGATGATATCTCTATTTCAAAACCTTTGTTCTGCACCTCACCAATGTTCTGGATTGCAGATCCAAAGCCCGTGGTGTGCGGTACTGGTACATTGAGCAATAAATCTTTAGTATTACTTTTGTACACATCGAACGCAAAAGTCATCTTGTCTTGTAAAATACCAATATCCAACCCTAGGTTTACTGTTTGGTTCTTTTCCCAAGACAAATCCTGGTTTTCAAATGATCCGGGAATTAAGCCCACGACATTTGATCCCCCTGAACCCAAGATTGCATTTGAGGAAAAAAGTGCTGCAAACGGTCGATAATTTCCTATCCTGTTGTTTCCGGTAACACCAAAACTACCCCTCAATTTCAAATTATTGAATGTAGTTTGGGAGCTCATAAAACTTTCGTCACTTATTCTCCAAGCGGCTGAAACCGCTGGAAAAATCCCCCACTTGTTATTCGCTCCAAATCTGGAACTTCCGTCTCTTCTAATACTAGCCGTAAGCATATAACGTGAGTCGTAGCTATAAGTGGCACGCGCGAAGGATGAAAGCAAGGACCACTCTTGAATATCATGGCTCCATGCAGGGATCGAGGCAGCTGCCCCTAAGGAAAGAATGATGTCATTCACAAATCCACGTCCTTCAAACCTAGTGTCTTCAGAATAGTCCTTTTGACTACTATAACCAACCAGGCCGGTAATGGAATGCTTGCCAATCAACTTCGAATAATTAAGCGTATTCTCCAGTGTCCAATTAGTATTATAACCATTTCCAATCTTAGCACTTCTTACTCCGTTACCCGCTTTGAGATCTCTATAATCATTGGATTTTAGACTATTTTGCCTATAATGTATGGTTGTTCTATAACTAAGGCCTTCTATTAAGTCTACATTAATAAATGCACTGGACAGAAGTTGGTTTCTTTTAAATTCCTGTTCTATATGATCCATACCATACATCCTAAATGGCAGACCATTAGTATTATTTCCAACTTCATTCAGGTAATCATGCGCATGGCGTTGACTACTTTCATCCCAATAGATATCATTCCAGTCAAAAATTGGAGGGCTCCTTAATGCGCCGGAAATTCCCTGGTCTTTCCCTTCAGAATTATTGTCCATCTGGGTGGAAAAAGAAGGTGCCAGGTTCAAACCTACTTTAATTCTTTTTTGTATTTGTGACTCCAGGTTAATCCTAAAAGCATACCTATCAAAAGAGGTATTTTTAACGATCCCTTCCTGGTCAAGAATGGCCATCGACATAAGGTATGTAGTGTTTTCACTACCTCCAGAAATTGATAAATTATGACTTTGAATAGGTGCAGTCCTGAAAATTTCGTCCTGTGGATCAAATGTTTGTACATTCCCGGAGGCCCAGTTAGGGTCTATCCTAAGTTTTCTAGGCCGGTCGGCATTGGGTGTATTTAGGTCATAAGCCGGGTTCTGGCTTATTAACCATTCTCTTCTTTCAATAGCATATTCTGCATATTCTGGTCCAGTAAGTAGGTCTAGCCTTTTTTCGGCTTGCTGAACACCATAATGAGCACTATAAGTTATTTGCGGTGCTCCTGACCTGCCCTTTTTCGTTGTAACTATAACTACACCATTAGAACCCCTTGATCCATAAATTGCCGCAGAAGCTGCATCTTTGAGCACCTCAACACTCGCAACATCGTTCATGTTCAAATTGGCAATAATTACAGCATCTTCGATTGGCATACCATCAATTACAAATAAGGGTTGATTGCCTTCAGTTATAGAATTCGTTCCCCTTATTCTTATTACCGGGGCAGCACCAGGTACACCACTGGTTTGTTGTATCAAAACCCCAGCCATTTTTCCCTGCAAAGCATCATCAAGTCTTGTAGCGACCCTTTTATCAATATCTCCGCTGCTCACCTGTGCAATAGCTGATGTCATATCCCTTTTTTTCACAGTACCATAACCGACTACAACAACCTCATCTAGTTGTGCAGCATCCAACTCCAATTGTAGGTCAATAGTACTCCTCCCAGCAATGTCCACTTCCTGGCTTACATATCCTACAAAAGAAACTACTAAAACAGCATTCTCTGGAACACTGAGTTTATAATCACCTTCTAAATTAGTGGTTACTCCATTAGATGTACCTTTTACAACAACAGAAGCACCAGGGAGTCCCTGACCATTCTCATCAACAATTTTACCTACTATATCTACGTCAGCTAACCTAACTACAGGTGTTTTTACCGCCCCACCGAGCTTGTTTTTAGAACGACTAACATTGATTGTTTTATTGACTTGTTTGAAGTCCAGTTCAGTCTGATTAGCTATTTCGGAAAGTATTTCAAACACTGACATTTTTTGCCTTTTGATCCATAATAGGTTAACCTTTTTGTTGACCCTACCATTATAGGCAAACTTATAATCCGTTTTGGATTCGATTTCCTCAAGTATATTGACAAGTATATCTTGTCGAGACTCCAGAGAAATAGCTACTTCTCTTATACTCTGAGCTTTTTGCGCGTTCGATATATCAGCTAAAAGAAGATTAAGGCTGATAGTTTGAATTGTTATAATAAAGAATGAATACTTCATCAAAGTATACAATTTCCGTATAAGATTTCTTTTCATATCTTTGTATTTTATTTAACAAATAATTTAAGTGCTTGCCAAATGGGAATCCCTGAGAAAGTTTTGCCATTAATCAAGCCGGACTAGGCAGTAACACTTCTAAAATGTTACTGCCTTTTTTTGTTGTAGATCACTTCTTCATATTTTCTAGTCTATTTATAAGTTATAATTACATTTTGCTCTTTTATTTGGTGTTCGAAATCCATAGTAAACCCGATTGATTGAAGAACATTGTCAAGGGCCATATTTTCGAACTCACCTGAATAATCCCACTTCAAAGAAGGTTTGTTGCGGGTAATAATATCTACATTGTACCAGTTCTCAAGGGTAACAATGACATCTTCTTCGCTGGCTTTCTTAAATACGATAGTCTGATCTTTCCAGCCTAATATTAAATTTTCATCAAACTCTCCTTTCACCAATTCATTGTTGCTACTATTATAGTGAGCATCCTGACCAGGAGTGAGTGTTGTTTTAGTTTTATCCATATCCATCCTGTTGTAGACCAGCACTTTGCCAGTAGATAATGCCACATGCACTTGATCCTGGTAAGTATTTATGTTAAATGACGTACCCAATGCCATTGTGGTCAGGTTTCCAGTTTGCACCTTGAATGGCCGATCTTTATCTTTTGCCACTTCGAAAAATGCTTCCCCTTCCAAACTGACAATTCTTTCATCGAAAGAAAATTTATCTGGATAGGTTAACTTACTATTCGCATTCAAGATGACTTTTGATCCATCCCTTAAATAAATTGTTGATTTGTGACCTCTTGGATTTTGTTTGGATAGAAAAGAAACTTCTTTTTTAACTCCATAATCATTGTTCCAATTCTGATCTTTTAGGATTGTAAACACATATGCCATACCTAAAAGCAGCAGTACTGTAGCAGCTATTTTTGAGAACTTTTTCCAAAAAACATTCCTATTGGAAGGTATTACATTGTAACCACTGCTCAGTTCTGTCTCCATATCAGGGTGCAATACAATACTTTCTTCCTGTATAGAGCGCTCAAGATTTTTCCACATTGAGTCTACTGCCTCTTCTTTAAGGTAATTGTATTCAAGTGGTAAATCCCTGAGTATTTTTTTTGCTTCCTTGAGTTCGTGTATCTTTTCAGGGTACTGTTTTAGCCAGTCTCTCCAAAACTTGTTTGAATCCACATCTGGGTTTGCCACCCAATTTCTGAAATCGGGGTTAAGAATCAAATCTTTCGTTGTGTACTCTGTGTAATTCATAGATATTTATGCTATACCTACTCTACAATGGAGCGGGAATTGAATATCTATCCAAAAAAATTAAACTTCTTTTAAAAAAAATGATTGAGGCTCACTTAGACCTTCTACAAAAGGCTATACCAATTTCTTGAGGTGCGAAATGGCCTTCCACGCAAGAGTATAAATAGATCCCACATTTAAAGACATGAGCGAAGCAATTTCTTCATATGTCAGCCCTTCATAAAATATTAGTGTAATGATTTCCTTTTGACGAGGGGTTAATTTGGCCAGGGCTCTTTCTATTTTATTCTTATTGGCAACTATTTGTTGTTTCCTAATGATCTCATCTTCGAAAGGAAAGGATATTTGCTTGTCGTAAATGTTGGTTTGAAAATCTACTGCCTGAGTCTTTTGTGCCTGTGAATTGAAATGATTTATTTTCCAGCGTAATGATTTGAGAAGGTAATATTTTATATTATCTGTGTCTGATAAATTTTTTCGCGACTTCCAGATTTCTAAAAACAATTCATGAATGCAATCTTGAATGACCGCTTCTTCAGGTATGATACTAATTCCATAATTGAACAAATCCCGGACATTATTTCTATAGATCAATTCATACGATATTAGGTCTCCGGATTTGAACTTTTTCCAAAGCTGGGCATCCGTATCATGACTGTTTTTAAAATTGACCTCTAATCTAGGATCAAACATTTATAGTGTATAGTTAAATTCTGTTGAGGATATTGTTAGTTGCACAAATATACTCATTCTCATGGAACCGACTTGGATTGAATTAGCAACAGAAGTAATTGGATATAGTACACTACAGAATGTTCATTGTGGTTTTCTATGGAGTCCCAAATTTGGGATAATTGGGATAAGAGGTTATAATGTCTTCTATGTGTTAATTCATCTCAAACAGATGTTGGTCATTAAAATGACATTTTTATCCTAGAAGTCTTTTATAAATGGAATTGAACTGAATCTCACCATCTTGCTTCGCAAGGTATGTATTAAACTAAAAATCGATTATAATGCGGTTTGTCGCCGATTATAGTGGCAAAAAAGTTGTACCAGAATTGTACCCAATAATTTTCAGTCTGCTATAAATAACAATAACTCAATAGGTTGTAAAATCAGGTTGTTGTTCCAGCCAAATCACAACCTAAGATCACTTCGAGAGCGGTTTGGTCTTTTTTATGCTTATTCCTGCCATTTGCCTGAAATTACTCGATTCTTATAGTGATTATTTTTTCAACTCTGGTACCAAAACTGTCGGTGACATGAGCTTTCAATTCGTAAATACCTGTATTCATATTTTTGAATGAAGCATCAGTTTCAGCTACCCAAAGAAATGGCCCACTCTTTTTAGTGCCTAGGAATTCGCCGTTCAAAATCAATCCGACTTTAGAAATCTCATGAGTTGAATTGATCAAAAGATTTACTTTTAGGTCGGTCCCTTTCGGGTAAATCGCCCCGTCTTTTACATGCTCGAATGTGATTTCAACAATTGTTCTCTCAAAATTTTCAGCTAGAACAATGTCTCGTTCTACCTCTTTCGTCAGCTGGTTCCAATCCATCATGCCGGTCCTTGCCAATATTTTTGGCTCGTACTGGGTCTCTAATGTTTCTGCATATTTTTTCCAATGTGACAGAGCATTCTTCAGGTGAAGAACCGCTTTATCCTGATGCTCTGATTTTGATGTCATTTCAAATAATGCCAACTCGGTCGCACCTCTTATTTTTTCGCTGTAGTAATTACCCAATTGGGCAAAAGCGATAATGTCGTTGATCGTAAGGTTCAACTGAGTATTGCTTGAATCTTCAATCCCCTCGATTAATGACAATGTTTGTTGCGCATAGTTTTCTAAATTATCAGACACATCAAAAGGATTCATTTCGGAAATAATCTCTTCGTTGATTCTTTTTTCGCAGTAGTCCGCTATGTTGAGGATGCCGCTACTTTCCATGGTGTTGCCAACCATAAAGTCTTTCACGGTCAGGAAATTTCCACTCTTACACCCCTCCGGGTACCAGTTTCCATCCCAGTCACGCCAGGCAAATCGAGTTGTCTGAGGTATGATTTGGGAAGCGGTCTTCCATGCTAGGTAAAGCGTATCAACAGGAACTTCCGGAAATCGATGTGCCAAATGGCCTTTAAAAACATCGGCTGATAAGTGGGGATTGTACCCCAAGCGCCCCCAAAGCATGAAATTATACCAATGCTTGCTGATTTCATTTTTACCCCTGACGGATGGATCTTTGTCTGAGTACACACGCCCCCAGGTATAGCCATCAGACCCGATCAGATAGCCTGCCGTTTTTTGCTTGTCAAATCCCAAAAGGAAATCCCTTGTAAATTCTGGATTTCCCCAACGTAAATAGAACATGTCATCATTCCGAACATTCCACCAGCACTTTGTGCCCTCTGGCATTTCTTCCAATAAGAAGTCCTCGAAAGTGATGTTCGGGCTCGAGTACATGTGTGCCTTTGCGTATTTGAAACTAAATTCAAATGGATCATCATACTCCTTGAAATAGTCCATAATGTCGCTAACGGCTGTATTCCAATGGCGGTGGATAAAGCGGATCTCACGATCCTCTTGTTCCTTTTTAGCATCTAAAATGCCCAAGACATACGTGTCCCAAAGCCATTTTTCCCGCTCACCGAAGTTTAAATCACGCATGCGCTCTCCGGCTGTAACGCCAATGCCATCTACATGTGGGTAGGTCATCAGAAACTCCTTGACGGATTTACGCAAGTATGCTTTGGACTTCTCGTTGGTACCTTCATGTGTTATGCCATACTTTCCCTCTGCATTGCTAAGGAAGATATTCCAGGTGAAGTAAAAGATGTCAATGGAGCGGTCATTTGCATACCCCATCACTTCCTGCCAAAAGGAAATCTTTTCTTCGATGGACATCTTTTTTACAAAATTCCCATGGCCATCAATGACATCATTGATAACAACATCAGGATATTCCGGTAATTTGATCATGCTGGTAAATGGATGTTTCGTCCAAAACGACAGGGTGTTATACCGATAGCGAGCCAGGTCATCAAGGTAGGTTTTCCAAAAGCTCATATCCCAAACATCCTTGATGTTGCTTTTGTCCTGATCACCATCACTGTCAAAACTTGGTGACTTCAGGTCGTAAGCGATGTTGAATTTGATGCCCCTTTTCTTAAAGTAGGGAGCATCTTCCTCATTGTATGTTCCGGTTAGACCATTAAAAGTGATGTTTTCGGCCAGTTGCAGTCCACCATACATTGCCCCAGAAACATTGCCTCCTATTGCCCAATAATTAAGACTCGTTTTGGAAGTCGTTTGTAGTGCGTAAGCCTGTTCCTCGAGGTTGTCGATTCTAGTCCCTATATTTTTGCTTATGAGATCAATTACCGCCTCATTAGATTGAAGAGCTATGATAATATTGCAATCCAAGTTGCTTTTCGATAACACTCCTATCGGTTTTAGAAAGACAGTGTGTCCATGCTTTCTGAGGGCCTTACTAATATCCGAAGCTGCAAATTCGAACTGCGGTATCTTGTGGTCATAAAACACCCCAACTTGTTTAGCGATTAATCTATTTACCAGAAAAACGAAAAGTAGCAGTATTTTAATTTTTGTCAACATGGATGCAATTTTGATAGCAAATAGTCATAATTAATTAGTTTTTGGTAAGAAAATGTTTTGGAAAATCATCTGTTAATCTAGCTTCCTGGGCATATTGATCTTAAAACACATTTATACTTATTCCCCCAAATACTCCAATCCCCTCACAATATTGACTGCATCAGCCTCATAACGAAACGGCCGTGGGTTTTCCTTATCCCAAGCTGATGGCTTTCCTTGCTCATAGCTCTTAAGCTCAGTAAACTCACCAGTCCATGTGTTAAACCACTGAATAGTGGCTTTGTCTGTCTTGAACATTTTTACCGCATTTCGAGAGGCTGTGTAATGACTTTCCTTAGATACATATATCATGTAAATACCATCTTTCACATTGACCAGACTGTAACCACTGTGATTGTATTGAGGCCAGTTTTCACAGTTCTCAAAATTAACTGAATCCATCAACGTCCGCATGTGTTTGAAATATTCAAACTTAGGCTTGATGAAGTCATCCGGCTGTTCGTAAGGATTGTGGATAACAGCATTCCAGGAAGTTCCTTGCCAATAATAGGTGGAATACCCTCCGGCAAATACACATTTGTAATTTCTCCTCAAGCATGTTTCAGCATTGATATATGCTCCAGAAAAAACCCAATAGGGAGACTCCTCATATCCACCATGCTCGATATTGAATATCGGCTTATTTGGAAAATTCTTCTTGGCTTCATACATGATATTGTTGATCATGTAATCCCAATTTTGAAAGGAAATAAAATCGACACTTTCCGGATTTCTCTTACAGAATCCATAGTCATGAACCGACACCAGACGATTGTATGAATCAAGTTTTCTTGTTCGCTCAACTCGTTCCAAAATGTATTCTTCAGTTGCACGTCCATAACTCAGGGCTTTTTTCGACACATCCCATACGATATTCGGGAAAGCCTGATATCTCTTCAACACATAGTCATAATACCTATTGTCTTCATCGGTTTGCATGTCTGGCTAGTTCACCAGTTTATTCCAGACATAAATCATTAGATGGCTAACAATTTCTTTGTCATGCATAGAAGCAAGCACTCTATCCAGATGATCAAAAAACGCGTAGTTAAAGGTACTAAAATCAGGATCTGAATTAGAGCCTAAAAATGGATAGATGTCCTCTCTCCCATCATATTCGTGCTCAGGATGATCCTTGAGTATTGGATCTCTTTTCCATTTGACATCATACAAGTAGACATTCATGACCACCTGATTGAAACCATTCTCCCCAATCAATGACAAGAGGTGATTAGTTTTAGGCAAAGCCATATCTCCATAGTCCAATGCAAACAACCAGTCACATTCAGATGCCAGGTTGAAATAATGAGAACCGTCTTCATAGAAAAAGTGTTGAGGATGATCTTCTTTCAGTACAATTCCTCCATGACGATCTGCTTTGGTGTTATCTGTAATGGTGATTTTTCCCTTTTTACCATTCAGCGCTTTGATTTCCGACTCAATGACAAAGGTCTTGGCGCCTGTCTGTCGACTTGAGTAACGAAAAACCCATTGGTTATCTCCCTGATAGAACATTGGGACGCGTTGAATTCCCTCACCTCCTTTAACTACCGCAAAAACCTCCTGACCAAGTGGTTGATCGATTATTTCCTTGGTAGTATAAACCAGATCACCAATCTCCCATTGTGACAGAGACATGGATTTAGGCGCGTTCCAGGATTTTATTTGCTCAACCCCTAGTTGAGCCAATAGCAGTATACAAACTGCAGTAAAAACTATTTTTTTCATGATCTTTTTAATTGACAGCACTTGCCTTTTTAGGTATTACCACTTCTGAATAACAGGTGGTTTCCGTAATCTCAGATACCCGATAAATGGCATAATCTTCACTAATATCATTTTTAAAATACAATATTGTCAATCTGAATCAACTCAGATCTACCTGCTATCTTGATTTTATCTTCTCCTGCTTCGCTAAAGTTGCAGTTGAATTTTGCAAAGTCATGGTGTGCTTCCAGCTTTCCATTCATACCAAATACTCCCTTACTTCTCCCTACAAACTTTCTATAATTCTGAAATGTCTTGTCCCCAAACAAACCAACATTTCCATCCATTCTGATCCAGACGTCATTGGATTTATCACCTTCTGCTTCATCAGGTTGACGCATGAACCAACTCACCTTGTAAGTACCAGGTGAAGAAATAATGAAAGTGTAGCTAATTTCATCAACCGGATTTTCCATTATATAGTTGTTTGGGCCAATGTATTCAATGTACCTGCAACCCGACGCTACATTGTCTTCTATCATCGCCAGTCACAATTCAGCTTGAAGCGCTCTGCCTCGATTTCTAAGAAACCTTCTTTTACTTCTGGTACATATAAATGTGATTGATTTCCACCTACCTCGGGAAAAAGCAATAGTATCTCCTTCGAGATTCTTTTCATTGGAATGAGAATTAGACTCAATCTGAATCATGGCTCCAGATTCATCATGGGAACCTACTTCAATTCCAGATTCTGAATGCGCAAGGGAGTACCCTTCCTTTTCAATCAACGTATCATTAGCCACCACGTGAACTTGGATATCCTCGCTACCCTTGACATCCTTTCGATCGATCAGTATCGGTGAATACCCAACTGATCTTAATGATTGCAATAACCGCAAAGAGCCAAAATCCTGTTTCGCTGAAAGTTTGTCAATCACAATGTTTATGGACCTTAGTTCTTCATTCTTTACCCGATCGCAAGCTGAAATAGTTTGGATAGTGACTAAAATTAGGAATAGCGTTTTCATCCTTTTCTAAAATGTCTTGTTCTTTGGCCTTACCGAAGAAGCGGGCATTGGATAATTGTTTGATCCAGAGTTTTCATTAGACACACCATGAGGAATAGATGCTTTGAAGTCGAGGAGGATATTGCTGAATTTGGAAATCAGTTCAGGATGCTGTTCTGCCACGTTATCAAGTTCCATGAATTGGGGGTCTGCTTCAAAATCGTAAAGTTCCACACGAGAACCGTCCGGATTCATCAGAAACTTCCATTTTCCTGAGCGAAGAGCGAGACCGGGGCTCTTATTAAATGTATGACCCCACTGAGAGCCGGTCCAGTCCCAGAGCAGGGGCTGGACCCTTTCCACCTTTTCTCCCTTAAAAACTGGAGTCATATCCTGTCCATCAGATTGGTAACCTTCAGGAAGTTCAACTCCTGCCAGATTGCAAAAAGTAGGCAGCAAATCCACTGCACCAACAATACTCATATCATCAACTATTCCTGCCGGAGTTTGCCCCTCCCATTTCACAATAAAGGGCACGCGTACACCTCCGTCATAGAGGCTCCTTTTACGCCCTCTTAGAGGGCCAGGTGACCCTACTCCACTATGAGATGAATTTCCGATGTTGATATCCTCAGGACCATTGTCGCTGGAGAAGACCACTATCGTATTTTTGCTCAATCCCAATTCATCTAATCTATCCAGCAGGCGGCCTATGTGAAAATCCATATCGGTTACTGCACCATAATAAATCTGCCTGGGTATGGAAAAGCCCCTCGCTTTTACTACTCCCTTGGGGGCCATTTTCTCGTAAGGAGCCATCTGCTCATTAGTAGGATCCAGGGTAGCGTGAGGTACCAGGGTCCAGAGGTTTACATAGAAATTCTCCTCCTTATTTCTTTCTATAAAGGCTATTGCCTCATCAACCATCTTCTCGGTGCTCTCATGACGAGGACAAGTAATTTTTACTTCACTCGAATTGTACGTATAGTGCACATCAATTCCATAAGCTGACGGAGAAGGTGAATTTTCCGTATGCCCCAGGTGCCATTTGCCAAAATGCCCTGTTTTATAACCTCCCGCCTGCATCAGACGTGTTAGCAGAGTAGCTCCCGGATTCAGGAAGTCAGGCATGTCAAGAGATGAATTATGTTTATGATGTGAGAGGTGCTGGTGGATATGGTGCCTGGCAGGGTATTGCCCTGTCATTACAGCGGTTCTGGATGGAGAGCAGACAGGGTTGGCCACATAAAAATTGGTCAAAATCATCCCTTCATTTGCCATTTGATCCAGGCTGGGTGTTTTCAATCGGTTGTGTCCGTAGCACCCCAGATCGCCCCAACCCAGGTCATCAGCGAAAATGAATATGATATTGGGACGGTCGGATGCCTCCGTGTTAACTACTGAAAATAAGGCAATGATTAGCATTATCAGTCTATTCTTCATTGTAATTGTCGTTTATTAATTAATAACATTTAGCTTGATTGAATTTAATTTAACAGAGCTACTACCAATATGTATTGTGAACTCTCCTGGTTCGACAATTTCATTCATATTTCTGTCAAAAAATCTTAACTTTTCGGGTGTTATGTCAAACTCAACCGTTTTCGATTCCCCTTTTTCAAGGAAAATTTTTTTAAATCCCCTTAATTCCAAAACTGGACGAGAAACTGAGCTAATATTATCACGGATGTACATCTGAACTACTTCTTTTCCATCATAGTCCCCTGTGTTTTTTATAGTAATTCTTGCAACAGTGCTTTCATCCTTTCCCATTTCAGATTTTTCTAAAGTCAAATCTGAATACTTAAATGTTGTATAACTTAATCCATAGCCAAATGGGAACAGTGCCTTATTTTTCTCTAATAAATACCTATTTACTAATGCAGATGGCTTTTTATTATAATAACAAGGTATATGCCCCACTGAGCGTGGAAAGGATATTGGTAATTTACCTGAAGGGTTTACTTCACCGAACAGAACATGGGCCACAGCAGTTCCTGTTTCTTCTCCAATATACCAACCTTCAAGAATTGCAGAAGCCTCCTCTTTTATTTCCAAGATACTTAGAGGCCTTCCATTCATCAGGTAAATCACAACCGGTTTTCCTGTTTTTATTATCTCATCAACCAATAATTGCTGTCTTCCAAAAAGATTTAAATCATGTCTGTCACCGATTCTTTCATCAAAATTCTCACGACAAATACGGGGAGTACCACCAATGGATAAAACGATAATATCAGATTCCTTTGCAAGTTCCACTGCCTCTTTTATCAGCGCTAAATCCGATTCTTTCGAATTCAATTCCGCCTCCGGACTTCTCCAATAACCATCTCCCTGATGGATTTTGCATCCTTCAGCATATTTCAACTCTGCTTTATTCCTTACATAGTTTTTAATCCCTTCATAAACGCTTACTCCGCGTTTTGAACTTAATTCAGTTGAATAACTACCAAAATGGACTTGCCTAGCATTTGGGCCTATAACCGCAATCTTTCTGGTTTTGTTGAGATCAATAGGTAACGTGTTGTGATCATTTTTTAGTAACACAATTGATTCCTGGGCTGATTTTAGAGCCAGCGCTTTGTGTTCATCGGAATGGTTTACCTTTTTTGCATACAGAACATCGGCATAGCGGTTCTCAAATAAGCCCAATCGAAACTTTACTCTTAAAACGTTTCGAACCGACCTGCTGAGATATTTCATATCGATATTTCCATTTTCCACCATTTTTTTAAGGTTTTTAAAGGCTCCCACATCTGGCAGATAAACATCAAGCCCGGCTTCAACAGCCATTTTAGCTGCTTCCTCAATATTGGAGCTTGTATGGTGAAGTTCGACCACATGATTTAAGGCATTATAATCAGAAACCACTATACCATTAAAACCCCATTCCTTACGCAGTACATCAGTTAATAACCAAGGATTGATATGACATGAAATTCCATCAAACTCGACATAAGCGGCCATGACCGAAGCTACGTTTGCTTTCTCTATTGCCGCCCTGAAAGCAACAAAATCAGTTTCACGCATTGTTCTCTCGTTCATAAAGTTTGATGCATGATTCAACCCCCCAACGGGCTGGCCTGAAGCTCCGAAATGCTTTACCGTCGAAGCGATATGATCCTTTCCAATCATATAATCTTTGCCCTGAAAGCCGTTGACAATCGCGATAGCCATTTGTGAGGTCAGGTATGGATCTTCACCAAATGTCTCATCAGAACGCCCATATCTTGGATCTCTTGCTAAATCAATATTTGGCGTGAGTGCTAAGTTTGAACCCCTGCTCCGTGTTTCTTGTGCTATCGCAGAAGCTACAGCCTCTTCCAATTCTACATCCCACGAACTCGCCCTAGCAATTGGCTGGGGAAAAATTGTAGCCTCTTCCATCATCACTCCATGGAGACATTCCTCATGGATGATTGCCGGAATGCCCAATCTGGTATTTTCAAGCAAATACTTTTGCAATTGATTCAATTTTTTAACAGTCTGTTCTGGTACAAGCGTTTCGCCAGATCGACTCAATTGTCCCAAGCCATGCTCAATTTGTTTGTAGATGTCAGTTGTAACAGAATTATTGCCCTTTTGATTATCAAGTTGAAGATTTGCCAGCGATCTCACTTGGGCAATTTTTTCATCTAGATTCATTTGACTTATTAAGTCAGTAATTCGTTCTTCAATATCAGCCGAGGGATTTTCGTAAATATCCATTTTGCCATTTTTGTTAGCATCAATGTATTGGGCATTAAGTTGCATATTAAAGATGCAAAGCATACAAAGGATTAGTTTAATCTTCATCATTTATTTTTTAATCCTTGGTCATTTAGCTCAATTTTATACACCCATGCATAAGAACAAGGCATGTTGCCAGGATTTACCTCAGGGGCATTAATTGTTAAACTATTTTCTATGGCGGAAAATTTTACTTTTAAATTGCTACCCATCAAACTAACCTTATAAGCTTCCCCTATTCCTTTTATATTTATCTCTTCTTTCCATCTGGTACAAATCACATTTAAACTTCCATTTTTTACAGTATAAAAAACTCCATCCTCCTTCATGGTCTCTGGTCTTTTTCCCCAGGCTCGAGTCCCGTAGATAGCCTCACTATTCACCTTCATCCATTCACCCATATCCGAAAGACGTTGTTGCATAATTACAGGTATTCTTCCATCGTGCGTGGGTCCAATGTTCAATAAAAAGTTTCCGCCATTAGCTACTTTTTCAATGAGCATGTGTACCAAACTTTCAGAGTTCGAATAGTGCTCGAGGTTCTCAGTCCTATTCCAACCAAATGAACCGCCAATCCCACGGCACTCCTCCCAGGGATGGATAGCTTGATCTACAATACCTTCCTCATCGTGAACGTGACCATATTCTGTTGTATGAAAGCCGCCGTGTTTACTCCGCGTTTCTTTTCCCCAACGGTCGTTCACAACAATATTTTTTTTAACAGGAGAGTCATTATAAAGCCAGGCTAGAAACTGTTCCGATTTAAACTCCTCGCTCGGGTGCGACCACTCACCATCAGTCCATAAAATATCCGGTTCATATTTTTTCACTAGGTCTTTCATTTGAGGTATCATGTGAGTATCGACATATTTTTCCAGATCGCTTTTATATAAGGGGTTGAACCACTCGTATAAGGAATAATAAAATCCCATATGAAGTCCTGATTCTTTTACCGATTTGCTCAAGTCACCACAAAGGTCACGGTGCGGCCCTATATCAACACTATTCCAGTTCCAGCTTTGTTTGCTCGGCCACAACGTAAATCCATCATGGTGTTTTGAGGTTAACACAACATAGCGAGCACCTGAGTTTTTGATGGTCTCTGCCCACGCGTCAGGATTAAAATATTTAGCTTTAAACTTTGGTGCAAAATCCTGGTATTGAAAATCATCACCGTACATTTTTGCATGGTGCGGTTTATAAAATTTATTTTTGGGATCTTCCAAACGATACCAATACCATTCTGAAAATTTTTGACCAAAGTTTTTACCAACCGCTATATCGGTAGGTGCCCATGCGGGTACTGAATATACTCCCCAGTGGATAAAAATCCCGAACTTTGAGTCAGTAAACCAATCTGGCACTTCCCTTTGATCAAGTGACGTCCAGTTGGGTTCATATTTTCGTTCCTGGGCAATTAATTGGCTAAGGCCAAATGCAAACAAAATCAACGCGAATAGGTTTTTCATAATAGTATAAAAGAAGACCTTACAAAATCATAGTGTAAAGTCTTCTTTTAGTCAAAAATTATTATTGTGAATGAATTTTATTCTTAATAGTCCGCGTACTGATCTAAACTAGGGTTGTTTTCTATTTCACTGGCAGGAATGGGATAATATTGATGCTTTGCAATATTAAAGTTCTGACCGCTAAGTACCATGGGATCATTAAACCTGGCCTCTAATATTCCCCATCGGTTGAGATCCATCCACCGGTTTTCTTCACCACTCAGTTCAAGCACTCTTTCCCTTCTGATGGCCGTTCTAAAGTCATCTTTGCTGATAGCAGTATTGACGGCTGCCATATCGGCTCTGTCCCTTACTCGATTAAATGATGCCTGGGCTAATGCGGTAGGTCCATTCGCTTCATTTTCTGCTTCCGCATGCATCAACAGCACGTCCCCAAGGCGCATAAGCCTGATGTTTATCCCACTTTGAAAGCCATTGTTGTCGTTGGCACGTGTTTCTACATTTCTATATTTTTTCCAATAGGCAGGTGCATCCGATGCTAAGGTACCATAAGCTTCTTCATAGGTAATCCCACCATAAAGCGTATTGTCTGGGTGAGGGAAAATAAGCGTGGCATGTGCCCTTGGGTCAACCTCATCACCCAAAGTGGTCTCTTCCAAAAATGTTTGCACCAGCCAGGGCTCGACAACCCCGTGGTTGGCAGCAAAAATTCTTGGTCCCCCATCTCTTGATCTCCAGGTCGAATACGAAGTTGAAACAGCGTCATTGATCTGTGCTTCAAAGATGGATTCGATATTGTTTTCATTCAAATCATTACAATTATCCCTGAAGTTTGGAACGAGATCGTAAATATTGGAAGCTATCAATTCACTAAATTCATCAGCAGCATTTTGCCATTGCCCCAGATATAGGTAGGCTTTGCCCAAATGTCCAATTGCCGCACCCCAAGTGGCCCTACCCAAATCAGCCCCATCACGTGTCCTGACAGCATTCAAATGTGATTTGGCATTCGTAAGGTCTGTTATAACTTGGGCCCACACCTGATCCCTTGATGCCTGTGAAGGGAAAAACTCTTCTTCACTTACTGGTACATTTGTTATAAGTGGCACACTTTCCCAGAGATTGACAAGGTAGAAGTATGACAACCCTCGTAAAAACTCGGCTTCCCCGATCAGTTCATTTTTCTTTTGATCGTTCAAGCTTTCCATTAAGGGAACTTGTTCTATTACATTATTGGCCCTGAATATGGTACGGTAAAAGGACCTCCAAAGTACCCTTACTACAGGATTTGTAGCATCCAGGGTAAACTCAGCGTTGGCCTGGCCCCATGGGTTGCCAAAATTTGAACGGTACTCATCTGACCGGTACACAGATGCCCAGGCAAAAAACCTGGCGAAATTGGCATTGGATGCCCCATCACCAAACACAAAGGTAGAATATGCTGCGGTCAGCCATTTGTCTACGTCATCTTCTGTTTGCCAAAAAGAGTCCGGAGTAATGGTGTTGGGGTTGACCCGGGTTAAAAATTCATCAGAATTTTCACAGGACAGCAATACTACTGCCAAGCCCAGAACCAACCTTCTCGTATATATATTAATTTTTTTCATGATTTTCTAATTTTAAGAGTACCCTGATTAAAAATCGACTGTTAAACCAAAAAGAATAGTTTTTGCCAAGGGGTATAAATTTGTATTTACCCCCCTGCTCAAGCCAAAACCAATATTTTCAGGGTCATACCCACTGAAGCCCGTAAAAGTTACGAGGTTTTGCCCGGTAATACTTAGCCGCACAGCGCTTAAATTAAACTTTGACAGTAAACTTTCGGGCAGGGTATAACCCACCTGAATATTTCTTACTCTCAAATAACCAGCATCTTCCAGGTAAAAGTCATTTGATCCTCTATTTCCGTTTGGGTCTGATTGACTTGGCCTGAAAAATGCTGCATTCACATTGTCTTCACTCCAATAGTCAGTTGTGGGATCCAACAATATTGTACCGAAAGAGCGGCCTACTCCATTGAATAATTTTTGGCCTACTACACCTTGAAGAATCAGGCTCAAGTCAAAATTCTTGTAAGAACCATTTAAATTGAACCCATATTCAAAATCGGGTATACTTCCATCTATGAATTCTTTGTCGTCGGAGTTGATCACTCCGTCATCGTTGATATCCTTGAAACGCAAATCACCTGGTTGAGCACTTGGCTGAATCAGCACTCCATTTTTACTATATGCATTAACTTCTGCCTGTGACGCAAAAATGCCATCGGTACGCAACAGCCAAAAATTGGAAAGCTCTCTTCCTACTTCAGCACGTGTAGCATTTTGTCCGGTAAAACCATATTCTCCACCCACAAAAGCATCATCTGGATTCCTAAATTCCAGTACTTTATTGTTCAATGTGTACAGGTTTCCAGAGATGTTATATTGAAAATCACTGATGGCACCAGTGTATCCCAGGATAAACTCAAGCCCTTTGTTTTGAATGTCACCTGCATTAACCAAAATACTCGTGGAATTAGTCCCTACGGTAAATGGAATTGGAGCACCAAATTGTAAATCTTTGGTGTTTTTCACAAAATACTCCATTGTGAAGGAAACCTTGTTGTCAAACAAATTTGCTTCCATAGCGATATTTGTAGACTGTGCCCTTTCCCATAAAATATTTTGATTGGTAAGACTACCTTGTGTCACACCATTGCTAAACACCTGTCCACTACCCAGTATATAGTCAACATTTCTGCCTCCTAGTGTCAGGGTGTTTTGAACCTGATATGCCCCAACCGCATTTAATCTTCCAAGTTCCCCATATCCTCCCCGGAATTTCAACCTGCTGATAAAGTCGGTTTTTGGAAAAAAAGATTCGTTACTCATTATCCAACCCAATGAAAATGAAGTAAATGAACCTTTTCTAAGTGATTCAATTAACCTGGAAGAAGCATCCTGTCGAACAGAAGCGGTTAATTGATATTTGTCTTTATACGCATAATTTACTCGCCCAAGATATGATTCCAAAGCTACTTCTGTGGTTGAACCTCCACTATTGGGGAGAATGATTTCTGCCGCATTCGCCTCAAAGATGCCAGCAGGAAATCCCTCTGCCATTAATGAAATCTCTCTGCTTTTATTGAATTGCCTGGTCCAACCTACCACCGCATTTATATTATGGTCGCCAAAGACTTTTGAGTAATTCAGGGTGTTTTCCCATAATAATGTATAGGCTTCACTTCTATTTTCAGAAAGGTCTGCCGTAGGATTGGTCACGTGCCCAACCGCATATTCCGGGGTAAACGTCTTCCCATGACTGTTGGTCCATTGTGCACTCGCACTTGTTTTGGCATACAAACCCTCAATTAATTCTACCTGTCCATAGACATTGGATACAATGTTAATGCTTGAACTCTCCCTGTCCGGTAGTTCAAGATTTGCTAAAGGGTTGGCATCATCCAAAAATTGGGCAAGGTCTAATCCCCAACCTGGCCCTAATACCAAATAGTTCCCATCCGCATCTTGTGGTTGTATTACCGGTTCAGGCCATCCTCTAGAACTAGTAGCATTGATTGATGACGAACTTGTTCTGTTCAGGGAAATAGATTCCCCAAACTTAAACCTTCCGGCAGTAAAGTCTGAATTCAACCTTAAATTTACCCTCTCAAATCCTGAATCAATTAAAATACCTTCCTGGTCAGCATAACCCAATGAAAAATTGAAATTATTGTTTTCACCTCCGCCTGAAAAAGCCAGGTTATAATTTTGTTGTACAGCAGAGCCAAACAGAACGTCTTGCCAATCTGTATTTATGGAAGGGTCAAAATTACCGTTTTGCAAATTATCAGGAATTGCCAATCCTTCATTTTGGAATTTCCAAACTTCTTTGTCCCTCCATTGTTGAGACGAGGCAAAATCCAGTTTTCTGGCAAGACTTTGTACACCGTAGTTAGACGAGAAAGTGATTTTGGACTCTCCTCTTTTGCCCCTTTTTGTGGTAACGATTACCACGCCGTTGGCTGCCCGGGAACCATATATAGCTGCCGCTGAAGCATCCTTCAGTATTTCTATTGATTCTATGTCATTGGGGTTAATAAAATTAATACCTCCGGTAATGGCACCATCAACTATATAGAGAGGTGCTATGCTGCCATAGCTCCCTTGTCCTCTTATCAATATGGATGCACCTGCGCCAGGCCTTCCGCTTGTATTAACTACAGTCACCCCGGGCACCTGACCTTGAAGGGCCTGTGTTGCATTTACGGTTGCTTGTTTTGATACTTGATCCCCACTTACCGATGATACAGAACCGGTTACATCTGAGCGCTTCTGTGTTCCATATCCCACCACCACCAATTCTTCCATTTGTGTGGCATCAAGTTCCATTTGAATATCAAT
>JAGDZP010000023.1:0-55145 GCA_049115735.1 Cyclobacteriaceae bacterium | reverse complement strand
AAAACCCGCGCGGACTTTGAGTCAAACCCGCGCGGGTTTTGGGAACAAACAAATGAACCCTTAAAATGACATCCAAATCAATCAGAAATTAGCATTTCAGAAATGCGGAATCTCATCAAGCCCTCAAAATAGGTACTGAGAAAGCATTTAATCAATACGTTATCTGAATGCCGTATGCCGGCGAGGCAGGCAGTGAAGTATCTGATCAACGTGAGACAGTAAACTGTCCAAATATTTGACAACCACTGTCTAATTTTTTGACACTTTTCAATTCTTGAAATTTCAATTACTTTGTAACTTATTGATTTAAAGGGCATTGAAAAGTTGGTATGGGGATTGGGAAAGAATATAAAAATTTTACAACGATTCCCGACCTTCCCCTTGTCGTAGAGCGGTTCGTCGGGAGTTGTAAATAAACAGAAGTAATTCCCGGACATTCCCGGATTTATTCCGGGATCTGTCGGTTTTTTGTAAAATCGTCATCGCGAGCGGAGAGAAGCGATCTCATCGTTAGAGACTGCTTCTCCCGACAAGTCGGGATCGCAGTGACGGCACAAATATAGAATAATCCCCAGACCTGTTCTGGGGTCTCATGGGGTCTTGCACCACTCCAAGAGATCCCGGCACAAGGCCGGGAATAAATAAGACAATATGTTCAAAAACTTTATAGTACTCGCCTACCGACACTTTGTAAGATCACCGCTTACTTCATTCATCGAGCTGTTTGGAATGACCGCTGGGCTGACAGTGTTTCTACTTGTTCTGCTTTGGGTGACTAATGAAACCAGCTATGATAGCTTCAATAAAAATGCTGATCGCATATATAGATTTGAAAGCATCAATTCTGAGGGTAAAATTGGTGTAACACATTCCACCAGACTTGCACCACTGTTACAAGAATATGTACCGGAAATAGAGAAAACGGTTAGGTTTCGATCCATTGGAAATGGGAGAAGTTATGTAAGCAGAGCTAATGACAAGGGGGTAAAAAGCGAATACGATGCAGGCAGGATGATATATACTGATAGTACCTTCTTTGATACTTTTACTTTTGAATTTGTAGCCGGAGACCCAAAGACAGCATTAGTTGAAAAAAACACTACGGTTATAACCGAAAGTCTTGCGCAAACAATTTTTGGTAATAGAAATGCTATTGGTCAAAGTTTAGTTGCTGGCAAAACTTTTGTTGTTACTGGTGTAATCAAAGATGTACCCAATTTTCATATCCCTTTTAAGATGCTAAGATCTTTCGTTTCCCTCGTTGATCATCAGGCATATGTCAACCTTGGTGGTATAAATTCCTGGGAAACTATGACCCATTCGAATTATCTTTTGGTCACTCCTAACCATCGTCTGAGTGAGTTAGAAGAAAAGATCGAGAATACTATTTGGGAGCACCTGCCAGAAAAATATAAAAAGAACATATCCAGGTCAGACATTAAACCGCAGTTACGCCCGATCACAGATATTTATTTAAATGATAGTGATGTAAAAGACACCTTTTTAGCGAAACATGGGGACCGCAAAAAAATAGTCGCTTATTCCACCATAGCCTTTATCACCTTGTTACTGGCCAGTATAAACTTTATCAACCTAAACAATGCAAAATATTTTGAAAGGGTAAAAGAGGTTGGCATCAAAAAAGTTTGTGGTGCTTCAAGAATGGAAGTATTTGTGCAATTCCAGGGTGAAGTCGCATTGCTATGTCTTGTTTCCCTAATTCTGGCCATAATATTTACGCATAGCATCTTGCCTTTATTTAATGAGATGGTTGATACTAAGCTCTCGATTAATCAACTTTTTCACCCCTACTCATGCCTTTCAATGAGCATTGGCTTATTGTTGATTAGTCTAACTTCCGGTGGATTTTCGGCTTTTTATGCTTCATCATTTCGACCCGTGTTAGCGATCAAGGGAGTAGCTAAAAATTCAGGCAAAAACTTCAATTTTAAGAGAATCAACCTCGTAATTCAGTTTTCAATAACCATAATGCTATTGACTGGAGCCATTACTGCCTACCGTCAAGTCAACTTTATGAAAAATGTAGATCTCGGCTTTGGCCAGGACGAAGCACACAGGATAGCCATAGCAAATCTTGGAAAACTTTCTCCCGAAAAAGTTAGTGCAATAAGGAGCATCCTGTTGTCTAATCCAAAGGTGCAAAACTTGACTCATGCTGGACTTGTTTCTATACCTGGTGAAAATAGGTCTACAGACTGGACACTGAGATCGTTAACATTCGACGGGATCAACCATTCATTGTCGTTTGTAGCAGTTGATGAAGATTATAGCGAAACATTAGGATTAGAAATACTGGAGGGTAGATTTTTTGAAAAAGGCAGGGCGGGCGACCATTGGACTGATAGCATAAAAACTATTAATATAGTATTGAATGAAACTGCCGTAAAAAACATTGGATTAGAAAACCCAATTGGTGTATCTGCCAAAGTCGACAAGCTTACTTTTCGAATAATTGGAGTAATTAAAGATTTTCACTTAAACTCTGTAAACCACCCCATTGCTCCGATGGTTTTAATTCCCGCCAGAAGCAAATATCAATTTATTGCCAAACTTTCTTCAAATGACGTAGCATCTACCATCGAATTTGTAAGAACGACATGCAATAGAATAACAGGTCGTACGCCGCGAATTACGTTTTTAGATGACAAGTATCAGAGACAATATATCGGTGAAGAAAACTTTGCATCACTTATAGGTTATTTTACAATACTCACTATTTTGATAGCCTGTCTGGGTCTTCTTGGTATTGCTACTCAAGCAATAAAACTCCGCATTAAGGAAATAGGTATTCGTAAGGTCATGGGCGCCTCTTCAATTCAAGTCTTAAAACTACTGACTACTCCATTTATAAAGATTGTTGCTATTTCAGCAGTATTATCTGTTCCAGTAGGTTTTTTAGCAATACAAGCCTGGTTGGATAATTACCCTTATCGCACAGACTTACCATGGTGGGTATTCGGGGTAGCAATTACTTTAACCGTTGCTGTTGCAGCTTTCACCATCATCTGGCAAAGCTGGCGGGCATCTTCAATGAATCCTGCGAGGTTGATTCGGTATGAGTGAAATGTTGTGACTAGCGATGCTGGTGCGCGTTTGCAACGCGTATCACTTAGATGAGGCACGCATTGCAAATGCGCGCCAGCAAGTTCTTCACTCCGTTCAGAATGACAAAGTAGGTGCTTCCCATCAATATTGATATCCAATGTTCCCTTGTCACTCTGAGTGCAACGAAGAGTCTCATTGTCAAAATTGAATACCAGTGATCGGATGAGAGAAACGGTATTACAGTGAATGCAAAAAAATGGAATAATCCCCAGACCCGTTCTGGGGTCTCTTGGCGTCTTGCACCACTCCGCTCCTGAGAAAGGAAGCTCCAATTAGTTTACCACTGTCCAAAACATGGACACGACTGTCCAATATCTGGACAGTTTGGAGGGTATGAGAAGTTTATTATATTCCTAACCATCTGATTACATGACAATTACAATCTTGGTACGGCCATTGGGGAGAATGAACAATAAATCATTATTCTCACCTAAATCCTAATATTATGAAAAATCTATTGATTAGATTATTTGCATTGATTATAGTATCAACGCTCTTTTTGTTCGTAGGAAGTGCCTATCGGGAAAAAGCAGATGTCAACAAAGAAATGGAAGCGGTAAAAGCAGCCATACAGGAATCCTCTGACGCTTATCACGCCAAGGATATAAACCGACTTTCGGCCATATGGGTCAATGATGAAAACGTCGTAAGAATTGGAGCCGCACCCGGCGGTAACAACTTTAGCAAAGGATGGGAAAGCCGCAAAAAAGTATATACGGACAACTTCAAAAATTACCCTGAGCTTACAGGCAACAAAGAGGTTAATTCAAACTTCAACATTAAAATCTACAGTCAAAGTGCCTGGGCGGTATATGATATGGAATTGAAAAGTAAAGAAGGAGAAACACTACGGAAAGCAAGACACACATCCATTCTTGAAAAAGAAAAAGGTATATGGAAGCTCACCTATCTATCGACTGTCATTTTATCCGCTTATGAAAATAGAAATGATAATTTGGAAACCTCTGCCACCTATCATGAGCTCAACCCAGTAGACATAGACAATATTCTAGCAGATGATTTTATAGGGAGAAATGAACAGAGTAGACAAACCTGGAATGTGGATGCCCATAGAAATTACCTCAATGCCGGGAGCAAGAGCGATTCTATAGTTTTACAAATGGCCAGAGGAAATTGGGTTGCCACCATGTTCGAAAGAAAAATGGAAGGAAGAGAAAAAGCATTTCAGGCAATGCAATTCAAACGTTTTGAGAATGGAAAAATAGCAGAGATCTTCGAATACGGAGATAGAAAACAGAACGACTAGTGTCCTGTAGTAAGTGTGAAATGAATACTAACTTACCAGGATAATTCCCAGACATTCCCGGACCAGTTCCGGGATCTGTCGGTTTTTTGTAAAATCATCATCGCGAGCAGAGTGAAGCGATCTCACTGTGAGAGACTGCTTCGTCGTACCTCCTCGCAGTGACGCCATAAAAAGAAAATAATCCCCAGACCCCCAACTACCGTCAGGCAAGTTGTTCTGGGATCTCATGGGGTCTTGCACCACTCCAAGGGATCCCGGCATCCGTCAGTGGACGGACAAGCAGCCGGGAATAACACAGTGATCGGATGACTAACTCTCGGGGATAGCAGTAGTCTAAGTCTCTACCTAAATATCAGGCTGAGTCATCCGATCACTCATTGCTTTTAAACGAAAAGAATATGTTCAAAAATTTTATAGTACTCGCATACCGCCACTTTGTAAGGTCACCATTGAGCTCATTCATTGAGCTATTTGGGATGACTGCCGGCTTAACCGTTTTCTTGCTTGTCCTGCTTTGGGTTTCCCGCGAAACCAGCTACGACTCTTTTAACGAAAAGGGTGATCGAATTTATAGGTTAGAACAAACTACTGAGCAAGCCACAAATGGAGCTTTTATGTCAGCCATGATTGGCCCCCTATTGAAGGAGTCTTTGCCTGAGGTTGAAAAATCAGTACGATTCCGCTCGATGGGCGATGGTAAGAGCCAGGTTTATACGGTAAATTCTAACGGCATAGTAAACTTTTACGATGCTGGAAGAAAGCTATTTGCGGATAGCGATTTCTTTGATTCATTCACCTTCGAGTTTGTAGCTGGAAATCCTAAAACTGCTTTGACACAGAAGTATAGCATTGTGATAACGGATGATTTAGCCAAAACCATTTTTGGAAATAAAAATGCAATTGGAAAACAAATTTTCTTTAACGGAAACCAAAAGGTTACTATCACAGGAGTAGTTAAGGAGACCACAAACTTTCACATTCCTTTCAAAACCATAGTTTCATATGAAACGCTGAAAGATCATCCTGAGTATATCCAACGTGGTGGCATTAATTCTTGGGAATCTCGCACGCATTCTACGTATTTAATGCTCAACAAGTCTGCAGACATTGACAACCTAGAAGAAAAAATCAAGCAAACAATTTGGACACATATTCCGGAGGAGCATCAGAAATACATACCAAAATCAGGTCTGAAATATCACTTGCGACCACTAAACAGTATTTACATGAATGATGAAAACCTGATATCAGTAATAGCGAAGCAGGGCGATAAGAAGAAAATAGTAGCCTATTCAACAATAGCTTTTTTCACGCTTCTTCTGGCCTGCATCAATTTTATCAACCTCAACAACGCCAAATATTTTGAACGTATCAAAGAAGTTGGTGTCAAAAAAGTTTGTGGTGCTTCCAGGAATGATGTTTTTGTTCAGTTCTTAGGTGAGGTGGCTCTATTATGTATTTTCTCCTTGGTGTTGTCAATAATATTTACGCACAGTGTACTACCCTACTTCAATGAATTGATTGACACCAAAGTCTATATTGAACACTTATTCCAACCACAACCATTTCTGCTTATGTTAGTTGGGCTGATAATTATTTGCCTTGCTTCTGGTGGATTTCCGGCCTTGTATTTATCATCTTTTAAACCTGCGATGGCTATTAAAGGTATCTCTAGCAGAAGTTCAAATAAACATGATTTGAAAAAATTCAATTTGGTTATCCAATTTTCTGTCACCATCATTTTAGTAATTGGATCTATCACTGCATTTCGCCAGATCAGTCATATGAAAAATATGGATTTAGGGCTCGATCTAAAGGACCATTCATTGATATCAATTGGGTTTAATCTGCCTATAGAAAAAGTAGATGCGATTAAGCGTACATTATTAGCCAACCCTAAGGTTTACAATGTGAGTCACGTTGGTGCATATTCTACACCGGGTGAGAATAGAACCGCTGAGATACCGGCTTTCTTAAATTGCACCTTTGATGGCATGGAACACAGCTTAACACCCATAGGAGCAGATGAAGACTACAAAGAAACCCTGGGCCTTGAACTTGTCGCCGGGCGGTATTTTGAAAGAGGCAGAACCTTTGATAAGTACAATGATTCATTGAGCAAACAAAGTATAGTCTTGAATCAATCAGCGGTAAAACTCATTGGATTAGAAAATCCCATAGGAGCCGTGGGAAAATGGAGAAATAAAAATATAAATGTAATCGGAGTAATCAAAGACTTTCATCTGAACTCAACAAACCACCCCATTCTTCCTATGGGTTTCTTCTGGAGTACATTTGGGTTCAAATTACTCATAAAAATTTCTTCGGATGATATTGCTTCTACTGTAGAGTTCGTAGAACGGGAAGTCCAAAAAATGGACGATTCCAAGTGGAATGTAGAATTATTAGATAACGTTTATGAAGAGCAGTATGCAGAAGATGATGATTTTGCATCACTAATAGGGTCATTTACCTCGCTGGCAATTCTCATAGCATGTCTTGGTCTGCTTGGAGTGGCCACTCACGCCATCAAGCTACGCACTAAAGAAATTGGGGTAAGGAAAATTGTGGGAGCTTCCTCGTTGGAAGTATTGCGTCTACTTGCACAACCCTTTCTCAAAAATATAGCACTCTCGTCCATCCTGGCCGTGCCTATTGCATGGGTGCTCATGGACAAGTGGCTCAGCAATTATCCGTATAGAATCAATCAAGACTGGTGGGTATTTGCGGTGGCTTGCGGGCTAACTGTTTTTGTAGCTGCCTTCACCATTATCTGGCAGAGCTGGCGAGCATCATCGGTGAATCCGGCGAGGTTGATTCGATATGAGTGAAATGGAGGGACTAGCGATGCTGGTGCGCGTTTGCAACGCGTATCATTTAGATGAGGCACGCATTGCAAATGCGCGCCAGCAAGTGTCGGGATCGCAGTGACGGCAAAAAAATGGAATAATCCCCAGACCCCCAACTACCGTCAGGCAAGTTGTTCTGGGATCTCATGGGGTCTTGCACCACTCTAAGGGATCCCGGCATCCGTCAGTGGACGGACAAGCAGCCGGGAATACCAGTGGTCCGACAGAGTCATCCGATCACTAAACCGAAAAGGCGAAGAGTCTGAAACCATCAAACCTTTACAATTGCATGATCAACTGTCCAAATATGCTACACGACTGTCAATATATTGGACACTTACTTATAACGGTCTTTAATGCAGATATTTGTAACTATCTCATTTAAAGCAATTTAATAAAACTGGTACAGCAATTGGAACTTAGGCATGCAACGAGAGATAAATACTCGGATGACTATCTTTCAAAAGGTTGACATCCGATAGGTAAAAACCACGGATAGAAATTTACCCTCTTGGGGAATTAAAATATATTTGCTTACATTTATTAATTATCTAATAAACCGAATTTAGACATGACCAATACCAACAAGATCACCATTAAAACTTTAGCTCTTATTATCGTTGCAGGCGTACTTTTTAGTTGCAGCGGCAATAAGAAAGCAGAACAAGCTTCAAATGAAACAGAGGAGAAGAAAGAAACAATAAATAAAATTGCTCAAACTGAGTTCAAATATCCAATACCTACTTCATACCAGGTGACGGAATTGCTTCAAGGTGCCGGAGCGGCATTTGTATTGGCCATCACCAATGACCCTGGCAATGTAGAAAAGTATGAGACACAAAAATCCAAAGCACTAAACCTCGGTGTGTATGGAGCAGATCTCAGTTATGCCAGCACTTACAACAGGCAAGACGAGACGCTGAAACTCCTGGAAGCATCCAAAACATTGATTGACGGATTGGAAATTCCTAATGTTTTTACTCAGTCTATGGCAGACAGGATTGAAACTAATATTGAAGAAAAGGATTCTTTGATCAACATCATTACCCAATCGTTTTATGATACCCACGCGCAGCTAAACCAGGCTGGTGAGAGTAAATTGGCGTTGTTGGTAG
Organism: Cyclobacteriaceae bacterium; assembly: GCA_049115735.1. Taxonomy (GTDB): domain Bacteria; phylum Bacteroidota; class Bacteroidia; order Cytophagales; family Cyclobacteriaceae; genus CAXBNB01. The sequence goes on along the minus strand of JAGDZP010000023.1, from coordinate 46,788 downwards.
TAGCAGGAAGCTGGATCGAAAGCTTGTACATCACATCAAACCTGGCTATCTCCAGTAATTATGACAAGCAGATCATGGATATAGTGGGCAACCAAAAAATTGCTGCTAAGAAACTTGCTGAACTTTGTGAAAACTACAAGGACGACTCTGATGTAAAGTCTATCCTACCTTTGATCAGGTTTATGAACCTTATCTATGACGGAGTAATCGAAGGTGCGGGAATTACAGAAGGACAGCTAGGTGATATACTAGAAAACGTAGAGTCTACCAGAAGTGAAATTGTGGGTTAGTGGGAAGCTGGAAGTCTGAAGCTGGAAGTCTGAAGTGGGAAGTCAGAAGTGGGAAGACAGAAGTGGGAAGCGGGAAGACTGAAGACAGAAGTGGGAAGACAGAAGTTGGGAGTTGGAAGACGGAAGTTAGAAGTGGGAAGTCGGGAGTTGGAAGTCTGAGAGGGGGAGCCGTTTCTAGCTACTAAAGAGCATTTGAATAAATAAAATTATACACAAAACGTGAGAGGGTGTGTTGAGGCGATAATCTTCAATACGCCCTTTTTCAATTAAATACCTATATGAGCGAATCCATTATCAACGCCCTGATGCATCTTTTCGCAATAATCGAAAGCGTAAAGGATGAGGTGGTTGATACTGGAAATATGATTGTAAAACCTTACCTTGAAAAGCAGCTCAACCAGGAACTATCGGGAAAATACCTCAAGCTTTATCAAGACTATGTAGACTTCTACCGCAGGGAGTCCACCGGTGTATCCAATGAAAAAGTAATGGAGCTGGAGACCAAGAATATTATTCAGGTCACCAAAATCTGTACACAGCTTAATACTGAACTTATTAGCAACGAGCGGGTAATCCTCTTTATCCAACTACTGGAACTAATCAATACCGATAATAAGGTTTCTGAAAAGGAAGCTGACTTTATCCAGCTAGTTGCCCTCAACTTCAATATTTCCAGTGAAGAGATCACCAACATAAAATCCTTCATTTTGGATGATGATCTAAAGAGTGTTAGTAGTGATTGTGCCCTAATCATAGACAACAGGATGACTGAATGGCCGGAAGAAATGGCCTGGATGATGAAAAATAAGAAGATTCCCGGCGTAGATGAATTTAGGCACATATATGAAGAACACCTTTTTGGAAAAATAATAATGCTCCATATCAAGAGCGTTCAGCTTTTTGTGTGTCGTTACATAGGCCCGCTAAACCTCTACTTGGAGGGCAACAAGATGAGCACTGGCAAGACTTACATCTTGCATCCTGGGGCCATCATAAAAGGAGCACAGATAAATCCTATCTATGAGTCGGATGTCAGTAAGAAATTTTTATTGAATGAGAAAAAAATCAAAACGGTACTCTTCGGGGATCAGATGGAATTTTCATTCAAAAACAGCAACAATGGCATCAAACCATTCAGTTTCTATGAGGAATCCGGAACTATGGTCGGCATTATGGGCGGCAGTGGAGCCGGTAAGTCGACCCTTATCAACCTCCTAAGTGGTAAGATAAGCCCTGATCATGGAAAGATTCAGATCAATGGCCATAGCATCGCTAAATGCGTCCAGGAGGGTGTGATCGGGTACGTACCTCAGGATGACCTGCTTTTTGAAGAATTGACTGTCTACCAAAACTTGTACTTCAACGCCAAGCTGTGCTTTGGTGGCTTTTCCGAAGATCGGATCAAGGCCATTGTGCTCAGGGTACTGAGGGATATGGACATCATCGAGATAGCCCATCTAAAGGTCGGTGATCCGCTAAACAAGTCTATCAGTGGTGGACAAAGGAAAAGGCTGAATATTGGACTGGAACTCATGAGGGAGCCGTCGGTTCTTTATGTTGATGAGCCCACGTCTGGGCTCTCTTCGATGGATTCTGAAAAAGTGATGAGATTGCTGAAAGAGCAATCGAGAAAAGGCAAGTTGGTTATGGTCATTATCCACCAGCCCTCTTCCTACATTTTCAAGCTCTTTGACAAGTTGTGGATATTGGACAGGGGTGGCTACCCCATCTACAATGGTAATCCTGTTGATTCGATTGTTTATTTCAAAACAATGAATACTCAGGTGAATGCTGCCGAAAGCGAGTGCCGTACCTGTGGCAATGTGATAACCGAACAGCTATTACAAATAATTGAAGCAAATCAGATCAACGAGCGGGGTGATTCTACTCCTGAAAGAAAGGTCGCACCAAAAGTTTGGTACTCCAAATACAGGGAGAATATTTTACCAAAGCTAAAGTCTATAAAGTGGCAACCGGGCCTCCCCCCTACCAACTTTCAGATTCCTAAAAAGGCAGAACAACTGGTTCTCTTCCTGCAAAGGACCCTACTGGCCAAAAAGACGAACAAGCAATATATTCTGCTGAATCTTCTGGAGCCGCCCTTGCTAGCGGTTATCCTTGGTTTCTTGTCTAAATACTCAGCCGGAAACGCATATATTTTCAGTGAAAATAAAAATTTGTCCATCTACCTCTTTATGTCCGTGGTAGTGGCCTTATTCATGGGACTATCAGTGAGTGCGGAAGAAATTTTCAAGGATCAAAAAATACTGGTGCGTGAATCGTTTTTGAACCTCAGCAGGTCAAGCTATTTGAATTCCAAAATCATATATCTCTTTGGATTAACAGCTGTGCAAATGCTGATATTCGTATTGGTAGGCAACCTGATCCTGGAGATCAAAGGCATGACCTTCAGCTACTGGCTTATCCTGTTTTCAGCAGGATGCTTCGCCAACATGGTGGGATTAAATATATCATCCGGACTCAATTCTATCGTGACAATATATATATTGATTCCGCTTATTTTGGTGCCCCAATTACTCTTAGGTGGTGCCATGATAAAGTTTGATGAGTTGCACGTCAACATTAAACGCGAAATAGGTGTACCCTTTGTGGGCAATATTATGACCTCCAGGTGGGCCTATGAGGCGCTCGCGGTGGAGCAATACAAAAACAATGAATACCAAAAGCTATTCTATGATTACGATCAGCAAATCAGCATCAATAGCTTCAAAGCATCCTATCTGATACCTGAAATAGAGGAAGAACTGGATCTGGCCCTGGCAGCCATCAACGATAAAGATTCTGTACGGGCCATTCCGGCACTAAGGCTGCTCAACAACGAACTACGTATCATGAACCGAGGAAACGAACAGGATGATCAGAACAGTGGCATTACCTTCAACAGATTGAACGACCTCACGTTTTCAAACTTTGATAGCAGCGTATACAAGCAAGCCAGCTCTTTCCTGGAAAGGAACAAAAAGGAGTTTAGGAAAAAAATGCGGCAAGCCAATAAAGAAAGGGACAACAAATACAATCAGGTCGTTGACAGCATTGGTAAAGACGGGTTGCTAGCCTTGAAACAGCAGTTTCATAACAAAGCACTGGGAACCATGGTGCTCAAGCGTGACGAGATTGAAAAAATATTCAGAGGTCGTGCACGACTGATCCAGAAAAAAGACCCTATTTACAAGAAGCCCTACTCCAGGCTCGGAAGAGCTCATTTTTACGCCCCGGTGAAAACAGTCGGCACCATTGATATAGATACTTTTTGGTTCAATATAATGGCAATATGGATACTATCATACCTCTTCTACATTAGCCTGCAATATGATTTATTAAAGAGGGCACTCACCGCCATTTCCCGCTGGAATCCCAAAAGGTTTAGTCATTAGCATATACCACTATTCCTTAGTAGTACCCATTTGCAATTCACTTAGTTATTCATAATCTTTGGCGCCTTCTAAAATGATGACTTCCCTTCCCTGTTTCATTATTTTAACCATCAACTAAACTCCTGAAATGAAGTCAAATTTATATTCACTTCTAATCCTACAGCTTTTGCTCGGATGTAGTTTTCTATTTTCCTGTACTAACAAAGAGGCTCGAAAAGCAGCCTACGAAAAACCAGAAATAATCAAAGACGCACCTTCTACTTTTCTATCTCCTGAGGGAAGTATGAAAACCTTCCATCTACCCGAAGGTTACAGTGTTGAACTAGTAGCCAGCGAACCGATGATCAACGAACCTGTAGCCATGGAATGGGATGCGAACGGAAGGTTATATGTAGCACAGATGGAAACCTACATGCAGGATATAGACGGCACAGATGAAGATGAAGCCTGGAGCAGAATTCTAGTGCTTGAGGATACAAATGATGATGGCAAGATGGACAAGAGCACAGTTTTCATCGATAGCCTGGTATTGCCCAGAATTATCCTACCCGTTGATGATGGGCTGATAGTCTCAGAAACCTATGATGTCAGCTTGTGGCTATACAAAGATACTAATGGAGATGGCAAAGCGGATAAGAAAAAACTATTGCACAAAGTACCCAAACGCGACAATAGAAACCTCGAACACCAGGCAGGCAGTATGCTCTGGAATATTGACAACTGGCTTTATGTGACTAGAAATTCTTTTCGTTTCCGGTATAGAAATGAGGCCTTGGAGATAGACACCCTGAAAGATGCACCTTTCGGTCAGTGGGGACTAACGCAGGATGAGATAGGAAGGATGTTTTATAGCCTCGCAGGAGGGGAAGTACCATCCCTTGGTTTTCAGCGGCATCCGTTCTATGGAGAGTTTACGATGAAAGACCAACTAGCAGATGGCTTTAAGCAGCCATGGCCGATAGTGGGCACACCGGATGTACAGGGAGGAACGAAGAGACTGAGAGAAGATGGCACATTAAATCACTTCACTGGTGTCTGCGGGCAGTCTATATTCCTGGGAGACAAATTACCGGCCGTGGGGGATTTGTTCATTCCTGAACCGGTTGGTCGATTGATTCGACGCGCCAAGGTCAACAACATCGATGGGAAAATCGTGCTGACCAATGCCTACCATGAGTCAGAATTTCTGGCCTCCACCGATATGAATTTCAGACCGGTTGATTCTAAAGTCGGGCCGGATGGCTGCCTCTATGTACTGGATATGTATCGTGGAATTATCCAGGAAGGCAATTGGGTAAGAGAAGGCAGCTTCTTACGTCCGGTTGTAGCTAGAAAAGGCCTGGACAAAAACTTTGGAAGGGGCCGGCTATATAGAATAGTACACGAGGATTTTAGCCCCTCCAAAAAAATAAAGCTAGGCGACAAAAGCCCGAAAGAACTAGTAGAATACTTGCTACATCCAAATGCCTGGTATAGAATGAACGCACAGAAGCTACTGGTCATTAGACGAGATGAAAGTGTGATTCCACGACTAAAAGAAGTGGCACGCGATAACGAACCCCTGTTCGGTTCTATGTTTTCAAATAAGGATTATGGCATTCAAAGATTACATGCGCTATGGACGCTGGAGGGACTAGATGCACTTGACAAAGATTTAGTTTTGGAACTGCTGGAAGATGATGATTATAGAGTAAGATGTGCTGCACTCAGAAATACTGAACCATTTTTGAAAACCAATGACTCTGAGGCCTTTGAAAGAGTAACTGAAATGATCGAAGATCCGAGCAAAGACGTACAAATTCAGGTTTTATTATCTCTAAAAGGCCACAAGGGTGAGCAGGCCAAAAGCATCATCTATGAGATCATGAAAAACGACCGTCACAATATGGTGATAGCCTATACCGGTGAGGAAGGCCTCATAGACACACCCGAAGAAGAGGCAGTTCTTGAGGAGAAATACAAGCTCTTAAGATCAAACGACAGGAAATCTATTATCAGGGGGTATAATATTTACAAGGGTCTTTGTACTGAATGCCATGGAGACAATGGCGAAGGAAAAGGAGACCTTGCTCCGCCACTCAGGGAATCGAAACGCGTGCTGGGACGACATGAAATACTAAGCCGAATACTACTGCACGGATTAACTGGACCTCTTGATGGCAAAGCATACACCGGCGTAATGATCCCAATGAAGAATAACGACGATCAATGGATTGCCGATGTAATGAGCTATATAAGGAAAGAATTTAACGACAGAGGAACAGTACGTGCTGCACGAGTACGGAATGTAAGAGCGGAGGAAGAAGGTAGGGAAAAGAACTGGACACTGAATGAACTTGAAGAACTCTTCAAAGACAAAGAATAAAACATGAATATTGAAGAAAATAAATTCGGGAAAACCAATGACGGTTCTGATGTTAACGAGTTTGCACTCTCCAATGATAATGGCATGAAGCTGAAGATCATCAACTATGGTGGCATCATTACTTCTATAAAAACCCCTGATAAGGATGGCAACCCAGGACAGGTTGTTTTGGGATATGATTCACTGCAACCATATCTGGAAAACCCCTATTTCTTCGGATGCCTCGTAGGGCGCTTTGCTAATAGAATAGTTGGTGGGAAATTTTCCATAGACGGAAAAAACTATCAACTAGCTGTGAACAATGGGCCAAATCATCTCCATGGTGGTCCTACGGGTTTTCATTCTAGTATCTGGAATGCTCAGGCCATTGAAAACGAGAATAAGGTAAGCGTTGTATTAAAACATTTCAGCCCTGATGGTCATGAGAATTTCCCGGGAAATCTTGATTGTACAGTGATATATTCCCTGAACAATGACAATGCTCTGGAAATAGAATACCAAGCCATTACGGACAAACCCACGATTATCAACCTGACAAACCACTCATATTTCAACTTAAATGATGGTGGAAAATCTGATATTTTAGATCACGGTTTACAAATAGAAGCCGAGGAACATACCGTTAAAGATGGTGATGTGCCAAACGGTGAGTTTGGGAAAGTTGAAGGAAGTGCCTTCGATTTTCGTATTCCATCCATTATTGGTGAAAACCTAAAGAAAGGAGACCATTCATTAAAAATGGGATTTGACAACAATTTTGTACTGAAAAAGGAAGCTTCCTCAGAATTGAAGAAAATAGCAACAGCCTATTCCGATAAATCCGGCAGAGAAATGACTGTTTTTTCAACCACCCCTGGAGTACAACTATATACTGCAGGCTATGTTGAAAATGAAAAAGGAATAGATGGAATTCTCTACAAAGCCTATCATGGTTTTTGTCTGGAAACGCAATATTTCCCAGACGCACCCAACATCTCTCATTTCCCATCTACGGTGTTAAGACCTGGAGAAGAGTACAATGAAAAAACGATTTATCAGTTTGGTGTCTTGGGTACTTGATGCGAAATCTTGTATCATCTATTTGATCACAAAAGCACCGCTTCCCATTTTGTAGTCATCAGTGTAAACATCAATCTTATGCTTGCCAATAGCATAGTCACTACCTTTCTTGTATAGAAAAGTAAGATTTTGCTCATTTCTATCGTAGAGGATTTCTTGCTTGGCCGTGTAGAACATCTCCCTGCCTTCGAAAATGAATGAGCCGGAACCTGAAGCTACATCAAATAGAACATTGCCATCAGGCGCAGTAACCTTGACCATGATGTCTTTGCCCTCTATTGGGGCTACTTTGTTTTCACTGATGTTAAATTGGATTTTAAGGTTGTCAACGTGACGGTTTCTGAACTCCCCTTCTCTTTCTTTGCCCCTACTGGAAACAGCGATGATCTTCATCCCCTCGATCTTCAGCCGCCCTGCTACTTGTATTTTTTCCTCCAGCTCGGTTTTATCTGTTTTCAGATCACGGATCGATTCTGCCAACTCATTCTTCTCCGTTTTCAGTTCGGTATTCTCCTCATTGAGTTCCTGGTTGAGCAGTTTTAATTTCTTAATTTCCTCATCCTGATTGAGCAGCAACTCCTGATAGCCATCCACTTTATCTTTTAGTCCGGCTATTTGCCTATAGGCTCTGGTCCTAAATTGCCTTTTCTCTTCCTCCAGTTGTTCCCTGATCTGAATCAAAGTGTCTATTTCTCCTCCAAGCTGGGAAATTTCGAGAATCTTCTTATCCAATTCTCCACCAATAGAATCGAGGCTGTAATACGCTTCTTCCAGCTCTTTGTCGGTTTGAGCCTGTTCCTCAGTAAGTCTTTGATTCTCTATAAATTTATATATCAGCCCGCCACCTACTACAACCAATAAGATCGCTAAGATTACTACTAAGATTTTTTTCTTTGGTGCTTCTTCCGGCTGGCTTTGTACTACTTCCTCTTCCATTAAAATGTTTTCTCCGTTCTAAAACTGCAAAAATAGATTTTAATTGCGGTTTAGCAAGAAATACGCCAAGAGTAGACTGATATTCGATGAATGATCAAAAAAGGATCATTTCTTATGGTCAATCAATTCAATATTTTTATCATTCCAGCCGATTCATGTTTGAACTCCCAGGTGTATGACTGATCATCGACTAAGCCCCTAAGTGTGAGCCAATCAACAGATTCCTTTCTGGGAAAGAAAAAACCGTAGAGACGACTTTCTCCCTTTGGAATAAACTGAGGACTCATATCCATATCCTTGAGTGTTTCACCCCTTCGCCGATAATAAGTTATTTTCTGTTTTGTAGTCCAATGTTCCGTATGAGGTGGTCTATAAGAATTTAGTCCAACATTTAAGAAAAAATTGAAGTTACTGCCACCACCATTTCCACTCGAACCTTCTTGCCAGCTGCCACTATCAATGTCGGCCATTGCTATTGCGATAACGATTATGGCAACAATGCCTACGATGATCAACGCGGTAGTTCCATCTCGCGCATCCTTAATGCGCTGGGCTATGCCCTGATATATGTTATTTACTTCCGGTCCATTAAGGGGATGGCTGCTACTGTCGACAGATGAAATGTATTTACTGCTACGATAATCAAGCTGCCATTCCTGAGGGTTTACATACAGAGAGTCTTGATTTTTGTTAGTCACTTCTACTTCGAACAGTAGCATCTGATCAATGTTTTCCATGGCAGTTACCCTAAGGCGATGGCTGTCATTTTCATCAACAAATTCAGGCCAATGGATTAGCTCGTTGGATTCAGTGTCTGTTGCATAAATTGCGGATACAGGAAGCCTTACCGTACAGCTAAAGCTTAGAATGCCAATTAGAAAAAAAGTGAAGGACCGGTGCGTGCGAAAAAACACTAAGGGATTTATATATTTTCTCATAACAATATCTAAACATAGGTTTGAATAGAATTCATGATTTGCTCAATGGTCGAGAGCAACATAAAATCATTGTGCTGAACAGCTAATTACTGAGGGATCCCTTTATCAGTCATAAGTACACCTCGACAAGACCTACCCCCAAATGATAATTACAAAAATGTCTTATGAATAGAAAGCCCAAAAATACAAATGACATTTGGGTCAAAGGCTTAGCTAGTGCATGAGAATATAATCTTCCTTCTCCAATTCCTTTTTGAAAAACACTATTCCAAAATCATAAAGATCGAGAGTTAAGGTCACTTCAATTTCATCCTGGATTTCCTTCCAGGCCTTGGTCATGCCTTCCGACCAATGTATATCATCGAAAATGAAAACAGTATGCTCGTTTGCTAGTTGCTTACATCTTTGATAATACGTCATGGTGGCTTCATAACTGTGATTGGCATCAAACAGTACAAAATCCAGTGACCTGGTGAGATTAAAAATATGATCCAGAGCCTTATCAATTGGTTTATTCACCAACTGTATTTTGCTATTTCTATAGCTTTCAAAATTACCTTTGGCGATGGCTGATATTTCTCCACAGCCCTCTACTGTAAACAGTTTAGTTACGCTCGGTACTGAGGCTAGATACATGGCATTGATGCCGAGCGAAGTACCCAGCTCCAGAATGGTCGAACAGCCCAGGTGTTCTATAATCCGATAGTACGTCCTAGATTGTTGAGCTGGAGTTAGGGAATACTTAGCGATCTGAGCTACCTTCCTGAGTTCACTATTGCCCAAAACAGATCCCGCACCTAGATCATTGACTTTAATTTGATTCTGTGATTGCTCCAGGGAGTCTCGTACATTTTCGAACCCCTTAAATATGGGTAAGTACTCGTCCTTCTTAATAACATCTCGATACAATCCAAATAAAAATGGAGAATGCAGAGAATGCTCGTCTACTGCTTCCAGCCAGTAGTTAAAATAGCTTTTAGCCTGAAAAATCTTTTGCTCCAGCAAAATACTATAAAGAATTGATTGTTAGTTCAATCGCTCAGAGGTGATCATAGTAAACTCAGGAATAGAAACTTCAAAAGTCTTTCCATCTATGATTTTCTCCATAAGATAAGTTCCGGCCATCTTCCCGATCCCTGACTTCAGATTGCAACCGGAGATATACTGATGATCATTGCCCGGCTCCAATATAGGCTGCTGACCAACTACTCCCTCGCCTTCAACCTCATGAGCAGTGTAGCCAGCATCACTGATATACCAATGTCTCCTAAGTAGTTTGATCGTATGCTCACTTTGATTCACAATTGTCACCTTGTAAGTGAATACATAGTGGAATTGTCTTGGGCTACTATACTCAGGTTGATATTCCGTCTCGACTGTTACTTTTACTCCTTTGGTTATTTCAGAAACCATAAATTCTTTTACGAGAGATTTAATTAAATGAATGAATTTCAACTTAATTTAGATGCCTAATTACGACAATTTATTTTGATATTAAAAACTCTATGGATGTAAAAATCGAAGAAAGTTGGAAAGTCAGGTTAAGGAATGAATTCGATAATCCATATTTTGAACAATTAGTTAAATTCATAAAAGAAGAGTATCAAAATCACAAGATATATCCACCGGCAAAGGACATCTTCAATGCATTTAATTTATGTCCCTTTGATCAGACCAGAGTGGTAATTATAGGTCAGGATCCTTACCATGGTCCAGGACAGGCTCATGGCCTTTGTTTTTCTGTCAGTGAGGGTATAAAGCCTCCTCCCTCCCTTGTGAATATATTTAAGGAAATAAATGATGACCTTGGCTTACCTATACCTGCCAGCGGAGATTTGAGAAGATGGGCACAACAAGGAGTACTTCTATTAAATGCTACCCTTACGGTCAGGGCCAGTCAGGCGGGTTCTCACCAAAACAAAGGTTGGGAGGAATTTACCGATGCTGCCATACGCGAGCTCTCCGAAAACATCGAAAATATCGTTTTTCTACTTTGGGGTGCCTATGCCCAGCGCAAAGGAGAAATCATTAACAGAGAAAAGCATCTCGTGCTTGAGTCTGCCCATCCGTCACCCTTTGCGGCACATAGAGGATTCTTTGGCAACAAACACTTTAGTCAAACCAATGACTACCTACAATCCAAAGATTTGCCAAGTATTAATTGGTAATGGGTTGGATATAATTTTTAAAAAACATTACTTTTAAGTGATTAACATAATTTTATAACACAATTATCAGCAAATGAAGAATTCTGGTTCACTATGGAGGTTATTGGGGGTATTAGCAGTAATTGGCCTGCTTTATTATTTTAATCAGCATGTGATCAATAACAAACTGGATGAGTGGTTTGCCACAGCTCCGGATGATCATCTCACCACGGCAAGAAAAGCAGCGGATGATAATGCCATAGATGCTTGCCTGAAAGAAATAGATATTGCTATTGTGGAAATGCAGGACATTGAAGTGTTTTCGGATAGTACTTCAAGAAACCTCATTGACAAATCCATAGAAGATCTTAAAATTTTAGAAAGCCATATTGAGAACCATGAGTTGAATGTGGACGAACTCAACCTGGTGTTTGCCAAGGGAATTAATAGCCTGGCCTATACATATTTAAAAATATCAGAAGATGAGTTGAGGCATGATCATGAAGTCGAAGCTGTCAATTCACTCAAAATAGTCATTGACCACCTTTACAATGCGATGGGCTTTATGAAAAAAAGAAACATCGAAGAAGAGATGGTGCTTATCCGGCATATTTATTCGGTGATAGATTCCATTCAAGGCCAACCGAATTTCAACCTGCATGCGCTCGACCAATTATTTGATGAGATCCAACACATCATCCATGAAGAAGAGCAAAAACTGGAGGATCAACGGACTAATTAATCCGTTGCATTAATTAGAAATAATCAACGGCTGAGCCAGATAACAGTGGCTCCAATAGAAAACTTGCGAGTGGCTTATCTAAATCAAAGCAACCGTCTTTTAATTGGTTAAATAGTTTTCAATTGCCGTGCGGCTTTAGCCCACGGTTCTGGTCATAGTGAAAGTTGGCTTTAGCCTAAAAAATATTGTGGAGCTTTTGGCTAAAGCCACGTGGCAACTCAACTGTATTTATTTCTTTTGAGGCTTAGAATAAAGAAATGCTTTACTGGGGTTGCTGTATTCAAAACTATTCCAATCGACGGAATTAAATCGCTATATTTGATTAAACCCCTTCCAAAATGACCAAAAGAAGAAGTTTTTTCAAAAAGATGGCAGCAAGTATAGCAGCCATGTCCATTACCCCTGCCATGGCCAATCGCTTTGCAGATGTGGAGCCGGAACACAAGTCATCAGTTCAGGATGCGCTCAAGTATATCAGCATCAAAGACATTGAAACTTTCAAACTGAGGTTCGATAAGAAAACACCGCTCAACTGGAACGCCATCAAGAAATCCGGAGGAGGCTACCCGTCCGTCAATTTTCTGAAAATCACCACCAATGAAGGCATCACGGGATTCTCATTGACCAAAGGCTCTACGAGCGACATTCTTTCTTTTGCGAAAAAGCTACGAGGGAAAAACCTACTAAATATTGAGGAGATGTGGGATACCATGTATTTCCATGACAGAAAGCCTGTGGCCAAAGGAAAAGAGATCCACGCCATTGGCAGTGTAGACCTATGCGTTTGGGATATCATTGGCAAAGCGCTAAACCTTCCTGTACACAAAGTCATGGGCACATGCAGGGATAAGATTCTTGCCTATGGTGCCGGTGGCTACTATGCTGAAGGAAAGGGCATTTCAGAACTTGTAGCCGAAATGGAGGGCTATGTGAAGGAAGGCTACAAGGTAGTGAAAATGAAGGTAGGGTATTATGATGCTAAAATAGATGCCGAACGCACGGAAGCTGTGGTAAAAGCATTAGGCAATGATGCGCGCGTCATGGTAGATGCAAATAATGGCTACAAGTCCGCTTATGAGGCCATACGATACGGCAAGATGGTGGAACACCTGGATTTATACTGGTTTGAGGAGCCTGTAGCACCTGACGACTGGCGGGGCAATGCAGAAGTGAGGAAAGAGCTGAACATCCCTGTGGTAGCAGGAGAAAACGAATATACCCGTTGGGGAGCGCGTGACCTGGTCGACAATCACGCTTGTGATATCGTGAACATTGATACCATAAAAGGTGGTGGCCTGTCTGAAATGCGAAAAATTGCAGCGTTATGCTCTGCCTATCATGTGCCAGTGGCACCACACGGATATGCTCACATGAATATCCACGCACTCGCTTCCATATCGAATGCTATTATATTAGAGACCTATCCATCCAAAGCACGGGATTTTAATCCTGCACTTCCGAGTTTCCCATTAAAAGATGGCTATGTGGATGCCCCCACCGAAGCGGGTCTGGGTATGGAACCCGACCCGGCATTGGTAAAAAAATTCCAAGTGAAGTAGAATAAAAATTTATTGGATTAGAGCTTAGTCGATCCCGTTAAACAATCGGCTCCATCTGATTTTGCTGAAAAAGCTCTCATTTGGATCGATTGACAACCAGATAAATGCGGCTTCTCCCACCACATGATTTTCAGGAACAAATCCCCAGAAGCGTGAGTCTTCAGAATTATGACGGTTATCGCCCATCATAAAGTAGTAGTTCTGTTTGAAGGTATATTCTGACACAGCACTACCATCGATGGTCAACACATTGTCCTCAATTTTCACTTCTTCATGTTCTTCGTAGTTCTTTATGGTAGAACCATATTTGGCCAGTGACAAGGAATCAACACCAATAGTCATACCCTCTGCAGGAATAACCAATGGGCCATAAAAGTCTGCATTCCATGGGCATGTATTTGCATCAGGGAAAATTCTGAAATTCACATAGGTTTCAGGTTCTTTGAACTGAACCACTTCCTTCACAAAATCAAGGCTCTCGAACTTCTTAGCATCTTCAGGTTTGGCATGAATGAAGTATCCTCCAGTTACTTTACGCTTATCCCAAACCCCATTCTTCTTAAACACCCTATCATTAATGTTCTGGTCTGTCGCTATTTGATATCCATATTGCATATCCTCAGGATTCTCACCAATTTCGCCGTTTACATAAACCTGTGAATCCCGAACTTCCAACGTATCTCCAGGTATGGCCACACACCTTTTTATATAATGTGTCTTCAAATCAACGGGGTGCTGAAATTCAGGCGGGTAGTTAAACACCACCACATCGTTCCTTTCTACATCACTAAAACCAGGAAACCTAAACTGTGGCAGCTGTATGGCATCCAAGTAAGATGGCAATTCCGTTCCCCATATCTTGGCATGAGTTAATGGTATTTGAAGAGGTGTTTTTGGAGTTCTTGGACCATAGTTGATTTTGCTTACAAACAAAAAATCACCAACCAACAGAGAGTTTTCCATAGAAGGTGTTGGGATGGTAAAAGCTTCCATAAACGCCCACCTGATTAGTGTTGCTGCAACTACTGCGAACAGGATGGCATCAAACCATTCCCTGATTGGTCCTTTCTTTGGCTTTTCAGTATTATTTTCAGAACTCATTTGAATAAATTTTCGGCAAATATATAATTATTACTGATAGCTAACTTCTACAAACTAAAATCTAAGTAGTTGTCCATGGTCAGCACACCTTTTTTATCTTTCAACCACTCGGCTACCATCACTGCACCCATCGCAAAACCTTTACGTGTATGCGCTTCATGGGTGATTTTGATATCGTCGATTTCCGAAGTATAAGTCACGCTGTGTGTACCTGGTACTTCGCCTTCTCGTTTTGAATGGATACTCAATACGCTGGGATCTTCCGATACACCTTCTTTCCAATTGGAATAGGCCTTGTTTTTCTCTATGATTCCCTCGGCAATGGTAATGCCCGTTCCGCTCGGCGCATCAAGCTTATGTATGTGGTGAATATCCTCAACTGACGTATTGTATCCTTTTCCTGACATTAACTCCGCCAAATATTTATTGACTCTAAAAAAGACATTAACACCTAAGCTGAAGTTGGAAGCGTAGAAAAAAGTCCTGTCACTTTCCTTGCAATATGCATCAATTTCAGTTTTTCTATCCAACCAACCTGTGCTCCCTGAAACCACAGGTACATTCTGCTTCAGCAAACTGCTGATATTGTTAAATGCTGACTCAGGAGCAGTAAACTCAATGGCCACATCTGTATTTTCTGGTGTGATCTCATTTATCTCCCCGGTATTGTTCAGGTCAATGATTTTAGAAATAGTATTTCCTCTTTCAACAGCCAGTTTTTCTATCAGCTGACCCATTTTCCCATATCCAACTAAGGCAATTCTCATTCTGCTTTTGTGATTTTAGATTTATAGGTCGCAAAGAAGTATTATTTCTTACAAACGACCATCAAAATTCAATCAAACTTTGGGTCGATAGTGTACCGGACAATTATTTGCTCAGGTTAAAGACCAACGAAACGCCAATGTTTTGTGCGGTGTATTGCCCTCCCTGGTACATCGACGGACGAACCTCAAAGGACAGGTCGTCATTCACATTGAACTCACTTAGGTGTGCGGAAATGTGTGCATCCACTATGCTGATCAAATAATACAATGTGCCAATAATCATCAGGTAGTCTCGATCTCTTCTGAGTTGCTCTGCGTTTCTTTCCAATGT
The DNA here is from genome assembly GCA_049115735.1 of Cyclobacteriaceae bacterium. GTDB lineage: Bacteria > Bacteroidota > Bacteroidia > Cytophagales > Cyclobacteriaceae > CAXBNB01. Next base: position 31,158 of record JAGDZP010000023.1, on the reverse strand, counting down.
GGTGGCAGAGCCAAATCTTGCACCGAAAGGATTGACTGTAGAGTCGTCATTGTCGGTTTCGGCCAGGTACGCATTTCTGAAAGCATTGTAGAGTGAATGCCGGTTGTTGATGTAGTGGCCGAATATCATCAACCCGCCATAGACAAATGGCAGCTTCCAATACTGACGATTGTAAATCTGGCCTAAACCCGGAAATACTGCTGCATATAAAGAAGCTTTGTTAGGGTCGCGTGTAGAAATACTCTGAAAAGTCTCTATGGCATCAGTTCGGACAATCAGCGAGTCTGACTGAATGACCCTTTGCGCCAGGCCTTTATTTTGAATGCAAACAAAAAATACAAAAAGAAAAATAATACTATAACGCATGACTATTGAGGATCGATGATCTCCAGTAATCTGTTTAACTCCGAAACAGAGGTGTAAGGTATCTTTATCTCCCCTTTTTCGTCATCTTTTGCTTGAATTTTTATCTTGGTTCCGAAATGTGACGACAATTTATCTTGCCATTCATTTATCTCTCCTAATCTAACTTCAGATACTGAAGAATCGTTTTTTTCTTTTTCTTCCGGGTATGCGGCTTGCTTTACCAGTGCTTCAACTTTCCTTACGGAAAGCTCTTCGTTCAGTATTTTTTTAAAAATATCTAGCTGAAGCACTGTATCCTCAATATTGATCAATGCCCTGGCGTGTCCCATAGACAGTTTACCATCCCTCACGGCAACCTGAATATCAGGTGGCAATCTGAGTAATCTAAGGTAATTATTTACAGTCGATCGATTCTTACCAACGCGCTCGCCCAATTGCTCCTGCTTTAGGTCGCATTCTGCAAGCAATCTTTTGTAGCTCAGAGCTATCTCCATAGCATTAAGATCCTGCCTTTGGATGTTCTCTATCAAAGCCATTTCCAGCATTTGCTGGTCATCAGCTTCTCGAATGTATGCAGGAACTTTTGTGAGTCCGGCTAGTTTTGAAGCCTGATATCTCCTCTCACCGGAAATCAACTGATAAGAACTATTGTTGAGTTTCCTAAGCGTGATAGGCTGAATTATTCCCTGAACCTTTATTGAATCGGCGAGCTCCTCAAGCGCTTCTTTATCAAAATCAGTACGGGGCTGATAGGGGTTTACCTCGATCTGATCCAACGATACTTCCAGTATATTTCCCGGACCAGCCGTTCTTTCCCGTAAGGATCTGATTGGTTTTTCAGCTGGAGAATCATCCAACAAAGCACCAAGGCCTCTTCCTAATGCATTTCTTCTTTTAGGTTTATTCTCACTCATGACTCTCTACTGTTAATTTCCTTGGCTAAGTTACACTGTAGGCTCTGTTCTATTTCTCTACGGAAAAGGGAATTCTTATTCCCATCCTCAGGCTGTAGCATAGGCCTTTTCGTACCTCATGGCTATTTCTCGCGCCAGGTTCAGGTAACTGATTGCACCTTTGCTCTCCGCATCGTGTACAATTGCTGGCAAGCCGAAACTTGGTGCTTCACTCAACTTTATGTTTCTAGGTATCAAGGTATCAAATACCATGGATTTGAAGTGAGTTGTTACTTCATCCACCACCTGATTGGATAGCCTCAACCTCACATCATACATTGTCAAAAGAATACCTTCTATTTCCAGTTCAGGGTTTAACCTAGACTGAATAATCTTGATCGTGTTCAACAGCTTACCCAGTCCTTCCAATGCGAAGTACTCACATTGAACAGGTATAATAATAGAATTTGAAGCAGTCAGGGCGTTTACCGTGATCAGACCTAGGGAAGGTGAGCAATCGACAATTACATAGTCGTAATCCTGCTGCAATTCCTGCAGTACAATTTTCATTTTGCCTTCCCGGTCATCATAGTCTACCAACTCAACTTCTGCACCTACCAAATCTATATGGGATGGAAGTAAGTCCAAGTAGCTAATATCTGTCTGCACAATGCAATCGTAAGGGTCTACCCCATCCACCATGCACTCATAGATACCAGCCTCTACCTGCTTAGGATCCTCCCCAACTCCTGAGGTAGCATTGGCCTGGGGATCAGCATCCACAATCAGGGTTTTATACTCCAAAGCAGCCAAACTTGCAGCCAGATTAATGGCTGTAGTTGTCTTTCCTACTCCTCCTTTTTGGTTTGCTATCGAAATTATTCTACCCATTCTTGATTGCTTTGTAAACTTTAAAGTATATGATTAACTGTGTAATCCGGTGCAGCACAAATATATACCGCCGTGCCAATCAAATGCGAGCTAAAGATCAGGAAATTGTCCACACCGAGTGTGGATAACTTTCCATATTTTCCGAAGTTCTTCGTAAAATCCATTTTCCACATAATCACCAAATCATGCGCTTAGTCAGCCAATCTTTAAGGTCACATCATTTTTTATAGCTTTAATTCTTACTATATTGATACCAGAAACCAAAACATCATCCTATGCTTAATACTATTTTATACATTCTGGTAGTTGTCTTTATCATCTGGTGTTTATACGACCTTTTTACAGGCACCATGAAAAGAGATAAAAAAATACTTTGGGCCATCTTAATTATTCTCCTTCCTTTGATTGGCTCACTTCTTTATTATTTCATTGGAAGGAAATAACAAATAAACCCCTTGTATCATGTCAACTATATTAGTATTAGTAGCCGCCGCATTTGTAATATGGGCCTTAGTCGATATTTTTAGAAGTAGCTTACCAACGAATACAAAAGTATTATGGTTCGTAGTGGTTATTCTTTTTCCTATCCTCGGATCGATAGTTTACTACTTCGTAGGAAGGAAATAGTAGCATTCGAAGTACATGCCTAACTAGCTTCTGCTTTTTTCCAAAGCGCTGATGTAATGATCAATGCCAAAAGGAAAGAACAGGCGCCTAGTATACTTCCCACCAAAATATCCCCCACGAAGTGCTGGGAAAGATAGACCCTGGAATAAGCTCCCACAACTGCTGCAATAGCGAGAACGATTTGAGCCTTTTTATTTTCTTTGAAAATAAAGGCAGCCACCATTGTGAGGGCAAAAATAGCCGCTGAATGCCCTGAAGGAAATGAATTGATGTGAGACATCTCCACTCCTTCGATCAGGTGAAGGGAGTCTTCTCCAAAAACACGAATGGGTCTGGGAGTACCATAAAACAAGCCTCTTTTCATAAACTGGACGATAGCTGGAACAAATACGAATGTCAGAACACCCAAAGTGAAATTTCGCCAGAGATTTTTACGTACCAATAAAATCAGTGGAGGAAGTACAATAGCCGGAGTGAGGCCATCACCCAGATGGGTGTAATATTTGAAAAAGAAATCTGTCGCCAGGGAGTGGTATTGGTTGAGGAATAAATGCAAACTGTTCTTATCCACAAACACGACCAAAAGAATGCACAACAACCAAAATACAACTGCCACCTTGAGAAAGGGAAAGGTGGCTTGCAGGGAGTTCTTTAGCTTGTCTTGCATATTGGTTCCGGTTTAGCGACCAAAGAAACCTAATATTCCTACCAAAGAAAAACCATCCCAATGATCTTAGGGATGGCTCGACAAATTAGGTCAGTCAGAAATAAAATTTCGATCCCAAGATACTGAATTTCAAGGCCTATTTCAAATCGCTATGTAATCGGAGGGCCGGGCTTTCCTTTCTTACTATAGTAGGAGAATGCCGGATACAACAGTACTGAAACCAGCACCAAGGAGGTGCCCCAATAAAACGAAGCATACATTTTTTCTGAAGATCCAAAAATGAAGACTGCCAACAATATTCCATACACAGGCTCCAGGTTGACTGTGAGGTTTAAAGCAAAAGCCGATATTCTATGCATCAACTTAATGGAAATGGAATAGGCATATACGGTACAAACCATTGACAAGATGAGCAACCATATCAAGTCTGACATGGACAAAGTAAAATTAATCCCAGAGCCCTCAATTCCAATATTGTAGATTAACATAAAAACAAGTACTGACAAACATGCCCCCAACATTTGCAAGAAACTAATCACAAAATAGTCCTTATGCTTGACCAACTTGCCATTGAGCACAGTAAACAATGAAGCCAGCATGGCAGAGAAAACTGCCACAAGAAACCCAACATAATGATCGATCACAGCATCAAATACAATCGAGATACCTACAATGGCAATGACGGCAAGAATGGGTTCGTAATATTTGACCTTGCGCTTTGTTATCAATGGGTCAAGAACACTTGTCCAGAGTGAGGTAGTGGCCATTCCGGCCAGACAGATAGACACGTTGGATAGTTTTGCGGCAAGGAAAAAGAGCGTCCAGTGCAGTGCTATGATTGTACCTGTGCCTAAAATTGTGAGAAGTCCTTTATTGCCTAGCTTCAGCGATTGTCTCCGTAACCTGACAATGAAGTACAAGGCTATAAATGCGAACAAAGTTCTGAAGAATACGATCTCCAAAGAAGGCAAAGAAATAAGCTTCCCGAGAATTGCAGTGAACCCCCACAGCAAAACAATAAAGTGAAGTTGCAAATATGCACTTAGGGTTGAAGAGCCTTCTTTGTACATATTGCTCATCTAGGTACAAACCTGTACAAGACCAATCCGGCAATAAGCCCAATAATGTTGGGCATCCATATTGCAAGGACAGTATTGGATATAGAGCCTGCCTCTGCTATTGCCTTGGCTAACACAAACAATATGAGGTACACGAAGGCAATAAGGAAACCCAATGCTACCTTAAACCCAGTCCCTCCCCGCGACTTTTCTGCAGACACACTTATCCCAATGAGGGTAAGAATCATGGCAGCATATGGCAACATGTACCGGATATACTTTTCTATCTCATACACAGCCACTTCATCCGATCCTCTGCCCTTTAAGACGGTAATATACTCCTCCAACTCATCAATTGTAAGCGTCTCATTCAAACGGTATTGATTGCTAAAATCCTCAGGTTTAAGGTTGAGTAACGTATCAATCTTATCACCTTGGGTATATTCTTCTCCAAAATCTTTGATGGTGCGCAGGTGCCACTTCTCTAGCTTCCATTTGGCAGTAGTAGTATCCCACCGCATCTTCTCTGCTGTTAGTTTTCTAAGCAACTTATTTCCTTCCATGCTTTCCAAGGTCACCTTTGATGCGAAATGATTTCTGTTGTTGTAGCGTTGAAAGTATAAGAAATCATTTTCACTCAACTGAAAATGAACATTCCGATCATTATAGTAATATGGCTTCTCCAGGTATTCTATTTCAAAACCAATCCTAAATTTGTTCAGGTCGGGCAGCCACCACCCGTTTAAATAGAAACTAGCTATTGCAATCATAGATGACCCAATGAAGTAGGGAACCATCAACCTTCTAAAGCTCATGCCACTGGAAAGCATTGCGATAATCTCCGTCCGCACAGCCAGGCTAGCTGTCACCAAGACAGTTGCAATAAATACTGTGATCGGCGTGACTAATCCAGTAATAAAAGGAATGAAGGTTAGGTAGTACTTCAATATCTCCTGACCGGGCACATTGTAATCAATAAACTTATAGTTCTTCTCAGTGTAGTCAATCACACATATAATCGTATTGAGAATAAGCACCACAAAAGCAAAAGTTGTGAGGAACTTTTTCAGAATATATCGATCTATGATTTTGAGCTTCAGCACTACTTAGAGTCGGGTTTCCAGTTTAGGTAAAATAGCCATTTTCCAATTAGCAAAAGTACCATCCAGAATATGTTTTCTTGCTTCCTTTACCAACCAAAGATAGAACGTAAGATTATGCAAACTTGCTATCTGCGCGCCGAGTATTTCTTTACTTATGATCAAATGGCGCAGATAGGCTTTGCTATAATTCAAATCGACATAACTACCCAGCCCTGTATCAATAGGGGAATAGTCATCCTTCCACTTTTCATTCTTGATGTTGATTATTCCTTCTGAGGTGAAAAGCATCCCATTCCTGGCATTTCTTGTTGGCATGACACAGTCGAACATATCCACCCCCAAGGCTATGCATTCAATAATATTGGCCGGAGTTCCAACTCCCATCAAATATCTGGGTTTGTCTTTAGGCAACACCCCACAAACCAAGTCGGTCATTTCATACATCACCTCGGCAGGCTCTCCGACGGACAGACCACCTATAGCATTTCCTTCCCTTTCGAAAGATGCGATTGTTTCAGCAGACTGCAAACGCAAATCCTTGTAGGTACTTCCCTGAACGATGGGGAAAAGTGTCTGATCATAATCATATAGAGCCTGAGTACTCTCGAACCTGTCGCAGCATCTTTTTAGCCAACGATGTGTCATTTGCATGGATTTGGTGGCATATTCCTTATCACACGGAAAAGGCGTGCACTCGTCAAAAGCCATCATGATATCAGCACCAATGATCCGCTGTATGTCCATTACCTCCTCAGGAGAAAACATATGACGCGATCCATCAATATGAGATTGAAAAGTAACCCCCTCCTCTTTGATTTTTCGCTTTTCCGCGAGAGAATACACCTGGTACCCACCACTATCGGTCAATATCGGTCGATCCCAGCCATTAAATTTATGCAAACCACCAGCACCCTTGATAATGTCCAAACCCGGTCTCAGGTAGAGATGGTAGGTATTTCCTAAAATAATCTCCGCTTTTATATCCTCCTTCAGCTCCCGCTGGTGCACGGCCTTCACCGTAGCTGCGGTACCGACAGGCATAAAAATAGGCGTTTCTATTTGCCCGTGATCCGTGGTAATCACTCCAGCCCTGGCACTGGACGCTCCGTCCGATTTGGTCAACTCAAATTTCATACGGGGCAAAAGTATGCTGAATTAACGACATTTAGCTCCTAGAAATCGGTTCATGCTATCCTAATTAATTTCATTTAAACATCTTCATGGGACACTATTTTGACCCTTCTTTTGTTTATCCAATAGATATCAATTAATTTGTAAATTATGAGTGAAAAGAAACGAATCGTACAGGTCAAAAATCCCAAAACAGGAAAATATGTCAAAATTGATCGAGACAAGGGAAAGATTGTGGCTCATAAGAAATCCACTGGCCCTTATAAAGGCGTTGCAGTAGCCCGTAAGAGGAGTCAATGATATTTTACAACCCTACTCAAAATGACGTAGTAACAAATTGGATTAATTACAATCCAAGAGGTGTTTTTGTTATGACTCAACTTGGAGGCACCAGATCAGATGAAGTTGATACAATTCTTGATCAACAAACTAGAATCCTTTCTGAAAGAGACCTAAGCCCATTAGACGCAAATTCGCAAATCACAGGAAGAGATTTCCATACGAAAATTTGGCGTTTAGCTCTTTCTGTGCCAATTGGAATTGCTATAGTATCTGAATCAATGAATCAAACAACTATTGCTAATATTTTTTACGAACTGGGACTTATGAATGCCTTGGGAAAAGAAACATTGGTAATTAAAACAAACGGCTTCAGCATCCCATCTGACTTTGTCAGGACAGAATATGTTAACTACTCTGATGATTTTAACTACAAATTGAATAATTTTTTAGATCAGACCTTTGAGCAGGCAGAATACTATGGAATCATGGCTGAAAATTTGGATGCAAAGCCCCTACTTTCTATTGATTATTTAAGAAGAGCATATTTGATTACTGGCGACATCATCTACAAACGGCGAGCGCAAGAATATTTACAAACCAATGAATTTGATGAACATTTCTCATTAATGATCAAAAGCTATTTCAATATTCAAAATTGAAAAATAGAAATACACAAAATTAGTAATTCAGAAGTGCACAGTATTTCGAAAAAATAAGTTGAATAAACCTATCTCCCCGTAAATTGAACACTTCGTTCTAAAAAACAAACAGAGCGCCCAAAATGCGAAAAAGAATTTGTTCACAATCTAGATATGAATTCTCTAAATTCCTTGCTGTCATACTTGGCCATTCCTGTCCTTGTAGCCACTATCTTGCCTTGAGGGGAAATGACGTACGTGTTAGGTATTGTATTGGACTGAAAGACCTCCGGTAGGCGTGTGGCCTGGCTGTAAATTGGAAAATCAAATGCTTTTCTTTCCATAAAAGATTTTGCTTTGTTAAAATCATCATCTCTCGAAATCATTACGAAGGCTATCTTATCAGTATCAACCTTAGCATAGAGATTATTGATATCCGGCATCTCAGCCACACATGGCGGGCACCATGTTGCCCAGATATTGAGAAAAACTGTCTTACCCCTAAAGTCTTCAAACGACACCCGCTTTCCGCTCTCATCGATCAAGTCAAAATTATAAGATGCTAAAGATTGTTCATCCTCTTCCAAAATATCCGGCTTGATAAAACCAGGTGCCAATACTGCTCTTTGCACAAAGCCAATGACGTCAGTGTGAAGCCCACTGAGGTATAACCCCAGAAATACCGTTATGATTACACCCCACTCTATTAGCTCTCTTTTTGGTCTTATCATTGCTCTGCAAATAAATTTCTATTTAATACAAAATCACCTTCATATTAATTCCACCAAAGTCTTATTTTTGGCGCCATTTTCAATTCCATTCAATTTTAATTCAATCATATATGAATTCAAATCATGCGGCCATAATTGCGAAAGAAAGAGAGATTGGCGAAGGGCAGGTGAATGCCGTAATCAGATTGCTGGAAGAAGGGGGAACTGTTCCTTTTATCTCCAGATACCGAAAAGAAAGAACCGGAAACCTGGATGAAGTAGAAATAGCCTACATCAAAGACAGACATGCAAAACTGTTGGAATTTGAAAAACGCAAGGAGTTTATTCTCAAGTCGATTGCTGAGCAGGGCAAATTGACCACTGAGCTAAAACAGAAAATCTCCAAGGTGCTTACCCTAGCCGATCTGGAGGACATCTATCTTCCTTATAAACCCAAAAGAAAAACCCGTGCTTCCATTGCAAGGGAAAAAGGACTTAAGCCCTTGGCAAAGACCATATTTAATCAAGGGAACGGTGACGCACACAGTCTTGCGGAAAAATTTATCAACGAAGGAAAAGAGGTAAACACGCCTGAGGACGCCCTACAAGGAGCACGAGATATTATTGCGGAGTGGATCAATGAAAATGCTCAAATAAGGGCAGGCTTGAGGCACCTATTCATGACCAAAGGCCTACTAACCTCCAAAGTAATCAAAAGCAAAGAAACTCATGGACAGAAGTATAAAGACTATTTCGACTTTTCTGAGCCAATTAAAAAGATCCCTTCTCATAGATTACTGGCTATGAGGCGCGGTGAAAAGGAAATGATTCTTTCACTGGACATCAGCCCCGATGAAGTTGATGCTATAGAACTTATCAAGCGAAGAATCATTCGCATGTCTAATGACTATGCCGAGCAGGTTAAGCTGGCGGCCAAAGATGCGTTCAAACGCTTACTTAAACCATCTTTGGAAACAGAAGTCCGATTGGAGTCAAAACAGAAAGCTGACCTGGAAGCTATCGGCGTATTTGTTGATAATCTGAAGCAATTGCTTCTTTCGCCTACTCTGGGACAAAAAAACGTCATGGCCATTGACCCGGGCTTCCGTACCGGTTGCAAGGTGGTATGCCTGGATCGACAAGGCAAGCTCCGGAGCTTTGAAGCTATCTACCCTCACCCTCCACAGAAGAAAGCCGTTGAAGCTGGAGAAATAATACAGCGGATGGTGAAGAAATATAATATCGAAGCGATTGCTATTGGTAATGGTACAGCTGGTAGAGAAACTGAGCAATTTGTAAAGAAACTCGGGCTTCCGTCGGAGACCGTTGTTGCCATGGTCAACGAAAGTGGTGCATCCATATATTCTGCATCAGAAGTTGCCAGGGAAGAATTTCCTAATGAAGACCTAACGGTTAGGGGTTCGATATCCATTGGAAGACGTATGATGGATCCTTTGGCGGAGTTGGTGAAGATTGATCCAAAATCTATAGGCGTAGGCCAATATCAACATGATGTAGACCAGAGCATGTTGAAAAAGAACCTGGACGAAACTGTAGAAAGCTGTGTCAATGCTGTGGGTGTAGAATTGAATACTGCGAGCAAACAACTACTCACCTATGTGTCCGGACTTGGACCCCAACTGGCGGAAAACATCGTTCAGTACAGAAATGAGAATGGCCCATTCAAGGATAGAGCCGCATTGAAGAAAGTACCGAGGTTGGGTGAAAAGGCATTCGAACAAGCTGCTGGTTTTCTTAGGATAAGAGAAAGTAATAACATCCTGGACAAAAGCGCAGTGCACCCGGAGCGCTATAGCACGGTAAAAGCTATGGCCAGGGATTTGGGCTGTGGGGTGGCCGATTTGGTCAAAAATGAGCACCAAAGAAAAAGAATTAAGCTAGAAAACTACGTTACATCTGACTTTGGTCTACCTACTTTGCGCGACATCATGTCCGAGCTTGCCAAGCCGGGTCGTGACCCTAGAGAAAAGTTTGAAGCTTTCTCATTTCAGGAAGGCGTAAATGACATCAATGATCTAAAAATGGGAATGAAGTTACCGGGCATAATCACTAATATCACAAAGTTTGGAGCGTTTGTTGATATAGGGGTGCATCAGGATGGTTTAGTGCATATCAGCCAGTTGGCAGATAAGTTCGTGAAAGACCCGGCTGAAGTGGTGAAATTGGGACAAAAAGTAATGGTGACTGTGACAGATGTGAACGTAGACCAGAAAAGGATTTCGCTTTCGCTGAAAGCAGACCCATTCAAAAAAGAATTTTCAAGAAAATAAAAGAAAAGACGTCTTGTACTCGCTCGCAACAAGGGCCATACTTTCAGGATTGCAGGACTAAACTTAGATCAAATTGAATATTTTATTTAATTTCGTTGACTCAAGAGCTACTCTAAATCAATTAATTAAGGTACTCTGGAATATTTTAGCTATGAAAAAAATTTCTCTATTATTCGCTTTTTCAGCGTCGATAATCTGTACTGAATTTGCTTCGGCGCAAAGATTAAAATACAAAGATATTTTTCCACTGATCAAGAGTAAGAACTATGATCAGGCTATGCCCCAAATTGATGCATTTTTAAGGGACTCGAAGAATTCTGAGCATGCCAATGCCCATCTTCAGAAGGGCCTGTATTATGAGCGAAAAATAGCGGGCTATCATATCCTTGAAGATTCTGTGGTGCTATTGGCCACATGTGACTCTGCGCTTCATTTTTTAACCAAGGCTAAAAGTTTTATTACAGAAAAAGAACTAAAAAAGAACGACGATTACTATCAGGAATTTTATAGAAGAAACCTCCGAACTGGAGACTTTGGTGTAAGTCTTTCTGATGTCCACCTGGATATTGAAAAGAAAAATGAATCACTCAAAAACCTGTTAAAGTACGCCGCAATTATTCACGAAAACTTGCGTATTGGGGACAGAAACTACCAAGAGTCCTTTGAGCAATTCAAGCATCTGGCTACCCTGTATGGCAATGAAAAAGACTTTGCGTTGATGGCAAATCAAATAGAAGTAGAAGCCCTGGAAGGTATGGTCAGCAGAACAGACTCGATCAATACCTCTATAGAAAATGTAAGGGGTGCTGTAAGTAAATTGGGGAGAAAAGGCTATAGCCCAGAAATAAATTTTAAGGAGATAAACGATTTCAACACAGATGGAAGGACGGCATCAGACTTCTACCTCAATGATATAGAAGTTTGGGACTATTCCACCTGGGCAGCAGCGCTTCAACGAGTAATTAGGAAAGATGTCAATCAGATGAAAGACAATCTCAACAAGACTTATGCTTCACTGAATGAGAAATACGAGTTGGCCAAAATGGGTGGTGGCATTACTGAGAGTGAGTTGGTCAACGAGCTCGACCCTAACCTCAAAGTGCAAATGAGCAAGCTGGATGACGACCCGTTACCTGAAAGGCTACTGAATATTATCATTGATAGAACAAGGTTTCAGTTCATCACGGACAAAAGATTGAATACAAAACTAGAGGATGAAGGTGACGTCAATTACCAATTGGCACTCTCAGATAGTGTTTTGGTTGTACTTGATGATATCGCCAAGCAAGCATCGACGCTTGTAGAGCCGTTTACGACATCCGGAGCGAAGAAGTATCCGAAATTCATTGGGGACAACTACGGAGGCGAGTTTGGGTTGATAAAATATAGACAAGCTGTTCAAAGTGAATACGATACGGAAAAGAATAAGTGGGATGAGCTCAGAAAGTACTGGAAGCAAAAAAGCTTGTGGGGAGTAAGCGAAGATCTTGCAGACTCCATTTATCTGGTGGCCAGAACAGACAGCACTTACATCTCAAATGAGTTATCGAAATTTTATACGCTGGCCATTTCAGAAGATGACTCTTTCAATATTTTTGCTTTGGGCCTTGAGTTTCTGGGTGATGTAGACAAAGGCTACCTGGCCAAGATCGGAAATGACCGCACCATCAAATGGAAGGTAAATTTCAAACTGGACAAATTTACCTATAACGACGAAACACTAATGGTTAACGGTGGTTATGTGCCTAATGATGAAGATAAAATCGGTGCTTACTTATTCAGCAACACACCAGAATCTGATAACAACTTCGTACTAATCAATTGTAACCGCACAGGAGAGCTAAACTGGGCTAGTGCTGCTAAAATCACCAACGAACCGGTTTCTATCAAGTTTAATGACATTGTAAAAGAGACCAACGTATTTCTAATGAGTGAAGAAGCTCTTGAAAGCTATGATGGGGATGATCCAATCTATGTGGTATTTGATAGAAAAGGCACCAAAGTCAGATAAGCCTTCAATGACCATACTTTTTCGTTGCTTATTATTGTTCAGCATTACATCAATTCTTCTGCAATCCTGCAGCTCAAGTGACATTACCCGAAAAGTCACAAAAGAAGAAGCCGTTAGGTTGTTGTCATTTGATGACGAAAAGCAATGGCAAAGAGTAGCTCAATCCATCAATGGTGAGGCATCAACTTTTTCAGAATGCGAAGAAAACAACATGCTTTCGTTCATGGTTTCGTCTTCTGATTCTACGTTGTACTTTATCGGGGAACTGCCCGGCTGCAGTACGTCAGACAATGTACCAGACACTCTCTTGACTGCCACCTGGTCACTCACTCAGGATATCAACTTTATTTCAACAGACACCCTTCTATTAACAGCTCAAGACGAAAGTAATTTATTTCCTATCGTCATTCGTGACCTCACACCACGCAGGCTGCAAATTCAATTCATTGACAGTGAGGATAACTTATTTTTAGAGAATTATATATATTGACGCCTAATTGAAAAATCAGCTATACAACTGAATACTCACTTAAAAATCATTCTTTATTATGTCACTATCACTATTGGCTTTATTGGCCGTGGTTCCCATTCTATCTGCAGGGATATTGCTGGTAGGTTTTCGCATGCCCGCTAAGAAGGCCATGCCCATTTCCTTTCTGTTAACAGTAGTTGTTGCCTTTGCTTTTTGGGACATTCCAGCTACTTACATTCTAGCATCAACGATACAAGGACTATTTATCACTTTTGACATCCTTTATATCATTTTCGGGGCGATAGTCCTGTTGAATTTGCTCAAATACTCCAATGGCATCAAGGTAATCAGAGAAGGCTTTACGGATATTAGCGAAGACAGACGTGTCCAGGTCATTATTATCACCTGGCTTTTTGGTTCGTTTATCGAAGGTGCAGCAGGCTTTGGTACGCCGGCTGCTGTTGTAGCTCCCCTCCTTGTTGGCCTGGGATTTCCTACCTTCTGTGCAGTAATGCTGGGCATGATGGTGCAGAGTACGGCGGTAACTTTCGGAGCTGTGGGCACACCAATCCTCGTAGGTGTGGCAGGCGGAATCCAAAGCCCCGAACTGAACGCTGAACTTTCAGCCAGCGGATTGGCATTTGAAGACTACATTCAATTGGTAACATCAAAAGTTGTCATTCTTCACGGCATCACCGGTACGCTGATGCCTACCATCATGGTGTGTATGATGACACGCTTCTTCGGAAAAAACAAATCATGGAAAGAAGGTCTGGAATTGTTACCATTCACCATTTTCGGTGGATTGGCATTCACCATACCTTATGCACTAACAGGTACTTTCCTTGGCCCAGAATTTCCATCTCTTCTTGGCTCTCTTATTGGAATTACCATTGTCGTTTTGGCGGCTAAGAATGGTTTCCTTATGCCCAAAAACACCTGGAATTTTGATGCTCAATCAAACTGGCCAAAAAAGTGGTTTGGAACTTTGAATGTGAACCTGGAAAAAGATTCCACCGAGAAATGCATGTCCCTGGCAAAAGCCTGGACACCTTATCTTTTGTTAGCTGGATTTCTTGTCTTGACAAGACTTACACAGCTTCCGATAAAGGGTTTCTTAACCAGTATAAAAATTAGCTGGGGTGAAATACTTGGAACATCCATCTCGGCTTCCAGCACACCACTGTATTTACCAGGAACAATTCTACTATTGGTAGGCCTTATCACCATTGTTCTTCATCAAATGAAAACAGAGGACGTAAAATCTGCTTTCGCAGAAAGCGCTAGTATGCTTCTCGGAGCAGGGTTCGTGCTTGTATTCACTGTGCCTATGGTTCGTATTTATATCAATTCGGGTGCAAACCCCGGAGACCTGCCTGGAATGCCTATTGCCATGGCAGAGTGGATTGCAGGAGCAGTTGGAGCCATTTATCCGCTCTTCACTGCGGCCATTGGAGCCATGGGAGCATTTATTGCCGGTAGCAATACTGTCAGCAATTTGATGTTCGGACTGTTCCAATTCGGAGTAGCCAGCAAACTTGAAATGCCAAGCTTCATCATCGTGGCATTACAAGCCGTAGGCGCTGCAGCCGGAAATATGATCGCCATACACAATATCGTTGCTGCCTCAGCCACTGTAGGCTTTCTGGGTAATGAAGGAATGGTGTTGCGCAAGACAATCATACCTACAATCTATTATTTACTACTTGTGGGCCTAATTGGACTAATTATGCTCGCCTAATCAATTTGAAAATTTAAGAATGAGTTACACGAATGAGCTGAATACCAGCAAAAGAGTATTAATGGGCCCAGGCCCGAGTGATGTACATCCAAGGGTTTTGAAAGCCATGTCCACACCATTGGTGGGACACCTTGATCCGGAGTTTCTGGAAGTGATGGATGACATCAAGGTGATGACCCAAAAAA
The DNA here is from genome assembly GCA_049115735.1 of Cyclobacteriaceae bacterium. Lineage (GTDB taxonomy): Bacteria > Bacteroidota > Bacteroidia > Cytophagales > Cyclobacteriaceae > CAXBNB01. The sequence goes on along the minus strand of JAGDZP010000023.1, from coordinate 16,092 downwards.
CATTACAGACTGAAAATCAGCTGACCTTTGTTGTTTCGGCACCTGGAAGTGCCGGCATGGAAACATGCCTGATCAATCTATTGGAGCCCGGCGATGAAGCCGTGATATGTATTCATGGCGTATTTGGAACCAGGATGGCGGATATCGCTGAGCGTTGTGGAGCAAAAGTTATCACCGTAGAATCGCCTTGGGGACAGCACATAGAACCTGCACAAGTAAAAGAAGCGCTGGAAAATTGCAATCCTAAATTGGTGGCCATCGTGCACGCAGAAACCTCTACGGGAGTATTACAACCATTGGAAGAAATCAGTAAGATGACTAAAGATGCCGGAGCGTTATTGGTAGTTGATGCTGTCACCTCATACTGCGGAACAGAATTAAAAGTAGATGAGTGGGGTATTGATGCGATATACTCTGGCACACAAAAATGTATGAGTGCACCTCCGGGTCTCTCCCCTGTTTCATTCAGTGAAAAAGCGATTGAGGCTCTTGACAATAGAAAAACCAAGGTACAAAGTTGGTTTCTGGATTTGACTATGGTCAAGAACTATTGGGCTGGAGAGAAACGAGCTTATCATCATACAGGGCCAGTATCTTCTATGTTTGCTCTAAGAGAAGCGCTGAGGCTTGTACTGGAAGAAGGCCTTGAAAATAGATTCGTACGCCACATGGAAACCCACTTAATCCTGAAAAGTGGGTTGGAAGAATTAGGGTTTAAGTTTCTGGTAAAGGAAGGATACAGATTGCCTATGCTCAACTCTGTGATTCTGCCGGAAGGTATCGATGAGGCTGGAGTTAGGTCAACCCTATTGAACAAATACAATATTGAAGTTGGTGCGGGACTAGGTGCATTGGCAGGAAAAATCTGGCGCATAGGTATTATGGGAGAAAGCTCAGATGCCAACCACGTGAACATGCTACTCTCTGCACTCAAAGCTGAATTATAAATAAGACAATATCATCAGAGTCTCCATTCGATGACTCTGATGATAATATTTTACCAACCTGGATTTCTCGTCTCGGAATTCCAAGCATAGCCAATCTTGAATTATGCTTGAGAATATAATTTCATTAATTTTAGGTAACAACCAACCTAAATACCGATGAAAAAGTACCTAATCAATTCGCTCATTGTCTTATTGATGTTTATCCTTTACGTATTCCTTAATACATTTTTAAGCATCTTCTATGGTGTAGTATTGGAAGATCGTCTGGGGTTTCCCACGGGTTCAGATATACTTCCGATATTTCTGCTAACTTTCCTTCTGTGCTATCTGTATTTACTGCTATTTCACAAGAGGATTAGTAGCAAAGGAGTACTCATATCATTTTGCATCATTGTGTTGGCATGGATCGTCTTGACATCCATGGGTACGACCATAAAATATCCCATCAAAAAAATTCCTGAGTACTTAACCTTGATTCTTGGAACACTTGCAGGGTACCTTTATTTTGAAAGAAAAAAGTTTAAAACTCTCCTACTATTAGCGGTGTTTCCCATGATTATGTGCTTGGGGCCAAATGACTTATGGAGGCATAGAATTGAATACGGCAACTGGACGGGAGAAGTAAGTGAGCAGAAGATAATTCCATTTGAGTTCACCAATAAAGAAGGTGAACTAGTAAACAACCAAACCTTAAATGGGAAGATCGTGCTGTTTGATTTCTGGTTTATAAGCTGTGGGCCATGTTGGTCTCAGTTTCCGGAGACTCAGCGAGTCTATGAAAAATATCAGTCCAATCCCAATGTTGAACTATATGCCGTCAACAGGCCAATACGTGGGGACAAACCTGGCGCACTTTTTAGTAGAATAGAAGAAAAAAACTACACATTCCCAGTGCTGAAAGGAACTCAGGAAATGATGGATACGCTAGGTGTGTATAAGTACCCCACGATCATGGTTTTGAATAAGAATGGAGAAATCTCCTTTATGGGCGAGTTGGACAAAGCCGAAGAAAAGATAGAAATACTTTTGAATAATACTTCTAAGTAAACAATTTTCCGCGACCGCTCAGGACCATATTATAAGCAAGACATTGTCATTAGAGCCTCCATCGGATGACTCTGATGAGTGCTTAAATAACCATTCCAGGCTTCTATGGATGAATTTTGATTTTGTCATTTGAATACTTGACATAAATCATAATTTTGCTACTGCACCGATTTTACTTTTGAATCGTGATATTAAGGACGATAGCCATATTGCTTGTTTCGCTTAACTTGTTTCAGCCAGTTTACAATGTATTTGTATTGGTGGACTATGAAATGAACAAGGGCTATATCTCGGCTTTTCTCTGCGAGAACAAAGATCAACCTGAGTTGGCCTGTGAGGGAAAGTGTTATTTGATGCAAAAACTTGAGAAGGCAGCCGAGAATCAGGAAAATGAAAAGCAAAAGAAACTCCAGCTTGTTAAAAGAATAGAAATTTCAGAATTACCGATAATTGCGGTATTTAAGTTTTCTAGCAATCTTTCCAATGAAAGCATTGCCTATACACCAGCCCATCTTACCACAGGTCAATTAAGCACACCTTTCAGACCGCCGCAACCATCTGTTTAATCTTTACTGAACCCAACCATGGCTTAATGGCAGGGTTAACTATGTTTCTTTATTAGGAACATCAAATTGTATGGATTGATTTCAATCCTATTTCAATACCAAATTTCAAAAGATTTAAACAAATGCATACCATCTCAAAAATATTCTCTATTCTCATAGTTTTGGGAATAATGACTAATTGTGGAAGTGACGAGACCCCAACTCCGGATCCGTTTGCTGATCTGCATCTAGTCAAGACACAAGCCATAGACAATTCTACATTGTCTGTAAAAATCTACTCCGAAAACAATAACGAGTTTTTCGTTGGGTACAACTCCTACCAGGTAGGCTTGTTTGATACCGACGGGGAACTCGTGACCAACTCCGACATCAATATCATGCCGATGATGCACATGGAAATGATGAGCGGTGGAATGATGGATCACATGGAACATAGTGCTCCCCATGAAATACTTGGTGATAATGATCTGAACCTACATACTTTTTCAACGGTATTTCAGATGCCATCAGGAGATATGCAAAAGTGGCATCTTCATTTAACCGGTACAGATCCTGTTGCAAATCAGGATATAGATATGATGATCGATCTGGATGTAAGTACTCCAGAATTAGCAATGATGAAATCATTCAGTGTTAATGATGTTGGGCATTTTATTTCTCTAGTACAGACAGCATCACCTGAAGTAGGTATTAACGATTTTGAAGTCACAGTATACAAGAGAGCTGGTATGATGAGCTGGCCAGCCGTAGAAGGATTGACCATACAAATCACACCAGAAATGCCTGCAATGGGTCATGGTTCACCTAACAATGTGAATCCTACCCATGTTGGGAATGGGCATTACAAAGGCACTGTCAATTTCACAATGACCGGCCTTTGGAGAATAAACGTCAGCATTCTGGAAGCTGACAACCTGTTGGCTGAAACGAGCTTTGATATCACCTTGTAGATCCAAGGCAATTAGAATTTAGCCCCAAAACGATGAAGCACATTCGTCTCGCATTCTTCATGGCCTTCAGCTTTCTGAGCGTTCATTGCAACGCTCAGCTAAACTATGATACCCTGATGGATTCTCTGAAAAGTGAGACCTACATTGGTATGGTTGTCAATTTGCAAGAAGTACAGGTGAATGACTCACTTGTGTCTAAGACTCAAAAGCAGTTCTCATTTTACAAAACGAACAAGCTCAATTCCACTGATGATGTGCTATCAAGGCTTCCGGGTGTTTCGATGATCAAAAGGGGAAACTATGCCTGGGAACCAACGATTCATGGCCTTTCAGGTAATCAGATCAATATCAACATTGATGGCATGAGAGTATTCGGGGCGTGTACTGACAAAATGGACCCTGTGACTTCTTACATTGAACCGAACAACATGGCTAGCATCAAAGTAAGCCATGGTATTGATGGTGCCGCCTATGGCTGTACTGCCGGTGGATCTGTGGCATTTCAAACAATGAAGCCGAAATTCAAAAAAGGTGTACAGGGCAATTTCAGTTCCAGGTTTGAGTCTGTTAGTCTGGGACAGAGCCATCTGGGAGCTATCAATATATCCGACCGCAAATGGGCTGTAAGATTAAACGGCGCTTTTAGGAAAAGTCAAAATTATAGAAGCGGTGGTGGCGTAGAAGTGCCTTTTTCTTCGTTCCAGAAGGCAAACTATGCCGCCTCGCTTAACTACATGCTAACACGCAATAGTCTGCTCAGTTTCGACTTCCTTGGTGATGATGCAAGCGATGTAGGCTACCCTGCCCTGCCCATGGATGTGGCTTATGCGAAAGCCAAAATGTTTGGACTAAGCTATGACCTTTGGGAGCCAATAGAGGGTATTGAGCATCTGGAATTCAAGGTATATAGCAACAGCGTACAACATGCAATGGATGATTCACAGCGTAGTAATGTTGTGGTGCGCATGGATATGCCGGGTAATACTGAAACTTATGGATCGTACGTCAATGCAGATATCCATATAAAGAAGCACAAGTTGCAAACCAAGTTAGAGTACTACTACAGCAGTGCCTATGCGGAAATGACCATGTTCATCGGAGAAGAGGTGCCCATGTTCATGCAAACCTGGCCGCAAGTGGATCGATCAGATTTTGGGCTTTATGTGAAAGACGAATATACCAGCGGTTCGAATTCTCTCAGCTTCAGCGGACGATTGGATTATGCTGATACTAGACTGGAGAATGAGTTTGGCAAAAGGCAATTCTCTGTATTTGGGTATAATGAAGAGGACATGGGCTCTAAAGACCTCTTTTACAATGTGGGAAGTGCTTACGCCAGAAAGTGGGGACAGGGATTCGAATCTAAAATCTCATACAATCAGGGTACACGCCTCCCATCAGTTTCTGAGCAGTTTGGATTTTATTTATTCAACAGTCAAGATGGATACGATTACATCGGCAACCCTAACATTGAAAAGGAGCAATCTCACCAAATAAGCATAGAATCTGCATATGGCATTAGCACTCTGGAAATAAGGTTCAATGGATTTTATTACTGGTTTGATAATTATATACTGGGCAAAACAGATTTTAGTTTGGATGCCATGACCATTGGGTCGAATGGTGTGCGGAAATATGAAAACATATCAGGCGTCACCTTCAAAGGTTTTGATGCTAGAGTTTTTTACAATCCCTTAGCCAATCTCAACTTGATGCTGTCTTCTACACTTACCATCGCCGAAGATGGCATGGGTACCCCTATTCCTTTGATTCCTCCTTTGAAAAGCAACCTGACTCTTCTATATAAACTGCCTTGGTTAAAAATACAATCTGAACTTATTTGGGCGACCCAACAAAATCAAATCAATATGAAATTTGGAGAGAGAAGGACGCCTGGCTATCTGATTTCAAACATTAGACTCGACAAAGAACTACCGCTAGAAGATGGTGGACTTAAGCTCTCTGCAGGCGTAGAAAATCTATTTGATAAAAAATATCGTGAGCACCTGGACTGGGGGAATATTATGCGACCAGGCAGGAATATTTATTTCTCGCTGAGTTATTCTTTTGAGTAGCTTCATAAGCTGCTATTAATAGATACTGAAACAAGTTCAGTATGACTATTTCCAGCCTTTTGAGACAACCTTGACGGAATCCGCCTGAAGCCTCAGAAGGTACATCGAAGTGGTCGAGTCTCTTAGCAGCAGGCAGATGGGTAGCAGACATCTGCCGACTATTTAGTGTTTGTTGTAGAGCGATTTCAAAGTCCCGTTATTAGGAAGTTCAGCAATTTGAAAGATATTAATGCTATTCCAGTTGCGACCAAAAGAGAAGTCAACCTAGGTTTTGTTAACTCGGTGGTTTTGAAGGTTCGTATGCGTTCAGTTGCACTCTGTTTGTCTGAGGAAATCAACTTTGTTCTGGCAATAAAGTCCCCAATTCTCCGCCGAGGCGAAATCAATACCATAAAGAATTCAATAGGTAATAAGAGAATTAATGTTGAGTTTCTAATAACCGTTCGAAGCTCATTTACTGGTTCTTCGGTTGTTGAATCGACAATTCTGATTCCATGGCTAAGTTTAGAAATCGAGTGACCATTGAAAATGTCCTTACTAATGAATAAGATAAAAGTTAGAGCGTATAACCATCCTGCTATTAGATCGATGGTCTCATTAGAGGTTAGTGCCATCAGAAGAATTACTGGTCCAATCAGCAGAAATTGCCAAGCTATCAAGTCTAGGAGTCCGGCTCGTCTCCTGTCGAACGTATCTAGTTTGCTATTGGCACCCATGCGATACAACGGCTAATAAGAAGTAACCTTAAACTCGGTACGCCTGTTGCGCTGGTGGTCTTCTTTGCTACATTCTACGCCGTTGCTACATCCGTTGACTAATACGGTCTCACCATAGCCTTTGGCTACAATTCTGCCTTTGTCAATACCATTTTTCACAATGTATTCGACAGCCGCAGTGGCCCTGCGCTGAGAGAGTCGCTGGTTATAACTATCACTACCTCTGGAATCGGTATGTGATCCAAGCTCGATTTTAATGGTTGGGTTTTCTTCCAAAATTTTCACGAGCTTATCCAACTCAACTGCTGCATCAGGACGGATGAATGACTTGTCTAAGTCATAGTAGATGTTCTCCAGCTCAATCGCTTTACCCAGCTCAATTTTCTCCATCGGTATTTCATAGAAAACTGTATCATACTCATGGTCATAGCCAATGTGCCCTTCAATTGAATTGGAGAAGTACCCCACTTTAAAGCCTGTCATGTGGTAGTCATTCCCTGGTGTAGTCTGAAACTCATGATGTATCTGTTCTCTAGGATTTAGATCTACTAAATCCCTATCTTCCATGTTCAAACAGTGGATAACAGCATCCTTAATCGGCTCCCTGGTATCTTTATCAATACACTTGATGGATACAATAAAATGAGGTGGCTCAATCCTCAAGATTCTATCTTCGATAATTTCATCTGCTTTAGCAGTATATATGCTATCCGTATTGATGGTAACATAGCCCAATTTGCCGGCCTCCAATTTGTAATGGCGTTTGTAATTCAGTTTAAATTCGAAATTACCATTGGTATCACTCAGCGTTTTTTGGATTGGGTCCTTATCATTATTCATAAGCCTCACGGTAGCCTGTGATACTGTGGTACTATCGTGGTTATTGATCACTTTACCTCGAACTATTATTTCTCCAGGTTTATCATATACAAAATAGTATATGTTGTCATACACGGTATCGTCCCTGTTTGTAGAGAAATAGCCATAATGGTCATCTTCTGTAATTATCAGACTGAAATCATCAAAACTAGAACTCATGGGATATCCCAGGTTGTGACATTCGGTCACCTGATCCAGGTTATCCAATGTCGCCCGAAATAGGTCTAGCCCACCTAGTCCCTCCAAGCCATCAGAGGAAAAGTACAAGTAATCTCCATTGGCATAGGGGAACATCTCTTTACCTTCAGTATTTACTTCTGGCCCTAGGTTTTGCGGTTGACCCCAGCTTCCATTTTTGAAATAGGTTACATAGATGTCAGTTTCGCCATAGCCACCTGGCATGTCCGAGGAAAAGAACATCTTGTCCCCATCGTTGTTGATAGATGGATGGCCTATTGAATATTCATCATTATTGAACTCAAATGGCCTGATGTTTACCCAATCGTCCTCCTTGCCTTTGTCACTTTTGGCTCTATCTGCAAAATACAGCTTCAGTTTGGTGATACCATCTGTGCTAGTTTTTGCTTTTCCTTTAAAATAATTATTCCTGGTAAAGACCACATTGTTTTGATCATTGTAAAAGGAAAGTGGCCCTTCGTGATATTTTGAATTCACTTTTTTATGGAATACTCGTGGTTCACTCAGATCCCCGTCTTCCTTTGCATCGGCATAATACAAATCGAGATAACTACTTTGATCCCAGGTGAAAACACTTTTTGCAAATGGCTTATCAGTTCTACTTGACACGAAAAGTACTCCCTTATCAAACCACATGGGGCTAAAATCCAGTCCCACAGAATTTATACTCACGGGTTTGATGTTATAGTACACCGAATCCTTATAAAACTGACCCATATTCTTGTAACCATCAATTTTCCGCTGAGACCTCCGGTCTGTACCCACATTACCCAAAAATTCTTCATACCATTCTGTTGCCTCGTCATACTTTTGTTCAGTGCTCAGTGCTTCAGCATAATGAAGTTTGAATATAGGAGCAACATCATTTTGACCATGCTCAGTAAGACCCTTTCTATACCAATCATTGGCACTTATGTAATCGTTGAGCATTTTATAGCAATCTGCTATTTTAAGCTTTAAAATCTGATTGGTCGAATCGGCTTCCAGCGCATCCTGATAATATCCCAGCGCCGTACTGAAAGCAAAGTTGTAATAGTGCTTGTCTCCTCTTCTTTCTTCACCAGAAATCTTTTGATCAGCCTGATGTTGCTTCAATAATTCGACAGTAGACTTTGTCATCATATCAGATAGTACAGACTCGTCTACCTTTTGGGATGTAAGCGCATTGGCTTCTTCAACATCAGGAAGCTGGTCGATTTGCCCATGCACTGAAGATACAATCAGATAGAAAAAAGCAATTGCAAAAAATTTATTCATGGTTGTTGTAAGTATCTGGTTCGCTCGATAGACTTAAAAATATCTAGGCGTAATTACCCTTGATCTTGAGAATGACAATATATAATTGAGCATTAACTCATGACTTCCAGAGTTCACTCGATTCAAATCTGTTACACTATAGTCAAAGGCATATCCCAGGCTAAATTTAGAATTTAATTGCAACTCAAGCAGTAAATCGATAGAATCGAAAGAACGATAAGCGAGACCTACCCAAATCTTATCGTCTATCAAGAGCATGGCACTAAAGTCCATTTCTATAGGTGCTCCTTGAACCATTTTCAAGAGAACACTTGGCTTTAGCTTCAAGTACCTATTGAGGTCAACCACAAAGCCGGATGTGGCAAACATGTGCCTGATTTGCTCCACTGGGTCATCAGCCGTTTCAATTTTGTTATTTAGTAAAAATGGTGATGACAAGCCCAAATAAAACCTATCAGTGCTGTAGAAAAAACCCGCGCCTATATTGGGCTTGGTAGCCTGTGCATTTGCATACGGGTCTGCAACCACGTTGCTACCCTGGTACGCATCTGCCTGATTATTGCGATAATCGCTAAATCCAAACTGCATGCCCATGGAAAGATTTCCCTTGCCAAAATCAATGCGATACGCATACGAAGCAGTCAATCCCGTTTCAGTGGTTAGCCCAATTTTATCCCGATATATCAATGCTCCCACTGCAATCTTATTCTTTCTAATCGGTGTGTGTACTGATAAGGTTTGAGTATTAGGTGCACCATCAATACCCAGCCATTGATGCCTGGTAAGTGCCGTAATGCTGAGGGCACCATCATGCCCCGCATACGCAGGATTCAGCGCCAGCCCGTTGAACATATATTGAGTAAACATTACCTGCTGCTGACCCATAACGGTATTTGCCATCATGAGACCCAGGACTATCGAACCAATAAATATTTTTAGTTTCTTCATGTCTCTTCAAATTTATCTATTCACCACTACAAACCCACTCTTCGGTTTTGAACCATCTCCCAAATCAATTACATAGAAATATGTACCATCAGGCACCTGATTGTTACCTAAAATAATTCCGACACTAGATTCGCTCGCCCAATTTCGTGAATTATTATCATAACCCTTGATTTCAAAGACTTTGTTACCCCAGCGATTAAACACTTGTACATGGTTGTCAGGGTATTCATCTATACCTTCAATGAACCATGTTGGGTTGTTTGGCCCACCGAATATTTGTGGAACATCCAACGGTGCTCGTTCTACCTGGATTGTAACTACCGCAGTAGAACACAATGACGGAACTCCGTTATCACAGATTTCATATTCGAAGGTATCTGTTCCTTCGAACTGCGAATCAGGCGTATAAATATATGTACCGTCAGGATTGATCACTACTGTTCCATTGAATGGATTGATTATCGGAATAGTGTTCACCGTGATCTCATCTCCATTAGGATCAGAATCATTCTCTAGTAAATTACCTTCAACAGGTGTGATCGAATCAGTAGACGCTGCATCATCCACTGCGACTGGCGGCTCATTGGTAGAAATTACTGTGATTGTCACAGTTGCTTCATCACAAATAGATGGTGTGCCATCATCACAAACCTGATACACAAATGTATCTATTCCAACGAATCCATCATTTGGTGTGTAGGTGTAGGTGCCATCAGTGTCAAGCACAACGCTTCCGTTTGTAGGAGGCGTCACTGGAGTACCGCTTACAATCAGATTATCACCATCAGGATCTTCATCATTGGTCGTCAGATCTCCGGTCACAGGAGTTTCGAAATCAGTCTCAGCAACATCATCTTCTGCAACTGGTGGATCATTCACCTGACCAATATTGATATTCACAGTTGCCTGATCACACATTGACGGCAATCCGGTATCGCAGATTTCATATACAAATGAGTCCGTACCATTGTACATCGGGTCAGGCGTATAAGTGAAGGTTCCATCAGGATTAATAACTATATCACCATGTGTCGGAGGTGTGATTGGTGTGGTGTTGATTGTAAAATCATCACCATCAATGTCCTCATCATTAGGGAACAAGTCGTCTGTCACTGGTGTATCCTCGTCGGTCACTATTTCATCATCTCCAGCCGTAGGAGGATTATTTGGATTAGCAGAACATGTAGGTGTTGCAGGCGGGTAGCTCACAACTACTTGAGTGGACGGGTTCAGTGAAACCACCAGTTCCATTTCAGGCCTCAAGCCATCATTTATCTGTATCCAAACACCATCTACAAAATCCCAACCTGGCCAGGCAATAGGGTTGCCATCGTTATCCAATTCGGCACCCGGCCATAGCAATTGGCCTGTCAACGGCTGGTCCGTTAGCTCTTCAACCACAGTTCCATCTAGTTTCCTCCAAACGATAGTGGCCAATTCAATAGTAGAGAAATCGACAGGAGTAATTGTATAGTCTACATAAGGCGTATTGCTGATACAAACTTCATCCACAACTATCGAAATCGCTCTATCTTCCTCGATGGTAATCGTGACGATTGCATCATCAAATCCACCATTGCCATCTGTAATGGTATAGTCGACAATCGCTTCCCCAATAAAGTCAGTATTCGGCGTGAAGGTGATAGTACCATCAGGGTTGATAACAGTGGTACCGTCATCAGAGCTGGCCTGTGTTACTTCAAGATCGTCACCGTCTATGTCAGTATCATTACCCAGAACAGGTACGGTCACTGGCGTATCTTCCTCTGTACTATCCTCGTCATCAACCGCTACAGGAGGATCGTTCTCCGGTGTAACGGTAATTGTGATTTTGGCTACATTCGATACTGCTCCCAGATTATCCTCTATAGTGTAGTTGATAATACTGGTACCAGTGTAGTTCTCCTCAGGAGTGAATGTCACATTGCCCAAAGGATCAACTGTGTAGGTTCCTTCACCATCAATCACAAGCGGTCTGGTATTATCACCTGTATGTGTTGGATCAGCCGGATCGATTAATACAATTTCAAAAGGATTCAAAGTTCCATCAGGATCTTCATCTCCATTGATAATGAAGATAGTCACCGGATTGTCCTCTGTGATAATCGCATCATCATCATCGGCCACAGGTGGTTCATTATTGGTCACAGTAATTGAAACAGTTGCTGTAGAGCATAGTGAAGGTGTACCATCATCACAGACTTCATACTCGAATGTAACCGTTCCTAAAAATCCTGAAACTGGCGCAAAGTCATAACTACCATCTGGATTGAATGTCAAACTTCCTTCTGTTCCAGCGTCGGGAGTTGTTCCTGATACCAAAGAATAGCTTAAGTTATCTCCTTCCGGATCAGGCAAGTCATTACCGGTAACGCTAGCAGATAATGTAGTCCCCGGACTCATGAATTCTTCATCATCAATAGCTACAGGAGCATCATTAGCAGGTGTAATTGTGATTTCCACGGTAGCCACATTCGAAGTAGCACCAAGGTTGTCCTTGATGGTATAATTCACGCTTGACACACCGTTGAAATTCTCTACTGGAGTGAAAGTAAGGTTTCCGTCAGTATTAATTGAGTACACTCCCTCTCCTGCTATGGTCAATGCATTGGCATGTGTACCGGTAACTCCACTATTTGCAGGGTCGATCAGCACTATTGATGAAGGAACTATACTTCCATCAGAATCGGTATCTCCATCAGTGATATCCAATGTCACCGCTACGTCTTCTGTAGTGGTGGCTGTTTCATCATCAGCTACTGGTGGCTCATTGTCTCCCACATGGATTGTTACCGTGGCGGTAGAGCATAATTCAGGCACTCCATCGTCACAAACCTCATAATCAAAGTCTACTTCACCACTAAAGCCATCAACAGGAACAAAGGTATAAGTACCATCATCGTTGAATGTCAATGTTCCTTCTGTACCTGAATCAGGTGTCGTTCCTGAAACCACCGTGTAAGTCACATCATCTCCTTCCGGATCAGGAATGTCATTAGGAGTCACAGTCGAAGTAAGCGCTTCTCCCGGACCAACACTTTCGACATCATCAACGGCCACCGGTCCATCGTTGGCGGGTGCTATCGTGATATCGACTCTTGCTACATTAGAAAGTGCTCCATCATTGTCCTCTATCGTATAGTTCACACCAGATACACCGTTATAATCGTCTTCTGGTGTAAAAGTCAGATTGCCAGAGGCATCCACGGAATAAGTTCCTTCTCCATCAATAGTCAATGGAGTAGAGCTATTGCCAATATTAGTCACATTATCAGGATCAATTAGAATGACAGTAGTTGGCTCAATGTTTCCATCAAAGTCAATATCACCCTCTGTAATGTCTATGCTCACTGCTGTATCTTCTTCAGTTGCAACTGATTCGTTATCCGCTACTGGAGGATCATTGAGAGATGTAACAGTAATGGTTACTTCGGCTATATTAGAAGTAGCACCAAGGTTATCCTCAATGGTATAATTTACTTGCGCATCACCGTTGAAGTTAAATTCAGGAATGAAAGTAACATTTCCAACATTATCCACTTCGTAAGTTCCTTCTCCTTCAATTTCCAAAGGACGGTTACTGTCTCCGGTGTTTGACGGATCGTTTGGATCAATCAAAATAATCGAACCAGGGTTAATTGTTCCATCAGCATCCGTATCGCCTTCTATTACTAAAATCGTTACCTCTTGATCTTCGTCCGCAGTAGCAGAATCATTGTCAGCTACAGGCGGAATATTGTCCGTCACATCTATTGTCACAGTGGCCGTTGAGCAAACAATCGGCACACCGTCATCACATACTTCATAATCAAAGATTACCTCACCATCAAATCCACCTATTGCAGTGAAGGTATAAGAACCATCAGGATTGAAAGTAAGTGTTCCCTCTGTAGTTTCATCTGGTTCTGTACCTGAAACCACTGAATAGGTCAGATCATCGCCTTCCGGATCAGGAAGATCATTTAGTACTACAGAAGATGTTAGGGTTGTACCCGGATCCATGGTTTCCTCATCATCAACAGCTACAGGACCGTCGTTGGCCGGAGTAATATCCACTGTAACAGTAGCCACATTAGAAGTAGCACCAAGGTTATCCTTGATTGTATAATTCACACTTGACGTTCCGTTGAAGTTTTCTTCCGGTGTAAATGTTAAGTTACCATCCACATCTATAGAATAATTTCCTTCCCCGGAAATCACTAACGGTGTTGAACTGTTTCCAGTGATACCAGCATTAGTCGGATCAATCAAAATTATGCTAGAAGGAACAATTGTCCCATCACTATCAGTGTCCCCATCTGTTATATCAATAGTCACCTGAGTGTCTTCATCAGTAGTAACTGTTTCATCATCTGCCACAGGAGGTACGTTGGTTCCAACATGAATTGTAACTGTTGCTATGGAGCATACCTCAGGTACACCGTCATCACATACTTCATAATCGAAGGTGACTTCTCCATCAAATCCGCTCACAGGAGTAAACTCATATGTACCGTCAGGATTAAAAGTAAGCGTTCCCTCGGTGGTTTCGTCGGGTTCTGTACCAGAAACAGTTGTGTAGGTCACATCATCCCCTTCTGGATCAGGCACATCGTTGGGTACTACAGTTGCAGTCAATGTCTCATCTGGACCAATGCTTTCAACATCATCAACAGCCTCCGGTCCATCGTTCAATGGTGTAACGGTCACCGTGATGGTAGCGATATTAGAAAGGTTGCCGTCATTATCCTCTACAGTATAGTTCACTCGACTCACACCATTATAATTTGGTTCCGGAGTGAAGGTCACATTTCCGTTTATATCTACTTCATAAATTCCTTCTCCCTCAATCACTACCGGAGTAGAGCTATCTCCAACATTTGATGGATCGTTAGGATCAGTCAGAATAATAGTTGAAGGAATGATTGTTCCGTCCGGATCAATATCTCCGGTCACAGCACTTACTGTTACAGGAGTATCTTCTGAAATGGTCACGTTCTCATCATCTGCAATCGGTGGTGAACAATCCAACTCCAGGCTCACACCATCTGGTGAAGAGCATCCTGAAATTTCAACAGTAATGTTGTCGTATGTTCCCTGGCTCAAGTCGCTGATAGTTGCTTCACCAGAAACTACTTCTACCGTACCAAAGCTACCTCCATCAAAAGTGACAGGGTAATCCCCATCAGCCACATTTGTAAATGAGAAGGTTATAGAACCATCAGAGCCATTGCAGGATGGTTGGGTGGTGGACTCAACAGACAAAGTTGGAACAGGTGCTTCTGCAACCGTAACATCCACATCATCAACTGATTCACAATCTACCACATTGATGGTCAGATTGTTATAGGTGCCTGCCATTGCGGAGATTTCAGCTGCACCTGATTCTACAGGTACATCATCAAATGATCCTCCATCATAGTCAAAGCTGTATATGCCATTTGGTACGCCTTTCAAAGTAAGATTGATGACCCCCTCACCACCACATACAGTTGGATCAGTTGAAGAACCGAGTGCAAGTGTTGGCAACTCTGGATCACTTAGTTCAACGTCAACGTCTTCCGCAGATATACAACCATTAATAGTTATACTGATATCATTGTATTGGCCTTCTGATAAATCACCGATAGTGGCTGAACCATTTGTAACTTGAATATTGTCAAAAGTTCCTCCATTATAATCAATATTATATATGCCATTGCTTACTCCAGTTAGTTCCAAGGTAATGCTTCCTAATCCATCACAAGATTCTGGGTCATTACCCATGGCAGACTGAATGGTCGGAGTTTCTTTTACTTCAAATGATTCTGGGTCTACAATAACCGTTAAATCCTGATCTGAATCATTTGTCAACATTTCTATCTCAATTACATAACTAGAAGCTGCTGGATTAGTCAAATCAAACGATGCTGAACCCGATATGAATTCAATACCACTTTGAGTTGTTGGAGTACCTGAATTAAGTAAATAATGAACTTCATACGTTCCATTAGGCAGGTTATCAAAGTTGATGAGTTGTACTATTGCATCCTCGCCAAAACAAACATCGCTTACTGAAATATCACCTTCAATTGCACCCGGTGTTGGTTCTTCGGTATCCTCATTGTTGTCTGGGTCTGGATCGTCTTCATTCCCACTTACGGTAGCTGTGTTTGTGTAAACACCACTTGCAAGAACAGTCACCATTATGTCAAGTGACACATTTGATCCACTTGCTAAACTACCTACTTCCCATTCTCCGGTGATATTATTGTAATCTCCACCACCATCATCACTTACATAAGTATAACCACTTGGTAATAGATCACTGACTGTGACACTACTTGCATCACTAGGACCTGCATTACTTACCGTTAATGTAAATGTAATGTCATCTCCAACATTTGGTGCATTCTCATCTACCATCTTATCAATAGACAAGTCTGCACTTGCATCGGGGGTATCGGTATCACTGCAGGTGGTACACCCTGGGGTTGGATCGGCTGTTGGACTCGTTACACTTACAGTGTTCACCAAGTGTGCACTGTAAT
>JAGDZP010000022.1:0-219054 GCA_049115735.1 Cyclobacteriaceae bacterium | reverse complement strand
AAAACCCGCGCGGACTTTGAGTAAAACCCGCGCGGGTTTTGGGAACAAACAAATGAACCCTTAAAATGACATCCAAATCAATCAGAAATTAGCATTTCAGAAAAGCGGAATCTCATCAAGCCCTCAAAATAGGTACTGAGAAAGCATTTAATCAATACGTAATCTGAATGCCGTATGCCGGCGAGGCAGGCAGTGAAGTATCTCATCAACGTGAGACGCTAAACTGTCCAAATATTTGACAACCACTGTCTAATTTTTTGACACATTTCAATTCTTGAAATTTCAATTATTTTGTAACTTATTGATTTAAAACTAATTACAAAATTGGTACGCAGATTGGGATTATATCGAACATAATCCCCTAATTGCTCCTTAAACGAAAAGAATATGTTCAAAAACTTCATCATACTAGCCTACCGACACTTTGTAAGATCCCCGCTTACCTCATTCATTGAGCTGTTTGGGATGACTGCCGGTTTGACTGTTTTTCTATTGATTCTGCTTTGGGTGGATCACGAAACGAGCTTTGACCAATTCAATGAAAAAGCTGATAGGATATACAGATTGGAAATGGATTATAAAGACAAAAAACTTTGTTTACACTCATCAATAGTCTCCACGTTATTAAAGAACAATTTACCTGAAGTCGAAAAAGCTGTACGCCTTAGGGTGATGGGCAATGGTAATACGATGGCGTATACAGTCGATGCTAGAGGCACAAAAAAACGCTACAATACTGGGCAACAGATTTTTGTAGATCATGGTTTTTTTGAAACTTTCTCATTTGAGTTTATCTCCGGAAATCCGAAAACTGCCCTAGCTGACAAAAATACAGTCGTAATTACCGAAAGCCTGGCTAGGACAATTTTCGGCAAGGAGAATGCGATTGGAAAAATTATAAGTGAAAAATTTATTGTAACTGGAGTGGTGAAAGACGTACCCAACTTTCACATTCCTTTTAAAATGCTCAGATCCTTCCAATCATTATCAGAACATAAGAGCTATATGAACCTCGGTCCACAATTAGCCAGTTGGAATGGTTGGATCCATCCTACCTATCTTTTAGTGAATCAAAATTCCAAGACAAGTTTATTGGAAAGCAAAATAACCAAAGTGCTTTGGACACATTATCCATATAAACGGGAGGAAGACTTGTCAAACTCTGACATTTCATATCACTTGCGTCCATTAGAAGATATATATTATAATGGGGGTTCAGTTAAGGAAAATAATTACGCAATTCATGGAGATAGAAAAAAAGTAGCAGCCTATACCACTATAGCTATTTTCACACTATTGTTAGCCTGTGTTAATTTCATTAACCTCAACAGTGCCAAATGCCTGGCTAGAGCCAAAGAAGTGGGCATAAAAAAAGTATCGGGTGCATCAAGCAGAAATGTTTTTTTTCAGTTTCTAGGTGAAGTATTCTTGATTTGTTTTGTTGCCATGATTTTGGCACTTATTTTCACTCACAGTTCCTTACCCCAATTCAATGAATTGTTAAATAGTCGGCTCAGCTTTGAGCAACTTCTCAAACCGGTTGTTTTGATTGTCATGGTTTTAGGTCTTATTTTGATAAGCATGGCGTCCGGCGGACTTCCTGCCCTATATATGTCGTCGTTTTTGGTTGTGGCAGCAATCAAAGGTCTGTCAAAACGTAGAAGTGGTGATTTCAACCGTAAAAAAGTTTCTCTTATCGCTCAATTTGTAATAACCATTGTGTTATTGGTTGGATCTATAACCACATTCAGACAAGTTCATTTTATGAAGAATGCTGACCTTGCTTTGGGCAATATTAAAAGTACTCTAATTACATTCAGCTTATGGGAAGCACCAAAAGAACAAAGAGAAACAGAGAAAAATGTTTTACTACGCCACCCAGCAATTGAGGACATAAGCCTCGTAGGAGCATGGTCTGTTCCCGGTACAAATAGAAGTACCACCCTACCATCTACTACCTTGAAATTCAAAGGAATTGAACACCAATTAACACGATTGGGGGTTGATGAAGATTACATGAATACTTTGGATCTGGAACTGCTCGAAGGCAGGTTTTTTAGAGGAGGGGTTGATGAATATGATAGTGTTAGTAGGTCATATAACATACTTCTAAATGAATCAGCTGTCAAGGCTATTGGTTTAGAAAACCCAATTGGAGCAATAGGCAAAGGGAACGGGATAAATGTGAAGGTGATAGGTGTAGTAAAAGACTTTCATATAAATTCTGTAAACAATCCAATAGAACCCATGTTTTTTAATAAGGGACGTTATGGGGCTGCAATTGTTAAAATTTCATCACATAATATTTCTTCGACCATCGAATTTATCGAAACGGAAGTAGAAAAGATAACAGGTAAAAAAATCAATGTGGAAATTCTCGATCAACTATATGAACGACAATACAATGAGGAGAACAATTTTGCAACTTTGATTGGTCTTTTCACAACGCTTGCCATTTTAATTGCATGTTTAGGTTTGTTGGGTGTTGCCACCCATGCCATCAAACTCCGTATCAAAGAGATTGGCATTCGTAAAACTATGGGAGCCTCAACATTGCAAATACTTAATTTGATCACATTGCCATTTGTTAAGGTCATTATTCTTTCTTCTGTGTTGGCCATACCCATTGCCTGGATTGCCATGCAGAGCTGGTTGGACAATTACCCCTATCGCACAGACTTGCCATGGTGGGTATTTGCTGTGGCTTGCGGGCTTACAGTTGCTGTTGCTGCCTTCACAATCATTTGGCAAAGCTGGCGGGCGTCTTCAATGAATCCGGCGAGGTTGATTAGGTATGAATAATTACAACGTCATCGCGAGCGAAGAGAAGCGATCTCATCGTTAGAGACTGCTTCGTCATTCTTCCTCGCAGTGACGACATAAAAAAATCCACAGACCCGTTCTGGGGTCTCATGGGGTCTTGCACCACTCCAAGAGATCCCGGCATCCGTCAGTGGACGGACAAGCAGCCGGGAATAAATAAGACAATATGACTATTACATTACTGGATATATAGTCATCCGATCACTAATTGCCCATTAGAGAAGATAATATTCTTAAGAACTTTATCCCCTCGCCTAACGACACCTTGCAAGGTTGCCGCTGACTTCTTCATAGAGCTATTTGGAATGAACTGCTGGTCTGATAAAGGTGTTTTTGAGTTATGCTTGTGGGCTCGCCTATTGAGAATTCGTAACTGAAAGACAGCAATGAAAAACAACCTCGAACTAAGAAAGCCAGTGTCCAAATACTTTACGGTGCTCGGGCTTATCCTCATCTTTCTGAGTGTTGCTTGTACCTCCGAAGTAGTAAAGCCTCCCAACATATTAGTCATCATGGCGGATGACCTTGGGTTTTCAGACCTGGGTTGCTATGGAGGAGAAATCGAGACGCCAAACCTGGACAAACTAGCAACCGGAGGCTTACGATTTACCCAGTTTAATAACACTGGTCGTTGCTGGCCTTCAAGAGCAGCTCTTCTAACAGGCTTTTATCCACAACAAGTTGGGCGCGACAATGCACCAGGTATAAAAGGGGGCGCTGGACGCCAACGTCCCGATTGGGCATCATTGCTTCCCGTGCATTTAAAAGGTGGCGGATATCGATCTTATCATTCTGGTAAATGGCACATTGACGGAATGCCCATAGCAAGTGGATTTGATCATTCCTACTTTCTTGGCGACCAGGGGCGGTTTTTTAGTCCCAAGTCACATTATGAAAATGATCAAAAATTACCGCCTGTTGAAAGAGGTTCTGGTTATTACAGTACCATTGCCATTGCTGATAAAGCCATTGAGCATTTAACAGCGCATGATACCAAACATGCTGATAAACCTTTCTTTCAATACGTTGCGTTTACAGCGCCGCATTTTCCATTACATGCTTTACCGGAAGATATAAAAGGCGTTGGAGATCGTTACGCAAGAGGTTGGAATGAGCTCCGAAAGGAACGGTGGAAGCGAATTCAGGACTTAGGAATTGTCAAGGGGCAGTTGTCAGCTCTTGAACCAGAGGTAGGGCCTCCATACGATTTTTCTGAATCTTTAGAAATTCTCGGTGAAGGAGAAGTGAAGCTGCCAGTTGCATGGGAGAGTCTTACTTCAGAGCAGAAAGATTTCCAAATCGAAAAAATGACAATTCACGCGGCGATGGTTGAGCGAATGGACAAGGAAATTGGTCGCATTCTGGATCAACTCGAAGTGATGGATGCACTGGACAATACACTTGTTATATTCCTTTCCGATAATGGTGCAAGTGCAGAGCTGATGGTCAGGGATGATGGTCATGACCCTGAAGCAGCACCCGGTTCTGCAGCTACCTACTTGTCTTTAGGGCCTGGCTGGTCAAATATGTGCAACACCCCCTTCAGGCGGCATAAAACATGGACGCACGAGGGAGGAACTTGTACACCTTTTATTGCGCATTGGCCGAAGGGTATCTCTTCTCCTGGAGCACTGCGTCAGGCTCACGGTCATATCACCGATATATTACCCACCATATTAGATCTTGCAGGAGTAGAGATAAACAACGCTGGTCAGAGGCCATTTCCAGGCGAGTCACTTCGATCCGTATTTGCTCAGGATAGTAGTTGGCAACATCCGGTTTGGTATTATCATGAGGGGAATCGAGCATTGCGAGTAGGCAATTGGAAACTGGTGGCTGCCAGAGATGAACCATGGGAACTATTCAATCTTGACAAAGACCGAACAGAGACTAAGAACCTTTCAATGGCTAATCCTCAAAAAGTTCTTGAGATGGAAAAAGTGTGGCTTAAGATGCTGGATGACATTCGTGAAGATGCTCCATATAAAAGTACAGAGGAGAAGAAATTTTCAGTAACAACAGACAATCATGAGTAGTTACCACTAAATTCACATAAGATGAAAAAAATGATCACAACTGGATTGGTGCTGCTCACCCTCACAGGCTTTCAATCAGGAGATATTCAAAATACAATTAATGGCATCAACGCTCGTTTCAAAAATATGGAAGTGAGTATCGTGGATTGGCCTGATGGTTTACATCAAAAGTTGGCCGGTTTGAAAAAGTCAGCATTCATGGCTGTCCCGAGGAAAGAATCTACGGGCAAGTTGCCATTGCTGATTACACTTCATGGAGCCGGTGGCAAAAGTTGGAGCATTGAAGAGCAACTTGCTCGCTCAGCAGTTGTAAAGGGGCTTTCGCTGGCAGAACTGGCCAACAAACAATTGATTTTGTTGGAGCCTAATGCATCTGAAAACTGGAATC
Organism: Cyclobacteriaceae bacterium; assembly: GCA_049115735.1. Lineage (GTDB taxonomy): Bacteria > Bacteroidota > Bacteroidia > Cytophagales > Cyclobacteriaceae > CAXBNB01. The sequence goes on along the minus strand of JAGDZP010000022.1, from coordinate 213,807 downwards.
CTGAGAGTTTGAATATTATGTTAGACTATGTGCTCAGGCAATATCCTCAAATTGACCCGAATCGTGTTTATGTCATGGGACATAGCATGGGTGGTAGAGGTACCTGGGACTGGATACGAAAGTCCCCTGAGCGATTTGCAGCTGCCGCTCCCTGTGGGTTCAGTGGAATAAACGATGAGGGTGAAGTAGAGCAGCTGGTGAATTTGCCTGTTTGGGGAATGGTAGGAGCCGAAGATGGAAAGAATGTGGCATCTATTAAAAAAATGGTTGACCTCCTTCGTACATCGGGAAATCCCAACGTTCGACACACCGAATTTCCTGGCGCCAATCATCCCAAGGGCAATGCCTCAGTTTTCAGTGCTGTGGAATTGGTTGAATGGATGCTTACTTTTAAAAAGTAGACACAAAAAACTCTGCAACGAATAGTGATGGAGATGCTAAAAATCAATGATCCTTTCAGATATTATTTCGAAATACTATGTCCATAGCTGGAGTTTCTATACGACCCGGGGGCTACTCCGGTCTTTCTCTTGAAAATAGTATTGAAGTAATATTCATTTTGAAAGCCCAGTGAAGTAGCTATGGATTTAATTGGTTCAATTGTTTGAGATAGCATGAGCTTGGCATTATTAATCCTGAGTTGTATCTGGTATTGGCCCGGAGACATGCCCATATATGCTTTGAATTCTTTACGTAATTTGGAGTAGCTAACACCGAGTTCTTTGCTCACTTCCTGCCAGTCGATCTTCTCTGTTATTCTTTCTGCAATTGATGTCTTCACACTTTGGATAAGCTGTTCTGTTGAGGAGTCTATGGTCTTGTTTTTAGAAAAAAACAAGATTTCCCCCAACAGATGCCATACGATCCCTACAGCACTCTGCTGATATCCCACCATGCCCTTCTTCACCAGATCAAAAATTTCATTGTAGAGTTGAACGAGTTTTTCATGAAGTCCAATTTCAAGAATTGGGCGCTCCTTAGAAATAAATCCGTTTTTCAACATGGTGTCCAGATATTGACCCTTAACTCCTACATAATATTCGGTCCACCCAGTTTCCTTGTTCGGTTGATAGCTATGAAGTATGCCAGGGAAGAGCAAAAATGCAGTGCCTGTTGTGATTTCTTGTTTTACGCCATTTTCAGATTCAAAGTGACCACCACCTGAGGTGATATATACGATCTGGTATTCAGTTACTCGCCTACCTTGTTTTGTAGAAAAGTGATGACTCTTGGGGTGTTGTAATGTCGGGTAGGTCGAATGAGGGGGTATCCTTGTCTGTCCAACAGCAGTGACAACCATGCCCCATTCCAGGTCTGATTCGCTGTGAGTTGGATAGTTGAAGAAGTTTTCCATTATATCAATATGTATAAATAAGATGTCAAAAAATTCAATACAAGGATTAAATATAGATATAAATTGCTTTACTATACGATTGTGAAAAATGAGTAATAAATCAATTAATATAAAAGTTGGACTTTTTGGAATAGGACTAGATACCTATTGGCCACAATTTGAAGGGTTGTTGGAAAACCTTCTTGGTTATCAAGAACAGATAAAATGCAAAATTGCTGGTTATGGAGTGGAGGTAGCAGATGCAGGTATGGTGGACAACCCTGTCAAGGCAAAGGAAGCTGCGAAATACCTAAAGTCTGAGGATGTGGAGATAGTATTTCTTTATGTTTCAACCTATGCTCTGTCATCTACGGTTTTGCCTGTAGCCCAAAAATTAAAAGTTCCCGTAGTGATACTCAACCTTCAGCCAGTTGCTCAGCTGGATTACGAGGCTTTCAACAAGCTGGGCGACCGGGGAACAATGACTGGAGCCTGGCTGGAGCATTGCCAGGCCTGTTCTGTGCCTGAAATCGCTTCTGTATTCAATAGGTCAGGGATAGATTATGATTTTGTAACTGGCTACCTACAGGACGATGAAGCCTGGAAGGAAATAGTGGCATGGACAGAGGCCGCAAGAGTGGCCGCTACAATGCGCACTAATAGGTTAGGCGTAATGGGTCATTATTACAATGGTATGTTGGATGTATATACTGACATTACCAGGCAGTCTGCTGCATTCGGCACACACATTGAATTGTTGGAAATGTGTGAGCTGAAAAAGTACCGTGATGAAGCAACTGAAAGGGAAGTGTCAGTCAAAATTGAGGAATTTGATTCGGCGTTTGATGTAGCTGAAGAGTGTGAAGCATCAGAAATAGAACGGGCTGCACGAACATCAGTCGCACTGGATAAGATCGTGGAAAACCATGACCTTGGATCCATGGCCTATTATTATGAAGGAGAGTCTGGCAATGAATACGAAAACATTGTCACCTCTGTAATTGCCGGAAACACGCTGCTCACAGGTAAAAATATTCCTATTGCAGGAGAGTGTGAGGTGAAAAATGCCCAAGCGATGAAGATCATGTCTGAGTTCGGGACAGGCGGATCGTTTTCAGAATTTTACCTGATGGACTTCAAAGAGGATGTTGTGATGCTCGGTCACGATGGACCTGCTCATTTTGCCATTGCAGAAGGGCGTGTGAATCTGGTGCCATTACCGGTATATCATGGTAAACCTGGCAAAGGACTGTCTATTCAAATGACGGTAATACATGGCCCGGTGACTTTGCTTTCAGTAGTAGAAGGAAAGGATGATGTCTTTTTGCTGGTGGCGGAAGGAGAATCGGTTGAAGGGCCGGTATTGAATATTGGCAATACCAATAGCCGCTACAAATTTTCCATTAGTGCCAAAGAATTTATGAATAAATGGTCGGTACAAGGGCCAGCCCATCATTGTGCCATAGGAGTAGGGCATATTGCTCACAAAATAGAAAAGCTTGGACAGATATTGAATATGAGAGTAGTCAGGATTTGTTAATAAGACTGATTGAACTTTTAAAGACATAAAAACGAATGTGATGAAAAAATCAAATTTACACCTTGTAGCTACGATACTTATTGGCTTTGTTGCTATAGTTAGCTCCTGCTCACAAAAAGTTGAAACCCAGAAAGATGAACGGCCCAACATCATTTTCCTCATGGACGATCAACACAAATGGGATGCATTAGGGTTAGAAAATGAAATAATAAAAACGCCAACCCTGGATAATCTTGCGAAGAGCGGTATTCGATTTACCCAGGCTGTATGTCAGGCTCCTATGTGCATCCCCAGCCGTAATTCAATGATGCTCGGGCTATACCCAAATCAATTGGGAGTTACGCGTAATGCACCGGATGTCCATAAAAGAGCCGGAATAGAAGACGGCAAACTTCCAAACAAGCCATTGGCACAAGTACTCAAGGAAAACGGCTATGAAACCGCCGGATTTGGTAAAACCCATTGGGGAGTGACAGCATCTACCCGTGGATTTGAGACTCGATATGCTGCAGAAGTAAAGGAAATTGGCGCCAATATGATGGTAGATCTTGACCCTGAAGGAAAAGAGGAATACTGGCAAGAAACTAAAGATTATGGCCCTGGAGAAGAAGGAAACCTAGGCTATATCGGAGAGACCAGTAAGGTGGTGGAAGAAAATCACAGAGACGGATGGGTGTTCAATAAATGTGTGGATTATATCAATAAGCGAGAAGACGAACGTCCACTGTTTTTGTATTTGTCATTTCTCAAACCTCATGCCGGGCACAATGTGCCTGAAGGGTTTGAAGGGCACTATGATGGGAAGGAGATTGACTATGCGCAGCAACCGCCGTGGGAGAAAGACAATTCTCCGCATGCTGAGGGTGTCAACCGAAGAGAGATGTATGAGGGTTTTTGGAAGGATGCTACTGAAGACCAATGGAAGGACATGACCATGCGGTATTATGCAAATTGTACGTGGATAGACGACATGTTTGCCAGGACAATGGACGCTCTAAAAAAGAAAGGGTTGTTGGAAAATGCTTTGATTGTGTATGTGACTGATCATGGTGAAATGCTCGGAGAGCGTTATTATCGATTCAACAAATATTGTCTGTATGAATCAAGTGTGAGGGTTCCGTTGATATTGTCTGGATTTGCACTGCCAAAGGATCTTGTGGGTGTTAGTGATAATCGTCCTGCTGAAGTACTTGACATTTACCCAACAATATTAAAGGCAGTTGGTATAAAGACACCAGAGACTTTGCCTGGAATAAACTTATTGAGTAGTGAAAGCCGTCCTGCCAACTTTTGTGCTTTACATGAGCGAAAAGGAGAGGCCTCTTTTATGTGGCGGACTGAAGAATACAAGCTTATCCTTCGCATGAATAGAGAAAACGATCTCACCCAATATGATGCTGGCGATATAATCGGAGGTGAGTTTTACAATCTAAAGCAAGATGCGGAAGAGTGGAACAACTTGTATAATTCTGAGCAGGTGCAATCGATTCAGGAAAAGATGACGAAGGAGCTTGTCGACCACCTAAAAACCATGAAGCTCTTAGAGCCAAATGCGATTCAGTTTCCTAATTCTTGATTGGGTAGTAATTACTATTCTAAATCAAATTCAAATGACAAATCACAAATATAACCTTGTTGTTTCCAACTTAATGGTTGGACTGATATTCATAACCTTTTGCCTCTTGTCGTGTCAGCCTCAAGAGAAAGAGGTCAGTGCTGTGGATCTACTGAAGGAAGCCTTTCTAAATCCACCTGAAACTTCACATCCGGGAGTGTATTGGTATTTTATGGACGGCAACTTGTCTCGGGAAGAAATGACCAAAGACCTGGAGTCTATGAAGGAAGTAGGCATCAGCAACCTGATATTTCTGGAAGTTGGTATTGGCGTCCCACGTGGGCCGATTGATTTCATGAGCGAAAAGTGGCAGGAATTGTATGCACACGCTGTGAGAGAAGCAGAACGACTGGGCATAAAAATACTGCTGGGTGCTGGTCCAGGATGGTGTGGAAGTGGTGGCCCTTGGGTAAAACCCGAAGAGTCTATGAAGCACCTGGTGTACAGTGAAACCGAAGTTGTTGGAGGAACAAAAGTAAGTGTCACACTTCCCATCCCCGAACAACGAAGTACAACATGGCATAAGATGAGCGACCCTTATTACGAGGATGTAGCCGTGTATGCTATTCCAAATACTATTAAACCTGTCGTTCAAGATATCAATGAAAAGGCACTCTATGAGCGTGATCCATATTCCTCTAAACCTAATGTTAAGCCCTTCTTGCCGGATCCGGTGAGTTATGCTGAAGTATCAAAGAATAAAATACTCGACCATGCTGAGGTCTTAAATATTACCCAATACCTGCAACCCGGAGGTAAGTTGAATTGGGATGCACCCAATGGAAATTGGACAATTATCAGGATGGGAAAACGAGTAACAGGTGCCAGTACCCGACCCTCCCCAGAGCCGGTAATTGGCCTGGAAAGCAATAAGATGGATACTGCCTCTTTCAGAAATCACCTGAGGAACTATACAGACATTTTATTAGAGAAAACAGCACCACGTAAAGAAGGCACTGGCTGGACTGGGTTCCATATGGATAGCTGGGAAAGTGGAGCGCAAAACTGGACTGAAGGAATCGTAGAAGAATTCAAAAAGAGGAGAGGGTACGATCCTGAACCGTATTTTGTAACCTTCACCGGAAGGGCTGTGGAGAGTGTGGAAACAACCGAACGATTCCTGTGGGATTTGCGAAAGACCTGCAAAGAATTGGTCTTGGAGAACCATGTAGAGTTTGGAAAATCCTATGCGCACAAAAATGGGCTCGAACTGACCATCGAACCTTATGACATGAATCCTGCTGGGGACCTGGATTTGGGAGCAATCGCCGATGTGATCATGGCTGAGTTCTGGAGCAAACGATTTGGCTTTGTTACCTGGTATGCGGTACTGGAAGCAACCTCTATCTCGCACATTACCGGTCAGCCAGTAGTGGGTGCAGAAGTGTTTACCTCACATACGGAGCAAGCCTGGCAGAACTACCCCTGGTCTATGAAAGATCAAAGCGACTGGGCTTTGGCACATGGGGTCAATCGTTTTGTTTACCACACTTTTGCTCATAAGCCACTTGGTGATGCATATCGTCCCGGGATGACTATGGGACGATATGGTGTCCATTGGGATAGGGGACAAACCTGGTGGCCAATGGTCGGTGCATACCACAAGTATATCAGCCGCTCATCTCACATGATGCAGCAAGGACAGGCCGTTTCTGATATTCTGTACCTAACGCCCCAAGATGCACCCATGGTGTTCACTCCACCACTGGATGCTCTCGAAGAAAATGGTGCCATTCCTGACAAGAAGGGGTATGGATTTGATGGATGCTCACCAAAGATGCTCATGGAACGAGCTACGGTTGAAAATGGAAAAATAGTATTCCCCGGTGCTTCTTCATACGAAGTGATGGTGTTACCGAATTTCAAATCAATGACGCCTGAACTATTGAAGAAGGTAGTTGAATTGGTCGAGCAAGGTGCAAAAATCATTGGTACACCACCTGTAAAATCGCCGAGCCTGACGGATTATCCTAATTGTGATCATCAGGTGAAATCTATGGCAGAGAAACTTTGGGGATCACTTGAAGTACCAGCTGAAAGAAATGAACAGAAGTACGGTCAGGGGTCAATTTTTTGGGGTGGTGAGTTGACCGATCTTGAAGAAGGAGAGTTATATCCCTCTTATCAAAACACAGTGAAGCTTTTGGCGGATTTGAAGGTTTCCGCTGATTTTGTTTCATCAAATAATACCATTCGCTTTGGCCATAGAAAGACCGCAGATCGTGACATCTACTTTGTAGCCAATCGTAGTAATGAATTTCAACACATCACCTGCTCATTCAGGGCGAAAGGAGAACCGGAGTTTTGGCTAACCACTACAGGAGAAACTCGAAAAGTAGTTGAGTATAGTACAGAAAGCGATTTGATCAAGATTCCTATGGAATTTCATCCCTATGAAAGCTTCTTTGTGACTTTTTCAGAGAGGGCCGAATCCAGCGCATCTAGTCAATCAAATTTTCCCGACTTTGAAGATATTAAAACTTTAGAGGAATCCTGGGATGTTTCATTTGATACAAAATTTGGTGGGCCGGAAAGGATTAAATTCGATAAACTTCTCGATTGGTCAAAGCATGAGATGCGTGGGATCAAATACTATTCAGGTATTGCTACTTATAAGAAAAACTTTGCCCTGGATAATAAGGAAAAGGGACAATTTTATATTGATCTGGGTGAAGTAAATGACATGGCAAGGGTGAAACTGAATGGTAAAGATGTAGGAGTTGTCTGGTGCGCTCCTTGGAGAATAGAAATCACGGATGCCCTCAAAGAAGGAAACAATGAACTTGAAATAGAAGTGGCCAATCGGTGGATCAATCGCTTGCTTGGTGACAGGCAGGAACCAGATGCTAATGTGAGAAAAGTGAAGTTTGAGAATGGATTGCTAGGTGGCCAGGAGTTTACTACCGGTAGATACACTTTCACTACTAAGTTGGCCATGAGCAAATTTCATTTTACAGAACCGCTTTCCTCTGGCTTATTAGGGCCGGTTCGGATATCAAAAATGAGCGACTAAATGCAAGCAATCCTAGGCATATTATTTCATTCTATTGGTGGTGTAGCTGCCGGTAGCTTTTACATGCCCTACAACAAGGTAAAAGGTTGGGCATGGGAAAGTTTCTGGATAGTTGGTGGTGTAGTGTCCTGGCTAATTGTTCCTCCCATTGCCGCCTGGCTCACCGTTCCAGGATTTGTAAAGATTATTCTTGAGAGCCCAGGTGAAATCTTATTTTTCACTTTCATGATGGGTCTGCTTTGGGGTGTTGGAGGCTTGTCTTTTGGACTAGGTGTAAGGTATCTGGGCATGTCACTGGGCAATTCGGTAGTGCTGGGTTTTTGTGCAGCGTTTGGCGCACTGGTTCCATCTATATACTACAATATCAACCCGACCGAAGGCAAGGTTTCATTTACAGATATGCTGGCCAATTCCGGTGGTCAGGTAGTGCTCTTGGGCGTTTTTGTTTGCCTGGCTGGGATTGCTGTTTGCGGGAAAGCAGGTATGATGAAAGAGGCTGAATTGTCCGAGGAGGAAAAGAAAAAGAGCGTAGCGGAATTTGATTTAGTCAAAGGCTTGGTTGTGGCCATCCTTTCTGGGATATTGAGTTCCTTCTTTAATTTCGGTATCGAGGCTGGAAAATCTATGGCGGATGCTGCGGTGGCAGCAGGATTTAACCCTTTGTATCAAAATAATGTGACTTTTGTTGTGATCCTATGGGGTGGTTTAACAACCAATTTGATCTGGACAACCATCCTCAGCGTCAGGAATAATTCCTACAAAGATTTTACAAATGCCACTACACCCATCACCCGTAATATCCTCTTTTCAGCACTAGCGGGGACTATCTGGTTCTTGCAATTCTTTTTCTACGGCATGGGCGAGAGCAAACTGGGCAATGGGGCTAGTTCCTGGATTCTCCATATGTCTACCATCATCCTTACCGCCAACATGTGGGGGATTTACCGAAAGGAATGGAAAGGTGTTGCCTCAGGAACTAAGTGGACTATTACTGCTGGCATAGTGGTCATTCTACTGTCTGTAGTGCTTGTCGGCATTGGTAATTCGATGTGATTGCGAATTAAATCTAATATGAATTCATTAAGAGAATTATGTTTAGGTGATTACCGCTTGAAATTCACAGACGCTACAGCATGATATTGGAGTAGTGTAAGCCTATAAAACATTATTTGGCTAAATTATAATCGTGAGACTTGGCTTATTGAACGACCTCTTAATCTTATGAAAATCACAAAAAATAAGCATATAAACATTGATTCCTTGCTAAAGGATGTTCGTAAAGGAAATGAAACGGCCTTCAGAACATTTGTTGAAATGTTCTATTCAAAAATGTTGCATTTCGCCTATAGTCTGATTCACAACAAAACTTTTGCTGAAGAAATTGTTCAGGATGTATTTTGTTCTATTTGGCAGAACCGGAAGAAATTGCAAAATATAAAAAATATTCATAGCTACCTCTATACCTCGACTAGAAACAAGACTATTAGCTTTATACGCTCCATAAAAAATGACATTGCTAATATTCCTTTGGAAGAGCTAGAGTATGATAAATGTTCCACAGTAGAAAATCCGGAAAATTTGTTAATGTCTGAAGAACTTTTTTCAATGTTAAGTAAAGAGATTGATCAATTACCGGAAAAAGCACAATTGGTATATAGAATGATTAAGGAGGAGAATCTGTCTTATCAGCAAGTTGCAGAGGCCCTTAACATTTCTCCCAAAACTGTAGACAATCATCTATGTAATTCGATCAAAAGATTAAGAGAGAGTATTGCTGAGTACCTTTCCGAGAGCGGGGACTCACAATCTTTGAAAATTGTTGAATAGTCAAGAGGTAAGTGTCTCATTTTTTTATTCTTTTCTTGTCTTTCCGAAAGGTTAAAATTCACTCTCAACTATTTTCAAGGTGTTTTTTGATGAAGTTCATCAATTCAATTCTGTTTTTTTATGAAATAGTCAATACCAGTTAGGGAGAAGTTTTACTTTTTGCGTCTGTTGAAATATAAGGGTATTACCAACTGATATGATCGAAGAAAAAATTAACAAATTAATAGTATCGCATCTCTTAGGAAACATTGAGCCGTGGGAAGTAAAAGAGCTGATGGTATGGATTAATTCGTCACCAGAAAACAAACTGAACTTTCAATATTTAAAAAATTATTGGGAAACCAGTAATCAAAAAGTTGACATTGGCGAGATAGAGCTTAAAAGTGCTGTAGACAAAATTGTTGAAGCCTCAACTAAAAAGGAGAGTGGTCAGGATCAAGATGCTCTTAATGAAAGAAAATTGTACCCAAAAAAATCTCGGAACTTCTTCAGGCTCAAATGGGGCATTTCAGTTGCCGCCTCTATTGTTTTGATTGCTTCCGTTACCTACACATTTTTCATATCCAATCGAAATAACCTAGTAGATAATTCGAATGTCTTTAACGAGTCTCCCGTTGTAAAAAAAACTAATCCCTTAGGTCAAAAAACAAATTTTAAGCTGCCTGATGGATCTATGGTATGGTTGAATGCCGGATCTGAATTATCTTATTCTTTTGGTTCTGAAAATAAAGAACGCATAGTCAATTTAACAGGAGAGGCTTTTTTCGACGTATCGAAAGACCCAAATCGTCCCTTCATTGTAAAGACTGAAAAGTTTAACGTTAAGGCACTAGGGACATCTTTCAATATCAAATCATACAAAGATCATCCTCAGAAAACCGTCGCACTTATTTCAGGAAAAGTGGATGTGCATGTGACGGCTAACACTGATTCACACTATTTCCTCAATCCTGGAATGGGTTTAAAATTCGGCAATAGCGATAATGCTCCCGAGGATTTCAACTTTAGTATTGTCGACGTGGTAGCATGGAAAGACGGTGTACTTCTTTTTAAAGAGAATAGCTTTGATGAAGTCAAAAACACTCTTGAAAAATGGTATGGTGTAAACTTTACTGTTGTTGGTCGGGTGCCCACTGATTTTATTATCTCTGGAAGGTATAAAAATGAATACCTAAAAAATGTATTGACAAGTCTTCAATTTGCACGTCCATTTCGCTTCGAAATAGAGGATAAAAATGTGTACATAAATTTTAACTAAACCCATGAAAAACTATGACATGACAATCAACTAAAAAACACAAAAAAACCTGTGGCATCAACTACCACAGGAATTTGCATCTGAAATAAAATAGAATTTTTGGCGAATCCACATTTTACTTCAGATAAACACCGAAATGTTTATTTAATAAAAAACGTACAAATTTATGATAATTAATACTAAAAAACACCTTTTGGCAATGTCAAAGTATGCATGTATTGGATTTCTAATTCAGCTTTTTGCGTTCAGTATTGTATTGGCAACTGAAGGAATATCCCAAAAAGCGAAGAGCGTCAAAGACGTTTCTCTGGATTTGGAGTTTGACAATGAAAAGATTGAAAATGTATTTTCAAAAATAGAATCAATCAGTGATTTTGATTTTATTTTTGTTAAGAAGGATGTTCACAAAAAGGAGAGTTTCACTCTTAAGAAGCAGAAAATTGCTTTATCTACCTTGTTGATGAAGTTGTCAGAAAACTATGATTTTGCTTTCAAGCAAGTAAATCAGAGTATCACGGTCAAGAAATTGGGCAAGGGTAACCTAAATCGGAATAGCTTGGAGATAGTTGTGATAGCAGATGTAGAAATCAGTGGTAAAGTTACCGATGAAAATGGAGAAGGACTCCCAGGGGCGTCAGTTTTAGTAAAAGGCACAACCAATGGCGTAACATCTGATTTGGATGGGAACTATAAATTAACCGTTCCGAGTGAATCAGTGTTGACAATAACTTTTGTGGGTTACGAAACTCAGGAAATTACCGTTGGTACTCAAAGCGTAATAGATGTTCAAATGGCACTCGATGCGCAGCAACTTGAAGAATTGGTTGTGGTTGGATATTCTTCCAAAAGAAAAGAGGACATCATTTCTGCTGTGTCTGTAGTTGATCTTGAAGAAGTAGCGGATGTTCCAGCTGCAAGTGTTGAAAGGTTGTTATTGGGACAAGCTCCTGGTGTTAACGTATCGTCTAGCTCTGGACGCCCTGGCCAGAATCTTGATATTTCCATTAGAGGTTTAGGGTCATTGGGAGCAGGAAATGAGCCGTTATGGGTAGTTGATGGGTTTCCTCTTGAATCTTCCACTGGTTTGAATCCAAATGATATTCAGTCTATCACCATATTAAAGGATGCGGCTTCAACCGCAATATATGGGGCAAGAGGCTCAAATGGGGTTATTCTCGTTACTACTAAAACAGGAATAGTAGGTAAGACCAGCGTTACATTGGATGTGACTTCAGGTGTTCAGAATATTCCAGATAATCGTAGAGTGGATATGATGAATGCCGTGGAATTCGGGGAATTTCAAAAATCAAGTTGGATTGATAAATATATTGCTGCTAATGGATCAGAACCTGCTGAAAGCGAAATACCTGCCGGAATTCGTAATCCTGAGAATAACACGATTTCTACAGATTGGATGGATGAGATTTTAGCTAATAATCCTCTATTTACGAAATACGACCTCTCCATCGCTTCTGGAAGTGAAAAGACAAAAACGTTAGTTAACTTCGGCTACATGAATCAAGATGGGCTTGTTATCAAAACAAATTTTGAACGCTTCAATGTTAGAGCTAAAATAGACACTAAGATTACTGATAAAATCACCGTCGGGATGAATGTATCCGGGTCTCGGACAAAAGAACGAATTACTGGTGAAGATAGCAGACATCAACCTGTTGGGATTGCATTGTGGGTAGACCCAAGGGAGCCAGTTTATGATGCAGATGGAGGTTTTAATACCTATTTGGGTGATAGGGATACCCCTGGTGATTTGATTTTTAATAGTGCTAATCCTGTACAAATATTGCATGAACAAAAAACCACCTTGAACTCAAACAGGTTAATAGCCAACGGTTACGCAGAGTTCAAGTTTTTGGAGGACTTTACATTCAAATCATCGCTTAATGGTACTTTACTCAATTCAAGATATAATCAGTTCACACCATCAACTTTGTCAGGTTTTGGATGGAATCGGCCAGCGCCGAATGATGCTCGCCTAGACGAGTCGTATACTGAAACTTTCAATTGGTCTGCAGATCAACTGCTTTCCTACGCTAAGGTATTGAACGATGTGCATAGCATCAACGCCTTATTGGGGTATACTTCACAGGAAGCTACTGAAAATTCAATTGGTGGAAATGGAACGAAATTTCCTGATGATGAGATTCGGTTTTTGCAACAAGCAGAATCTGTAAATATACAATCTGCCGAATCTAGTTGGAGTCTTTTAGCATATTTTGCGCAGATGAACTATTCTTATGACAATAAATATTTAGTGTCTGCCACATATCGCAGGGAAGGAAGTTCAAGATTTGGTTCTGATAATAGATGGGGTAATTTCCCTGCCGCTTCAGTGGGCTGGAGAATCTCTAAGGAGGCTTTTTTGCAAGATGCATCCTGGCTGAATGATTTAAAGTTACGAGCAAGTTTTGGTGCCACGGGAAACAATGATATTGGTAATTACCCTAGTTTATCTACACTTGGAACAACGAATTATGTTGTTGGAGGAACTTTTGCACCTGGGAAGATCCTAAACTCACTATCCAATACGAATTTGGGTTGGGAGAAATCCGAACAAGTTGATTTTGGTATCGATTTAACGATGTTCAACAATCGCCTTACGTTTGTAGCAGAATATTATGAAAAAACTACAACAGACATGCTTTTAGCTGTGAGTGTTCCAGTAATAACTGGGTTTGAGACCACCTTTACAAACATTGGTAAAGTAGAGAATAAAGGTGTTGAATTAGGTTTGAACTTCAAAACCAATATTACCGAAGACTTAAAGTTCCGTAGTAATTTCAATATTTCGTTCAATAAAAACAAAGTACTTGAAATAGATGGTGATAATGACGAAATACGATCGAGGAATAGTTTTTATGATGGTGGAGCCAGTATTTCTAAAGTAGGCAGGCCAATTGGTATGTTCCACGGATTTAGAAACCTTGGAACGTTCAGCTCTCAGGCAGAAATTGATGCTTCACCGACTCAAAACGGTGCTATACCTGGGTCGTTTATTTATTGGGATGCTAATGGAGATGGTGAGGTTTCGTATGACAGAAAAGACTGGGTTGAAATAGGTAATCCACATCCAGATTTTATATGGGCATTCAGTTTTGGGCTTGATTATAAAGGCTTTGATTTTAGTATGGCATTTACCGGAGCTCAAAACTATGACATTATCAGTGCAATACAAGCCACAACTATGAATTTGGATGGGGTGTTTAATGTTCAGACTAGAGCAAAAGATAGATTTAGGTATACTACCATGGATCCTAATGCGACTATACCTACCAGTAATAATTGGAAATGGGAACGCGAATCGAACAGTTGGTATGTTTCAGATGCAAGCCATGTTTGGCTTAGAAATGTATCCGTGGGGTATACATTTCCTGTAGGTGGAATCTCGTTTCTTTCAGGAGCCAGAGTTTTTGTTAATGGAGATAATCTTCATCTCTTCTCGGATTATATAGGTAATCCGGAAGTGAATGCAAGCGGCGGTATTAGTCCTGGGAGAGATAATGCGCCGTATCCATTAGCAAGTACAATTTCTCTTGGGGCAACACTCAAATTTTAATTTTTTTAAAAAAAACTAAAGATGAAAAATTCAGTCAAGATATTTATCAATTTATCGATGATTTTTTTCCTACTTTCATGTAGCGAAGATTTTTTGGACAAACAGAACCCTAATCAACTAGGGGAAGGAAATTTTTATAGTAATGAAGCACAGATAAATCAAGCTGTTATGGGTGTTTATGGACAACTGCAGAATATAGTAGGTGGTCAGTGGCTTTTCACCGAGATGATCTCGGACAATACCACCATTCATTTCTCCCAATCAAACAGAGGAAATGCACCCGGTATCGAGACTTTTGAATACTGGCAATATAATGTCAGTACGGGCAATATATATGGCCTTTATAGGGATACTTACAATGCCATTGGATCTATTAACCTGACCTTATCCAAACTAGAGGGGGCAGACATAGATGCTGGTGCAAAGACTAGGATCGAAGGAGAATTGCGATTTCTTAGAGCGTATTATTACTTTCTTTTAACGCAGTATTTTGGTGATGTAATTCTGGTGACCGAGCCCATAACCAATCCTTCAGCGGCATTTGAATTTGCACGTGCTCCAATTGCAGAGGTGTATACTCAAATTGAAAGTGATCTGGCTGCTGCAACAAGTTCGTTACCCAATACCGTTGATGCAGCTGAGGCAGGAAGATTGACCAAGGGAGCGGCACTTACCCTATCTGGTAAATTTTGGTTGACAAGAAAAGATTATGGAAAAGCCAAGTCGGCTCTTGATCAAGTTGCAAGTTTGGGGTACAGTTTATTGGGTAACTATGCTGATGTTTTTGACCCCAACAACAAAAACCATAATGAATCTATTTTTGAAGTGCAATTTCAAGGAGGAAATGACCTGGGTGAACAGAGTGGATTCATTTATGCATTTTATCCACGGGAAACAAATGGTGAGATTACTGGTTTTGATGGTATAAGCGGAGGTGGATGGAATATTCCTACTTTGGATATTATTGGAGATTATGAAGATGGTGATGTACGCAAGGACATTTCCTTGAGTGAAGGGTACACTGACAAGAATACTGATGAATTTGTTGCGGTTCCTTATATAGAAAAATTCCGTAGCGCACATACTATTTCAGGCCGTCCTGATAATAATTGGCCCGTATACAGATATGCCGATGTATTATTGATGCTTGCCGAGGCAATCAACGAGCAATCTGGACCAACAGGTGCATATGTCTATCTTAACCAAATTAGAGATAGAGCAGGGTTGCCTCCTGCCGAAGCTGGACTTTCCAAAGAAGCATTCAGAACTGTCCTGCTTCATGAAAGAAGGGTTGAATTGGCCTTTGAAAATCATCGATGGTTTGATTTGAGAAGAACTTTGAGTGAAACAGAACTTATTGAATTCTTACATGCTCACGCAGACCTTGAGTTAGCCAACCCAACGACTCCAAGAGGTGATTACGATTTTTCAGCGGGAGATTATGAGTTTGATGCACATGAAATATTATTCCCCATCCCTGAAAGGGAGATACTTGTAAATTCAGAGTTAGGTCAAAATGACGGTTATTAACAATAGCATTTAAACTCAAATATGAATATGACTTTAAGGACCTTTTTATCAAGGTCTTTAAAGTCATTTTTCAAATACATTTATCTGAATTAAATACTGGGTCCTCAACGAAATTTATTGAGAAAGTTTTTTTCATGAAATCACTTCACTGATACAGGATCTTTGGTTATGTGCATTGAGTAATCCATAAAGAAACTGATTCTTAAATATCTAAACTTTTAATACTATTCGATCATGGAACAAAATGCGTGGACATGGATACTTCAGTTATTTGGTCGTTTGCACCCATTAACTGTACATTTTCCGATAGGTTTATTGGTTGTTGCACTTTTTTTGGAAATGCTCACCCTGAAGGGAAAACGGCCGGGCCTACGGGACGGCATCACTTGGATGATATACCTGGGGGCACTGTTCGCAGTATTGGCAACAGGCCTTGGATGGTTCCTACGCACTTTCGATGACTATTCAGGGGATTTGGTCAACCTACACCAGAACCTGGGCATCACAACCGCCGTGCTGTCCGCAATCACAGCTTTGCTCTTGCAAAGAACATTGATAGGCAAGCTAACAAATTACCTGGCATACAGGTCAACGTTGGCCCTAACAGTCATTTCCCTTACCGTTACAGGCCATTTGGGTGCCAGCCTCACCCATGGAGAAGAATTTCTATCAAGTGCCCTACCGGGAAATCAAGACAGCTATGACGATGGAAAAGCTGTTGTGCTGCTGGCTCAATTAAACCAGCTCGACACCCTGTCAGAAAGCCAACAGGACAACCTCAACTTGGAAGTCCGTGCTATTTTGGCACACAATTGCTACCAATGCCACAGTGAAAACAAACAAAAAGGCGAGCTGGTACTGGAAAACAAAAGAGGGGTATTTAAAGGGGGTGAAAACGGGCCAGTGATCGTGGCAGGCAATCCTGAGGAAAGCGAATTGTACAAAAGACTTATCCTTTCACCCAATGATGACCATGTGATGCCCAAGAAAGGAAAGGTCTTAAAAGACAATGAAATTGCCCTGATCAAGCTATGGATTGAAAAAGGGGCACACTGGTCTGACCGGGCGCTCAAAGTATTTCCAGAGGCCGAACTCGCCCTGTCAAAACCAGAACTACCAGAATCAACCACTGAAGACCATCCAGTGGATAAATTGCTTGATGTTTATTTTGAAGACAATAATGTCGATTGGCCAGAAGTTGTCAATGACAATACGTTTATCAGACGGGTATATTTGGACATTGTAGGGTTGCTACCAGAACCAAACCAAGTAAGCCAGTTTGCCAAAGACTCCAACAAAAACAAGCGCACCGCATTGGTTGATCAACTATTAAATGACAACCACAATTACACCCAACATTGGTTGAGTTTTTGGAATGACCTCTTGCGCAATGACTACTCCGGTACAGGCTTTATCACAGGAGGAAGAAAACAAATCACTGATTGGTTGTACAAATCGCTTTTAGAAAACAAACCCTATGACAAGATGATTCAGGAATTGGTCAACCCAACCCCTGAGTCCGAAGGTTTTATCAAAGGCATTCAATGGCGTGGCGTGGTAAATTCCAGTCAACGAACAGAAATGCAGGCTGCCCAGAACATCGGGCAATCCTTGATGGGGATGAATGTGAAATGTGCCTCGTGTCACAATAGCTTCATAAGCAACCTCACCTTGGATCAAGCCTATGGCTTTGCTTCCATTTTTGCAGACTCTGTCCTGGAACTCAACCGCTGTGATAAACCAATTGGCAAAATGGCCAAAGTCAACTTTTTGTATACCGAACTGGGGTCTGTAGAAGCCGACAGCTTAAAAGACCGATTGCGGAAACTATCGGAAATAATGGTAAAACCAGAAAACGGCAGGCTTTACCGAACCATCACCAATAGAATCTGGAAACGGTTAATGGGCAGGGGCATCATAGAAACAGTAGATGTAATGGACAATGCCCCATGGGATGGCGCTTTGCTCGACTGGTTGGCAGCAGACTTTATTGATTCCGGGCACGACCTGAAGCAATTGATGCGCACCATTATGACCTCAAAAGTTTACCAGCTACCTACGGTCAACTATGAGAAATTAGAAGAAATAAAATCTACCAAATACGTGTTCAACGGCCCTATTATCAGGCGAATGAGTGCTGAGCAGTTTTCTGATGCAGTCAGTCAGGTGATATCGCCAGTATACTATGCGGCTGCATACGACCCCACAAGCGAGGGTATCGGTACCAATAGGATTTGGCACAGGCAAATTAAATTCGATCGGGTTGTATTGCCTGATCCAGGAAAACGCTACTTCAGGCATAAGTTTTCTTTGCCGGATAAAAACATTTTAAGCGCCAGGGCTTTAATCTCAGTTGACCATACGTATACCCTTTTTATCAATGGAGAAAAGGTTTCTGAAGGTTCAGATTGGAGAAAGGTAGGTATGGTTGAAGTCACCAACTTACTTCAATCAGGTGAAAATATAATTGCCATTGAAGGTAGCAATGAGGGGAAAATAGCCAATCCGGCAGGAATCCTTTTTGTAATGAAAGTACTTCAAGGAGACAGCACCGAAACAATAATAGAATCAGGAAAGGGAACGGGATGGAAAAGTACAGATGCCAAGCCCACGAACGAATGGGTCAATCTCAATTTTGAAGATGAGGACTGGAAAAAGGTAAGAAACTATGGTTCCAGCCATTGGGATAAATTGTTGGATTTCAAGTTCGAAAATGCTCAATATGCTTTTGCTAGGGCAAGCCTGGTGAGGCAGCATCCGTTTATGAAAGCTCTTGGCAGACCCACCAGGGAAAATGTGGCTACCTCCAGGGATGAACAAGCTACCTTGTTGCAGGCATTGGAATTGACCAATGGGGCATATTTTAACAACATCCTGGGAGAGGGTGCCAGCACCTGGTTGGAACAGTTTGATAAGGATGGGGAAAAAATTGTAGACACCCTATATCTCCGCATATTAGGACGGGAACCAACAAAAAAAGAAAAAGGCATCATGTTAAGCGCCCTGGGTGACACACCCGATAAAGAAGGTGTACAGGACCTGTTTTGGGCCACTTTACTATCACCGGAATTTCAATTTATTTATTGATGATCATGGAAGGACATTCAACAAATTCACGTAGGGAATTTATAAAGAAAATGGGAGCAGCAAGCCTGGCAGCTGCATCCTCAAGTATTCCAACAGCGAGCTTTTTAAGTTCGTGTACCACTCCCCCGGCCATAGTTTCAAAGGCCGATACTGTTATTTTACTATGGATGGCAGGTGGAATGGCACATACAGAAACCTTTGACCCAAAGGCATATGCCCCATATGAAAAAGGAATGGAGAGTAAAAGGATTCTTAGCTCATTTCCAAAAGTACCAACGGTAGTAGATGGGCTAGACTTTTCAGAAGGGCTTGAAAAAATAGGCGGGGTAATGGACAAAGGGGCAATCATTCGCTCTTACAAATCTGCTGATCTAGGGCATATCCTTCATACAAGGCATCAATACCATTGGCATACATGCTATGAGCCACCACAATCGGTACAGGCGCCTCATATTGGTGCCTGGATAGCCAAAGAACTAGGACCGGTCAATCCGGTGATCCCCCCTTTCATTGCCATGGGCCAGCGTTTTACCGTTGGTGAAGGAGAGGAACTAAAGGCCTTCCATTCGGCTGGTTTTTTGGGAAGTGAATACGGTCCCTTTTTGATTCCCGATCCATCAAGTGGTTTAGAAAGCGTTCGTCCGCCACAGGGCATGTCTCTCAAAAGGTTTGAAGCAAGGTATAAACTTTACAAACAACTAACTGACAAAAGTCCGGTTATGGAACAGGGAAGCGATTACCAAAAAGAATCGCTCATGAGATCTATGGAACAATCATACAGGTTATTGAACTCTCCAGAATCGAAAGTATTTGACCTAGCAGAAGAGCCCAAAGAAAAGTACGATATTTATAACACCGGGCGTTTTGGATTGGGATGCCTTACGGCCAAAAGATTGGCCATGAATGGAGCTAGATTTGTAAGCGTATCCACTGAATACGAACCCTTCCTCGGTTGGGACACGCATGAGAACGGTCATACTCGTTTAGTGAAAATGAAGGAAATGATCGATGGCCCGGTCGCTCAATTGGTAAAAGACTTAGATGAATCAGGGCATTTGGACAGGACGCTCATTGTATTGGCTACTGAGTTTAGCCGTGATGCTTTGCTAGAAGGCCGTCCAGGTCAAAAGGTACGAGATCAGGCAAATCAACCAGATATTATCCATAATGAAAAGTATTATGGCATGCACAGGCACTTTACTGATGGAAGTTCCATTTTGATGTGGGGAGGTGGTATCAAAAAAGGACTGGTCTATGGCAAAACAGCTGACGAACGACCTTGTTCGTCCGTGGAAAATACCGTCGTAATTGATCAGGTGCATCAAACAATTTATCATGCCCTGGGTATACACCCTGAGACTAATTACACCATTGAAGGTAGGCCATTCTATACTACACCAGATGGACATGGCAAGCCGATATTGGATTTGTTTAGTTAAAAATGAAATCCATTGAATCTAATAAAACACTTCACTATCGTTCATTTTCAATTGATTTGGATTCTAATTATCGCAATGTCTTGAGCACCATCAGTGAAGAAGCTATTCAACCTGACCCTACTCAAAATGACGGGTAATAGTTAATAATATATAGTATAGTAGTTTAGTTTAAGCTCTGTAGCCAGCATCGGTTGCAGAGTTTTTTTGTCCTTTTGATTGTCTATCTACAAATAATGTTTGGTATTGAATTGGATATACATAATGAGGTGCATGTCACATGATAATTTGATAGCAAGCAATCCCGAATTTGGGGAAGACTCAAAACAGCTCATCTCATTCAGTCGGAAAGACACTTTGATTGACCATACGAATTGTTCTGTACTCCCTCTTAAATGGAAGCATAACAGTACAGGATAACATCCAGCAATTATCTCCGCAGATTTATACTTTGAATGCTCTCGGTCATGAGGGCGGTATTTTGATTATTGCAACTACATCACGATGAACATACTGTATAGAGCATGTATTTTAAGCCTGGCTATTTTAATAGCTTGCTCCTCTCCGAAATCGCAACAAGAACAACAGGCAGAACCAGAGCCGGCTGCTATGCATACTGGTAGTTGGGGCGATCAGGGTGATGGTACCTACATCAATCCTATCCTCAATGCCGACTACCCAGATTCTGATATCGAACCAGTAGGTGATACGTATTATTTGATTTCATCAAAGCAACATATGTCACCAGGCATGGTAATCCTGGAATCAAAGGATATGGTCAACTGGTCAAATATCGGCCATGTGTGGGATAGCTTGTCCTGGGGTCCTGAATATAATTGGGATAGAATGAATGGCTATTCTTTTGGCGTATGGGCGGGAGATCTGGCCTATCATGAAAGCACCTGGTACTGCTACCAGGTTGATTACAACCATGGCTTGATGGTAAGCACAGCAAAGGACATAAGGGGGCCTTGGAGTAAGCCAATTTCGATGCTTGAAAATGAAAAAGTGCTGGATGATCCGGCAGTCTTTTGGGATGATGAAACGCATGAAGCTTACATGATTTGCAATACGGCAAAAAAACAAAAGAGTGCATCGAATACTATTTCTGGAAACGAAAACAGAATGTACAAGATGAGCTGGGATGGTATAAAACTGTTGGATGAAGGAAAGCTTGTGTATACTGGCGTTGGTGCTGAAGCTGCCAAGATTTATAAAATCGATGGTACATGGTATATCTTCCTGGCTGAGTGGACCATAAACGACGATTCCACATTACCTGGAGTCAAAAATCCTAGGAATGACAGAAAGCAGATTGTGCTTCGGTCGACCACTAGCATTTATGGTCCCTATGAGAAGCGCACAGTTTTGGAAAAGGGATTGGCATTTGGAAATAGAAGTTGCAGTCAGGGTGCTTTGATGCAGGCTCCTGACAAGTCCTGGTGGTACTGTCATCAGCTTATTCAAAACGACGATATACCCTTTCAGGGCAGACCTCAATGTTTGGAGCCTGTGACCTGGTTGGACGGTTGGCCCCTCATCGGAATAGACGAAGATGGTGATGGTATTGGCGAACCGGTAAAGCAGCATAAGAAACCCATTGATGGTTACCCGATCAATGCGCCGAGTAGCGATGACGATTTTTCTTCATCCAAATTGGCCAGTCAGTGGGAATGGAACCATAATCCAAGAAATACCCACTGGTCATTGACCGAACGACCGGGGTGGTTGCGAATTAAGGCCAGTCTTCCTCTACCATTGGCTAAAGGCCATGGCCCACGTCAAAATCAATGGACCAACCCTGATGGAAATGATACGGATTTCTGGCGTGCTTGTAATACCTTAAGCCAAAGGATAATGGGTATCACCACGGGAACAGCCGTTGCAAAATTCGATTTAGCTGGAATGAAACCTGGGCAACTGGCCGGTTTTGTTAGATATGGCGGTGTGTACCATTTGTTGGGTGTATCTGTTGATGAGGCAGGGAAACGTAAGCTGTTTTTCATGGATAAGATGGCAAAGAGAGAGGAAGGACCAGAAGTGACTGGTAATGATCTTTATGTTAGAACTTCAAATGACATTGATCAAGCCTACTACGAATACAGCCTGGATGGCGAAAATTTTAAACGGTTTGGTCCAGATTTTACCATTGCGTTTGGAAAATGGACCGGCGATCGACTTGGTTTTTTCTCCTGGAATGAAAAGGAAGAAGTTGGCCATATAGATGTTGATTGGTTCAGGTATGATTATGATGGTCCGAAGAAAGCTATGAACTAAATTAGATGAAAACTATGAAATACTATCAACTTAGAAGCGGGGTGTGCATTGTTGTTGCATTGATGCTAACTGTTCTATTCAGTGGTTGTACAACTAAGGTTGAAGAAAAGCAACCACCAAACATCCTATTAATCGCTGTTGACGACCTCAACGATTGGATCGGAGTGATGGGAGGGCATCCTCAAGCTGAAACTCCCAATTTTGATAGGCTGGCCAAAATGGGTACGCTTTTTAACAATGCCCATTGTCAATCACCCGTGTGTAATCCTTCACGAGCAAGTTTGATGACGTCATTGTATCCGAGTACCTCAGGTATTTATTTTTTGAATCCTGATATCAATGAATCTCCGGTTGCACGCGAGAATATTGTGATGCCAAAACGATTTGAGAAAGAAGGTTATAATGTTTTCGCAGCAGGTAAACTATTTCACAATGCCAAAGGATTGAATGAACTCCATGTGCCCAACTACGCTGGTCACTTTGGTGGTTTCGGTCCTATGCCTGAAGAAAAACTTACGGATTATCCTGGGCATCCTCTCTGGGATTGGGGCGTATTCCCCGAGCGTGATGACCAGATGCCGGACTATAAAATTGCCAGCTGGGCGGGAGATCGATTGGCAGAGAAACAGCAAGAACCGTTCTGGATGGGTGTCGGCTTTTTTCGTCCACATGTTCCACAGTTTGCTCCGCAAAAGTGGTTCGATATGTATCCGATTGAATCGGTGCAACTCCCAAAAATAATCTCAGATGACCTAAATGATATTTCTTCGTATGGAGTAGACATTACCAGGGTAAAGCACGTTTCACCACCTCACGAGTGGGTAACAGAAAATAATGAATGGAAGACCCTCGTGCAATCATATTTAGCGTGTGTCAGTTTTGTAGATGCGCAGCTAGGTCGTGTGCTGGATGCTTTGGAGAATAGTGAATATGGAGATAATACCTATGTTGTATTGTTTAGCGATCACGGGTTTCACCTTGGCGAAAAGGAGCGCTATGCAAAGAGAAGTCTATGGGAAGATGGTGCTCGGGTACCACTTATGATGGCTGGTCCCGGTATTCCAAAAGGGCAGGTTTGCAGCAAACCGGTTGAGCTGCTGGATATCTATCCGACGCTGTTGGAACTGTCTGGCCTAAAAGCGGACCCTAAACATGAAGGAAATTCATTGGCACCTCTGTTGAAGGAGGCGGATGCTGTTTGGCCACACTATGCAAGGACAAGCTTTGGCCCTGGAAATTACGCTATCATTTCGGAAGGTTACCGTTTTATTCAATACAATGATGGTTCAGAAGAATTTTACGATCATTCAAAAGATCCTCAGGAATGGTATAACGTTATTGACCAGGCGGAATATGCAGATGTTATTGAGGAGCATAGAGATCAAGTACCACAAGAGCGATATGAAATATTGGGAACGGGCTCCACGGGCCATTTGTCTTATGATGCCAGTGAAGAAGCGGCCTCAGTCGAATAAGGCTGATATATTGTTCGATCCATGACATATGACCTTTTTGTACTTGACTTTTTTATTAAATTGACATTTTAAGTCTCATTGAATGAGGAAGATAGAAACTGATGTTTAGATTACCAATTCGATTTAAGTACGAACGTCTAAAAAATATGAGAATCTCACTCTTATTGTATGCTTTCATTGCGACGATTTTAGTTTGCTGCAATTCAGAGCCTCAGGTGAGCTTCAACAAAGATATTCGACCAATTCTCAATGAAAATTGCCTGGCATGTCATGGAGGTGTGAAGGCCAGCGGCGGTTTCAGTTTACTTTTTGAGGAGGATGTGTACAAAGAGACCAAGTCTGGTAAGTCACCAATAGTTTCCGGCAATGCTGAAAAGAGCGAGGTAATCAAAAGAATTACCCATTCCAATCCTGACCTACGAATGCCTTTTGGTAAAGACCCTTTGAGCCAGGAAGACATAGACCTAATTACTAAATGGATTAATCAGGGTGCAAAGTGGGAGAAGCATTGGGCTTACATTCCTCCAAGGACTGACATTGAACCACCTGAAATAAGTGATGAATCCTGGGCCAGCAATTCAATAGATAATTTTATTTTTTCCAAGTTGGAAGAAAAGGAATTGTCACCAGCGGAAGAGGCCGACAAGTACTCCCTTATGCGGCGGGTCTATTTGGATTTGACTGGTTTGCCGCCTACACTAGAGCAGGCCAGAAGTTTTCTTGAAGATACAAGTGAAAACGCTTTTGAAGAGCTTGTAGACAAGCTGATGGCTTCTGAGCATTTTGGTGAGCGTTGGGCGAGTATGTGGCTTGACCTGGCCAGGTATGCAGATTCCAAAGGCTATGAAAAAGACTCAAACCGTGAAATATGGAAATACCGTGATTGGGTTGTGGAGGCATTTAATAGGGATTTGCCTTATGATCAATTTACGATTGAACAGCTGGCTGGCGATATGCTGGACAATCCTAAAGAAAGTCAGCTGATTGCAACCGCATTTCACCGCAACTCGATGGCTAATGATGAAGGCGGTACTGACGATGAGGAGTTTCGTGTAGCGTCAGTCATTGATCGTGTAAATACTACCTATGAAGTTTGGCAGGGGACTACTATGTCCTGTGTACAATGCCATAGCCATCCTTACGATCCATTCAGGCATGAGAATTATTACCAATCCATGGCCTATTTCAACAACTCCATGGATAAGGATATTTACCACGAGCTGCCAAAATTCTTTTCTTATACAGAGGAAGATGCCGAGAAGATGGAAGGAATTATCTCGTGGATTAATAGCACCCTAGAGCCTGAGGATCGAATAGAAAACAAAAGATTTTTGTCTGACACAAAAGAAAGCCTGCTTTATCACTTGGGACATAGGGTAGTGGAAGCGGAAAACTATTATTTATCAAGCCCACTGATTGAACTCATCAGCCCGACTCAGGATATGGTTTGGCAGGTGCAGGACAGCTCCTGGATTAAATTCGAAGATGTGGATTTGACCAAAGTAAATAAAATTGGTTTTGATGCGGCTACACAATTGAATTTAGGGGGTCGAATCTCGATTCATCTCGATAGCCTGACAAGTCCCAGTATTGGAGAAGTAAAAATCACCAAGACGGGAGAGTGGAAATCCTGGAGCGGCAGACGACCCAATAAACAAGTGATTAAGGAATTTCAAATTGATATACCCAAAATAGATGGGAAACGCGACATCTATTATCGTTTTTGGGTAGGGGATACTTACATCCAGCACTTGTTTTATGTGGATAAAATTATTTATCACGAGGAGGCTCCACGAATGGACAAGTATGGTGATGCCTTACAAGAAAAAATAGCTGAGCTAAAAGCCATACCCAATGTCCCTACTCCTATCCTGAAAGAACTTAAAGGAGATAAGCGGCGTAAAACTTTTCGTTTTGACCGAGGTAGTTGGCTAAGCCCTGCTGAGGAAGTCTCACCCGTAATTCCAGCCATTTTCTTAGAATCTACCGAAAATCCAGACGACCGACTTCAGTTTGCTAAGTGGCTTGTTAGTGATGATAACCCATTGTCTGCCAGAGTAGCGGTGAATAGAATTTGGGAGCAGTTGTTTGGAAGCGGATTAGTTGAATCCATGGAAGAATTCGGATCGCAGGGAACAAACCCCACTCATCCGGAGCTCTTGGATTGGATGGCCGTCAGGTTTAAAAGGGAGCATGGCTGGAAATTCAAGTCGCTCATTCGAGAAATTGTATTGAGCTCTACCTACAGACAATCTTCGGTAGCCAATGAAGCAAAGCTAGAGAAAGATCCGTTGAACCAATGGCTGTCAAGAGGTCCAAGAACACGCCTCAGTGGGGAGCAAATACGTGATCAGATTTTGGCAGTCAGCGGGTTGTTGGATAAGAAGATGGGTGGGCCGAGTGTAATCCTCCCTCATTGGGAAAAGACAAGAATGTTTAGTTTCGGAGGAATACCTCAATTTGCCATTCGTGGTGACAGTGCAAAATACCGAAGAACACTTTATTCGTTTTGGAAAAGGACTGATCCATTCCCGAGCATGATGACCTTTGACAGCCCGGATAGGACAGTGTGCACGTCCAGGAGAATCCGCACCAACACGCCGCTTCAGGCATTGAACATGCTGAATGATCAGACATATTTTGAGGCATCAAAAGCATTAGCCAACAAGTTGGTCGAAAAGGAAATGGGGATTGATGAGCAGATCCAATTGGGATATGAAATGATTCTCTTCAAAGAAATTGATGAAAGAAAACTTCAACTCTTGAAGGACTTGTATCAGGAGTCATATCAATATTATGAAAAACAAAATGAATCAGGGCTAGAACCAAAGCTGGCAGCAATGACGCTGGTGGCAAATGCTATGATGAACCTGGACGAATTTATAGTAAAGGGATAATGAAAAAGATAAACGCACAGCAAGAGGCCATATTAAGACAGGGCAGTTACAATACGAGACGGCATTTTCTGAAAAGTTGTATTTCTGGTATGGGTGCGCTTACCCTTGGTTCTTATCTTGGTAATGATCTTTTTGGAAAAGGTCTGCCTACTAATCTAGGTATCCCGGCAGGACCTCATTTTCCAGCCAGGGTGAAGCATGTGATTTTTCTACACATGGCTGGTGCGCCTTCTCAGTTGGAGCTGTTCGACTACAAGCCAGAGCTGGCCAAGCTGCACGATGAGTACTGTCCACCATCACTGATGGAAGGTAAACGATTTGCTTTCATCCGTGGATTGCCTAAAATGCTCGGACCACAGTCAGTATTTCAACAGCATGGAGAGTCCCGTGCTTGGGTATCAGACTATCTGCCTGAGTTTTCAAAAGTAGTTGATGATGTTTGCTTTCTAAAGGCTGTTCAAACCGATGAGTTCAATCACGCCCCGGCTCAATTCTTTATGTACACCGGATCACCCCGAACTGGTCGTCCTTCCATGGGAAGTTGGGTTACTTATGGTCTGGGATCGGACAATGAAAACCTTCCTGGATTTGTTGTGCTCATTTCTCGTGGCGGTCCAACCGCTGGCAAAAGGATTTGGGGCAGTGGTTTTTTACCGACTGTCCACCAAGGCGTTCAGTGTAGGTCAAAAGGCGAGCCAGTATTGAATTTGGATAACCCTCACGGAGTAGACAGACACCTTAGAAAGCAATCGATTGACGTCATCAACAAGATAAACGAGTTGGAATATCAGGAGTCGCATGATCCCGAGATCTTGACACGCATGTCACAATATGAGTTGGCTTTTAGGATGCAGGCATCTGTACCTGAGGTTATGAACATTGATGATGAACCAGAGTACATTAAGGAGATGTATGGAGCAAAGCCAGGTGAGAATTCATTTGCCAACAATTGCCTGCTTGCCCGCCGATTGATAGAAAAAGGCGTTCGCTTTGTCCAGCTCTATGATAGGGCATGGGATACCCATGGTGCCGGCCCGGGTAATGGTGTAGGATCAGGCATGCGCAGAAGCTGTAATTATATTGATCAATCCATGACCGCACTGATCAACGATCTCAAACAAAGAGGATTGCTTGAAGAAACTTTAGTTGTATGGGGTGGTGAATTTGGTAGAACGCCTATGATGGAGGCTCGTACAGGAAAAGGCTTTTTAGGAAGAGATCACCATAACGAGGCGTTTACTATGTGGATGACTGGTGGAGGTATAAAACGAGGATTCACCTACGGGGAAACAGATGAAATTGGTTTTTCACCCATCCGAGGCAAGGTACATGTACATGATATTCAAGCCACAATCCTACACCAGCTTGGATTAGATCATGAAAAGCTAACCTATCGATTTCAGGGCAGGGACTTCCGATTGACAGATGTGCATGGTCATGTGATCAAGGATATTTTAAGTTGAGCTTTTGATGATAAGCCATCCCAAAGGGGTATACTTTATAGTTATAAACAGGGGGATATTTGATTAATGAGAGTAGCCGATTGACAAACTGATCTCAACTGGTGTATCTTGTCGCTGATATTTTGGAGTATGGTCTATCTATTCACTAGAATATTACTAACATACTATCATATCTAATATAACTAAACTAAGATGAAATACTCGCGCAATCCTTTGATCTTGGCATCTATTGCTGTCATTTGTACGCTGCTATTTTCCTGCTCAGGAGAGAAAGAAGAAAGAAAAGCTGATCAACCCAACATTATTTTTATTATGTCAGATGACCACACTAGTCAGGCATTTGGGATATATGGAAGTCGGCTGGCTGGTTTAAATCCTACACCTAATCTGGATAAATTGGCTAATGAAGGAATGATTTTCGACAATTGCTTTGTGACCAATTCCATCTGTACACCAAGTCGAGCTTCAATCATTACCGGGCAATACAGCCAGGCCAATGGCGTACTGGATCTTGAGGGAAATATTGATTCTGCAAGACAGTACCTTCCTCAGGAAATGAAGAAGCTTGGTTATGAAACTGCAGTTGTGGGTAAATGGCACTTGAAAAAGGAGCCAACATCTTTCGATTTCTATACGGTTTTACCCGGTCAGGGAAACTACCATGACCCGACCTTCAGGGTGCAAGGGGATAAACCCTGGCCTGAAAATACAATTCAAAAGGAAGGACATTCCAGTGATGTGATCACAGACATTACAATCGACTGGCTTTCAAGTAAAAGAGATAAGAATAAGCCGTTCTTTCTGATGCACCACTACAAAGCACCCCATGATGATTTTGATTATGCACCTCGTTACCACTCATATTTAGAGGACACTTTTATACCAGAACCTGAAAGCTTATATGAAAGCGGCAATCATGGATCGGAGGCTACCAGAGGTAAAAATGATTCTCTGATAAATGTTATTGGATCTTCAGTATCGCACAGGAATACTATCAGAAATAAAGGTATGCGTACCTGGAAGCGGATCACTAAATCAAACCCAGACTTTGACAGTACTAAATACTTAAAACCCGGAATGACCGAAAAGGAATACACTTCTGCGACTTACCAGGAATATTTGAAAAGGTACCTGAGATGTGTTAAAGGTGTTGACGATAACATCAAGAAATTAAGAGACTATTTAGAAAAAGAAGGATTGCTGGATAATACAGTGATTATCTATACAGGTGATCAGGGATTTATGTTGGGTGAGCACGACTATGTAGATAAAAGGTGGATGTATGAAGAGTCTCACAGAATGCCATTTTTCGTGAGATATCCGAAAAGTATAAAAGCTGGTGGAAGAACGGATGCAATGATCAACAACACTGATTTTGGCCCTACAATGCTAGCGATGGCTGGAGGACAAGTGCCTGAAAAAATGCAGGGTAATAGTTTCAAATCAATTTTGGAAACCAATCAGGAGCCCGAAGGTTGGCAGCAGTCCACCTATTATAGATACTGGATGCACATGGCTCACAAACATGCCAATCCAGCTCATTTTGGAATCCGTACAAAGGAACATAAGCTAATCTTTTTCTATGGAAAATATTGGGTTGATACTGACGATCCTAATGCGACATGGAATAAGAAAAGCTGGGGCAATCGATTCGACTTTCATACACCTCCAGGATGGGAATTCTACGACCTTACCAAAGACCCAAAGGAAATGGATAATCGCTATGATGACCCTGCTTATGAAGAAATCATAGCAGATCTAAAGGCCCAATTAAAAGCAAAACGTGAGGAGCTGAATGAAACGGACAAAGACTATCCTCATATTCAGGAAGTGATTAATGCAAACTGGGATAAATAGGGAGTTTGGCCAATCATAACCCTTCTCAACAAGGGCAAGTGTTTTTCATTTGTACTCCGGCCCAGGCCAGTGCGATCTTTCAGAACACTTCAAATACATGATTCTGTTAGGTCTTTTTTAATATTTTGATTAATCCAGTGTTTACATAAATGGTTTCCCTTCCTACTTTTTGAGGGTCTAAAATTCCCAAAGCTTCTAATCCTTTCAAGTACCTTGAAGCGGCCTTTCGTTCTACGCCGAGGTGATTCACTACATGATCTATTTTGCTGTAAGGTTGCTCGAAAAGTAATTCTATTAACTCTTTTTTGAATGCTTTAGGAGTCTTTGTTCGTACCAGAAGAATCACCCGGTTTAATTCGTTATTGATCTGGTCAATTTTTTCAATCGTATTTCTTGAAGTTTGTTCAACTGCCTTTAACATGAAAAGAATCCAATTTTCCCACAAGCCTTTTTTGTTTAGTTCATTCAGAAGCCTGTAGTAGTCGGATTTATGATCAATAATATACGAACTCAGATACAAAATTGGAAGGTCTAGCAATTCATTCATGGAAAGGAATAATATGTTTAAAATTCTTCCAGTCCGTCCGTTACCATCATAAAATGGGTGAATGCTTTCAAATTGATGATGAAGAATTGCTAAGTTAACAAGTGGTGGAATCTCTTTGCTCGACACGTTGAAGTTGTCTAAGAAGTTAGCCATGAGATCCAGTATCTGGTCTTTTTCTTGAGGGGGTGTGTAAACAACCTGACCGGTTTTGTCGTTTTTTAGCACAGTTCCTGGGGTACTGCGAATACCAGCATTATTATCAATTATTATTTCTTGTAGGCTCAAGAGGTCGCTTAAGCGAAGGAAATTTTGCTCCTTAATTAGATTGAATCCATGAAATATGGCTTTTCTGTAATTAACTACCTCTTTCACTGATGGACCAGGCCGAATATTGGCACTAATAGCCTTGTACAGCTCGTCCTGGGTTGTTATGATGTTTTCAATTTCAGAACTGTCTTTTGCTTCCTGCAATACTATTGCATTTACGAGCATTGATTGGTTTGGAATTGTTTTAGCAATCCCTTTTAATTCTCCCAATGTCTGGTTTGCACGACTATCAGCTTTGAGAATTTTGACCGTTTCATAATTCTCTTTCTTTATTGGTAGGGTATTATATGGTGTATTTTGTCCCACGTCTTGATTATATGTACCAAAAATACAAAAAAAAGTACAAGTAAAGAATTTGTGAGACATTTCGTCCCATATACTGAACTCCGCTAGCGCAGGTGTTTTTCAATTGTGCTCCGATCCAAGCTGGTGTTTGCATGGCCCAAGTCAAAAAGACTAGGGGATAATCTGGCCGACTATAATCAGAAGCTTGGAAAAGTAGAGTCGTTGTTCGGTTTCAAGTTCTTTGACCACAATCTTCAAATCAGAGTAGCATTGTTTTAAGAATCTAAGTTCCTCTTCACTTAACCGTCCCCGATTGGATACAAACTTTTGAACAAGTCCAGCCGAATCAATATCAATTAAGACTAAGTCAATACCGTTGATTTCCTCCCAACTCATGTCGGGAAAAGGAGTGTTAAGATGTTTGCTATATCATTTCTGAATTTATTCCACGCTATGCATATCATGTGCTCCACTACAGACTAAACGCAATGGCATTTATTTACATCTCAAATATACCCTTTTACCAATTTATCTAGAGGACTTTCAATAGTCGATAGATGGATAGCACAAACATGAATATGGGGATAAATAGGTGGTATTATTAAAATATCCCCCTCCTTTTCCATGGTTTTTACCCCACCTGCTTTCATATCCCCCTGCTACTACGGGGGAAATATCTAAGCGAGAGTTCAGTCGCACAAATACCTTTGTTGTGTATTCTGTGAAAAACCTAATGATACACTAACAAAGGACGATTGAGAGGTTTTTAAAAAGGAATGAAACCACTAGTCTTTTGAGGATTGAAAAAACAAATCACTAATTCAATTGATAAAAACCAGAAAGCATAGAGCCAAGAATGAGGAGCTGGTTTTCCTCGAAATGTTCTATCACAAGTATGTGGATAGACTTTTAAACTACTCTTATGGCTTTCTCAAATCGAAGGTGGAAACGGAGGAGGCAGTGCAGGATATTTTTGTCAAGTTTTGGAACAAGCGAAGTAGTGTAGATGATGAGGAAGCTTATGAAGCTTACTTGTTCACTATCGCAAAACATCACTTGCTTAACCTATTAAGGAAGAAGGCAAAAGAAAGCTTTGTGGTGTACGAATCAGAAAAACATTCTAAAAAAGTGGGTTCTGTGGAGTTGCAGTTCATATACCAGGAGCAGATTCACGAAGCAGAGCAAATTGTAAGTGCCTTTCCTGAAAAGAGGAAACTTGTGTATGAACTAAAACAGGAACAAGGATTGACGAATAAGCAAATTGCAAAAAAAATGGAGATATCTACTACCATGGTGGAAAAGCACTGGAGAAAGGCCCTGGGGACCTTGAAAGACCATTTTAGCAATATTTCGAACTACATGTTTTTACTGCTTTTAACTTTTTTTTAAAAACAATCGAGGGACAGGGTTAGGTCTTCGATCTAATCTGTGTCTTTATTAGTGTAAGGTGAAAAAGGCCTTTTTAAACTATTTAACACTATCACTATGCTTGAAGAGAAGGTAAACCATCTCTTAACGAAATACTTCCGCAACGAATGCACTTCACAAGAGGCTGCAGAACTTCAATACCTTTTGAAGAATGGGAAGTCAAAGGACGCTCTGGTCCTTAGGGCATTTGATAGAATACAGGAAAATCACAACCTGGATCATTCCACGCATCAATTCGACAAGCAAGGTATATTGGATGGTATCAAAGGAGAACTTTTCGAATTAGAAAGCAAGTCCGCAATAGTGGTTGACATGTCGCGTGGGGCCAATAAGAGTAGGTCGATCAAATTCTTACGTATAGCCGCTTCCGTTTGCCTCATTGCTTTGACCAGTTGGTTTATCTATACCAGCATGGACGGTATGTCGAAGGAGGAGCAGTTGGTAACGGTAGATGAATGGAAGGAATTTGAAACCCAGAGAGGTCAAACCAGAACAATCAGCCTGCCTGATGGATCCGAAATCAAGTTAAACGTATCTTCAAAAGTTCGCTTTCAGCGAGACTTTATGAACGGACAGATAAGAAAAATTTACCTGGACGGAGAGGCCTTCTTTGATGTTGCCAAAATGCTTGACAAGCCATTTGTTGTTTTGGCAAAAGGTGTAGAAACCAGTGTTCTGGGTACGTCTTTCAATATTGAGGCCTATGAAGGGAATGATAATTTGAGTGTGGCTGTTGTCACTGGTAAAGTGAAGGTGAGCGAGGCAGAAGGCAAAGATCAGATTTATTTAGAGCCTAATGAAATGGCTACATGGGGCAACAATCGTATCGAAAAATCAGGTTTTGATCATGACTTGATTCTAGCATGGACCGAGCGATCACTAATTTTCAAAAAAGCCAGTTTTGAAGAAGTGATGACGGAGTTGGAAAACTGGTATGATATAGATATTACAGTAAAGGGAACTATTTCAAGTAATGAATATGATGGGGTTCATGACGATGAGCCTTTGGAGACCCTACTAAGGGGATTAGGTTTTGCCGGGGATTTCAAGTATGAAATTGAGGGCAAAAAAGTCACTATTACACCAAACTAAAACTGTACGAAGATGATATATAACAGCACATAATAAAAAAACCTCGAGATGAGCAAATTGTCCAGACCTGTCATCTCAAGGATTCTCGCTTAAGTCTAAATTTTAAACTTAAAACATACAAATATATGTACCTTAATTTATTTACTAAAACTCTAAAGGGTATTATTACTGTGTCCAAGTATTTATCCTACATATTGATCGTCAACTGCACACTCCTTGGAGTGCTTGTGGCAAAAGACACAAAGGGACAAGCTACGAGCGTTAATGAAGTCTATCTAACGCTAAATATTGAAGATGCTGAACTACAAGAAGTGTTCTCTTCAATCGAAAAACAGACAAATTTCACATTTACTTATTTCAAGTCGAATATTAAGAAGAAGCAGATCAAGCAGATCAAGGAAAGCAATGCTTCTTTAGGTGATATTTTACGAGTGATCTCTCAAGAAGCTGACGTTCAGTTTAAGAGGGTAAATGAGAATATTTATGTCAATAAAAAATCTCCTTTCACAAATTCTATTGTTGAAGTCAATAATGCGGTATTAGCCGATGTTGATGTCAGTGGTAAGATTACAGATGAGAATGGTCAGGGACTTCCTGGTGCTTCCATCGTTGTAAAAGGAACGTCTTCAGGAACTACCACAGACCTTGATGGAAACTACAAATTGAGTGCTCCTGAAGATGGCATATTGACCATCTCTTTCGTGGGATATCTCACTCAGGAAATAGAAGTTGGAAACCAAAGCACCATTGACTTGCAAATGACACTAGATGCCGAGCAACTAGATGAAATCGTGGTGATTGGCTATGGTACCCAAAAGAAAAGTGACATGACCGGTGCGGTGAGTGTGGTGAAAGGTGATGAAATCGCCAAATTCAGTACTGCTAATGCGACTCAAGCTATCCAGGGTAGAATGGCTGGTGTGCGCGTAGAGCAAAATGGCGGTGCTCCGGGAGCCGCAGCGCTGGTAACTATCCGTGGATCAGGAACCATGTCAGAAAGACAACCACTGTATGTTATCGATGGAATGTTCGCCAGCAACATGAATAGCCTGAATCCTAGCGATATCGAATCGGTATCTGTATTGAAGGATGCATCGGCTACTGCAATTTATGGATCAAGAGCTGCCAATGGCGTAGTGATCGTAACGACAAAAAGAGGTGTTGCCGGAAAAATTTCCATTGATCTTGACATGAGCATCGGTACCCAAAAAGCAGCCAATATGATTGACTTGGCTAATAACGAGCAGTATGCATCTATTGTAAGGCAAGGAATTGACAATGACAATGCAAGGCACCTTGCCAATGGAGGGGACCCGGCCGATTTGAGAGCATATCCTCAAGCAGAAAGTACCATGTTTGATCCTAACATCAACAGCGACATCCAAAAAGAAACTTTGAGAACTGCGCCAATGAGGACAATGGGACTGAGAATAGCAGGTGGAGGTGAAAACTCTACTTATAGTTTTTCTCTTGGTCATATGAAACAAGATGGAATCGTGAAAGAGTCTTCTTTCGAAAGGCTCAACCTGAGGGCTAACTCTACTTTTACAAAAGGAAAATTTAAACTGGAGCAGGCGATTGGGTTGACGCGTACCGTGAATAATCCAAATGGATATTTCAACAGGGAAAGGGACATAGTACCGACTATCCCAATGTATGACGCTAACGGTGACTTCACAGCATTAAGGGCAGATGGTGCAACCACAATGGCCAATGTAGGAAATTCGCTGGGTGTAGCAACTGTTGAAGATAGAACGAACTCTAGAAATTCACTCTTAGGTAATGTAGCTGGTTCGTTTGAAATCATTGAAGGGTTGACTTACAGGTTAAATGTTGGACTTTCAGCTTACCAGGGACACAACTATAAGTTTACTCCTCAGTATTTTTTCAGTAACTCATCTACTAACGGCTTTACCGATTTCGATCGTTTGGATGAAAGAAATGACTGGGGCTATTCTCTATTGTTGGAAAATACCTTGCTTTACAAAAAAGCTTTGGGTGACCATGAGTTCGAATTGTTGGCTGGGTATAGTAGCCAAAAATCAAATTCAAGAAGACTAGGTGCTCAGGTAAATACCTTCCCTAATAGCGATATCAGAAATGCACAAGAAGGGGCCACAGTAGAGAATACACCGTCTTTCAGTAACACAACTGGTTTACTTTCTTATTTCGGTCGTGTGAACTACAACTATGGCAACAGGTATTTATTTACTGCTACATTGAGACGTGATGGTTCTTCACTATTTAGAAAAGACCTGAGATGGGGAGTTTTCCCTTCATTCGCAGTGGGTTGGAATCTGAGCAATGAATCCTTCATGAGTGATGTTTCAGGTATCAATGACCTAAAGATAAGAGCGAGCTATGGAGAAATGGGATCTAATAACGCACCTGCTTATGTGGGAGATGCTGTGATCAATGTGAACAGTCCATATCCATTAGGCCCTGGCGAGCAAACAAGAACTCCTGGTATTTCAATTACCAAAGCAGTAAACGAAAACCTGAAATGGGAAACTACAGTGATTACTGATATTGGAGTGGAATTCGGAATCCTGAACAACAAATTCAGGTTTACCCTGGATTACTTCAAGAAAGAGTCTAATGACGTCATTGCGCCATACACTCCTCCACCATGGCAAGGAAGAACCGGTACGGCAGCCTTCAACATGGCCAGCATCGAAAACACTGGTTTTGAGTTCGCTACGGATTTCACACATAGTATTGGAGACTTGAACTTAGGGGTAAATGCAAACTTCACAGTGCTTGACAATAAGGTTACTGATATTGGATTCTCTGGACCTATTGTAGGTGGTGGATTCACATCCAATGGTAGATCAGCGTCACTAAGTGATACCGGACAGCCAATCGGTGCATTTTACGGATTGAAAGTACTGGGTGTGTACCAAAGTGATCAGGAAGCTATTGCCGATGGAAGAATCGCAGGTACTGCTGGTGCAGGTGATCTAAGGTTTGAGGATCTTGACGGAGAGCCAGGCCTGGGTGATGGCGATATGCAATACCTGGGAAGTCCGATTCCAAACTTTGAATACGGTTTGAACATCAATGCCGAATATAAAGGGTTTGACATGACATTGTTTTTCAATGGTGTATCTGGAAACATGATCACAAATGGTAACACTTACAGAGCGTGGTTTGAGGATGACAATAACATGTATGCTGACATGGTAAATGCATGGACTCCCGAGAACCCAAGTACAACTTTGCCAAGGGTTACTTTCCAGGATTTAGGTCAAAACGGTACAAGAATGTCTGACTTCCTGTTGGAGAGTGGTGCCTATTTCAGACTTAGAAACATAATGATTGGGTATACCATTCCTGAAGCGATTACCAATAAGATACAAGTGAACAGAGTGAGGCTTTATGCTTCTGCACAAAACTTATTTACGATCACTAAATACTCAGGCTACTATCCTGAGGTTGGTCAAGGCTCAAGGGATAGAGGATCAAATGAGAACATCTTCAATGCTGGTGTAGACGAGAATGCCTATCCAATGGCGAAAAACTACCAGGTGGGTATTCAGGTTAGTTTCTAATCAATTTGTGATATAAAAATTTAAGAAAATGAAAATACATAAATTATATAAATCAGTCATAGCCATGTTGGTAATCGTACTAGCTACAGTTACAGCATGTGATGAAAGTGATCTTTTGGACCAAACAAATCCAAACGCCCTAGCTCCTTCTAACTTCTGGAGAAACGCCGATGACGCCAAGAGAGGAATTATGGGTGCTTATGCTCCATTTACTGATATTTGGTACTATACTAGGTTTGAAATCTTCTTGTCAGACTATAGAGACGATTTGGTAAATGGTTACAATATCTCCGAAAGGACAGCAGCTGGTAACTTCAATGCTGATCCTGCAAGTAATGGAGCCAAATGGGTTTGGTCTGCCATGTACAAGGGTATTTCCAGGTCTAATGAGGTGATCGCCAATGTTCCAGCCATCGAAATGGATCAGACAGCTAAGAATAACATCCTTGGTGAGGCATACTTCATTCGCGCATTCAACTATTTCAATTTGCTGAACTACTGGAGAAACGTACCATTGATCCTGATTCCTAGTGGGCAGGTTGAAAATGCAAGACAAGTACCTCAGGCTGATCCTTTAGAGGTGTACAATCAAATTGTTGCTGACCTTACAGAGGCAGCTAATTTACTACCAACGACATGGACTAATTCAGACGACTTAGGTAGGGTTAGAAAAGTATCAGCTATTGGTATGCTAGGTAAAGCGCATTTGTATCAGGGCAACTGGGATTTGGCTAAAACTGAGTTCCAAAAAGTAATGAATGATGGAAGTGTTGGTCTTGTGGATGATTACCGAGACAACTTCAGGGAAGCTAGTGAGAACAACTTCGAATCTTTGTTTGAAGTACAAATGAAAAACAACGCCGACGGAAAACAAGGATGGTGCGCAGACTGTGCAAACCACGGTGCTGGAGCAGGTTTTCACCAGGACCTTACCACAAGACCTTATGGTGGTCAGGATGGTCTCAGGATAAATGACTGGGCATTGACGCTGTTTTTGGATGAAAAGACTGTCAACGACGAAATAGACCCAAGGGCATTCTCAACTTTAATTTGGGACACCCCTGAAACAACGACGTATGAAGGTGATGTGCTCGGCGCATTTTATTACGAAGGAAAAACCTTCGAAGAAGCTTGGGGAGTTGGGGATACAAGAATCTTCCCAACCAAGCACCTGGATTTCGAGCAAGGCTATACAGCCGCTAACGCTGGAGGATGGCATAGGTCTGGCAACAACCTGAGAATACTTCGGTACGCTGACATTCTATTGATGTTTGCTGAGGCTGAGTTCAATCTGAATGGTTCGTCAGCAGCGGCATTGGCAGCAATCAACGAAGTAAGAGCCAGAGTGGACATGCCAGCGCATACATCTATCACTATGCAGGACATAGAGGACGAGAGAATCAAAGAGCTTTCTTTGGAAAGAACAAGATATTATGACCTGTTGAGATGGGGTAAAGTGAAGGAAAGAGTTGTTGATGCTTCTGGAATTAAGAGTGAGAGCGGCGGAACCGGAGCTTACCGTCCAGGTAGAGAGTATATTGCGATTCCACTTGATGAAATGAACAACAGTGATGTGTTTGTTCAAAACCAGGGTTGGGATGCTGAATAAATAATGTGATTAATTGTAATTGAGGCTGTTGCTTTTTCAGTATCTTCTGATAGGGTAACAGCTTCCTTTTTTATTGAGAACTTGAAACTTAGAATTTACATATCACTTTTATTAATTGCCCTTATGTGCTCTTGCTCGAAAGATGAAGAGAGGGGGCAAAAACAATTTGAAAAAATTGACTCGAGTGAGTCCGGGGTTGATTTTTCAAATCAAATCACTGAAAACGATACGCTGAATTACTACACTTTTCCTTATTTGTATATGGGAGGAGGTGTATCTGTTGGTGATATCAATAATGATGGGCTTCAAGACATTTTCTTCACAGGAAACATGTCTCCTAATCGACTCTACCTCAACAAGGGCAACTTTGAGTTCGAGGATATTAGCGAGTCTGCCGGAGTACTGGGAGATGATCGTTGGTACACCGGTTCAACCATGGTGGACATCAATGCGGATGGCTGGTTGGATATCTATGCCTCAGTATCCGGCATCTATCAAAAGCCCGTCAACCAACTATACATCAATAATGGTAACAATACATTTTCCGAAAGGGCATTGGATTTTGGATTGGCTGATGAAACAGCTTCTATCCAAGCCACTTTTTTTGACTATGACAAAGATGGTTTTCTGGATGTATTTGTAGCCAATTATCCTCAGGTGGAGGTTAGCATGGGCAACCAGTATTACTACAGCAAGATTCAGGAGAACCTACCTGAAAATTCCGGCCATCTCTACCACAATGAGGGCATTGGAAAGTTTTCAGATGTAACGCAAAAGGCTGGTTTACAAAACTTCGGACTAACGCTCGGAGTAGTTTCAGTAGACCTGAATGAAGATGGATGGACGGACCTCTATTTGTCTAATGATTTTAATGTACCTGACTACTTATACCTTAACAACGGAGATGGTACTTTCCGGGAAACGCTGAAAGAGAGTGTTGGACATACCGCTATGTTCGGTATGGGACTCGATGCTGCTGATTTCAACAACGACGGATTGGTAGACCTGGCCCAGGTGGATATGACCCCATCTGATCATAAAAGATCCAAAACTAATATGGCCAGCATGAGCCCTTTAAGCTTCTTCCAGGGTGTTGAGATGGGTTTTCATTATCAATACATGCAGAACACTATTCAGTTGAACAATGGAAGTAACACAGACAATACACCCCTTTTCAGTGATATCGCTCGCATGACCGGCATAGCGACCACCGACTGGAGCTGGGGGATATTAATGGCCGACTTCAACAATGATGGCAGCAAAGATATTTTCATCACCAATGGCGTACTTCGGGATGTCAACAACAACGACGTACTTGAAAGCTTTGATAAAGCTTCTTTTTTTGGCGTCAAGAAAGATTATACCAAACTACCAAGCACACCTTTATCCAATTATGTTTTTGAAAACCTGGGTGAACTGTCTTTTGCAGAACAATCTCAGGAATGGGGACTGGATGACAAAGGTTTTTCGAATGGTGTGGCCTATGCCGATCTGAATAATGACGGTAACCTTGACTTAATAGTGAATAATGTGAATTCCCCTGCGTCTATCTACAGGAACCTAAATCCGGAACAGAACAATCACCTGAGGATAAAGCTTAAAGGAACTAAGGATAACCTGATGGCACTTGGAACCAAAGTTTCAATTCAGATTGATGGAAGTGGACAGTATACAGAGCATACATTGACAAGAGGTTTTCAATCTTCTGTGGAATCGACTATTCATTTCGGCTTGGGAAATGCTTCACAGGTTGATTTGCTAAAAATAACATGGCCGGATGGAACAGAGGAAACGCTCAGGAATATTGAAGCAAACCAGGAGATGGAATTGAAGTATGTGGTTAAGGTGGAAACAAAGGATAATCGACCATTAAACGCCGAATCGAAATTTTCCCGGCTCACAGAAGCTGAATTTTCGTTCGAGCATATCGAGGATGACTTTGATGATTTTTCCAATGAACCTTTGCTGCCACACAAGAATTCAAATCTTGGCCCGGCATCCTCCATCGGAGATGTAAATCAAGATGGTCTTGATGATATTTTTATAGGTAATGCAAAGGGTAGCCCTGGTGCTCTATTTATTCAGGGTAAGTCGGGAAGATTTACAAAGATGAGTGGGCCATGGGAGCTAGATAGCTTGCATGAAGATACAGGAAGTGTTTTGGTAGATTTAGATGGTGATGACGATCTGGATCTCTACGTGGTGAGTGGAGGTAATGATCCATCTTTGACTACTACATTTTACCAGGATCGAATCTATATCAATAATCAAGACCAATTCAGTAAGCTTCAAAATTTGCCTAATGTCGTGAACAGTGGCAAGTTGGTGCTGCCTTTTGATTTTGACATGGACGGGGATTTGGATTTGCTTATAGGTGGGAGAATTCTTCCCGGTAAATATCCTTTTGCTCCGGAAACTCTTGTGCTCGAAAACAGAGGAGGCAAGAATGAGGCATTGCGCTTTGAATCACTGGATGCTAGTCGAGTGGGAGCACTGGGCTCAATAGGACTCATCACTTCAGGAAAATGGGCAAACATTGCCGGAGATGAAGCTAAGGAGCTTATCTTGACAGGTGAATGGATGGGTATGGAAGTTTTTAGCTATGAAGAAGACAAGTTCAAAAGAATCACCGAAGAGGTAATTGAGGATAATCCGGTTGGGTGGTGGCGGTCATTGGAAGTTGCAGATATAGATCAGGATGGGGATAACGATTTGATAGCTGGAAACCTCGGACTGAACTACAAATACAAGGCAAGTAAATCACATCCATTCAGTGTCTATGCCTCTGATTTTGACGAAAATGGAAGATCTGATATCGTGTTGAGCTATGAGAAAAAAGGCAAGAAGCTACCGCTAAGGGGAAGAGAATGCTCATCCGAACAAGTGCCAGCTATTGCACAAAGGTTTGAAACATACGAAGCATTTGCAGATGCCTCTTTGGATGAAATATATGGTG
The DNA here is from genome assembly GCA_049115735.1 of Cyclobacteriaceae bacterium. Classification (GTDB taxonomy): domain Bacteria; phylum Bacteroidota; class Bacteroidia; order Cytophagales; family Cyclobacteriaceae; genus CAXBNB01. The sequence continues at coordinate 171,830 of JAGDZP010000022.1, read as the reverse complement.
AATACATGCTTCAAAAAGCGTTGCACTATGAGGCTACTTCGTTTGCACATTGCTGGTTTGAGAATAGGGATGGAAAGCTGATTGCACATAAACTACCAACAATGTCTCAGATTTCTTCAGTAGAAGCCATACTACCCTTTGATTACAATGGAGATGCCTATCCGGACTTTGTCCTTGCCGGTAACCTATTGGCTGCAGAAGTAGAAACTACAAGAAACGATGCAAGCTACGGTATTGTGTTACAAAATGATGAGAAGGGCGGGTTTTTGGCTATAACCCCGAGGGACTCTGGTCTGAAAATACAAGGTGAAGTAAAGGCTGTTGAAAAACTAAACAGAAATGATGGCGCTGATGTATTGGCTGTTTTTAAAAATAACAGTACTACAGACTTGTGGTCTTTGAACAGGCCTAAACTTTAAACCAGCTTAGGTTGGCCAAAGGGGCAGAGCGCTAGATCTAGCTACATTGCCGAACCATGTGTATCTTAGTCCATGGACTCTTTAAATATTATGATGAATACAATACAATTATTCCTGTTGCTGGTACTTGCTGCTTGCAATGGAAAAAAACAGGCTGCCACTGATGAAAAGATGGAAGATGGAAGACCCAACGTTATTCTTGTAATCACTGACGATCAGGGATATGGTGATATTGGTGCTCACGGCAATCCATACATCAAAACAACCAATATGGACAAGCTGTGGGCGCAGAGTACCCGTTTGACCGATTTTCATGTAAGCCCAACTTGCGCACCTACACGTTCCTCTATCATGAGCGGACAAGTAACGAATCGAGCAGGTGCCTGGCACACAATTGCAGGGAGGTCATTCCTTAAAGCTGACAAGATTACTTTACCACAGGTTCTGGCAGACAATGGCTATGCGACTGGTATGTTTGGAAAGTGGCACTTAGGTGATAACTACCCATACCGACCTGAGGACAGGGGTTTTCAGGAAGTGGTGAGCCACCTAGGTGGCGGAGTAGGCCAGCAGCATGACTACTGGGACAATGACTACTTTGACGATACTTACTATCACAACAGCAAACCTGAAAAGTACAACGGCTATTGTACAGATATTTGGTTTGACGAGGGTTTGAGGTTCATCGAAGAACAAAGGCAAGCAGGAAAACCATTCTTCGCCTATATAGCGACAAATGCTCCCCACAGTCCGTACTTTGTTGAAAACAAATACAAAGAAATGTACGATGGTAATGAGCAAGCCGTCAACCCTGCTTTCCTTGGTATGATCACCAATGCAGACGATAACCTCGGTAAACTGATGGACTACCTGGACAAAAATAAAATAGCTGATAATACCATCCTGATTTTTATGACTGATAACGGTACTTCATCAGGTTTTAAGCCAAATAAAGAGACCGGACTGGCAGAGATCGGTTACAACGCAGGTATGAGAATGAAAAAAGGAAGCATGTACGAAGGAGGGCACAGAGTACCATTCTTTATTAGGTGGAAGAATGGTGGCATTAAGGCTGGTAGAGATATTTCCGAATTGACTTCTCATATTGATATGATGCCTACATTACTCGATATGTTGGCAATAGAGTCGCCAACGGAAGCTAAGTATGATGGCGTGAGCATCAAGCCGCTTATTTTGGAAGGTAAGCAAAATTTAAATGACAGGATAATCATTACTGATTCTCAGCGAAAAGAAATGCCGGAAAAATGGAGACAAAGCGCAACCATGCAAGGCGCCTGGCGATTGATCAATGGAAAAAGTCTTTACGATATCGCCAAAGATCCGGGACAACAAACAGACCTATCGGCTGAGTTCCCTGAGAAATTCGAAGAACTGAAAATAGCTTATGAAGCATGGTGGGCAGACCTGGAACCAACCTTTGCAGAAATGCCGACCATACCCTTGTGTACTCAATACGAGCCGGAGACTTTGCTCCGAGCACATGACGTACACCTGGATGAAGAAGCGGGATTTAAGATGGTGCCCTGGAATGCTGTGTTGATGAGGAAAGGTTTCAAAGCCCGTGGTTTTTACGCAGTTGAAGTACCGGAAGATGGTACTTATACTTTCTCACTAATGAGATGGCCGCCAGAAGCAGAAGCTGCAATCACAGCTTCATTGCCCCCAAAACCTCCGGTAGAGGGCACTGCTGTGAACGAACTTCCGGCGGGTGTAGCACTTCCGGTGGTAACCGCCGGTATCAACATCAACGAACATGAACTGAGCAAGGAAGTGGAGGATTCGGACAAAACGGTCTCTTTCACTGTCGAGTTGAAGAAGGGAAAAACTCAGCTGAGAGCCTGGTTTGCTGAAGCGGATGAAGCGCACTTTGCCGCACAATATGTAATGGTTACCAAAGGCTAGTTTTACTTAATGCTATGAATTTATGAATAATCACTAATTTTAATAGAATTCTGACGTGTTCTTTGAGCCGTTCAGCAAGTTGCCAATGGCGTCACCTATTCAACCATATCTACGCTCACTATTCAGATCGGCATTATCGCTGGTTTTGATTGTCTGCCTTGCAGTTTCAGTATCTGTGGGCGAAGAAATAGATCAGAACTATTACGATCTAAACATCAGACCTATCCTAAAGGATAACTGTTTCAAATGCCATGGAAACAAAAAATCCAGGGCTGGTGTGAATCTTGAAAAATACGAAACTATTGTGCATATCTTTAAAGATGGAGAGCGATGGTTAGAGGTTTTTGATCAGATTGAAGCTCGTGAAATGCCACCCAAAAAGGAACCGGCACTTGGTATGAAGGATTATCAGACACTGGTAGATGGAATTGACGCTTTGTTAAAAAAGTCATTGAAGGTGCAGAATCCGGGACGTGTGGTGGCCAGAAGGATGAGCCACTCTGAATATCAATATACTGTTGAAGATTTATTGGGCGTAAAATTTGATGCCAAAAAGCATTTTCCTAGGGATGGGTCCGGTGGGGGTGGATTCGATAATCAAGCCAGGGCACTGTTCATGTCTCCGCTCAAACTTGAGCGATATTATGAAGCCACAGAACTGATTGTTAATGAGCTTTCCAGCGATGAGAATTTATGGAAAAAAGTTGTGCCCAACGAATACAGGGTAACGTTCTGGCAGAAAATCGGCCATTGGATTATGTCTTTGTTTGTAAAGGACTTCCAGCCGGATAACACTCCCGAAATAGCGGCAAAAAAAGTGATTGTACCCTTGGCGTCCAAAGCGTATCGACGCTACTTGAGAAGCGAAGAAGAAGATCGATTGATTGGACTGTTTTCCAACGTCTACCAGGCGATGGACAGCCTGCAAAACCCAGTCAGATTCAATTTTAGTATAGCGCAATCCATTAAAGCTATATTTGTCTCACCCAATTTTCTATATCGAGTGGAGGAAGAAAACGACAAAGACACCCCATTCGAATTGAGTGATTTTGAGTTGGCGTCCAGACTTTCATACTTCCTCTGGTGCAGTGTGCCGGACGATGAATTACTACAGTTGGCTAATGAAGAAATGCTTCAGGATTCTCTAATACTTGAGCATCAGGTTAAACGAATGCTGGAAGATCCAAGGTCTGAACGCTTTGCCAAAGTATTTTCCAGCCAGTGGTTTGGTATCAACAAGCTTATTGAGAATACTCCAATAGCTGATCCGGAAAAATTCCCTGAATTTACACCTGCTGTGAGGCAGGCCATGTATGATGAAGCAATATCATATTTTAATCATGTACTGAAAGAAAGCCGAGACTTCATGGACTTGATCAACAGTGATTATACATTTTTGAATCAAGAACTAGCGCAGTTTTACAATCTACCTCCTGTGGAGGGAGAGCAAATGAGAAAAGTAACCCTGGATGATCGTATCCGCGGCGGAATACTTGGCATGGGTGGTATATTGACCGTTAGTTCTTTGCCAACCAGAACTAGCCCGGTACTCCGTGGCAAATGGGTATTGGAAGAAATACTGGGAACACCTCCACCTCCGCCACCTCCAAATGCAGGAGAGTTGCCGGAAGATGAAGCAGCGCATAAAGATGTTGGACTAAGAAAACTTTTGGAAATCCATAGGTCTAAACCGGGTTGTCAGTCTTGTCACGAAAAGATGGATCCCCTGGGACTCGGTTTGGAAAACTTTGACGCCATCGGTAGGTGGAGAGAGAGCTACGGCGAAGTGGATATTGATGCATCTGGAGTACTGACAAATGGGGAGGCTTTTAATGGCCCAGCCGAATTGAAGCAATTGCTTGAAGAGGAAAAAGAAAAATTCGCCAGAAACTTATCAAAAAAAATGTTGTCTTATGCTTTGGGACGTAGTGTGAAGTTTAATGACGAGCCGACTGTTAGAAAGCTTGAGGCATGCTTATTGGAAAATGATTTCGATACAGAGAAATTCATAAGTACCTTGGTGAAGAGCTATACTTTTCGGCTCAAGTCCAATGACCAAAGAAAAAAGAAAGCAGCATGAAAAAGAAGTGGCACATATCTCGACGCAAAATGCTTAAAGGAATGGGTGCATGCATAGCCCTGCCTTATCTGGATGTAATGGCGAATAGCTCTGTTTTGTGGGACAAACCTCAACAAGGGCCGGTGCGTTCAGCTTTTATGTTTATGCCAAACGGTGTTCATCCGGAAAGATGGAACCCGACTAAAACCGGGAGGGAGTTTGAATTTTCTCCATTGCTTTCCCCATTGAAGGGGTTCAGAGACGACATTCTTATCTTGGGCGAGCTGATGAACAAAAGTGCACTTGATGATGATGCCGATGGACATTATGCCCGTACCGCCAATTTGCTGACTAGCATGCCTATCGTTAAGACTACAGGTGATGATATCAATGTTGGTGGTGTGTCCGTGGATCAGGTGATGGCGAATGCTGTCGGCAATGAAACACTCTTTCCTTCACTGGAATATGGCCTTGATCGTATCAAGACGGGTGTAGACAACAATGTAGGATACACCAAACAATATGCTTCCAGTATTTCATGGAAGACACCCTCTCAACCCATGTCCAAGGAGATTGACCCCAAGCTTTCATTCAGGCGACTTTTTGGTGATCATGTACCGGGAAAACAGAAAAAAGTTGATCCGTGGAAGGCCAGTATCCTCGATGTGGTGCATGATGATGCTAAGGATTTGAGAAACAACCTTGGTAGGTCTGATCAGGATAAACTGGACGAATACCTCGAATCGATCAGGTCGGTTGAGAAGCGGATAATGAATGAGGACAACAAGGAGAAGTTTGAAGGGAATCTTACAGAAGACATCAAACAGGAGCTGGCAAGGCTTGATCAGCGGGTGGACGAATATGTAGATATGTATGCCGGAATTGACGTGACTCAAAAAACTCGCTTGATGATGGACATTATGGCTTTGGCGCTTTGGAGCGATGCGACCCGGGTGATCACATTCATGTTCGGCAACTCTGTGAGCAATCGAAATTTTTCATTCCTGGATGGTGTGAGTGGCAACCACCACTCTATCTCACACCACATGAACAATAAGGAAAAAATGGAAGAATATGCCATTATAGGTGAGTGGCATGTTCAACAGTACGCTTACTTTCTGGATAAACTTCGGTCATTCAAAGAAGGGGATAGCAACCTCTTGGATCAATCTATGGCGCTGTTTGCTTCTGGTCTTAGGGATGGCAATAAACACGCTCCTCACGACCTACCTGTAGTTCTGTCTGGCAAGGGTGGCGGAAAACTCAACACCGGTCAAAACCTTCTGTTTGAAAAGGATACACCACTCGCTAACTTGTATGTAACCATGCTTCAAAATATGGGCGTGCAAGCTGAAAGCTTCGCAGATAGTGACAGGATTTTAACTGAAATTTTAGCATAAGGACTAGCTATTTCACAGAGTTACACGAAGGAGGCACAAAGAATTGGATGATGAAGAAAAATGGTTATAAGAAAATTTGATTTAACTAAATGAAAGACCTGTCAACAAACCTTTGCCTACCTCTGTGCCCTTTGTGGCAAAACTCTTCGCATAATTAAGATGACTGAAAACGAACTTTCAAGCAAGATAATCGGATACGCAATAGAAGTCCATCGACAGCTGGGGCCTGGGCTCCTTGAGTCTGCTTATCAGGAATGCCTCTACTATGAATTGATACAATTAGACTTGAAAGTTAAGAAGGAGCAACCCATGCCAATGGTTTATAAAGAACTTCATCTGGATCATGGCTACAGAATGGATTTGTTGGTAGAAGACAAAGTAGTAATAGAGACTAAAACAGTGGAGACACTAAATGATGTACACCTCGCTCAGATCCTGACCTATCTAAAACTAGGAAACTATCAGCTAGGCTTGTTGTTAATTTTTCATGTTTCTGTAATGAAGAATGGAAAAAGGAGGGTTGCGAATTGAAAGAAGCAGAAAAAATAAATAATCGTTTTGTGACAACCGCTTTGCTGATCATTCCAGTCGTGATCATTAGCTTGTTGCCCCTATTTCCAATAGAAAATACACCAGTCCTATTGCTCTTAGTCGGGCGCTTCCATCCGATGCTTCTGCACTTTCCGATAGTGCTGATTTTTATGGTTTTGCTTTTTGAAGTTATTGGCTATTTCGGCCTGATTGATGATGTATCACTCATCAATAGAATAATCCTGATTACTTCATGTCTTAGCACCTTCGTTGTTGTGTTGGCAGGTTACTTTCTTTTCGCTTCCGGAGAATACACGGGTGACATCATGGCAAGCCACCTACAGGGAGGGATAGCCTCTGGAATACTTATTTTCCTGACCTGCATTCTGTTTTTTCAAAGAGATAATTCTGCCAGTCTTAAGAAATTGTATTTAGTTGTTTTGTTGATCACCAATGGAGCTGTGGTTTTTACCAGTCACATGGGTGGCTCTCTTACTCATGGAGAAAACTATCTCAGCGAATACCTAAACGAGCTGTTTCTACCCGTTAAAATTGTTGACAAACCGAAGGAAGAATTACTGGTATATGGTGACCTTATTCAACCCTTTATTGAATCAAGGTGTGTGAGTTGTCACAACCAGCATAAGAAAAAAGGTGATTATCTGATGACTTCTTATTCTCATCTTATCAAAGGAGGTGAGAGCGGGCAGGCAGCCATAGTTGCAGGTAAATCAGCGGATAGTGAAATTGTGAAGAGAATAGAATTGCCTGCCGGACATGATGATCGTATGCCACCTGAAGGAAAGAAGCCTTTAAACCAAAAAGAGCTTGATATTCTCAAATTGTGGATAGAAAACGGCGCATCTGAAGAATTGAAAGTTGGAGATATAGGTGAACAGCAGTTTGCCCAAGTCACAAATGAATATCTGCCAAAGTTGAAGAAACTGGTCAAAAGACAAGCAATTGGCAAGGCAGAAAAAGAAAAGCTAAAGCAGGAGCTGAAAGAAATTTCGAACAAATACCAAGTAAATATTGAAGAAGACCCGGGTTCCAATGGTCAATATTTTTCACTGGCCCTGCGTTTCCCTCCGTCACCTTTCACAGACAAGGATCTACAAGAACTTGAGCCCTACTTTCCGGTTTTCTCAAAAGTATCATTGGTCGCCAGCGACATCACTGATGATGCCCTGTATTTCATCGGTCAAATGTCCAACCTGAGAAAGTTATACTTACAAAAGACCGCATTGAATGGTTCAGGATTAATATTTCTCAAAAACCTGGAAAGCCTTGAGGAGATAAACCTTTCCTATACTAAAATCGATGATGCCAACGCTCTTGGCTTGATTCAGCACAGTGCATTAAAGACAATATACATTCATAATAATAAGCTTTCCCCTGAAGTTGTGGAAGCTCTTAGAAAAAACCAGCCTGAAAAGAAATTCCTTTTGGAAGAAGGGCCATACAACTGACCACTTACTAAAATTAAAACCTAATTCAATGAAGCAAAAACTACTATCACTCTTATACGCCGTTGGTCCTGGGATCTTCTGTATAGGATATACTGTCGGCACAGGCAGTGTTACTTCCATGGCCAAGGCCGGTAGCGCCTACGGATCTCAGTTGCTATGGGTACTGGCGATCAGCTGTATTTTTTCATGGGCGCTGATGGAAGCTTATGGCCGCTATGCTGTAGTCACTGGGCGGACAGCCATCAATAGTTTCAAGACCGAGTTTAAATACGGAAAGTTGATGGCCATTGCTGTGGTGGTAGGTGTGGTGATTGGTCAGATGAATTCTCTATCGGGCATAGTAGGGCTAACATCAAATGCCATCTATGAAATCACACGGCTGTTTTTACCATCCTTAAACCCAGACAACTATTGGGCTATTCTTGGAATCGCCATTGTCATGCTGATCATGCTTTATGGCCTGTTAATTACCGGAAGCTTTTCTCTCTTCGAAAAAATACTGGTATTCTTCGTGACCTTAATGGGCATTTCATTCATAATATCCATGTTCATTGTTTTGCCATCACCGGCAGAAATAGCCAAAGGCTTAATTCCCTCAATACCTCAGACAGAAGGTGGCACTTTATTAGTTGCGGCCTTTGTGGGAACGACCATGGCCGGCCCCACATTTATTGTTCGGCCATTATTAATGAAAGGAAAAAATTGGGGAGTGAAAGAGATGAAATTACAATCAAGGGATTCGATTGTTTCGGCTACTTTGCTTTTTGTGATCAGTGGCTCAATCATGATCACTTCGATGGGGGCTTTGTTTTACAATGGGATGACCATAGAGCGTGTGATTGATATGGTACAAACGCTGGAGCCGGTTGCCGGTAAATTTTCTGTGGCCTTGTTTATGGTTGGTGCCTTAAGTGCTGGCATTTCTTCGGTTTTCCCTATCCTGATGGTGGCGCCATTACTCATTGCCGATTACAAAGAAGGCGAGCTGGATACCAGCTCAAAAACATTTAAGGTACTAACTGGAATAGCATGTTGCATTGGCCTATCCATTCCTATTATGGGTGCAAACCCTATAGTTGCGCAAATAGCTTCACAAGTGGCTAATGTTTTCATTCTGCCACTTATCATCATTGGTATCATATATCTCATCAATAGCAAAAGCAGGATGGGAGAGCATCGAGCCGGAATTGGCCTGAATGTACTACTCTTTCTGGCATTAATCTTCGCCTGCAATATTTCATGGCTGGGATTCAATGCGTTGATGAATTTCTTTTAAACTAAAAACGGATCAATAAATATTATCACTATGTCTAATACTAAAGAAAATGGCAGCAATTCAAGAAGAAAATTTCTGAAAAATGCTGCTGCAACCGTTGCTGCTGGAAGCGCTGGAATATATGGTGCAAATGCTACGGGTTTGGTGAATGCCAAAGAAGCACCGATCAATCCCAACGATAAAATTAAGGTCACGAAAATGGAGACTTTCGTGTTAAAGAATTCCTGGGTTTTTGTGAAAATATCTACTGATGCCGGGATCACTGGCTGGGGAGAGATGTTGAAAGATGATGCCAAAGCTTGCGCAGCTGGCGCCATGGAAGTAGGTGACTATTTGATCGGGCAAGATCCCAGAATGGTAACGAAGCACTGGCAGGCCATCCACCGAGGGGCGTTCTATCGAGGAGGCCCAATCAAAACAGCTATACTATCGGGTATCGACCAGGCGCTCTGGGATATTACTGGAAAATGCTTTGGAGTACCGGTGTACAAACTGCTGGGAGGACCAACACGCGACAAGGCATTTGTGTATGGCACACCAAACGAAAAGACTGGGGTGAAAGCCATGAAGGTAGGACCGAAGGCTTCCAGGACAGTATTCAAGTATACCGAAGGCGAAAAAATGGTAGATGAAGTGGTAGAGCGGTTTGCAGCTTTAAAAAAGCAATACCCAGGAGTAGACATTGGTCTGGATTTCCATGGGGCAGTACAACCGACTACAGCAAGTTTACTGATTAAAGCACTTGAGCCACTCAGGCCATGGTTTTATGAAGAAATCGTACAGGCACTGAATGTAGATGTGATGGCAGACTTGGCTAAAAAGACCCATATTCCATTGGCGACTGGGGAAAGAATTTTTACCAAATGGGGATTTAGGGAAATACTCGAAAAAGGAGCCGCAATGATTCTACAGCCGGACGTAAACTATGCAGGAGGTATTACAGAGTTGAAAATAATCGCTGGTATGGCGGAAGCTTATTATGCACCCATTGCACCACACAATCCTAACGGGCCTTGTTCACTGGCCGCCAGTCTACAGATAGCTGCCAGTGTTCCGAATTTCATGGTACAGGAGAGAGGCGATCGGGAGCACGAATTGCTGGCTGAGCCACTACCGCCTGTCAAAGATGGATATCGACCAATTCCGACATGCCCGGGATTAGGCATCACCATTGATGAAAATAAACTGATGGATGAAGTGGGCGAGCCTAGAGAGTATCTCCCGCGGTATGACTCAGATGACAACTCGGTTGTTGACTGGTAGTACGCTGATTATTTTTAATAAATGACCATGAAAAGACACTTGTTGGCCATACTGATGTTTATGGCAACCAGCTTTACCTATGCTCAGGAAAGGCCAAATTTTATATTCATTCTTACCGATGACCAATCCTACGGAATGCTTGGCGTGGAAGGCAATGAGATCGTCCAGACTCCCAATATTGACAAGCTGGCTAGTGAAGGGGTTCGCTTTACGAATGCGCACGTGACCAGCGCCATTTGTACACCTAGTAGAATTTCCATATTACTAAGCCAATATGAGCGAAAACACGGCGTGAATTTCAATTCCGGAACGAGTGTGGCACCCAATGCTTGGGAGCAATCGTATCCGGTAGTGATGCGAAACGCTGGCTACTATACTGGCTGGATTGGTAAAAATCATGCACCAATCGGAGAGGGGGGATATGAAAGTGGCCTGATGGAAAAAAGCTTTGATTACTGGTATGCAGGCCATGGTCATTTGACGTTTTATCCAAAAGATCGTCACCAGATTTTCAATGATGCAGAAGCCGACACGCAAGTGGAGATAATGCAGGAAGGTATGGATGATTTTCTTGATAATGAAAAGAAACTCAAGGGAGCCATTACATTCCTGGATCAAAGACCGGAAGACAAACCCTTTATGCTCTCTATGTGTTTTAACCTGCCGCATAGTGCAGGTACTAGTTCAATGAAAATGAAGGACACTGATGATGAGATATACAAATCCTTCTACCGCAATTTGGACATACCTCTGGCCAAAAATTATGTAGCCAAAAAGGATATTCAGACCCCTAAGTTGCCTGCAGATTTACTCAAAGTAGAAAACAGACAGACAGGGTATGATTTTGTAGATACTCCAGAGGCTGTGAAAGAACGCTACACTCGGCAGTTACAAGCCATGACGGGTATAGATCGCTTGGTGGGAAATCTCAGGGCCAAGTTGAAGGAAATGAAACTGGATAAGAATACGGTCATTGTTTTTACTTCCGATCATGGGCTGTTTATGGGTCAATATGGACTTGGGGGCAAAGCACTATGCTATGAAATTACCACTCATGTCCCGATGATTATTTATGACCCACAGGCAGCTGCCAAATTTAGGAAACAAGTCAACCATGAATTGGTGCAAACCATAGATATCGCACCGACCATGTTGAGTATAGCAGGTATTCCTAAACCTAACACTTTTCAAGGTAAAGATTTAAGCAATCTACTAGCCAATAAAGAAAGCAGTTTGCGGGAGTATTTGTTTACAGAAAACCTTTGGTCAACTCATTTCGGAAACCCCCGTTGCGAAGCAGTTCAGGATAAAGAATGGAAATATATTAGGTATTATAAAAACGAGAACCTTCCTGCCAAAAGGAAAATAGAAATGGCGAAGATGCTTGGTATTCCTCAGGGCAAAATGCTGTATGCGGTACATGATCCAGACATTGCCTTGTACAGGCATTTTGCAGAATCTTCTTTGGAAGGTGAAAAACCTGTTTATGAAGAGCTCTATAATCTAAAGAGCGACCCTGATGAAATGATCAACCTGGCTGGCATAAGGGAATATACTACCCAAATAGATTCAATGAGGAAAATATGGGCCATGGAGATTAAGCTGGCAAGGGGTACCGACAAACCCGAGGTGCTGAGATATACTGTAGAAAGCAAATATGAATCCGGCAAATATGCACCTAGCAAGTAAGTTTTTTCATCTACTTTTGAAACTCAAGATTTAGACTATGAAATTGACCAAAATTACACTGTTCCTATTTTGCATAGGACTTACATTGGTTTCTTGCTCGCAAGACAAACCAACTACTGAAAAAAAGATGTTGAAAGCCTTAATTATCGATGGTGAAAACAATCATGGTGTCTGGCCAAAGACGACTTTCATGATGAAAGACTTTCTGGAGCAGACCGGTATGTTTCGGGTTGATATAGAAAGGACGGTCTTCACCTATCAGGGGCCACACTTCAACGAGATAGAAGGCGTATCCGACATCAAACAACTGCTGACTATGTATCCGCTGAATGACGGCAAGGAGAGAACTTCGGTAGAAGAACCAACGACTGACCCAGACTACAATCCCGACTTCAGTAAATATGATTTGGTGGTGTGCAACTTTGGTTGGAAATCCTCTAATTGGTCTGAGACGACCAAAAAGAACCTGGATAAATTTGTTAAAGAAGGCGGTGGGTTAGTTATCGTACATGCTGCTAATAATGCTTGGGGAGATTGGGATGAGTACAATAAAATGATTGGGCTGGGAGCCTGGGGCGACCGAGATGTCACCAACGGGCCTTATGTCTATTATACGGATGAAGGTGAATTGGTACGTGACCCATCTGACGGAATTTGCGCCTCTCATGGTGCCCAATATGAATTTAAAATACAAACAAGAGCACCCGAACACCCCATAATGAAAGGACTACCACAAACGTGGCTGCATACTCAGGATGAGCTCTATGATAGAATGAGAGGGCCTGCTGAAAATATGACCATTTTGGCAACTGCCTATTCCGGAGTAGAAGAAAATGCACCGCCCTGGGACGAAACGGTAAAAGGCACAGGTAGACACGAGCCTATGTTGATTGCGGTAGAGTATGGCAAGGGCAGGTCATTCCACACGGCTATGGGCCACATGGATTATTCCATGGAATGCGTTGGTTTTATGACCACTTTTCAGAGAGGAGCAGAATGGGCTGTCACTGGAAACGTTACTCAGCCTATTCCAGCTGACTTTCCTAAAGAGGAGCAATCGAGCAGTAGACCATGGAAGAAGTAGTGGGTTTGAGTAGTCTTGATAGGTCACAATTATTTTGCACTGAAAACCTATCCCCCCTAGAGGATTTAGGGGGTGATTATTTACGTTGACTAATCTTGTGGCTGTAAACTTAAGTCAAAGACTTGATAACCACACTTGGATGTTGAGTGGGTTTCTGTGCATACTTTTCGGAGCACAATTTCAAACTTCTATCCTCTCATAAATCACCCCCTTTGCTGGATGAAGTCAAGTAAAGGAAAAATATAAAAGTTTTTGCTGTGTGTTGGAAATAGTTTTGAATTCGGGTTTCAAGTTTTGATCGTTACATTTTTGAACTAACCTTAATGTTGGTTTTATTGAACAAAATTTTGCGGAAATAGTTAATTGCTATTATGAATATCACACTAAGGTCTAAGGTAATTGGAGAGATAAGCGAAGTGCACAAACGATTTGATGCCAATTTGTTCAAATATCTATTGCCTCCAGGTGCTCGATTGATTGAGTTTGGTGGATCAGAGAAAGGGGATTTTGTGCGACTAAACTTACCTCTGGCTGGTGAATGGATAAGTGAAATAACTGGAAATGGAATGTCAGAAGACATGCGCTATTTTATAGATGAGGGGAGAAAATTGCCTTTCCCACTGAAAAAATGGAAGCACAGACATGTTTTACACCGCGCCGGAAACAACACAGTCATTGAAGATAATATGAACTTCTCAACGGGAAATATCATTGCTGATATGTTGTTCTATCCAGTTTTGCTGTTTTCATTTTTACCAAGATTATGGCAGTACAAAAGTTATTTTAAAACTTGACCAGGTTTCCGTAATTTGATTTGTGAATATTAAATACTTCCTACCAGTATTAATGAAAACCTTCGATGCATAATTGAACAATATATTTGTATCAACATAACTTGCTGAAGGTATTTACTGATATTATCAGTAGCAATTAGAAGGAATATGGATTCTCTTACACAAATAGTTTTAGGCGCAGCGGTTGGCGAAGCTGTTTTAGGTAAAAAGGTTGGAAATAAAGCCATGCTTTATGGAGCCATTGCCGGGACGATTCCTGATTTGGATGTACTCGCCTCCCATTTTACGGATTCGGTTACTGCACTTTCTATACACCGCGGGTTTACCCATTCTATTGTTTTCTCAATACTTTTTGCTCCTGTTTTTGGATGGTTAGTTTCACGCTATGAGGCAATAAAAGATTTCAAAGATTGGTCATGGTTGTTTTTTTGGGCTTTTGTCACACACCCTATTTTAGATGCTCACACAACCTGGGGAACTCAATTGTTTTGGCCCTTTGATATACGGCTAGCCTTTAAGACCATATTCGTTATTGACCCGCTATACACACTACCTTTTTTAGTTTTCTTGATTCTTGCCATGAATCAAACGCGCTCCTCAAAAAAACGTGAGTTGTATAACAGAGTAGGGTTGTTGGTCAGTTCCTCTTATTTGCTGCTGACCTTTTTTTTGAAGTGGATGGCATTTTCACAATTTGAGTCCGCATTAAAAACACAAAACGTGGATTACAGGCAAATAGACACAAGGCCATCTCCAATGAACACAGTACTTTGGAGTGCGAATGTGGAAGTTGAAAATGCTTACTTATTGGGTAATTATTCATTTTTTGACACAAAACCGATCAGTTTTGAATCCTACCCAAAAAAACATGAGTTACTGGGAGACCTTGCTAAGAATGAACGTGTAAAACGAATGATTTCTATTTCTGAAGGATGGTACACTATCAATAAAAAGGATGAGTCCCTTTATTTCAACGATTTGCGGTTTGGACTTTTAAGCTTAGGGCTAAAATCTCAAAACTTTGTTTTTAAGTATAAGATAGCTGTAGATAGTTTGAACAATGTTGAATTTATAGAAGAACCTAAAGATCAACGAGATGGGAAAAAATTACTGTCTGAATTATGGATGCGCCTGAAAGGAAATTAATCAACTAAATATTTTAATCTCACCGCTCTGACGACCAGATATGGCGAGTGACCACACTGATTCTAAAGAGCACTAACGTAGCGCAATCTCTCCATATGTCATAAGGCTTCCAAGTGACTTGCACTCTGAAAGTCTCTCTATCAACTAAGTGCAAAAGCCAGTTTAGTTTATTCCGTAGCTCTATTATCCAAAGATAATCTGAGACCTACACCAAAAGGTTTGATTAAGTACATTTACAAAAACTACTTTGAAATCATAAAATGTACAAAGCAATCAAGACAGGAGTATTGTCCTATGGCATGTCTGGTAAACTTTTTCATGGACCATTCCTTCAATTGCATGATGGATTCGACTTTTCGGCCATTGTGGAACGAAGCGTAAAAAAAGCCAGGTTGGATTTTCCTGATGTTACGAGTTATGATTCGGTTGACGAATTGATGAATGACCCTGAAGTCGAACTGGTAGTGATCAATACTCCGAATGCCACACATTTTGAATTTGCATTACATGCGATCAGACAAGGCAAACATGTGTTGATTGAAAAGCCTTTTGCTGTTGATGCAGCTCAGGCAAGGGCTTTATTTGAAGAGGCTGAAAATCACAACCGATGTATCCTGGCCTACCAAAACAGACGATATGATAGTGATATAATATCCGTGAAAGAAGTGATGGATTCTGGGAAGTTGGGCGATTTGGTGGAGGTGCATTTTCGTTACGATAGGTACGTACCCAAGTTGAGTCCTATTGAATGGAAGGAAACACCCAGTCCGGGAAGTGGTATAGCCTACAATTTAGGTGCTCATCTGATTGACCAGGCACTATGGCTATTTGGTACTCCTTCCAGTTACACACGGCATCCAGGTAGCTTTCGTCAAAACTCTCAGGTGGATGATTATGCTCACTTTCACCTTAGTTACCCTTCAGGTTTGCAGGTTTCTCTGACGATGAGTTTGCATGTAGCTGACCCTGGACCTGCGTTTATTCTTCACGGTACGAAAGGTTCGTATTACAAGCAGCGCACGGATGTGCAGGAGGCACAATTGCAGGGTGGAATACATCCGGACGATCCTGTGTTTGGCGTAGAAAACTCTGGCGATTATGGCCTACTTACTACAATTTCTGAAGACGGTTCAAAAACAGAGGAACAAATAGCGGCAAATAAGTCTACCTATCTCAACGTCTTTGACGATGTGTATAGGACTATCAGAGAAAATAAACCATATCCTGTCACTCCGGAACAGATTGTTAAGCAATTGGAGATTATCGCAGGGTGATTTTGTATAATTGATTAATACCAACAGCCTACCAAAAACAAAACATGAAATTTGACAATAGATTTAAAGACCGGATAGCACTAGTCACTGGAGGAGCCAGTGGTATAGGGCTTGGTATTGCAAAGAGAATAGCCGAGGAAGGCGGTACAGTTGTACTTGTTGACTTGGATGCTGAACAGCTTCAAAAAGCAAAGGCCTCAATGCCGGAGTATGACGGCCGTGTGTACATTCAAACTGTCGATATTTCCATTGAAGCTGAGGTAGCCAAGGCGGTCGATTCGATCCTTGAGCAATTTGGCCAGCTCGACATTGTAGTCAACAGTGCAGGCATTGTTGGCGCTACTGGGACCAAAATTCTGGATTTCGATGTAGAAGTATTTCGCAAGGTTCTCGATGTAAACCTGGTGGGTTCCTTTAATTTGATCAAACATGGAATCCGGACTATGGAACCAAGAGGCTATGGAAGAATCCTCATGCTGGCGTCCATTGCTGGCAAGGACGACAATCCGGGTATGGCAGGGTATACCTCATCTAAAGCTGGCGTTATCGGTTTGGTGAAAGGTATTGCCAAAGAATATGCCCATACTGAGATCACGGTAAACGCCTTAGCTCCTGCCGTGATCGCCACGCCAATGAATTTGAAAACAGCCCCTGAGCAATTGGAATACATGAAAAATAAAATTCCAATGAACCGATTAGGTACTGTTGAGGAAGTAGCAGCAATGGTGTGCTGGATAGTATCGGAGGAATCGTCTTTTAATACTGGGGTCGCGTTTGATATCTCGGGTGGACGGGCAGTATATTAATCCTATGTCAGAAGAAGAGCTCATCCAGCGGCTATATGAAATAGGCCTAATTCAGCATACTCAGGATGTTGCAAGTCGACTAAGTGGTGGCGTTTCCTGCCTCATATTGCTTATTGATGATGGCACTACTCGATTTGTGGTCAAAAGTGCTTTAGAAAAGCTCAATGTCAAAGAGGACTGGTTTGCCGATCTTGGGCGAAACAAGACAGAGCAAGAATACTTAAGTTATGTTGGTGAGTTTTTGCCAGAGGCAGTTCCGAAAGTAATTTATAGTGATAATGAGCGTCACTTTTTTTGCATGGAAATGCTCGAGAATGACTTGAGCAATTGGAAGCAGCGGTTGATGGCTGGGCAATGTGATCTCGAATACGCACGAAGGGCTGGGGTATTGTTTGGTACAATTCATAAAAAGTCCGCTGGCGACAAGAATGCTCAACATAAGTTCGATACCCTCAATAATTTTTATCAACTCAGGATTGAACCCTACTTGCTAAGAACTGGGCAAAAGCATCCTGAATTGGAATATCTCTATCAAAAGGAGGCAGAGCGATTAGCCTCAACGAGTACCTGTTTGGTTCATGGAGACTTTAGCCCAAAAAATATTATGGTCAGTCCTGACCGTATTGTTGTGCTCGATTGCGAAGTGGCATGGTATGGTGATCCGGTTTTTGATGTTGCGTTTTTACTAAATCATTTTATGATGAAGGCTGTCTATAAGCCAGGCAAGTCTCTGGATTTTATGGAGATGGCAAAGCTCATTTGGGAAAACTATAAGTCCACTGCTAAGGAGCTTGCTGATAAGAATTTTGAGGGAAAGTTATGTCACCTGCTTTGCTTGCTTATGTTGGCCAGGGTAGATGGCAAATCGCCGGTTGAATACTTGAATGAGCAGCAACAAAAAACAGTTAGAAGTTTTGTTTATGAGACTTTACCCATGTCGATTGATACATTTGCAGCATTGCAGGATTTGTGGTTAGAGAGAATAAAAAATTAAAATATGAAGATCAAAGGAGTAGACGCCTATCAGATATATGACTCACGTGGATTTCCCACCCTTGAGGTGGAGGTGGCCTTAGAGGATGGAAGCAAAGGCCATGGATTGGTGCCTTCCGGTGCATCTACAGGCCAGTTCGAAGCACTAGAATTGAGGGATGGTGATAAGAGTTTGTTCAGAGGTAAATCCGTTTTTAAGGCCATAGAAAATGTGCGTTCGGAGATAGCTTCCGCTATTATTGGTATGCAGGCAGATGATCAACAGGCTATTGACTCAGCGATGATCAATTTGGATGGTACCAAAAATAAGTCGGTACTGGGAGCGAATGCCATATTGGGAGTTTCCATGGCCGTGGCTAAAGCAGCGGCAGTTTCAAAAGGACAGGAGCTTTTCGAATATCTGGGCGATGGGAAAGGCAATTTGATTCCGCTTAATGAAATACAAATTTTGGGTGGTGGCGCCCATGCTGATTGGGTGATTGATATTCAGGATTTTCTCGTTATTGCCGTTGGGGCTAAGACTTATGAAGAGACGCTTGAAATGACCTACAACATCTACCATGCTGCTGGTGAGGTCATGAAAACTCGTGGTAAAAGCTTGGGCATTGCCGATGAAGGTGGTTGGTGGCCGGAATATTCTAGCAACGAGGAACCATTTGAAGTGTTTTTGGAAGCTGTAGAAAAGGCGGGTTATATAGCAGGGAAGGATGTAGCTATTTCGTTGGACATTGCATCTAGTGACTTGTATGATGGTGAAAAATATCATTTCAGGTCAGAAAACAGGTCATTCACAAAAGATGAATTCTACGACCTGATGGCTGACTGGCATGCAAAATATCCAATCATTTCCACAGAGGATCCTTTTGCTGATACAGACTTTGACAATTGGAAAAAGTTTACTGCAGAGTTTGGAAAGAAAATTCAGATCATAGGAGATGACCTATTCACTACGAACATCGAGCGCATCAAATATGGTATTGAAAACAAGCTGGCTAATTCTGTATTGATTAAGCTCAATCAAATCGGAACCGTTTCAGAAACTTTGGAAGCTATTAATCTCACTCAATCCGCTGGTTGGTTACCGGTAGTTTCTGCTCGCTCCGGGGAAACTGAAGATGCCTTTATCTCTCACCTGGCCGTTGCAACTAATGCTGGTCAACTCAAGGTTGGTTCCTTCGCTCGCAGCGAGCGCATGGTTAAGTGGAATGAAAACCTTCGTATTCAGAGGAGCTTAGGTGATAATGCGAGGTTTGTTGGTGGAAAGATTTATCAGAGTATATTTAATTGAATTCTCAAAACTCTGGTACTTCATCCAGTGATATGCCCAGAATGGCTTTCGATATTTTACTAAGATCTTCCTTATCCCCTTCGAAGTGGTAAATGCTTTGCATATGTTTCATTTTTTCTTCTGGCTTCAATTCTCTGGCGCTGGAAGAACTTTCAAATTCAAAGAAAGGCCAGTTCCGATCTAGTGCCACGTTTACCTCTCCATTGAATATATTGATCACATCACCCTTGTAGGGATTGGAATGACCCCAAACGGAATTCACATAGGTCGAGGTGGAGTCATTGTCGAAGCTGAAATGGACGATGTTTAACAAATCGAGCTCAGGAGAGTAGCTGCCCATTACGTTTTTGCAGTATTCGGGAGGCAAACCAATTTTATTCATATATGCCGCGTCAGACTTGTAGAATGCTACATCGTTTTGAATGAGATAGCGACCTTCCGTTGAGGTGAAATATTCTGTCAGTGAATCAGTTGGTTGAGACAAAGGAATAATCACCTTACACTCCGATGATGGTAGCATGCAACCCAAATCCCAAATTGCCAATAAGCCATTTTCCTTTGACCATTGTTCGCTTCCAATATTTTCAATCTCCGACGAAGCACTAAAGGCTACAATCGAAACCTCATCAGGCAAACTTAAATCGAACTGCGATTCAATGGCAGATCGTTTGATTAACTCAATTTTCCTTTTTGCATAGATATCGAAAACATAGCCGTTGGCATTTCGAATCTTCAAATCGCTACCATAAACAACTGAATTCTCACCTTTCTCGATCAAAATGAATTTCTTGTTATTGAGGTCGGGTGATATTTTTATGTTTTCTGGAACTTGATCATCACCGGGATCGAAGAAGATTGAATACTTGCCTGCCTCGGGCCCAAATATCATCCGTCCTTCACCACCAATGGAGCTCATCACTACATCTGAATTACCAGCTTCAACGGCATCTTTTCTAAGCCATCCATAGCTTCTGCCATTCATGCCCTTAGAACTTGTGGTAAATACTCGCCCCTGATACACTCCTGATAAGGCAATCATAGAATTGCCATCCTGCAACACTTCGATTCCTTCAACATTCTTGAGGATTTCCATATCATACCCAAAAGTTCCAGGCTTGAAAGACTGCTCTTTACAGGCAAGTAGGATCAAAGGGATTAATAGTGAATAAACGAATTTCATAAATGTTACAGACTGGAACTGTAAAGCTGCTAAGGTAGGAATGTTTCGGATTTTGTCAACAAAGAACAACCTGCTACTCTTAGAAGATCAACTCCGTTTCAATGTTCTTATGTCGGCGAATAGCTGAGCAATTGACGCCTTGTTTAGTCCGTTGTATATTCCTCTGATGTACCGATGTTGATCGATTAACACAAAGTTTTCTGTATGAAGGAAATCTTCCGAATCCTTAGTCAGACCCATATCTTCTTCGACAAAATAATGATACCTACCCAGTTCATATATTTTATCCCGCTCACCAGTGAGTAGATGCCATTTGCCATCTACTACTCCATTTTTATCTGCATAGTCTTTCAGTACTGAAATACTATCGTACTCAGGGGTGACCGAATGAGACAATAGTTGTATTTCATCATCTTCAAGAAACTCCTGCTGTACCTTTGTCATGTTAGCGGTCATTTTAGGACAAATACCCGGGCATGAAGTAAAGAAAAAATCAACTACAGCTATTTTACCTTTGATTGTTTTGTCTGTAATTGTTTGCCCCAATTGGTTTTGAAAATTGAATTCGGGAATTTGATGAAATCTTTCTGGGATTGAATCAATGCTTTCGAACCACTTAGGTGTAAATGTGGCTTCATTGTAATATGGGAGCTGTCCCAACTGCTGGGGCTTCTCTGATTTTTCCTCACAACCAAGCACGGAAATTGCCAACGATATGAAGAAAAACCTAATCATTGTACACCACATTTTCATTTTGTAATTCATAGCAAAGAGCCGAACGTTTGAGTCCATAGATTCGTCCATTTTTAGCTTCGTAATTCACATATAATTTCCCATTTGTTCTCCAGGCTTTTTGGAGCCCATCTTCTTGGCCATGATTGAATTGCTGTTCTTTAAAAAGTTGACCAGTAATATACCAGTGCCGTTGAGTTCCATGTGATTTGCCTTGGTCATTATGAGTTATAGATCTCAGATTTCCATTGACCCACCATGTCTTGCTTACACCATCCAATCGGTTAGAATTATAGTAGGCTTCATAACTAAGAATGCCATTGGGGAACCATTTGCATCGGTAACCCTCTCTTTTTCCGTTTATGTAATTGCTCTTTTCTGCTACTTGCCCATTATCATATTTTCGGACACTGATGCCTGAAAAGGGGTTGCTACCTTCATATAAGATGCCTTGACCTTGTTTGATTCGAAGTTTTTGAGCCGATACTTCCCTGGGCAATGGGTAGATTTCTATCTCAGTCGCAACCTCAATCGTATTTTCATGGTCTGGTCTCAATATCGAGGAAAGCAGAATCAGTATGTAGATACTAGCGAATTGCATTGGCGGTTCCTTGATAGTTTCCCGGGAACAAAATATAGTATTGATTTAAATACAATTCGTTTTCTATATGGTAGTGATATTCTTCAGCACTATTATACTTAGTAGTACTGGTATGACCACCTGATGCATCCAAGTCAGAAGGGTAAGTTCCTGTTGATGTGCACTTTCTACCATATAGGAAGAACCCATCCGAAATTATTCCAATCAGGTTGTCATCGTCCTCTGACCAGGCTTTTGGCTCAAGGTGATAATGATAGCTTTGTGGACCCGTATGTGCCCCATTGTAATCCAGAGAGGGTGCTGCATTATCTAGTGGTACATTTGGTCCTTCCTCATCGTTGTATATCATAGCGCCACTTACGGCTATACCAATAGCTCCCAATCCTGTGGAACTACTTGAGCTGGATTTTTTTGGAATTGCTGGCACTGTTAAAGTATAAGAACCGTTAAAGTCATCAATATTACCGGGAGCCATCCGCTCATGGGAAGTAGCCATGGGCTCAACGAATAAGGCATGGTTGGAGCCAGCAGGAGAGGTTACCAATAGATTTCCCATGGGGTCAGTTGCGCTCCGTTCGGTTGTGTTGGACCAGTATGGAGAGGTGTGATTAGGCATACCATTAGACTCAATTGTAATTTCAGCTCCATCCAATACAATACTTGTATTATTTGTATCAAAAACGGAAAACGCAGCTGGTAGCTCCGTAAGAACTCCATCGCTTTCGTCATCAGGGTTTATATCATTGCTATCACTTCCGCAAGAAATCCATGCCAGGGCCATAGCCGCTAATGCGAACAAACTATAATGTAATTTTTTCATGTCTATTTTATTTTATTTCAAACTTGAACCATGTCTAAATTAGATAATAGCTTTAGTTGCATAAAAAAGAATCTACAGATCACAGGATTCTATCTACATATTCCAATATCCTGTCAATTTATATGTCCGCAATAAAGTCCACTAAGCTTATTTCACGATCCAGGCCAAATTTCTTGCGTAAGCGATAGCGTGATGTATGAGCGCTCTCCGCAGATATACCGAGTAGCCTGGCCATTTCCTTTCCTGAGAAGTTTAAGCGGAGCAGGGCACAGATCTTTAGGTCATACTGGTTCAGGTTGGGATATCGTTCTTTTAGTCTTTGGTAGAATTCTTCGTTCACATCGATAAACCTTCTTTCAAATTCTTTCCAGTTGTTGTTCGAGTTGAAGTTGATGGTTTTTACGAGTTTGTTAATTTCCTTGGTATCTGGTTTTTTGCTGATCTCTTTTAGATTGGTTTTGAGTTCAGATAAGAATTCATCTTTCTCTATCAGTTGCAAGGCAGATCCAGTCAGTTCCTTGTTTTTTAGATTCAGGATTTCCCTTGACTTTTGTGCTTCTAGTTTTTGTTCTTGCTCAAGCATTTTTCTTTCCGACTTATGTTTCGACCTCCAATAACGGAAGGCAATAAAACCGGTGATCAATAGGAAAATGATGGTCACCCCAAGTATCGAAAATTTTAGTAACCAAATACGATCTTCATGCTCCAGCAAAGCCAGTCTTTGTTCCCTGGCCAGCTTTTCCCGCTTCTCTTTTTCTATTCTGAAGTCATCTTTGATCTCCAGCAGATAGCGGTTGTTTGGACTTCTGCTACTATAGAGGGATTTGTTGATAAGATTTGCCCGGATCAGACTTTCGAACGCCTCAGTTGGTTTGTTCATCAGTGAGTAGAGGTCAGATAGCTTTTCGTATACATCGGGCACATAGTTGAGGTGTCGTTTGTATTTATTTGCATTGTTTAAAGCACTTTTATAGTAAACCTCACTTTTAGGATATTTTCCCCAATCCTTGTATAAATCTCCCATGAGCGTATGCAGTATGACCAAATAGCGTGGCACTTGTGTTTGAATTTTCTCTTCTGCTTCCAGGAGGAGCATTTCTGATTCTTCAAACTTTTTTTCCTGTATGAGCAGGTAACCATACTCAGCATTTATCAGTATGCCTGATGTGGGATTAGACTTGTCCAAAACCACCCGACTGCTGTCCAGGTAGGCGCGAGCTGTTGGTACGTCGAAATCGTACCTAAAGTGAATGGCCAAAAGAAAGTAATTGTCCAACAGTGCCGCATTATCCAGCTGCCCTTTAGCTATGAGATTTTTGTTTACATTGAGTGCTTTTAGATAATATTTGAGAGCCTCATCCCGACGTTCATACAGGCTGTATAGTATAGCCAATCCATTATAGCTTTCAGCCTTTGGCGCTTCGGTCCCAATTGCATCGGCAAGCAACAGAGCCCGCCAATACCCATCATAAGACTTGTCATAGTTTACCCGGTTGCAGTATATTTCAGACAAGAGATTCAGGCTTTCAATCGCTCGAAGGGTATCCCCATCACTCAAATGATTTTTTAACTGTTTTTGCAAAGTAAGGATGGAGCTATCCTGTTTTGAAAAGGTAATAGAGTCCAGCTCCTGCAAATACCTGGAATCAGGATTTTGCAAGGCGGATTGGAGTGTCTCACTATTCACTTCATAGACTAAATCTATTTGCCAGAGGAGCAAACAAAAGACCCATAGTCTATACCTGTTTTTCATAAAGTGTGATCGATTGAAATATATAACTTATTAATAATCAGTCACAAATATGAATAATTTAGGTTTGTTAGCAATAGTTAAGTCCATAATTAATCTACCCCTGTCTAGTTAGTGTCTATACCTGTTTTTCTCTTCTGATACATAGAACACTCATATTTGTGGGATTACTACAGATTACAAAACCTAAATACTATTCGAAATGAATGGAATACTATGCTCTGTAAAAGCAGGCACTATATTGTTTGTCAGCTCATTGTTCTTCGGAGCTTGTACCACGCAATTACCCGATGAGGTAGATGTGGAATATAATAAGCTCCCTCAGGTGCTGGACTTCAATGTACATGTAAAGCCCATACTTTCTGATAAGTGCTTTTTGTGCCATGGTCCTGACAAAGCAAAGCAACAGGCAGACCTACAATTGGATGTGGCCGAGGCGGCATATAGCGAGCTGAAAAATAATCCGGGCAAGTTTGCCATTAAACCAAAGAACCTAGGGAAAAGTGAGGTCTTTCACAGGATTATTTCAGACGATCCGGAATATAAGATGCCCACTCCAAAATCTAACTTGCACCTGACATCCAGGGAAAAGGCAATATTGATAAAGTGGATTGAAGATGGTGCTGAGTATAAACCACACTGGTCATTTATTAAGCCCAAGCAAATTGATCTGCCTAGCATTAAAAACGCCAAATGGATCAACAATCCCATTGACAACTTTGTAGCTAGGAAATTAGAAATTGAAAAATTGGAGCCATCAGATGAGGCAAACAAGGAACTTCTTCTTAGACGGGTATCTTTTGACTTGACAGGATTGCCTCCTACGGAAAAGGAAATAAAGTCTTTTCTGAATGATACATCTGAGGACGCTTATGAAAGACAGGTCAATCGGTTGTTGGCCTCTCCTCACTATGGTGAAAAAATGGCCATCGATTGGCTGGATTTGGCGCGATACTCTGATACCCATGGCTACCAGGTTGACCGCTACAGGGATGTAAGTCCATGGAGAGATTGGGTGATCAAGTCGTTCAACGAAAACATGAAATATGACCAGTTCATCGAGTGGCAGTTGGCTGGTGACCTTTTACCAAATGCTACCCGAGAACAAGTCCTTGCTACAACTTTCCTGCGTCTGCATCCTCAAAACCTGGAAGGAGGCATTGTCGACGAGGAATTTAGGGTGGAGTATGTGGCCGAACGTGCTTCTGTGATTGGTCAGGGATTTATGGGTTTGACAGTCTCCTGCTCCAGGTGTCATGATCACAAATACGATCCCATATCCCAGAAGAATTTTTACGAGATGTTCAGCTTTTTCAACAATGTAAATGAGACAGGTCAGATTCCATGGGAAATGTCTATGCCCGTGCCCAATCTGCAGCTACCAACAGATGAGCAGAAAGAAGTAATTGCGTTCCTGGAAAAAGTAGTTTCTGAAAAGGAAAAAGAAACCAGTGAAACAATTCAAT
Organism: Cyclobacteriaceae bacterium; assembly: GCA_049115735.1. Taxonomy (GTDB): domain Bacteria; phylum Bacteroidota; class Bacteroidia; order Cytophagales; family Cyclobacteriaceae; genus CAXBNB01. The sequence continues at coordinate 145,867 of JAGDZP010000022.1, read as the reverse complement.
CAGAAAAGCAACGGGCTAAGAAATGGATTAATGATGAAAAATATAAGTCTATCTCAACTTCTCTACCCACAAATGGACTGGTTGGAAGGTTTGAATTGAATGGCAACCTTAAGAATAGTTTGAATCCAACGGAAAAGGGGAAAATGGATAGGCCATATTCTAAAAGAGAAGTGCCCACTTATGTAGAAGGTCAGGAAGGAAAAGGGCTATTGATGAACGGCGAAAACTGGTTTGAAATGGAGGAGTTCGGCATTTTCCAAAGGAAAGATCCATTTAGTATCGGCCTGTGGGTGAATGTTCCTGAAGATCAGAAAGAAGGTGTTTTCTTTCATAAGAATAAAGGAACCATGCTGCACGCTTATCGAGGCTACCACCTTTATCTCAACGACAATAAAATTGAGCTGATGCTTTCACATACATGGCCTGACAATGCCATCATGGAAAAAAGCATTGCTGAGATTCCTAAAGATGAATGGGTGCATTTGATGCTCACTTATGACGGATCCAGCAAAGCTTCCGGTGCAAAAATTTATATGAATGGGCAGGAACTAAAGACCGAAGTGGTGATAGACAACCTGTATAAGGACATCATTTTCTTTGACTATGAGGATCAGATATATCCAGAACCTATTGAACCAGGACTGCATGTTGCAGGCAGATGGAGAGGTATTGGTTTAAAAAATGGAAAAGTAGATGATGTGTTGATTTATGATAGGGAATTGACTGGTATTGAGCTGTGGCAAATAGCAGATCAGAAATCTTTAAAAACTTTGATTGGTAGTTCTCCTAATGAATTGAAGCAAGAGCAAAAGAGCATACTAGAAAGTCATTATTTGGCAATGAACTCCAAGACTGTAAGAAGTTCAAAGAAGAAATTAATTGAGTCCAGATCCGAGCTTTTTGCAAAGCAAGAGGATGTTCAGGAGGTAATGGTGATGAAAGAAATGGATGAACCGAGGCAAGCTTACCTACTCAAAAGAGGGCAATACGATGCACATGGCGAAGAAGTGTTTCCTTATGTTCCGGAAAGCATTTTGACTTGGAAGGATGAATACCCGAAGAACCGTCTTGGGCTGGCGAAGTGGCTGACTGATCCTGATCATCCATTGACAGCCAGGGTAGCAGTCAATCGCTATTGGCAGCACTACTTCGGTAGAGGTCTGGTGCTCACCACCGAAGATTTTGGAAACCAGGGGGAGTTGCCAAGTCATCCCCAGTTGTTGGACTGGCTGGCCCTTGAATTCATCAAATCTGGATGGGATGTGAAAGCCTTGCAGAAGTTGATTGTAATGTCTGCTACTTACCGCCAAAGCTCCGAAACACCAAAGGAATTGCTCGAAGAGGATCCAGCAAATACATTGTTGGCTCGGGGGCCGAAAGTGAGGTTAACGAGTGAAATGATGCGCGACAATGCCCTTGCGGCAAGCGGGCTTCTCAATAGAAAGATCGGTGGGCCAAGCGTTAAACCCTACCAGCCATCGGGATTGTGGAAAATGAACGGAGGAAAATATGTGCAGGATTCAGGAGATAAACTTTATAGAAGGAGCATTTATACCATTTGGAAACGGACCGTACCGAATCCAACTTTGGCCACATTTGACCAGCCAGAACGTACGGAATGTACCGTCAAGCGGCAAAAGACGAATACGCCATTACAGGCCCTGGTTTTGCTAAATGATCCAACTTACCTGGAAACCTCCAAGGTGATTGGTGAGAGTATTACCAAAGAGGGTGCTGATAAGGAAAGTATAGAAAAGGCATATAAACGCATTACAGGTAGAAAGCCGGCCCAAAAAGAACTTGATATTCTAAAAAACCTCCAGGTCACAGAATATGAAAGTTTTAAATCCAAAAAAGGGAAGGCCGAAGGCTGGTTGCAAGCGGGAGAGTATCAGATAGACCAATCCCTTGACAGCAATCTGGTAGCCGCCAATGCGGTAGTCGCCAGTGTAATTATTAATTCAGACGCAAGTATTACTAAAAGATAAAAACCATGTGTAATCATCACGGAGAGACTTTTAGGTCCGGAAATATGGATCTGGACAATGAGAAGAAAAAAATTGACAGGAGGCATTTCCTGACTAAGTCTTCTATGGGCCTTGGTGCTTTGGCATTGGGATCGCTTATGGGAACAGAAAAACTGTTCGCAGGAAATGGTGGAGCAAACGCCATTTCAGGTCCAAACGGTATTCCTGGTTTGCCACATTTTGCACCCAAGGCAAAGAGGATCGTTTACCTTTTTCAGAGTGGGGGGCCATCTCAATTCGAGACTTTCGACTACAAGCCAAAACTTCAGCAGATGTTTGGTGAAGAATTACCTGAGTCGGTAAGAAAGGGCCAGCGATTGACAAGTATGAGTGCAAACCAGGCCACATTTCCGGTGACTCCTTCTCTATATAAATTTGATCAATATGGAGAAAGTAGGGCATGGGTAAGTGAATTGATGCCACATACTGCCAAGATGGTAGATGATTTGTGTTTCATAAAATCAATGTATACAGAGCAAATCAACCACGATCCGGCCATCACATTTTTCCAAACTGGTCATCAGCTAGCAGGAAGACCGTCGATAGGTGCTTGGCTGAGTTACGGTCTTGGATCGGCCAATCAGAACCTGCCTTCATTTGTTGTTTTGGTATCTAAAAATGGAGGAGGGCAACCTCTTTACTCACGACTTTGGGGCAATGGCTTCCTCCCAACTGAGCATCAGGGTGTGCAGTTCCGTTCAGGGGCTGATCCGGTTCTGTTTTTGAACAATCCTGAAAATTATGATGGCAAGGATAGAGGAAGAATGCTGGATTACTTGAAAAAGATCAATGAGGTGCAGAATAGTGCTTATGGAGATCCGGAAGTCAATGCCAGAATTGCTCAATATGAGATGGCTTACCGGATGCAGTCATCTGTTCCTGAAGTGACCGACATGTCTGATGAACCGGATCATGTTTTTGATATGTATGGCCCGGACAGTCGCGACCCTGGTACTTATGCTGCCAATTGTTTGATGGCCAGAAAACTGCTCGAAAAAGACGTGAAGTTTGTTCAACTCTACCAACGTGGTTGGGATCACCATCAGTATCTACCCGGAGGAATGCGAAGGCAGAGCAAAATGACTGACCAGCCTACAGCAGCCTTGCTGAAAGATTTGAAGCAACGTGGTTTACTCGAAGATACTTTGGTAATCTGGGGTGGAGAATTTGGCCGTACGGTTTATTCCCAGGGAAAACTTACTGAAAATGATTATGGGCGAGACCATCACCCAAGATGCTTCACTATGTGGATGGCTGGAGCAGGAGTGAAGCCAGGTTTTAGTTATGGAGAAACGGATGATTTCAGCTATAACATTACCAAAGACCCTGTGCACATTCATGATTTCCATGCTACTTTAATGCACCTGATGGGTGTCGATCATGAGCGGTTGACATTCAAAACACAGGGAAGAAGATATAGGCTAACTGATGTGCACGGGCATGTTGTGAAGGATATTTTGGCATGACCAATGATTGAATAGGATAATGATTGAATGTGTGAAAGAGTCAATTATTGAAATATTAAATTACCGCTAACATTAGTCTGGCAAACAAAATCTAACTATTCAATATTATAATACATGAAATCAAGAAGAGACTTTATCAAAAATACAGCGATCGTTGGTGGGTTGGCTGGCACAATTCCATCCTTCGGATTCAATACACTGATTAACAGAAAACCGGAAGAGACCATTCTCGGACATGGGGATTACAAATACAAACTGAATCGCAACTGGGCTCAGATGAGTAAGGCCCAAAATCCCATTTTGAACTGCCATGAAATGGTTATGGACAGCAAGGGACGCTTGGTTATGATCGGTGATCACACCGACAACAATGTCCTCATTTTCGATAAATCAGGAAAGCTACTTGACTATTGGGGCACGGCCTATCCCGGTGGACATGGTATTGCACTGTCTAAGGAAGGCGAGGAAGACTTCCTGTTCCTGGCGGACTCAGGATGGTACATGGATAGAAATGGTCAGTGGATTAGCCACAATGGACGGGTGACCAAAACTACCATGGATGGTCGGGTGCTTTTCGATATTGGCCACCCACAAACGATTGGAATATACAAACCGGGAGATGCCTTCCGTCCGACGGAAATCGCTGTTGGTCCAACCGGGGACATCTATATAGCTGATGGCTATGGCAAGGATTATATTATTCAATATAGCTCCACCGGCGAGTATATCCGCCACTGGGGTGGACATGACAATGAGAACAAAAACTACAACCTGGCCAATGCCCATGGGGTAGCTATAGATTATCGCGACAAAGACAATCCGATGGTGGTGTGTACTTCCAGGAGCGAAAATTCATTCAAATTCTTCACCCTAGACGGTAAATATGTTAGGACCCTTCATTTACCAAACTTGTACGTTTGCCGTCCGGTATTTGACGATGAAAACCTATATGCAGGAGTTTGCTGGTCAAAACCAAAAGAAAAGAAATTTGATTGGAAGGAGCATACCGGATTTGTTACTGTGTTGGAAGGAGACAATGTAGTCTCCAACCCCGGAGGTACAGCTCCGGAATATCAAGGCAGCTCACTCCAACCTGCCTATCAATTGGATTCTAAACCCTTCAACCATGGCCATGATGTCTGCATAGATGAGGACAAAAACATCTATGTCTGTCAATGGAATGCCGACCAAACACCCCCTTTTAAATTGGAGAGGGTGTAGTGATGGTTTGCAGGCCTTTACGCCCCTGAAGGCGTTGTCACCTTCAAGTTCACACAAGAGCAAATCTCCCTAAATTGCATCCAATGACCAGAAGAAAACATCTTAAAATATTAGGTACACTGACAGTAGGTATGCTGGAGTCGCCAATCGATCTATTAGCTATAGGTGGTAAGAAGGTGAAGATCGCCTTTATTGGTGATAGCATTACTCAAAACGGCACGTACATCGATTTTCTAAGTGATTTCTTCAAAAAGCATAAGCCTGATCTCAACTATGAGTTGATCAATTGCGGATTGAGTAGTGAGACTATAACTGGCTTGACTGAGAACGAACACCCTGGCCCAAGACCCTATTTGTTTGATCGGCTGGATAGTGAGCTGGGTAAGCACCAGCCGGATATTGCCTACTTCTGCTATGGGATCAATTGTGGAATTTACAATCCGTTTTCCAAACAGACTTTGGATGCATATAAAAACGGATTGAGCAGGATTCTGAAAGCAACCGGAAAAAGAAAAATTGAAGCACGATTTTTAAACACTCCGCCGCTTACCTTGTCGCCCAAACGCAAGTCTGAACTTATCGCAAACCCTCCTGAAAACTACAGCTGGAAGAACCCTTTTCCACATTACGACAAAGCCGTATTGGCCAAATTCCGACTGGAAGTTGAAGGGTTAAAAGACAAGGGCATTTCTGTGGTAGATATTTGTACTCCACTTTTGAAGGGAAAGGAACTGGCCTATGGTGCAGATCCTATTCACCCCAATAATTACGGCCATTTTGTAATGGCAAAAGCCATTTGGGCTAGTATGGGATATAAGGCGAAGGCGCTGGAATTCGAGAGAGGCTAAGACTACTCTTCAACCTGCCCTGTCTCCATGGCCTCAGATTTTTGATAGTCGCTTGGCGTCATTCCAAATTCTTTTTTGAAGCAGTCTCGGAAGTACTTGGCATCATTGAAGCCTACTTCATACATAATTTCAGCCACCGAGTACATGTTCTTCTTCAGTAATTGGGCGGCACGTTTTATTCGTATACTCCGAATAAAGGAATTGGCTGTATTGCCAACCAGGGCTTTCAGTTTTTTATTTAGGTGGATTTGCGAAAGACCACACTCTCTGGCCAGCATTTCTACCGAAAACTCGGACGAAGAAATATTTTCCTCGATATAGGCCATCACTCGTTTTAGGAATTTCTCATCAATGCTCGTCAAGCCAACTTCCGAAGGGGAGAGGTCCATCTGGTTTTTGAATTTCCCAATGATGTTCTTCCTGGATTCGAGCAACGAATCTAGCCGGGCCTCCAGCTCTTGCAAACTAAAGGGCTTGGCTATGTAGGCTTCCGCGCCAAGTGAATAACCTTTGATTTTGTGCTCTGAAGTGTCCTTAGCAGTCAATAGGATAATGGGAATGTGGTTGATCCGCTCATCGGCTTTTAGCTTTTCACAAAACTCAAACCCATCCATGCCTTCCATCATGATATCGCTGATCACCAGGTCTATGCTTTGTTCCAGGCATATTTCCAGCGCCTCGCCCCCCTCGTGGGCTTTGAAAATATTGTAGCTGTCTTTGAAGTTTTCTTCAAGGAAAAACAGGATGTCATCATGGTCCTCCACAAGCAAGAGGGTCTGGACTTTTTGTTTAACGGGTTTGGAAATCCTTTTTCCATCATCTTCCGACGGCAATAACCATTGTTCCATTTCATCCTCATTCGACGCGTCACTGTCAACCAGTATTTCCTCAGGACTGTATATAATTTTGGCATTTGGTAGAGTCACTTTAAAAGTGGTGCCCTGATTCTCTCCAGTTTCATACACTATTTCACCATGGTGCATTTCAATCAGGCTCTTGATAAATGACAGTCCAATGCCGGAACTGGATTCTCCCTGAATGGTTGAGTTGGCAAATCGCTCAAACAATCGTTCTTGTATCTCTTTGGGTATTCCCCTGCCATTGTCCTTCACTTCAATGAACACATGGTCATTATCCTTCCGGATGAAAACCGAGATCTGTCCATTCTCTGGTGTGAATTTGAATGCGTTTGAAAGCAGGTTGAACATGACTCGCTCAATAATCTCTGCATCAAACCATGTGATAATACTTTGTTCGAAGCGCACATTGAAATCGATTTGCTTCTTGTTGGCCATCTCGTAGAAATTCTCACCTAGAAGGGAAATGTAATTGGTGAGGTCGTTATAAGATACCCGAAGCTTCATCTTGCCCTGTTCCAGTTTTCTAAATCCCATCAGTTGATTGATAAGACTTAGCAGTACCTTGGAGTTGCGAAAGATATTTTGATAATATTTCTGTCGGTCATTTTCAGATAGCTTGGCCGAATGGGATTTCAGCCGCTCGATAAAGCCTATAATGAGTGTCAATGGTGTTCGAAACTCATGAGATATATTCGTAAAGAATCGCAATTTCAGTTGGCTCAGTTCCTCGACTTTTTCTTTTTCGAAGTGCTCCATCAGGTACTCATTTTTCTTTGAGTTGGTGATGATTGTAAACTTTCTAAAAAACCATAGCCCAACAAGGAAAAGTACGATGTAGACGGCAATTGCCCAGTAGGATCCCCACCATGGTGTGTTGATGATTATGTCTAGGCTTAGTTGCTTTTCGCTCCAATAGCCATCACCATTGGAGGCTTTTACTTTTAAGATATAATCTCCTGGAGGTAGGTTGGTGTACTTCGCAGTTCTGTTGAGTGCTGAGGTGTATATCCAATCGGAATCAAAACCCTCCAGCATATAAGCGTACTGGTTTTGCAATGGGGAGGCGTAGTGCAGCGTAGAAAACCCAAGTGAAAAACTGTTTTCCACATAGTTGAGTCGAAGCTCTTTGGTGTTGTTTATATTACTATTAAGGATCACCCTCCCGTTCAGCGTATCACCAATTCCTATATCCTGATTCAAAATTTGTAGATTTTCAAAGACCAGATCCACATCGAAACTGTCAGAGACTATTTCTTTGGGGTAAAACGCATTGAAACCGTTCACACCTCCGAATAGGAGTTCCCCATCGGATCGCTTGAAAGCAGCCAATTCGCTAAATTCCAGATCCTGCAGTCCGTCATCCAGACCAAAGTTTTTGAACTCCAGCTTTTCAGGAGAGAACCGGGTGAGTCCTGCATTGGACGAACACCATAAATAACCGTTATCGTCTTCCAGAATGGCTTTGATTACATTATTTGGCAGGCCGTCAAGTGTGGTGTAGGAGAGGAAATGATCGGTTTCTGAGTTCTCTCCCTTGATTACTTTATTCAGTCCTCCGCCAAGGGTGCCTATCCATATTTGCCCAGTGCGGGTGACATATATGGGTAGGATGTAATTATGGCTAATCGAGTATTTGTATTCAGGATCATGAAAGTATTTGATAAATTCAGGATCTTCTTTGGATTGCTCGCTGGGTGTCAACTTATTCACTCCATTTCCAGTTCCGACCCATATGTTGCCTTCGTGATCCTCGGCCAGACTCCTGATAATATCCGATGATATGGAGCTATTGTTTTCACTGCTCATTCGGAAGATATCTGCTTTTAGGACATTTCCTTTTTCATCAAGCTCATAGCGAAGCAGGCCTTCTTGGTAGGTGCCAAGCCATATCACTTCATTTCTATCGATCAAAATCGAAAACACCGGGCCCACCCCATTGATTCTCTTGTCACCGGAATAGAATACTCCTTTACTGGCTTTAGATATTTTACCATATTGAAAAAGACTGGGATGGTTGGCGCCAATCGTTATGGTATTTTCATTTGAGCTTTTAATTTCATCAATGGCGTAGACAAAGTTTTGGTCGTCAGAATTGGCAGAAACGTTTATGACGTTGAATCCTTCATCGTAGGCTTTTGAGTTTTTTTTGGATAGAAAATTGAGACCCTTTCCACCTTCCGTACCAATCCAGAGGTTTTTCTCAGAGTCTTCATATATAGATCTGATTTTATTAAATGACAAACTACCAGGATGCTCGTTTCTACTGTAGTGTCTGAAATTCTTTCTATTCGGCTTATATATATTGACACCCGATCCGTTGGTGCCAATCCAAATAATGCCGGACTTGTCCTTCATAATGCAGGTGGTTATGTCTTTGCTCAGGCTGGCATCATTACCCCAATAATGTCTGAAGTGCGCCAGAACCTCTTCTGATGGTTCTAATAAAGAGATGACCCTCACGCCGGTTCCCGATGTAACCCAGGCAGCACTTTCATCGTAGGTGAGCATTCTTGATGCCGGGATTTGGCATATTTCATTGAATTCAGGATTGGACTTGTTTATTTCAGAAAAAGGCAGCTCCAATAGCGAATTGGATATTACGAGTAATGAGCTTGGTGTTTCTTGAATGGATCGGACCAACCCAGCAGGATTGGTATTGTATTGTAGGAATTGAGCTTTCTGATCATGGCCGCCGGATAGGTAGCGCATAAGACCACCAGATGACCCGATCCAAACATTGCCAAGTTTGTCCTGATACAAGGCAATGATTCGATCCCCATTAATGGATCCATAAGTATCAGTGGTGCTTTTGTATTGCTCGCTTGAAACTGTGAGATCTTGGTAATTCACACTTAGACAGTTTAGTCCGGTCGGTGTACCCGCCCAGATCATACCCTCCTTGTCGATGAGCAATGCAGTGATGTGATTGTTGGAGAGTAAGCTCCGACGGTCAGGAGTATTCCTGAAATGGGTGAACTTCCCGGTTTTCCTGCTCAGCATGGATAGGCCTTCATCATCGGTTCCTACCCAAATATTACCGAGTGAATCTTCGGCTATACTACTGATCAGACTGCTGCGTAAAGAGGTGGTATCTCCCGGGTTCTTACGAAACACCTTTACGTCGTATCCATTATATCGATTGAGTCCGTCGTGCGTTCCAATCCAAATGTGGCCTCTGCTGTCTTGATAGAGTGCGCGCACATCATTTTGAGACAAACCATTTTGAGTGTTGAGCTTGTCAAAACTGTTGTGGTATTCCTGGCCATGGGCTTGCAAACAGACCCAGAAAAGGGCAAATAAGAAACCAATGAATTTCCTGTTAACCATCACATAAGCCTTTATAATAGTCACAAGTTCTGTGATATGCACTTCCTACAATTTATGATCTTTCTGCCGGATTACATAATCCACCAGAATATTTGACCTTACAAATCAACCTAAAAAACTGTTTCTGACTTCATACACAAGGTTCAATTGACCACAAATAGATTATTCCCCTTCTTTACGTTAGTAAATACCCCCTATCCTTTTTTTTACCCCTGTTTATAACCGCTTCGTATTTGCCCTGGAGGTTATCTGGCGATTTAATTTTGATTCTGTAAAATATCGCAACAAACTCATTGCTCGGAAGACGTGAAGCTGGTATTGAACGCAGAAATCATTTTTAATAATAAGCATAGAATCAGATGAGAGCCTTAAAGTTTTTGGTACTTGTAGCACTTGTTGCCTCATGTAGTATTAAGTCCCAGCCGAAAGAAGAAATCAGTAGTACAGAAACGAAACAGGTTTTTGAGCCTAACTGGGAGTCAATAAAGAAGCATTACAAGGACCCTGAATGGTTCAATGAGCAGAAGTTTGGCATATTCATTCACTGGGGTGCTTATAGCGTGCCGGCTTTTAGCTCGGAATGGTATCCTCGTAGAATGTATATGGATACTGCAACCTTTACCGCACAATTGAACCATCAGAAAGATGGTCCAAATGAAGTTTATACACATCATCTCGAGAAGTGGGGTAACCAAAAGAAATTCGGCTACAAGGATTTTATTCCAATGTTTAAGGGGGAGAAATTTAACCCCGATGAGTGGATAGATATATTCCAAAAAGCAGGAGCCAGGTATGTGATTCCTGTGGCAGATCATCATGATGGTTTTGCCATGTACAAGTCCAACACTACCAGGTGGAACGCCGCAGACATGGGCCCCAAAAGAGACATCCTGGGGGATTTGTTCAAAGCGGGCAGGAAAAAGGGGATGATTATGGGCACATCTTCTCATTTTGCCTTCAACTGGTCATTTTATAATAAGAAACCACATTTTGATACCTCTGATCCCGAGTATGCGGACTTATATAGCTCCAAAGGTTCGGACTTAACAGAGCCTGTATCAGACAAGTTCAAAGAACGGTGGTGGGCCAGGACAAAGGATGTAATCGATAATTATCAGCCGGATATCTTTTGGTTGGATTTTTATATGGACATTCCTGATTTTGCTGAGTATAGACCAAAATTGGCAGCCTACTACTACAACAAAGGCATAGAGTGGGGGAAAGAAGTTGTGCTTCAAGACAAGAACTTTTCTCATGAAGCTTTTCCTGAAGGAACGGTAATATATGACCTTGAAAGGGGTAAACTGCCCGGCATTAGAAAACTTCCCTGGCAGACAGATACCTCTATTGGCAAAAACTCATGGAGCTATGTAACGAATTGGAAATCCAAAACAGCTAATGAGATAGTGGATGACCTGGTGGACATTGTGAGCAAAAATGGGAACTTACTATTGAATGTGGGCCCGAAATCTGACGGAACTATCCCTCAAGATCAGCAGAAAATTTTGTTTCAGATTGGTGATTGGTTGACTATGAATGGTGAGGCAATTTATGGCTCAAAGTACTGGAAAACTTTTGGTGAAGGGCCGACAAAAGTATCTAAAGGACATCATTCAGAAGGTAAGAACAAAGGTATGTCTGCAGAAGATATTCGCTTTACATCTAAAAAGGGCAAGTTGTATGCCATTGCCATGGACTGGCCGGAAAGCGGCATATTGAAGATTAAATCTCTTGGAAAGAATTCAGAAGGAGGTAATATAGACATAAAAAGTATTAGCCTGTTAGGAAGCAACGAAGCGATTAAGTGGACACATGATGAGGATGGATTGAGTGTAACGCTTCCGAAAACGAAAGTTGGGGATTTTGCACATACATTAGCAATAAGCATTTAAAAGGATTTCACAACAACACCGCATGCACAAATGGTTATAAGACCAGTTTAAATTAGTTGTATAGTTTAGTATAGTTTGTATAACACCATGAGTGAAAGCTCATGGTGTTTTTCTTTTGGGCTATTTAAGCAATCTAGTTCAAGGTCATATTCAAATGAAAGAGCTGGAAATAGCAAAGCAAGTTTGGAACTGCTGACATTCCGAATATGGAGATTTGCCTACCGGGCGTTCCGGCTAGGTAGATGACGTAGCAAATACTCTAAAATTCCTTCTTTCTGATTCCGCAGATTAAATCAACTGTCAGATTCTCTAAGTAGACTGAGGTTGGAAAAACCTAAGTATTACACCAGAGATGAAGGTGGAATTGCCACGAATACTTGAAAACTTAGTTGTTGCCAAATTGTATGTCTCCTTATTACTTTCTAAATGTGTATAACACATACAGGCTATATTCAATAATATTTCAACTTAATTTTCATAAATACGCTTATTTGTATAACAAATATTTGACATAGACATTTCAAATGCTTATTGTTGTATGGTATAACAGCAGTGTCAACGGTGCTGCATTACCATTCAACTAATGTGAATACTATTCTACTGCCATGTCAGCATTTGATTACCGATCTTCTTACCTATTTCTTCTTATACTCTTAGCCGTTACTTGTAATACAGCCTTGGGGCAAGAACCAGGTGTGCCACCCAATATTATTCTAGTGATGGCCGATGATCTCGGGTCGGAAGCTGTTGGCTGCTATGGGGGGACGTCCTATAAGACCCCTGTTCTGGATAAGATGGCCGAGAATGGAATCAAGTTTAACCACGGCTATGCCTATCCACTCTGTACCCCTACACGCGTGAGTTTGATGACAGGCAAATACAATTTTAGAAACTGGAAGGCCTTTGGTATTCTGGATCCTGAAGAAACTACTTTTGGACACCTAATGCAGGCAGAAGGATTCAAAACTTGTATGGTCGGCAAGTGGCAGCTACAGAGCTACGATCCTCCCGGTTTTCGCAACAGCGACATAAGGCGGAATACAGGAATGCTTGTTGATAATGCGGGGTTCGATGAATTCTGCATGTGGCACACACGACACACCGAAGAGAAAGGCTCCCGTTTTGCAGATCCCTTAATCTACCAAAATGGCGAGTTTCTGACGAATACAAATAACAAATACGGACCTGATCTTTATACTGATTATCTCCTTGATTTTGTTAGCAGAAATAAAGAAGCCCCATTTTTTGTCTATTATCCAATGGCCCTGACGCATGGTCCCTTTGTTCCTACTCCTCTTAGTGAAGAATGGAAAGACCAAACGCTTCACCATGTTCAGGACAAGAAGCACTTTGGAGACATGGTGGAGTATACAGACAAAATCATGGGCAGGATAATGAGTCATCTGGATAAGGAAGGGCTAGCTGAAAATACATTGGTCATATTTTACAGTGATAATGGCACCCATCAATCTCTTTTTTCTATGATGGGTGATAAGAAGGTTTGGGGAGGTAAGACATTACCCAATGATGCAGGTACCCGCGTGCCACTCATTGTTAATTGGAAAGGAAAGATTAAGGCTGGTCAGGTATCAAATGAGATGGTTTCTACACCTGATTTTGTTCCAACTATTTTTGAGGCCATCGGCAGGGAATTGCCAGTTACCTTTCAAACAGACGGGCAGAGTTTTTATAAAGAATTAATTGGAGAGCCGGATCAAAGAAAAGACTGGGTTTACATAGACTATAACCCAAGACCTGGATGGGACAAAGACCACCTAATGCCGGCTACATTTGTTAAAGGGGAAAGGTATAAACTCTACACTGATGGCAGGTTTTATGATGTGGAGAATGATGAGTTGGAGCAGAAACCATTGAAGGTCAAATCAGGAAAACTCGCCGAGCTAAAGCAACGATACTCAAGGATTCTGGACAGTCTGAAGCGATATCCGACCATTGGCTATCTGGAAAAATTTGATTCCAAATTTGATAAGATCGTTCCACCGCATACAAAGGTTGAGGTAATAGCCAGTGGGCACACCTGGACAGAAGGCCCGGTATGGGTTCCATCCCAGCAGTGTTTGCTCTATTCTGATGTGCCAAGAAATATTGCCTACAAGTGGACTCCAATAGATGGCAAAGAAGAATATTTAAATCCGAGTGGTTACACCGGAGTAAAACCACGAAAAGGAGGCAAGGGATCTAATGGACTGGCGCTCGACAACAATGGTAACCTAATCCTTTGTAGAAGTGGAGATGGAGAAGTAGCAAAACTGGCAGCCAATGTTGCTATGCCCGTACCGGTTTATCAAACTTTGGCATACCAATATGAAGGCAAGAAATTCAACAGTCCAAATGATGCGGTAGTTGATAAGCAAGGGAACATATATTTCACCGATCCCAGTTTTGGTTTGGATAAAGATGACCCTAATGCAAAGGAGTTGGATTTTGAAGGTGTTTACAGGATTTCCCCGAAAGGAAAAGTCAGCTTGATGACTAAATCATGGCCGACCCCAAATGGAGTTGGTATTTCCCCAGACCAGAAGACCCTTTACATTGCAAACTCCAACCCCGCCAAACTAATTGCATTGGATTTGGGTGAAGATGGGACTGCTTCGAATGAAAGGGTAATTTTTGATGCGACTAAACTTTGGGAAAAAAGTGTAGCCAAGCAAAGACCGGATGGCATGACTATCAATAGTGATGGAATTATTTTCATGACTGGTCCGGATGGCGTATTAGTACTATCACAAGATGGCAAGCACCTAGGATCGATCAAGACGGATAAGAAAACCTCAAACTGTACATTCAATGAGGATGAGACCGTGCTGTATGTCACCTGTGATGATCTTGTTTTACGTGTGATTCTGGGATATAAACTGTTGCCTAAATAAAGAATGATGCTAGATCAAAAGGAGGCTAAAGAAATACCTGTTCGTCTGAGCAATAAAATTGAGCAGGATATCGAAAATTCAATTAGGGAGAAAAAGTATTCCATTGGAGAAAAATTGCCAACGGAAAACGAATTTTGCGAAATCTATTCAGCCAGTAGAACCTCGGTAAGAGAAGCGCTCAACCGGTTGAAAACACGTGGCTTGGTTGAAATTCGTAAGGGGAGTGGCGCCTATGTAGCCGAGCTCAGCTCTCAGGGAGCTATGGACATGCTCAACCTTTATTTCGAAATGTCCGAAGATGAAGATTTGGTATATAATACCATCAAAACCCGCCAGTTTTTCGAACCTGAAATTGCTGCACAGGCAGCCATGAATAGATCAGAGGAAGACATGAAACAACTTGAACTGAACCTTCAAAATTTAATGCAATGTCAGGAAGGGGATATTGAGCAAGAAACGGTATTGGACAGAGATTTTCATGTGCTGGTAACAGAAGCAGCTGGAAATAGTGTGGTCAAAATAATTATGCAGCCTATTTTCAACCTGATATCAATACATCGGAAACTGGTTTATGGAAAACATGCTCAATCCAATAATACCAGTAGACTAGCCAGCACAATTAAATTTCATACAGACATCTACGAAGCTATTTTTAACAAGGATAGTAGAGAAGCACATTATCACATGAAACAAAGTCTGCTCGATACAGAAAAAATTCACATAAAATATAAAAATTTAAGCACTGATAATCAATAGAGATGGAACACAAAACCAATAAGAAATTCAGAAGTCAGGAATGGTTTGGCCCTGCTGATGAAAAACTAGGGTATATCAATAGAAGTTGGTTGAGAAACCAGGGCAGTCCCGATGATTACTTCACCGGTAGGCCGGTGATCGGGATATGCAATACCTGGTCAGAACTTACACCGTGTAACGCACACCTGCGGGATTTTGCAGATATGGTCAAGCGTGGAGTTCTCGAAGCAGGTGGTGTACCTTTTGAGTTTCCAGTGATGAGCTTGGGGGAAACCATCATCAGGCCTACAGCCATGCTATTCAGAAATCTGGCGAGCATGGATACCGAAGAAAGTATTCGTGGCAATCCCCTGGATGGAGTGGTATTATTGACAGGTTGTGATAAAACAACGCCATCTACAGTAATGGGTGCTTGCAGTGTTGATATTCCTACCATTGTGGTGCCTGGTGGGCCTATGTTGAACGGCCGATATAAGGACACTACCATCGGTTCAGGTACATTCGCCTGGACGATTAAGGAAAGAATGGCAAATGAAAACTTTACTAAAAAAGACCTTTCTGAGGCAGAAATTTGTAACTCAAGAAGTGCCGGACACTGTATGACGATGGGTACGGCTTCCACGATGGCCTGTATGGTGGAGTCGCTTGGGCTGACCTTGCCGGGAGCGGCTGCTATTCCTGCGGTGGATGCACGCAAGAAACAATTGGCTCAACTGTCAGGAAGAAGGATTGTGGAAATGGTGCATGAGGATTTGAAGATATCTAAAATCCTGACCAGGGAGGCATTTGAAAATGCCATCGTTGCAAATGCGGCCATTGGAGGTTCTACAAACTTCATCATCCACCTTACGGCGATAGCCAGAAGGATAGGCGTGGAGCTTGAGCTTAAGGATTTTGACAAATTAGGCAGTCACAT
This sequence comes from Cyclobacteriaceae bacterium, assembly GCA_049115735.1. Taxonomy (GTDB): domain Bacteria; phylum Bacteroidota; class Bacteroidia; order Cytophagales; family Cyclobacteriaceae; genus CAXBNB01. The sequence goes on along the minus strand of JAGDZP010000022.1, from coordinate 129,663 downwards.
TCCGCTGTTGGTAAATTTGATGCCTTCGGGTAAATTCCTGATGGAAGACTTTTTCTATGCGGGTGGATTGCCTGCAGTGCTACGGGAAATAAAAGACAAAATCCACGGGGATGCTATCACGGCCAATGGAAGGCCAATCGGTGAGAATAATCTGGATGCAGAATGTTACAATCGAGAAGTTATTTCACCAATCGATGAACCTTTTCAGGAGCATGCGGGTATAGCTGTAGTATATGGAAACCTGTGTGAAGATGGTGCCGTGATCAAGCCATCGGCGGCTACTCCAGAACTCATGAAGCACACTGGTAAAGCAGTGGTGTTTGAGTCTATAGAAGACTACCATGCAAGGGTGGATGATCCAGAATTGAATATTGATGAAAACAGTGTGATGGTATTGCAAGGAACAGGGCCAGTAGGATACCCCGGTATGGCTGAGGTTGGGAATATGGCCCTGCCTGTGAAGGTGTTGAAAAAGGGAGTGACGGATATGGTACGTATTTCTGATGGAAGAATGAGCGGAACAGCTTATGGAACCGTAATTCTACATGTTTCACCTGAATCAGCAATTGGTGGTACATTAGCTTTGGTAAAAACCGGTGATGAAATAGAATTGGATGTGCCAAATAGAACTTTACAGTTGAAAATATCTGATGAAGAGCTGCAGGCAAGGAAAGCTGCATGGCAGTCACCCGAACTACAGGCCGACAGGGGATATGTGAATTTGTACTGTAGGACGGTGGAGCAGTCTCATTTGGGTGCTGATCTTGATTTCTTGGTTGGAAAATCAGGCTCAACAGTGAAAAGACATTCTCATTAATTTAGACAAACTAAACAAACAAAAGCATAATGAATATTACAGGAAAGAACCTGATCGGGAATGAGCTTTCTTCCCAGGGTGGACAAACTTTTAGAGCAACAAATCCGGCTGATGGCAGCACGCTTGATGTAGATTTTCATGAAGCGCAATCTGCTGAAGTAGGCAAAGCAGTTGAGCTGGCAGAATCAGCCTTTGAAACATATAGAAACATTAGCGGTGCACAGCGAGCAGACTTTTTAGACGCCATAGGCGATCAAATTGTAGGGCTAGGTGATACCTTGTTGGAAAGGTGCAATCAGGAGACTGGGTTGCCATTGCCTCGATTGACAGGAGAGCGAGGTAGAACCGTCGGTCAGCTTAAACTTTTTGCTCAGTTGATTAGAGATGGTCATTGGGTGGATGCGCGAATAGATACGGCTATTCCTGATCGTCAGCCACTGCCTAAATCAGATATCCGCATGATGCAGCGTCCGCTTGGACCCGTTGGAGTATTTGGAGCCAGTAATTTCCCATTGGCATTTTCGGTAGCAGGCGGTGACACTGCTTCTGCTTTAGCTGCTGGTTGTACAGTTGTCGTAAAAGGACATCCTGCACACCCTGGTACCTCGGAGCTTGTTGGTCAGGCCATCATTGCTGCCGCAAAGGCTACAGGTATGCCGGAAGGCGTATTTTCACTCGTTCAGGGAACAACTGTTGAAGTTGGAATGGCGATAGTAAACCATCCACTGATTAAGGCAATAGGTTTCACTGGATCTTATGGTGGTGGTAAGGCTATTTTCGATGCTGCCAATCAGAGAGCAGAGCCAATTCCTGTTTATGCTGAAATGGGCAGTACCAATCCGGTATTCATTTTGCCAAATGCTCTAAAAGAAAGAAAAGAAAATCTGGCCGAAGGATTGAAAAATTCGGTAACCCTTGGAGTTGGGCAGTTTTGTACGAATCCTGGAATAACCGTTACGATGGATTCTGAAGATTCGAATGAATTTTCGGAGCTCTTGAGTGCGCAATTCGAAGGAGCCGGAGCAGCCACTATGCTAACCAAGAATATCAAATCAGCTTACGATAGTGGGCTTGCCACTCTTCAGGGTGAAAGCGGAGTAGAATTGCTTTCCAAAGGTGGTGCTTCAGATGGAGAGTCTGCTGGAATACCTCATGTATTGAAAACATCAGTGAAAGATTTTATTGATAATGACAAACTGGAACATGAAGTTTTCGGCCCTTCTACATTGTTGGTTTCGGCTGGGGATAAAAAAGATTTGCTAGACATGGCCAAAGGCCTGAGTGGGCATCTGACATCCACTTTGATAGGTACCGACGAAGACCTGAAAGAGCATGCAGATTTGATCTCAGTTTTGGAAAGAAAGGTTGGTCGTCTCATCATCAACGGTTATCCGACGGGGGTGGAAGTTTGTCACTCTATGGTGCACGGCGGGCCATTTCCGTCAACTACAGACTCGCGCATGACGTCTGTGGGTACAGGAGCTATCACCCGATTTAGCCGTCCGGTTTGTTATCAGGATTTTCCTGAATTCTTGTTGCCGGATGAGTTGAAAAATGGCAATCCATTAGGCATAAGGAGATTGGTAGATGGAAAACATGAATGATAATTTTGCCTAATTAATTATTAGATAAGCGTACGAAAGCACCTCAGAAATGGGGTGCTTTTTTTGAATGCAGAAAAGAAAATAATTCATTTTGGTAAGGTTGATCTAGGATATAGACCGTCAAAGAGCATATGGAAAAGAGTGGCATTTGATTCTTGAAGCCTCGAATCATAGTGAAATAGCACCATTGGTAGACCATGTATGAGTTACGTTTTTAGCTCAATCCTCCAGCATTTGGCTGACATAATCTAGTCTAAATTTGATATGTTTACAGAGAAGAGATCGAGAATAAACTAAAACTAAATCATATAAATACTTAACGCTATGAAAAATAAGATTCTATTACTCTTTGCACTGATGTTTTTTGGGGTTTCATCCAAATCTCAAAATGTTGTTTGGCAGCCGGATGCTATCAAAGAACTCACATCAGAATGGACAGGTGAGCGAACACCCGACGGCAGGCCCAAAGTTTCAGATCAATTGTTGGAGAGATTGAAAGCTTTATCAATGGAGGAGATTTGGGGTACACTTCGCCGTAATGGGTATAATAATCAGTTTGAGAACTTTGCAAGTACACATCAAAACGGATGGGAAATTTTGAAGCCAGATCAGGTAATGACTGGTCGCGTGCTGACTGCACAGTTTATGCCTCTACGAAAGGATTTTAATAATTATGTCCAAAAACAAGCCGAGAAGGAAGGGACTAAAACTCCGGTTACCAATTATGCTCCAATCATCAAACTATTGGATGGAGATGTATATGTGGCGGATAGTTATGGTAAAATGGTAGAAGGTACGCTCATTGGTGATAACCTTGGAAATGCCATATATCGAGCATCAAAAAGAGGCGTCATATTTAACGGATCAGTAAGAGATATTGATGGGTTGTCAAGAATTGAGGGCTTTAATGCCTGGATACGGGGTTCGGATCCATCGGCAATCAAAGACATGATGATCTCTAGCGTCAATGCACCCATTCGAATTGGCAGAGTATCGGTATTACCGGGAGATGTGGTGCTTGCCAAAACCACAGGAGTAGCTTTTATCCCACCTCACTTACTAGAAAAAGTGGTGATTGCAGGTGAATTCACAGCATTGCGTGATGAATACAATCGTTTTTGTATGAGCACAAATAAGTATGAATACATCAATGAAGCTTTTGTGGTAGATGACGATGTTTTTGAAAGGGATTTTAAGCAATGGTTGGATAAGCACCCCAATTTACCAATGCCCAAAAAAGATTTGGAGGCCTACATGAAAGAGCGTGACGAGAAAAGGAGAGCAGCGGAAAGAGAGGGGAGATAATTTATTTCTTGAGAAATCCAAGAGAATATTTTCTATCACTTTTCAGGAACTACCCTAAAGTACAGGATGGTCTGTGGAAAACACAGAATTACATTTGTTATATCGAATTCAAGTGATGTCAAAAGCTAGCAAAGTGGAAAGCGTGTTCTGCCGATGGCAAGAGAATTCGAAATAGCATAAGGATTAGTTTGGAATAGTTGATAGTTTAAGCTGGTAGTAGTTAGCATTTTATGCCACTACGCCCAGCTTTTTTTGATTGTGGATTAGTCGCGTAAATTCTTGGGTGCCACAAGAATACGGACCCTAATCTTCAACCCCATTGCATCTCAGCTAAGAAATGGTTATTTTGGGATAGAAGTGTGATTGAGAGATTCACAATCTTCTTTGCGCTTCAAAAACTAAGCAACAATTCCGTTCACGAAAACTATCCTGCGTTCAATATGAAATTCAAACAACTGCTATTATTCGCTTTCTTAATTGGCGGGACGAGCCTATATGCTCAGTCCGACAAACCCAACATCCTGCTCATTTCCGCTGACGAGATGGTACCCATGTTGTTGGGTGCTTATGGTCACCCGGTAGTAAAGACGCCCCACATTGACCAGCTGGCCAAAGAAGGGGTGCGCTTCGATGCTGCTTATGCAAACAATCCGCTCTGCGTACCAGCCAGAGCTGTAATGCTTACAGGTATGTATTCCTCGAATATCAAAATGTTCGACAATGCTGCGCCATTGGCTTCAGACGTTCCTACGGTAAATCACTATCTAGTACTCAATGGTTATGAAACCGCACTCAGTGGCAAGGTACATTTTGTTGGTCCTGATCAGCTGCATGGATTTCAAAAGCGCTTCATAGAAAGCCATTATCCTGCCGATTACCGCTGGGTAAAATCCAGGGATGAAAAGATTCCCCGGCCACATGCCGGGAACTATATCGCCAGCGGTTTGAAGATTGGTCAGTCCAGCAGACCATTGAGGCTTGATGAATTGGCACATTCCAAGGCTATTGAATATTTGCTAAACAAGGATGATGAACAGCCTTTCTTCCTCTTCGTTTCTTACAACTTTCCTCATGAGCCCTTCTGGCCACCTCAAAAGTATTGGGATATGTACAAAGACGCTGAAATTCAATTGCCGGAGTTTCCTGAAAATTGGGAAGACAAGCTGAGCATAATGGACAAATGGCTAAGGCGGCACTCTGGTACCGACGTGGTGGATGTCACAGATCCTGAGAGCCTTCGGGAAGTTAGACGGGCGTACTACGCCCTATACACTTATATCGATGATAAGGTGGGAGAGCTTTTGGCCACTTTAAAGAAAAATGGCTTGGATGAAAATACTGTAGTCATGTTTACCAGCGACCATGGTGATATGGTAGGGGAAAAGGGCATGGTTCAAAAACGTAATTTTAATGAATGGTCGGCACGGATCCCTCTGATCATCAAGTATCCTGATAAAAAGTATGCTGGTTCGCAGCAAACAACCCCAGTTTCATTAGTAGATGTAATGCCTACCATGCTCGATTGGGCAGGAATACCTGAAAATGAACGCCTTGAATATGATGGCACGAGCCTAATGCCCTTGATGGATGGCACTCCGGATGAGGACAGGTTTGCCATTCTTGAAAATCATTCTGAAGGCGTCTATACCACTTGTTTTAGTGTGGTGAAAGGCACTTATAAATATAATTTGTTTACCGGTTATGGCGCCCAACTCATCAACCTTAAGGAAGATCCCGGAGAATGGAATAATTTAAGTGGTATCCGTGAATATGCACCTCTGGAACATGAATTGAGAAAAATAATCCTGGACCGCTTTAATCCAACAGAATTGGAAAAGCAGGTTCGATTTAGTCTGAGTAGTCGAATGATGATCCAGTCTGTACTGGAAAAACAAGGCATCAATTGGGAGTATAAGCCGGAGTAATTTTCTAACTTCCAACATCTTGATTGAAGAAGTAGTAGTGTCACTTGTACAGTTCGATTGCTTCACTAGCAGTATTAGTCACATTGTTCTAATTGATTGAAATGCTGGCTTAAATTTTATAAAAAAACGAAATATTATGAATAAACTATTCACTTTATGTTCGCTATCATTTTTGATCCTTCTTTCGAGTGTTGGTGTGATTTGGGGTCAAGCAGATAATCCTTTTGAAACCGTTACAATCACAACGGGTGCAAAGAAAACAAAGGTAAAAACTAATAAAGAGGGGCAACTCCAAGTAGAAATTTCGCAAAGTGATGTGGATAAAATCAGAGCTAAGGGATTTGTTAGTTATAGTGACTTTGGTGCCAAAGGCAATGGCAAAAAAGATGATATAAATGCCATCGCAGCAACTCATGCATTTGCCAATTCAGAAGACCTTTCGGTTAAAGCTGACGAGGGTGCCAAATATTACATTAGCGGGAAGGAACGGACCGCCATTATTCAAACAGATACGGATTTCGGCACGGCAGCATTTATCATAGATGATACCAAAGTAAAAAACCGCAAAGCTTCTGTCTTCAAGGTCAGCTCAAGTCAAAAAGCGTTTGACCTTGAGGGAATCACTTCCCTGAATAGGAATCAAAAGAAAATAGATGTTTCCTTACAGGGTGCATGTTTGGTGACGGTTAGCAATTCAAAAGTTAAGCACTACATCCGTTATGGACCTAATCAAAACAATGGAGCTTCACAAACAGATATATTCATGGTAGATGAAAATGGCAATGTGGATATGGATGCTCCAATCATATGGGATTTTGATGAAATTACCAGTATCACAGCGCTCCCCATAGATGAGAATACTTTAACTATTACAGGCGGGCGATTTACTACAATTGCCAATAGAGAAGACTCGAAATATGCCTACTACAGTCGAAATATTGCAATCAGACGCTCCAATGTTGTAGTTGATGGCTTGGAGCATCGAATCACTGGCGAAGGAGATCATGGAGCACCATATGGAGGTTTCATCAATGTTGGTGACTGCTCCTATGTGAGAGTTCAGAATACAATACTGACAGGGCACAAAACCTATCGTACCATCGGTAGGGCAGGTGTTGAAGTCTCTATGGGCACTTATGATATCTCCCTCGGCCGTTCTCTAAACATATCATTCGTCAATTGTAAACAAACCAATGACATCAATGACCGAAAATTTTGGGGTATCATGGGCTCTAACTACTGCAAGAATCTTGTTTTGGACAGTTGTACTTTTTCGCGAGTCGATGCGCATAAAGGGGTAGCCAATGCCACTGTTCGTAATTCGACGCTAGGTCATATGGGAATAAATGCCATTGGCAGTGGAACTTTTACTGTAGAGAATACAACCGTTCGTGGTGGGAGTCTCATCAACCTTCGTTCTGATTATGGTAGTACATGGCAGGGAAATTTTATTATTCGCAATTGTGTATTTGTGCCTGCAGGAGGCAGGCCAACAAGTGCAAGTCTGATACGAGGATCTTATTCTGGTCAGCATGATTTTGGGTATACCTGTTACATGCCTGAACAGATCATCATAGAAGGTCTTCATATAGACGACTCCAGTCATCCGGAGGAGTATGAAGGACCGGCGATTTTTTCAAATATCAACCCAAAAATGACAGATGCTTCCTATGAGGAAAAGTTTCCTTATGTAAAAACCAAAAAAGTAGTTCTTAAGAATGTGACAACTTCCAGTGGCAAAGAACTGAGGTTGAGTGACAACCCGTTCATGTTCAAGGATGTTAAGATCGAGAAGGATTGAAACGGAATGCCGTTCTGAGCAAAATACTGGACAAATAAAAAGCACTTACAATTTTTACATCGTAAGTGCTTGGTTTTCAATGTACACCCACAGGGACTCGAACCCCGAACCCCCTGCTTAGAAGGCATTTCTTGCCTTGTGTATTTTGTTTGAATTTGTTGCGTTTGGTTGATTCAATCAATTTTAGGAGGATTGAAATCCATTTGATTGCATTTCATACTACTTCATTTGCTTGTTAGGTATGCAAATTATATGCAAATATAATTGCTCATTAGTCACTTAAAAACAAGTTTTTATGAATGTAACAACAGAAATTATTCTTGACACTAGACGTGTCAAAAAGGATGGGTCTTATCCAGTTAAACTTAGACTAACTTATAAAGGTAGGCAGAAGTACTATTCACTAGGAATCTCCTTTGATCGACTCACATGGGATCAAATCACTTCTTTAAAACCTCCAAAAAAATTAAAAGAAAAAAAGCTGTACATGGATAGTTTTGAGCATAAGGCTAATAGCATTCTAAGAGAGTTGGAAAGCTTTACCTTTAAGAATTTTGAAAGTAACTGGAATAGTAATACGGAAATGGAGATTAGTTTACTGTATTCATTGAAATGCTACGAGCGAGACCTTAGAGTGCAGGGTAACATAGGTACTGCAGATACTTACAAGTGTTCTCATAAGTCATTCGAGAAATTTCTAAATGAGAATGGGAATAGCGATATTGATCTTAATGAATTATCCATTGCCTGGCTTCAGGAATATGAGGCATGGATGAAATCATTGGGTAGGGGAAACTCTACAATTGGAATGTATCTCAGAAATGTTCGAACGGTATACAATCAAGCTATTGATAACGGAAAAGTAAACAGAGAAAGTTACCCTTTTGGTAAAAGAAGATATCAGATTCCATCATCTAGGAATTTTAAAAGAGCTCTCAAGAAAGAACATATCAAGCTAATCTTAGAATATAACCCTGATTCTGAACAAGAAGCACGGGCCAGGGATTTATGGGTGTTCAGCTATCTGATGAATGGCGCCAATATTGCTGATATTGCTAGGTTACGGAATGAATCTATAAAAGGTGATCAAATTGTATATATCCGCAAAAAAACTCAAAGTAGCACTCATAATATTTCAAAACAAATTACTTGTTTGCTTACGCCCCCGGTTAAGGCAATCATTCAAAAATGGGGAACAACATCAACAGTTCCGAATGATTTGATTTTCGATATCATAAAACCCAATGCAACACCTGAGGAGCGCAAAAAACAAACGAAACAAGGAATTAAAACGATAAATAAATGGATGTCTAGAATTGGTGAAAAACTTGGTATAGATATAAAATTGACAACATATGTAGCACGCCATTCTTTTGCCACCGTTTCCAAAAATTCAGGAGTTCCATTAGAATATATTAGTGAAAAACTGGCTCATACTTCATTGAAAACCACTGCTCTTTATCTGGGAGATTTTAATGATGAACAACAAAAAGATTATCACAACAGGCTATTAGAGTTTTAAGTTTTCCTAAAGAAAATTGTGGAACCAATCATTCTTGATTGGTTCCACAATATACAATTACTCAAAACAAATCACCTTCCGGATTACCACCTAATTGCTTACTCAGGTATATAAATGCCTTTCTCAGCTTTTTAGCTTGCTCTACGGAATTCGGACTAAGCAGTATCATTGGAGGAAATGTTGAACTTTCTTCTAGCTCCCAACCATCAATAGTGCTCACATATTCCTTAGAAGCAAAGCCTGGTTTCATCGTGAAGCGTAGTGTTAAATATCTCTGTTCATCCTTTATCAGGATTCGCTTGACTCCTTTTAGGTCAAAGAAGTTCCTTCTGCATACATTAAAGTTCGTATTGCAGCGCTCCATTATAAAAAGAGCTTCGAGCTCACCCAAGTACCCAGGTACAAACTCGTCAAGAAATTCATCAGGGAATAAGTTCCCATAGCCTACATCATAATTGTAGTCTTCGGATTGGTAATTTGTGATCAAGTCCTCAATGTAACTCTTGACTTCTGCTTTGGACTGAGCAACAGAAATTGACGCACAACTTAATGCTAGAACTGTAAATAATAGATTTTTCATATTTGTATATTTTGCAGCTCAAAAGAGGTGTTCGTGAAAAGTCGTTCAGATAATGGATTAACATATTGGCCTCTGAATATGTACTTCAACCTTTCACTTACTCTAAGCAGAATTTATGGCTTCATCGATGTGATATAGATTGCAGCCGTTTTTTTGAAAAGTAAAAGACATAGGATAATCTGATTGTAGATCGTGGCTAGTGCTGGGTTTTACTTTTCAAAAAAATGAGGCAACCGAACCACTGGAGCTATTAAAGGCATCATATAAATTGAGGGCGGCAGTTGTGCGGATTTTTGTTTGGCTGATTGAAATGGAGCTTTAGCGCAATAGTCCAAAAGCTTTTATCGGAAGCTTCTAAAATTCTTTAAGGGAGAAGTCTTTCGACTGTAAGGTATAGTTCATGGATGATACGCGCAAAGGGTTCGAAATGATACTCAAAAACTCACGGTTTAATGAGACACCTTTCTAACAAAAAACAAACAACTAGGTGGTATTCTCTCAATCAAGTCTATCTAAAAGATTTGGATATTAGTGTTTGAAATTTACCATTTTGAGTCTCTGAATTAGCTTAGGGCTGTCAGTTTCGTAATACTGTTCGTAAAAACCTAAATATGCAGTATCCTCGATAGTTTCATGAGTCAATTTTGTAGTATATCTTTTATCATAAAAAAACACTGAATCATTTAAAGGAAGAAGTTCATAATCCATTCCCTTGTAATCTTGCAAATAAATTTTTGAGTCTATTTTATATATTTTATAATAATCTTCGTAGTCACCCAGGATGTGATGAAAATTGAAGCTATGCTTTGACCTACTGTCCAAATAATCCTTATAATTTATCAGATATCTATGTTTGGGATACTTTAAGATCATCCTAATCATGGCCAAATCCTTATCAAAATTATGTTTATGCTTGGATGTAATCAATTTATTCAATTCAGCATTTTCTAAGTATGCAATTGTACCGTTACTTTTTTTCAAAGCATATATTTGGTTATTCTGATCAAGTAAGATGCTATCGTAAAGTGGATTCAAACTGACATTCCAACCGTTATAAGCAATTGTTTTTTCATCAACAATAAATATTGGAAATTGGTTATTGACGTAAGAAAATACGACAAAAGGCACTCCATATTTATTTCTATAAAAACTTCTTGTGTATAACCCCTGATTATATTCTCCACTTAATTCAACTAAATCATAATTATACATATTTTCCCTAAAAAATTGAACAAACTCACTTAAATCTGGATTCAACAATTCGATTTCACTCAGTAAATGTGAAGCCTCCTCAAAGTCAGCTTTTGCATACTTGTAAAATGCTAGGATAATTTTCCACTTTTCATTGAGAGGGTCCTTATCTATTTCATTCGAGATAATTTGAATGAGTCGTTCATCTCCGCTATACGACAAATAAAAAAACAATTCGGATTTTTTATCAAAATCAAAATGACTATACATTTTTTGGAAGTAAGACAATACTTCTTCGAAATACTGATTATCAGATAGGAGAATCTCAATTGCTCGATAAGATTTGTAAAAATTTTCAGGAAATAATGAAATCAGTTTTTTAGCTAGATCAATATATTTTTTATCATTTATGAATCTGTAATAATCTATCAAATAAGCCATTTCCTTATCATCTGTTAGTTTGTGCCTAAACGGTAATCCTTTTTTTATTACGACACTTGCTTTGTCCATTGCTTTGTTGGAACCAGTAGCCGCAAGAACCTTAGCCAATAACCAATTTGCCAAAACATTTGAGCTATCTAGCATGACTGATCGCCTCAAATTCTTAACAATGTGCAAATTTGTATTTTCATATGTATATAAATCAGTCTGTGCCTGAAAGTAAGATTTTGCAGACTCATGATTGCTTGTGAATAACTCTTCAATTAAAACTTTTCTAACTCTATTAACTGATGTTGGATATTCAATCGAGTCGAGAACGCGTGAGGTTATTTCGTTTATAATGTCAAAGATGTCTTTGGAAACAATAGTGGTATTGATAACCTCGGTATCATATCTATCGGTAAGCTTAAAATTGACCTGAAATTCATTATCCAATAATTCAAAATTTCCTGTTATAAGATAATCCGCATTTTTTGCATTTATACTTTTTAGTAATCGGCTAATCTCAAATTTCGAATCTGTAGATGTCCACACCAATTCACTAGATTCCAAAGTCGTCTCAACCATATCCCTCATTCCAATTTTTAACCAATTAATTGAATCAATTTTACTTATGTTCTGGAATTTGCCTATTGAAATGTGAACTTTGTAATCTTCTTTTACGACCTTAAATATTTCTTTATGATTGTTTTCGTCCCTTATCTCAACCGAATTTATATATTGACCTAGAGGTTCATTTCTGTAGATTATTATGCTAGTGAGGAAAGTAATAGTGGCATTAGAATAAAGAAATATTTTTTTTAATTGCGTTTTTTGGACTGCGAGTGCAAATAGTAAAATGCTTGGGGCGAGACTAAATAAAACAAACATTAAAATATTCGTCCAGGTCTGGGAATAGTAGAATCGTTCTAGAATAAAATTGGAAAACTCGATTAAGGTCCAACTTCCTGCAAAATACGAAGTAATGATGGTAACAGAATTTCTATTGAGACGAAACATATACCTTGTTTATGCTTCAATTTACCGAAAAATAAGATTTTAATCCAGTACCGCTTAATGAGATGCTTTTCTGGCAAGGCGCAAAATTAACTTGTCTCTAAAAAGGAAGGTTTACTTATTCCAACTATATAGTCAAATACATTCTGAACCATTTTTCAAAAACGGCAGTGATAATGTTGTGAGCGAGCCGCCCTTGCGAGTTGAACGCAGGGTGGTGGAAGCAAGGCTCGAAGAATGAGAGTTGCTTACAGCTATCGTTTACGACTTGCTTGCTGGCGTGAATTTTTGAGTGACACAATGTGCAAAGAATGTTGTGATATGGCTTGAGCGGGGCTAGGAATGACTATGTAGGGATGATGTAGTATAAAGGTCTCGGAGTGATCTCCTTAAGTGAAGAAATCAAAAATCATGACAGCAAGTAAGCCCGGAGTGATCGCAAGGCGAGCCTAAAATGGATATGCCGGTGGATTTTTATATGGCTGAATGAAATGTAGCTTTAGCGCAATGCAAAGAAGTTATATCAAAAGACAAAATAGGCTATCGTGAGGACAGCCAGAGGAGTGCAAGAATTATGACAAACTCGGAGCAAAGCGAAGACCCGGAGGGCATCACAGCTCTTTTTTATGCCTTAAATGAAAACAATATAAAAATGTGCTGTGGTGGTTTGGCGAAATTCTCTGCCGACGACAATGGACGAACTCCGATTTACCAGTGTTGACTTTCTATGATTTATCTATAGTACACAATTAGTTCGCAGAAATATTCTTTGATTTATTCCTTCACAATGGCATTAAGTGCTGATAAGGATGTCCTCTATTGTAATTCTCTTCTTCTAATTCTAAGTAAGGGTAAATGAGTGTGACTTTAAGCGTGGCTTTTTCCAAGTTTTTTTGATTTCAATACACCCATTCTGTAAATAACCAATATCAAAGCGACACCATAAATGATTTGTCGCATATTAGCAGCGATATTTGAAGGCATACCTACAAAACGTAATGTTTCTGGAAGTAATACCAAAAATGCGGCAGCAAAGAAAATACCATTCAAATTGCGCATACCACCAATTATAACAATACTGAGAATAAATATGGATTCATCAATGGTGAAACTGCTTGGGTCTATATAACTTATGTAATGAGCATAGAGAATACCTGCTATTGAGGCTAACATTCCACTAATTACAAACGATACCACTTTGTATTGACAAACATTTTTACCTAAGCTCTTGGTGTAGATCTCATCTTCACTTAAAGCTCGTAAAACTCTACCAAAGGGGGATTCGGTTATTTGATGAAGCACAAACCAAACCAAAGCTGTCAATAACATAGCTATTAATAAATAGCCGAATTTAGAATCAATGTCATATCCTAAAATATCAAAGGGTGGAATACCTGGAATACCTAAAGGTCCTCTAGTCAATTCTTGCCAATTATTAAGAATAGAAAAAATCAATACTTGAATCCCTAAGGTGATAATAATGTAATAATCATCAACGGTTTTAACAGCTACTTGAGATACCAAATAAGCAATACAACCCGAAAGTAACATAGCTAGAGGAATATTAAGCCATACAGAAAAGCCACAGTTAATCGAAAGTAAAGCGGTTGTATAAGCCCCAACACCAGAAAAACCTGCATGAGCTAATGAGATTTGTCCACTATAGCCTGCTACTAAACTTAGCGACTGTGATAATATCGTATAAGTACAAATGATTATGGCAAGGTGCAATAAATAGTCCATTATACCTCTTGCTTCTTCAGTTTTAACCCACTAAATCCATAGGGTTTAAAGTATAGAAAAATTATAAGTATAATATATGCAGTAGCATTCATCCATTTGCTATCTATATAGTAGGCTGATAAATGTTGTGCGGTTGCCAATAGTAAAGCTCCAAGTATTATGTGACCCATCTTTCCCATTCCTCCAATTATCATTGCTACGATGCCAAATAATAACCAGTTAAACCCCATTGTAGGGGTCATGTCAGTATCTGCAGCTATTAATATTCCTGCAAAAGCAGCCAAACTACTCCCTAAAGCAAAACTATATAAAGTCGCTCGGTTGGTGGAAATTCCATAATAGCTACTCAATTGTGGGTTAGATGAAACTGCCTTTATTTGTTGGCCTATTTTTGTTTTCTCTATAAATACCCAACTAAAAATCAACAAAATTACACAACAAATTATAGTAACTATTTGTATGTCTGTTATATATGCACCTAAAAATTCATTTCCTACTTTGACTTCCCAAGTGCGGAGACTTAAATTAGTATCTCCCCATATTAATGACACAATATTTTGTAGTACCACATAAACACCAATCGAAGTTATGAGCATTTGCCAACTTTCAACTTTGAGTTTTTGCATAGGTTCATAAATAAAACGTTTAACCAAGAGCATCAATCCAATGCCGCAAAAGATTGAGATAAGTGAGGCAAAAAGTAATGAAAATTTAAATTGGATGGAAATGGAGTAGGTGATATAGGAGCCCAGAGTTAGAGTGATTGCATGGGCAATATGAAATACTTTTGTTGTTTTAAAAAGTATCTGGAACATAAGGGATAATAATGCGTATAAAGCCGTTGCAATTATGATATTTATACCAACTTGAATCATATAAATCAAATATCTTGAGTAATAATCGTCTTAAAGTAAATTTTCACTTCTAAAATTATCTACAAACGAATCAATAAGTTCTACAGTTTTCTCATTTGTAAATACGGAACTGTCAATATCTTTCAAGACATATGAAGCAAGAAGGTGGTTGTTTTTTTGATTACTAAAAGAGATTAAATTGCTTTCATTCATAGATTGAATCCCAAGCTTTGTACCATCTAGAAAATGAAATGCTGCATTAGAATTTTGTATTATTACTTTCAAAAAAGAGAAAAGCTCTTTATAATACTTATGCTCCGCAGTAGGATCATCAGTTTTTGAGTTGTACCGGAATATACTCTTGTGAAATTGGAACAGATTGCAGTTTTTAAATTCATCATCTAATAAAAGGGATTCAAATGAAGTATGACTTATTAAATGATTCAATATTTTCACATCAATTGGAAACTTCAAACAATAAATATCCATTGTATAACCTCTCTTAGCTAATCTTTCAAAATTCCGCTTATATAGTTTAAATTCATTCCATCCATAATTACCTCCAATATATAATGTTGGGCTTGTCACTTTCAATGAATCATTATCTCCAATTGAAACTAAAACTTCATTGGCGGCTTCTAAGAACTCATCCATTGTTTTTAGGTTTCTTTTGTCGACTTTTCTAAGAACCAAAACGCTGACTATAAAACCTAAATAGGACATCATAATCCCTAAGTACGATTGATGGTGTAATTGAGAAAGCCATTCCGGTAAATAATTTACTAAAGGTATTTTAGAAATAATTTGCTCTGGTATGAGTAAATAAACTAAAATTAAAAATGGAAATGCCAATAAGATTACTGGTACTTGAAATCGTCTTTCCCAGTATTTTCGACATTCCCTCCATTTTAATTCAGACCAAATTTTAGCCTGATCAGTTAGTAATGGTGATATGCTTAATAGTTTTAATAATAAATAAAAAGGAAACCCTATAATATAGAATAGTGCATGCTTGAATAGTTTAAATGTTCTTATCATAACTCATTTATAGTTATTGAATTATTGACTATCGTGTTAAAAAGTGCAAATATATGGTACTTATATTAATTATATTTTGATGATCATTTTGCTTTCCTTATTCATTCTCGCTTATAATTTTCTTGATTACTATGGAGTCTGATTCTATAAATCCAATAGCTAATGGAGTAATAATATCCTTGTCATTTGGAATGTTGATACTTCCAAATGCTCCTTCAAAATACATTTCATTGAGAAAAGCTGCTTTGAACTGGATGCCTTCTTCCCTTGACTTAAAATACGAAGCTGCGATTATAGTGGCAAGATCATATGAATAGGCTGCCTCAATACTAGGAAATTCATTATGTGTGTTGATATAATCGGATATGAATTTTGAACCGCTTGAAGAATTTTTTGATATGTATGGAAAAGTAAAATATACTCCGTTCGCAGCTTCTCCTGCAATATTCCTAAAAGGCGTTATGTACATCGCCGTATTAGTTAAAATAACACCATCATAACCAAATTCTTTTATGGTCTTTAATGCCTGAGTCCAAGATGGACCATTCCCAAACAGATAAATACCATCTGGAGAATTATTTAAAATAGGTTGTATGATAGATTTATAATCCGTGGTACTGTTTTCGAAACTTTTTACTCCCACAATGGATCCAACGTTAGAAATGTAATGTTCAAAAGCTTTAGCTGCAGCAATTCCAGCCTCATCTTGTACACTTAATATACCAAAAGATTTTAAACCTAATGCTTCAATTGCATATCTTGCAATTACTTGGGCTTCTCGATCACTTTGAATGAAGTGTCTTAGCACCCAATTACGATTTTTAGTAACATTTGGAAATGTAACATCCTGTAGTAATAGGGGTATTTCATCTTTTTCTGCTAAAGGGATAATTGGGATTGCAATCTTGCTCATTCCAACCACTAATGCCTCAACGTTATCAATTTCAACTAATTTGTTATATGCATTTATTCCCGTTTTCGCATCAAATTTACTATCTTCAAAGATATACTGGATGTTATTAGTGGGATTTGAAGATTGATATTGTTCTATTCCATGCCTGGCCCAATTTCCAAATGTTGCTAATGGACCAGTCAGCGGCATAATAACCCCAATTTTTATAATCTCATTTCCTTCATTTACATTGTTATTATTTTTTATATAATACCAAATAGAAAAACTTACTAAGACTAGTATTATAATTCCAATTATTCCTTTTTTACTCATACCAAAAATGTTTTAATGTTCTCTAGTGTATTTAATGCTCTTGTATTACGCTTGCCTAAGCGAAAACCAATAAACTGGGTAACAATAGGCAATAAAGCTTTAATTCTATGTTCAATAAGGACAATGGTGGTGCCTTTTTTGTGCAATTCAAGCAGTAAGTTGATAACGGTTGTAATATTGCCTCGACTCAATCCCGCCAAAGGCTCATCATAGAGCAATAATTTAGGTTTATTCATCAATACCATGCCTAAACTCAATAGCTTGCGTTCACCACCACTGAGCTCATGTACTATTTGGTTACGTTTGGTTATCAGTATTGGAATTTCTTCAAAAACTGTATTTAATTTTTCCCCTTTCAAACTGCTTTCAGGTTCATGCAAAATACTCATTATCAAGTTTTCTTGCACGGTCATATCTTCAAATAGCTCATTTTTCTGAGGAACATACAACAATCCTTTTTTTAAGAGATCGTGTGTTTCAGTATGAATAATGCTATTACCTTCAAAACAAATATCACTTGTGTACTCCTTGTTTCTACAAAGCGGTAAATCATTGACGATAGCTTTAAATAAGGTGCTTTTACCAGAGCCATTAGAGCCAACCACTACTGCAAAATCGCCTTCTTTTATAGAAACCGAAACGTCAAAAAGTACTTGTTTCTTACCATAACCAGTATTAATATGTTGTACTTCTAACAAACTCATAGAAGGTAGGCTTCTTGTACTGTTTCATTTCTTCGCAAAAGGTCATAGCTCGCAAAATTTAAAATCTTACCATTATTTAAAAACATTATTTCATCTGCTACAGCCTCAATAAAATCGGTATTGTGTTCTATGATCAAAACTGTTTTGTTTTTGGCTTTTAATGCTTTAATAATAGTAACTAGTTTTTCTCTGTATACAGGGTTAACACCTGCAACGGGTTCGTCCAACAAAAACACCTGAGCATCATTAGCAATACAACATGCAATATTTAGCAGTTTTTGTTGTCCATAGGATAATTCACCAGCTTTGGATGTTGCAACATCATCAATAAAGCACTGAGTTAATATACGTTTTGCAGCATCAATATTTGTTTTTTCATCTCTTTTTACCTTAGTATTGGGTAAAAGTACATTCCACCAATCTTCACCTTTTTGATTAGGGAAAGCCAATAATACATTTTCCAAAACGGTCAATTCATCAATCAATCGCATATCCTGAAATGTTCTTGTTATCCCCTTTCTATTTATTTGATGAGGAGCAACTTTTATAAGAATTTCATCATTTAATACAATGCTTCCATTATCAGGTTTAAGAAAACCAGAGATAATATTAAACAAAGTAGTTTTTCCGCTACCATTAGCTCCCATTAGAACATATACATTTCCTTTTTCTAATAAAAAAGAAATATTTTCAAGTACTCTTTTGTCTCCGTAAGATTTTGATATGTGATTTACTTTTATGCTCATTTATGTTCTAAAGATAGCTATGCTTTTCTTCATTTTATTGCGTTACTGGATCATGCTCTTTTGGTTTTGGCATTTATGTCGGGAAAACCAGATGTTCATAAAGTTGGTTAGTTTCACAGTCTACGGGGAACTAGAGCATAAAATGCGATTAGGGCATGTATATTACAATATACTTGTGCCTTTAATAGCAAATATAGTTAATGGAGTGTGAGTCTCCTATACGCCTATGGATGTTGAGGTTCAAAAACCATCAATCTATAGGAGCACAATTCTAAGTGAAAGTAGGAGTTGCGAGTGTGTACAGCAGGGTAAGCTGGCCATTCATGGGTGTATCATTTTTGATTTTGAAAAAACAGAAATAGAACACCCCTACTTTCTGTAGTGTAACATTTTTGATTTTAAAAAACATATATGTTACACATGTCTATTTAAACGCTCTGAGAGGGGTGTAACATTTTCGGTCTGGGCCTGCAGTATATATGTAAGCTTAGACCAGAAATGTTACACCTTGGGTTTGAAAGCTGATAGGAGAGGGTCAACCACTTCCCGGAGGGCTTTGCCCGACTTTATATTGGTAGTAGGGAGAAGTTAGTTAAAGGAAGAGTTAGAACTGGTGGAGGTAGTTATGTAGTTGAGGGAGGTGTTGGAAATAAGGGAAGGCCTGGTACAGTAGGGTACTATGGGAAGGTGTTGTGTTGAGTAGGGAGAACTATAGAGTGGGAGTGGGCTAGACCTAGTATTGAGATAGAGTGTATAGTGAGTGTACGGAGCATACTAAACTCATGTCTCAATGGCATCATGGAGAATCCCATTGAACTCAGACATTCAAGTAAGCAGCCCTGATGGTAGCATTGTTTGAGCTCGAAGTGGCCAAAGGGGAGATTAGCGAGTGTGAACAGCGGGATTAGCTGCCCATAAAATTTCAGAAACAACTTATTTCTATATTCATGAACCTGGGGGGGTACTTTTCAATAGCATGAACCACGGGGGCTTATTTGGTGTGCGTCTATGTCCCTCCCATATATTATAAATGGGTAATATGTATTTTATTAAAAACTAAAATTCAAAACAATGGGAAGAAATAGAGAATACACGAGAATGATTCATGCACTTTTAACATTCGAAAATTCCTGGGATCAGATTGATAATAATAAGTATCGAGTTTTGATGAATGTACTTAAGCGATATGCATTTAATCCTAGGGATGAAACATGGGAAACAGTGCCTGGAATTAAGCAAATTTCAGAAGATTTGAATATGAGTCGATTGAAAACCAATCTTCTTATTCGAAATTTGTATGAAGACTTAATGGAAACATTTTATGAGCATCCTCCCAAAGTTCTGCATCGAGTTCATCATATCAGCATAGTAACTCCATGGGAGGAACTAAGGTCAAAAGGGAAAAGAGGAGGGCATGATGATGATGGGCGGGGTTTGGTAGTACATTTAGAACTTCCGGAAACACCTAAAGTTGGTGAATTCATTGAGATAAGATTTTTGGATAACTCAGTATGGACAAGTGGTTATGTAAATGAGGTTCATCATCAAATTGATGGCCATTGTCAACATATATCAGTTCTCGTATATCCCTCCCGAAACGAGTATTTCAGATGGAAGAGGATGGAGGAGGAATATGTTCGAAGAGATAACGTTCGATCAAATAAATCTGCTTGAATTGTAATCAAGAGGCGAAATTAAATTTTGATCATTTTCTTTGCTATTCACCAAATAGAAAAGAAAATGATACAGATTGATGATAAAAAATTAGAACTGCTATTGGATCGATTGGCGGATAAGATTGTTGCTCGGTTAAATGGATCAATACCTAAAGCGGCAAATGAATTATTGAATGTTAAACAGGCCGCTGAATTCTTGGAATTGTCAGTGCAGACTATGTATGCAAAGGTCTGCAGGAGGGAACTTCCCCATATGAAGCGCGGGAAACGACTCTACTTTTCAACCGATGAATTAATTAAATATGTAGAGCAAGGGAAAGTGCATACCAATGAAGATATAGAAATGGAAGCGATGGAATATCTGGCAAAAAGAAGAAGGCCATGAAAGAAATATATCTACAAGGATTAGACTTGGATGAGTTTCAGGCAGTCATTCGTAAAATTGTAAATGAGGAAGTGAGTAGAATTGAAAGATCCTTGGAAGTAAAACAAGAATACCTCACACGTAAAGAAGCAGCAGAGCTATTGAGCATTTCTTTACCAACCCTTCATGATTGGTGCAAAAAGAAAATACTTATTTCGTACAGAATAGGAAACAGGGTATACTTTAAGAGGGAAGAATTAGGCAAGTGCATGAAGCGAATTTGAATAAATCAGTTTCAAGCAAAGTCATTAATTAATTTCAATAAAACATCCTCCAAATATTTTTTCAAAACAGGGTTTGAAGTATCTAGAGGTAGTGTTATTTAATATTACAATCCTAGATTTTTAATTTTTGTTCTTGTGCGCCACATATAAAGATTAAAAAGGAGTTTACTTGAACCACTTGTGGGTATTTTATTCCTGAATCTCTTTTGAGCTATTGTAGCATTTGTTCCCCTTTTATCCATCCGTTTTTTAAAATCTTTAACCCAGTTTTTCAGTTTTCTTCCATTCTCATGTTTTACCTGAGAATACTCTTTCATTGTCTCAATTTCTTCATGAATACTTTCTCTGTAAAACTTATAATTATCAAGGTAGCGACTATAGACTTTAAAAAATGACTTGTATTTTTTTTGGTCGATTAGGTCAATAATAGCGTTTTCAATTACTTTGAAATAATCATCAATGAAAGTATGAGTAGTCAAAGTATAATTAGAATAAGCCATTTCAAGATTTGTAAAATTGGTTTGTGGCAAAAAAGTCATCACCGTATTTTCGTTACTACCTGATTTAAATTGCTCAAAATAACAATCTTCAGCTTGAGAAAAAGTTGAAAAGCTCCTGATGTCTGGCGTTTCATCTTTTTTAGCTGTGATAACAAAGAAATGATCATTTTTATTTCGATTTAGCTCAAGAAATTTGATCCTTACTTTGAGATAATTTTTTGCAAAAACTGAAAGTAAACTTTTGAAAATATGGCTACTATGGATTATTTCAATCAATTCTGATCTCTCTTCTAAAGTAACATCATTTATCCTGGACATTAGAAGATGAAATCTATTGAAAGTCAAATCTTCCTGGCCTTCCTTTATTTTTTTATCAAATAATAGATCAACAATTTCCACCAGTGTAGCCCAATTGTGATCATTCTTATTCCTCAATTGAATTTCAACAATATTTTTGTCATTTTCGCTGAGTTTAACATATATGTGAATTGATCTATACCCACTATCCTGAGGGTTTTTGTTATAGTCATTTACTTTTTTTATTTCCAATTTACTTTCCAATACTGACAGAAGTTTTAGCACTTTTATGTCAATGTTCAAAATGCATCGGCAACCAGCAATATCCCACATCCTATCTAATTCCATGCTTGGGTAGCGTTTCAATTTCCCGATTATTGATTCTATTCTTTTAATTCTGAAGGTACTAATAGCATCATGCCTTATGTTTTTTGCAGCTTCACTAACTACAGAAAAAACCTCTGTAATAGAATTAATGTAAGAAGATCTGTAAGATTCGAGTTTTGATAATAGAATAGGATCTAATTTTCCATTAGTAGATAAATCTTTCCTTATCTGATCTCCTAGTTTTCGTATCTGAGTTTTAGAAAATGGAATTTGTTGAAAATCTACCTTCAAGATAATAGTATTTATAAATTAATAATTCTAGTTTTTATAATGTCTAGATATTTAATCACTGCCTAGGTTTCGTATTTTTTGACCAAAGCATATCAAATATGAATTCTTGATAGCGGTTTCTAAAGGCATCATCATCCGCATATTTCTTATAGATGCTCGTGTTTGTAAACATCATGCCTTGCATGATGGTCTTCACCAATATGTTGGACTCTTCTCGAGCATTTGCTTTATCTGAATTCAATATGGAAAGTAAGCCATCTTGATCATTCTCAAGTCTCTGAGGAATATCTTTTGTCAATACTGTTTCAGCTTCATTGGCATCTATACCTTCTCCCCAATCAATATCGCCAAATCTGCGATTGAATGAATCAACTATACTTTCCAATGTATCAAATTCCGATTCCGGCCTTCCGCCACCAATCTGAACAGGGATTGGATCAACCGATCCAGCTTCATCCTCCATTACTATGCTCGTCTTATCGATGATGCGGCTTGTCCGATAACTGTCCATATCAATTACTTCAAGGATATTTTCCTCCGTCGCTTCCTCTTCAATCTTCAAGTGAGGAATGAGATGCTTTAAGGTTAACCATAGCATTTCCCAGTAGAAGTCTTTAAAATCAATAATCCTGGACAAGTAGCTGTACGTTCTTACAAATGACTTTGCATTTGCTTTAAACTCTATCTGCTGATCTTTGATCAAATCCTCATTGAAATTTTGTTCAATTTCAGCTATTATACTGTCCAAACGATCCCTTCCTGTTGCTTCATCGTAGTAATCCTCAAAGAATTCCTGAACCAACTCCAGATCATAAATCTGCAATTCGTCCAACTTCTCCTGTAGATCATTAAGTTTATTGGGATCTGTTTCCTGACTTAGAATCGTGGTGGTGTAGTATGGCTGGAATGCTTTTTGAATGTCTTCCACATCATTGAAAAAATCCAGAACGAATGTCTCCCGTTTGGCTGGTTTTTTAGCTCTGTTGAGTCTGGAAAGTGTTTGTACAGCCTGCACGTCTGACAATTGCTTATCTACGTACATCGTGTGCAGTAAAGGCTGATCAAATCCTGTTTGATATTTGTCTGCAACGATGAGAAAACGATATTCGTCTTTATTGAACTTTTTCGGGATGTCATTAACATTGTCAGCAAATTGATTCATCTTCTCCTCGGACAACTCCTCGCCTGTTTTCCAGTGCTTTTTCTTACCTGAAAAGGCTACAATCGATTGATAAGGTGCATTGATTTCTTTCAGGTATTTATCGAAAGCTTCCTTATACTTCATCGCGGACTCAATGGATTTACACACCACCATGGCCTTTGCCTTGTTTTCAATCCGCATTCGCACGTGCTCCATGAAATGATCGATCATGATCTTTGATTTCTCCGCAATGGCCAATTCATGCCCTTCTACAAATGATCGAATCCTCTTATTGGCCTGTTTGGTTTCAAATTGCTCTTCCCCTGTGGCCTTATCATCTTGCTTTACTTTGTAAAATGACTTCCAGGTAGTATAATTTTTAAGCACATCCAGGATAAACTCTTCCTCGATGGCTTGTTTCATGCTGTAGGTGTGAAATGGCAAATATTTGAAATGTTCTTCCCCGTGTTCGTCCCTATATGGTTGCTTTGTCCCAAAAGTTTCCAGTGTTTTATTCTTGGGAGTGGCTGTAAACGCATAATAACTGGCATTAGGCAACATCTTACGTCCTTCTACTAAATGGTTCAGTAAATCTTCTGTACTGATTTTACCGTCCTCATGCCTCGGTATATCATCGGAATTGATGTCAGCGAAAAGTGCATTTAGACTGGCAGCTGCTTCTCCACTTTGGCTACTATGTGCTTCATCGATCAAAATAGCAACCTTTTTGCTGGACATGTCCTGAACTGTTTTCAGCACAAAAGGAAAGGTCTGTACCGTACAAGTGATGATTTTCTTGTTATTGGCTAGTGCCAAACGCATGTGCGCAGTTTTGCTGAATGAATCTTCTTCCGGATCCAACGCTTTGATGTCCTTTGCTTCTCCAGTGATGGCTTCTACCACTTTTTTGACCTGAGCAAAAGCCTTGATATTATTTCTCAGTTGTTCGTCCAATACTTTCCGGTCGGTGACTACAACAATGCTGTCAAATAAGGGCGTGGTATTGGATTTATCGTATAGTGAAACCAACTGCAAGGCCAACCATGTGATGGAGTTTGATTTACCTGAACCTGCTGAGTGCTGAATAAGGTAACGTCCCCCTACTCCATTGTTTTTACTATCATGGAGCAACTGCCTTACGGAGGTCAGTTGATGATAGCGAGGGAATACCTGTGTACGTTTAACCTTTCCTGTTTCAGGGTTCTTTTCTTCCACAAGCGTGGCAAACTTCTCAATGATATTGCTAAAGCTGGATTTGGATAATACTTCTTCCCACAGATAAGCGGTTTTCAATCCATTTGGATTGACGGGATTACCTGCTCCAAAAGGTGCAAAAGGCTTGCCTTCGTTCTGCCCTTTGTTGAATGGGAAAAATGCTGTGCTTTTATGCGCTAAAGAACCCGCCATATAAACCTGTGTGGTGTCTGCAGCAAAATGCACCATACATCTACCCAAATTGAAGATCTTGTCTTTGGGATTTCGGTCGTACATGTATTGCTTGATAGCATTTTGCACCGCCTGATGGGTAAAAGCATTCTTAAGTTCCATCGTAATTACAGGAAGACCATTGATAAAAATGGACAGATCCAGTCTGTTTTTGTTGTTATCTGTATAAATCAGTTCCTCAGTAACAGAGAAGATGTTTGCATCGTATTTGGCTTTGTCTTTTACATTGTAGGCTGAATTCGGTTCTGGGTAGAAAAAATAGATGATCTTGTCGTTGAACTTGAGGCCTTTTCGCAATACTTCAATGATACCTTTTTCCTGAATTCGCTTATCCATCCGAACCAAAAATGAGCGTTCTCCTTTTTGCTGAATGTGATTGAATGCAGCTAGTTGGGTCTTTTCCAGAAAGTCCAACATCTGGTCTTTGTTTATGCAAAACTCCCGATCAAAATCATTGGATACAGATACAACAAATCCCTGGTCTTCTACCAATGCTTTAACAATGAGCCTTTGAAAGGCCCTTTCTGATGTATCTGTTGGTTGTATCATATTGTTAAATATCAGGAAAAAAGTATTGCATGCCTCGGAAATCACTGAAATCATCATGTGTATCAGCTACTCCTTCATATGAATGCTGTTTTATTTGGTATGCGAGTATGAGTCCGTTCTCTTCCATATATTTTTTCAGAAGGTCGGTTCTTATGTAATTCAGTTTATGCTCGATCTTTTCATCAGCACTCTCATACTTACATGTTCGAAAGGCTAATTTCTTGTTTTGGTCCAAAATTTGAAAATTCTTGGGATCAGCTCTGAGATTTAAACTCCTTCCCATTCCAGGCGCAGGGATGTGATCGCTATATGATGGAAAAACATCCGAATCAGTTTCCCATGAATAGTACACGATGGTTGACTTTACTTTCAAAATAAGGCGCTTGTTATATGTTTTCTTTACGATTTCACCAACAGCTCTTGTAGGATATTCACCGTGTGGAACGGTATCCCAAACTTTAATTTCGTAATCTTCTTCGTAGATTTCTTCAAGAGGCACGCTTTCGGAATGGCTCTTTATGATCGGAATGTTATCCGCCCAATACAACTCACCAAAGTAGGCATTTGAAATATCGCCACTTGTATAGAACCCATCATTCCAGTCAATATTTCTATTAGTTATCAGCTTAATCTTATCCTTTATTTCATCCCTTTTAACAAATACCGAATCTATTAGCACGTAGGATCTTGTGTTATAAGTTTTATCAGCTTTTTGACTCAAATCGCCAAGTAAAAGGGTGTATTCACCATCATCAAAAGAATGTTGCCATACTTGCTTGGTATTGTCGTATTGTTCAAGTTTCGTCCATTCAGGGTTTCCAGACCTATGTTTCAGTAAATCGATTTTGAATATTCTGTTTCTGTAAACTGTTGGTTTTGGATAGCTAAGTTCAATTCTTACATCACTCAAGCGGTCATAGTGAGATTCTCTACCAGTATCCTCCTTTCCAGTCCAAACGTTTAATTTTCCCTGGACCAACAAGTATCCAGCGTATTCAAAAAAAGCTATCCAAGAATATTTCTTGCCCAGTCTATCAATTTTAGTTGGTGATCTTCTATTACCATAAAAGAACTCCCTCTCTGGTGTCATATCTTTGTGATCAAATTCTAACTTCCTGTATCCTATCTCCTTAATTCTTGCGTAGATTGAGACAACAGCTTCGCTTAATTTTGTATTATCTGTCAATAATCTTGGAATGCTGTAGATTGTAAAATCATCCCCAATGGGATCTGGTTTGCGGCTATGGAAATCAAAACCCTCGAATTCATCCCTTTGCTCTTTGGTTGGTTTTATCCAATCCTGACTTAAGTTGAACTGATAGTTATTCAATTTTTCAAGATCCTCTTCATTCAAGGTGAACACGCCTCTGAATATCGCCAAATCAATCATATGTTTTATGGAATCGATTACAACGTAGTGATATGTTGGGGCTTTTGGTTCGTTTCCAAATTGGAGTGAATAAAATTTATTGATGTATTCTTTGAAAATACCAGTAACAAAGGAATTATCATTTTGATTGCGTAATGAAATTCCATAGCTGATAGAAATCAACCTTTCGAAAATATAGAGTCTATTTAATTGAGCGAATTCAAAAGTTTTGTCAAAAATGAATTTAGGTCGTTGAGTCCCAAACTCCAGTAATAATTGAGTAGCTCGATCACGTAATTTATGATCGGTCGTTTCCAGCAGCCAAATGCTAAGTTCTAATTTCCGTAAGAGTTGTTCACTATCTTCTTGTGAGAAATCAAGTTGACTTATTTCATGCTCAAAATCATAAATGAATTCTTCAAAATCATAAGATCTCTCATAGACAAATCTCGTCCAGGTAAGATCAAAAAGAAACAAGTCTATAGTTCTGAGCTTATTTCCTATGAATTGAATATTCAGTTCGAACTTGGGATTTACTATGTTGGTTAATGCGGTTTCAAATAGACCAAGCCATGCCTTTTTTGATATCAACAGCTCATTTGAAATTCCCTCTAAATTATCTTTCTCATTCTCTCCAAAATTTTCAGCAACAAGCTCCCAAGAGTAATTGATTATCTGTTGATCCCAGCTTTGAAGAAATAGAGGATCGCCATTATTCGAATACCCAATGACTAGGAATTTCAACATGTCGGTAGCTAATTGATGAACGTTCTCATTCAACTCATTCGTTTCGTAATCGCGAATTGAGTTTCTTAGATTGGTTTTGAAAAAATCAGACTTCACTAGATCTTCAGACATGGGAAATTCTTCCAATAATTTCCTGGCTAACAGAAAACCACCAATCTCTTGAAATGAATGAACAATATATTCAAGGTCGTCATCCCAAAATATCTCTTTCATGAATAGTTGTTCTCCCTCCAATAAATGGCAAGCGATTGAATTTGAGTAAAATATTTCGCCTATTTCTTTATTGTCGGTTATTTCAAGGAAGGTGTCAAACTTAAGATAAGCGTTCGACTCTTTTGAAAAGGCCGACGAACTTCTATCAATAGCATTTAATATGGCCGTTTTGGAGGGTCTACCTAATTTTTTTGCCAGATCAGTGGCTAGGATTGCTACAAATTTCTCGAGGATATTGTAGTAAGATTCATTGTTTAGTTTCACTTGAACGACTTCAGCTCTGGTAGGGTTGATAGTACTTGAATAGATTTTTAACAGAAGAGGGCTCTCAAAAAAAATATAGTCTTCCTTCTGGTCAATTACATTGAATTTGAAGTGCTTTTTATAAGCTTCCAGACCTGACTTTCTGAGGGCCTGATTATGGAACCCTTTCAACTCAAAAAGATTTTCTTTGCTTATATCATCCCCAATTCTATCTAAATAAGAACTTCGGAATGTAACTACTAAAGCTAAATTGTTATAGCACTCGATCTCATTACTGAACGCCTGTAGACCGTTTGCCCAAATGGGGCTAAAGCTATCTGTCAAGTATGTTGTTTCATTGAGTCCGTCAATTATGATTACCACTCTTTTAGATCGGCGCTGCCCGAAAGCATTCAAATCTTTAAAAAATTCCTTAATTGGTCTAGAATCATTAATTGCTAATACTTCCTTGAGCAATGCAAATAGGTCAGTTTCAGTACTACTGAATGCTGATCCTTTCAATAAAATAGCATAGTGACCTTTTTTTTGAAGTTCATAGAATATGCCATTAGAAAAATGAGATTTCCCAATACCTGCTCCTGCATGAACATAATACGAATTAGATGATAAAACCTCTATTCTATCCCGTAATTCGAATTGTGCTTTTACTGCAACGTTAGATGCCTCAGTTAGTGGATCAAGAATTTTTCTTACAGCTCTTTGCTCTGCTTGTCTATTTACAAAATTTTGGTAGTCTTGGTTAAAGACTAATAGAAATGATTCTCTCGCATTTAGGATATCTACAAGTTCAACTGAAAGATATTGCCATGAGATCACTTGCCAGGCATCCTCACTCAAAGAATTTAAGTTGTTATAGTCTTTAAACGTCTTCTTAATTTCATTTATGGCCTCTTTCAATTCGGATGCACATTGTTCAAAAGTTGCATATTTATCGAGCCATTCGGGATGATCATTGAATCTGAATGGAAAATCTTGATGTGCGCATCTAAATTTTAAATCATCAGTCTCAGCTATTAATTTAATAACTGACTTTTCTGCTTTAGTAAGTGATAATTTAAATTCTTCTATTATTGAGTCTCGATCAACGATTCTCTTAAATAACTGTTCTTCAAGTATACTTTTGACGTGCAACTCTGGAACGTATTTGTAATTACTTAACCAATCCTTTTGATCATTTTTTGACTCAATCCATTCTTTAGTTATCTCATGATTAACTTCAGCATGATAATGCTTCTCAATATTGGTTTTTGATAAATCAACATTCAAGTTTATTATGTTTTTAAGGCTCCAGTTCCATTGCCAAATCCATCTCCATTTAATTTTTAGACCATTATCTTTTCGCCATTCAAAAATTGAGAATAATGTAATTAGGTATACCTTAATTAGGATTGTTAGCCAAGAATATCCTGGAGCATAGCCGGCAATAAAACCTCCTATAATTCTGGCTGCTATAGCCCATCCTGAACCATAGGCAGTTTCAATGAGTAGGCAGATTTCATCAAAATCGTAATCATTTATAAGATTGCCAATCTCGGATAATAATGACAAAGAGAATATTTTGATACCCCAGCTAAATCTGGAAATTTTTCTAAATCGAAAATCAACCAGTTTCTTTAACCAATAACTGAATAGTTTCCATACTTTAGTGGCAATATTTGAGACTACCGCTTTCAAACTTCCACCTCCGCCCTCACATCTATCTTACCTGTCACTGCTTCACTAATCAGGTTCTGCTGGTATTTTTTGATTAGAGTGATTTCATTTACAAACCTCTGAACCTTGCTTTCGGATGTATCCATCGGGATTATCATATTATCTGTTTTTCAATTCTTTCTTTATTTCCTCGATTGTTTTGAAGGGGCTTTTATCCAACTCCTTAGATATTTCAACTTTCTGCAGATGATTTCTTTTCCCTTCATTGAAGAATTCATCAGGGATATCCGGAGTGCTTTCCATCACTTTTTTATAACTCTCGATGAGTAATTTATGCTGAACTTTAGCCTTCTTATCGCTTATCTCCTCTATTTCAACATTGCAGAAATCACGTGCATTTCTTGTCCAATCCCCCCAAAGCTTTACTGCCACAGCTCGTTCCTGAATTCTATTTTCATACTTCATGGAACCTGGAATTAAGCTTACAATAAAAATTATAGCAGATAGAAAACCCCCGATGTACTTATATACATTAGGTATTTCTGCAAAAATCAACATCGCTGCAATTGCCGATCCAATCGTAATGAACAGCGTTATACGAGTATTAATAGTATCATATTTCTGCTTTATTTGACCATGAATACTCCTTGTTTGGTCTGCTTTGCGATGTAAAACCCATAGCTCCTTCTTTATCTTTTCTTTCATATTAGTCAAATTCTATTCTTTGAATACCAAATTGTCCACTTTGATAGGTTCGACCTTGTGTCCTTCTTAGGTGGGTGAATGATGTGTTATCCGTAGATGGCGACCAACCTATATTGAGTCTTGCTTTAAATTCCTTTTTTTGATCCTCATTCAAATTATCCCATTCGTACCCATAACTTAATATTACGTTTAGGCTTTTGCCTGCATACTTGTCCCAGTTATTATCCCCAGGTCTACTGTCTATATCATTTTCTTCTACTTTTAAAACATCATACCTACGCGCTTTTATTTGATTACCTTCAGCATCCTTCAAGACTATATACACATGTTTTAAATACACACTATCCATGAAGGCTTTAATGTCTTCCAAATAGTCACTGCATTTCTTCTCCGTCCATAGTTCAGTTTTCTGAGCTATCATGCGAATATCTGCAGCTAAACAACTAAACGTTTTTTCAACCTCTGGATAAGACATAGTTTTTAATTCTGATTTTCAATGTTGAACGTATTACCAAGGATTTCTTTCCATAGATCAGTTGTATCCCCTTTAGTATTCACCTCTTGTGCGTATACCAGGGTTTCATATGCTATAGCTGCCTGAGACTGTATTTCCTCCCACATAGGCGTATCGATATATTCGGCAGTGTTGTTTCCTTTGTTGGTTGGGTCAGCTACATATATCGCACCTAGGGAATCCGTACTGATCTCTGTATCTGCCCCTGGAGTATTAAATGAAATTTGAGGGAATCTATACCTGCTCACGAGATCGAAGAATCGGATTACAGATTGCTCAATAGTTATATCGTAACCCTTAGTACAATCCAACCATCCCTGGATGATTTCAATTGTGAATGATGAGATAGACAAATCTTTTTCATTTTTCCATTTCTTCAGTATTCGGACTATCGAAGCATAATTGGAATTCTGAGTTTTCAGTGAGGAGTTAAAGGTTAATTGGCCATCAATACTGGTAAAATAAAATCCACGAGTTCCGGATTCGGGCTGCCAGACATAAGGTTCAGGTTGAACGGGCACAACTGGCACTATATCAAAACTCAATCCAGTCCCTTTGAACACCACCCCAGAAGATTTCGCACTATCCCAAAAGTCGTCCTCAGTCTTATTGGGATAAACCTGATAGAGAAACTCTCTAATACCCTGATTTAGCTCCCTCACGTCTCTTTCTGTCGACTCACCGGGGTTGATGAAAAAGACTAAATCAATATCAAGCTCAACACCATCTCTCGGTTTTAGAATTGTCCCCTTTTTCCAAGAACCAGATTGTATTATCTTGGTAACACTGCATCCTGTGTGATCTGAGATATAGGTACGAACATTAGTCTTCAGTATATTAATTTGCTGTTGATATGGTCTTTTATCCAAATCGGAAAACTTAATTCTTTGGACATAATCTAACATTTGGGTGTTCGTCAATTTCATGTCACTTCCACCTCCCCCCTCACATCAATCTTACCCGTAACCGCCTCACTGATCAGGCTCTGCTGGTATTCTTTGATTAAAGCAATTTCTTTTTCGGCTTGATCCATCAGAGAATCAAGTTCCACTGAGGCATTTTGAATGAAATCAACAATCTCATTTTGCTCTGAAACTGGCGGAAGAATCATTTCAAATTGTTTTATATCTGATTGGAATAAGTGTGGCACACCCATTCCTTCTTTTTTAAAATGAATAAGTTCAGATAAGTAATTTGATTTGATCGTGTAGAAACAATATTCGCTGACTAGGTGTCCTGATTTATCCTTAAGAACAGCTATAGAACTATTAACGGTCGAAGGTCGAGGTAAATCTCTTACAACATTTACAGTTCCAACGGTAGAACCGTCTTTTGTTAATAAGACATCACCTTTTTCGAGAATGAGTTCAGGGCTTTCATCAAACCTCTTTTTAGTTATATAATTAACATCCTCAAAATCAATTTCTTTAAATTTTATGTTAGGCGTGGCTAAGAAGACATATCCATCTGGAACATATTCACTTGCAGTGAGAGCTTTCCAACCTACTCGACCGCTAATGCTCATTAAATACTTCAACTTCTTTACCTCCCAATGCTTCGGGATCTCTCCCAGCCACACAATACCAGAGTCTTTCATCTCCACATTAGGGTCAAGCCCTTTGGTGACAGCCTGGTTGATGATGGCGGTTTTACGCTCTTTGAGCAAGGCAATGGTTTTCTCCTTCAGCTCAATAAAAGCTTTGATCTCGGCTGTCTTGCGATCCAAAAATTGGGCAATGGCGGATTGTTCGGGTTTGGGGGGAAGGGGTGAAAATGACCTTCTGAATTTCGAATAGTCTATATTCTGACCTTCTCTTATGCCTGTAACAAAAGTTGTAAGGCCGTCTATAAAGTACTTTGATTTAAACAGATGTTTAAAATAAGATTTATCAATACTATCTTTCAGTTGCATAATGGTGTATGCTGGACTGATTATACCTTGTTGATAGGCTATTTCTATCCCTCCCTGGAATGATCGGAGACTTATTACAAAGTCACCTACTTTGACAAGCTTCAGAAGATGAAAGTCCTTTTGTGCAGTTACAGTAGTATTTTCATATTCCTCTTTGCGAACTACACCTTTTGTCTGAGTTGCAGCAAGCAATGGTTCATTTGGAAAGCCTTTCTCAACCCTTTCATTAAAGATATGTTTCACTTTAATTGAGTCCCAATCAATTGGCATTTCAGGAAACCAATCAATATTAGATTCTCTATATGCGGGATAGGATTCATAATTGCTCATAGTACTGATTTATTTTTTGTGCCATTAACTGTAATCCCTAAGTGTTCAATTAGTGCATCTTGAATGGTATTACTACCTTCTAATACATTTAGCAGCTTATCGAAATTGGTCATTTTGAATGCCATCAATTCTTTGGACTCCTGATGTAAATATTCAAAATCCTTGTCCTCAAGGCCTCTAATAACAGCATAATGGATAACTTTTGAAGGACTCTTGACTAATTTAATCTGATCAGAATCATACAGTGCATAAAGCTTCTGGTGAATGTCGTCTAAACTTAATCCGGTCTTTTTGCTGATTAATTTAAGTGCTCCAATGCGGGTGGATTTCTTGAATTGAGTCAGCTCTGTTGTCGAATCACTTTCTTCGAGAAAATTGATGTCACTAAAACCCTTTGAGAGAATAGATATCACACCCATTTTTACCAACTTCAGAAATACATTCATTTCTGAGTTGTCCTCGCGCACATCAATGGCGCTAAATCTGGATATATAGGGATATTCCTGGTTGTCTGTTTTGTTTCCAAGAAAGGCTGCCCAAATATCTTCTATCCGTTTCTTACTAAGCAAGCCTTTTTTGATTAGATTTTTTCGGATATCAATGTTGGCAGGAGCGTGTAGTAAATATGCATATGAAGGATGGCCATCCCTCCCAGCTCTGCCTACTTCCTGGTAGTACTGCTCCAATGATTCCGGCATCAGAAAATGGATGACGCATCGAATATCCGGAATATCGATCCCCATACCAAAAGCATTAGTAGCAAATATGATTTTTAACTCTCCTGTTACAAATTTTTCAAGCGTTTCATCTTTTTCATTTTGCCCCAAATCTGCATCAAACGGTGCACATGAATATCCCCTTTCTTTGAAATACTCACTAAGGGCTCGAGTCCCGTACTCCCGTTTTTTAATATGTGCATATACTATGATCTTCTGTCCGTCATATTGTTTTAGCAAACCCTCCAAGACTTCTCGTTTCTCTTCATGATCCTTATTGGAGGGTAGTATGTTTAAGTCAATATTGGTTCTTAATAACGAATCGCTTTCTATGATATCATCAATCTTAAATTCCTGAATAATTTCTTCTCGATCCCTATTGTTGATTGTAGCTGTAAGACAAAGTGTTGTGGGTATTTGATCGCCGAAAATATTTCTAAGAAAAAAAGGAATCATCTTATAAGCGGGCCGAAAGCTATGACCCCATTGAGACACACAATGTGCTTCATCAACAACGATGAGCCCGATTTTTTCTTTGTGCTTTCTTAATACGTATTCCGCATACCCATCCAGCATGATCTTTTCAGGTGACAGAAAAAGGAACTGAGGATTTGTAGGTGGTCTGAATTCATCCCTCAAGTATTTAAACTGCTTGGATACAGTGCCTGCACTACTATTAAAAGCAAAGGAAGAGCTTCCGATTTTACTAAGACATGTATTTAGTGTATCATTTTGTTGATCCATTAATGCAATCAAAGGAGAGAGCACCAAAGCCATTTTACCTTTACATATAGCGGCGGTTTGATAGATCAGCGATTTACCCATACCTGTTGGCATAAGGCACAATGTGTTCTTATTAGCTAAAAGGCTATCAATTACCTTTCCCTGTTTATCCCTGAATTCAGAAAGCCCGAATACGCTATTTACAACTTTATGCTTATCCATTCTTAGGTATCTTGATCTCCTCCCATCATCGTTCGTATGGCATCTCCATGTACTTTACATATCGACTCAAGAAATCGATTCACATAAACATATCGATACTCTTCCGCAAGATGGATTCCAAGTGGAGCTAACAGTTCATTTAGCTTATCAGAAATATGCTTTGAATAGCACATGAACAAGTTAAAAGGATACCAGTAGTTATGTTCCATCCTGAAATTATAGCTCGCCCCTCTTCCTCCTGTGTGCATATTGGTATCATCTACCATGACAAACTCACTCGTTCTGGAAGGCATTTGATCATGTATATCCAACGAAAGGAAATACATGCCATATAAGGTCCTCCTAACAGACTTACATAAGTATTGAGGGAATAAATTGTAAATGATAGTGGTTTTTATACCTGCACCTATCACTTTCTGAAGACTTAAATCTGCATCTTCAGAAAATTGAGCCAATTCCTCAAAATCAGCAGATTTAGATAAACCTGAATAATCAACAGACTTCATATCGTCCGCATATTGTCTGACAAAATCCAAAAAATTGGCAAAAGTCTCAAGCATTTCTTGAGGCTTGGCTCTAGCAAAATCTTCTTTCCAGTTTTGAAGTTCTTCCATACGTGACATCAATGACTTTCGTATGATTGGACAATCATTTCTCAGTGATCCTTTAAACACTTTTGGATCATCAATTTCTTCAAACTCATCCATGCTCTCTTCACTAAAGAACTCATTGTATGCCTCAGAATCTTTTTGAAAATCTTCTACAGATTCTTGCATCATGCCACGCCAAAGGAGTTTCATTGCCATATCATTGTTTGGATCAACTTTATTAAATTCAGATATTTCTTGGAAGTAATGTGGAATTTTGTCATCAAAAGCAGCAAGAACCTGATCAATGTGATCACCTTCGATGATTCGTTCAAAATCTTTCTCTGTATTAGATAGTTTCATGGTATTCTTTAAGGTTAAATGCTTTTAAGAATTTTCTTTTTCCCTTTCTTTTTGTGTCTTTGATAGTGAATTGGAGAACTGTATCGACATCTACCTCATTCAAGTCTGGAGAGGTGATAAAAAGCTCATGTTTAGCTCGAGAA
The DNA here is from genome assembly GCA_049115735.1 of Cyclobacteriaceae bacterium. Classification (GTDB taxonomy): domain Bacteria; phylum Bacteroidota; class Bacteroidia; order Cytophagales; family Cyclobacteriaceae; genus CAXBNB01. The sequence goes on along the minus strand of JAGDZP010000022.1, from coordinate 93,835 downwards.
GCTGATGTATAAAACAGCCGTCTATATTTGATATCCTCCATTAATTGCCAGTCATGATCCACTATAATTACAACATCGGCTTCTAAACCTTTGAACTTTCGGGCAGTAGTAACAAAAATGTGCTTGTCTTTGATTCCTTCGCTATTTATTGGGGATTTAAGATGAACTGTTAATTCACTCAAAAGACTCTCTTCCCAAGTCACCATTGTAATAATGGCCACTCTATCAAAAGTAGATTTTGTAATGGTACAAAATCGGCTGACCACCTTATCCAGTAGATTCGCTAGTTTCTTGGGTTCCAAAGCAGGTAAAAGCACAGGTTGTTCTCCTTCAATCCCAGATAAAATGGGTGTGTTTCCGATCGCCCTTCCCAAACTTCCATAAGCAGTCATCGCGATTGCTTCCGTATTTCTACAATTTACTGTTAGCGTAAGTCTACATGGAGATTGACTTAGCCATTGGTTTAATTCCTCTTTATAAAGAGATTGTTGTTGATCATAAAACACATAAAAATGAGCATCAGCATCTATTCGAAAATCTAAATATTCTAACCATTCTGATCTGAAGTCTTGCCCCTCATCAATAACAATATGTTGATACGGAAAATCTGCATTCTCGTCAAGTAGGTAATCAAGAAATAATGACCTATTCTTGTCAAATGAACCCTTTGACCCGATTAGACTTATAGCAAGTCCATCAAAGGTAAGTATTTTAAATCCATAATGTCCATATGATTTATTCAGATAATCAGCCAAATAACTATTAAAACATAAAAACAAAACATTGCCTTCATTGACCTGAAGTTGGCGAGCTTTTTCAATAGCAATCAATGTTTTACCTGTACCGGCAACACCGGAGATGGAGGCTTTCTTCTGCATTTGTAGAAAATCCAGAATGCGACACTGTTCTTGAGTAAGTGCCAAGAATTTTTTTTCCTTTTGTCCAAAATCCAACTCAAGGGACGGCACCAGGTGCATTGATGGAACGAGCCTTTTCATAACCAATTCACTGGCATTACCATCGAAATTGGTGCTTATTCCAATTCTGTCTATCCAATATCCGAAAGCCCTTTGAATTGCTTGTTCTGGATCACTCAGGCTCGATTCATCCAATAACATCAATGAATTGTAATTGGGAGGCAACTCTGACGGTCGAAAACTTACTGAAGGGAACCAAACCGCATGGCATACCAAACATCCTCGAATTCCCTTTAAAAAATTAATGATTTTGAATTTAGAAGCTGCCGCTTGCTCCTCTGGATCTCTGATTTCTTTCTTGATTCCAGTGTTTCTATTTTGTTGATTCCATATCCTATTTTCAAGTGTGATTATCCCGGCCTTCACCTCGATGACTAATATTCCCATCTTTGGATGAAAGACCACAAAATCAGCTTCTCCCTGACTTTGCCTATCATTTTCAGAGCTAATCCATCTGTAAGAATGCAAGACAGTAAATGAAGTTGGCAACAATGTGTGAAGTGCCTCAAAAACTCTTAATTCTCCTTCACTTCCGGTGGAATAGGCTTTATGTGGAATCATTTTTGCCATTTACATCAATATTTTTTTAAGTAGCCCTTCACTTTCCTTTTCGACCTCAATCAGGTCTTTGGTAATGTCATCCAGACTTCTCAGAGGTTGGTATTTGTAGAAGTACTTGGTAAAGGAGATCTCATAACCAACGGTCGTTTTGGTATAGTCAATCCAAGCGTCCGGTACATGTGGAGCTACTTCTCTTTCAAAGTATTCATCGATGTTTTCGAGCAGGGGCACATTTTCGGCATCTCGTAAGTCAGCATCCGGTTCGTAGATGACCGTGCCGTCCTTCTCTTTCTTCTTGACCACTCTTTTGGCTTCTTCATTTTTCCATCTAATGGCATTGATGATCTGCTTTTTTTCACTTGCTCCCAATTTGATGTCCAGAGCTTTTAGTGCCTTGTCCAAGTCCAGTTTAAATGTGTTGAAATCATGAGATGCTGTTTCACCAAAATGATTGAGCAGTTTTTGCGCTGCTTCCATGATTGTCTTTTGACCCGACCAAAACTTAGAGTTGAAGAGTTTATTCTTATTGGCCGGACTTATCTTGATTTCATTGTTTTCCCAATACTTCAGGATCGCTTCTTTGTGCGGCTTGAGGTTGGTATACACTTCTTCTCCAAATCGCTCATGGATGTATTCCATTTCCTCTCTTAGTGTCTCGAGGAAACGTAGAGAATCAACTTTCTCTTGCGAAAACTGGCAGGACAAGCGTAATGGTCTCTCAACACTAATCTTCTGATAACCAAAATCGGAGTTGTCGAATATTTTGGATTGCTCAGTCTCCTTGAAATGCAGATAGACATCTGTGATTTGTCGAATATGATTTTCCGTTAATTCGTAGGACTTGTTACCCAAGCTCTTGCGCATCTTCTGGTAGATCTCTGATGCATCTATAAGCTGTACTTTTCCTTTTCGCTGCTCTGGTTTACGGTTGTTGAGGATGAAGATATACGTGCTGATCCCCGTGTTGTAAAACATGTTTTTGGGCAATCCGATGATGCACTCCAGCCAGTCATTTTCAATCAACCATTTTCGGATATTGCTCTCTCCACTTCCAGCATCGCCTGTGAATAAGGCAGAACCATTGTGGACAGAAGCTACTCGTGAACCCAGCTCCGTGTTCTTCTTCATCTTATAGGCCATATTGCTCAGGAAGAGCAGTTGTCCGTCACTACTACGCGGTGTGCCTACTTGAAATCTCGGATCAAGGATTTTGTTCTTGTCCTGTATGGCATCAATGTCAATCTTCCAGCTCTTACCATAGGGAGGATTAGAAAGCATAAAGTCAAATTCCTGCCCCATGAAGCCATCATTACCTAAGGTGGAACCATAGGCAATGTTTTCCGGGTCTTCATCCTTGATCAGCATATCGGAAGTGCAGATGGCATAGGTCTCAGGGTTCACTTCCTGACCATAAAGCACAAACTTGGATTTATGATCGGTGATTTCTTCCGCAAAGTGTTCTGCTTCTGTGAGCATCCCCCCAGAACCACATGCCGGATCATATACGGAGTATCGTGCATGCTCTTTGAGTTTACCTTTCAGCGGTTCAAACATGATGTGGGTCATCAGACGTATGATCTCTCGCGGGGTAAAGTGTTCTCCTGCTTCCTCATTATTCTCTTCATTGAACTTTCTAATGAGCTCTTCAAATACATACCCCATTCCCAGGTTTGTCAATCCAGGAAGCTTATCCCCTCTAGAGTTGGTGACATCATGAGGACTGAGGTTGATTTCATTGGATACCAGCTTTTCAATCAGATGAAAAGTGATACCCGCATCCTTCATGGTCTCCAACTGATTGCGGATCTTGAATTTCGAAATGATCTCCTGAACATTAGAACTGAACCCATCTAAATAATCTTCTAGGTTAGTATCAATGTGGTCTGGATCAGACATGAGTGATACGTACTTGAACTTAGCATCCGTTTTACTGTTCAACCCCATGGTAAACCTTGAGGTATTGTAAAATGGGTAACCAGAGAATTTAATAAGAGCGGATTTATCATCAATCTTATTATCAATTAGAAATTGATCACTTTCAAGAACCTTTTCCTTAGTTTCTTCCAGTAACACATCCAATCTCCTTAATACTGTGAATGGCAGAATAATATCTCGGTATTTTCCCCTTACGAAGACATCTCTTAGGACGTCATCTGCAATTCCCCAGATGTAGCTGATTACCTTAGTATGTGACTTATGGTTCATTTCTAATTTGCATTCTTTTCTATTAGCGATTGATTCTTATGGTGCAAATCCTTGAAATTGCTCCATTTTAGATGAAATTGGAAGTTAATTAATTCAGATAATAATATCTTCTATTATTTAGTGACTTTTAACCTGTTCAAAAATGATGGTGCTCAAAAAACTGGCTTTTTATCAACCAATCCATTACTAAACTTTTTATAAAATGAAGTAAATAACCCATTCACAGAAAGGTGCACCATAATTGAATAAGAGAATGTGATTGCATGTATTTGTATTATTTCTGCATAACAAATTCTTAAATTGGAAAATTTATTTTCTGACTTGAGCTTAGGAAATGATGATCCCGTTCTAATTCTATGTTATTGATTTTATTAACAAAATACATTGACCCTGAGCTATTCCTATCATTATAGCTGGTTAACTGTGTTTAAATAGAGTGGGATTGAGTCAGGTGATTTATGCACTGTTCACAGCTCACTAGAAGCAAATGAGTTCAAAAGTGTGTAACATACCTAGATTAATTGCACGGCCTGAGCTAAATCCTAGTGTACTAGGAGTCTCTAAATTGCAATAAGCGTGTAAAATGAAGCTTAACAAGAGAGTTTATTGATCTCAAGTTCTAGTACAATAAGCAATAGTCGTATAAAATGAAGTAAGAGGTCTTGAGAATTGAGTAGAATTTCACGAGAAAAGGGTGGGTTTTTTTCATCCTCAATCTTCTCTTCATACACATACAAAAAGAAAGCGATTTTCGTAATCTCTATGGTTTAACCCCCAGGGGGCTTTCCCAAATTGATTAAGGGGTGGGGGCTTTTATATAGTCTGGTTGCTACTAGCCCACATTTACGAAATTTTTGGTAAATCCAAATTGAGGTTTTGAGTAGTTTTAGAATCTTGAAACACAGAATTTAGATGTCTCAGAATAATAGATTTTGGGAGAAATTTGAGTTGCGTATTACGAAATACAAGTGGTTTAGAGGGTACTTCTCTAGTTGAGCATTTAGTGTTAAATTAACAGAATCCAAATAATTTATGAATCATGACAGAACTTGAAGAAAAGCAAAGAAAACGTAGATTTTGGGTTTATGTGATGGTATTCATCATCACTGCAGTGGCCTGCTTTTGGAGTGGTTATAAAACTGGTAAGGTATATTGTGAGTATGGGATATCTCCACCATCAGGGAAGGTGGCCTCAGAATGAAACTTACTTACACAATTTTTTGGGTTCCCCCAAAATGCTATTCTATGCATACTGGTTTCGAATCTCCGCTCTGAATCAGTAGTCATCTTCAAGCTCAAAGCTCAGTCAGGTTCTTTGAGCTAACCAGTTTGTTGAGAAATAGTTTTTAGATTGTCTGAAATTGATCCTTTTGATTGCTGAATTCATTGTCAGTAAGCTTATTAGGAATACCATAATCTCTTTGAAACAGAAGCTCTCATTCTTCAGATAGACCATCATTTAATGTTAGGTCTGATTCGGGCGTTTTCTGCTGCTCATTTTGTATGCTTCAAGATCTACTTTGATAAACTATTGTATTTAGAGTGAAACTAATTGTTCAGTTCAGCTGTTTTCGCATATTATAACTTACCTCTTGAGTAACATGAGGAAAATGAGGATTTGAGGAAACTAGCAATTCCGCAGTTTCCTCAAATCCTCAGATTAATAGTTTAGCATGCCTTTTGATATGAACCTTGGGCAATACGATTAACTTTTTCGCTTTGCACAAACTTTTGGATGTACCTCTCAGCGGTTTTATGATTAATACTACAATTTTTCGCAACGCCCAAATAACCAGGTCTATCAAATGCATCTGGTAAATTTTCAAAGAAGATTTCAACAATGCTAGAGGGAGTCTTTCCAGGTTTTTGTATGCTGTTGAAATCCTTTATCGCATGGTCAATCAATTCTGACATTAGCAGTAAACTTATATTAAAATCCAATGAATTACAGAAAAGCTTGGCTTCTAAAGTGTGATGTTCAAACCCCCTGAGTAAAGACAAAATCATTGCGATACGGTATGAGATTAAGCCAGAACGCTTGATGGTGGCTTGTATTTCAACTGAACAATTAGCTTCAACCCAAGTAGTCCAGGTGCTAAAAAAGGTATTAAATACATGTATATCGGCCTCCTGAGTATGAAACTCAATAGGATAATGCAGAAGTTGAGTATAAAGACTGTAAAAGTGGTCCTGCAATGGCTTAATATCGTCTGAAATTACAATTGATTCTCCTGATAGTACAGTATTGTCCCATTCTATACTATGGTCTATATTGAAAAAAAGAAATCGACTAAAAAGGCCATTCTTTCCATCAATAAACATAGGATAAAGTTGATCAGGTGTACCTGATAGTAAGACTGATAATTTAGGTTCATTTATACGTATAAATTCATTGTCCCCCTTTCTATAAGAAGTCGCTGGTTCATGGTGAAAAGCTTGTCTCAGTAGTTCACTATAGTTGCCATGCTCCTTCTTGAATGATCCTGAGATCACGTCTGCTTCTGTTTCGAATATTAGTCCTTGTTCTCCAAAATCTTGAAAGAGAGTGATAAAACCTGGGTAAGTTATGTTGCCAGGAATTAGAATTCCTTTACCCTCATTAATCAAATGGTTGTCAATAGAACTTACGAGGTTTCTACAGATTTTTAGTTTGCCTTTACCCGAAGCGGCTGGCCCACAAATGAACGTATAAAGATTCGGGTATATCCTGTCCTTGCCATAAATACCACTTACATTTGGAAGAATGGAACTAATTGCAGTCAATGAACCAAGCAACATGAGCATCTTATTCTCCTGCGACTCATATTTTTCGAGCATGGTTCTAAGAACATAGGGTAAATCCTTTTCAATTGAGAAAATGTCTATCTTAGACATGCGCACCTCCCTTTCTGGCTAACATTACAGCTCCTGCTCGATTAACTATTTCCTGTTCTGAATGTTGCTTGTTCTGAAGCAACCAATTTTCAATTTCTGTTCTCTTAAAAAACAGTGATTTGTTTGTTGGTTTGTAATGAGGTAGTATACACTTACTCGTAAGTTTGTGTATAGTACTTTTTTTAAACCCGGTATAAGTACACAGATCTTCTAGATTGAAGACTTCTTTGGTCGACATTAGGATTACTCCTAACACTTGCCTGTAGATATCCTTGATATCTTGTGGGCAATTTTCAATTTTCGTTGTCATATTGGACGCAATGAAAATGCATCCTTATCGCATAATTGTAAGTTTCATTGACGGTCAATGATGTCGGTCAATGTGCATCAATCCAATACTAGGGTAAATCGCTTAATGCCGCTTTGATTAGTTCAATTTTCTCTGAAAAATTCTGGTATTGTTCTCTTGATGAAGATAGGTTAGACGCATTAATACATGTTCCGTCCAAGCTTTCAAATGCTTTAGATTTACCAATTCCAACATCAGTAAACTTTCGAAAGTGCATCTTAGTATCTCTAAGTATACCAACTAAGTAAGCAAACTGACCAGTTTCACAATCAAGTCTAATTGTTATACCGGAATCTTGATAATCTTCGGCTTTAAGTAATTTAATGAAATTAGCAATGTCTGTATCCTTGTTTTGGAATAGACTAATAGAATTACACATGGACTCTAGAGCGGTTCTTAATTTTTTTTGATGTTCTGAACCACCCTTGTATTTAAACGAGGTTGGAGCTGAATTTATAGCGCTTTTCGGCTTTGGTTTACAACCTATTCCTTCCTTGATATTATCTATATGGGTTTGAAATACTACTTTAAATCTCGGTTCTATATGATCACTTAAATTAAGAAGTCTCTCAAGCTCCTTGAGATACTTGTGAAATGTTGAGGGGTTCTTATCCGAAAGGAGAATTTCATTAATGGAAGCTTGGGTAATTGTACTAAGTTTTTTGTTTAAAAAATCATGAAATGAAATAATTTCAAAGTCATATTGAGTTGGATCATAGGAACACTCTACACGAATCACATAATCCAGTTTTTCAGAATCAGGATAGTTATCCTCTTTTGCTGGTTTGAAAAACAGATTTATTAATTCTGAGAAATTTTCCTCAACAGTTATTAAGGATCTGAGGTATAGCAAAGATTTCAAATGATTATATTTAGGCTAGCAAAGTGAAAAAGGTATGCAAATTGTATGCAAATAAAAAAGCACTTACAATTATTACATCGTAAGTGCTTGATTTTCAATGTACACCCACAGGGACTCGAACCCCGAACCCCCTGCTTAGAAGGCAGGTGCTCTATCCAGTTGAGCTATGAGTGCATCAAAACAAAACAGACCATCATTTAGGTCTGTGTCTGGCGGAGAGAGGGGGATTCGAACCCCCGGTACGGTTTCCCGCACGCATGTTTAGCAAACATGTGGTTTCAGCCACTCACCCACCTCTCCGTAGGTTTTTAACCAAATTTTCCTTTCAAAACTGTGCCAAAAACTAAGGCCTTTCTGAAAAGGAGTGCAAATATAATTTATCAAAATTGATATTAGCAATAGCCAGCTAGAAATAAATTAAGAGTTATAGAATATCGAGCACCTGCTCTGGTGGTCTGCCCAAAGCTGCCTTTCCATTTTTGACAACAATTGGTCTTTCAATAATTATAGGATTTGCTACCATCGCGTCGATCCATTCCTCGTCATTCAGCTCTTTACCTTTAAATTCCTCTTTAAAAACTTTTTCACCCCTGCGTATCAATTTTATCGGACTGATACCTAACAGGCTTACTATTTCCGTTAGCTCTGCTTTGGAAGGGCTGTCTTTGAGGTACTCAACAATTTCGATTTGTTCAGCATTGTCTTCAAGGATCTGTAGTGTCTCTCTACTTTTTCTGCATCTTGGGTTGTGATAAATTTTTGTCATTTTATGTGGTATGATAACTTTTATAATCGTTTCAAATATGTTTCTCTGGCTTCATCAAGCATATCCTGAATTTCAACTGCCAAATGCTCCACCTGCTTTAGCTCAGCATCTCTTTTTGATAGAAAACTAAGTTTATAAAAACTGTATGATTCTTCAAGAAAATCAAGATAGTGTAGACTGAAATACCCACTCAAAGGTAAAATTAGGACATAGATAGCAATAAGATAGGCCTCCGGTGAAAACATATAATTAAATAGCCAACACAAGAGCAAGTAAAACGGTGGAAAAATCAATATCCCAACGGTAAGCATTATTGGGGCATGATATTCTACCTCCCTGGTGATTTTCCTGGCAAGCCAATAGGGTATCTTGTATGGTAGAAAATTGTTAATGACACCAAATAGGTAGAGAGGAAAGCTAATAACTGCGTATGAAATCCGCCCAATCAGTTCGCCTACATTGCTTAGTTTGCCTTGAGAGGTATCTGACAATGGGACAAGGTGGTTTTCATCAATAATGCTAATGTACTCTTTTATGCTGTCCTTGACCTTCGAGTACATTTCATCATTTGCTACCTGGAAGTATTTTATGGCATTTGCCAGTTCCCGGGTGAGCCGATATTCTTCATTTGCTGCACCCTTGTTTTCAGATTTTTCAAGCATTCGGTGTTTGTATATACGCTTGATATCAATGAACAATTCTTCCTGTTCGTCATTTGATGTGTTGACGGTGTTCTCAATTAGGGCCTTTTCTATTTTTTCGGTTAAATCCTGAACAGCTTCAAAGGAATTTGATTCATACAGGCTCTTAAATTCATTAACACCAAATGGTTCGGCTACATTGACATGAATCTTGCTTCTAAACTTGGAGGGATTGCTATAATAAAGCCCAACTGGTAATATTTTTATTCCTAAATTGAAATTATGTTGATTTTCAGTACTGAGAGCTATTCTGGCTGTACCAGTCTTAATTTTCCTAAGCCTCAACTCGTGAAAACTACTCCCTTCGGGAAATATCATCAAAGCATTGCCCTCGGATAAGTATTTATTGCAATCTCGAAAAGTGTCAGTATTGTCTGGTGTTACACCTTCTTTCACATCTTGTTGGCGATAGACCGGAATAACGTTGAAATAGCTAAAAATGGCATTTACAATTCCATTTACGAATATGCTTGCGTTCCCAAGAAAACCAACCTTTCTCTTAAATAGGGACGCCACAATGAGAGGATCCATGAAGGTATTGGGGTGATTGACCACTATAATCAAAGGGCCATTTTCAGGCAAGTTGGCTTTGTCGCTTATGGTGATTTTTCTAAAAAAAAACCTAAGCGCAATTTTAACGATGAACCTAAGAAGTCTGTAGATCATCTTCTTTGTGCTTTAATTTGGTGGCTTGAAGAATTACGAGCCCGACGATAAAAAAGACAGTCATCATCAAAATAGAATTACGCATGCTGCCAGTGATGTGTTCTATTGCACCAAATGAAGCCGTGCCCAACACAATGGCCAGCTTGTCGGTGACATCATAAAAACTAAAGTAAGAAGCCGAATCTTTCGTACCGCTGGGGATCAGTTTTGAATATGTAGAACGGGAAATTGACTGAATACCTCCCATTACGAATCCCAAAAAAGCAGCCAGGGTATAAAACGAGATTTTGTCTTGAGCAAAATATGCACCAACGCATACCATCAACCATACTATTATCGCCAATATAATAGCGAATTTGTTTCCTTTTTTGTTAGATATAAACGCAAATGAGTATGCCCCAGCAATAGCCAATACCTGGAGAATCAATACCACCATAATCATCTCATCTCCCGTCATGCCAATCTCGGTTTCTCCGAAAAGCGGGGCTAATAGCATAACAGTCTGTACACCCATGCTGTAGAAGAAAAATGAATATAGAAATCGAATAGAGTTGGCATTTTGATTTAAACTTTGAAATACTTTTTTCAATTCGTTGAACCCATGAGAGAGAATAGCTGAAGTGATCTTATGGTTGGTCGGGCTGTCTTTCAGTCTGGAAAAAGCTATTTGAGAAAAACCGATCCACCATGTACCAACCAGTAGGAAGGCAAATCTTGTCGCAGAAGAAGTGCTTTCAAATCCGAAACTTTCGTAATTCAGGATGAGCACAAGGCAAACAATCAAAAGAACAACACTTCCAACATATCCCATCGAGAATCCACGGGCGCTTATGTTATCCATTTTGTCTTCTGAGGCTATTTCTGGTAAAAACGCATTGTAAAATACAACTGACCCGGCATAGCCAATACTGGCTGTCATAGCTAGGAGAATACCAAATTCTACATTTCTTCCATGAAAAAAGTACAAGCCGAGGCAGGCACAGGATCCAAGGTAGGTGAAGAATTGCATGAACCGTTTTTTCATACCACTGTAGTCGGCAATACCAGACAGAATGGGGTATAGGCATACCGTAATGAGGAAGGATGCCGATATCGCATAAGTGTAGATAACCGTATTGTCTATCTGCCATCGAAAAAAACTAATTATCTCACTACCAAAGGCTTCCTTAGTAGCAGCGGTGTAGTACACAGGAAAAATAGCCGTGGTAACAATAAGGTTATAAACGGAGTTTGCCCAGTCGTAGCTGCACCAGGCGTTGATGGTTTTAGGTTGGTTTAATTCCATGGTTTGAAGATAGAAAATTAAATATAGCTTCTATCTTTAGCCACAGTTTTATTAGTTGGCCCTAAATCATATATTTACGAAAAAAATTAACAACTCATGGATAATAAGACAAAATCTACACTCAAACTTGTAGCAATTCTCATAGTATTATTAATGGTGACTATGGAGCTTGGTTGGATTATTATCCCCTTTCTCGTACCATACAAATTCTGGTTGATGGTAGTGTCATTTGGGCTAATGTTGGTCGCTGGTAAGTAGCACATGCTTTTATTTAAATTAAGTGTTGGACTGGTCAAATTTTCAAGACCGGGTTTAAGGCTGTGTCTTGTATTTCTGCTCCTCTTTGGTCATGGTCAGAATTCAAGCGCCCAAAAACTGAAGTCCTCTTTGTTATGGAAAATTGAGGGAAAGAACTTCCAAAAACCTTCTTATCTATTTGGTACGATTCATATTATTTGCCCGAATGATTTTGAAATGTTTCAGCCGGTGAAAGAGGCAGTGGAGTCCAGCGAACTCATGTTTCTTGAATTGGATATGGATGACTCTACCTTAATGGCGTCTATGCAAATCAAGATGCTCAACCCGGGTATGCGCAACTTTTCTCAGGACCTGGATGTAGAAACTAAAAAAGTATTAAATGAGTTTTTCATAGCGCATTTTGGAGTAGGACTAGACCGCCTTGGCATTATGAAGCCGTTTTCTCTGATGACGATGATGAATGTTAAATATATCGAGTGTGCTGCACCACTATCTTACGAAAATGCATTGATTGAACAGGCTAAGCTTAATGCTATAGAAGTAATGGGCTTGGAGGATCTTGATTTTCAGTTGGGATTATTCGACCAGATTCCTCAAGAGGAAATGATCAAATGGCTTGTTGAAGGAACAGATATAGAGGAAAACAAAAAAATGTTTTCAGAAATGATTTCAACTTATAAAACGAAAGATGTTGAGAATATTTACAAATTCTCGATGGAAAACAGTCCTGAATTCAAGGCATATGAAGATATGTTGCTGATAGGAAGAAATAAGGACTGGATTCCGAAGATAATTTCAAATGCCTCTAAACAACCCACTTTTTTCGCTGTGGGTGCAGGGCACCTTGGAGGAAAAAGCGGGATAATATCTTTATTGAAAAAGGAGGGATATAAGCTGACACCAATTAAGTTGTAGACGACATTATTAAGATTTCTTAGCCTACAAAACTCTGTTTTGTAGGCTTTTTTATGTTAGAATGTGAGAAAATAGAATTTTGTGGTGAAAAATGTCATAAAGTGGGAGATAATTCCAAAACTTTCTTATGTTTGTACTGGTGGTTTATATTTTTCTAAAACTCTATGGCTTTTTTTACAAGCGAATATGAGTGTAAGTTGGATGCTAAGGGTAGGTTGGTTTTACCTGCGAAGATTAAGGCTAACCTACCCGAAGTATCTGGCAATGAACTCGTTATCATGAAGGGATTCGATCCGAGCCTAGTGGTGTATACCATGCTGGAGTATAAGAAGATACACAACAAATTCGCTGCACTCAGTGATTTTGATGCCGCCCAAAGAAAATTGAAAAGACAGTTTTTTAAGAGTGTTGCTCCTGTTGAGTTGGACGGTGCTGGTCGTTTTCTGATCCCAAAAGCATGGATTGAGCATGCAAAGCTGGAAAAGGAAGTAATCGTGATAGGTACCGGAAACACGATAGAAATTTGGAATCCTGATATATATGATGACTATCTGATCGAAGATAGCGATGATTACTCGGAGATGGCTAAGAAATTCCTGGATGAGTAATGAGTTATCATACTTCCATAATGCTGGACGAATGCATTGAAGGATTAAATATTAAGGGTGATGGCTGCTACGTTGATTTGACATTCGGTGGTGGCGGACACTCCAAGGCAATTCTCAAAAAACTTTCAACAGGACATTTATATGCATTTGATCAGGACAGTGATGCCCTTGAAAATGCAAAAGATATTGATAGTCGTTCTTTCACATTTGTGCAATCCAATTTCAGATACTTAAAGAAGTATTTGCGGTTCTATGGGGTTTCCACTGTCGACGGCATTCTTGTTGATTTAGGAATTTCATCTCATCAGATCGATGAGTCGACGCGGGGCTTTTCCACTCGTTTTGAAGGTCCACTGGATATGAGAATGAACCAATCGGCAGATAAAACAGCAGAAACGGTACTCAATAGTTATTCTAAAGGGGATTTACACAAATTATTAGGGATGTATGGAGAGGTACGTAATGCGAAAACGCTTGCTGCCAATCTTGTGAGGAGTAGAATAGCAAAGCCCTTTAAATCGACTAACGATCTAAAGGAGGTTTTGTCAAAGCACGCACCGAGGGGAAGAGAGAATAGGTATTATGCCCAGGTCTTCCAGGCGATTAGAATAGAGGTGAATGAGGAGTTGGTAGCGCTGGAGGAGATGTTAGAACAGCTTGAAGATACGATAAATAAAGGAGGGAGACTGGTAGCCATGTCGTTTCACTCTCTGGAAGATAGATTAGTTAAGAATTACATAAACAAAGGAAAAATACATGGAGATGCTGAGAAAGATTTTTATGGCAATCTTATAAGACCTTTTCAACCAGTCAATAGGAAACCGATCACAGCAAAGGAACAAGAAATACAAAATAACAACAGGGCGCGCAGTGCCAAATTGAGAATAGCAGAAAAATTATAAGTTATGGCCACCAACTCCTATAAAAATAATGCTTCAGGTAATTCTGGTAAAGGCAGTTTTTTTGCTTTATTGGAAAACTACCTTAATGTGGAGCGTTTTTTTGAGAACGGCCTTCCCATCAAATACCTTCCACCAATCCTTTTTCTCACTTTCCTAGGGATAGTATATATAGGTAACCTGCATTTCGCAGAAAAGAATATTAGAAAAATAGGCAAACTGGAAACAGAAGTTGAAGACTTAAGGGCTGACTATACTACCCTAAAGGCTGACTACATGTACACGAGCAAGCAATCGGAAGTTGCGCTAAAAGCCGCAGAACTTGGCTTGAAAGAAAGCGAAACTCCACCACTGAAAATAATGGTCTCTAAGGATGAATATTAAGACCTCCATATTACTTAGAGTTCGTATTGCTTACTTAGTGATACTGCTGTTTTCGTTTGCTGTAGTCTACAAGATAGTTCAGATTCAGACGATCGATGGTGGCAAATGGAGAGCTAAGGCAGAGAATAATAGTCTCAAATACAGGGAGGTAAAAGCCACGCGAGGTAATATATATTCTGATAACGGCAGCTTGTTGGCCACATCACTTCCTTTTTATAAGGTGGCATTCGATCCTTCGATTGTGGACCAAAAAACATACAATGAGGGAATCGATAAATTGTCAACACTGCTTTCAAATTATTTCAATGACCGCTCACCGAGAGATTACAAACATCGCATAAATGACGCACGCGAGTCGGGAAGGAGGTATGTGATGTTGAATCGCAAGGAAATAAACTACCAGACCAAAAAGATGATGTCATCCTGGCCCATTTTCAATAAGGGCAGGATGAAAGGTGGAGTAATATTCGAAAAGGTTGACCAGCGGTACAAACCTTTTTCGCATTTAGGGGATCGTACAATTGGGTCGCTCAATGAAGATAAAAGCAGAGGGACAGTTGGTTTAGAATATAGCTTCAACAGGTATCTGGCTGGAAGAAATGGTGAAGCGCTCTTTCAAAAATTTTCCGGAGGGAGATGGCAGCCTGTTTATGATGGATCTGAAGTTAGGCCGAAGAATGGTTATGATGTAGTCACTACTATTAATGTGGACTTGCAGGACGTAGCTGAGTCTGCCTTGCTGGGTGCCCTTATGGCAAATGATGCAGATTATGGTTCTGTTGTAGTAATGGAGGTCAATACTGGAGAGATAAAAGCAATATCAAACCTCAGCAAGAATAAAAAAGGTGAATACTGGGAACTATACAACTATGCAGTGGGTAGTCAGGGTTCTCGTGAGCCGGGTTCTACTTTCAAGTTGGCCAGTATGCTTGCTTTGTTTGAAAATTCAAATGTGAAGCTTACAGACTCAGTTGATACAGGCAATGGTAAGTATGAGTTTTACGACCAAAGAATGGAAGACCATAAACCAGGCGGCTATGGCATGCTTACGGTTAAGCAGGTATTTGAAAAATCTTCGAACATTGGAACAGCTAAACTTATTACCGAACATTTTGGTACAGATCCTTTGAAATATTATAATGTTTTGGAAAATATTGGGCTAACCAATCCTCTTGGTTTTCAGATGATTGGAGAGGGAAAACCTTATATCAAACATCCGAAGAAAGACTCAACCTGGAGTGGTACTACGCTTCCATGGATGTCACATGGGTATGAGCTTAAGATGACTCCTTTGCATACGCTTACTCTTTTCAATGCGATTGCAAACGAAGGAAAAATGATTCAGCCCATTATCGTCAAGCAGGTGAGAAAGGCAGATAGGACAATTGAGACTTATAGCTCAAAGGTGATCAACAAAAGAATTTGTACTCCGGCTACATTAGCCAAGCTCAAAGAGATGTTAGAAGGCGTAGTAGAAAGAGGTACAGCCAGAAATATTAGCGATAGCTTCTACAAAATTGCAGGCAAGACTGGCACAGCCAAGAAGGTGGAAAATGGCAGATATACAAACAAATACTATACATCTTTTGCCGGCTATTTTCCAGCAGAGCAGCCTAGATATAGTTGTATTGTGGTGATTGATAATCCTAAGAGCTATAGGATATATGGTAGTGATGTAGCTGCTCCGGTGTTTAAGGAAGTGGCAGATAAAATTTATGCCCTGGATTTGAATATGCACAAACCTTATGATGGAGGTAACGCCATAGCAGGTGTATTTCCAGTGATACAATCGGGTGAAGTGGAAGATCTAAAAGTGATTTGTAATGAAATCGGCATATCAAATCATACAAAAGAGGATACTAAGTGGGCAAAGGCAAGAATAGCCAATAATGCTATAGCATGGAGGAGTATGGATGCGGGCAAAAGCCATGTACCGGACGTACGCGGAATGACATTAAAAGATGCACTTTATGTGTTAGAGAATAAATCTCTAAAGGTGAGGTATAAAGGCACTGGACGAGTAAAAGAGCAGTCGATTTTACCCGGATCATCACTAGAAGGAGCCAATATTATTGAAATAACACTGGGATAGGAGTGAAGAGACTTTTAAAAGACATATTGTACAACGTGAACCTAATAACTGTATCAGGTGATATGAATACAGCAATAAGTTTAGTCAGCTTTGACTCTCGCGAGTCTAAAGCTGGCGGCTTATTTGTCGCTGTGAGTGGCACCCAGGTTGATGGTCACGATTACATTGACAAAGCTATAAAGAATGGTGTTGTTGCTGTCGTATGCGAAAACCTTCCAAAGAAATTCCATCCTGATGTCACCTATATCGAAACGGCTAGCAGTAGTTATGCATTGGGTGTTATTGCTTCGAATTTCTATGGTAACCCATCAAAAAAAATAAAGCTTGTTGCGATTACCGGAACAAACGGAAAGACAACAACAGCTACATTGCTCTTCAACCTGTTTCGAAACCTTGGTTATGGAGTAGGGCTTTTGAGTACTGTGAAGAACTACATCAATGATGAAGTGATTCCAGCTACTCATACAACGCCAGATGCTCTGAGCTTAAATGAATTGCTGGCCAAAATGATTAAGAAAGGTTGTACACATGCCTTTATGGAAGTGAGTTCGCACGCCATTGATCAAAATCGTGTGGCCGGGATAGATTTTACTGGTGCAATATTTACCAATATCACCCACGATCACCTCGACTATCACGAGACTTTTGATAATTACATTACTGCTAAGAAGAAGTTGTTTGATAACCTTCCTTCTTCGGCTTTTGCCTTGGTCAATTTGGATGATAAGCGCGGACAAGTGATGCTGCAGAACACCAAAGCTCATCAGTTTACTTTTGGATTGAAGTTTCTATCTGATTTCAAGGCCAGAATACTGACAAATTCGCTTGAGGGTCTAGAGATAGAAATGGACGGTAATACCGTATGGTTTAAACTCATAGGAAAATTCAATGCTTCTAACCTCCTGGCAGCTTATGCATGTGGTGTATTGCTTGATGAGGACAAAGAGAATTTATTGACAGCTCTTTCAGGTGCATCTTCTGCTCCGGGCAGGTTTGAGCAAATCAGTGTTGGTAGTGGAGTCATTGCCATAGTAGACTATGCCCATACTCCTGATGCCTTGGAGAATGTGATGCAAACAATCACTTCCTTCAGGACCAAGAATGAGCAGCTGATAACGATTGTGGGTTGTGGAGGAAACCGAGATAAAGAAAAGAGACCGGTGATGGGATCAATCGCTGCGAAATGGAGTGATAAAGTGATTTTCACCAATGATAACCCAAGAAATGAAGATCCTGAAGAAATAATTCGGGATATGCAAGCGGGAGTAGGAAAGGCCTATGCCAGGAAGACTTTGGTGATCAATGATAGAAGAGAAGCGATAAAGACGGCATGTTCTATGGCTACCACCAACGATATTATTCTGGTGGCTGGTAAAGGACATGAAGATTATCAGGAAATAAAAGGAGTGAAGCACCACTTTGACGATAGAGAGGTGCTGAAGGAAATGTTAGAATTATTTAAAAACTAAAGAGCCGAATGCTATACTATTTGTTCGATTTTTTGGATAAACAATTTGACCTGATAGGGGCGGGGCTATTTCAATATATCTCTTTCCGCGCGGGGTTGGCTGTGGTGATTTCATTGCTTATCACTGTGGTTTTTGGCAAGAACCTGATAGGTATGCTGAGGAAATCCCAAATGGGAGAGTCGATCCGTGACTTGGGATTAGAAGGGCAGATGGAAAAGGCTGGTACACCCACGATGGGAGGTTTGATAATTCTTTCGGCAATTCTGATTCCAGTGCTTTTGGTTTCTCAATTGGACAACATTTACGTTATCCTTTTACTCATTACTACGGTGTGGATGGGGGCAATTGGCTTTCTGGATGATTATCTGAAAGTAAAGAAAAAGAACAAGGAGGGCTTACCTGGTAAGCTAAAGATAGTAGGACAGGTTGGGCTCGGTTTGATTGTAGGCATCATCATGACCACTCATGATGATATTGTGGTTAGGGAGTTTACTCAGGCGGATACTGTAGTAGATAACCCTACCGAGGAATATGAAGAATATCAGGACATTCAATCCACAATCACCACAATTCCATTCGTCAAGAATAATGAGTTTGACTACAAATGGTTGATGCCAACATTTTTGGAGGACTTCACGGGAATACTTTATGTTATCGCGGTGATTTTCATTGTAACGGCCGTCTCTAATGGTGCCAATATAACCGATGGTTTGGATGGCTTAGCCGCAGGAACCTCGGCCATTATAGGGCTGACCCTTGCTATTTTGGCTTACCTCTCAGGTAACATCATTTTCTCCGATTATCTAAACATAATGTATATACCAGGCTCTGGAGAATTGGTGATCTTCTGTACAGCGTTTGTAGGAGCTTGTATCGGATTTTTATGGTACAACTCACACCCTGCACAGGTATTTATGGGGGATACGGGTAGTCTATCCATTGGAGGGATTATCGCTGTAATGGCGCTTGTAATTAGAAAAGAACTGTTGATTCCGCTCTTGTGTGGAATATTCCTGGTTGAAAACATTTCTGTGATGCTTCAGGTGGCCTATTTCAAGCATACCAAGAAAAAATATGGTGAGGGAAGAAGAATATTTAAGATGGCACCATTGCATCATCATTATCAAAAAATGGGATTGCATGAAACCAAAATCGTAACGCGTTTCTGGATTTCAGGAGTGCTGTTGGCAATTTTCACATTAGCAACATTAAAACTCAGATAAGATATTGGCAGTCGATAAAAAACATACGATCGCAGTTTTAGGAAGTGGTGAAAGCGGCATGGGTGCTGCTTTGCTTGCCAAGGCAAAAGGAATGGAAGTCTTTCTGTCAGAGTATGGAGAAATTGATTCGGATAGAAGAACCATTCTGGAAGTGAAGGGAATTGACTTTGAAGAAAATGGCCATTCTATTGAGAAGCTTCAGGAATGTGAAGAGGTGGTCAAAAGCCCTGGAATTCCTGAGACAGCTGATGTGATAGTAGGGTTAAAAAAGGCCGCAATTCCAGTCATCTCAGAAATTGAGTTTGCATCGCGATTTACGCAAGCGAAATTAATTGGGATTACCGGATCGAATGGTAAAACAACTACTACGCTGCTCACTTACCACTTGCTCAAATCAGCAGGCCTAAATGTGGCAATGGCTGGAAATATTGGCAATAGCCTAGCTGGATTATTACTGGAATCGGACTATGATATCATAGTACTTGAACTAAGTAGCTTTCAACTAGACGGGGTATATGAGTTCAAAGCGGATACGTCTATGCTCTTGAATATTACACCAGATCACCTTGATAGATACAACTATGACATAAACCTGTACGCAGATTCTAAAATGAGAATTCTGCAGAATCAGGAAGTTACAGAGGCTCTTATTTATAGCATGGATGATCAGCTTGTTTTGAATAAAATTGATGAAAAACAACCTCAGGCTGAGAAGTTAGGGTTTTCCTTATCAAGCAATCAGGCAGCTGCTTTTCTGGATAATGGCGAGCTAGTAATCAACTCAGGTAAACAGAAGGTTAATATTCCTGTAGGAGATATTCCATTAATAGGAAAGCATAATTTATCCAATACCATGGCAGCCGTTTTGGCGGCAGTAAGGTATGGAGTTTCTGAGGCAGACATCAAAAAAGGGTTATCAACATTCGAAAATGCCCCTCACAGGTTGGAATATGTAGCCAGAGTAGATGGGGTACGATTCATCAACGACAGCAAAGCCACAAATGTGGATTCGGTTTATTACGCGCTTGATGGCATGGATAGAGATGTAATATGGATAGCAGGAGGTGTAAACAAAGGAAACGACTACAGTGCAATAGGAGACTTGGTAAAGGAAAAAGTGAATGCGCTGATATGTCTTGGCGTTGATAATGAACATTTGATTGATGCATTTGAAGATGATATTGACATTATAGTTGAGAGTCAGGATATGGCTGAATGTGTGGATATGGCTTTGAAAATGGCCTATCCGGGCGATGTAGTATTGCTATCACCAGCCTGTGCAAGCTTTGACTTATTCAAAAGCTATGAGCATAGGGGTGATGAATTTAAGAATGCGGTTTTGAACTTAAAAAAAAACTTTAAATCAAAAAGAGTGCTTACAGTATGATTAAGGAGTGGGCAGATAAACATATACAAGGCGATCCGGTGATTTGGTTCATCGTATTGGCACTTTCCATTTTGAGCGTGCTGGTGGTCTATAGTGCTACCGGAACATTGGCCTATGCCCAGATGGAAGGTAATACCGAGCATTACCTGTTTAAGCATTCATCCTTCATGCTATTGAGTTTGTTGGCCATGTGGGTGGCCCACAAGATCGATTATCGATATTATGCCAAACTTTCGAGGTTGGCTTTATGGCTGTGCGTACCCTTACTTTTCATAACCTGGAAATTTGGACTCAATATCAATGAGGCATCCCGATGGATCACCATTCCGGTCATCAACCAAGCCTTTCAGCCTTCTGATCTGGCCAAGTTTGCCTTGATAGTAACACTTGCCTCTATGCTGGCGAAAAGGCAAAACAATATTGATAACATCAAAGAATCTTTGATTCCAATGCTCTTGTGGATTGGCGTCATCTGTGGTTTGATAGCCATGTCCAATTTCTCCACAGCAATACTGGTATTTACAACTTGCATGTTGATGCTATTTATAGGAAGAGTACCAGTAAAATATCTACTTCTGCTGGTGGCCATTGGAGCAATCTCAGGTGGTATTGCTTTGGCCGTGGGACAGAGAGCGGAAACCGTATTGAGCAGGATAAAATCTTATGCAACTGCTGAAGAGCTACCTTATCAGGCAGAGCAGTCTTACATAGCCA
Source organism: Cyclobacteriaceae bacterium (assembly GCA_049115735.1). Taxonomy (GTDB): domain Bacteria; phylum Bacteroidota; class Bacteroidia; order Cytophagales; family Cyclobacteriaceae; genus CAXBNB01. The sequence goes on along the minus strand of JAGDZP010000022.1, from coordinate 72,640 downwards.
TTGCATCAGGAGGGATTCAGGGTGTAGGACCGGGGAAAAGCCATCAAAGAAACTTTCTCCCACACCCGTATTCAGATTTTATCTATGCTATTGTCATTGAAGAGTACGGTTTGATCGGCGGTGTAATTGTGCTATTCCTTTATCTGGCATTACTCTACCGGGGAACACGAGTCGTTTCGACGAGCGAACGAGCCTACGGAGGATTGCTCTCCGCAGGGCTGAGTTTCGCGCTGGTATTGCAAGCCATGGTGAACATGGGTGTAGCCGTCGGGCTCGGGCCGATTACCGGGCTGACCTTACCTCTGGTGAGCATGGGAGGAACCTCACAGCTTTTTACGGGTGTGGCTATAGGAATTATTTTAAGTGTGAGTAGGGGAGAAATTGAAGAAACCAGTACTTCCTCGGCAACAGGAAATACATATAAAAAAGAGTTTGAGATAGCATAATGGATAGCCAATCGACATATCGCATCATGATTAGCGGAGGGGGAACCGGAGGACACATCTATCCGGCTATTGCTATTGCAAATACCTTGAAATCCATCGAAAAGGACATTGAAATCTTGTTCGTTGGGGCCAAAGGGCGGATGGAAATGGAAAAGGTTCCTGAGGCTGGCTACAAGATCATTGGACTTTGGATCAGTGGGATTCAAAGAAGCTTGACACTGGATAATCTCTCTTTCCCGTTCAAGCTTATTTCGAGTATTCTAAAGTCCTTCAAAATATTAAAAGAGTTTAAACCACATGCTGTTGTGGGAGTAGGTGGATATGCCAGTGGACCTCTGCTGTATGCTGCTACGAAAAAGAGTATTCCGTCATTAATTCAGGAGCAAAACTCCTTCGCAGGAGTGACCAATAAACTACTTGCTGGTAATGTGGACAAGATATGTGTGGCCAGTGATGGGATGAGTAAGTTTTTTCCTTCTGATAAGATCATTCTCACCGGAAATCCAGTCAGAACGGATATTCTCAATGTGGATGAGAAAAAATCTCAAGCGCTGGAATTGTTCGGTTTTAATGATAGTCAGCCAGTGTTGCTCATTCTGGGTGGCAGTCTTGGGGCAAGAACGCTCAATGAAGCAATGCTCAAGGATATTGACAAACTCATTGACTCAGGCATTCAAGTGATATGGCAAACAGGAAAATTCTATCACGAAGAAATGCTTGAAAGAACTGAAGGGAAGAATATTAAAAACATAAAAGTACTTGCCTTCTTAAAAGAAATGGATTTGGCTTATTCGGCAGCTGATTTAGTTGTTTCTCGGGCAGGAGCCTTATCCATCTCAGAATTATGCCTGACAGGTAGACCGTCTGTATTTGTTCCATCACCAAACGTGGCAGAGGATCATCAGACCAAAAATGCTGAGGCGCTTGTAAACAAGGATGCGGCCATCATGGTGAAAGACTCGGAGGCCAGAGAATTACTTTTGGATACAGCACTGAATTTATTGCAGGACAAGCCAAAGATGAAGGAGCTGTCTGAGAACATAAAAAAACTAGGCAAGCCGGAAGCTGCCAATGACATTGCTAACGAGATACTCAAATTGATAAAATGAATTTGAAGGACATAAATAGCGTCTATTTTATCGGTATCGGGGGCATAGGTATGAGTGCCCTGGCAAGGTGGTTTAGTGCCAATGGGTATTTTGTGGCTGGCTATGACAAAACTGCTACAACCCTTACAAAGCAATTAGAAGCTGAGAGTATTGCAATACATTATGAGGATAGCTTGGACTTAGTGCCTTCAGAAGTGACTTCCAATAAAGAGCAATCATTAGTGGTTTACACGCCGGCAATACCTAAGGATCATAAGGGTTATAACTTCCTAATAGATAATAGGTTTACCCTGATGAAAAGGTCGCAGGTGCTGGGAGAGCTTACCAAGAGTCATTTCACCATAGCAGTCGCAGGGACGCACGGAAAAACTACTACTTCTTCCATGATTGCACATATACTCAAAGCTTCGGGGAAGAATTGTACAGCGTTCATTGGAGGCATTATGGCCAATTATGATTCTAACCTGATTATCGGAAGGGAAGATGAGGACAATATTATTGTAGTTGAAGCGGATGAGTTTGATAGATCATTCCTCACACTTCATCCGGATATTGCTGTAATAACCGCTGTGGATGCAGATCATCTTGACATCTATGGATCGGTTGATTCATTGAAAGACTCTTTCAAGGATTTCATCAAAAACATCAAACGCGATGGTAAACTCTTCATCGAAGAAAAATCAGCCAGCAAAATAGACGTAGAAGCATTCGAAAATCTTGATTTTGAGACTTACGGTTTGAAGGCTGATGGAATTCATGCTGAGAACCTAAAAGTCGACAATGGAGCTTTCAATTTCGATTATGCAGGAACATCACATTCGATACCTGGTCTGCTTTTGTCATTACCCGGATTTCATAATGTAGAAAATTGTGTTGCTGCTATTTCTGTGTCAAGCGAAATTCAGTTGGAACCTGATACGATTGCAACTGCAATTAAAGGATATAAGGGAGTGAAGCGCAGGTTTGAATATATCATTAAATCTGAAAACCTGGTTTTTATAGACGACTATGCTCATCATCCTGAAGAGTTGTCAGCCTTGCTGACGTCAACAAGGGCACTATTCCCGGAAAAGAAAATTACCGCGATCTTTCAACCGCACCTATTCACCAGGACAAGGGATTTTGCTGAAGGATTCAGCGAAACCCTCAGCCTGGCGGATGAAGTGATCCTGCTGGATATTTATCCTGCTCGTGAGTTACCTATTGAAGGTGTTAGTTCCGAGATGCTTTTAGATAAAATTGAATGCTCAAAAAAGAGTGTGCATAGTAAAGATGAGTTTCCTGCTCTTTTGGATGGAAAGGAATTGGAAGTACTGCTTACCATAGGGGCAGGAGATATTGACACATTAGTAGAACCAATAAAAAATATGTTAACCTCATGAATTTATCGATGAACATATTGAAACCATTGAAATACGTCTTGGCGGTGCTGGTGCTTTTGGTGGCGATTGGATTCACAGGTAAAAAACAATCTGACCGCTTTGTACAGGATGTGATGATCAATATTGACAACCAATTCGAAAACTATTTTATAGACCAAAGTGACGTCTTTGACTTGGTGCATGAGACTGGCAAGAGCTATCTATTGAACATGGATATTGGTCAGCTTGACTTGAGGGATATAGAAAGAAAAATTGAAACACACAGGTTTATCAGTGATGCCGAAGTGTATCGAGATTTGAACGGTGTATTGACAATTGATGTGAGTCAGAATCGACCCATAGCGAGGATATTGAATCCCGATGGAAAAGATAAATATATCGGGACCACCGGGCTGATTTTACCTGAATCTCCTCATTACACGGCCAAAGTTCCTCTAATTATTCTGGAAAATGAGTTCGCTTATTCTAATGAAAAGATTCAAGATACAGAGCAGGGTATGGAGTTATTTCAGCTCTTGACTTTTATTGAAGGTATTAAATTTTGGAAGGCTCAAATAGCAACCATTGAAATCAACAAAAGGTACGAGTTGACAATTCACCCTCAGATAACAAAGCAGTTGGTGAGGTTTGGAGTGGCTTCTGATTATGAAGACAAATTGAAAAGATTGAAAGTATTCTATAAGGAAATATTACCCTATAGAGGATGGAATAATTACTCAGAAGTGAGTTTGAAATATAAAGAACAAATCGTTTGTAAATAAATAGTAAAAGGTATGGAAGATCAACAAATCATCGTCGGCCTGGACATTGGAACTACTAAAATATGCGCCATTGTAGGTCGGAAAAATGAGTACGGAAAGCTCGAAGTGCTCGGAATGGGAAAAGCTGTTTCCGATGGAGTAATCAGAGGTATTGTCACCAATATTGACAAAACCATCAATTCGATAAAGAAGGCAGTGGCTTTAGCAGAAGAGCAGTCTGGTATTGACATTGGTGTAGTTAATGTCGGTATAGCTGGTCAGCACATTCGAAGCTCTGTGCATCATGGTTCGATTATCAGGGATTCGATTGATGACGAAATCACTGTTGAGGATGTCAATCGCTTGACGAATGACATGTATAAAATTGTCATTCCACCGGGAAGTCAAATTATTCACGTAATGCCTCAGGACTATATTGTTGATTATGAAGACGGTATTAAAGACCCTGTGGGTATGTCGGGTATTCGCCTGGAAGCAGACTTCCATGTGATTACAGCTCAAACCAATGCAATTAACAATATCAACAAATGCGTGAGAAGGGCAGGTCTGGAGATTGACAATCTTGTGCTTGAACCATTGGCGTCCAGCCTTGCTGTGCTCAGCGACGAAGAAAAAGAAGCGGGCGTATGCCTTGTAGACATTGGAGGTGGAACTACTGATATTGCGATCTTCCACGAAAATATCATTAGGCATACCTCAGTCATTCCATTTGGCGGCAACATCATTACAAACGATATCAAGGATGGCTGCAATGTGCTCAACAGTCAGGCAGAATTGCTAAAAACCCGCTTTGGTCAGGCGCTAGCTGAAATGGCCAACGCAAACGAAATAGTTTCCATACCTGGACTTAAAAACAGGGAGCCAAAAGAAATATCCATCAAGAATCTTGCATCTATTATTGAAGCCAGGATGGAGGAGATTATCGAAATGGTTCATACCAAAATCATTACGAGCGGATTTGAAAATAAGCTGGCTGGAGGCATAGTAGTCACTGGAGGTGGTTCTCAACTAGTGAGCCTCAAGCAACTGTTCGAGTATATGACCGGCTTAGATGTCAGGGTGGGTTATCCTAATGAGCATCTTGGTAAGAGCAAATCGGATAGCGTGAAGAGTCCAATGTTCGCCACTTCAGTTGGCCTAGTGCTTTGTGGTTACAAGGCTCTGGACGATCGGGATAACAGAATAGTAGAAGAAGAAGTAACAAAGAATTATTCTAAAAACAGAAAAAATGGATCAACAGATTCTATTTGGAAAAACATACTTGAGAAGACCAAAGGAATATTGATTGATGATATAGAGGATAAGAGCTAGGTGCTGGATGCTTGTCACTAGTTACTAGTCGCTAGGCACTAGGGAAAGTAACAGAGCTAGAATAGAAACAATAACAGACAGAAAATAATAATTAAAACACTAAAAGTCATGACAGAAAGTACTTTTAAATTCGATTTACCTACTCACCATAAGTCGATCATCAAGGTGATCGGAGTAGGTGGTGGAGGTAGTAATGCCGTTAACCACATGTATAACCTTGGCATCAAGGATGTTGAATTTATTGTGTGTAACACAGATTCTCAGGCGCTAAATGTAAGCCCTGTCCCCAACAAGCTTCAGATAGGTATCAACCTGACTGAAGGTCTGGGTGCAGGAGCAAATCCTGAAAAAGGAAAAAATGCGGCGCTTGAAAACAAAGAAGATATTAGGGAGATGCTTCATGAGGATACAAAGATGGTATTTGTTACTGCCGGAATGGGTGGTGGTACGGGTACCGGTGCAGCTCCGATTATTGCCCAGGTGGCCAAGGAGTTGGATATTCTTACCGTTGGTATCGTCACTGTTCCTTTCAAGTTTGAAGGAAAGAAGAAAATGAAGCAAGCGATGGAAGGTGTCCAGGCTTTGAAAGACAGCTGCGATACCGTCCTTGTCATTCTCAATGATAAGTTGATCGAAGCTTTCGGTAATCTATCCGTGAGCCAGGCCTTTGGTCAGGCAGATAATGTATTGACTACTGCTGCCAAGGGCATTGCAGAGATTATTACAGTTCCAGGTTATGTGAACGTCGATTTTGAGGATGTAAAAACCGTAATGAAAGATTCGGGTGCTGCGGTAATGGGATCGGCCAAAACAACTGGGGACAGCAGAGCCCGAAGAGCTGCTGAAGAGGCTATCAATTCACCTCTATTGAACAATCAGAATATAGAGGGAGCTGATAAAATATTGCTTTCTATCATCTCTGGCGACCAGGCAGAACTTCAAATGGATGAACTGACTGAGATCACTGATTTCATGCAGGAAATAGCTGGTGATGATGCAGAGGTGATCTTTGGCCATGGTGTTGATCCTGAATTGGGAGAGAGCATTAGAGTAACTATAATAGCCACAGGTTTTGCGGATGAAGAAAAGTCCACAGATGTAGTAGTTAATGATATTTATCAAAAGCCTGAGCCTCAGACCTCAGAAAAGAGAGTTTTTGATTTAGACTCAGAGCAGCAAATCAATCGATTCAAAGAAGAGATACAAAGAGAAGTTGAGTTGGAAGATGAAAGGGAAAAGGCTGAGAAGATCAAGGGACAACAGTCGCTGTTTCAATTCGATATGCCTGCCAAAGAAGAGCAAGAAGAACCGTCAGAATTTGATATGGAAACTTCTTTCGGCTTAGATTATGAAAAGCAGAATCAGGAAGAAGATGAGGATGCACCATTAGAAGAATTGGAGGATATGGCACATCCGCCATCTACCAAGATCAAATTGATGGAGCAGTCTGAAATGCGTAGACAAAAGCTTCAAGGGATCAAGGAAGATGAATCTCTGGATGCCAATACATTCAAGGAAAAACTGGAGGTGCCTGCTTATCAAAGGAAGAAGGTGAACTTTCAAAATGTTCCTGCAGCATCAGAAAGATTGATCTCAAGGTTTAATCTGAATGATGATGATGAGTTGTTAGGAAACAATAAGTTCCTACACGACAATGTAGACTAAAAACTACGACTTTTTCGAGAAGGAAAGCCAATTCCTCTGTTGGAATTGCAGGGCTTCCTGTCTGAAAAAATTTAGGATTATTTTCTGTCAAATGTAAACGGGGTGTGATTTATTGCACTCCGTTTTGCTATTTATGGACGTATACTATTGGTAGACGTATAACTGTAATGGAAGTTGATCACAGTTTTCTTATATTTATCTTATGAATGAGATTAGAGATTTGAAAAGAGAATTTAGAAGGCATCAGGCTATGAGCAATGCTAAGTTCGAATATTTTAAAGATTGGGCGTCTAAAATTTCTGATGGTTTTACTGAATTAAAGGAAGAAAATAATCTCTTTTATGATGGAGTGTTTGAAATACTCGATCGTTTGGACGATGATATTGCAAGCATTAAAAGTAGGTAGGATAAAGCCAATCTATGATCCTTACAGCCAAAAGAGCCAGTTTGTAATCTAAAACTCTATAAAACTATCAGCCTGTTCTTTGAGCAACTGCTCATAGAGATCACTTAGCTTATTGCTAGTCAAATTTTCTTCTATCCTTGCCAGTTTAGGTTTTTGGGCCAATACATGAGTTCCACAATAATTGAAAATATCTGTTAAGTGGCTAAGTGCCAATCCACCACCTTGAACCCCTGATGATAGTCCGACCAAAGCGCATTTTTTGTTTGTAAAAGTTCCGGGAAACTGCAGGCCATCAATAAATGTTTTCAATACTCCTGGGAAGCTTCCATTATATTCCGGTACAATGAAGACCATCTTTTTAGCTTCAAACATTTTCGTGCGCAAGTCATTAAAGTTTTTGTTAGATCCTGAATTCTCATACAGGGCTGATGCAATAAAATCATCAGGCATATCTTCAAGGCAGATTACTTCTGATTCATGCCCTTTTTTCTTAAGTACTCCCTGGTAGAGATAGGAGATTTGCTTTGATACTGAATTTTTTCGATTTGTTCCGCAGACGATAGTGATCATGGTTCAAGATTTAGACTCGCAAAGAGAAAAGAAATATTTAATATTACCAACTAGTACCAGCGTTGCTTTTTGCAACATCAATTTGATACCTGAATGATAGAGAAAATAAAGGAAGCAGTAAGCTTCATACAAGGCAAAATCAATATAAAATCTGAGTACGGTGTAATCCTAGGAACGGGACTTGGGGCCTTGGTGAATGAAATAGATATAGTAGATGAAATAGACTATGAAGATATACCACATTTTCCCTTATCGACAGTCGAATTTCACTCTGGCAAGCTGATATTCGGATACCTCTCGGGTAAAGCTGTTGTCACGATGAAAGGGCGCTTTCATTACTATGAAGGCTACTCAATGCAACAGGTTACTTTTCCCGTTCGGGTGATGAAGCTATTGGGAATATCGAAGTTATTTGTGTCTAACGCTGCTGGTTCCTTAAATCCCGATTATGAATTGAGCGACCTCATGATACTGAATGACCACATCAATCTCCTGCCTGAAAACCCATTGGTTGGTAAGAATATAGATGAGCTTGGTGTACGATTTCCAGATATGAGTGAGCCTTATGATAAGGCATTGATATCAAAGGCTATGGAAATTGCCAGACAAAATAATATCCCTGTACATGAAGGTGTGTATGCCGCAGTATCCGGCCCCAACCTGGAAACTCCTGCCGAATACAAATACCTAAGGATCATTGGAGGAGATGCAGTAGGCATGTCAACCATACCAGAAGTATTGGTAGCCAGACAAATGGGTATTCCATGCTTTGCCATTTCGGTTATGACAGATTATGGTGTGCCCGGCAGGATAGAAAAAATCAATATTGATAAGATAATTGCAGCAGCCATGAAAGCTGAGCCGGGTATGACAAAGATTATTCAAGAACTAATCGCTAGTGATGAAGCCTAAGTTATTGCTGATTTTATTTTGCTTTTTGAGCCTTCCGATGACTGGTCAGCATTTGGCAATCAATGAGCATTGGTGGAGTAATTTGGTCGGCTGGGATGGAGTTTCACATTGGAGTGAATATCAAATTCATTCACCTGCTTTTTTGGGGCCTAATGCCCTTCCGGTTCCCAATGTTTCTGATGGTCGGGTCAACAATATCAGTGCATTGACTATGGGCGGCCAAGCACATTTTTCTGATGGAGATAATACCCAGAATATTACTTTATATCTAAACTATAATTTCCTCAAGGATGTGATTTCTATAGATCTATTCTTCATCCCGACAGAGTTCTTTCAAATGTCGCATGCAAAAAAGGAAGAACGTAATGTTTACTACAGATACTATGATGTGAGCAATGCTACAGGTGATGCTTATTTAAATACTACTTTTAGGGTATTGAATCAGGAAAAGAATAAAATAGATATGGCCATTAGGATTGGCTTGAAAACAGCCAGCGGTGGTAATGCCAATCCCGCTAGGTTTACTGACACGCCAGGGTATTATTTTGATACGTCGATTGGTAAGGCGATAGGATCAGATCAAAACTGGCGACCTTATGCCATGTTGGGCTTTTACTCTTGGGAAACTAATGACGATACACTTCCACAGAATGATGCGCTGATGTATGGATTTGGATTGGAATATCTTAAAAATGGGATTAGTATAAAAAATGAACTAACAGGGTACAACGGCTACAAAAAGAACGGGGATAAACCCTCAGTCTACCGATTGACATTTTCAAAAGAATTGACGCGTCTTGTGATAGGGGCTAAATATCAACACGGCTTGCGAGATTACGATTACAAAACTTTTGAGGCCAGCTTGGGTTATAAGTTTAACAAAGGATAATTGAGATGGATATAGCAAACAAAACCGCGATTGTTACAGGAGGGAGCAAAGGAATTGGACTTGAGCTAGTCAAACAACTTTTGGATAAAGGAATGAAAGTCGCCGGATGGAGCAGGACTGATCCGGGAATTGATAATGAAAATTTCTTATTTGCGAAGACTGACGTGAGTGACGAGGTTTCCGTTCAAGAAGCTCACAAAGTAACTTCTGACAAGTTTGGGACGGTCAGTGTTCTAGTAAACAATGCAGGTCTGGGACACTATGGGCCAATGGCAGAAATGCCATTCGAAAAATGGAAGCAAATGTTCGATATAAATGTCCATGGCATATATTTTTGCTCCAATTCTGTGATTCCCGGAATGAAGGAAATCGATGAAGGGCATATTGTAAATATTGGATCGATAGCAGGTCTGAATCCGGTGAAAGGTATGGTAGGTTATGCAGGCTCCAAGCATGCTGTGACGGGTATCTCGCATTCGATGTTTATGGAGCTTCGAGAGTTTGGAATCAAAGTGACCTGTATTTATCCAGGTTCAACAAAGACCAGTTTCTTCGACTCTATAGAAGCGTATGAGGCCAATGACAATATGATGAGACCGGAGGACGTTGCATCAAGTATTGTGCACTGTTTGGAGACACATGAAAACTATTTGCCTGTGGATTTGGAAGTGCGACCGTTAAGGCCAAAAGGGAAGTAGTGTGGAAACATGAAGATTGAAGTCAGAAGATGGAAGCTTGAAGTTGAAAGAATGAATTTGTTTTAAAATAGTTGTGGTGGAGAATAAATTCAAATTTGAAAAATTGATTATTTGGCAAAAGGCAATGGATTTTGGCGAAGAAATGAACATCCTTTCAGATAGTTTTCCTCAAAAGGAAATTTATAATTTGTCTTCACAGCTACGCAGAGCGTCAGATTCGATAGCATTGAATATATCCGAAGGATCAATAGGTCAATCAAACCCTGAGTTCAGAAGATTCATGGGCTATGCAATTCGATCATTAGCTGAAGTCGTAACTTGCTTGCATAAAGCAGCAAGAAGAAAGTATACCATAAGCTCTCAATTTGATAAGTATTATGATGAATCATTTAATCTGATGAACATGATGGTTGCTTTTAAAAAGAATATCAAATGAAAAAAGGAGGATTTATGAATTCAGTCTTCGGGCTTCCGTCTTCAAACTTTTAGTCCCTAATATTTTGTCGATAAAAGTCAAAAACCTTACAAAAACCTATGGCGCTCAAAAGGCCCTGGACAGCATTTCTTTCACAGCTAATGAAGGAGAGATTTTGGGCTTTCTTGGACCGAATGGTGCAGGGAAGTCTACGACCATGAAAATTGCTACAGGTTACATAAGTGCTACTTCTGGAGAGGTTAGCGTAGCTGGGATGGATGTGGAAAAGAATTCTCTCGAATCAAGAAAGAATATCGGATATCTGCCAGAACATAACCCGCTTTATCTGGAAATGTATGTATTCGAATACCTGGAGTTTTCAGGAAAAGTATATGGGTTAGGGAAAAAGGATTTGCGTGAAAAGATCAAGACGGTAATTGAAAAATGTGGTTTGACTTTGGAACAAAACAAGAAGATTAGTGCACTCTCAAAAGGGTATAGGCAAAGGGTTGGGCTAGCTCAGGCCTTGCTTCATGATCCCAAGGTGTTGATTTTGGATGAGCCCACAACTGGTCTTGATCCAAACCAGATTCTGGAAATAAGAAAATTGATAAAAGAGGTAGCTAAGGATAAAACCTTGATTTTCTCGACGCACATTATGCAGGAAGTTCAGGCCATGTGTGATCGTGTAGTGATCATAGATAAGGGAAAGATTGTAGCCGACAAAACCCTAAGTGAGCTGGAGGCGAAAACGGAATCCAGGAAGTATATTATTGAATTTAGCGGAGAAATAGACACTTCAGTTTTAAGAAGTATTTCGGGAGTTGATAGTGTAGAGAAAACAGAAGATCATAAATATGATGTAATCAGCACCGGAGATAGGGACATTCGCTCTGAAATTTTCCGGGTAGCCTCTGAGAATAATTTGCCCCTTGTTGGACTTCAGGAAGAATCAGGATCACTGGAGGATATTTTTCATTCTTTAACAGGTCAGAATTAGATGCTCACAATTTTCCAAAAAGAAATAAACAACTTTCTTAACAGCCTGATTGCGTATATCGTGGTAGGTGTGTTTCTCACGTCTATTGGCTTGCTGATGTGGGTCTTTCCCGAAAGTAGTATTTTGGAATACGGCTATGCCGATATGGGCACACTATTTACCATGGGCCCCTATGTATTTATGTTTCTGGTTCCGGCCATTACGATGCGCATGTTTGCTGAAGAAAAACGCACAGGGACCGATGAATTACTTTTTACCCGTCCGCTTACCTCATTGGACATCATAGGAGGAAAATACCTCGCTGGTTTTTTTCTGGTAATATTTTCCTTGCTACCAACAGTATTATATTATTTCTCAGTGCACAACCTGGGGAATCCAGTAGGTAATCTCGATACTCCGGGCATCATTGGGTCATATATTGGATTGACGCTCTTGGGTGGAGTATTTGTCTCCATTGGCCTTTTCTCATCATCAATAACTGAAAACCAGGTGGTGTCATTTATCCTGGCCGTGTTCCTATGTTTTATATTATACTCAGGCTTCACTTCTATAGCAGGTATAGATGTCTGGGGTAATTTTTCTTATATCATTGAGCAGTTTAGCATACTGTATCACTATGGTTCGCTCAGCAAGGGTCTAATTGATCTCAGAGATATTGTGTATTTCCTTAGCGTAATTGCCGTGATGCTTTTACTCACCAATCTAATAATCAACTCAAGAAAATGGTAAGCGAGAGAAAGTTACATCACATGCTGTATTTCCTGATAGGGCTGGTACTGGTTGTTGTTGCCAATCAGCTAATCAACCGCTATCCTGTGAGATTTGATCTAACTGAGGAAAAGAGGTATTCCATTTCGGATGCCAGCGTACAGCTACTCAAGTCACTCGATGATGTGGCTTATGTGGAGGTTTATCTGGATGGAGAAATGCCCAGCGGATTTAAACGCTTGAAAAAAGCTATAGAAGAAACCTTGGAAGATTTTCAATTCTATGCAGGGACTAATGTCGAGTATAAGTTTATCGATCCATCTGTAGCAAAAAGTAAACAAGCCAGAAACGAGTTTTACAAATCGTTGATTGACAAAGGGGTGATAGCCACCAATGTTAATTACGAAAAGGATGGCAACAAAACCCAAAAACTGATATTCCCAGGAGCTATTATTTCCTATTATGGGCAGGAAAAACCTGTACTACTACTGAAGGGTAATCAGGCTGCCAGTGCGGAGGAACGGCTGAATCAATCGATAGAAGGACTTGAATATGAACTAGCTAATGCCATTCGAATTATGGCTTCTGATCAGCGGAAAAAGATAGGTATGATCAGAGGGCATGGAGAGCCTGACTCATTAAATATTGCTGGACTGAATAACGCATTGTTGGATAAGTACGATGTGTATTCTGTGGATTTGCCAAATAGAAAAAAAGCTCTGGATGCCTATGATGCCCTTTTGATTGGAAAACCTAAGTCTGCTTTTTCTGAAAAGGAAAAGTACAAATTAGATCAGTATATAATGGGTGGAGGAAAGGCCTTATTTTTCCTCGATGCTTTACAGGTCAATATGGATAGTGCGTTGAACGGTGAAGGGACCATTGCTATTCCCTATGAATTGAATCTCAATGACTTGCTTTTCAAATATGGAGTTAGGATTAACCAAAATTATGTGCAGGATATTGTGTGTGGAAATTATCCAGTTGTCGTTGGAAATATGGGAGATCAGGCCAATATTCAGCCCTTACCCTGGCCATTTTTTCCAGTGGTGAATAAATTTGGAGAGCATTCCATTGTTAAGAATATGGATGCGGTATATATGAAATTTGCATCCAATATTGATACTGTAAAGGCTGCTGGTATTAAAAAAACACCCTTGCTATTCACTTCTCAATATTCCAGGGTTTTATCTTTTCCTGTGAAGGTGGCAATGAATGATCTCCAGCAAAGTTTGGATCCAAAGTTGTTTAACCAGGGGGAGCAAGCCATGGCTTACCTGCTCGAGGGGAAGTTTACTTCCATGTACAAAAACAGAATGCTACCGGACTTTGTGGATAAATCAGGCTTCAAGGATACTGGTAGTGAGACAGCCATCATTGTAGTTTCCGATGGCGACATGATTCGCAATGACTTCAGCCTACAGACCGGTGAGCCACTAGAATTGGGTGTGGATCCATTTACAAACACGACCTATGCCAACAGGGACTTTATTATGAATTCTCTAGAATACTTGCTGAATGAAGATGGTATCATCTCAGCCAAGGCTAAAGAAATTAAACTACGCCCTCTTGATAAAGTGAAAGTGGCTGAAGAAAAAACTAAGTGGCAGATAATTAACCTGGTGCTTCCACTTGTCGTTCTGCTGCTTTATGGAATCGGCAGGTTTTACTATAGGAAAAAGATGTATGCGAGCTTTTGACGCCTAATGTTCCGAAGCACTCCGCTTACCTAATTTCATAATCTTCCAAAATTTTTCTAATTCCTTGTAAGTAGGTAGTTGTTCGAAAGTCTGGAAACCGATTCTTAAATTTTGTTGACTCAAAGATGTTGTCTATTTCATAGCGAGGTAGTAATTCCTTGATCTCTTTTAAATTCTCATTGAAGTATGAGCCTATTTTCAGAATAAAACGACTCAATACCTGATACTTTATTTCTCTTCCTAGTTGATTAGAAATTTCTTGAATAAATTGTGAGTATGTAAGTCTATTGTCATCACAGGGTAGGTGCCACGTATGCCCATATGCATCGGGTGTGTTGGCTATTAAGGCCATTGCCTTGCTTGCGTCAGGAGTATAAATGAGGGTTCGGAGAACATTATCTTTTAGCAACACTTTTGGCTTTTTATCTTTTTTTATATTCTCAAAAATCAAAATGTTGGTGATGCCTTTCGTGATTCCTGGACCATAGAATTCGGGAGCTCTGCAAATTGTCGCTTGTATAGATTTGTTTTCAATAGCTTCTAGCAGTATCTCAGCGGCCTGTTTTCGCGCCAATCCTTTCTTTGCTTGCGAATTCAGGGGAGTACTTTCGGATTGAATTTTAGAATCTTGTGGGTAAGCATAGGTATTATCAAAGTAAGCAAGCTTGCAACCATGCTCAATGCACGCTTCTATCACATTGTTCATGATTTTACCCCAGTCTCTGAGCCAAATCTCTGACTTGTATGGTAACCCAACAGTTAAGTAGGCAATTGACGTATTTTCCAATGCTCTTTTTACTTCATCTACATTCAGTAAGTCTGCCTGAAACAATACATCTTCAACATTTACTTTTTTGGGATTTCTACCAACCAGCCTTATATCCGAAGTGTAATTACTTCTTAATTCTTTTGCCAGCTCTTCTCCGATGATGCCATTAGCACCTAATATTGTGTGCATGGTTAATTTTCAAGTGATTGCAGATTATCGAAGATACTATTTTAATCAATGAGTTTCGAAGTTTGGCAAGTCAGAATACTGCGCTAATTTATTTAGTTGAATTCGCTGAGTAGTTTTAGCTGGAATAATGAATCCTTTCAACCTTGGATAAAATCAGGGAAAGCATCTTTGGGTTTGTTGATACAATAATGCGTTTCAATATAACCTTAGTTTTAGTTTTTGTATCAATCATATCCTTAGCACAGATACAGACAGGTACTGTCATCGAAGAAATAATCTGTAAAAGCGATGAATCACAGTCCTACGCCCTTTACTTACCATCCAATTATAAAGCTGAATCTAATTGGCCTATTGTTTTTTTCTTCGAGCCTGCAGCCAGAGGGAGACTTCCGCTTGATTTATACCATGAGATAGCAGAAGAATTGGGTTACATCCTTGTTTCCTCAAACAATTCGAAAAATGGTTCCTGGAACTTAGGCTTTCAAGCCGCTGAAATTATGATAAAGGATGTACAGGAAAGGTTTTCAATTAATGCCAGCCGGGTGATTACAAGCGGTTTTTCGGGTGGCTCAAGGTTAGCGCTTGCATTAGCAGTATTAACCAACGAGGTGAATGCCGTGATAGGAGTGGCTGCTGCACAACCGCAGCTTAAGGAGTATCAACTACAGAAACGGCAGGATTTTATCTATGCAGGATTGGTCGGTTGTCGTGATATGAATTATCAAGAGCATATTCAGTTTTCTGAGTTTATGGAAAAATTAAACATGCCCAATATTTTAATATTTAGTGCAGCTACTCATTCCTGGGCTTCAGCGAATGATTTCAAGTTAGCCTTACTTTGGGTGGATGGACAATTTTCAGGTCATTCCAATGAAGATAAAATTGCCAATAGCCTTCAGAAAAAATATTCTAAGGAAAATGAAGCTATTTCCATAACCAGATGGGAGAGTATGATGAATGATCTTAATACGTCCATATCTGCTTATAAGTCAGATGAAAAGCAGCTAAGTAAACAGCAAAAGTCAGAACGGTTGAATAACAATAAGGAATTAAAGGAGCGTAAGGCTATTTTCGATTCGCTGAATGTTGCTTACTTACTACAGTCTGGAACTGAGAAAACCGTACGATCACTAAAAATCAAGATCAGAAACCTTCAGGCTAAAGGAGAGAGAAGCAAAAACCCGGAAGCCAAATATATGTACGAGCGATTGGTTGACTTTAGTCGGGCAACAGCCATAGAAAGTGCCATGAGATATGTTGGAATGCGTGATTACGAACGAGCTCTGTTAGGTGTCAAGGTTTGGGATGCCGCTACCTCCAATGAGATTTTCAGCAACTGGTGGTATGCTAAAATTTATGCTTTAATGGGTGATGAACAAAATAGTTTATCTCATTTGGAAAAGATGTTAAATGCTGGCTTCAGGAATAAGCAAGCCCTGGAAAGTGAAACGGCCTTTGAGGTGATTCGTGATGATCCGAGGTATCAGGATCTAGTCAAGTCGCTATAGTTAAGGGATTCCAGCAAAGGAAGTGAGTAGATCTGGAGTATGAATTTTTTGGAAACTGAAAATTAAATTAACCCTTTAACGTAATCGAAAACTTTCAAACTCCAAAGTCAATTGGAATTTTGACACTCTTCAAGCGCCTCTTTTGCTTTTAAATATTTTAATTGCATTTCAATAGCCTCTGCTGCTCGATGATCCGCAATTGTTGCTTGTTCTTCTGCTAATTTTTTAAATTCATCAATGGTAGCTTTTGATTCGAGCATTGTTCTGTCAGCTTCATTTGCCTGAATTTTTGCCAAATACACCATGAAGGCAATGACTATGACCATAATACTAATTACTATTTTGGCAGTCTTGTTCATAATTGACTTGTAGTTTTTGTGTAAATGATAACTTGACCTTACTTGGAGTTTTGACACTCTTCCAACTTAAGCATGGCTTCCTGAGCTTTGTGATGAGTCATGATTGCCTCGGCAGCTCGCTGTTCAGCAATTTTGGCTTGCTCCTCAGCCATTTTTTGGGCTTTTAGCGCCTTCATTAAGTTCATTTTAGCTTCAGTCCCTTTTTTTTCTGCCTCATTAGCCATAGTTCTGGCATAGACCAGAAGAAAAACAAGAGCCACACTCATAATCCCAATAATAATTTTTGCTGTTTTGTTCATGGTCAGGTTATTTGTTTAACTAATAGTTTAGTAATATAAATAATCCAAGAACTAATTGCAAAAATAAGTGACCTGTAACGGGGGGAAAGGTAGCTTACGCTTTCAGTTTATTCACCAAATTCCCAACCGTCAATCCTTGAACAATTATGGAGAATACAACTACGACATAGGTGATGACCAGAAACAAATCCCGATGCATAGTCTCTGTAAGGCCAAGCGCCAGAGCAATTGAGATACCACCGCGCAAACCACCCCATGTCATGATGAGATTTGTGTTGGGAATGAAATCAAGTTTTTTCTTGTAGAAATTGATAGGTAGGAGTAAGGAAACGTATCTGCAAAGCAAAACCGTAGGAATGGCTAGTATTCCAGCCAAAAGGTATTTGCCCTCATAAGTAAGCACCAGAATTTCCATGCCTATAAGCACAAAAAGTAAATTATTAAGTAGGATGTCGATGAGTTCCCAGAACTTGTCCACGTAGGTTTCAGTGATTTCTGACATTGCAGAGTCTCTCACCGTATCATTGCCAACCATCAGCCCAGCCGTCACCATGGCCAGGGGTGCAGAGAGATGCAGTTTTTGAGCTATGACAGTGCCACCCATTACAGCAGCCAAAGTGATGATCACTTCAATATCATAGTCGTCAATAGACCGCATGAGTCTGAAAGTCACCCAGCCTAGTGCTAGGCCAAGAGCAATTCCTCCCAGAACCTCTGTTCCGAATAATTCTACAATATGTAGGATGCCAATATCACTTTTCCCAGGACTGGCAAATTGGAATATTGTGAGAAATACAACCACACCAACACCATCATTGAATAGCGACTCGCCAACAATTTTGGTCTCCAGCTTTTTGGGAGCACCAGCCTTTTTTAATATACCCAATACTGCTATAGGATCGGTTGGTGATATCAATGCGCCAAACAATAAGCAATACACATATGTGATATCTAGCCCTACAAGCTGCAGTAAATAATAAGTAGCCGTTCCAACAAGGAAGGTGCTCGTCAATACACCAATGGTGGCGAACGCAAGTATCGGCCTGCGTTGTACTTTTAGCTGCTCAAAATTTGTATGCAAAGCCCCGGCGAATAGCAAAAAACTCAGCATGATGTCTAACAGGACAGTTTTGAAGTCAATTTGTTTGATGATGTACTTTTCGGCATCCAGCAATGTGGTATCAAAAAAACTCGAGGCAAATATGATCAGCGTAAATACGATGGTAATGAGCATCAGCCCTATCGTATTTGGCAACTTAAGGAAACGGACATTTATGTAGCCAAATAGCGCTGAGAGTGTAACAAGTATAGCTATGATGAGAAAGTAGTTCAATGCTCAGGTTTTATGTTAGGGGGTAGTTTGCTAATTAATAATTGATCCCGAACTTTTTATAAACAAAGCTCAGCAGCCAAAGTGGTCCAATAAGTAGAAACAAAAGATCTTTGAAAAATGATGGTTTCTTGCCTTCTACTTTGTGGCCAATAAACTGACCTATCCACGCCACTACAAAAATGATCAGCGATATCTTCCAGGTAGGGGCTATGTTCATTTGCTCGACTGCATTTGTCAGGACAAGGAATCCGGTAAGGATAGCAGCCATCCCAAAGAATAGAGGCTGTGATAAGGTGAAGTAATAGAATAGTACAATCAGAACCACTACTAATGCCCAATTGAGGTATGTAGGATCAGTAAATGGAAAGAGTGCTGTCAACGGGTCGTTAGGAATAGACCAAAGAAGCCCAACGATACTATAAACAATTGATGGAACACAAATCCAGTGAACAATTTTATTGAATACATTTTCATGGCTTTCGCCGTATTCGTCTAGTAGAGGTTGAAGTTTACTCATGTTGGGATTTTTGGCTAAAGATAAGGAAATGTCTCAATACACGGATAGGAAGATATCGTGCCTTACACCCATTGCGTTTTAAAATCAATTCTTCTTGATAAAGAAAGCCTATAAATTCAAAGCTCCATGGGGTCGTAGAGTTTTTGCAGGTCACAGGTACCTTTGGATAGCTCTGCCCATTGCGTTGCGGAAGTGTTTAAATGGATGACTGTTCCAGGTGGAACACCACCCAATACTTCGTCACATAAGTATTCGCCCAAATAACTGATCGAAGGATTGTGGCCTACAACGAATATGGAATTGTAACTATCGGATGCGTTATTGATTGTTTGAAGTACAAGCCTTAAGCTGGATTCATACAGGTCTTCCAGGAATTCTACTTTTTCAAAATCGAAACCGATCTGCTCACAAATGTAGCGTGTAGTTTGTTGGGTACGTTCTGCCGTACTGGACAAAATATGGTCTGGCAGGACATTGTTTTCGTGCAAGCATTTTCCCATTCTCATAGCATCCTGACAACCCATATCTGTCAGGATTCTATCCTTGTCCCTGGAGTCGAATGTCGTTGGTTCGGCCTGGGCATGGCGTATTAAAAACAGTTGCTTAGACATTGTAGAAAGAGTGTCAGTACCACAAGCAATTTATAGGATTTTAAAAATTAGTATTTGTTTTAATTAATTTTTTTTAGTGATATTTGGCGTTCTCAAAAAGTACAACAACAATTATATGCCTCAAAATTTAGTAATAGTAGAGTCACCGGCGAAAGCCAAAACGATAGAAGGATATTTAGGGAAGGATTACAAAGTGATGTCTAGTTACGGGCATGTACGGGACTTACCCAAAGGCAACAACGCCATTGATAAGGAAAATGGATTCCTCCCCACCTATGAGGTTTCAAAGGATAAAAAGGAGGTCATTAGCCAACTGAAAAAAGAAGTGAAAGTATCAGATACTGTCTTCCTGGCAAGTGATGATGACCGTGAAGGTGAAGCGATTTCCTGGCATCTTATGGAAGCCTTAAAGCTGAAACCAGAAGGCACGAAAAGGATAGTTTTTCGTGAGATCACGAAGGCCGCCATATCCAAAGCCATAGAGAGCCCGAGGGGAATAGATGTGGATCTGGTAAATGCTCAGCAGGCGCGTCGTGTGCTTGACAGATTGGTAGGTTTCGAACTATCACCTATTCTTTGGAAAAAAATAAAAACGGGTCTTTCGGCAGGTCGTGTACAATCGGTTGCTGTGAAGCTGGTTGTAGAACGAGAACGAGAAATAGACCAATTTAAGAGTACCTCGTCTTTTAAGATAACAGCCGAGTTTACCCTCGAAGAAGGAAAAATCCTTCAGGCGGAATTGCCAAAGAAATTGAAGACGCTGGAAGATGCAGAGGCATTTCTGAAAGGTTGTGTGGGAGCAGGATACCAAATTAAGGATTTGGTAAAAAAGCCGGCTAAGAAATCCCCGGCACCTCCTTTTACAACTTCAACCCTTCAGCAGGAGGCTAGTAGAAAGCTAGGCTTTCCTGTCGGCATGACCATGAGTGTGGCCCAACGCTTGTATGAAGCGGGAAAAATCTCTTATATGAGGACTGACTCGCTGAATTTATCAGAAGAAGCTATCGCAGGTGCAAAACAGGCCATTGAGAGTTCGTATGGTGCTGAGTATTCCAAGACCAGGGTATTTAAAACAAAGAACCAATCGGCACAGGAAGCTCATGAGGCGATCCGTCCCACCAACTTCAATGAAAAGACAGTAGGAGGGGATGACCGGGAGACCAAGTTGTATGAGCTAATCTGGAAGCGAGCGATTGCTTCTCAAATGGCTGAGGCGCAAATTGAAAAGACTGTAGCCACTATAGATGTATCTACCCAAAAAGAAGACCTACAGGCACACGGTGAGGTAGTGAAGTTTGAGGGTTTTTTGAAAGTGTATACCGAGGGTACTGATGATGAAAACGGTGAAGATGAGCAGAAGGGAATGCTTCCTCCATTGAACATAGGCCAGGAGCTAAGCCTGAAAGAGATGAAGGCGAAGGAAGGGTTTAGCAGGCACGCTGCGAGATATACTGAAGCCAGTCTGGTAAAGAAACTTGAAGAGCTGGGAATAGGAAGGCCGTCGACTTACGCACCAACAATATCCACGATCCAGAAGAGAGACTATGTAGTGAAGGAAGCGAGAGAAGGTTATGAGCGTGCGTACAAAGAGGTCTTACTCAAGGATGATCAGGTAGCTACAAAAGATAAGAAGGAAAATACAGGAGCTGAAAAAAACAAGCTGTTCCCAACCAACACCGCCATGGTGGTGAATGATTTTTTGGTTGAGCATTTTTCCAACATTACAGACTATTCGTTTACGGCCAATGTAGAAAAGGAATTTGACGAAATAGCCAGGGGCCAAAAAGAGTGGAACAAGATGATAGAGTCCTTCTACTCAGGTTTTCATCAAAAGGTGGAAACGACTGAAACGCTTGAGAGATCTGAAGTAGGGCAGCAGCGAGAACTTGGGAATCACCCAGAATCAGGAAAACCGATAATTGCAAGGCTAGGTCGCTTTGGTGCTATGGTTCAGATTGGAGAGTTTAGCGAAGATGAGGGTGCAGAGAAGCCTCAATACGCAAGCTTGCGCAAAGGCCAGTTTCTTGAGAATATCACTCTGGAAGAAGCACTGGAGCTTTTCAAGCTTCCACGCCAGGTAGGTGAATATGAAGATAAGGTTGTGGTAGCTGCCATTGGCCGCTTTGGCCCATACATTCGTCATGATGGTAAGTTCGTTTCTATACCAAAGGACAAAGACCCTTTGGAAATTACTTTTGATGAGGCTATTGAACTAATAGAAGCTAAGAGAAAGTCTGATGCTGAAAAGTTCATCAAAGGATTTGACGAAAACCCCGATGTGCAGGTACTAAACGGTAGATGGGGACCATACATCAAATTCGAAAAGAAAAATGTGAAGATCCCGAAAGACAAGGAACCTGCGGAACTCACTTATGCAGAGTGCTTCGAACTGGCTGAAAAAACCCCGGACAAGAAAAGGGGTAGAAAAAAATAACAATGAACCGGACGAGAGTCCGGTTTTTTTATGCCATTATTTTTGTATTTCCCCGAATGTATATGAATTAATTTAATACCTTCAACAGAAGAATAGGGTTCATTATTTTTTCAAAAAGTGGTATGTATGTGCTCGATGTATGTGATAGCTCCTTGTAGAATTACAGTATTCAAATGAACTTACCACTAGATGAAGGAATGGATCATTTTTTGGATTAGAAATGATGATTAATATAAAAAAAACCTACTTGTTGGTTGTTTTTTGGATTGCTGCAAGCTCTAGTCTGCAGGCGCAAAATACACTCATTTCTGACATGGATGTATTGAAATGGGAAGAAGTATTGCCTGGTGTATGGAAGGCTTCTATAGGCGAACAGGGATTAAACCCACTGGATTATGCAAACCAACCAAAAGAAAATGCTATCAAAGCACTTGGGAAGGCTACATTTCCTTTTAACCCTGACTCCACATTTAGCTTAATTACCAAAGAGCGAGCTTTGGTGAGGTTGCCGTTAGAGATGCATGAAAAATTGTATGGTCTGGGTTTGGAGTTCTCCGGTATGAATAGGCGCAGTAATGTTTACGACCTAAAAGTGGACCACTATGGAGGTGTAAAAGGATATACCCATGGCCCGGTTCCATTTTATATATCGAGTAAAGGATATGGCGTACTTATAAATAGTGCAAAACGAGTTAAGATATATGCTGGAATTGGTAATCGCAAAGACAGCAAAAAGCCCACGCCTGTAGACCGCACAACACAATCCAAAGAGTGGAGTGCTCGGCCAATATCTGATGCTGTAGAGACCAGCGTTCAGGGAGGTGGATTAGAAATTTATTTATTCGCAGGTAACACTATCCTCCAAACCGTTCAGCGATATAATCTATTCTGTGGAGGTGGCGCTTTGCCGCCGAAATGGGGATTGGGCTTTTGGCATAGAATGCACACCCAAAGTTCTGATCAAGATATAAGAAATGAAATCGAAGATTTTCGAAAAAATGATTTTCCAATAGATGTGCTGGGACTCGAACCCGGTTGGCAAAGCTTTGCCTATCCCTGTTCGTTCGACTGGGATAGCATTCGTTTTCCGGATCCTGCGGGTTTCATGGCTGAAATGACAGAGCAAAATATCAAGGTGAACTTATGGGAAAACCCTTATGTAGCGCAAGTTTCAACAATGTATAACAATATTAAGCCATATACTGGTAGCCATACTGTTTGGCTAGGTGAAGTACCCGACTATACTATGCCCGAAGCACAACAGGTTTTGCTCAATCACCATAAAAAAAACCATTTAGACATAGGAGTTAGTGGCTATAAGATAGATGAAGTGGATGGCTATGATTTTTGGTTATGGCCCGACCATGCGACTTTCCCTTCAGGGAATGACGCGGTTGAAATCAGGCAACTATACGGACTGATATTGCAAAAGACCTTGAGTGATTATTTCATAAAAGAGAATCGTAGAACTTATGGTCTGGTACGATCATCCTATATTGGAGCAAGTAGCCATAATTTCGTTATTTACAGCGATCACTATAATCACCAAGGATATGTAACTGCACTAATTAATTCATCATTGTCGGGAGTTTTATGGACTCCTGAAATTCGAAGTGCCAACTCAGCGGAGGAATGGATAAGACGGTTCCAAACGGTTTGTTTTTCACCTTTGATGATGCTCAATGCATGGTCGTCGGGCACAAAACCATGGAGCTACCCTGAGGTAACCGACATGGTGCGAGACAACATTGAATTGCGAATGAAGTTGCTACCGTATCTCTACACAGCATTTTATGAGTATAATGAAAAAGGTATTCCTCCATTTAGGGCAATGTTGCTGGAAGGGGGGTATGCAGAAAAGTCAAACAGTATAGGAGGAGAATTGGATGGAGTAGAGAACCCCTATGCTGAAAAAGATTTGATCGAATCGACTGACCAATATATGATGGGTGAATCAATATTGGTAGCTCCAGTTTTTGTCGGACAAAAAGAAAGGTCAGTCGTTTTACCGGAGGGTAGATGGTTCGATTTTTACACTGGGAAATATGCAGGGAATGGTGAAGTAATCAATGTAAAAACCACTCTTGAGCAGATTCCTTTATTTGTTAAAGATGGGGCTATCATTCCAATGTTATCTGATATTGATACCCAATCATTACAGGTGAGATATTATGGTACAGAAGAAGGTAATTACAAAATGTATAACGATGACGGGCAAACTTACAATTATCAAAATCACGATTACACCATTGAAGAGTTGAGTGTATTTAAAGACAAAAGTGGAAAACTAAAGGGAAGCCGAAGTGTTTTAACCGAGGATAAATATAAATATGGATCTATTGAATGGATTTGGATGACGAAATAATCATCTAGATCTCATCAAATAATTGAATCAAGTCTTGAGCCCACTTAAACGCCATCCTTCGCTTACCCCATTATCCCGGTTTCATCGCAGTGCACTTTTTGTGGCTTTCGTCTGTAAAAAGGGAGCACCGGAAGTCAAAGGATATCCCAAAACTTTATCCGGTAAGCGGGACTATGCGCTCAGCTTTTATAGAGATCGTTTAAAGCACCATTTTGCTGAGGAGGAGGAAAAATTGATTCCTTGGGTGGCGAAAGGAAACTTGAAACTAGCCGAACTGTCCAAGGAGATTATTGAGGAACATCAAACTTTAAGCGAACTCTTTAAAAAGATTGATTCAAGCCAAGGCTGGGAAGAAGCATTGTTTGAAATGGCCGCATTCCTGGAAAAGCATATTCGAAAAGAAGA
Organism: Cyclobacteriaceae bacterium; assembly: GCA_049115735.1. Lineage (GTDB taxonomy): Bacteria > Bacteroidota > Bacteroidia > Cytophagales > Cyclobacteriaceae > CAXBNB01. Next base: position 47,879 of record JAGDZP010000022.1, on the reverse strand, counting down.
GAGGGTATTTTTTGAGTTAGTCCAGAATGAGTTAACTGAAGAAGAAATGCTCGATCTGGGTAAAATACTGGGTTAACAAAAAAGAACAGATCAAACGACCTGCTCTTTCAAATGAATCAAGGATATTTAATAATATTTCAGCCCTCCATCTGCTCCAGTTCTCTTCCTTTAGTTTCGTATACATACTTGATGACAAAGAACACTGAAATGACTGCACCAAGTGTATATAGACTGTAAGCAAACGCTAGTCCTGCAGAAGCCAAGATTATTGGAAAGGTGAGCGTCACCAGGAAGTTGGAGCCCCACTGAGCGATACCCGCGACAGCCAGTCCTGAACCACGTAATTGATTTGGAAACATTTCTCCTAGCATTACCCACATTACTGGTCCCCAGGAGAAGTTAAAGAAGATTACGTATAGATTGGCTGATATCAACGCCAACATACCCATAGAGTCGGACAAGTCCAATGTCTTAGCTCCTGTGGTAGGGTCAGTTACCAACATGCCGGTTGAGAAGGCAATAACCACCAAAAAAAGTGTGATACTCATGCCTACAGAGCCAATGACCAATAGCGGCTTGCGTCCAATCTTATCAACCAGTAGTAGTGCCGCAATTACGGCTCCAATACTCAATGCACCTGATACAACATTGATCAACAGGGCATCACTTTCACCAAAGCCAACTGCCTGCCAGAGCACCGCACCATAGTAGAAGACTACATTGATGCCAACAAACTGCTGAAACGAAGCTAGACCTATACCTATCCAAACGATTGGCCTTATGCGACCCAGGGTCTTATCATACAAATCTGATAGACTTGGTTTGTGATGATCTGCTGCTAGTGAAGCATCAATTTCATCTAACTTGGACTGCCCTACACTGTCTCCATATAGCTTGTTTAAAACCTTCAATGCCGTATCCTTCTTTTGTTTTACCACCAAAAACCTTGGACTCTCAGGAATAAAGAAAAGAGAAATCAGGAAGACTGATGCTGGAAGTAGTTCCATCCAAAACATCCAACGCCAGGTTTCGAAATCCATCCAGAGGATATTTTCTGCCGAACCGGACATACCCGCCAGACTATAGTTACTCAGGAATGAAATAAATAAGCCTGTGATGATCGCTACCTGCTGCACCGTGGACAAAGCACCTCGATACCGCGCCGGGGCAATTTCACTGATGTAGGCTGGTGCCATCACAGATGCCGCTCCTACAGCTATTCCTCCAATGATTCTATAAATGATGAATTCGAAGGAAGAAGTGGCTATACCTGAACCCCAGGCGGAAATAATAAAAAAGAAGGCAGCAGCTATGAGCATCGCTCTTCGACCGTAAAGATCGGCCAATCGTCCAGCGAAGAATGCCCCAACTGCACAGCCCAATAGCATTGAAGCTACGTTGAACCCACTGCCAATATCCTGGGCGTCAAAAGCGGATTCCAGTCCTTTTACTGTTCCGTTGATGACACCACTATCAAAACCAAAAAGGAAACCACCCAATGTGGCTACCAGGGTTATCCCGATAATGTAGAGTTTGTTTTCTTTTTGTTGATTTTCCAAAGTGTTTGTAGGTTAAAGTGAAAAGTATGAAAGCAAAAGAGGAAAGATGAAAGTGTGGTGCCGTTTGTGGCAAACTTTCAACTTTCCACCTTTTTTCTTTCTACTAGATATGGTTGTTGATTATGTTTTCAAATAATTCCTGCTGACCGCTTCTGAGGCTAGGTTCGCCATTGCTGTGGGCGATATCCGCTAAAGATGCGAGATCCATTTTACCGGATTCGAATTCTTTTCCCTGAATGGTATTAAAAGAACTGTATCTCGCTTTTCGCAGGCTTTTATAGTTAGAATTTTCAAGAATATCGGTTGCAGTCAAAAGGGCACGTGCGAAAACGTCCATACCACCAATATGCGCATAGAAAATATCTGCTAGGTCTGTCGAGTTTCTTCTGGTCTTAGCATCAAAGTTTACACCACCACCTTGGATTCCACCTCCTTCAAGGATTACCAGCATGGCTTCTGTTAGCTCGTAGATGTCTACCGGAAATTGATCAGTATCCCATCCGTTTTGGTAATCTCCACGATTGGCATCAATACTTCCGAGCAATCCTGCATCGGCAGAAACCTGTAACTCATGTGCAAATGTGTGTTGTGCTAAAGTTGCGTGGTTTACTTCAATATTTAGTTTGAAATCATCCATTAGATCGTACTGTCTCAAAAACCCGATCACTGTAGCGGCATCAAAATCATACTGGTGTTTGGAAGGTTCCATTGGCTTAGGCTCAATGAAAAAGCTTCCCTTGAAACCTTGAGAACGTGCATAGTCTTTAGCCATGTGAAGGAAGGTAGCAAAGTGCTCAATCTCCTTTTTCATGTTGGTGTTGAGCAAAGACATGTAGCCTTCACGTCCACCCCAAAATACGTAATTCTCACCACCCAATTTGATGGTGGCATCCAGGGCATTTTTGATTTGTGCGCCTGCATAGGCCACTATATCAAAGTCTGGATTTGTAGCTGCGCCATTCATGTATCTCGGGTTACTGAATGCATTAGCTGTACCCCAAAGCAGTTTAACTCCCGAAGCATTTTGTTTTTCCAATGCATAGTCAGTGATGGCTTCCAATCTTTCAGTGGATTCTTTTAGTGTTGAACCTTCCTGAATCAAATCAAAATCGTGAAAGCAGTAGTATGGTATGCCTATTTTGGTGATAAACTCAAAAGCAGCGTCCATCTTGTCTTTTGCTGCAGCCAATGCATCATCTTTGGCATCCCATGGAAATACTTTTGTTCCCGGGCCAAATGGGTCTGCACCTGTTCCGCAGAAGGTATGCCAGTAGGCAGTTGCAAACCTGAAATGCTCTTTCATGGTTTTGCCTGCTACTACCTTATTCTCATCATAAAATTTAAATGCCAAAGGATTGTCTGATCCTCTTCCTTCATATTGGATTTTTCCTATTCCTTCGAAAAATTCCTTGTCTCCTGTTACAATGTTTGTGTCTCCCATGTCAATAGTATTTTTTTGTATTTTATTCTTTTTGTACTTGTAAAGCTTAGTTTAATATTTTTTCCAAATCTGATTTCCAGATTTCATAACCACTTTGATATACTTCTCTTTTGCCTTCTGATTGGTATGTTTTGATGACGTTTACATCTTCAAAGGCCTCAGTGGTATTACCATAGATATTCGCAGCAATACCGGCCGCTTTAGCTGCCCCTACAGCACCCGTGGTTTCGATCATTTCTATTTCACAATCCAGGATAGTCGCTATGGTAGTGGAGAAAATAGCCGATTGAAATAGGTTGTCATTGCCTACTCTCATCACGTTTGTATTCAGTCCCAATGATTTCATTACATCTACTCCGTAAATGAACGAATAGGCAATCCCCTCTAGTGCGGCTCTATAAAAATGAGCCTTGCTGTGTCTGTTGAATTGTATATTTACTATATGCCCTCCAACGTCATTGTTTTGCAAAACCCTTTCTGCACCATTTCCGAATGGAATAATTCTTAAGCCATCGGAGTTTACCTCTACTGTTGATACCATGCGCTCCAGGTCGTTGTAGGATACATTGTCTGACGCAAGCATTTGGCGCATCCAGCTATATTGAATCCCTGCACCATTCACACACAGCAACACTCCAATCCTCGGGTCTTCTTTAGTATAGTTTACGTGGGCGAAAGAATTCACCCTTGTTTGCTTATCTATAAAAGGTCTGTCTACCACGCCATACACCACACCGGATGTTCCCCCTGTTGCGGCGATTTCACCTGGATTCAGGACATTAAGTGACATGGCGTTGTTTGGCTGGTCTCCTGCTCTATACCCAACTACAGTCCCTGGATTGAGGCCCAGGAAGCTAGCTGCTTCGCCATTTAGTCTGCCCTGGTCAGAGAATGTCGGAACAATCTCAGGGATCAAGTCATGGCTTACTCCATAATTTTCAAGTAGAAAATCAGCAACACTGTTTTCTTCAAAATCCCAGAACATACCCTCTGAAAGCCCAGAGATAGTCGTCCTGGCCGCACCAGTGAGCTTGTAGGCGATGTAGTCACCAGGCAACATAATCTTATCTATTTTTTCATAGATGGCTGGTTCATTGTCCTTCACCCATTTTAATTTAGAAGCAGTAAAATTGCCAGGGGAATTGAGCAAGTGAGATAAGCACCTGTCCGCACCAATTTCATCGAATGCCCTGTTGCCAATCTCAACAGCACGGCTGTCGCACCATATTATGGACGGGCGTAAAACGTGCCCTTCCTTGTCTATCAATACCAGCCCGTGCATTTGATATGAAATGCCAATACCCTTGATGTCGGCTTTGTTAGCTCCGGTTTGTTCCAATAATTTCTTGGTGGCATGTCCAATATTTTCCCACCACAATTCTGGCTGTTGCTCTGCCCATCCTTGTTTTCTAGAAATGATATCCATTTCTGTTTCGGGAAATTGAGCTACACCGAGGGTCTTTCCTGAGGCTCCATCCACTAATGCTGCTTTGATGGAAGAACTGCCTATATCATATCCTATTAAATACATTGCTTCTTAATTACTCGGGTGTTTAAAATCTTCAACAAAGAAAATGGCAAAGCGAAAGCTATTGACGAAATGTAATACTTCATTCACGCTTCACTAATATTCATTGATACGTCAAAAATTATTTTGAATTTGGAGGGGTATTCAGGTGTGCGCTCTGGCGTATATTTCAGCTATATTAGCGAAATTAGTTTTTCAGCGATAGGCCTTATTTATCAATGCTTACACCAATGCGATCATACAATTATACACTTCTTCTAATTATCGTAGTATTCTACACTGGATGCAATCCTGTGCCAAAGCAAAAAGAACAAAGCAAGTCTCCAAATGTGTTGTTTATCAATATTGATGACCTGGGCTGGAAGGATCTGGGCTACATGGGCAATGAGTTCCATGAGACACCAAATATCGATAGGTTGGCCAGTGAGGGGATGGTTTTTACCAATGGTTATGCTGGAGCTGCTAATTGTGCTCCGAGTAGAGCCTGCCTGATGAGTGGACAAACGACATCACGTCACCGTATATTTACGGTGGGCAATTCAGATAGGGGGAATGCCAAAACCAGAAGGATCATACCGACTCCAAACAACACTGTCCTCGCTGATTCTACCATTACCCTTGCTGAGATGTTTCAAAAGGCAGGATATAAAACTGCTACCATTGGTAAGTGGCACTTGGGTGAAGATGCAAGAACGCAAGGCTTTGATATCAACGTTGCTGGCAGCCACAACGGTAGCCCCGGAAAAGGTGGATACTTTAGCCCCTACGGTTTGAAGCATATTGAAAATGGCCCTGAAGGGGAGCATTTGACTGATAGACTGACTGCCGAGGCGGTTAGATTCTTAAAGGACAATAAGGAATCCCCATTTTTCTTGTATTTACCTTTTTACTCGGTACACACGCCTTTGATGGGCAAAGAAGAGTTGGTTGAAAAGTATGAAAAGAAGCGGGGATCAGATGAAACAAAACATGCGGTTTATGCGGCTATGGTCGAGACGGTCGATACTAATATTGGTATATTGTTAAGTGCTCTGAAGGAGTTCGAATTGACCCAGAATACGATTGTAGTATTTACCTCTGATAACGGTGGCATACGGGCAGTATCAAAGCAAGACCCTTTGCGCGCTGGAAAGGGTTCCTACTACGAAGGTGGGATTAGGGTGCCATATATTGTAAAGTGGCCAGGTGTTGTGGAAGCAGGAGTTAAGAACAATACGCCAATTGTCAACATGGATTTCTATCCAACTTTTATGGAAATGTTGGGCGTAAAAATTCCTGGTAAGATATTAGATGGTGAGATTTTACTTCCTTTGCTAAAAGGAGAAAAACTAAGCTCAAGACCATTGATGTTTCATTTTCCAATCTACCTTCAGGCTTATAGCCGAAAGTTGGATGATGGGAGGGATAGTCTTTTTCGCACACGACCTGGTTCTATTATTATAGATGGAGACTGGAAGCTGCATCAATATTTTGAGGATGGCGGTCTGGAACTCTACAATTTGAAAGTGGACCTGGGGGAAAGAAATAACCTTGCTGAAACCAATTCTTATAAAGCGCAGGAACTACTTCAAAAGCTCAATGATTGGAGAAATGAAGTGAACGGACCAATACCATCAGAACCAAATCCTGAATTTGATCCTGATTTTATTCCTAAGAGCAAATAAACATTTCTACTTTAACTATATAAAGCAATTTCAGTCTATTACATTTCCAACTATGAAGTCCAGTGTATTAAAACCCTACTATCTGTTTTTGTTGTTTGTCCTTTTCGCTTGTAAAAAAAGTGAGACCAAGCAGGAAGTTGCCATACCCGAAAAGCCGAATATCATTTACATCCTGGCGGATGATTTGGGCTATGGGGACCTGGGCTGCTATGGCCAGCAAAAAATCAAAACGCCAAATATCGATCAGCTGGCCAAAGAGGGGATGTTGTTTACACAGCACTATTCCGGAGCAACCGTTTGTGCGCCTTCCAGATCGGCGCTTATGACTGCTTTGCATACTGGCCATACTCCGATTCGGGGAAATAAAGAAGTACGGCCAGAAGGACAACATCCGCTTCCTGATTCGGTGTTGACACTACCAAAACTTCTCAAGGCCCAGGGCTATGCAACCGGTGGATTTGGTAAATGGGGGTTGGGATTTCCCGGTTCTGAAGGACAGCCCAATAATCAGGGATTTGATTATTTCTATGGATATAACTGCCAGCGGATTGGACATAACTATTATCCCTACCACATGTGGGAAAATGAGCAAAAGGTAATGCTGGCGGGAAATGAAGGAACTAAAGAAGGCGTATATGGCCCTGAGATTATTCATCAGAAGACACTGGATTTTATTGAACAGAATAAAGACCGTCCGTTTTTCGCTTATGTACCAAGCATCATTCCACATGCGGAGTTGAAGGTTCCAGAGAAGTACATGGCAAGGCATAGAGGCAAATTGGAACCGGAGCATAATTATGAAGGTTGCGATGAGGATTGTAAATCCTATAAAACTGGAGGCTATGGCTCTCAGCCAGAATCACATGCAGCTTTTGCTGGCATGGTGGAATTACTGGATGAGCAAGTGGGTGAGATTGTAGCCAAGGTGAAAGAATTAGGGTTGGAAGAAAACACACTTATCATATTCACTTCAGATAATGGACCTCATAAGGAAGGTGGTGCAGACCCGGACTTTTTTGACAGCAATGGGGTGCTTAAGGGTTATAAGAGAGACCTATACGAGGGAGGCATTCGAGTCCCAATGATTGCCCGTTGGCCTGGAAAGATTAAGGCAGGCTCAACTTCTAAACATGTTTCGGCATTTTGGGATGTAATGCCGACTGTGGCTGATCTGGCTGGAATACAAGCGCCAAAGAATGTAGACGGGATATCTTTTGCTCCTACATTATTGGGCAGTGGAAAACAGACAAAGCACAATTATCTATATTGGGAATTTCACGAAAGAGGAGGGAGAAGAGCCATTAGAAAAGGCAACTGGAAGCTCGTTCAGTACAATGTGGGAAAACCGGACTTAACCACTCTTGAATTATTTGATCTGGAAAAGGATCCATCTGAGACATCTAATTTGGCTAATGAATATCCGGAGGTATTTGAGGAGTTGAAACAGATTCTATTAAATGCCAGAACCAGCTCAGAAGTATTTCAGTTTGCGGATGAGCAGTATAAGGGGTGAGTTAATTTTAAGGATTGACATTGCTTAACAATTCGATGCGACTCAGTGATATTGGGTTTCAGAGGGACGATTCCAGAACATTCATCAGGAAATACAAAGAACAAAAAATCCTCCAGGTAGATCCATTTCAAATCCATGTCCCCTTTGTCATTTCAAAATATAATACAGAGTATCAATCTGCAATCTCCCTTGTTTTGTTACTCTTCACATAAGAGGAGTGGTTGATAAATAGCAATCATGCAAAATCTGTTTACCTTTCTGGAATATATCCACTATAAATACCTTTTTTTGGAGATGAATATTTCAGAGGATCCAGTTCGGATGCCATCGTAGGGACTCACCTTAGAGATGTTGTTTTGTACAACCATCAAATGGTGGTAATGGCTTGGTGGAAGAATAATCGACTAAAAGAGTTGGATTGAACTACTATCTCCTCGAGCAAATTTGAAATAAAAAGTAACAACTAATTTAGTACTAAATGGCAAGCCAATGATTCAATTGTGGCCCTGTAGACGTGAATAAGAAATGCAGTCGATGATAATGTACAAACTTATAATAGTTGCCATCCTAGGGTTGATTTCGCTTCCTAATGGAAAAGCTCAGGTTATTGAAAAAACGAGATATAGCGTATTACCATTTGGAGAAGGTGGTCAAATTAAGATGTTATATGATCGAAGACAAAGGCCTCAGTCTGTATACCTGAATGGGAAAGTACACCTGGCCATCAATGCAGGTGGTGAAAAGGGAGAACCAGGCAAATCAAAATCTAAACCTATGGCCATAACATTTGATTTGTCTAAAAAAGAATTTTCAGAAGCGATAGTTCTTGGACCGGCGCATAGAGACCATCACTTTGCGCCAGTAATATGGTCTGACAACCAAGATTTCCTGCATATTCTTTATGGTTGTCATAAAACTCCTGGGACGCACTTGATTTCAAAAAAAACCGCTGACATTGGAGATGGTCGCGAAGATTGGAGCGAGACTTCACAAATAGCTCCCAGTATTTCTTATCCCACCTTTTATCAAGTTGCTGGTAATAAAGAATTAGTGTATTACCGGGATGAAGGCCATATAGGTTCATGGACTTATAGGGTATCGGATGACAATGGAACTAATTGGACTGGACCTGAAAATCCAGTGACAGATATGGATAGTAAAGGGAGGTTTCAATGGTCTTCCTATCAAACCAAACTGCCCAGCAAAGATGGTCGGTATTTACATGTGGTTTTTATGACTTATGATGACAACAAACAGAATGATCCTGCAAGATTTTATAATAAAAGGTATAAAAAAGCCGTCAGTAACGAATGGAAATACAACCTGTATTATGTGAAGGTAGATTTAGAAACCAACCAGGTGTATAATTTTGATGGAGAGCAAATGGATACACCAATTGACATTGACCAGGCCAATCAAAAATGTCTTATTTGGGATACCGAAGGACGAGGTGCGGGAGTGCCTCCGGATATAGTACTTGATAAAGATGGAAACCCTGCTTTTCTCCATGTTCTTTCTGAAGAGACTACTGAGGACCATAATTATTATTTTGTCCGCCAAACAAAAGGTGAATGGAAGAAAACTGTGATTGCTCCTTCAAATCACCAATGGAATAGCTGCCATATTCAATTAGATGAAGATGGTGTTTATCACGCTTATATAGTCGTTGGGGAACATTACATTGATACAGAATGGGTAGAAGGAAAGAGTGCGGGAGATAAATTTGATAAGGGAAATTCCAAATATCTCAAAACCGGTGGTTTTATGGACAAGCACGGCGGAGGAAGGGTTGAAGAATGGGTTTCTTCTGACAATGGCAATTCCTGGAAAAAGTTGCAAGAATTGAAACCAGACCAAGCCAAATATCCAGGTTGGAAATTCAACAATATTCAACCGGTTACAAACTCTGATGGAAGTCTTGTTGAGGGGATGTTACTCTTCTATGGTTGGAAAGATAAAGATGCACCTGAAGCCAAAGCTTTCCTCCTTGTAGATAGTGACTTAAAATAGAATAAGTCGTAACTAGTTCAGTTTATATAACAGACTTCTTTGATACTCGCCAGGATCCTATCAAGATGAAAGGATGAGGCCTCACTGTCCGTACCCTTCTATTTGCGGGGTAGGAAATTCTAAAACAGTCCTATTTCCCTTTCACTGGTTGCACCTGCTACGATCCCTTCTGTATTACATTCACTATTCAATAAACACCTAATCAATTTTCATGGTTTTTATACCTCAATAATCCCTGGCACTGCTCCTCAACTAGTCTTCTGATTTTCGACAAAACCATGTTCACAACTATTTGTGTATCGATTAAATAGTCTATTCTTTCCAGAAAGAATCAAAAATGGGCTAAGCTGGAATAGTGAGGAAATCGTTATCTTTGGAAAAACATCATAATAAATATTATGGATACACAAGTTGTAAAACAAACCATACATGAATTGGTGGAACAGATTGATGATAATGAATTGCTTGATCTCTATTTAAGATTATTAAAAAGAGAATTCAAAAAGGAAGAGGTTCAGAAGGAGTTTTTTACAACGACTGATAGCGAACAAGTAGCAAGGGCAAAGTCTTCAATGAGGTCAATAGAGCAGGGTGATACGAGGAATATCAATGACTTTAAAAAGGATGTTCAAGCATGGAAGAAAAACAGGGCTATATAGTAGAAATAACCCCTGAAGGAGAATTTCACTATTTACAATTACTTGAATATCTTTATAAATATCATTCGGAAGAAAGTGCTGACAGAAAATCTAATGAAGTATTAGATATGGCCATGTCTTTGGACAAGGAACCTCGCAGGGGAAGAAAGGAAGACAAACTTGATATACTGGGAAAAGACCACCGCTTCCTGCTGTATTATTATACTTCCAGGAAATCCATTAAGATTATATATTTCGTAGAAGAAACAAATAAAACAGTCTATATCACCGACTTTTTCCCGACGGAGATGAATGATAAAAAAATTCGTAGACGAAATGTGTGAAACTGAAAGCCCCAATGGTCGTCCGTTACGACCCCTAATGCATTACATTCACTATTTAATAATCACCAAATCAATTTTCCCGGTTTCTATGTCACAATAGTCTCTGGAACTGCTCCAAACCCAATTTTTAAACAGTGCACATTTCAGCATGATACCTCAATAAGCAGTCCACTCACAGATACGAGCTGAATCCTGGTAACAGCTCCCTTTACCACCAAATACACTACGTCAAATAAGTGGTAGAAGGATGTAATTTCCATTGGGATATGAGATTGGGGGCGGAAGCCAAATCACTATTTAATACACAGAATCTTTTTGGCTTTTTTTTTAAATTTTGCAAAACCTTATGTGATAATTTTAATGCCACAAGTCCCTTTTGAAATATGACGCGTCTCTTTTTAAAAACGACGCGTCTAATTTGAAAAACGACGCGTCTAATTTGAAAAACGACGCGTCTAATTTTGAAAACGACGCGTCTCTTTTTGAAAATCAAACGTGATTTTTAGAATGTTAAATTTTAACATTTTTTAGCATTTAAAATGATGTTTTTGGAATGGGTTTTGTATTTAGAAAATTGTCTTGAAGACACATCGAAAAGGCCACTCGATACAACCATTGTCTTTACTTAAGTTTCGACAATTATTACCAGTCATCGCACAAGTATTGACAATCAAAGCTTTCGCAAGCCCAAGTACCGCTACGTCGCACTTCTTACAGCTACGACCAAGCAAAGCACCCATATTGTTGCAAGAATCTCTTAGCAAAGCTCCGGACAAGTATTGTCAGCATTCCTAAGGTCTATCTGCCAAAGATGAGTACGTCTTACCAGTACTACAGTACGCGAAGCACAGTTAAATTATGTTTCACTTTTTAAATAATAATATCATGTCTGTCAAATATAAAGTAGTGCCCAAAGGCCAGCCGGGAGTGGTTGGTGGTGGCACAACCAAGTACTACGCATCCCTTGTTAGAGGAGAAAAAGTTGATACCCGTAAATTTGCTGAGGATATCGCCGAAATGAACTTGTTAAGTACCACAGCGGTATACGCTGTATTGGAAGCTTTCTTTAAAAGAAGCAATCACTACTTAAGCAATGGTCAGATTCTGGACTTGTCACAGTTTGGAACATTCTTACCATACTTAGGAAGCAAGGGAGTGGACACCCCTGAAGAAGTAAATCCAAATTCTTTTAAGAAATTCTATGTAAACTACCGTCCAGCAAAGATCCAGAAAAGATTAATGCGCAATGTGGAATTTCAAAAAGTAAACAATGGAGCTACTGAGGAACCAGTGCCATAAGCAAGTTGTTGCCCATATTTTATTGAGGTCGTGAATGAATCACTTGGATTTGATCACGGCCTCTTTTTTAATTTGATCATCTCAATGCAAACCTCGGTTTATAGACAACCATGGTCGTAGGATAAGCGCAACAATCCTATAATCAATTATTGATGGTGGTGAGCTAGATATCAAGCCAGGAAAGGTTCATATTCATGATAAAGTGAAAGAGTATTTCCAAACGAAGTTTAATAAATAAGGACACCATGTGATTCTACGCTCATATCACTGGTAACGACCTTAAAGAAACGAAGTGTCAAATTTGGTAAACTTAGAGGATAAGCGACCCTTGGTTAAATAAGTAGTTGTAAAAATACAATCGATTGTATTTTTTTGTTAATTTCGCAGAGGGTTGGCATTATTAATGTGTAATACCCTTTTCACACTATAAAAGCACAAAGAATGAAGACTGCACGAATTATTTTTATGTTCCTGGTTATGATCCTTGCACACACTTCACAAGGGCAGAAAATCAAGCCGGATGAAGTGAAACAAATTATGGAAAAGGTTGCCGACTGGCAAATCATACACTTCCGTGATTCATTTAGTAGACCTAAAGCTCACCATCATTTAGACTGGACGAATGGTGCATTATATGTTGGTATGATAAAGTGGGCTGCTATAGCAGATAGCGATAAGTACTACAACTGGATGAAAAATATTGGGACTGAAAATGACTGGATGCTGCACAGAAGAAAATACCATGCTGATGATCATACGGTGGGTCAAATGTATATCGAATTGTATCGTAAGTACAAAGATGAAAAAATGATTGAGCCTACAAAGGAGCAATTCAATTTCATCATGCACCACCCCGCGCAAACCAAGATGAACTGGAGATCACCCTATCACCAAAGCAGGTGGAACTGGTGTGACGCTTTGTTCATGTCTCCACCTGTTTGGGCAAAGCTGTATAACCTTACCAAAGAACAGAAGTATCTCGATTTTTTGATGAAAGAATTCAAAGCGACCACTGATTTCTTATTCGACAAAGATGAGAGTTTGTACTACAGAGATGAGAGTTATATGGGCAAGCTGGATAACGGCACGAAAATATTTTGGTCAAGAGGAAACGGTTGGGTATTCGCTGGACTTACGAATGTTATGGAAGAACTTGACCCAAATACTGATGAATACAAGTACTTCTTAGACATCTATAATAAAATGGCTGAAAAGCTACTAAAAATACAGACCCCTGAAGGTCACTGGGCGATGAGCTTGTTGGGTCAGAAGTTTTACCCAACGCCAGAGACTAGTGGTTCTTCTTTCTACACTTACGGATTGGCATGGGGAATCAACAAAGGAATCTTGGATAAAGATAAGTATGGAAAAGCAGTAGAGAAAGGCTGGAATGCTATGGTGAGCTATGTAACTGACGATGGTATGTTGGGATATGTGCAGCCTATCGGCGCAGCACCTGGCAAAGCATGGCCCGACAAGAGTGAAGTTTATGGTACTGGCGCTTTCTTAAGTGCGGGAGCTGAAGTCTATAAACTTTACGGAGGAAAATAGAAATTAGAATTAGATAAACGAAACCCTCATTTCTTTTTAGAAATGAGGGTTTTTCTTTTTAGGTAGTCACTACTTGAATTGATGATAGGCTACTCCTAGGTAGAGTATGAGTCTTGTACTTATTTACATCAATATACTATCCTTTTGAGTATAGATGATAGTCGTAATATTCACTGAGTAATGGAATTTATTCTTTCTTTGATCGTATCTGATTATTTTACGGATCAGTTTTGTACCGCTAATGGAAGTCAATAAAACCCATATTTCAGTTCCCACCAACGAGTTGTTCTCCATTAGAAGAACGGTGATGACTCCTAACACTTATAAGATACATTCACATGAAAATTGTGAATTGAATTATATTTTATCTGGATGGGGAACCCGCTTTGTCGGCGATAATATTCATAGCTTTTCGAGAGGGGATCTTGTATTAATTGGTTCAGGCTTACCGCATTGCTGGGAAGTGAAGGGAGTAGCCAAGGGAAGTGAACCCGAATGTCTAACCATTCATTTCAATGAAAACATGGATGGAGAGTTATTTTTCAATTCCCTGGAGTTGAGACCTATATACAACCTTATCCATGAGGCAAAGTCAGGAATTCAATTCAAAAATGATGCGCCCGACCAGGTGAAGGATATACTTCTGAACATGTTCAATGCAAACAGACTGAGAAGATTTATATATTTGCTTGAGATCTTTGAAATACTTGTCGGTAGCAAGGAGCGTAATACGTTAGTTCTTCCCGGTTATTCAAATGAATCTGAAACTCCTGAAAAACAGAAGTTGAGAGTGATATATGAATATATACTATCTCATTTTTCTGAAAAAATACGCTTAGATGCCATTGCCGACCAAAGTAATATAACCAATAGTGCCCTTTGTCGTTTTTTCAAACGCAACACAGGAAAATCGTTGTTTGACTATATTAAAGAAGTGAGGATCGGGTACGCCTGTAAGTTGCTTCAGGATTCGGATTATGCTATATTCGAAATAGCCTTTCAGTCGGGATATAACAACATTGCCCATTTTAATAGCCAGTTTAAAGAGGTCTGTGGTCAAACCCCTGGAAGTTACAGGGCCAGATATTCAGAGATATACAATTCGTAGTTTTTTGCAGCTTATCTGAGGTTTATATTTTCTTGGATTGGCATTAAGGTCAATATACTGTAACCGGAAGCTAAAATATAGAAACATACCCCTTAATTCTTATATTAAATTTGTTGATTAAGTATTTCACCAACTCAATGATAAAAAAGAATTTCGAGAGTATTCCGGTCATGATTACACCGTTTACGGCCGATGGCGCAATTGACTATCACGCACTCAATCAATTGACAGAGTTCTACATCAGCACCGGTTCGACAGGACTGTTTACCAATTGCCTTTCAGGGGAAATGTATGAACTTTCTGATAATGAAAGGATAGAGCTTACCAGAGCCGTGGTTGACCAGGTGAACCAGAGACAGGAGGTGGTAGCAACTGGAACTTTCGGCTATGATGTGGATGAACATATAGAATTCATTAAAAAAATCTATGATACCGGAGTGTCTGCCGTTATTATCAATTCTAACCAAATAACATTAGAAGCCCAGACGGATGATGAATGGAAAACCATAGTTGATAAAATTATTAAAGGTACTGACGGAATTGACCTGGGAGTTTACGAATGTCCTGTTCCATATAAAAGGTTGTTGTCGCCTGAGATCACTGGATGGTTGGCCAAGAGCGGAAGGTTTAAGTTTGTCAAGGAAACTTCCTGTCATTTGGATGAGATCAAATTGAAACTAAGTGCAGTTGCAGGAACAGAATTTGGGATTTACAATGCCAACATAGCCACGGGGCTAGAATCGATCAAAGCAGGAGCAAAGGGCTTTGCCTCTACATCTTCAAATTTTTACCCTGAGTTTATCAATTATTTTTCCGAGAGCACTGACCTGGAAAGTGAGGGAGTGAAAAAACTCAATGCCTTCATTACTTGCTTTGATGTGCTTATTCACACCTGTTATCCAACCTCTGCTAAGTATTTTATGAAAAAAAGAGGACTGGAAATCGACCTTTTTACAAGGACCAAAACAGATGTATTTACCTATCAGGACTATGTGAAGTTTGATAAACTGTATTATGCTGTTGAACAGCTGGCTGAAGAATTAGGAATTGATATTCACAAATGGTAATTAGATAGAACTCTTAACATGGCTATACTCGATCTACTTGTATTTTTTCTTTACATTATCGCTGTGGTGGTGGTTGGCGGACTTTTCTATAGGAAAAACAAATCCTCATCATCCTTCACATTAGGAAATAGCAACATACCGGGTTGGGTAGTGACTATGTCAATATTTGCTACGTTCGTTAGCAGCATTAGCTATTTGGCACTGCCGGGAATTGCCTTCCAGGGAAATTGGAATTCATTCGTATTCAGTCTCTCTCTACCCATTGCTGCATTAGTTGCGATTAAGGTATTTGTTCCTCTTTATAGAGAAGTCAATAGCCCATCGGCCTACACCTACCTGGAACAACGTTTTGGTTCCTGGGCGAGGGTTTACGCTTCTACCATGTACTTGTTGACCCAATTGATGCGAATCGGAACGATTCTTTATTTGATGGCTTTGACTATCAATGCCATTTTTGGTTGGGATTTGGCTTCTACTATCGCCATTACGGGTATAGTTGTTATGGTATATTCAACACTGGGCGGCATTCAGGCAGTAGTCTGGACCGATGCTATTCAAGGCATCATCCTTATCGCTGGCGCAATAATTTGCATGTTGTTTATTTTACTTGGTATGCCTGAGGGAGCAGGACAAATTTTTGATATTGCAACCTCAGGTGACAAGTTTAGCCTTGGAAGTTTCGGATTGGATCTGACCCAGCCAACTTTTTGGGTGGTTTTGGTATACGGTGTTTTTATCAACCTACAGAATTTCGGAATTGATCAAAACTATGTGCAACGCTATATGTTGGCTAAGACCGAAGCTGAGGCAAAGAAATCGGCGTTCTGGGGTGGTATGTTGTACATTCCCGTTTCAATGCTTTTTCTTTTTATAGGTACATCATTGTTTGCATACTATCAGGCGGGAGCGGCGGAGTTGCCTATCGAGTTGCAGAGTGCAGGAAAAGCCGATAGTATTTTCCCTCACTTTATTGTCACCCAACTACCTGCGGGTATCACAGGTTTGTTAATTGCTTCAATATTTGCCGCTGGGATGAGTACCATTTCGACCAGCTACAACAGTGCTGCTACGGTCTTCTTAACGGATTATTATCAAAAGTTCGTCAAAAGGGAAGTCTCGGACAAACAAAAAATGAAGGTGCTTTATCTGGCGTCTTTCGTGATTAGTATTGTAGGCATATGTGTAGGAATAGCCATGATTAATGTAAAAAGTGCTTTGGATACATGGTGGAAACTTGCATCTATTTTTAGTGGTGGGATGTTGGGGTTATTCCTGTTGGGTGTTTTTTCAAAACATAAAAACGTAAAGGGGGCACTTGTGGGAGTTATAGTTGGTCTGTTGATTGTGTTGTGGTTGAGTGTATCCAAAATGGTGTTTGGTGATGGGGCATTTGGTTCGGGTTTACATTCTTATCTTACCATTGTAGTTGGAACCAGTTCTATTTTCTTAGTTGGAATTGTAGGAGGGATGCTAATAAAAAATAAATCAAATGAATAATAATATGAAAGAAGTATTTGGATTATTGTTAATGATGAGTGCTACTTGTGCCTGTGCACAAGAGTATGATCTTCCCGCTCTTGTAAACCCAGAAGAAGATAAAGCTTATATCACGGGAGAGCTTATCTATCCATTGGATAACAAACCTACTCCTGAATGTCATGCCTCCACTCTTGAGGAGGTCGAGGGAGGTATTATTGCAGCATGGTTTGGTGGTACAGAAGAGAAAAACAAAGATGTGGGTATCTGGGTTTCCAGAAATACGAATGGGAATTGGACTAAGCCTGTGGAAGTTGCCAACGGTGTTCAGAATGCCAATTTGCGCTACCCTTGTTGGAATCCGGTTTTATTTCAGCCTAAAGAAGGTCCCCTATTGTTGTTTTACAAAGTTGGGCCTAGTCCACGGGAATGGTGGGGGATGATAATGACTTCCGAAGATGGGGGATTGAGTTGGTCCAAAGCAAAGAAAATGGGCAAGGGAAAATATGGAGACTTACTTGGCCCTATCAAAAATAAGCCCGTTCAATTGGAAAATGGTACCATCATAAGTCCCACAAGCATTGAATATTATGAAGGAAAGGATTTACTATGGAGGGTGTTTTTTGAAAGGTCTAATGACAATGGAAAAACCTGGGAGATAGTTGATTATATCAACGATGGGTATGAATTTGATGCCATTCAACCAAGTATTCTGTTTTACCCTGGCAACAAAATGCAAATCCTGTGTAGGACCATACAAGATGTGATATCTCAAAGCTGGTCGGAAGATGGTGGGCTTACCTGGAGCAAAATGACAGCTACCAGTTTGCCTAATCCCAGTGCCGGTACTGATGCTGTTACATTAAGAGATGGTCGTCAATTGTTGATTTATAACCATACCACCAAAAAAGGAGGTTTCCCCAATAGACGTAATATGCTCAATCTGGCCACTTCAGTGGATGGTAAAGATTGGAAACCAGTAATGACGCTGGAAAGACAGGAAGGGGAATATTCTTACCCTGCAATAATTCAGGGAGAAGATGGTCTGGTATATATCACATATACATACAGGAGAAAATCGATAAAATATGTTGTGATTGACCCTAAGGATATTTAGATGTACCAGGGAAATCCTAATAAAGCTGTCATTGCGAGGAGAAACAACGAAGCAATCTGTTGGAGAGTACCGACTCAGCTCTTTTTTGGACAGATTGCTTCGCTGCGCTCGCAATGACGTTAGATTAAGATCGTCACCTCAAGGTCAACGAGTCTGCCCTCCGAAGGAGGGAGGTCTCTGAGAGTACTGTAGAATGTTATTCTTGTTTAGGATGTATCTTAAGGGGACTTCTTCCCGACAAGTCGGGATCGAAGTGAAGTGCTAGCCTTACTTTATGAAAAAAAACCATAATTAAACAAACCCATGAAAAACCACTTGCTTCTCATATCATTCATTGGTTTGTCGATTATCGCAAGCTGCTCTCAAAAAGAAACTCAACAGAATGTTGTCAAAGAAGTCCAGGCAGAAAATATTGATCCTACCTCACTAGATCACTTGCGGGTGAAGTATCAGAACAAGGACATGTCAGTAGATTTGGGAGTAGGCTTATGGGCATGGCCAATTCCTATGGACTATGATCAGGATGGTGACCTTGATTTGGTGGTGTCCTGTCCGGATGTACCTTTTAATGGTACCTATTTCTTTGAAAACCCTACAGGTGACGTGTTTCCAACCTTTAATCCACCAGTAAAAATCAGCAAGGGTTCAAAAAACCTGCAAGTTTCATATCCAAATAACGAACCGAGAGTGACGGTAGGAAATATGGAGTATAAAGATTTCCTCAATACTCAACTCGACAATGGAGTACCACTATTTGATGCTGATAGTTTGGAAAAAACGCTGAAGAAAATCCGATTCAAACAATGGAAATGGGTGGACTATGAAAATGACGGAGACATGGACATCATTATCGGGATGGACTCATGGGGAGACTATGGATGGGACAATGCCTTTAATGACAAAGGAGTATGGGTGAATGGGCCATTGCATGGTTTTGTTTATTTAATTGAAAATGTTGACGAGAAATACTCACTCAAAGGGAAAGTAGAGGCAGCAGGTAAGCCTATAGATGTGTATGGTGCTCCTTCACCAAATTTTGCCGATTTTGATGGTGACGGTGATTTGGATATAATTTGTGGGGAGTTTATTGATAAAATGACGTGGTTCGAAAATATTGGTAGCAGAAACGATCCGATCTATTCTGCAGGACGCCTGCTAGCAAATCAGAGTGGTATTCTGAAAATGGATTTACAGATGATCATTCCTACGGCCATTGACTGGGACAAGGATGGCGATCAGGATCTGATAGTTGGAGATGAAGATGGTCGGGTGGCATGGGTAGAGAATACTGGAAAAGTAAAAGACCATATGCCGGTATTTAACTCGCCCCGGTATTTCCAGCAAAAAGCGGACAATGTAAAATTTGGCGCCTTGGTTACACCTGTGGCAGTCGATTGGGATGATGATGGTGATGATGACCTTATCTGTGGCAACACGGCCGGTTATGTAGGGTTTATCGAGAACCTGGATGGCGCAAATCCACCAAATTTTGCTAAACCTATTTATCTAAATGCAGGTGATGAAACGCTTAGAATCCTTGCTGGACCTTCTGGGTCTATCCAGGGGCCTTGTGAAGCCAAGTGGGGATATACCACTTTGTCAGTGGCCGACTGGGATGGTGACGGCTTGAGAGATGTAATTGTCAATTCCATATGGGGTAAAGTGCTGTGGTATAAAAATGTCGGTGAGAAACAGAAACCCAAACTGGGAACAGCCAGACCAGTACAGGTTGACTGGCCAGGAGAAATACCTAAACCCAAATGGAATTGGTGGTCGCCACAGCCCAATGAATTATCCACTCAATGGCGCACGACACCTGTGGCTATCGACTGGAATCAGGATGGTTTGATGGACTTGGTCATGTTGGATCATGAAGGGTATTTGGCTTTCTTTGAAAGGTTTGATAATGCAGGGAAATTAGTTTTGAAACCTGGCAAGAGAATATTCAAATCAACCAATAATTCAGCCTACAAAAGCAGGCATCAGGTTGTAGATAATGAACCCGGGCTTCTACGACTCAATGCAAGTGAAAACGGTGGTAGCGGCAGGCGCAAGTTTTGTTTCACAGACTGGGATTCTGATGGAGATTTGGACTTGCTGGTGAATAGCGAAAGCATTCATTTTCTTGAAAATTCAAAAACCGAGGATGGTTTTGTGTATTTCACGGATCAAGGAGCGGTTACAGACTCCAGACTAGCCGGACACACTACCAGCCCAACTGTAGTCGATTGGGATAAGGATGGTAAGCCAGAGCTGTTAGTCGGTGCAGAGGATGGGCATTTTTATTATTTAGGAGAACCAGAGTAAAGCGTAGATATGATATGTTGAAATAATTAGTCTTAATTATACTTAAATTTATCATTCACAAAATTAAATAGTTATGAAAGTTCTAAGTTTATCTGCGGCACTGTGCGTTATTGTTTTAGTTGGATGTAATTCCAACAAAACTGATTCTACTGCATCCGAATCGCTTGAGGCGTCTGTAGAGACAAAAGCTGTAGACAAAACCGAAGCACTAAAGGGGGCATGGACCACTGCCTATACGGATGACAGTGGCAAGAAAGTGACAGCAACGGCCATCCTGGCAGGTAGGTACATGGCAGAAACATTTTATAATGTAGAGGAGAAGCGCTTTGATATGACCATGGGCGGTTCATGGAGTACTGAAGGCAATACATTTACCCTTACCTATGAGTTTCATAGCAGAGATTCTGCTAAGGTAGGTACAACTCAAAGTGCGGTTTATAATCTGAATGGAGATAAAATAAAATTCGAAGCAGAAAAGAGCACCTGGAAAAGAGTAGATGATGGTACTCCTGGAGCTTTGAACAATGCCTATTTGATCACAGGTAGAAAGCGTGATGGAAAAATATCTAAAAGAACTCCAGGCGAAAGGAAAACGATGAAAATACTTTCTGGTACCCGGTTTCAGTGGATTGCTTTTCATACTGGAACAGGTAAATTTTCAGGAACCGGTGGTGGTACCTACACCGCAGAAAATGGAGACTATGTAGAGAATATCGAATTCTTTTCAAAGGATGGTAGTCGGGTTGGAGCATCGCTTCCATTCAAGTATGAACTGGTGGAAGAAGAATGGCATCATAGCGGCTTGAGTAGCAAGGGCTCCCCAATATATGAAATATGGACGCCAAGGTCGATCTTGGATGAAGATGCTTCAAAGTAATTACAAGGCATTTAAACAAAACAAAATAAGAACTTTACTCAAAAACAGAAAAATACTGGATACAGTGGTTTCTGCCTTTGAATACAAAATTATTACGATAGCGATCTGGAAAGCAAGAAGCCAGAAACCTTAATTACTATCATGAATGGTTTGCGTAAGCATTAGATCCTATCCAACAAATCCTCCAGTGCCTGTTCCTTATTGAGCTGTAGTTTTTTTCTAAGCCGATAGCGGCGGGTTTCTACACCTCGGACAGACAGATTCAATTGGTTGGCTATTTCTTTGGTAGATAGCTTCATTTTCAGCAACATGCACAGCTTCGCTTCAGCGACAGAAAGCTTAGGAAACTCTCCCTTCAGTTTTTTAAAGAAATCACTGTGGAGCAAATCGAATTGATCTTCAAAGGCTTTCCACTCTTTGTTGCTGCCTATATTATCTTCAATTTTTGAAATAAGCCTTGATATTTGCTTGAGGTCGTTTTGAGCGACAGACGGATTATCCATTTGAGCCAAAGAGTTTTTTACTTCGGCCAGGAAATCATTCTTGTTCATCAACTGCATTTGTGAAGCGGCCAGTTCCTTATTCTTTTCTTCAATCTCTTTCTTAAGGTCGACATTCTTAGCCTTCAATACCTCAGGGCGGTTCACCCTTGATGGAATTTCATATAGCGTTTTATCCAAGCAAGACAGCCAATAGCTGTAGGCCTGGTTGCACTGGGCTTTATTAAGGCGTGGCTCATGAATCATCATAGGGCTGATTCCCGAGAGCGCATCTTCCAGGGAGGCATATATCCCAGTAGCTACACCGGCAGCTCGTGCTGCACCTATGGCTCCTGTGGTGTCTACTACTTCGATATGACAATCAAGCAGAGTAGCCATTGTCATAGAAAACACCTCAGACCTGAACATGTTGTCATTACCAACTCTGATGATATCAACGTCCAGACCCATTTCCTTCAGCAAATTGACCCCATGGACGAATGAAAATGCCACACCTTCTAACGCACCCCGGTATATGTGTGCCCTTGTATGTCGATTAAACTCCAGATTCAGAATATGACTATTTACGTTTCTGTCTTCTAATATTCTTTCCGCACCGTTTCCGAATGGAAGGATGCAAAGCCCGTCAGAGCCAATGGGAACCGATTTAGCCATGCGTTCCATATCGTCATACTTGCGGCCACTTAACGCTATTTGATTTTTCATCCAGCCATACTGGATACCTGCGCCATTGAGGCAAAGCAATACACCGATTCGATCATGATTATCCTCATAGTTGACATGGGCGAAAGCGTTTACTCTGGATTTCAAATCATATAATGGTCGGTCAACGATTCCGTAGACAACTCCTGATGTACCGCTGGTAGCGGCTATTTCCCCTGGATTCAAAACATTCAAACTCAAGGCATTGTTTGGTTGATCTCCTGCACGATAGGATATTGGAATACCGGGGATCAGCCCTGTTCTTTCAGCTGCTTCCGCTGTTACTTTTCCTTGTACTGAAAAGGTGGGAACAATTTCCGGCAGATGATCTTCTGTCAACTCATAGTAGTCCAGAATTCTGGTGGCAACTTGCCTTTTTTTAAAATCCCAGAATATGCCTTCTGATAGACCGGAGATAGTGGTTTGAACCTGCCCGCTTAGCCTCATGGCTATATAGTCTCCCGGGAGCAGGATTTTATCAATCTTTTCGTAAAGTTCAGGTTCATTGTCCTTCACCCACTTCAGTTTGGAGGCTGTAAAATTTCCCGGAGAGTTTAGGTAATTCTCCAGACATTCAGCTTCACCTATTTCACTGAAGGCTCTTTGTCCGATAGAGACCGCTCTACTGTCACACCAAATAATCGCAGGTCTTAGTACATGCTGATCCTTGTCTATCAAAACAAGCCCATGCATCTGGTATCCAATACCGATGGACTTGATATCAATAGGTTTGATATGGTTTTTTGCTATGATTTTTTGAGTGGCAAGACACAGATCTTGCCACCATAGCTCCGGCTGCTGTTCGGCCCAGCCACTCTGCCTGGCTATAATATCAAAATCGGATTCAGGATATTGAATCAAATCGACAGTTTCATGTGAATCTGCCTTGATCAGCGCCACCTTGATAGATGAGCTCCCAATATCATATCCGAGTAAATACATGAGTGATTTGCTTTTGTCACGTCAAAAGTACGTCAAATGCTTAATACTATTCTTATTTTGAAGTGGATTTGATGTGGAATTATGTAAAACAAGGTTTTGACGAATGGTAATTACTAATTCTCCTGGAGTTTAAATTTGTATTAAGAAACTGGCCAACTATTCATTTTCTATTAACGGGCAATTCAGTTCAGATGCAAATTTTCATATTTTTCATACTGGATTTTTGCAAATTTCTCAACTTCGAGGTTTGCACTTAACCTTATGTTCTTACAGGAAGAATTTGATTTTAAGTTTTGGTTAATCGCAATCTTCAAACTTAATTTTTACATAAATACTTCGCCTAAATGAGCTTTTAGTTTTGAATAAAAAATTAATAACTCATTATGAAGCGAAATCTACAAATTTTGATTGGAGCATTTGCTCTGACTTTCTTAGCAATGTCAGCAAATGCTCAAAACGTCATCACTGGAGCAGTGACAGACGGTGAAACAGGTGAAGGATTGCCTGGAGCAAATGTACTTATCAAGGGTACAACCAATGGTACAGTTACGAACCTGGAGGGAGAGTTCAAATTAAGCGCTGAAAGCAGCGACCCTGTAGTTCTATTATTTTCTTACGTTGGATACACTGATTTTGAGAAGGAAGTAGACCCATCTAGTAACCCGAATCTTGGCAATATCAGTCTCAAATTATCAGCTCAGGAACTTTCCCCATTAGAAATCATTGCCTCTGTGGCTGTAGAAAGAAAAACGCCAGTGGCCGTGTCATCTGTCAAGGCGATGCAAATAGAGGAGAAGGCGAGCAACCAGGAGTTTCCTGAACTATTGAAATCCACTCCGGGTGTATACACAACCAGACAAGGTGGAGGTTATGGTGATTCACGTATCAATGTTAGAGGGTTTAATTCGGTGAATGTGGCCGTGATGATCAACGGTATTCCTGTGAATGACATGGAAAATGGATTGGTTTACTGGTCTAATTGGGCTGGTCTAACTGATGTCACTAAATCCATGCAAGTGCAAAGGGGGCTGGGTGCCTCAAAAGTGGCTGTGCCTTCTATCGGTGGTACAATAAACATCGTGACTAATAGTACGGATGCTGAAAAGGGTGGTACGCTTTATTATGGATTAGGTAATAACGGCTACAGCAAGACTTCATTTTCATTGTCTTCCGGACTTATGGATAATGGATGGGCAGTTTCTTTATCAGGTGCTAAAATAGAAGGAGACGGTTGGGTCGATGGAACACAGTTTCAGGGTTACAACTACTTCTTTAATATATCCAAACAAATGGGTAATGACCATACACTGTCTTTAACTGGATTTGGTGCTCCTCAAAGACACGGCCAAAGACAAGACCCATTACCAATTACAGATTTCAAAGACTCACCTAGAGGATTGAAATACAATCCATTTTGGGGCTATAAAAATGGCAACATCGTGAATGTAGAAGATAATTTCTACCACAAACCTCAGTTCTCCCTAAATCACTACTGGACAGTCGATGATCGATCTGAATTATCTACAGCAGTGTACATGTCATTCGGAACAGGTGGTGGAGGTGGTACCTATGGTGATTTTGCTCCAGCTCAAAGAGGTTATGAGCCTCAAAACCTGGATGCACTAATCGATATTAATCAGGATACCCAAGATGGAAACGCTTTGGCCTTCCTAAGAGCTTCAAGGAACGATCATAATTGGTTTGGTTTGCTGAGTACGTACAACAGAAATTTAACAAACAATATTGACGTGATGGTTGGTTTGGATGTGAGACAATATGTGGGTAAGCACTTCAGGGAAATTACCGACTTATTGGGTGCTGACTACTGGCTGAGTAATGACGATGTGAATAGCCCTGATGCAGTATTGGGTGTTGGCGATAAATACTCTTACAATAACGATGGTCACGTGAAATGGTATGGTGGGTTCCTGCAGGCAGAGTACAATCGGGACAGGTTGAATGCCTTTACTACAATTTCCTTTTCAACCACGGGATACCGAAGAGTTGATCATTTCAAATACTTAAAAAGTGATCAATTGTATGAAACTGACTATGCAAACTACTTCGGGTATCAAGTGAAAGGTGGTGTCAACTACAACTTAACGGACAATCACAATGTTTTTGCAAACGTTGGCTTCTTTGAAAAAGCACCTGATTTTGACACTGTTTATCCAAATTTTGATCAAATCACCAATACAGCGGCAGAAAATCAAAAAGTAATTAGTCTGGAATTGGGTTATGGATATAGGAGTCAGAAGCTAAGTAGCAATGTGAACATATACAGAACGGCATGGCTCGACAGAACATTTACTGACACGTTCACTCCAGAAGTAGATAATCCGGATACTCCGAATGACGAGACAGATGAAGACTATTTTGCTAGTTTATTAGGTGTGGACGCTGTACATCAAGGAATTGAAATCGATTTTATATACAAACCTGTTCCCGAACTGGAAATTACAGGTATGGCATCATTAGGTGATTGGCAGTGGGCCAATGATGTAGATGGCATTACGATATTCGACGACAATCAAAATGAAATAGGAAGCTTTGATAAGCTGTACATAGATGGACTAAAAGTAGGTGATGCTGCCCAGACTACAGCTGCGGCAGGGGTAAATTATACTTTCTTTCCTGGGTTTAAAGTAGGCGCCAATTTTAATTATTTTGCCGGATTATACTCTGAATATGACCCAACTGGCAGGACTAACTCAGAGTTCGCAGGTGTACAGCCAGCAGAAGTTCCGGATTACTCTACAATGGACTTGAATCTCCGATACGACTTTGGTATTGGCGCAAATCAGGCAACTTTTTTTGGTAATGTAAACAACCTCTTTAATACTGAATATATATCAGAGGCGGATGAAGCATCCAGCAATATCGCAAGCCTAAGGCATGCACTTGTTTATTATGGTATAGGTACCACCTGGACTGTTGGTTTAAAATATAGATTCTAAATTAAATATCGAATTAAAATGAAAAAGTTAGTATATATTATACTCAATCATATTTATGGCCATTTGTTCGGCATGTAATGAGCCGCTGGAAGATCTTTATACAGAAATAGATGCTCAAAACACGGGTGTTATAAAGGACATGGTAATAACCCTTGAGGAAGATGATTATGACTTTCTGGAGGGTGTTACTGGGGCCGAAGGTTCTTTTAGATTTAAGAATTTTGACAATCAAGATGGAATGAAAAATTTCATTCCACACATTTTAGCAGGAAAATTTCCTCAGTTAGGACAAGGTTCTTCTGCTATAGTTTCCTACAACTTTTATAATGGAAGTTCTCCGGACCTAAGAGGCACATTCACTGAGGTGACCGTGCCATCGGCAGACTATCAAGCCTTAGGGTTCACTTTTGGCAATTTTGGTAATCCGGATACAGATGTCTCAAATTGGGCAAATTACAAATACCCAGATGCAAGTGATGGGGATTATGCTGATGTTACTTTCATATATTGGGCACCTGGTGTTACGGAGAGCACCACACGTGTGGTATATTCCGTAGCATACGGATGGTTACCAGCTGTAGTTCTGCCTGAAGATTCATATGGAGATGTATTTGGCGAAAGTCCCCCTGATTTTAGCAACAGCGATGAAGGAGCTGAAAAAATTCCTTTGTGGTTGAAACAAACAAGAACTTATTCTTATGATGAGGAAGGTGATAAAATCTTGGTGCAATACAACTATGATAATGGTTCTGGAACAAGCCAAGATGTGGCGCTATATATTTTTGATGGAACAGACTATTTGCTTTATGAAGATGCATATCAGACAACAATAGAGTCATTCAGTTTTGCACATGATGGCACTCAATGGATAGCTGATAACACCGTCAAATATACTTTGGGTTTCAACGATTACCAGGCGATTGGGAGCGACTGGGATACAAAAAATACTGCTGGTTCGACAAGTATTCTTACTTATTCCAATTTCGATACGGGGGCATTATGGACAGAAGAACAAATATTTGAAGCTATTACGGAACTTCTAATGGAGCTATTTCCTGGCGCTGAAGAAGGACAGAAATATTTGGTAACTTATGATACCTGGGAACCTGGAGCAGGCACAGGTCAATTGTATGTCATCCTCGAAGGAGGGCAATACGTACCATTCGAACAATAAGCGTTATTGATAATTTTATTTTCAAAAGGCTGCCTATTGGGCAGCCTTTTTACATTGAAGAATTAGGATGAAAAAACTAGTTATTTTACTTCTTTGCCTAAATAACAGTCTGACTTCTGCCCAAAGCATACCTGAAAACTACTACTCTCGGACGACAGATTTATCAGGATTTCAGCTTAAGCAAAGCTTGCATTATATCATCAGGGGGCATAGGGTGTTGCAGTATTCTGAATTCAGGGATACAATTTTGCCTGATCTTGATGAGGACCCTCAGAATGATGAAAATCTAATTTTATTCTATAAAAACAATTCTATACCAAAAGCTAATTTCGCCTCTAACAACCAAAGTGATTTTTGGAACCGGGAACACACATGGCCTACTTCACATGGTTTCGCGAATGCGGCGGACACTGCATACACAGATATTCATAATCTTAGACCATCGGATGCCAGCGTCAACAGCTCAAAAAGTAACAAAGACTTCAACGACGTGGAGCACATTTCTGATAATGAAGAAGGTGAAGCTCCAGAAACCTATACTACAGAAGATTTCTGGGAACCAGGAGATGACATCAAAGGTGATGTGGCACGCACACTTTTCTATATGGATGTGCGCTACGAAAGTAGCAATTTAGATTTGTCCCTGGTTGATTCTGAAAGTTTTTCCGGAGACCCTGAAATAGGAGTGCTATTTACATTGCTTAGGTGGCACCAACAAGACCCTGTTGATGACAAAGAAATAGCGAGGCATGAGAAAGCCTATCATTATCAAGGAAATAGAAACCCTTTTATTGATCACCCGGAGTGGGTGGAAAGTATTTGGGGTAGCACAATGAAACCAAATGTTATTCTTGACCTAAGGAGTTTCAGTGAAAACTTTGGAACGATTCCTTTTGGAGAATCAAAGACACAATCTTACAAGATTAATGGTTACAATCTGAATGCGGATATTGTCGTTTCAATCGAAGCTCCATTTTTTATTTCTTCAGACAATGAGAATTTTTCCGGTCAGCTTATTCTTCAAGCAGATGACAACCAGGAAGAGCAAAGCTTTGAATTATATTTGAAATTTGAGCCTCCAAATGATGGAGGAGAAGCCTACTCAGCTATCGTGAATCATGCTAGCAGTGAATCAGAAATAGAAGAGTTGGAGGTATTCGGAGAAGAGGGTAGTATTGAAGTAATAAGTATTGCTGAGGCTCGAGGCAAATCGCTTGGTGAAGTTGTGAGCATTACAGGCGTAGTAATCGATGCAGGTAACAACAGTGAAAATAATAGGGTGATTTGTGATGGCACAGCTGGCATAGTAGTAAGGAGCTTTGATGAAGGGAATAAGTCAGCCAATTTAGTTAATGGAGATAGTGTGCGTATTATTGGAGGCCTTTCCCATTACAATAATCTCCTTCAGATCGAAGAGCCTCCAATTGCAATAGACCTGATAAAAAAAAACGCGAGCTTACCGGAACCAACTGTACTTACTATTGATCAGATTGGAGAACCCTTTGAATCACAATTGGTAACAATTGAAAGTGTTCGTTTTAGTAATTCAGGGGTGTTTGCTGGTGGAGGTTCATCTGGCAATTTTCTTATAACCGATGGTATCAACAATCTTACCTTTAGAATAGGCTCCTCTGAACATCCACTGGTAAACTATCAGATTCCAAGTACAGATTGCCATATAACCGGAATCATTGGACAGTTTCAAAATGACTATCAAATATCGCCAAGATCAGTTGAAGATTTGGAGCTTTTGGGAGTCATAGCTGATGCTGCAATCAAAAACGAAAAATTCACGATCTACCCTAATCCCTCAAATGGAGTAATCAATATTCAGCTATCCGGCAATGGCTCAAACCTGCATAACAAGCTAGAAGTAATTGATGTGACGGGTAACATATTGTTTACTGATTTCTCAATTACCGAATTATATGATTTGAGTTTCTTGAAAGCTGGTTTATATCTGGTTAAAATCCAGACAAATCAAGGCGAACTCGTTGAGAAATTGACGCTTAGATAATTTTAAGCTAATTTTCAAGCTTTGTTTATCATCAGAAAAACATGAAAGCTCAGCATCTGGCAAAATATGTATTGATTCTAATTGGGTTCAATCCAATTACAACAGAAGCACAGTCGATTGAAAAAGATATAGTGTATGCACGTGCAGATACAAGGGAACTGCTTCTTGATATCTATACACCAGAGAATGTGGATAATCCTGCTCTTGTAATATGGGTACATGGTGGGGCGTGGCATTCAGGTACCAAAGACAATCCTCCTTCATTTTTTATTGATATGGGCTATGCTGTAGCCAGTATAGATTATCGCCTCAGTATTGAAGCTGCCTTTCCAGCCCAAATGCATGATATCAAAGCAGCCATCAGGTTTTTACGAGCCAATGCGAAACGATATGGTTACGATGCTGATAAATTTATTATTGCAGGCTCTTCTGCCGGTGGGCATTTAGCAGCACTGGTGGGTACGACCAATGGTAATTCTCAATTAGAAGGTGATCTGGGGGATTACAGGGATGTAAAGTCGGATGTTCAACTCATATTGGATTTTTATGGTCCGACCAACTTCAAAACAATTCTGCGACAATCCACACCTCATGGCATCAATGTGCGAGCACCAGCACTTGCTTTGTTGCTGGGAAAACCCGTTGGAAAGGTGCCCGAATTAGCAGACTTAGCAAGTCCCGTTTATCATGTTGATCCTAAGGACCCACCCTTGTTTATTGCCCATGGAGATCAGGATATCCAGGTTCCAGTAAATCAATCTCTAGAACTCAATGCTTTGTACAAAAAGCACGGGTTATCGGTTCAAATGGAAATAGTACCAGGAGCTGGCCATTCTGCTAAGGAGGTCTTTTCCACCCAATTGCTCAAAGAAGTTGAAGAATTCCTAAAAAAGCATCTACTATCTTCAATGAAATAGACATTTCTATTTCCTCAATAAGAATTGGCATTAGACTCATTTGTTAACAGTACTCATTATTTTTATAGGGTCAACTGCCGGATTTATGCCAATGACCATTGCATCTTTAATAGTCATTCTATCTCCACCAATCACCCTCGATTGTAACGAGAGTGAATGAGCCATGCGATTGTATTGCCGATAATCAATCATCAAAACCCTACAACCATCTACCTTTATGCTTCATCAGAAATGAAATATGTTTAATTAATGTATCTGCATCAATACAAAAATTACTAATATTGTATTGAAAAAAATACAAAATGGAATCGTTACGAAAGACCTTCATTGCACTTCTTAAAAATACTGAATCAAGGTTTGAAAGAAAGCTGTCAATCAATTGGGACAACAAAATGATTGCCATCACAGGGGCAAGAGGCGTTGGAAAGACTACATTTCTGTTACAGCACATCAGGAATACCTATAAGGATTTATCACAAGTTCTATATGTCAGCTTAGACAATTTGTACTTCTATGAAAATTCTTTGATGGAATTGGTAGATGAATTTCATGATTACGGAGGCAAGTTTTTGTATTTGGATGAAGTACATAAATATACCCATTGGTCATCCTCTCTAAAAAATATTTATGATAACTATCCTGAAATAAAGGTCGTATTCACCAGTTCGTCCATACTTGATATCTATAAGGGAGATTCAGATTTGAGCAGGCGGGCTGTAAAACATGCCATGCATGGCTTGTCATTTAGGGAGTATCTTTTATTCAGACATCAGATCAAACTAAATGTATTTTCATTGGAAGACATTCTTTTTAGACAGGAGCAACTGGCCATGAACCTTCCTAAAGACTTTCTCCCACTTTCATACTTTAAATCCTACCTGACAGATGGCTATTTTCCTTTTGGTCAAGAGCCTGATTTTTTACAAAAATTAATGAATGCAATCAATAATGTGATTGAGTCGGATTTAGGCAAAATTGAAAACCTTTCCCAAAATAAAATCGAACAGGTTAAAAGGGTATTAGGGGAAATAGCAGAATCAGCACCCTTCAAACCGAACATAAGCTCACTGTCTAATAAGCTGCAAATCAACAGGGATATCATATTGACTATTTTGTTTCAATTGGAGCGGGGTAGAATACTCAATCTGTTGCGAGCTCCTAATTCTGGGATGAGCTTTTTACAAAAACCGGATAAAATTTATTTGGAAAATACAAACCTGATGTACGCCCTCAAGGACCAGCCTGACCTGGGAAACATCAGGGAGACATTTTTCTATAACCAATTGTTTAATGCAGGGTTTGCGGTAAACACCAGTAGACAGGCGGATTTTTTCGTAAGTAATAAGTATTCTTTTGAAATAGGGGGGCGTGATAAGAAAAAAACACAGATTCAGGGTCTGGAGAATGCTTTTATTGTCAAAGATGATGTTGCTTATGGCACTGGAAATGTAATTCCACTCTGGATGATTGGTATGATATACTAAAGGCCTGGTTTATCAGTTGTATCAAGTTTACGAGCATACCTGGAAATAAATTGTCTCTGTTCAATGCCTAATTACAAAATAGGTTAAAAAATATAAGCCTGATTACGTAATAAGCATTCGGGCCATGTCCATATTCTAAAGAAGCTTAAAAAGGGAAGTTAACAAGGCGGCTGAAGAAGTGTGAAACAAGAGTGATGTTTGAGGTGAAATTTTATTACCTAGTGGTTGTATACAAAGAGAATTTTAAAATACCATTCGGCTAGCAGGACATTCAGAGACTACCCTGAAAAAACTACAAAAGCAAATTAGAAATCCGTTGCATAAATGCATTTTATTAGGTGTCATGCAATAAGGAGGGTAACTAACCTAATTTCAGCGAAAAAAATGCTGACAAGGTCGATGAATTCCTAAAAAAGTATTTACCATCATCAATGAAATAGACATTACTCTTTCTTCAATAAGAATTGGTATTAGACTCATTTGTTAACAGTACTCGCTATTTTTATAGAGTCAACAACTGGATTTATGCCAACTACCATTCGATCTCTTCTCACTATTCTCTCTCTAGCGGTTTTAGTCTGTTGTCAAAAGCGGAATATAGAACCAGTAATAGTAAGCGTCAATATTTTTGACGAAGAGGGTGAACACACTGCCTGCAGAATAAGTTTTACAAAACACTCTGTATTTAGGTTTGCTTAAAACCCTAAGGGTAAAGAGAGCAAACATTTCACAGCTCAGTTGTTGCCCAAAGGATTTTTACTTATTCAATTTGAGAAGTACTCTAGTGTTTTGAATGAATTTTCCGATACTCAAAAAATTTAATTCAATTTCTTATTTAAATGAGTTACTAATGTCATAAGATTTCTTGATTTTTAAATATCTTGAAATAAATAACGCGAATATTGAAAGAAGAAAAGAAATTAGAATTAGTAAGCCTTCTTCAAAAGGAAGAATTAATGTTGGAGGACAACTCGTTAGGCAATAACGAAAAATTAGACCTGTTGAACTCAATCGTTTATTTAAAATCTAAACTTGGGCATAAAATTTATGTTGATGTAAAAAGGATGCTTGATCATTATGTGAGGACACTTCACGATAGATCAAGCGGTTATGATCAGTTGAATATAGACGTTATTGATCCTTATCTTGGAATTTTACCGGTGCAACAGGGACTGTATATTTTAGTATATTTTCAAAGGGTTTTAGAAAGGGAAGGTTACGAAGTGCCCTCAAAGTTACAAGATAAACAAAGTAATTTAGAGATTGTATATCATCTGGAGGCTTTTGAGATCAAGAGAATGCCAAGATTTTTACACCTAGTGTTAACGTATAACATTTATATTTTGACTTACTTCATTTTTGTGGTTTTATTAATTCCAGCGATAATGTTTTATCCTGAAAATGAGCAAGGCTCGTCTTATTCCATTACAGAAGTACAATACACCAATGACCAAATAGTTAATGGTGTACTGAATGCAGTGGCTGGCTATTATGAATTGGATGATCGAGTTAAAATATATTCTAAAGGGTTCGTAGGACTCACAGGGATAATAATTCTAAAGCTGATCCATTTATTATTGATAATAAATTATTTGTTTAATACTTTTTTAAGAAGAATTGGAAATTTATAATGAAGTTGATCACCGAATAAGGTTATTGCTATCAGTACTTTATAGGATAGTGCTAATTACTTATGGAAGCATTATTCTGCTTCTTTTCGAAAATATATTTTCTTGGTGGATTTACGCAATAGCAATTGTTTCATTCTTCATTCTTTACTCATTTTGCTATGGTAAGGATAAGCTCTATAGATATTTTAGGTTGTTGCTCGATCATTCATTTATTTTCTTGATTTTGTATAACAAGGATGTTGATCAGCTCATTCTTGGAACACTGTTGTTGCTACCAGTATTTAACTATTTGAATCATTCCTCTGTTAAAAAGCCACACTTCTTTCCAGTGCCATTGTTTTTGGCCACAGGTGCGACGTACTTTTTACTATTATGGGATGTCCAAGCCACGATATTGCTTCCAATATTTGCTATAGTGTTTATCAACGGGTTACATTCAATAAGAAGCTATACCCATAATCTAGTTGGTGGATTATATAGTTCAGCGGACGATTTTTTTGATGAACCAGGCACTCCCCCTTATGAAATAATTAAGAAATTCAAATCTCGGATGAAATACTACAAGCCGTCTGAAATGACCTGCTTTGTACGCAAGGACAATGAATTAAACATTATTGCTGGATCAAGAAGAGTAGCTACTTTCATAATTAAAGAAAGGGATCAATTTTGGTCCTTGTTAAAGAATAAAGGTGTATTCGAATACTCAGGAATAATGATTAATAATGAAACTCCTGAACATGGTGTTGTGGTTGGCGTAGAATATTCGGAGCAACAATATATTTATTATTTCGAAAATGTTAGTGGATGGAATTTTATAGCAGATGCATATTATGCATCAATCATCCGACCTGCATTGACCAAGACTACCAAAATATTAGATCTTGAATTTTTGATTAGAAATCAAAAAAGGCAGATGCTTCATACTGTTAAGAAAAACTATTCATATGTAGATAATGCTGTTAAAGCCGTTCACTTTCTATATAATAAAATAGGTCCAATAAACGGTTATTTTTGGATGCATGAGAAGTTAGATAGCCTTGGTGCAAATGAGAGCGACAAACGACAAAGGATAGAAGAACTTCTAGAAAAGGATAGAAAAAAGGCGTCCTCTCAATTGAAGTTAATTGTTGACAGAACCAACTCGATACTTGATAAGTCATTTAACCCAATCGTAGCGTCAAGCCCAGAAGAATATAGCATATATCATATACTGTATTCTATAAGGATGACGTGGTATCAAAACGGTTTTGATCATGACTTGATGATTGTGAATTGGACGCAAGACCAAATTAAAAATACCTTAGTAAGCATTGATAGTGATATTTTCAACTACGTAATAGACGAGATAATCATTAATATAAATAAGCATAAAAAGGATAGATGTGCTGTATCCTTCGAATTTGTAGATGATTCTCCGGTTGTCACTTTTAAAAACAATATTAAGACAGAAGATTTAAGTGCGATTAAGAAATTAGTTGAGGATTATAATAAACCAGGAATTAATGAAATTATGAAACGCGATAGCCACGGAATTACGTTTATAAAAGGAGGGCTTGCGCAATTAAGTTGTGTATCCAAAATGGAAATTAACGACGAAGTGTTAAATTTAATTTTAACGTTTAAAACTCGTACCGAATGAATGTTGCTGTCTTTGAAAATGAATATGAAGGACTTAAGAATTCCTTTGAAGCACTTAGCATTCTGGAATTTGATGGAGAACTAAAATTTAAATATTATCCAAAATTTGAGAGTTTTGGTCCTATTTCTAAAATTTCTCAATCTGATTTTGCCATCGTAGATTTGGAATTAGCGAAGAATAGTCAGTATGATGGATTTCAGGTTATCTCAATGATCGAAAAAGAAAAAGAAAAGCAAAAAGTCCTTAAACCAAAAATACTAATTATGAGTGGCAAAAAGGATTTACTAGAAAAATTGAAAAACGATTCTAGCTTTGAACATCCAATCTTAATAAAACCAATCGATTATAATCAATTTACAAAAGAGCTTAAATTGACTGAGGATTAATGTAACCTTATGACTATAGCCATTCGATTTTCACTAGTCATTTTATCCCTCACAATGGCCATAGGATGTCAACGACAAGGTGATGAACCGGTAACCGTCCCCGTCAATATTTTGGACGAAAGGAACGAGCGCACTGCGGCCCGA
The DNA here is from genome assembly GCA_049115735.1 of Cyclobacteriaceae bacterium. GTDB lineage: Bacteria > Bacteroidota > Bacteroidia > Cytophagales > Cyclobacteriaceae > CAXBNB01. Next base: position 11,887 of record JAGDZP010000022.1, on the reverse strand, counting down.
GTAAGGTTCACTGACATGAATGGTAATTACCTGGCTCCCATTGGTCAGCAAGCTGATTTCCCGATTACCAAAGCAAATGGCCAGGAGAGTACAGAGCAAGGTGCTGTATTGGATGATGACAGGAGGTTTGCTTATGTAGATGGTCAATTCGAAATCATACTGTCTTCAGATTCGGTTCGCGTAGAAGTGGTGAAAGGGTTTGCATACAAAATATATGATGATACCCTGATCATATCTGAGCTTGATAAAAGCATCGACATTCGGCTTCAGAAATGGTTTGAAAGACCGGAATCCAATTGGTATAGTGGAGATGTACATGTGCATTACATCGATGCTGAAACGGCTTTGTTACAAATGAAGGCTGAAAACCTGAATGTTTGCAACGTCTTGATATCAGATTTTACAATCGATCATGATAAATTCAGTGGAAATATAGAACCTAAATCAGAGCCTGAGCATATCATATATTTTGGCCAGGAATATCGGGAACACAACCTTGGGCATGTCAACCTTCTCAATCTGAAAGACAAATTGATCGAACCCTCCAAAACAGTTCGAGAGCATCAGTATCCATTGAATCTTAGTGCCAGTGATCAGGCGCGGAAGAATAACGGTCATGTATCCTGGGCGCATTTTGCGGCCTGGCCGGGCTTGGAAGGCCCGTTGGCTATGGTGCTCAAGAAAGTAGATGCTGTGGAGCTGCTCTGCACAATTGATCCATTCCATGAACCGATATTTGCCTCGGATGTCGTTCCGGAGGTAAGGATGAACTCAGGGTTGAAGTTGTGGTACCGACTTCTGAACTGCGGGCTGAGTATCCCATTAACCGGAGGTACAGATAAAATGAACAATCAAGTAACCGTTGGAGCCAATAGGGTGTTTGCACAGGTAGAAGGCGAATTCAATTATGATAATTGGATCAAGGCCATTAATGATGGAAAAACCTTTGTGAGTAATTCTCCCTTTATTTCAATCAAAGTGGATGATGAGGGGCCTGGAGCTATCATTGAAGCTTCCGGGGAGAAGGAATATCAAATTACAGCTGAAGTGTGGAGTCAGCTACCAATCGATCGACTTGAAATTGTAGCCAATGGAGAGTTGTTAGCGGAGAAGGCAATTTCCCCTAATGAAACACACGCCCAATTGACATTATCCTACCGCTCCAGGGAAAGTGTATGGATTGCAGCACGGGCTTATGAATTGAGCAGACCTTATGCACGAAAAGGGCTAAGCCTGGCGCAGCGCCGAGATGCCGGTGGAGGCCCAACTACCCTTAATAAATATTTTGGCACCCTAAGGCCAGAAACAGTTTTTGCCCACACCAGTCCGGTGTACCTATTGGTAGATCAGCAACCTGTCAAATCACGGGAAGATGCCAAGTACTTCGTTCGTTACCTGGACAATTCCATGAGTTGGCTGGAAGGGTTCGGAAGCTTTCCTTCAGAAGCAGCCAAAAAGGAAGTGTTTGATACCTATGAGTCAGGCAAAGAAGCCTTTTTGAAATTAGCGGAGGAATAAATCGGGTCTAGAGAAGCTGGATAATTTTTCATGGAAGATTGCAATGGTCTGGACCGCTGCATCAATGTTTAATCCTCTCCAAGCCACCAAATATTCCCAGAATTTCAATAGCTAATCAAAATCAAACTCAATGCTAAGATTCGTCATTGCAAATGCATTTGATGATAACTAATATGTGGTTGTAACAACACTCTAATCATTACAATAGAAACGACACAAACAAGTATCTGAAAACATGTCAGAGCAGCGATGGAAGGATATAAAAAACATTTCATGGATAATGATGCCGAAGTTGCAATAAGCAGACTAACTCGATTGGACCGGTTTTTAAAAACCCAGATAAATAAAAAGGGCATCTTATTTATTGTTTGGGGATGGGCGATGGTTATGACCTATCTCAACGAATATCTACCATATCGTTTTTTTATCATCAATAAAACACAAATGCTACTGGATCTGTTCATCCAGGGAATTGTGCTATTTTCTATAGGAGCTACAGTTTACTATATTTTTAAAAAAGTTAGGCTTACAGTAAATGATGAGAAAATTACGATGATTTATCTGTGGGTTGGTATGGCCATTGTTTTGATATTGATCAACCTGACACTGTTTAGTGCATTCGATGAAATTGATTTTGCACTGCAACATCCCATCTTCATGGCGGTCATTGCCTTCACCATTTTTATCACAGGTAGAGTGCTGCGATACTCCCTGGTATCATTTGGAGGAATTCTTTTCGCAGTGCTCGCATATTTCAGTATTGGCATGGACTTAGGTGATCAAATGCTGATGGAAGCAATCGGATGGTTTGTGTCTTTTGTGCTGCCTGGTCATAATTTCTATAGGGCCAATTCCTAATCAAAATCAAAATCAATGCTACGATTCGTCATTGTAAAAGCATTGAATGATAACTAATATGTGCTTATAACAACGCATTAATCATTGCCATGGAAACAACAGAAATTAGTATCAAAAGAGTCTACAAATTCGGTGGGGAAATGACCGATGGTAGGGCTGATATGAAACCCTTGCTAGGAGGAAAAGGGGCTAATCTTGCGGAAATGAGCCGGATCGGATTACCTGTACCTCCTGGATTTACTATTACGACCGATGTATGTACAGAATATCACCAGTTAGGTAAGGAGCCTGTGAAGAATCTGCTGCGGCCTGAGGTGGTTGAAGGGGTGCATTTCATTGAGCACATTATGGGTGCTCGTTTTGGACAGGTAGATAATCCGTTGCTTCTTTCTGTGCGGTCTGGAGCCAGGGATTCTATGCCAGGAATGATGGATACAGTGCTGGATATTGGCCTGAACGATGAAGCGGTAGAAGGCTTAGCAAATAAATCGGGTAAACCGCATTTTGCATGGGACTCTTATCGCAGGTTTATCCAAATGTATGGAGATGTTGTGATGAAAGTAAATCGCTATACCTCGGAAAGTGAAGATGTTTTTGAAAGCATACTCGAAAACGTGAAAGAGGAAAGAGGGGTGAAAACGGATCAAGAGCTAAGTGTGGAAGATTTGCAAAAGCTCGTTCAGCTATACAAGGAAAAAATCAAGGAGTGCACAGGCCAGGAATTTCCTCAAAATCCAACAGAACAGCTCTGGAACTCCATCATAGCTGTTTTTGAGAGCTGGCATACACCACGGGCCATAGTGTATAGAAGACTGAATCATATTCCTGAAGAATGGGGTACGGCGGTGAATGTGCAGGCAATGGTATATGGCAACATGGGAGAGCGCTCTGCATCGGGGGTAGCTTTTACCCGAGACGCTGCTACAGGTGAAAATGTTTTTAACGGTGAATACCTTATCGATGCACAGGGTGAGGATGTAGTAGCAGGTATTCGCACGCCTCATCAGATTACACTGAAAGGGTCGAAAAGATGGGCAGAATTGGCTCAGGTAGCTGAAGAAGAAAGAGTGAAAGATTATGCTTCATTAGAAGAATATATGCCTGAAGTCTTCAAGGAACTTGAAAAGCTAGAGCATATATTGGAAGACCATTTTAGGGACATGCAGGATCTGGAATTTACCATTCAGGAAGACAAGCTCTGGATTTTGCAGACCAGGAATGGGAAACGAACGGGAGCAGCCATGCTGAAAATTGGTATGGATATGCTAGATGAAGAAAGAATAGATGAGAAGCAACTCTTACAAAGAGTTGACCCCAACAAAGTGGATGAATTACTTCACCCTGTTTTCGATAAAAAGGAATTGGCGGATTTGCAACCAATCGCCAAAGGGTTACCTGCATCACCCGGCGCGGCTAGTGGTATGATCGTCTTCACATCTGATGATGCGATCAAATGGAAAGCCAATGGAAAAAAAGTGTTGTTGGTTAGGACAGAAACTTCTCCTGAAGACCTGGCTGGTATGGATGCGGCTGAAGGTATACTAACAGCCCGAGGTGGTATGACATCACACGCCGCTGTGGTAGCCAGGGGTATGGGTAAATGTTGTGTGTCTGGAGCTGGAAGCTTGCAAATAGAGGATAAAAGCAAATCAGTGAAGGTTGAAGGAGTGGAATACAATGAAGGAGAATGGTTCTCAATCAATGGCTCCACAGGATATGTGTATGATACCAAAATCAAAACTCAAAGAGCTGAACTTACTGGCAACTTTGAGCGACTAATTGAGATTGCCGATAAGTATAGTAAGCTGAAAGTACACGCTAATGCAGACACTCCAGAGACGGCTGAAGTGGCGAGAAACTTTGGAGCGGAGGGAATCGGACTTTGCCGCACGGAGCATATGTTCTTCGAAGATGATAGGATCAAAGTAATGCGGGAAATGATTTTGGCTAAGGATGAAGAAGGAAGAAAAAAAGCACTAAACAAACTGTTGCCCATGCAGCGTGCAGATTTTCATGCAATCCTAAAAACCATGCAAGGGTATCCAGTAACCATAAGATTGCTTGACCCTCCGCTACATGAGCTCCTGCCTCATGAACACAAGGCCATTGAGGAATTAGCCGGAACCTTGGAGTTGCCGGTGGGTGAACTCAAAAACAAAATTGATCAACTTGGTGAGGTGAACCCGATGCTCGGTCATCGTGGTTGCCGGTTGGGTAATACTTACCCGGAAATCACAAGGATGCAGGCCAGGGCAATTATTGAAGCGACATTGAATCTAAAATCAAATGATATCAATGCTATTCCTGAGATTATGATACCACTGACAGGTACTTTACATGAGTTTAAGATGCAGTATGATATTGTGAAAGATGAGATCAAAAAAATCTTTGCAGAACGCTATGATCAGGTCGAATACAAGATTGGTACGATGATCGAAGTACCACGGGCAGCATTGGTTGCTGATCAGATTGCACGCTATGCAGAATTCTTTTCCTTTGGTACCAATGATCTAACACAGATGACTTTCGGATATTCTCGAGATGATGCAGGTAAATTTCTTCCGATTTACATCGAAAAAGGTATTCTGAAGGATAATCCATTTGAGACCCTGGATCAGGAAGGAGTTGGTCAATTGGTGTCAATGGGTATTCAAAAAGGTCGATTGGCAAAGCCAGACCTTACTGTGGGCATTTGCGGCGAACATGGCGGAGAGCCTCGGTCTGTGCAATTCTGTCATAGGGCCGGAATGAATTATGTGAGCTGCTCACCATATCGTGTGCCTATTGCAAAAGTTGCCGCGGCAAAATCAGCGATAAGCTGACAAAGCACTAAACCAACCGGATTGCTGAAGGTTCCCGGGTTTCTCTTGGGGACCTTCTTTTTTTATTCTACCTAACTCCTATCTCTTTCAGCTTTCAAAACTCAACTACCAGCATGATACACAGTCCGATGGTTTGAATCCTGTATTGGCCGGTTATCATCTTTTATGATTTTGTGAATAGCCTCAATCTGTTCTGTTGTCGCTTCCACAGGTTCTTCCAATACAATCCAATTGATTCCTTCTGTACATGGTGGAGTTGTTAACGACCCACGATAGTAATAAAATTTCTCAAAATGTTTTGGGAAGGTCTCTAGAGGATCGGCTTTTTCAAAGGATTTTAGTTCTTCATTGACGTGGGTAGGGAGCGTCTTCATGAAGTGTGCGAGAAAAGCATTTTTGTGTTTCCCTTCTTTTACCAGTACTGCTAATACCGCATAGGTATTGTCCAGGCTCTGGTGCACAAAATGAATCTCCATTGGATATTCCTTGCCGTCAACATGATGCTCCGAAGGTGTATGAAAATGAAATTGGAGCAAAGAATAGTTTTTTTCATCGAACTTCAGAGCCTTGGGTTCCACAATTTTTTCGATCAGAGTGTGGCCATTGTTTATGAGGTCGACGAAAAATGGATGATAGTGAAATTCCAGTTTCTTGTTCACTTCCTTACACTCCACCTTGTGAATGTCAATGGGAGATTGCTCACTTCCGCCACAGGTCGAATAACTAGGGTCTAACTCCATCCAATGGTCAGGGCCATATTCACCGGAGTAGGACCACTCATGATGGTCGTGTTTTTTGTCGTAGAGTGATTGATCGTTTTGTGATTTTGTGAGGTGTATAATATTGAATAGCGCGAGAAAAATTGTCAGAGCTTTCATGATCCAAATATTAAGATACAAAGGTATTTCAGAGCTTTAATTTAAATGCTGCTGGCTACATGATCATGGTCATTATTTATGATGAGATTCACAATGGATCACCCAAAACGATTATTTAAAAATGTTATGAGACAATGATTTTCTTATTGTTGGGATCGGATGGAAAATGGCCTTTTTGAAAATTTTAGTCTCGGGTCAGGACAACATGCCTTGGTGGGGATTGACTAACTTGGAGCACTATGGTAGTAACTATCTTTGAAATGGTTCCAGGCAGTCTTAGGAGTGATGTTGGTAGCCATAGTTCAAGTCCAAAAAATGTTGAATTTGAATATATCAACCTGAACTGATTTATTTGTAGGTTAAACCTGAATACCAATTAAAAAACTATCAATTAACAGATATCAAGAATGAGATTTACCACAGCTTTTCAGATAGTATTTTTATCATTGGTTGTTGTCTCGGTTGCTTGTGCCCAACCTCTACTAGATCAACAATACTTCAATTCTCTTAAGTATAGCCATGATCTAAAATTGCCTGATTGGGGCCCATATACAAAAAAGTATATTGGAGTGTCGCACATACCCAAAGTCGAGGAGGGGATTCGTTTTGATTTGAGCGTTTTTCCAGGTTTTTATAGGAGGAAGGTAGATGTGCCCAATGTATTTTTCGAATCTGGTTTTCACCCCTGGGAAGCTTCTCCAAACCTCGATTATTTTTCTTTTCGGCATGAGTTGGAATGGAAGGATAGGGTATACACTGATGTCTCTTACTCTAAAATAAATGAGAATGCTCGTTTGGTTCGGATGGAATGTGTGAACAATACCGAGTATGACCAAAGCATTGTGATGCATATGATGTCTTCCATCCATTTCCCATCAATCCGGGAATACAATCCAAATACACCGCTCAAACATAGCGAAATAAAACTTCCAAACAATGCGATTTGGGTTGATGGACTGGACTATACAGAAATCAAATATGCTGAGCCAGATCCCAGGGATCAGTTGGTCTATGACGGGAAGTTGAGGGGAGAAATACGTGATCATGGTTTGGTGAATGGATCCGGTTTGGGTAAAAACTTCGGAGGGCAAGCTGGTGATAATGTTTCCTATTCGGGTCGAGTGGGGCAAAGTGTGAAAAATCCTGTGTTGTGGTTTAGGTATAAAGTGGACAAAGAGAAACAAGCTGAACTAGAATTTAGTGGATTGGTGAATAAGGTGATTGTCTTCCCAGGAAATGGTGGTTTTCAAGAAATAAGTATTCCGCTTCAAGAAGTTACGACAGGCGATTATCATTTGACCATCATCTCCAAGGCTAACATTCCAATTGTGATTGATGGATATGTTATAGTCGCAGAAGAGGATATGACAGACATTGAGGTCAGTACAGTGGACTGGAACTATGTGCCAGAGATACTAAAGGGGCCTCTTGAAAATTCAATCATCCTTAAATACGAAAATACAGATCAATACTATGGTATTGCATGGGACTATGAAGACTTTGAAATCCGTAAGTGGAACTATAAGGATTTGAGCGATGATTTCAGACAAAAAGTAAACAGCCATTCCGACACAGAATTTAGCAATGGCACCAATGGTCATTTTACCAACATTTTTCTCAGACCAATCAATATCAAAGCGAATTCTACGAAAGTGATAGATGCAATGGTGTGCACTGGCAACAAAAAGCAAGTTGAAAACTTTTTGAAAAATGAGACCCAGGGAATGAATGTGGAGTCCATTTACCAAAACGCAAGGAAGAATCTGTACCAATATGATGCGGTACCGGCTGGTGAAAAATACCTTTTTAGCAATCGCCGTATGGCAGCCACAACCATCACCAATGTAGTATATCCCGTGTATACTCAGCGTCAATACATACGGCACCATGCTCCCGGTAGGTGGTGGGATTGTCTATACACCTGGGATGCAGGATTTATTGGCATTGGGCTTGCCCAGCAGAATATCCAAAGGGGTGTTGAAAGCCTAAACGCCTACCTCAATGAAACCGACGAGCAGTCGGCATTCATTCATCATGGGACGCCTCTGCCCGTGCAGCACTACCTCTTTCAGGAGCTATGGAACAAAACACAATCTGATGAAATGCTGGCTAATTATTATCCTAAATTGAAGCGATACTATGAGTTTTTGTCTGGTAAGAATGGAAGTTCTTCAACACGGATGAAATCTAATTTGATCAGAACCTGGGACTATTTTTATAACTCAGGAGGTTGGGATGATTACCCTCCGCAGCACCATCTTCGTCAGCATCCATCAATGTACAAAAATGTAACGCCGGTGGTGAGTACGTCACATGCCATCAGGATTGCGAAAATTTTGGAAATGGCAGCAGATCATTTGAAGTTGAAGCAGGATGTGAAGTCCTATGCGGTCGACATTAGCCGCATGAGCGAGTCACTTCAGAAAAATTCCTGGGATGCTGAGTCCGGTTATTTTGGCTATGTGGTTCATGATGAAAATGGAGAGACAACCGATATTTTGAAATATAATGACAAGGTTAATTTTAATATGGGACTCGATGGTGCGTCCCCGTTGGTATCGGGGATATGTACCGAGGAACAGAAAGAGCAATTGCTCAAGCATCTAAAAACGAAAGGAGAAATATGGTCTGATGTGGGCCTGTCTGCCGTGGATCAGTCAGCACCATACTATTCTAACGAAGGCTACTGGAATGGTACAGTCTGGATGCCTCATCAGTGGTTTTTTTGGAAGACAATGCTGGATTTGGGAGAGGCAGACTTTGCTTTCAAAATAGCAGATACCGCCTTGAACCTATGGAAACGAGAGGTCGAGTCTACCTACAATTGTTCCGAGCACTTTGTAATCGAGACTGGCAGAGGTGCCGGATGGCATCAGTTTAGCGGACTGTCTACTCCGGTGCTTTCCTGGTTTAATGCCTATTACCAACAAGGAATCCTCACCACCGGATTCAATGCCTGGATTCAACAAAAAAACTTCAGCGATTCTAATGATTCCCTTGAAGCCAAACTGAAGGTATTCGCCGATAAGAATGACTCCTTCTCAGTAGTGGCCTGCCTCAACCCTGATTTTTCATACGATGTATATTGGAACGACAAGAAGGTAGAGTACAAAGAACTTAATAAAGGCACTTTGAGTATTACAGTCAAGGGCAAGGCGACTGCTGGTATCTTGAGGGTTGAAAAGAAGGGTTAGCATGTTCGCCACTGGCCAGATAGTGATTCATTAATAAGGTCTTTTATTTATTCTATTATTCATTGTTGGTTATAGTTCGAACTATGCTTGTTCTCCACATTCACTGTAGTTCCTTTAAGTAAAATAGAATTAGCAGAAGCCCAAACATCTGACTGATTCATAGGCAACAAGCATAGAAGAGTCAAAAATTGAAATATCTTGATTAATTTAGTAGGGACTCTAAGAAAGGTCGTAACCGATTGGGAATGAATAAAACAGCTTTCACAGTTATCATGTCGTATGTAGCCGGAGGTTGGACTACAATAGAATTATCACATTTTATTTTAGACCGATTTTACATCTCCAATGTTTGGACTGACATTTTGCTCCTGTTTTTCATAGGCATGTCTCCTACAATTATTTTGATCGCCTTTTTTCAACACAGATCCAAACTTAGAAGAATCTTCGTGCCTTCTAACGCAATTCTCAGCCTTGTTTTAGCAATTATCCTCTTTATGGGAAAGCCGCTGGGTACTTATGCAAATACTGTAGAAATAGTCAATGATGTTGGAGCGAAGGAAAAGATAGTAGGAATTAAAAACAATTACCGGATTAATATTGGAGTTGCGGATTTTCACAACTCATCGAATATTGATTCTCTTAAATGGCTGTCCTATGGGCTGGTCGATTTGTTAAAAACCGATCTAGAATATTCTGATCAGTTCAATGTGGTCAATGGATATGTTTCAGCGGAAGAAGGAATTAACAAGGTAATGAATGCCCCGGAAACAAAAGATATGAATTATAATATACTAGGGTCAATAATGAGCTCTGATAATCAATTTAGGATAGACTATAGTATATACGATAAAACGGGCTCAGCCGTAACCAGTGATTCACTCATTAATAAAAATATTTTCGAACTAGTTGACCAATGGTCTGAAAAAGTTGTTAGTAATATTAAATTACCTGATGGAGCTCCTAAAATAAAAAACCTTCCACTAGAATCGATCACAACTACATCCTATGAGGCTTTAAAATATTACTACTCAGGCTACCCATGGAATTATAAAAGAGGGAATCTAGCAAAAGCTCTGTCCGTTGATTCTGCTTTTACCAATGCCTATCTGAACCTAGCAGTAGAGGTTGGAGTATCAGGATCAAAAATAGCAATTAAAAGGGCAAAGGAAATTTTAGAGAAAGGATTGCCATTTCGTGATAAACTGAACGAAACGGCTCAGCTAGAATATTTGATTGAATATTACAGATATACGGATAGCCAAAAAGCCTATGAAATGGTGAATAAAATTATGGAATTATATCCCAATGACTACTATAAAACTAAGAGTGTTTATAGAATATTGAGAAAAACCGAATATTTTGATGTACTTAAAAACTGGATACTTAGCGTTTTCTCGAGCCTCGATTATAAGACAAAATACCGTCTAATTTCCGATTTTGTCTACAGTGGAGACATTGATCTAATAGAACTTGTAAATAATGAAATAAGAAGAGATCCGCTGAACGCAGATTGGTATGACATAAAAGCTGATCTTCAATACGCTCGAAAAGATTTTGATGAGGCAAAAAAAGCATTAAATGAAATGTTATTGTTAGAGCCAGAATCACAAGAGTATGTAGATATGATGATAGAGGCGATGGGTAATTATGACTTGGTCGATATTTCAGGTAACTATAGTTGGGGGTCATATACCAGAAAGTATACAAAAAATGAATACGGAATTCCAGTTGTTGTATACTCACACTATAATGAAAAAAAACCTGTCGTTATTTTAGATAAACATCGTTTTTACCATGGCGGAATGGACTCGATTTATTACGATTCTGAAGGTAAAATCTATGCTAATTCAGCTTATGGAGGCGCTACAATGATGTTTAAACAGGAAAGAGTAATGCTCGAAATAGAGCAAAACATAGCAGCTAAAGAATACGACGCTGCAAAGAGTGGAGTTGAAGCAGTGATATTAAAATATCCTGAGCATTATTATTTTGACTACTACAAAGAGCATATTGACTTTATGATGTCCAATACTCCGATTGATTCTTTGATTCTTGGGGATTATAAATGGAAGAATAATGGTGATAGAAAAATTGAGCTTGTAAATGGAGATATTGTACTAATTGACCCCAATGGAGAGAAATTGCCGTTGTTGGCACTGTCGCCTGATACGTTTCAGATTTTTGGAGATTTTACAGCTCTGTTAGAATTTGTCAATCTGGATTCGATCGCACACATCCAAATTTGGGGGTATGATAGTTTTACACATCAAATGGACAAAGTGTGGGAAGCAAAGAAAGTGAAATAAAATAGGGCTTGATGGAAATGTTTCTAATTTAAGTATAGTCCACTCTGCAAGGCTGGGCAAGGATAAGATTCACTGTTAATCCTTATGTATGGGTTTATGAATAGTGATGTACCAGTCATTTTATCAACAAAGTTTTTTACAACTGATGTTGTTATGTATTTTTCTTGTAATTCACTGATGGGATCGTAATGATAGTAGATATGTGTTAGCGTATTTAACGCGTCATTGTGCTTCAGAGAAAACGCTGATGCGAGTAAGGACCGACTTTCATGACGACATCTTTTTTATATATGGACTTGCAACAAAAAACT
>JAGDZP010000021.1:0-347464 GCA_049115735.1 Cyclobacteriaceae bacterium | reverse complement strand
CGTCAGTTATTTTGCCGGTGACAGAAAGATCAGCTACAATGCTAACCGCCTCATCAACAGCCTTAAGCCTTTTTACATTGATGTTGTTGTTCACCTGCTTGAAGCTGAGATCGGCCTGCTTTGAAATATCCATCAATACTTTGTAAAAAGCATTTTTCTTGTAGGTGCCGCTCACCTTAACATTTTTGTTAAGATCTTTTTTGCTGAACACGAAGTTGTATCCAGAAGATTCTTCCAATTTCTCGAATACAGTGGTCAAATTATCATTAGTGAAATCGACACTAATGGTAACTTCTTTCACACTAACGACCTTTTGGGCTGCCGAGCTGGAAGCGAATAACATGCTGCACAAAAATGCTTGTGCCAATATCCCTGATAGTGAATACATTAAGACTTTCCTTAATAGGAGTAATCGTTTTAAATTCATAAATTTGAATGTTTTAGTGTTGTAAAAAATACATTGAAACTTTCTTTCAGTTGAAATCTCATGATTCGACCCTAGATATTTCAAGGCGAAAGAAATTGATCAGCAGTGCTCCTCGAGCATTGCTGTTCTATTTTTATCGGATGTTTTCTTTGGGCATAGATTAAAATTTAATGATTATATCTGTCTTGAGTATTGTGTATTCGAAATTCAAAGTATAGCTCATCGACTTCAAAACATTTTCAAGGCTCTGATTATCGAACTTAGCTGTCATATCCCAGTCTTTTGATCTGGTATTTTCTACGTTTATCTTCACACCATACCATCTTTCCAGCTTTGCGAGCACAGCGTCTTGGTCGGCATTGGTGAAAGTGATAATTCCATCCTTCCATGAAATTATGTCCTTGGGGTCAAAAGTAGACTTGATGGGCTCTACGCCGGAGGCATATTGCAACTGCTCACCTGGTTCTAGGTAATGTGTATTATTAATCAATTTCTCTTTGTTCGATTGATCTACCCTTACCTTACCTGTTGCTAAGGACACCATGACATCCTTTTTCTCCGGATAAGCTTGAATATTAAAAGTTGTACCAAGAGCTGTTGTTGTGGTATTCCTGGCAGTCACCATAAAGGGACGAGTTTTATCTTCGGCCACATCGAAAAAGGCTTCTCCTTCGAGGCTTATTCTTCTGTTCTCATTATTAAAATCTGAAAAATACTGAATCGAAGATGCACCGTTCAGCTTCACGATCGAGCCATCAGGCAGTTTAACTGTAAGCTTCTCACCGGCCTGTGTTTCTTTCTTGAGTAAAATGATCTCCTCTTTAGCAGCAACCCCCTGATAAGTATTGAGAAAATTCTCACCAAAAACAGCAATGGAAGCTATCAACAAACAGACAGCTACAGCTATCTTCAGATTTTTCCAATTCCAAATCGATGTAGTTCCCGGGGCAGTCTTGTCTGCATCCCTCTGAATGTTTCCCTCAAGATTTAACTTAGATGAAATTTGATTCCAAAGAATGTTCTCTTGATCTGGTAAGTGATCAAGGTTTACTACTTCCGGTTTCTTTACAAATTCTTCAACTACCTTTCCAAGTTCCTTGTTGTTTTTCGAATCTGTTACCCATTTATCAAATACTGTCACTTCCTCTGGCGAAGTGGCCTTGTTTAAGTATCGGTTGAAAAAATCCCGTATGCTATCATTATCGAACTTACTCATTCAAACGCAGTGGTTTTTAGGTGTTGAATAGATTACAGTTGAGGTGATGAAAAACAAACCTCACACTAAATTATTTATGATATTATTATCAGCAGATAGATTTTCTGCTTCCATTTTCATTAAACAATATACTTTTATGAAAATTTAACAAAGAATTAAGTATTAGTTGGCGTGAGCCAACAAGTACTCTTTGATGAATGTGTTTGCCAGTTTAAGATGCTTCTGAACCATGGTCTTTGATATCCCCATTTCCTGGGCAATCTGCGCAGTATCCAACCCCTCTTTTCTTTTAAGTTCGAAAATTACTTGCCTCTTTTCTGGCATTTCATTGATGGCCTCTATGACAAGCTCATTTAATTCGTTGTATTCCAGTTCATTTTCCGTATAGTTCAATCCCGGCTCTTCGATTCCTGTCATGGCTTGCATCCGATTTTTAGAGCATGACTTAACAATATTCACGAGCGAATTTCTCGCTATACTAAATAAGTAAGCTTTATAATCCTGATTGGCAGTCAGCTTGTCTCTTTTCGTCCAAAACTTTATGAATATGTCCTGAACTGCGTCTTCGGCTTCCTGCTTATTCTTTAAAAATGAATATGCAATACCAAAAATGCTTTTCCAGTGCCTGGAATATATCTCGTGAAAGGCCATAGTATTCCCATCCTTGATCTGCTTGGTAAGCCTTACATCAAAATCAATAAGATTGGTCATAATACTATTTTATTCTTTCTAAACAAGAGGGAAGAGTCTTGGACTGAAACCCCATACTCGCCTTAAATTCCAACTACACTTTCTTCAACACTATCAAATGTACATCATTGCTTTCCAATTGCTTGCATGAACTTACCTGATCTGTTCTTAAAGTTAGTACAATGATGTTTGAATACAATAATTGTAACCATAGCTATTTCAAATGAAATTTTCGGAATAACAGAGAAATATAAGTCCTGAATTTTAAAATTTAATAATAAAAAGGATCTAGGATTGCCTGAATTATTGCAATATTTAGGAACCATTTAAAGCCCCTTCGAAGTAGCCTACAATGCTGTAAACAAAAATGTTTAATATGAGATCTACTACTTTTTTTTGTGCATTTTACGTTAGCAAAGGTATTTTATACAGCTAAATTCATCAAACTAGTTATTCTGCTTGGGTTATCTCATTACTCCAATATTAATAACAATACGGTACAAATTGAACATACTAAATTTGGAGCAAATACTTCTTGGATGATAAAATCAGGTGAGAGCAAGGAGTATTAAAAAGCTCCAATTAGTATTATTGTAACCAATAACAGCTACAAATATGAAAAAGCTAGAACAAACCTGGCGTTGGTATGGGCCAAACGACCCTGTATCACTTCAGGATATAAGGCAAGCAGGCGCTACGGGAATAGTTACGGCATTACACCATGTGCCTATTGGTGAAGTGTGGGAAGTAGATGAAATCCTGAAAAGAAAGGCAGAAGTGGAAAAAGGTGGGCTTAACTGGTCAGTTATTGAAAGTCTTCCGGTACACGAGGATGTCAAGACTCAAACAGGGGACTTCCAGAAATACACAGAGAATCACAAAATATCGCTGAAAAATATTGGTAAATGTGGGCTCGACACATTGTGTTACAACTTCATGCCAGCACTCGACTGGACACGTACCCATCTAAATGCGCCATTTAAAGACGGTTCCACAGCATTATCATATGATCAAATTACTTTCGCTGCATTTGATCTCTTCATTCTAGAAAGGAAAAATGCCAGGAATGATTATAATGATGCGACCTTGAAAGAAGCAGAAGAATGCTTTCAGCAATTGTCTACAAGCGAAAAGGAAGAGCTAGTAAAAACAATTGTTGCCGGTTTACCGGGTACTGATCAGCATTTTGGGCTAAACGAGTTTCGCAATGCTATTGAAAAGTATGAAGGTATTGATGCCGACGTGTATAGGGAACATGTAAGATATTTTCTCAGTGAAATTATTGCGGTTGCAGAAGAAAACAATATCAAAATGGCCATTCACCCTGACGATCCTCCTTACAACATACTTGGGTTGCCAAGAATCATCAGTTCTGCGGAAGACATTAGAAAATTTTTATCCCTGAATGATAGCAATAACAATGGTCTAACGCTTTGCACCGGCTCTTTGGGCGCACGGATGGAAAACGACCTTCCTGCTATGGTGAGTGAATTTGGCGATAGAATACATTTTGTTCATCTTAGGAATGTAAGCAACTTTGGTAGTCATTCATTCTTTGAAGACAATCATCTGGAGGGAAACGTGAATATGTTCGAGGTGATGAAGGCATTGGTGGAGTTATCAGAAACCAAGGATGGTTCCAGACCAATTCCATTTAGACCAGATCACGGTCATAGAATGCTGGACGACCTGGGCAAAAAAGTAAATGCCGGATATTCGGCCATTGGCAGGCTGAGAGGACTGGCTGAATTAAGAGGCCTGGAATTGGGTATAAGAAAAAGCATGGCCATATGATGGATATTCCCGACCATATTCATAGCCACAACATAAATCTCACTGAGACAATACCTCTGAATGTTTATATGGTCAAAGGCAAAGACTCGTCGGTTTTTATTGACTCTGGCATCAACTCCATGCATGAGGACCTTATGAAACTGATGGACAAGGCCAATGTGAAAGCTGAAGAGCTTAGTCATGTGCTCAACACCCACTCTCACCATGATCATATAGGTGGCAATGCACAGCTGGTTGAAAAAACACGCTGCAAGATTGTTGCCCCAGAAACTTATGCCCACTGGCACCACGATTGGGACGCACATTATAACGAATTTGCTCGACCATTTCCTTATATTTTCCAGGACACTCAGAAATTGAGAGACGAGGTATTTGGCATTTTGGATTCCCCACACAGAATGGATGCTTTTTGCAAAGAGGGAGATGTTGTAGATCTTGGCGAGGATATACAGTTGGAATGCTATGCTTTTAGTGGCCACATGATGGAAGAAGTAGGATGGCTGGAAACAAAAAGCAATACCCTCATTTTAGGAGATGTTATTACCCTAATCGATGCGCCCTTCATCCATGGTCATCTTACAGTAAAGGGTTACCAGGAAAGTCTGGATAAACTTGAACGGCTCATTGAAGGCAATGGCATTAAAACCATTTTGATGTCACACTTTGAACCGATGACCGATCTGGAAGCAAAAGAATTGATACAAAAGGCGAGAGCATATATTCTTGAAATAGAAGGGGTCATTATTGAAACCCTTAAGAGTCGAGACATGGAATTAGAGCCTTTATGGAGAGAGGTTTGTGATAAACTAAATAAAGCGCATGAGTTTCGTTCCCTCAGCACCGTGAATGCTCATATTCTTGACCTTCAAGAGAAAAACGCAATAAGAATTTTTGACAAAAAGATAGTGTACAATGGATAATCAATGGATTGAAGATAAGGTAATAATAGTTACTGGTGGCGGTTCCGGTATTGGTCAGGGTATTGCCATAGAAGCTGCAGCCAAAGGTGCCAAAGTGGTCATCGCAGATATCAATGAGAAAGGAGCGAATGAAACATGCTCTATCGTTGAGGAAAATGGCAGCAAGGCTTCATTCATCGAAACGGATGTCACCAAACCTGCTGAAATCAAGAAACTCCTGGAAGAGGTAGAGCAAATCGGAACCTTCAAATATTTGGTAAACTCCGCCGGATTACAAACCTATGGCATTGCGGAAACTACCCCTGAAGAAACCTGGGATGTCACTATGGATGTAAACCTCAAGAGCATGTATCTGATGGCCAGTCAGGCAATACCGGTTATAAGAGAAAACGGCGGGGGTGGAATTGTAAATATCAGTTCGGTACAGGGTTTTACCTGCCAAAAAAATGTACTTGCTTACGCCACGTCCAAAGGAGCCGTCATCGCCATGACCCGATCAATGGGATTGGACCATGCCAAGGAGGGCATATTTGTCAACTGTATATGTCCGGGATCAATAGATACCCCTATGCTGAGGTATGGGGCGGCCAAACATGGAAAACTGGAAGATGTATTGGAGGAATGGGGAAATCACCATCCAATTGGTAGAATTGGCACGCCTGAAGAAATAGCGAAGACCGCTATGTTCTTACTGTCTCCGGATTCCAACTTCATTGTAGGCCAGGCGATCGTAGCTGATGGTGGATTGGGGAGTATTATACTTTGAGGGATGGTTTGAGACTATTTCTTTGTTATATGTAAATACATATAAATTATTACATTTACATTAAATTATATTCAAACGCATATAATTATGCAGTTAGCGAAGTTTGTAAAAGAACGTAGGAAAGCAGTCAACCTCACTCAAAAGGAATTCGCAGAACGTGCAGGCGTTGCGCTTACGGTAGTTCGTAAAATCGAACAAGGTAAAACCAATCTAAATATGGACAAGGTTAATCTGGTACTTTACATGTTCGAACATGAGTTAGCTCCTGTCTACAGCAAATATTTAGTTGAATGAGGCAGGGAAGAGTTTTTTACAAAGATCATTTTGCTGGATAAATCCTTTTATTTTGACTTATCACTATTTTCTTTTCTATCTGGTAACAATGATATGCACCTAAAGAATTTTTCTATGATTGAAAGTCCTTCTGGCTGTGTCCTATCACCCGCCTATGATCTATTAAACTTAGCAATCGTATTCCCAGAAGATACCGAAGAACTTGCATTAACATTAGCCGGAAAAAAAAGAAATTGAAGCAAACACATTTCCTACAACTTGGGGAGGGGTTAGGATTAAGTCCAAAACAAATCAACGGAGCGTTCACTCGAATGGTAAAGAACAAACCAAAAGCATTTGGCTGGATTGATCGGTCATTGCTAACTACGGATATGAAAACTGCTTTTAAAGAAGTGCTTGATGGAAGGTACAAGCAGCTAGAACTCAATCCGTAACCTCTACTGATACGCTTTTATCCCGAACCTTGAGTATAACATGTATACTCTTCCACTTTGACTGCAGTGGACAAAACAACCTGGCCCTACTTCTAATCATCTTCAAGTCAACATTTCCTTAGAATGTGCCGGCTTCAGTATAATAACTAAAAGGTGATTAGAATTATGGCTTCACAAATTTCCTTGCGCTCGATTTGTCTGCTGTCGGGAAGTCAGAGGGAATTTCTGTTGTGACTTTGCCAGTTGCTGCCCATTCAGCACCACGAATCAGGCTGGTAATAAATCCAACACATTCAACAGAATAATCAACATGACCCATTGGTGTATGAAATATTTTACCATTTCCATATTTTAGCGTCATTAGCATAGGTTCATGCCTACCTGTTCCTTTTTTATCTTTTGAAGAATAAGTGGTAGCCAATACTTCCATATTTTCTGCTGGTCCTCTCAATCTATCGTACAACTCATCCTTGGTGTGCAACCACTCCATTGGCATACCTTTAGTGATAGGGTGGTTAGAATTTCTGATCTTTATAAGATACTCATGCTGTGGGCCATGGGAACCAGCCTTTCCCGGACTCTCGTCTCTAACTAATTCATCATCGTCATTATAGTAGACATAAGGGCCATCTTTTTCAGTCCGATTCCCCCAGCCTCCTAAACCAATCATGTCATTGTAGGCAGGCCAGTTAGGAAAAGAATTATCTGCGGCATGAATAACCACAAGTCCTCCCCCTGTGCCCACAAATTTTTCCATTTGTTCCTTTGTCTCCTCAGGCAAGGGAGCTGCATTCCATCCAAAATTGCATATCACCAAATCGTATTTCGAAAATTTCGGTTTGAAGTTTGGATCGCTTTTTGGCTTTTCTACTACTTCAGTATTGCCTACTCCATCAATCTGAAATTCAGAAATGAACTCTTCACCTTTCCAGGTATAAGCACTACGTTTTACATCAACTTCGAACAATCCTGTTTCTTCCAGATAAGTTTTCATCATGAAAGTAACTTTTGGCCATTGGCCATGGTTGTTTTGACCGTCTATGATGAGCGTCTTAATCTTTTTGGCTTTGGCTTCTGATGTTGATCCACTGTTGGAATGGCATGCAGTAGAAAATACAACAAAAAGGGCAAGGAGAAGTATTTTAGTTTTATTCATAATGATTGTAAGTAAGCTTTTAGAAAGGATTGAACCCAAATTATTTGCTGCCAAATATAGTAATAATGTTTTTGCCTTGTGAAGAGAGAAAGGCTATTATATTGCTTGTATACTCTGTGTTTTCTATGTTAAAGGTCCCTGAATAGCACAAAGACCACAAAGTCAATGCTAGTTTGGATACTTCCTTTTAATAAACCTCCACATTAGAAATCAATGGACAAGCTTTGGCATCAGTAATATTAATCTTAATTCTTGAAGTCTTTGCCGTAAAATCCAGGCTCACAATCTTTTTGTACCCCACAGTTGTGGACGAAGCAACTTTCTTCCATTGCCCGCCGGATTCTACTTCGATATCAAAAGCCTTTACCCTCTGACCCAGTTGGATATACTCCTGTATTAAGATGTATTTCACGTTTTGTTCCTCATCCAAATCTATTGTCAATGAGCCCGTTTTTACGGTATCATCTGTAGTCCAATAGCTCTCCTTGTTTCCATCTGTCACCTTCATAGCATCATATTGTTTGCTATACCCTCGTACGGTGCTGGCTGTTGCTTTGGCTCCTTTTGCAAGGTTTTTACTAAAAGCCTTATCCATTAGTTTTTTCCATCCTCTCAAAGCAGCCACGTCGTTTTCATGTACAATCCCTCTCCTGTCTGGAGGAATGTTCAGCAATAGGTTGGAGCCTCTGCCTACGGATGTCAGGTAAATCTTAAATAACCTTTCAGGGGACTTAACCTTATCATCCTCATGCTCATGGTAGAACCATCCCGGCCTAATGGATACGTCTACCTCTGCAGGAATCCAGCTCGTACCCTCAATATGACCAGAGTTCAACAACTTACTAATACCGCCCTTACCAGCGTAAAGGGTATCTGTGCTAATTGTGTTCCAGTTGGTATCATCAACAAAGCCTCGTTCATTGCCACACCAGCGAATATCCGGCCCGGCATCACTAAAGAAAATTACTTCCGGCTCTATGTCACGTACTTGTTTCAATGTCTCTGGCCAATCATAATACGTTGAACCGTCAATATGGCGCTTTTCGTTAGCCCCTCCATAGTAGCCGTCTCCACCATTGGCTCCATCAAACCACATTTCGAATACCGGCCCATAAAAATCAAATATCTCCTTCAGTTGATTCCTGTAATATTCCACATAGTCGTCTCTTCCATATTCAGCATGGTTTCGGTCCCAGGGGGATAGATACACACCGAACTTTAGTCCGTGCTTTTTACAAGCCTCACTCACCGCTTTCACTACATCCCCTTCTCCATTCATCCATGGGCTGTTTTTGACGGAATGTTCGGTGTATTTACTGGGCCAAAGACAAAAGCCGTCATGGTGCTTGCATGTCAGAATTAGAGCTTTCATACCCACTTCCTTGAAAAGTTTGACCCATTGCTCCGGATCGAATTCCGAGGGATTAAACACCTCTGGACTTTCATCGCCAAATCCCCATTCCAGGTCTGTGAAGGTATTGGTGGTGAAATGTACAAAAGCATATTGCTCCATTTCATGCCAAGCCAACTGTCGTTCGGTCGGTATAGGCCCCAAGGGGGCAGGTGGTGGTACATTTTTTTCTACGCAAGTAAATAAAAGGACAATAGAAAGAGCTAGTAGTTTTCCTGCATTCATGTTAAAAAATTAAGCTAGTTTCAGAAGCAAGAATTGCCATTTATTGGGTAAAAAGCAACTCAATGCACAAAGGAATAAAGATAGAGCCATAAAATCATTACCTTTCTTTATTGTTCAAAACTACTACTTCCTAGCTAATGAAACTCCTATCTAAACTCACGCTCCCCTTAGTCCTTAGCTCATTTCTCTTCCAATGCGCGCCTCAGAATACCACTGAAAAGAGGAACAATACTGAGCCTGAAAAAAAACCAATCACCGAAGTAAATGAAGATGAATTAAGTGAGGGCAAAAATTTAGTGGCAATAAAAAACGTTCGACTAATAAATGGCACTGGCAGTGGGGCTTTGGAGAATGCAATGGTTGTAATAAAAGGAAATGAAATATCGGAAATAGGCCCAGTAAATGAAATTGACATTCCTTCCGATGTAGAAGTAATTGACGGAAGTAGAATGAGCATGCTCCCAGGATTTATAGATGCACATTTTCATTTGGACGGAAATGACGATTTCCCAGCACTCTTTCTTCAGCATGGCATTACGTCTGTAAGGGATCCTGGGGCCTGGATAGAATCTTATGATAAGGTTAGAAAATCGGGTGAAATGCTTCCGAGATTATTCCTTACCGGCCCTCATTTTGATATGCCGCCTGCAGCCTACCCTAAAAACTCAATCATCGTGCGCGATGAAGAGGAGACTAGAAATGCAGTACAGACATTCTATGAACAAGGAGCATCTGCTATAAAGGTATATTTCAGGCTACCACTAAAAAGCATTCGTGCCCTTTGCGAAGAAGCTACCAGGCTTGGTATTCCAACCACTGCTCACCTGGAGATTGTAAATGCCATGGATGCTATAAATGCTGGGTTAAATGGAATAGAGCACATCACTTCTTTTGGGACAGCATTATTACCAATGTATGAGGCTGAAAAGTACCGCCAGGGCATGCTCGCTGATAACAATTTTCGAAGGGCAGGCAGATACCAGGTCTGGAATCAGATTGATTTTACCAGTCAATTAACAGATCAGCTGCTGGAATTTTTGGTCGAGAAACAAACTTTTGTTTGCCCAACACTTGGAGCCTTTGAGTACCGTCTCTCAGATAGCAAAACCGATAGCATTAGAGCCGGAGGGTTTAAGAAAATGATGGAATTTACAGGAATGGTGGATGCGGCAGGCGCCCAAATCGTTGTTGGCTCACATTCCTGGGTACCTTATGCTGAGGTTGGCTGGTCGTATCAACACGAAATGATTTTATTAAAAGAATGTGGCATGTCCAACATGGACATCATCAAATCAGCCACCATAGATAATGCCCGCTTTTTCAGGATAGAAGATCGGCTGGGTAGCATCGAGGTAGGCAAGCAAGCAGACTTCCAACTGATAGAAGGCAATCCACTAGAAGACCTGGAAAGTATTTTTAAGATCAACAAAGTAATGCTCAACGGAGAATGGGTCCCCAGAGGAGTGAGCGATGATAAAAAATAAGAGGGCATTATTTCCGGCCTGACCACTATGCTATCAGCCTACTTGGAACTAACAGAATTGATCAATAAATAAATTGTTGTATATTGTATCTCTAAAGAGGATCAAAAAGCGATTGATAATTTTACCACTAGCTCATAGTAGTAACCTGATCATTATTTTACACTTGGAAATTGATGGGTGAGCCTTAGCAATCTGATTCCAGGTGAACCTGAATTATGCTCTCTTAATTATCTTCTAGTTGCTCCGCTTGTGTTTTCTAAAAAGAATCTAATATAACTTAACCCTTTTGCCTGTTGGTCAAATAATTTATCAATGCGGTGATTCCAAACTCCCATTGAGGCAGTTGATCACAGGTATTTACCCAATTGGTAAGTATGCCAAGGTGCTTTGAAAAAATTGACACCTGATCAGCAATTTTGTGGGTAAAGCCATTGCCAGGAATATCCCTGTCTTTGGTCGGGGCAAACATTGTCCCACAAAACAATACCAAACCATCAGGATACTGGTGGTTTTTCCCAATAGCCTGTGCCACTAGCGCTCGAGGCGATCTACTGATTTCACTCATCGCAGAGGAAGCTTCTAACACAAAACCATCCTTTCCAATAATTTCCAAGTAAATGGTTTCACTTTCTACTGTTTCGATACTAAAGGTATCATCAAACAGGCGAACAAATGGGCCAATCGAGCAAGAACCATTTTGGTCTTTTGCTTCTCCTAATAGCAATGCACTTCTTCCTTCATAGTCCCTAAGGTTCACATCATTGCCGAGAGTAGCCCCTAAAATTTCACCATTATTATTTACTGCAAGTACAACTTCTGGTTCAGGGTTATTCCAGGTGGAATCGGATAAAACTCCGACCTCAGCACCAAAGCCAACAGACGATAAGGGCTGCCCCTTAGTGAAAACTTCTGCATCTTTCCCTATGCCCACCTCCAGATATTGAGACCAAATGCCCTGCTCCTTCAGCTCCTGAGCCAATTGCATGGCCTTATCAGAACCAGGCTGTACATCATTGAGGTTCGAACCAATCTTATCATTAATCAACCCTCGTAACTCATTGGCTTTAACAGGATCTCCTTTGGCCTTTTCTTCTATTACCCTTTCTAATAAACTCTGAATGAAAGTCACACCGCAGGCTTTAATGGCCTGGCAATCAATCGGAGATATAAAATAGGGCTTGCTCTTATCGTTTTGAGAATAAATAGAATTCTCTAGTATTTCGCGAAGCGAGCCAAGCGATGGCAAGTCGCTAAGTTCTCTAAGTCCAGCTGTTGGATTCTCAGAATTTAGCAAATTGCTAAAAGTCTGATAATGTTCGGACAGGTCGAATACTTCGACATTTCTCACTTGGACAACATGTGGCCCTTCTACACCATTGTAGGCAAGATCACGGGGAACCTGACATCTCCCTACCCAGGTACCCTGGGCAAACGTTGATTGAAGGTTATCTATAATATTATTTACTTCCATGCTAAAGAATAAGGTATAAATGATTTTTATGCCGAATCACCGATAAAACAACGGCTGTCTGCTTTTCAACAATAAATTTTCAGCAAGACGCAATTTAAAACAAGCGCATGGTTAATCCCTAATTGCAACTTAATTTGAGTAGGATAAAAGACTCAAACAAAAAATATGAAAGAGAGTTGATTGTAGACTTAAGCACTATCAAAATATAAAATCTGTACCATAAGGATTCTCATGGAGCATTATCACTATTGCTTTATCGATTAGCATACTAAACTATTTTTAAAGCCAATATTCTAGCTAATCAAACGAATACTCTATTTTTTTCTAAAATTATAGACAACAAAAATCTATCAACAAGCATCATCAGGGACATTTTTGATTTTTTGTTTATCTTTTTATTAATTTTTTTAAACATTTTAAATTCGACCTCCGTAAACAGTTTTGTTTAATATTTAAAATAAAAAGATAAACATGAAAAATCTCAGAATCACTCTAATCGCCCTAGTCACTGGAACGCTCCTGCTCGCAAGTTGCGGAGAAGATGATCCCGTAATCGAACAGCCCACACAAAATATTGTGGAAATCGCGCAAGCCAATGGCTTTACATCCTTAGCAGCAGCATTGACCAAAGCTGGTCTGGTAGATGCCCTTCAAGCTAACGGATCATTTACAGTATTCGCTCCAACAAATGAAGCGTTTGATGGATTATTAGCCGCTATTGGTCAAACCAGTATCGATGATGTTCCGGCATCAGTTTTAGAGCAAGTATTACTTTACCATGTAATTGACTCCAAGGTCTTATCAACTCAAATTTCGGACGGATCGGTGGCTACTCTAGGAGGAGCTACAGTAGACCTCAGCACAATTGGGGGAATAAAAGTAAATACAGCCAATGTCTCTGGCGCCTATGATGTAGAAGCCACCAATGGTGTTATTCATACCATTGATGCTGTGTTAGTACCACCAGCTGTAGGACAATTTGTGAACACAGTTTTGACTCCTGCATATTTCAACGAAAACTTTACCACCTTGATAGCCGCTGCTGTGAAAGCAGATGTTGTTGGTACTTTATTGAATACGCCTAATCTGACCATCTTCGCTCCAACCAATGAAGCATTTCAGGCTTCAGGAATTGACCCAGCAGCAATTGATGTGGAAACATTGAAAGCGGTACTTACTTACCACGTGGTGGGAGCAAAAGTACTTAGCTCTGGAATTCCTTCAAACGCAGAAGCTTTAAGTGGTGACAATCTTTACTTCTCTCTAGTTGATGCGGGTAATTTCATCAATGGCGATATTCAAATTGGTCAGGTAGATATTGAATCTGGAAGTGGAGTTGTTCACCTCGTGGATAAAGTAATAATGCCTCCAAGTGGAAATATTGTAGAGACGGCAATCAGCTTGTCCGAAGGAGGAGAATTTACTTCGCTTATTGCAGCATTACAAAGAACAGCCGACGAAGGTACACCAGCGCAAAATCTACTGACGGTATTGCAAGGAGACGGACCTTTCACAATTTTTGCTCCAACGAATGCAGCATTCCAGGCCTTGCTAGATAGTAATACAGAATGGTCAGCTCTAAATGACATTCCTTTGGAAACGTTGATCAATGTTTTGCTCTACCATGTGGTGCCAGCAAGAGCTTATGATAAAGACTTGAGTGGTGCAATTGATGCAAACAATGAACTACCAACAGCACTAACAGGCCAAAATCTAACCGTTGATCTGGGTGGATTGAAATTGAATACAAATTCAAGCATTGTGGGTGTGAATACGCACGCAAGCAACGGTGTAATACATGTCATAAGTAGTGTATTGCTACCATAAGAATACTTTGTGTCATAGCAGATAGTTTGGTTATCGATCGGCGACTATAGGTCGTCGATCTCTTTTACAAAGTACATTAACCTATAAAACAAGAAAGGCCGGAAATTCCGGCCTTTCTTTTGTATAATTTGTATCTATTTTAAACAGGCTCTGCCTGTAATTTCTCGGTTTTAGTAAAACCATCACTTTCACCCAAATTCACGGCATCCTTACCTATAAACTTGAATCTATCAAAGTGATCCTGGTTTTTATGACAAACGATTTGATAAGCTGTAGAACCACCCCATCTTGCAATCAGTGTACTCCACGCAAGGAATATTTCATAGATTCTGAAAGTTCTCTCGTCGTATTTTGCAAGGACTTTCTCTTTATTAGCCAACCAATTATCCAACCACCTGTTGATAGTGATAGAATAGTGGTTTCCAATATTCTCAACAGAATGCACTTCAAATCCAACTTTTTCGATACGTTGCAAATCCCAGTTTAGCGGCATACTGGCATCAGCTCCTGAGAATATATATTCATTCATGAATAGTCCCCATACCAAATCTTCACGGTCTTTCTTCTGGAACAAATGCTTTCTTTCTCTCAACCCTGCTATCTGCAAGTAGAACAGGCCATCGTCCTCAAGCATATCATAGCACTGAGCCATAAATTTCTTAAAGTATTTGATACCTACGTGCTCCGCCATTTCAAGACAGGTAATTTTATTGTATTTCTTATCTCTAGGGATGTCCCTATAGTCAAGCGTCAATATCTCTGCCTTATCTTCTACACCATAGTCTTTGATTTGATTGCGCCCCCATTCAGCTCCTGCAGGTGCGATGGTTATACCTCTTGTGTTGACATCATAGTGTTTGGCCATATGGGCTACAAGCGTTCCCCATCCACAACCTATGTCCAGCAAGTTCTCGCCTGCCTTCAATTGCATTTTTTGAGCGATCAGATCAAGCTTGTTCTCTTGTGCTTTTTCTAATGATTCATTTTCATCAGTAAAATAACAACTAGTGTAGATCATTTTATCACCAAGGAACCAATTAAACAAGTCATTCTGGTTGTCGTAGTGGCTTCTGATTATTCTCTCATCTTGTTTCTTAGAATGGATCACGACTTCCGGGATCATCCTGGAAATGAAAAAATAATAGTGATGCGAAGTGTATTCGTAAGTAAAGATTTCGTCCCTATAGTCGATCAAATCTATCAATGGAATATTGATGTCAATTTTCTCTGCTATATAATCCTCTACAAAATGGCCCATTGCCACTTTTCCCCTTGAATAGCGGCCTGAAACGCTATTATTCTTTACTTCAACAAAATCTGAAATCTTCTTACTCATGTTATGGTTGGTTTTATTGTTTTACCTAAATCTCGGAAATCCGGCAATTTAAACCTATTTTATTTAAATGACCTCAGAAATGCCAGAAACAAGCTTTGGATCGGTTTATTTAACAGATTGATAAATTTGGGTCTAATTTTTCCCGTTCCTTCAGTAGTTCGCCTTTAAGCCGGAAGGTTTCCAATGGAATAGAAAGTTCTACTTAAAAATGTTTGTGAGGACACAAACCTTGGCGGTGAGGGAGAAAAGATGAAACTGCAGTCTAAAAATCAGTGTCGGCATCAGGAATCTCCAATTCCTTGATCCAGATATTGCGGTAGAGAACATTGTGGCCTTCAGCCTGAAGTTTTAGTCCTCCCGGTCTGTCAGTGATGCCCCGGCCTTCATCATTGCCACCATCAAGGCCTGAGTTTTCACCACCCCAGACTTTGTTTATAGTTTGATTTGTATGAACCTTTTGCCCATTAAAATATATGGTAACCAGAGGCTTTTCTGCAAGTTCCCCATTTTCGAACCGAGCAGCTCTAAATTTAATATCATAAGCATTCCACTCGCCCATTCCATTGTAGGCATAGTATGGAGATGGTGTCTCATTAATAATGGCCGCCATACCGTGTTTGGTAGTATCACCATCCAGCACCTGAATCTCGTATCTGTTTTGCAAGTAGACACCACTGTTTCCACCAGGGTCTTTGATAAAAAACTCAATATGGGCTCTAAAATCCTTAAACTTCTTTTTGGTAACAATATCCGCAGAACCATACTTTCCTCCAGCGGCGGCCGGGTCATTAGTGTTCACGACTGAACCGTCTCCTTTGGGATCCGCCTCTATTTTCCATTTAATCGGTAGCTCAGCCGCCAGTCTTGGTCCCTCCCAATAGGTCCATTTTTCATCCAGCATTTCCCGGGTACCATCAAAATAAACTGTGGCGTCATCCGGAGCAGAAGCACCTACTCCAATGGCAGGAGCTTGAGCAGATTGCTGCTCATCAGTGGGTTCAACTTTTGTTTCAGTCTTTTTTTGTAGTGTACTACAGGCCACCGCCAGACACAATAAGATTGTAATAGCTTGTTTGTTCATAGTTGGTCTTTATTTAGGGATGGAAAAATACACAAAAGAAGAAGAATGACAGTATATCTTATAAAATGAGTCTAAACCCAGTACTGACAGTAAGGCTATTAAAATAAATCGGGGAGTCTGGAACTTTATCAGCCTTGGCACCAATGACGTGTCCCCCAATTGCAAGATAATAGTTTGAAATTTCACTCACATAAAACTTAAAACCAAACGGCACATAGCCTCCCATTTCTGAGCCTTTGGTAGAAAAAATGTCTGAAGGCTGGATCAGCATAATACCGCTCTCACCGTAAAAACGGATAGTCTCACTTACATTGCCTAAAAGATCACCATGCCTAAAGAAAGGTTGGTGTAATTTGACCAGGTCATCTCGTTGCTGTTATTCCGGTGTTCATTGTACATTAGGTTTCCTTTCACCCTAATCGCCATGAAGTCATCTAAGAAATACGGGGTAGTGAGATTCAGGCCGAGACCGAAATCCCTTTGAAACTGGTTCAATTGAAATCCCAAACCAAACTTGTTGCTTAGGTTGATTTCCTGTGCCTAAGCTGACTCGCTAAGGCCTGAATGGACACTGCCATTATCATTGCTCTTTTCATTTTTATACACGCATTTGCTCCCAAAAAGTCAGATAAGTATGCGTTAATCACCAAAGTTGGGGCGGGAGCACATAGTCTCATGAATTTCCCCTATGAGTATTGTTTTGTAAACTATTAATTAAAACAAAGCCTTGTCAACAAAAGGATTAAGGTTAAAAATTCATTAATTTCAAGAAATATATTATCCAATTCCTTTTCTAAACTATAACCTAAACAACCTATCCAATGAAACCATTCTTGTATTTAGTCTTTGCCGGAGTGTTGCTTCAATGCGCCCAACCTGCACCACGTGTTATTCAACAATATACCATTGATGACTTTTTAAAAACTACCAGTATTGGAAATGGTTCATTTTCAGAAGATGAGAGTAAGCTCCTGATTCATAGTGATGAATCTGGGATATTCAATTTATATGAGATAGATATTGCGACGGGTTCTCAAACCCAGATTACTTATTCTGAAAAGGAGTCATACTTTGCTATTGATTATGTTCCGGGAACAAATCAAATGTTATACTCAGCTGATAAAGGTGGAAATGAAATAAGTCATATCTATCTCCTGCAGGATACGGTATCTACTGACTTAACACCTGGAGAAAATGAGAAAGCCATGTTTGGTGGGTGGAGCAAGGATAAAAAGTACATGTATTACCTTTCAAATATTAGAGATCCTAAATATTTCGATTTCTACAAAATGGAAGTTGGAACCTGGGAATCCGAGCTAATATATCAAAATAATGACGGATTGGACATTTCAGATATTTCCAATGATGAAGGTACGCTTGCAATTAGTCAGACGATTACAACTAGTGAAAACAAACTATGGTTGGTAAACAGCGAAAATGGAGAAAAAACTGATCTATCTGAAGAACCTGGTAATTACGGTGGTATGGGGTTTAGCGATGATGGTTCATTATATTTTTACGTTACTAATTCTGGAAAAGAGTTCGCATATCTAGTTCAATACGAATTGGAATCTGGAGATAAGAAAGTCCTCTTTGAAACCAACTGGGATGTCATGTACAGCTATACCAGTGAGGCAGAAAAATATAGGGTTATCGCCATTAATGAAGACGCTAAAAACAATTTGATTCTCTTGGATAACAGTACGAATCAAAGAGTGGACTTTCCGGTTATTCCTGATGGTGATATAAAAGGTATTCGCTTTTCAGATAGTGAAAACATAATAAGATTGACTGTTGGGACATCAAAGGCACCCAATAACATTTATATTTATGACTTAGCATCCAAGAACCTTAATAAACTAACCGAAACTTTAAACCCGGTGATCAACCCGGAAGAATTAGCAGCAGCAGAGGTGGTTCGCTATCAATCGTTTGATAATTTGGAGATTCCGGCTATATACTACAAGCCTCTAAATGCCTCTAGCGACAACAAAGTGCCTGCATTGGTATGGGTACACGGCGGCCCTGGCGGGCAATCCCGAACAGGTTACTCGGCATTGATTCAGTACCTGGTCAATCACGGCTATGCTGTATTAGCTGTAAACAATCGAGGGAGTAGCGGCTATGGCGCCTCTTTTTACAAAATGGATGACTTGAATCATGGTGACAAAGATTTAAAAGACTGTATATGGGGTAAAAAATGGCTACAGAATCAAACGGATATTGATGCAGAAAAGATTGGCATTCTTGGCGGTAGCTATGGTGGTTATATGACCATGGCAGCATTGACATTTGCACCAGAAGAGTTTAACGTTGGGGTCAACATTTTTGGGGTAACGAATTGGCTAAGAACCCTGAAATCAATTCCACCCTATTGGGAATCTTTTAGAAATGCGCTGTACAAAGAACTAGGTGATCCAGGAACTGCTGACTCTGTAAGGCTATACAACATATCCCCGCTCTTTCATGCTCAAAACGTGACTAAACCCTTGATGGTTTTACAAGGAGCCAATGATCCCAGAGTCTTGCAAGTTGAATCTGATGAAATAGTAGCTGCTGTTAAAGAAAATGGAGTTCCTGTTGAGTATGTTGTCTTTGATGACGAAGGGCATGGATTCGCCAAAAAAGAAAATCGTAGCAAAGCGTACAGTCAAATATTGAAGTTTTTGGACAAGTACTTGAAAGGGAATGTTAGTGGGAAAGACGGTAGCAATTCATAAGCAAATATTATAATAACAATTTTGATCCATCTAAGATGTATTCGACCTTATCAAAGTTTGAATAATACGACACGACTTACAAATCTGAGCTCGCACGATTCGTTGTAAGGGAAATTGAAAAGCAATGAATTTTGATATTCACAAGTCTTGTGAATTCCTGTGAAATTAGGTACCACATGTACGAAGAAAAACTAAAAACTATGATGCGCTTGTTGACAAATGTCCACGCTTTGATCGGAAGGGAAAGACCATGCCCTACACCTCTGCTAATGGTCATATGTTTTCATTACTCAGCAAAGACGGTGAATTAGGCTTCCGATTTTCTAAGGAAGTTCAGGAAAAATACATCGAAGAATGGGATTCTAATATTTTCAAATCCTACAATGCTGTAATGCGTGGCTATGTGCTGGTACCCGACAGCATGCTGGAGGATTTAGACACCCTGGCCAAATACCTGAATGAAAGCTATGACCATGTAATGAGCCTGGAGCCAAAATGACAGCTCTTTTGTCACATCTTATAAAGTCAAACAAAATGGAGTGAACATTTATCCACTCCATCTCTGTTGTATTAATCGGACTTAATTATGCACCAACATTGCTCCTTTCGAATCCTGTAACATGTGGTGCGAATGTAGCATCAAGTCCCATTCCTATCGCGCCTTGCTTCAACTCTTCGGGCACATCTCCGCAAAAAAGGAAAGGTCCAGGAATCGCTATCTCCAATAAAGTTGGAAAATGCCCTGCTGCCGTTGTACCCAAATGCTGTCCTAAGGCAGGACCATCCTTGAATACATCGTGCACAATCAATGTATCTGTGCTTGGGTCGAAATAAACCTCTACTTTTAGTGCATTCGGTTCGGTTTCATGCATTTGTTTTTCTACTTCCTTATAGATTGTTTGTAATTCTTCTGCTTTTCCAGGTTTAGCTGTCCATTTGTAAAAAACTGTAATTTCTTGAGCGTTCATGTCTTTAATGTTTTGTTTAAAAATTATTACAATACAAATATCTGTCTTATTTACACCTACAATGGGGGTGTTTTACGACATACTACATGGTTGATTCTGACAAATTGATGTCCTATATTTGTATCCATTATGAAACACCTTAGCATATTAGTTCCTCAGGGAACAGCCATAATTGATACAATGATTGGTTCTATGAATCTATTTCAGATGGCCAACAACCACTATCGTAGAAAAGGGTTTTCAGCTGAAAACCTTTTTGAAATTGATTTGGTGGGACTAAGCAAGTCATCCCATAAATTCAATAATTTCTTCTCAGTTGAAACAACAAAGACCATTGATGAAATTGACAAGACTGATTTGATCATTGTTGCTGGAATCGTTGGAGATATAGACAAGCAAATAGAACTGAACCTTCCCTTTATCGATTGGATGAGAGAACAACGCATAAAGCACAATACGGAAATTGCAAGTCTTTGCAGAGGAGCTTTCCTCCTTGCTGAAACAGGATTGATGAATGGAAAATCATGCGCTACCCACTGGTTGACCCATGATATATTCCGCAGTAAGTATCCCAACATCAATTTGATTCCTGATAAAATCATAAATGAAGATAATGGTATTTATTCCAGCGGTGGAGCATATTCATTTTTGAACCTCCTATTACATCTGATAGAAAAACACTATGGCAGGGAAACGGCCATTTGGTGCTCCAAGGTCTCAGAGATTGAATTTGATAGATTAGACCAAAACCAATTCGTAATATTCAATGGACAAAAGGATCATAAAGATAAAGAGATAATTGATGTCCAGAAGCATATCGAACAGCACTATGCTGATAAGATTAGTGTTGAGAAGATGGCCAGTAGAGTTGCTACCTCCAGTCGGAATTTTGTGAGGAGGTTTAAAAAAGCCACTAACAATACTCCTATTGAATACATTCAGCGTGTGAGAATTGAAGCAGCCAAAAAGAGTTTAGAATCCACAACACAAACTGTACTTCAGGTAATGTTAAGCTCAGGCTACAATGATGACAAGACCTTCAGAACATTATTCAAGAGATATGCCGGCCTAACCCCGCTTGAATATCGAAATAAATACAACCGTGAAATGGCCTACTCTTGAGTTAAGACCTTTGGTTCTTGATCGTGTTATGCCTTTTTCTGACCTTAGATCGGAGACTTGAGTTTTATTAAAATCTTCCAAATCATCCAACAGCAGGCTAGAATAAGCTCTCAATGAAAGTTTTGACTATGTAATGAGCCTCAATCCGAAGTAGTTATGTGTTTTCCTTTTTGTAAATGGTCATAGCCAACCTTAATTTGTGATATGGTACTTCTTCATTGAAATGATCAAAAAGGGGTTTTAGAGCATCCGTGATTTCCAGTTCTTCAATTCCTTCATAGATTTTCTTTTTTTCCTGCTCTGAAATAAATCGAGTGATATCCACATCCTTTCCTTGCTCAAAGAGGGTTCCCAAATGAGAGTAAATCGTTACGGGGTTGAGGTTTCTTTTTGTGGCAATTTCTTCTGGTAATAGCCCATCCTTGTATAGCTCATAGGTCACCAAATGCGTGGCTCCTTTAATTTTCTCGCCTTCTTCAGCTTTCAGCTTGATATAACCAATAATTTCCTTGATGAACTGATCGCCGTATTGCGAAAGCTTCTGCTGGCCCACTCCGGATATTTCCACCAGTTCATCCTCGTTGGTTGGGCGTTTGACAGCCATATCAGTTAGGGTGGCGTCATTAAAAACCAGGTAGGCTGGTATGCCTTGCCTCTGAGCAAGTTCTTTTCTGAGAACTTTCAGTTTCTCAAATAATTCACTGGAATGCTGCTGTTGCTTTGTTGGTTTCGGTTCGTATTGCCTTGTTTTTCTTTCCGCTACAGATTCTGGGCGAGTCACATGTACAGGAAAATTCCCTTGCAATATTTTTTTAGCGAAATCAGTAATGCGTAAGGTGTTGTGGTCGTCAAATGCAATTTCGAATAGACCAAGATTCAAAAACTGACCAATGTAATGTTGCCAATCAAAATAGGATACATCCTGACCTGCTCCATAAGTCTTAATATTGTGATAGCCATTCTCATGTAATTCTTGCCGACCAGAACCCCGTAATATATCAATCAGCATCCTCATACCCACCTTTTCTCCTGTCCTGACACTAGCAGACAATGCTTTTTGCGCCAGCACAGTTCCATCAATGAATTTAGGAGGGTTTCGGCAGATGTCACAGTTGCCACAATTCTCTTCCAGCTGTTCACCAAAATAGCTCAAGAGCACCTTGCGCCTGCAGGTTGTAGCCTCTGCAAATTGCTGCATTCTGGCAAGCTTGGCTTCCAACAGTTCCTTCTGCGGACTATCCAGCATAAATTGCTTCAACTGAACCACATCGCGATAGCTAAAGAACAGTAAAGCTTTTGCATCTAGTCCGTCACGTCCCGATCTACCGATTTCCTGATAGTAGCTCTCAATATTCTTAGGAAGGTTATAATATATGACCCATCGAACATTCGACTTATCTATGCCCATCCCAAAAGCAATTGTAGCACAAACTACCTTTAGATCGTCCTTGATGAATTTCTCTTGGGTATCATTCCTTTCCTGGGCAGACATACCTGCATGGTAGAAATCTGCATCAATACCTTCCTTTTTCAATTTTCCTGCTACTTGCTCGGTTCCTTTTCTGCTCAGACAGTAGATAATACCGGATTCGTCTGGTCTTTGCTTTATCAAGGCTATGATTGACTCAATGCGCCTCTGTGCGGGTCTTACGTTAAGTTCAATATTAGGTCGGTCAAAAGAATCAATGAAAGTCTTAGCCTCAGGGATACCCAGTTGATTCAAAATATCATTTCTTGTAGCTCGATCTGCGGTAGCTGTCAAGGCCATAAGCGGCACATTTGGAAACACACGCTTAATAAAGTCAAGCTTGGTATATTCCGGTCGGAAATCATGCCCCCATTGCGATATACAATGTGCCTCGTCAATCGCCAGCAAATTGAGGTCTACTGATTTCATTACGTTGAAAAAGTCCCTGGTCAGGAGTTTCTCCGGAGATACGTAAAGGATTTTGATATTGCCATTACAAAAGTCCGTTTCAATAGATTGCTGCTCATTACCGGTCAAAGAGCCATTGAGATAAGCGGCGCTCACACCATTTTGCTTCAGAGCCTCCACCTGGTCCTTCATCAGGGAAATCAATGGGGAGATCACAATACAGACTCCCTCTAAAGCCAATACCGGAATTTGGTAACATATAGATTTGCCTCCACCGCTTGGCATGATTACCAGCCCATCGTTTCCATCCAAGGCATTTTCAATGACCTCACTTTGTAAGGATCGGAAATTGTCATAGCCAAATACTTCCTTAAGTAGGACTTTGGACTGATCGATCAAAGAGGTTTCGTTGGATAACATAGTGCGCGCCAAATATAAATTTTTATAAATGAATAGGGTATATCCAAGCTCTTGCATTAAGCTTATCAGGTGAAGTTTTAGGTTTATTAAGTAGAATTTCCTGTCGATTGTAAATTGATCGTGTTCATCCACAGGTTGAAGAAGCTTCTTTTTCAATTTGAGATCATGACAATTGAATAAAGGAATAGAACTCTGATGAAGCCTCTCGCTTTATTAGGAATTACAAAATTATGTACATAATTTTGTACAAATTATTAGAGATGATCACCACAACAATTTCTGATTTTAGGAAGGATATTAAACAGTATCTAAATAGGGTTACTCAAAACTTTGAGACTCTAATTATTAATAGGGGTAAAGATTCTGGAGTAGTGGTAATTTCCCTTGAAGAGTATAATTCCCTTCAAGCCACCCAGCATGAACTTTCGTCTTCAACCAATGAACAAAGGCTTGATTCTGCGATAGAAAAATTTAGACAGGGAAAAAATTTTGAAAAGGACCTGCTTGAAGAATGAAAATCTCTTTTGTTGACGAGTCTTGGGAGGACTATTTGTACTGGCAAAAGGTCGACAAAAAAATGCTCAAAAGGATTAATCTACTCATCAAAGATATTTCAAGAAACCCATATGATGATATTGGAAAGCCAGAGGCATTAAAACATAAATACAGAGGTTTTTGGTCGAGGCGAATCGACAATGAGCATAGGCTCATTTACCGAGTAACTGAAGCTGAGATTTGGATTGTAAAATGCAGATTTCATTACGACTAAACGAATCCAGCTAAGCCTTCATCACAACTTATAATGATCCATGATCATCAACTCGAAAAGCTTTTGAGGAAGTATAGACTTGAGTTTAGTAGCTAAGACATCCAAGGGCTTACCGATGGTGTAGCGGACTTTGGGATTTCTCTTATGTATGATTTTCTCTACCAGTTTTGCAATTCGGATTACCTTGTCCCCTTTTCGTTCATTATTGATGATCAGCTGGTGGACCTTGTCGAAATCAGCTTTATGTGCCCCGTCTTCTTTGGCTTGATTTGTTGTGATTCGATGCTCTGAAATTTCAGTTCGGAAATCACCGGGTTCTATGAGGCAAGCCTTTACATTGAAAGACTTCATTTCCATGCGTAATGATTCCGTGAGTCCCTCCAGGGCAAACTTACTGGCCACATACAGGCTCTGATAAGGAATGGCAAACAGTCCCAATACGGAACTGATATTGATAATCAATCCTGACTGTTGCTGCCTGAAAGTTGGAAGCACTGCCTGACACATATTGAAGGCTCCCCAAAAGTTCGTCTCCATAATGTTTTTGGCTTCTTCTACAGATGTATCTTCTATAGAGCCGACCAAAGAAATACCAGCATTGTTCACCAAGACATCCAGACGATTGTGCGCTTCCAAAATTTGAGCAATCGTCTTGTCGATGGAAGTTCTGTCGGTTACATCCACTTGCAGCATGTGTTCGTTATCAGATTCGTTCCGACTTGTGCCGTATACCTCGTGACCCAGATTTGTCAGGTAGTCAAAACAAGCTTTTCCAATTCCTGAGGATGCACCGGTGATGAGGATGATTTTATCTGCATTATTCATTATAGTGAGTCAGTATGAGAGACAAAGGAGCCTCTCAATGAGATTGATAATTTGCAAAACTATGAAACAAGTTAACAGGATACGAGATAGTTAAATCTATAGAATATGATTCTTTTAGCTGGTTCTTACAAAACCGCAACTGGAGTTGTGAAAATTGAAACGATTTCCTCTCAAACCCGAATTACTCGTATGTTAATCCTTCATCAAATTTGAACAAGGCATAGGATGCTCCCTCCTGATAGCCCGGAACATCCGACTGTTGGTTTTGCGCTACGTCTTCCGACATTGGTGTTGAGAAAGGCATTTTCCCGGTTGGTTTAAAGTTACCAGACACTACATCAAGAAGTGCTTCATGGGTAGTGCCGAAGGAAGCTAAAATACCACTGACGTTGTTCTTATCATTATTGTATACTTCGTCAATAGACCATGGATTGGTATAGTTAATTGCCAGAATGGTAGGTTTCTTATTGATCAGTTCATTTACATGAGCGATATCAATTCCGTTCTTACTCAATGAGACATACAAGGGAGACCCATCTGAGGCAAAAAGTGATTTTGATTTTGGAATTAGCCATAATAAGATAACCTCTGCTTCTTCAGGAGTATTGACAAATTCTAAATCCCAATAGTCGCTAGCAGATGTGAATACATTATTTGCCGATTTTCCCTGACTCATTTGATGGGACTCGAAATAAACTTTGGTTTTCTCTTTCAACGGTAGAGTTGATTTGACACTGCCCTCATTTCTCAGTAGTACAATGGATTTACGCAATGCTGTATTGGCCTTTTCCTGAAAATCTTCACTACCAACTATTTTTTCAGCTACATCTACATCGACATAGGGGTTTTCAAACAGCCCAAGTCTAAATTTCTCAAGCAATAGACGGTAAACAGACTCGTCTACCAACGGCATCAATTCCGGGTGCAAGCTAAGGGTTTCAAGTAGCTTTGCAGGATCAGCCGTTCCTGAAAAAATATTTACACCAGCCTCTATTGCAAGCTTGTAACGTTGAACGAGATTCAGTTGCTCCACACCCCAGGGCATCATTTCTATTGGCCCGGTATCCGAATTGATTATTCCTTCAAATCCCATTTCTTTTCTGAGCAAATCCTGCAGGACTTCTTTGTTGTAGGCATAAGCCAATGTATCGTACTTAGTACCTATCGGATAAGAATAATATGGCATGATAGAAGATGTACCGGCCTCAATGGCTGCTTTGAATGGGATCAAATTGTTTTCAAACATTCCTCCGGGGAATACTTCCCGCTTTCCCCAGTCGAAATGTGGATCCTGCCCCCCTTCTGTAGCGCCCCCTCCAGGAAAATGTTTTGTCGTTAGAGCTACAGAGTTCGAGTCTAGCTTTGTTCCCTGAAATCCCAATACGATTTCCCGAATCATATCCGCTGCAAGTTTTGCATCCTCCCCAAAGGTACCGTTCACTCTTTGCCATCTGGGCTCTGTAGCCAGATCTGCCATATACATATATCCCTTTCTTATGCCTGTAGCCAACCATTCCTGGCGTGCAATGTCCGCAAAGTCCCGGGTAAGTTGCAGGTCTCTCATGGCAGCCAGGCCTAGCTCTCCGGGCCAGGTAGAAAATGAGGTTTTACCAACACTAAGACCCAATGCAGCGTTACTGCTGATATGATTTCTTGGGTTGGATGTAATGATCGCGGGGATTCCTAATCCATCGCTTTCGCAAAGAGTTTGCAGATTATTGGCCCATTCCGCCAGAATCCTAACGGGCGGATTTGCCCGCACGATGAAGTGACGGTCATGAAATTGAGTCACAGCTTTGGTTGTTCCTGCGGAACCCATCATTGGGAAAGACAGAGGTTTTCTGGTAAACATATTAACAGTGGATACCATATCTTCCTCATTGAATCCGCTACCGATTTCGCCGGTTTTCTTACCTCGCTGGAAAGACCAATCATTCTCGAGTCTTGTTGAACTAATCAGCATAAAGCCAGCTTTTTGTTCGAGGCTCATTCTTGACACCAGGTCTTTACTCCTGTCTTCATCAGTCAACCTCCAATCCTCATATGTATCTAATTCACCATTTCGATTGAGATCCTTAAAATTAAGCCCATCAATTTCCAGGATCTGGACCGTCCGATATCCCAGCGCTGGTTGTTTTGGGTTTTCACCAGATGATGTTTTGTTAATTCCCCCGCAAGAGAGCAGGATTGTAGCACTAAATAGTAAATAGCAATAGCTAAGAATGTTTCTTTTGTGTTCCGTTTTCATTTGTGATTATGAATAGATTCAGTCTAGTTAATTTGTGAAGGCTGCCTTTGTAAAATAATCAATTCTTCTTGGCCGTCCAAGGAAGAAGGATCAATGGATAATTAAAAGTGGGAGTCTTTTAAATAATTCGGATCTACCTTTTTGGAAATGGATTACATTCAAAACAAGCTTTTCCAATTCCGGAGGATGCACTAGTGATGAGGATTACCTTGCGGTCCTTTTTCATGTTTTTCAAATATTATTTTTATGAGAGTGCAATGTAGGTTCATTTTGAAAAATAATAAAACCTAATACTACGTCACTCTGAGCCCTTTTCTAGGCGTATGCGTGAGAAAAAGGTGTAGGAGTCCTCATGAAAGAGATTCCTACGCCTTTAGCCTTGTACAACCCTGGCCAAAAGGCTCTGAATGACGGTTTTATATTTTTCATGTTGAACTCACAATTATTCAAACCCAGTCAGGGTTAATCCGGAACACTCAAGCACCCAACAAAAAAAGCCGACTTACGCCGGCTTTCAATCTTTTCAATATGTTATAGAATCTTAAGCTTGTGGAAATTCAGCCACTTCGCCAAGTTCTTCTTCTATTCTAAGCAGTTGATTGTACTTCGCCATTCTATCTGATCTAGACAATGAACCGGTCTTGATCTGTCCTGCGTTAGTCGCTACAGAGATATCAGCAATGGTTGAGTCCTCAGTCTCACCTGATCTGTGTGATACCACAGCAGTCCATCCAGCTTTGTGTGCCATCTCGATTGCGTCAAGTGTTTCAGACAAGCTACCAATTTGGTTTACTTTGATTAGGATAGAGTTAGCAGCTTTTTCGTTGATTGCTCTTTCCAGGAACTTCACGTTGGTCACCAACAAATCGTCTCCTACCAACTGACACTTATCACCGATCTTCTCTACCAATATCTTCCAGCCATCCCAGTCGTTTTCGTCCATACCATCTTCGATACTATCGATTGGGTATCTCTCTACCAACTCAGCAAGGTAACCGGCCTGCTCTGCAGAAGTTCTTTTCTTACCACTTGGTCCTTCGAACTTAGAGTAGTCATATACTCCATCTACGAAGAACTCAGAAGAAGCACAGTCCATAGCGATGGTCACATCAGAACCAGGCTTATATCCGGCCTTTTCGATCGCTTCAATGACACTGTTCAAAGCTTCTTCGGTACCGCCAGTAAATGCAGGGGCAAATCCTCCTTCATCACCTACAGCTGTACTCAGTCCTTTGGCTTTCAATATAGTTTTTAGATTGTGGAATACCTCAGCGCCATATCTCAATGCTTCGCTGAAAGTAGGTGCTCCTACAGGACGGATCATAAACTCCTGGAACGCAATAGTCGCATCAGAGTGAGATCCACCGTTGATGATGTTCATCATCGGCACAGGTAGCGTCTTAGCATTCACTCCTCCTATGTATCTAAACAATGGCAATCCAAGCTCCTCTGCTGCTGCTTTAGCGCATGCCAAAGAAACACCAAGGATAGCGTTAGCACCCAGTTTGGACTTAGTGGATGTACCATCCAATTCTATCATTACTTTGTCGATCAATCGCTGATCGAATACATTCAGGCCGATTACCTCGGCAGCAATATCTCCGTTTACATTATCAACAGCTTTCAATACCCCTTTTCCAAGGTAAGTACCTTTATCTCCGTCTCTCAACTCATGTGCTTCATGCTCGCCAGTAGACGCACCAGAAGGCACAGCAGCTCTTCCCAAAAATCCAGCTTCCGTTATCACATCTACCTCTACGGTAGGGTTTCCTCTTGAATCAAGTATTTGTCTTGCAAATACACTTTCGATTACACTCATTTCTCTTTATGTTTTTTAATTAAATCGATGAAATCATCAAATAAATACCTCGAATCATGCGGCCCTGGGGACGCCTCGGGGTGGTGCTGCACAGAAAAAGCATTCTTGTTATTGATGCTAATACCGGCAACAGTATTGTCATTTAAGTTTATATGCGTCAGGGTAATGTTGTCAGCCGCTTCTACATCTTCTTTGGTTACTGCGAAACCATGGTTTTGAGAGGTCACCTCGGATTTTCCCGAAATAAGGTTTTTCACCGGGTGGTTCAAACCTCTATGGCCATGGTGCATTTTGTAGGTAGAAATACCGTTGGCTAGTGCTATGATTTGGTGTCCAAGACAAATTCCAAATAAAGGATAGTTCGTATCCAATATCTGCTTTACTGTCTCTACTGCGTAAGGCATTGAGGCAGGGTCACCAGGTCCGTTTGAAATAAAATAACCATCCGGATTCCAGGCCTGCAACTCTTCAAATTTTGTTTTGGCTGGGAATACCTTACATACCAGATTTCTATCAGTGAAGTTCGTAAGTATAGACTTCTTAACACCCAGGTCGAGGACGGCTACTTTGTATCCGTCATTTTCCTCTCCAAGTAGATAAGGTGCGTCAACAGTCACTTTAGAAGACAGCTCAAGATTTGCCATGCTTGGCACTTCTTGAAGCTTTCCTTTCAGTTCTTCTTCGTCTAGTATGTCTGAAGAGATGATAGCATTCATAGCTCCCTTGGTACGAATATATCTAACCAGTTTTCTGGAGTCGATATCTGAAATACCTACGGTATCGGTTCTTACTAAATATTCATTCAAAGACTCATCAGCGCTAAACCTGCTGTGAACATCTGAGAATTCATTTACTACTAAACCGTTTATTTTTGGCTTGTCCGATTCTTGCTCGTCATTTAGTGCACCGTAGTTCCCTATGTGGGAAGTAGTATTCACTACTATTTGACCATAATATGAAGGATCAGT
Organism: Cyclobacteriaceae bacterium; assembly: GCA_049115735.1. Taxonomy (GTDB): domain Bacteria; phylum Bacteroidota; class Bacteroidia; order Cytophagales; family Cyclobacteriaceae; genus CAXBNB01. Next base: position 317,197 of record JAGDZP010000021.1, on the reverse strand, counting down.
ATATATTTCCTGATAACCTTGCATTCCGGTATTGAAACAAATTTCACCACCGCTCGTTCCTTTTTTCCCGATGGCTAGTCCTTTGAAAACGGTACCATCTTCGAGTAATAAGATGGCTTTTTCCTTAGATTGGTACTTCATTTGGCTGACTTATATTTTTCGAATTAAAGCTCAACTTTCAGAGCTGAATTCTGGTGCGAAATTGCACAAATTGTCTTTAAACAAAAAATGCCATCCCGATTGTTTCGAGATGGCATCAATATTTTATATTGAGTTAACAATTACTCCTTTTCTTTATCGTCTGATTCGTCTGAAGCCTCTTCCTGAGTTCCCTCATCAGATACTTCTTCTGTGCTTTCTTCAGCAGCAGCTTCAACTTCTTCAGTTGCCTCAGCAGTTTCTTCAACTACAGCTTCCACCGGTTCTTCAGTAACAGCTTCTTCAACCACTTCCTCAGTTGCCGCCTCTTCTACAGGAGCAGCAGATTCTTCTACCACTTCTTCAGTTGCCGCTTCCTCTACAGGTGCTGCGGTTTCTTCAGTAACTGCTTCAACAGTTTCCTCAACAACAGTTGCGTCTTCCACTACTGCACTTTCTGATTCTATTGCAGCAGGAGCAGCTTCAGCTTTCGCTCCACCTTTGCCTCTTCTACTTCTTCTGGTCTTAGCTTTTTCAGGAGCCGCATCTTTCAACAATAACTCGTTGTAGTCAACCAACTCCATGATACACATATCAGCGTTATCACCAAGTCTGTTTCCAGTTTTGAATATTCTTGTATAACCTCCAGGTCTGTTGGCTACTTTGTCGGCAACACCACCGAAAAGCTCAGTCACAGACTCTTTGTCTTGTAGGTATGAAAACACAACCCTTCTTGAATGCGTATTGTCGCTCTTCGCTTTAGTAATCAAAGGCTCCACAAATTTTCTCAACGCTTTCGCCTTGGCTACTGTCGTAGTGATCCTTTTGTTCAGGATCAAAGAAGAAGCCATGTTAGAAAGCATAGCTTTCCTATGTGGGGCAGTTCTGCCTAGATGATTAAATTTCTTCCCGTGTCTCATTATTCTTAATCTTCATCAAGTTTATACTTTGACAAGTCCATGCCAAAAGTCAAATTTTTATCCGCTACCAACTGCTCCAATTCTGCCAAAGACTTCTTACCAAAGTTTCTGAACTTCATCATATCAGATATCTCCAGTCTTACCAAGTCACCCAACGAACGAACATCAGCAGCTTTCAGACAGTTGTATGCTCTTACTGACAGATCCAAATCGTTTAAGCCAGTTTTCAACAGCTTCCTCATGTGTAGCAACTCTTCGTCCACTGCTTCAGGCTCACCTGCATCATGTGAATCAAGGATCATAGTCTGATCAGAGAACAACATGAAGTGCTGGATCAAGATATGAGCAGCACCTTTCAAAGCATTCTCCGGGTGAATCGAACCATCAGTTTCGATATCCAGTATCAATTGCTCATAGTCAGTCTTTTGCTCGACCCTGGTATTCTCGATAGAGTATTTCACATTTTTGATAGGAGTGAATACAGCGTCAATCGGAATAAAACCAAATATTTGCTCAGCCGGCTTGTTGTCTTCAGCAGTTACATATCCTCTTCCTTTTTCTATCGTCAATTCAATTTCGAACTTCACACTCTCGTCAAGGTTGGCGATTACGTGATCAGGGTTAAGGATTTCAAAAGAAGAGGTAAAGTCAGCTATATCGCTAGCTTTAAATTCTCTTTTTCCGGAAACGCTCACTACGATCTTGTTATCAACAACGTCAGCTACTTTTTTAAACCTTACCATTTTAAGATTCAAAATCATTTCCGCTACGTCTTCTACTATACCTTCGATAGTAGAAAACTCATGCAATACTCCAGGGATTTTAATTCCTGTAATGGCATATCCTTCTAAAGAAGACAAAAGAATTCTTCTTAATGCATTACCTACAGTTACTCCGTATCCTTGTTCAAGTGGTTTAAAGGTGAATAAGCCGTGGAAATCATCAGCTTTTTCCATCACCACTTTTTCGGGCATTTGAAATGCTAGTATTGACATAATTTTAGAAATATTTTAGATTAATTATTTATTACTTAGAGTAAAGTTCAACGATAAGTTGCTCTTTGATATTCTCAGGAATCTCTTCCCTTGATGGATCAGCAGCATATTTGCCACTCATTTGACTTTTGTCAAACTCCAACCAAGAATATTTACTCACTGAACCTGTAGACAGGCTATCGGTAATCACTTCAAGAGATTTTGACTTCTCTCTAACAGCTACAACGTCACCTACCTTCAAAGTAGCTGAAGGAACATTGATCAACTGACCGTTCACGGTAATATGCTTGTGCAATACAAGCTGTCTCGCTGCTCTACGTGAAGGAGCGATACCCATTCTGAATACTGTGTTGTCCAATCTAGCTTCCAACAACTGAAGAAGAATAGTACCTGTAATACCACTCTTTCTAGATGCATGGTCGAACAAGTTAGAGAATTGCTTCTCTAGCAGACCATAAGTGTATTTCGCCTTTTGCTTCTCAGCCAGCTGTATAGCGTATTCAGAAGGCTTTCTCCTTCTGCCTCTACCATGCTGCCCTGGAGGGTAGCTCTTTTTTTGTAAAGTCTTGTCTGGTCCAAAAATCGGGTCGTTAAACCTTCTGGCGATTTTCGTAGTTGGTCCGGTATATCGTGCCATTTTAAATTATAACTCTTAAATGTTATTAAACTCTTCTTCTTTTTGGAGGCCTGCAGCCATTGTGTGGTAGTGGAGTAACATCTTTGATGACTGTTACTTCGATACCTGTATTCTGGATAGTTCTGATAGCTGACTCTCTACCAGCTCCAGGACCTTTCACAAAAACTTCACACTTTCTCATTCCAAGATCATAAGCTTTTTGAGCACAATCCTGAGCAGCTACCTGCGCAGCATAAGGAGTGTTTTTCTTAGATCCTTTAAATCCCATTTTACCAGCTGATCCCCAAGACACTACTTGTCCTGTACCATTGGTCATTGAGATAATAATATTGTTAAAAGAAGCCTTGATGTGTGCTTGACCGATGGCCTCAACAACCACAACTCTTTTTCTAGCTTTATCTTTTCTTTTCTCTGCCATCTCAAATATTATTTAGTAGCAATCTTCTTGTTAGCAACAGTTTTTCTTTTACCCTTTCTGGTTCTGGCATTGTTCTTAGTATGCTGTCCTCTTACCGGTAGACCCTTTCTATGTCTCAGGCCTCTGTAGCATCCGATATCAAGCAAACGCTTGATGTTCAGCTGCACTTCAGATTTAAGCACACCTTCTACTTTAAAGCTTCCTGAAATCTGGCTCCTGATAGCACCTGCTTCATCATCAGTCCAATCAGAAACTTTCTTATTTACATCTACTCCAGCGCCTTCCAGTATTTTCTGAGCTGAACTTTTTCCAATACCAAAAATATAAGTAAGAGCTATTTCGCCCCTCTTGTTTTCCGGGATATCTACTCCTGCAATTCTTGCCATAATTATCCTTGTCTTTGTTTGAACCTAGGGTTCTTTTTGTTAATAACGTAAACTTTTCCGTTTCTGCGAATTACTTTGCAGTCTGCACTTCGCTTCTTAACAGATGCTTTAACTTTCATAATTTCTTATTTATAGCGATATACTATTCTTCCTTTTGACAGGTCATAAGGAGACATTTCCAGTTTCACCTTATCACCCGGTAATATTTTGATATAGTGCATTCTCATCTTACCAGAGATGTGCGCTATGATCTGGTGACCATTTCCTAGTTCCACACGAAACATAGCATTGGATAATGCCTCTACTATGGTTCCGTCTTGTTCTATCGAAGCTTGTTTTGCCATATCTAATTCTTAAGCAACAGCTACGTTTTGTGATCTACCTTTTATTCTTCCACCCTTCATCATTCCTTCATAGTGTCTCATCAGCAAGTAGCTTTCTATCTGCTGTAGTGTATCTAATATCACACCTACCATAATCAACAATGAAGTACCTCCGAAAAATTGAGCGAAGCTCGAGCTTACACCTGCTATCATTGCAAAGGCCGGCATGATTGCCACCAGTGCCAGGAACAATGAACCAGGGAAAGTTATTTTTGTAAGTACACTATCTATGAACTCGGAAGTAGCCTTACCCGGCTTGATGCCCGGCACAAAACCTCCGTTTCTTTTCATATCGTCTGCTATCTGATTAGGATTGACAGATATAGCAGTATAAAAGAATGTAAACAGGATGATCATGATGGCGAAAGTCAAATTGTATTGCCATGACTGGAAGTTGGAGAATGTAGCTCCTATATACTGAGCAACATCGCTAGACTCTGCGAAGTAGCTCGCGATCATCGCTGGCAAGAACATCAATGACTGTGCAAAGATGATAGGCATTACTCCAGAAGAATTTACCTTCAATGGAATGTATTGTCTTTGTCCGCCGTACACTTTATTACCAACCACTTGTTTTGCGTATTGAACAGGTATCCTTCTCACTGCCTGTGTCAACAACACAACTCCCATTACTACGAAGAACAAAGCCACTATTTCTATAATAAATATAAGCGCCTGGCTCATACCTCTTGTAGCTGCTTCCAGCCAAATACTTCCTGGGAATCTTGAGATGATACCGATCATAATCAGCATCGAAATTCCATTTCCAATTCCTTTATCAGTTATTCTCTCACCCAACCACATACAGAATATCGTACCTGCAGTAAGAATGATTATTGATGAAACGGTGAATAACAATCTGTTAGTTACCATTATAGCCTCAGCTGGAATGGTCGCCGTAATATAAGCACTACCTTGAGCCAAAGTAATGGCTATAGTAAGTACCCTTGTAATCTGATTGATTTTCTTTCTTCCACTATCTCCTTCTTTCTGTAGTTTCTGGAAATATGGTACAGCTACTGTAAGCAACTGCAACACAATAGAAGCAGAGATGTAAGGCATAATGCCTAAACCAAAAATAGAAGCTCTTTGAAAAGCTCCTCCAAGGAAGGTATTTAGAAGTCCAAATATACCACTTGCCTCAGTCTGTAATTGACTAGGGTCAACACCGGGCAGCACAATGAAAGATCCAATTCTAAAAATAATAAGGAATCCAACTGTATTTAGAATCCTTATTCTTAGATCTTCAATTGTGAAAATATTCTTTATGGTAGTTAGAAACTTCTTCATGAATTATAGTACAGTAGCTTTTCCTCCTTTACTTTCAATTGCTTCAACAGCTGACTTAGAAAAGTGGTGAGCTGTTACACTTACTTCGCTGGTCAATTCGCCTCTACCCAATATCTTCACAATATCTTTTTTACCAGCAAGACCATTTTCTATCAAAGTCTCTACATTGATATCCTTAGATTTCAGCTTGTCAGCCAATGCCTGGATAGTATCCAAATTGACAGGTTTTGTTTCAATCCTGTTAGGACTAGTGAAACCAAACTTTGGTACACGTCTTTGAAGCGGCATTTGACCACCTTCAAATCCTTCTTTTCTAGAGTAACCAGATCTTGACTTGGCTCCTTTATGACCTCTTGTGGAAGTACCGCCTCTACCAGAACCTTGTCCTCTACCTATTCTCTTGGTCTTTTTAATCGACCCTTCTGCAGGTTTAAGTGTATTTAATTTCATCTTCCTATCAATTATTTATTTTCAACGGCTACAAGATGATCCACTTTTCTTATCATCCCTGCTATCTGAGGAGTAAGTTCCTTTTCTACAGATTTGCTTACTCTCCCTAATCCCAAAGCCTTAATTGTCAGCTTTTGGTTCTTAGGCCTATTGATAATACTCTTAGTTTGTGTAATTATAACTTTAGCCATCGTTCTTATCCGTTAAAAACTTTAGATAATTCAACACCTCTTTGCTGAGCCACAGTATGCGGGTCTCTCATTTGGTGTAAAGCATCAAAAGTAGCTTTTACCACGTTGTGCGGGTTTGAAGATCCTTTTGATTTTGCTAATACATCATGTACACCAGCACTCTCCAATACAGCACGCATCGCACCACCGGCTATTACTCCCGTACCAGGTGCAGCAGGCTTCAACAATACAAAACCTCCACCATACTTACCAAGAGACTCATGAGGTACAGTACCTTTGTGCACAGGTACCCTTACCAAATTTTTCTTAGCGTCATCTATACCTTTAGTAATAGAATCGGTTACTTCATTTGCTTTTCCAAGACCATAGCCTACAACACCATTTCCGTCTCCCACTACCACGATAGCAGAGAAGCTAAACCTTCTACCACCTTTCACAACTTTCGCTACTCTTTTGATGGCTACAACCTTTTCCTGAAGGTCGATCTCACTTGCCCTGATTGCTTTTATATTCGTCTGTGACATAATCTTTTAAAATTTAAGGCCTCCTTCACGAGCACCTTCTGCAAGGGCTTTCACATTACCATGGTATGGATATCCTCCTCTATCAAATACTACAGAGCTGATACCGTCAGCCTTGGCTTTTTCAGCCAATTTCTGACCTACACTTTTAGATACCTCGATATTCACGGCTTTAGTTCCTACCTCTGCTGAATTGCTAGCAACCAAAGTATGTCCAGCAGCATCATCGATCAACTGGGCATATATTCCTTTGTTACTTCTATACACAGACAATCTTGGTCTTTCTGCAGTTCCGCTTATTTTGTTGCGAATACCCTGCCTGATTCTCAGCCTTCTATTCGTTTTACTTATAGCCATCTCAATTATTATTTAGCAGCGGTCTTACCAGCTTTTCTTCTAATTTGTTCTCCAACGAACCTGATACCTTTTCCTTTGTATGGTTCAACTTTTCTAAGCGATCTGATCTTAGCAGCGACATCACCAATTAGCTCCTTGTCAGTACTTTCCAAAGTCACAGTAGGATTCTTACCTTTAGCAGTCTCGGTAGTTACTTTCACTTCCTGCGGAATCTGCACATATATATTGTGAGAGTATCCAAGGTTTAGTTCAAGTACATTTCCCTGATTGGCAGCCTTATATCCAACACCTACCAGTTCCATCTCCTTTTTATATCCATCACTAACACCTATAACCATGTTATTGATTAATGACCTGTACAAACCATGAAGCGCTTTGTGTCTCTTTTGTTCGGTAGGTCTTTCTACCTTAAGAGTAGCCTCTTCTAAAGTAAGTTTAAATTCAGGATCGATTTCTCTTTCAAGAGTACCTTTGGCACCAGTAACAGTCACGTGCGCACCGTCAAGTTTGATGGTGACACCTGAAGGCAAATCGATTGGTTTGTTTCCTATTCTAGACATTTGTTTCTATATTAATAAACATAACATAAAACCTCACCGCCAACATTCAGCTCCTTAGCTTTCTTGTTGGTAATCACCCCTTTAGAGGTCGACATTATCGCAACTCCAAGACCATTTAGTACCCTTGGAAGTGACTCAGCGCCGCTATACTTTCTCAATCCAGGCTTGCTTATTCTGGATAGGTTTACAATAGCAGATTGCTTAGTGCTTGGGTTGTATTTCAAGGCTATTTTTATAGTACCCTGAGGACCCTCGTCAACGAACTTGAAGTTTTTGATAAACCCTTGTTCGTGCAACACTTTGGTAATCTCCTTTTTGATGTTAGAAGCAGGAATGTCCACAATCCTGTGGTTTGCTTTTATAGCATTCCTAAGCCTCGTTAAATAATCTGCAATCGGATCAGTCATTATATTATACTTTAAACCCCTCAAAAACAGGGCTGCAAAGTTAGTTAAATTTTTTCTTTATAAAATAATCTACCAGCTTGATTTGGTAATGCCTGGAATTTTTCCTTCAGATGCCATTTCCCTGAAAGTCACCCTGGAAATTCCGAATTTCCTCATGTAACCCTTAGGTCTTCCAGTCAGTTTACATCTGTTGTGTAACCTTACTCTTGAAGAGTTTCTTGGTAGCTTGTCAAGACCTTCATAGTCTCCTGCTGCTTTCAATGCTGCCCTTTTTTCAGCATACCTCTCTACCAGTCTTTCTCTTTTTCTTTCCCTGGCTTTTATTGCTTCTCTTGCCATATCAGTTTTTATTTTTTCCTGCGAAAGGCATTCCGAAGGCCTTTAGCAATTCGTAACTTTCTTCGTCAGTATTGGCAGTAGTCACGAATGTGATGTCCATACCAGAAATTCTATTTACTTTGTCGATACTGATTTCGGGGAAGATGATCTGCTCTTTTACACCCAGTGTGTAGTTTCCTCTACCATCAAAACCTTTATCCCTGATACCTCTAAAGTCTCTTACTCGTGGAAGGGCTACTGTCATCAGTCTATCAAAGAATTCATACATTCTTTCTCCCCTCAATGTCACTCTCGCACCGATCGGCATGTCTTCTCTCAACTTAAAGTTAGAGATAGACTTCTTAGACATAGTAGCCACAGCTAGCTGACCTGTAATCTGAGTCAATTCTTCAACACCCTGGTCTATCAACTTCTTGTCAGATACAGCGTCTCCGATACCTTTGTTCACACATATCTTAGTGACCTTAGGAACCTGCATCACAGACTTATACTCGAACTTGTCCTTCATAGCAGGAACAACTTCGTTTAAATACTTATCTTTTAATCTAGGACTAGCCATTGTTTATTACCTCCCCTGTTTTTTTTGAGAATCGTTGTAGTTTTCCATTTCCGTCAGCCTTTCTTCCAGTCTTCACAGCTTCTCCTGAAGCAGGATCCACCAACATAAGGTTGCTCAAATGGATTGAAGCTTCAACTTGCTTGATGCCTCCATCAGGACTTTCTGCAGATGGTTTGTTGTGCTTAGTCACCATGTTCAAGCCTTCAACAATCGCCCTGTACTTAGATGGATATACTTCCAGTACTTTGCCGTCTTTTCCTTTCGAATTACCAGCTATTACTTTTACTGTATCTCCTTTTTTTATGTGCAGTTTCATTTTTGTTAATTTTCTATCTGCTAATAATTATAGAACCTCAGGTGCCAGAGATACAATCTTCATGAATTGCTTTTCCCTAAGCTCTCTTGCTACAGGCCCAAATATCCTGGTTCCTCTAGGCTCGTCAGTCGCTGTAAGCAATACAGCAGCGTTATCTTCGAACCTGATATAAGAACCGTCTTTTCTTCTTACCTCTTTCTTAGTTCTTACAACAACGGCCTTTGATACAGTTCCTTTTTTCAAAGCACTTGATGACATTGCAGACTTTACAGATACTACGATAGTATCTCCTACACTCGCATATCTTTTTCCAGTACCACCAAGCACACGGATACAAAGTACTTCTTTAGCACCACTATTATCCGCTACACTCAATCTCGATTCTTGCTGTACCATTTTATTTCGCTCTTTCTAATATTTCAATTAATCTCCACCTTTTGTTCTTGCTCAAAGGCCTGGTCTCCATGATTTTCACCGTATCACCGATACCACAGTCGTTTTTCTCATCATGAGCGGAAAACTTCTTCGATTTACCGATAAACTTACCATAGATAGGGTGCTTTACCCTTCGTTGTACTTCAACTGTAATGGTCTTCTCCATTTTGTTGCTTACAACTTTACCGATTCTTTCTTTTCTTAAATTTCTGGTTTCCATGATGCCTTATTATTGAGCCAACTCTTTTGCCCTGATTTCAGTACTGATCCTTGCAACTAATTTTCTTGCTTCTTTCAACCTCATTGGGTTTTCTACTGGAGTGATAGCATGAGCAAACTTAAGTTTGGCCAGGCTTTCTTTTTCTGCCTCCAATTTTCCCTTCAATTCATCCAAGGACAATCCTTTAATCTCTGAATTTTTCATATCTATTTACTTTTAGGCCTGAAAGAATATCAGCCTGTATAATCTCTTCTTACTACAAACTTTGTTCTTATCGGAAGCTTTTGCTGAGCAAGTCTCAATGCTTCCTTGGCTAGTTCAACGCTCACACCAGCCGATTCGAAAAGAATAGTACCAGGCTTCACTACGGCTACCCAATATTCTGGAGCACCCTTACCTTTACCCATCCTTACTTCAGCAGGCTTCTTGGTTACAGGCTTGTCTGGAAAAATTCTAATCCAAACCTGACCTTCCCTTTTCATAGCCCTGGTCATTGCAATCCTTGATGCTTCTATTTGCCTACTGGTAATCCAACCCGGCTCCAAAGCTTTAATACCAAATGCTCCAAAAGCCAAAGTATGCCCTCTTTGCGCAAGACCCTTCACACGTCCTTTTTGCTTTTTCCTGAATTTGGTTCTTTTTGGTTGTAACATCTCTACTAATTATTATTCCCGATTGGTCGGGATAGATTTTATCAATTATTTCTTCTTCTTCTAGGGCCGTCGTTTCTTCGGCCGCCTCTTCCGCCACCTTCGTTAGACATACCCACGTTTGGAGAAAGATCTCTCTTACCGAATACCTCTCCCTTGAATATCCATACTTTGATACCTATTTTTCCATAGATAGTATGTGCTTCAGAAATTGCATAGTCGATATCAGCTCTCAGAGTATGCAAAGGAATTCTACCTTCTTTGTATTGCTCAGTACGTGCCATTTCAGCACCACCCAAACGACCACTTACTTTGATCTTAATACCCTGGGCACCCACTCTCACTGAAGAAGCAATAGCTTGCTTCATAGCTCTTCTGTAAGAAATCCTTGCTTTCAACTGCTGTGCAATAGACTCTCCTACCAAAGCAGCATCCAATTCAGGTCTTTTGATTTCAAATATGTTTATTTGAAGGTCTTTCCCTGTGATTCTTTTTAACTCCTCTTTGATCTTATCTACTTCAGCACCACCTTTACCAATGACTACACCAGGTCTGGCAGTATGAATCGTAAGGGTAATCCTTTTGATAGTTCTTTCGATTACCACTTTAGATATCCCACCTTTAGGAATCCTCGCAGTGATATATTTTCGGATCTTTTGGTCTTCAACCAATTTGTCTGCAAAAGACTTTCCTCCATACCAATTGGAGTCCCAACCTTTTACGATTCCTAACCTAAGTCCTACAGGGTTTACTTTTTGTCCCATTTGTATTAGTTTTCTGAATTTTCAGTTTCTTCAATTACTTCAGCAGTGTTGTGGCTGTCCACTACAAGCGTGACATGATTAGATCTCTTTCTAATTCTATGCGCTCTTCCTTGTGGTGCAGGTCTCAATCTCTTCAAGATTCTTCCGCTATCTACAAACACTTCTTTGACATAAAGATCAGCCTCTTCTAGTTTGTCATCTTCGTTTTTGATCTGCCAATTTGAAATAGCTGATAATAATAATTTTTCTAATCTGGCTGCACCATGCTTTGACTCGAACTTCAGAACATTTAAGGCATTGTTTACTCTTTGTCCTCTGATCAAATCGGCAACCACTCTCATCTTGCGAGGAGAAGTAGGTACGTTGTTAAGTTTTGCTACTGCTTCCATTTTAGATTATCTTTTGCCTTTGTCTTTTTTATTAATATGACCTCTAAAGTTTCGCGTTGGAGCAAATTCACCCAGCTTATGTCCTACCATGTTTTCAGTTACAAACACAGGGATAAATTTATTTCCGTTGTGCACTGCGAAGGTAAGACCTACGAAATCCGGAGATATCATCGATCTTCTCGACCAGGTTTTGATTACAGATTTCTTACCAGACTCAGCCATGGCATCAACCTTTTTCTCAAGCCTGAAATCTATATAAGGTCCCTTTTTTAAAGATCTTCCCATTATTTTTTCCTTTTACTTACTATCAACTTATTCGAATACTTCTTAGGCGTTCTGGTCTTTTTACCTTTAGCATAAAGTCCAGTCCTTGATCTTGGGTGTCCACCTGAAGACTTACCTTCACCACCGCCCATTGGGTGATCAACCGGGTTCATCGCTACACCTCTTACTCTAGGTCTTCTACCTTTCCATCTGTTTCTTCCCGCTTTACCCAATCTCACGTTCATGTGGTCGGAGTTAGAAACAGTACCGATCGTTGCAGTACATGTAACTAATACCATTCTCATTTCCCCTGATGGAAGCTTAACAGTTGCGTATTTTCCTTCTCTTGCCAAAAGCTGAACATAAGCTCCGGCACTTCTTGCCATTGCAGCTCCTTTACCTGGCTTCAACTCTACATTGTGCACGATAGTACCCAATGGAATATCAGACAAAAACAAGGTGTTACCAACTTCTGGTGCTACACCTGCTCCTGACACGACAGTTTGTCCAATTGTCAACCCGGAAGGTGCAATGATGTATCTTTTCTCTCCATCAGCATAGTGCAACAAAGCGATTCTAGCAGTACGCATCGGATCATATTCGATAGACTTTACAGTAGCAGGTATGTTGTGCTTCTCTCTCTTAAAGTCTATTACTCTTAATTTCTTCTTATGACCACCACCAACGTTTCTGATGGTCATTTTACCAGTATTGTTTCTTCCACCAGTCCTTTGTGTGGACTTGGTCAAAGATTTTTCTGGAGTAGATGTAGTGATATCCGAAAATACCGGCGCTACTCTGTATCTCTGTCCTGGTGTGGTTGGTTTTAATTTCTTAACTGCCATTTGGATCTATATTTATACTGCGCCGTAAAAATCGATTATTTCACCATCGGCTACCTGTACGATAGCTTTCTTATATGCTGCTGTATTGCCGGCGATCACGCGAGACTTTGTATATCTCGATTTTGACTTTCCTGCGTATATCATAGTATTTACGCTCTCCACTGTCACACCGTAAGTCTTCTCTACAGCCTTTTTTATCTCCACTTTATTAGCATCCTTATCCACGATAAAGCCGTACTTGCCGCTTTCGTTCATCGCCGATACCTTCTCGGTCACTAATGGTTTCTTTAAAATACTCATCTTAATTGCTTAATAAGTTTTTAATTTTCTCTATTGACCCTTCGCACAACAACAACTTATCAGCATTCAGTAGGTCATATGTATTTATTTTGTCAGCAGTAGTTACAGCTGCGTTCTTCAAGTTTCTAGAAGACAAAAACACATTCTTATCGTCCTGACTCAATACCAACAATGTTTTCTTGTCAGAAAAAGAAAGGTTGTTCAGCATTCCTGTGTAGTCCTTTGTTTTCGGTGCATCGAAAGAAAAGTCCTCTAATACAGCGATATCCTTATCAGTAGCCTTGTAAGTAAGTGCTGACTTTCTAGCCAATACTTTCAATTTCTTATTTAGTTTAATGCTGTAGTTTCTTGGCTTAGGACCAAATACTCGTCCACCACCTCTAAAGATTGGAGACTTGATACTACCGGCACGTGCTGTACCTGTACCCTTTTGTTTCTTGATTTTTCTAGTCGACCCTACTATCTCCGCTCTTTCTTTCGACTTGTGAGTTCCTTGTCTCTGGTGTGCCATATATTGCTTCACATCCAGATATATAGCATGATCGTTTGGTTCTACACCAAATATGTCTTTAGATAGCTCAACTTTTCTGCCGGTATCTTCCCCGTTGCTGCTTAGTACTGAAACTTTCATGATTACTTCTCAATTATTACGGTTGAATTCTTAGGGCCCGGAACTGAACCGCTAACGAGAATAAGGTTTTTCTCTGGAATAATTTTCATCACTTGAAGGTTGGTTGCTTTCACCCTATCTCCTCCAGTACGGCCACCCATTCTCATGCCTTTGAATACACGTGCAGGGTAAGACGCACCACCAATAGAACCTGGCGCTCTAAGTCGGTTGTGCTGACCGTGAGTAGCTTGTCCAACACCACCGAAGTTGTGTCTTTTTACTACACCTTGAAATCCTTTACCTTTTGATGTGCCGATTACGTCAACGAAATCTTCTTCTTTGAATACATCGCCAACGCTGATGGTGTTTCCAAGTTCAACTTGCCCTTCAAATTCTTCTCTGAAGTCCCTAAACTCAACAACCTCTTTCTTCGGAGTAGTTTGAGCTTTGGCAAAATGACCTTTCAATGCCTTTGGTGTGTTCTTTTCTTTACGCTCTCCGTATCCTAACTGTACAGCTGTATAACCGTCAGTTTCATCATTCTTTACTTGCGTCACAACGCAAGGACCAGCCTCTATAAGTGTGCATGCGACATTTCGTCCATCGGCACCATATACGCTAGTCATCCCTATTTTTTTTCCTATTATACCAGACATTTTAGTATCTAATTTCTTTATAAAAATGGGTGCTTATAGCCTTCCCCTGTAAAAAGGACTGCAAAGATAGCAATTCTAAATTGGCAGTCAAACTAATCGAAATAAATATTAAGAATACTTTAAGACAAAAAAAGAACCAATAACTATGTCATTATTGGCTCTTTTAATGAGTTAAATATTCTTGATCAGACCTTGATCTCAACGTCAACCCCGCTAGGGAGCTCAAGTTTCATAAGGGCATCAACAGTCTTTGCGCTATTAGAGTAGATATCCACCAATCTCTTATAGGTACAAAGCTGAAACTGCTCTCTTGACTTCTTGTTTACGTGAGGCGATCTCAAAACAGTAAATTTTTCCTTCACCGTAGGAAGTGGAATTGGACCACTCACTACTGCACCAGTTACCTTCACTGCCCTTACGATTTTTTCTGATGACTTGTCCACCAAATTGTGATCGTAAGACTTAAGTTTTATTCTTATTTTCTGATTCATAATCTTTTCAATTTAAGCAGGCTGTCCCTGTGCTTTTGAAATTACATCTTCAGCAATGTTCTTCGGCACACTATCATAGTGTGAGAATGTTAAAGATGCTGTTGCTCTCCCTGAAGTAATGGTTCTCAAATCTGTGATGTATCCAAACAATGCTGACAATGGAACATCCGCTTTGATTACCTGAGAAACTCCTCTTGTATCCATCCCCTTCATCAAACCTCTTCTCTTGTTCAAGTCACCAGTAACCGATCCGGTGTACTCATCTGGAGTAACAACTTCTACTGCCATGATTGGCTCTAACAGCACTGGGTTAGCTTTCTTAGATGCTTCTCTAAAACCTACTCTTGCAGCCAACTCAAATGACAATGAATCCGAATCCACATCATGGAAAGATCCATGATACAATTTCACCTTCATGTCATCAATAGGATAACCAGCCAATGGACCGTTATCCATAGCTTGCTTAAATCCTTTCTCTACTGCCGGTATGAACTCTTTTGGAATAACACCACCAACAATCTTATTATCAAACTGTAAACCAGTTCCTTCGAAATCTTCGTCTTTTGGTCCAAGCTCAAATACAATATCAGCGAACTTACCACGACCACCAGACTGCTTCTTATAAACCTCTTTGTGATCTACAGTAGTCTTTAATGCTTCTTTGTAGGCAACCTGAGGAGCACCCTGGTTGATCTCTACTTTGAACTCTCTCTTCAATCGGTCGATGATGATATCCAGGTGAAGCTCACCCATACCTTTCAAGATAGTCTGACCTGTCTCGTGGTTAGTCTCAACAACTAAGGTAGGATCTTCTTCAACCAACTTAGAAATAGCCATTCCCAGTTTGTCAACATCCGCCTGAGCCTTAGGCTCGATAGCGTATCCGATTACCGGGTCAGGGAAAACCATAGATTCAAGAACAATCTTTCCTTTCTCATCACAAAGCGTATCTCCCGTTTTAATATCCTTAAATCCAACTACCGCAGCAATGTCACCGCAGTGAAGGGAATCAATCTGATTCTGCTTGTTGGCATGCATCTGGAATATCCTGGAAATCCTTTCTTTCTTCCCTGTTCTTGTATTGTGTACATAAGAACCAGAATCCAGATGTCCGGAATATGATCTTACGAAGCACAAACGACCTACGAATGGGTCAGTGGCAATTTTAAACGCTAGCGCTGAAAATGGCTGATCCAATTCTGGTGTTCTTTCTACTGGCTCTTCTGTATCAGGGTTGGTACCTGTAATACTATCTCTGTCCAATGGAGATGGAAGTAATTCCATTACATAATCAAGCATTGTCTGAACTCCTTTGTTCTTGAATGCCGAACCACACATCATTGGCACAAATGCCAAATCTATAGTCGCTGCTCTCAAAGCAGCTATTATTTCGTCTTTCGTGATAGAATCTTCATCTTCGAAGAATTTTTCCATCAAAGCCTCATCATACTCAGCAACTGACTCTACGAGGTTTGCTCTGTATTCGTGAACTTCGTCCACCATGTCCTCAGGAATTGGAACTTCTTCGAAAGTCATTCCCATATCATCCTCATTCCAAACAATGGCTTTGTTTTCCACAAGGTCAACAACACCTTTGAAAGTTTCTTCAGCACCGATAGGCAATTGTAATGGAACGGCTTTTGTTCCAAGCATTTCTTTTACCTGAGTACATACTTTCAAGAAGTCAGCACCAGCTCTGTCCATTTTGTTAACAAAGCCAATCCTTGCTACTTTATAGTTATCAGCAAGTCTCCAGTTAGTTTCTGATTGAGGCTCAACACCGTCAACAGCACTAAACAAGAACACCAAACCATCAAGAACCCTAAGGGACCTATTTACCTCAACTGTAAAGTCAACGTGACCAGGGGTATCAATAATGTTGATGTGATATTCATTTCCTTTATAAGGCCAGAATACAGTAGTCGCAGCAGAAGTAATAGTAATACCTCTTTCCTGCTCTTGCTCCATCCAGTCCATAGTGGCAGCACCATCGTGCACTTCACCTATTTTATGACTTACTCCTGTATAATATAGAATACGCTCAGTGGTAGTCGTTTTACCTGCATCAATGTGTGCGGCGATACCTATATTACGAGTATATTTTAAATCTCTTTTTGCCATCAGTGATAGTTACTATTAAAATCTGAAGTGTGAAAATGCTTTGTTTGCTTCTGCCATTCTGTGCGTATCATCTTTCTTCTTCACTGCAGAACCCTCTCCTTTTGACGCAGCGATAATCTCTGCAGCCAATCTTTCTTTCATTGTCTTTTCTCCTCTGTTTCGAGAGTACGAGATCATCCATTTGATCCCTAATGAAATTTTCCTGTTAGGTCTTACTTCAATAGGAACCTGGAATGTCGCACCCCCAACTCTCCTACTCTTCACTTCTACTGAAGGCATGATGTTGTTCAATGCTTTTTTCCAAGTCTCAAGACCATTCTCACTTGTCTTATCTTCTACGATATCTATAGCGTCATAGAAAATAGAGTAAGCAATACTCTTCTTCCCGTCAACCATCAAATAGTTCACGAACTTTGAAACCAAAGTATCTTTGAACTTTGGATCAGGAAGAATATATCTCTTCTTTGGTTTAGCTTTTCTCATTTTATATTAATTGATAAATTATTTTTTGTCTTTAGGCTTCTTAGCTCCGTACTTGGATCTTCTCTGCAACCTACCGCTTACACCAGCTGTATCCAATGCACCTCTAATGATGTGATACCTTACACCCGGCAAATCCTTCACTCTTCCTCCTCTGATCAACACAATAGAGTGTTCCTGAAGATTGTGACCCTCGCCTGGAATGTATGCGTTCACTTCTTTACCATTTGTTAGCCTCACCCTTGCTACTTTTCTCATTGCTGAGTTAGGCTTTTTTGGCGTGGTGGTGTAAACCCTGGTACAAACCCCCCTGCGTTGTGGACAAGAGTCCAAAGCAGGTGATTTCGATTTTGAAACCAACGTTTTTCTACCTTTTCTTACTAATTGCTGTATAGTAGGCATTTACTTATTTTTTTATATTTATTCTTTCCTTTCAAAAATCGGAACGCAAAAATAGGGATAAAAAATTCTAATTAAAACATTAACCTCAAAGAAATTGGATGAAAAATCCAAGTCCCTGAAAATCAACATTATCACATTGAATTACTATTTATCCTTTGCTCGGAAGTGTGCTCCAAAAAAAAGGATCGAATGCAAATGCACTCGATCCCAAATTCTTGTGTTTTATATTGCCTTAGGCCTCTCCAACAGTGCCTCCAAAATTCATAGGGAATTTGGGAGTATCACTTACTTGTTTTATTGGCCCAAAGGTTTTCTCATACTTCTGGATATTATCCTGCAAGGCCATCAAAAGCCTCTTAGCATGCTCCGGGGTAACTACAACCCTGGATTTTACTTTTGCTTTTGGTACCCCAGGCATCAACCTGATAAAGTCGATTACAAACTCAGAGTTTGAATGAGCAATCATTGCAAGGTTGGCGTACACGCCTTCAGCGATTTCCTCAGACAACTCAATATTGATTTGTCCGGATTGTTGTTGCTGATCCTCTTCTTCTTTCTTACTCATTTTCCTGAAGTTCTATAGACTTATTAAAGCTTTCCTTTGAGGCAACCAAAGTATCATATTCTTCCTGAGACCCCACAATAATGTCCTGGTATTCTCTTTGACCAGTACCTGCAGGAATCAAGTGACCTACGATCACATTTTCTTTCAAGCCGATCAAATGATCTCTCTTACCTCTAATAGATGCTTCACTCAGTACTTTCGTAGTTTCCTGGAATGATGCAGCAGAAATGAAACTTTGAGTAGCCAATGACGCCTGAGTAATACCCTGTAGCCTTGGTTCAGATACCGCTGGAGCAGCACTTCTCACTTGAACAATTTTCAAATCCTTACGCTTCAAGCTAGAATTTTCATCTCTTAGTTGTCTAGCAGTAATGATCTGCCCAGGCTTCAAGTTCTCAGAATCTCCCGATTCAGATACTACTTTCATATCAAGGATTGAATCATTTTCTTCCATGAAGATGTGCTTATCCACAATCTGGCCAGGAAGGAAACTTGTATCACCAGCATCCAGAATATTTACTTTCTGCATCATTTGGCTCACTATAGTCTCAATGTGTTTGTCATTGATCTTCACACCCTGTAGACGGTATACTTCCTGTATTTCATTCACAAGATATTCCTGTACAGCGGTTGGTCCTTTAATGGCCAAAATATCAGCCGGGGTGATCGCTCCATCAGACAATGCATAACCTGCTCTCACAAAGTCATTGTCCTGGACAAGAATGTGTTTTGATAGAGATACAAGATATCTTTTCTTCACACCATCCCTAGACTCGATGAAGATCTCTCGGTTACCCCTCTTGATACCACCGTATGTCACAACACCATCAATCTCACTTACTACCGCTGGATTAGAAGGATTCCTGGCTTCAAACAATTCTGTAACCCTAGGAAGACCACCGGTAATATCTCTCGATTTACCCATCATTCTAGGGATCTTGGCCAATATCTGACCTGATTTCACTTTATCTCCTTCTTCAACAGCTAAGTGAGCACCCACTGGTATGTTGTAAGATTGAACGGTATCGCCTTTCTCTACAACAATAGATGGGTTCTTAGTTTTATCTTTAGTGTCAATGATTACCTTCTCTCTGTGGCCTGTCTGCTCATCTGACTCCTCTTTATAGGTAATACCTTCTTCAATAGATTCGAAAGCAATACTACCATCAAATGCAGAAAGAATTACTGCGTTATACGGATCCCAGTGACAAAGCTTGTCTCCTTTCTTCACTTTTGCTTTATCCTTGATATTCAAGAATGCACCGTATGGCACATGATTACTAATCAATACTTTGTTTGATTCCGGATCAATTATTCTAATCTCACCAGAACGTCCCATTACCACATTTACCTTCTCGTCCTCACCGTCAGTAGTTTTGATGGAACGAAGCTCCTCAAACTCAACTACACCATCGAACTTGGCAATGATACTAGCGTCAACTGCAATGTTGGAAGCAGTACCACCCACGTGGAATGTTCTCAATGTAAGCTGTGTACCAGGCTCTCCAATAGATTGTGCGGCAATTACGCCCACAGCTTCACCTTGCTGAGCCATGTTACCTGTTGCCAGGTTACGTCCGTAGCACTTGCCACAAATACCCTGCTTCGTCTCACAAGTCAATACTGACCTGATTTCTACTTCTTCAACACTTGTGTCATCTATTTTATTAGCTATTTCTTCAGTGATTTCATCACCTGCAGCTACAAGCAGTTCTTCTGTTATAGGGTCGTACACATCGTGTACAGATACTCTACCCAAAATCCTTTCAGATAATGGTTCAACAATATCCTCATTGTCTTTCAATGCTGTAACAGACAGACCTCTTAAGGTTCCACAGTCCACTTCATTCACTACCACATCCTGCGCAACGTCAACAAGTCTCCTAGTTAGGTAACCAGCATCTGCAGTTTTAAGTGCCGTATCGGCCAGACCTTTCCTTGCACCGTGTGTAGAAATAAAGTATTCGATTACATCAAGTCCTTCTTTAAAGTTTGATAGAATTGGGTTTTCGATAATCTCACCTACAGAACCTTGCAAGTTCTTTTGTGGCTTAGCCATCAGTCCTCTCATTCCACCCAACTGGCGAATCTGCTCTCTCGACCCCCTTGCACCGGAGTGCATCATCATAAAGATCGAGTTGAATCCTTGCTTCTCTTCTTCCAACTGATTCATTAGGGTTCCTGTCAACATTGAGTTGATTCTCGTCCAGATATCTATCACCTGGTTGTATCGTTCATTGTCAGT
This sequence comes from Cyclobacteriaceae bacterium, assembly GCA_049115735.1. Lineage (GTDB taxonomy): Bacteria > Bacteroidota > Bacteroidia > Cytophagales > Cyclobacteriaceae > CAXBNB01. The sequence continues at coordinate 296,893 of JAGDZP010000021.1, read as the reverse complement.
AATTAGACCCATTTGATAGTTGGCCCATACCGCATCCACTTCTTCTTTAGCTTGTGCAACAAGCTTATCTTTCTCCTCTGGTATGTTGATGTCACCAAGTCCCATTGACAACCCACCTTTGTAGGCAGACTGGAATCCTAAGGTCTTGATATCATCAAGGAATTGAGCCGTTCTGGCCATTCCCGAAATATTGAATACAGTAGATATAATCTTCTGTAGTTTTTTCTTAGTCAATAACTCATCAACATACCCTACTTCTTCAGGCACGAATTCATTGAATATTACTCGACCGGCTACAGTTTCCACAATTTGAGTTTCTAATTCTCCAGACTCGGTTCGAACAGTAGTTCTTACTTTGATGTAGGCATGCTTAGAAACTTTTTCTTCATTGATAGCGATGATCACTTCCTCAGGGCTGTAAAACAGCATGCCTTCACCTGGTTCCGGCTCTTTCTCTGTTCCTCTTCTTCCTTTGGTCACATAGTACAATCCCAAAACCATATCCTGTGATGGTACTGTAATAGGTGCACCATTGGCAGGGTTAAGGATGTTATGTGAAGCCAACATCAATAGTGACGCTTCCAAGATAGCCTCATGCCCAAGTGGTACGTGAACAGCCATTTGGTCACCATCAAAATCCGCATTAAATGCAGTACATGCCAATGGATGAAGTTGAATCGCCTTTCCTTCAATCATTTTTGGTTGGAAAGCCTGAATACCCAATCTGTGAAGCGTTGGGGCACGGTTGAGAAGAACGGGATGTCCTTTCAAAACGTTCTCCAAAATATCCCAGATCACTGGATCTTTTCTATCAACAATTTTCTTCGCTGATTTTACTGTTTTCACAATTCCCCTTTCGATCAGCTTTCTGATAACGAAAGGCTTGAAAAGCTCGGCTGCCATTCCCTTAGGAAGACCACATTCATGCATTTTCAGCTCAGGTCCTACCACGATCACCGAACGACCAGAGTAGTCAACCCTTTTACCCAATAGGTTTTGACGGAATCGGCCTTGCTTACCTTTAAGCATATCACTCAAAGATTTCAACGCCCTGTTTCCATCAGACCTTACTGCATTTACTTTTCTTGAATTATCAAATAATGAATCAACAGCTTCCTGAAGCATCCTTTTCTCATTTCTAAGAATTACCTCCGGAGCTTTGATATCAATAAGTCTTTTCAGACGGTTGTTTCTGATGATAACCCTTCTGTATAAATCATTCAAATCAGAAGTAGCAAATCGTCCACCATCCAATGGCACCAATGGTCTCAATTCCGGTGGAATTACAGGTACCATCTTGATGATCATCCATTCCGGCTTATTCTCGATACGAGTTTTAGCTTCTCTGAATGCCTCAACAACTTTCAGTCTCTTAAGTGCTTCTGCTTTTCTCTGCTGAGAAGTATCAGTGGCTGCCTGGTGCCTCAACTGGTAAGACAATTCATCCAACTGAATTCTGGAAAGTGCCAATTCGAGTGCTTCTGCTCCCATTTTAGCGATGAACTTCTCCGGATCTTCATCCTCAAGCAGTTGGTTTTCTCTTGGAAGTTTATCCAGGATATCCAAATACTCATCCTCAGTTAAGAAGTCTAATCTATTGATACCATCTTCTTCTTTCACACCGGGCTGGATTACCAAATACCTTTCGTAGTATATGATTTGATCCAGTTTTTTTGTTGGAAGACCCAACAAGTAACCGATTTTGTTTGGAAGAGACTTGAAGTACCAGATATGTGCTACAGGAACAACCAGCTCGATGTGTCCCATTCTTTCCCTTCTTACCTTTTTCTCGGTAACTTCTACACCACATCGATCACAGATAATACCTTTATATCTGATCCTCTTATATTTTCCACAATGACATTCCCAATCTTTTACTGGACCAAAGATTCTCTCACAAAACAATCCACCCATTTCAGGCTTGTATGTTCTGTAGTTAATGGTTTCAGGTTGTGTAACCTCACCATGAGAACTTTCCAGAATAGATTCGGGAGAAGCCAAACTGATTGTAACTTGAGAAAAGTCAACGTTTAGCTTTTTGTTTTTTCTGAATGCCATAATTTTTATCTATGTTTTAGCCTACTGGCCGTGATTTCAAATAATTATTAGTCGAGTGTAATTTCCAGAGCCAATCCTCTCAATTCATGAACCAGTACATTGAATGATTCAGGAATGTTAGGCTTGTTCATATTCTCACCTTTTACAATGGCTTCATATGCTTTTGCTCTACCTATTACATCATCAGATTTGATTGTCAGGATTTCCTGTAACACATTGGCCGCACCAAAGGCCTCCAATGCCCACACTTCCATCTCACCAAAACGCTGACCACCGAATTGTGCTTTACCACCAAGTGGCTGCTGAGTAATCAACGAGTATGGTCCGATAGACCTGGCGTGCATCTTATCATCAACCAAGTGACCTAGTTTTAGCATGTACGCTACACCAACTGTAACTGGCTGATCAAACCTCTTACCGGTAAGACCATCAAACAGATAAGTACGTCCATATTCTGCTAATCCAGCTTCTTCAAGTTCAGCTGCCACTTCGTCCATGCTGGCTCCATCAAAAATTGGAGTTGCATATTTTCTACCCAACTGAAGTCCAGCCCAAGCCAATACTGTTTCGTAAATCTGACCAATATTCATCCTTGAAGGCACACCAAGTGGATTCAACACGATATCCATAGGAGTTCCGTCCTCAAGGAATGGCATATCCTCTTCTCTCACAATTCTTGCAACAACACCTTTGTTACCGTGACGACCCGCCATTTTATCACCAACTTTCAGTTTACGCTTCTTAGCAACGTAAACTTTAGCCAGCTGTACGATACCTGCCGGGAGCTCATCTCCAACTTCAAGAGTAAACCTCTCTCTTTTGAATACACCGCCGATTTCGTATCTCTTCTTAACAAAATTCTTAACAAGGTCAATTACCAATTGGTTCGCTGTTTCATCAACAGTCCAGTTTTCCAAAACAAGGTCTGCAATCAGGTTAACTTCTTCTGGTACATGGTAGTTGCTCTCGTCACGAAAGATGTTTTTCTCAGGGAATAAATTCTCTTCAATATTCTTAGCGTTGAATTTCACTCCTTTTGATAAGATCTCTTCGCCGAATTTATGTTTGATACCCTGGCAGGTTTTACCTCCCAATATGGCTACCAATTTTTCGATCATCTCACCACGCAATTCACTTAACTGCTGAGAATATCTTCCTTTCAATATCTCTACCTCTCTCTTAGATCTGGCTCTTAGGTCCTTATCTTTCTTAGGTCTTGAGAACAATTTAGTATCAATTACTACACCTCTCAAAGATGGTGAAGCTTTCAACGAAGCATCTTTTACATCACCCGCTTTGTCACCAAAGATTGCTCTTAGAAGTTTCTCTTCAGGAGTAGGATCAGTCTCACCTTTAGGAGTGATCTTTCCAATAAGGATATCACCCTCTTTGATTTCAGCACCAATTCTAATGATTCCGTTTTCATCAAGGTTTTTAACAGCCTCTTCACTTACGTTTGGAATTTCAGAAGTCAACTCTTCCTCACCCCTCTTTGTATCTCTTACTTCAAGATCAAATTCCTCGATGTGAAGCGATGTAAACACGTCATCTCTTACAACTCTTTCAGAAATTACAATCGCATCCTCAAAGTTGTATCCTTGCCAAGGCATGTATGCTACTCTAAGGTTTCTACCTAGTGCAAGTTCACCTTGCTCAGTAGCAAACCCCTCAACCAATGGCTGACCTGCCTCTACCTTTTCGCCTTTGAGCACGATTGGCTTGAGGTTGATACAAGTATCTTGATTTGTTCTTCTAAATTTGATTAAATCGTAAGTAACATACTCTGTATCGAACGAAACAAGACTTTCACTTTCAGTCACGTCATACTTAACAATGATCTTGGTTGCATCAGCATAAGTAATTTCACCTGTGCCTTCTGAAAGAATCAATGATCTTGAATCCAGTGCCACCCTTGACTCCAGCCCAGTACCTACGATTGGTGCCTGAGGCTTCATCAACGGCACAGCCTGACGCTGCATGTTCGATCCCATCAAGGCCCTGTTTGCATCATCATGCTCCAGAAATGGAATCATAGATGCAGCCACAGATACAATCTGGTTTGGCGCTACATCCATATACCTGATATCTTTCGGCCCAACTACAGGGAAATCACCCTCGTATCTGGCCTTCACTTTATCATTTATAAACTGACCATTATCCTTAAGAGGAGCATTGGCCTGTGCAATGTTATGCGTATCTTCTTCTTCAGCGGTAAGGTATTCAACCTGGCTGGTCATATTCACCTTCCCTTTTTCTACGTTTCTATAAGGTGTTTCGATGAATCCCATTCCATTCACTTTTGCATGTACACAAAGTGATGAAATCAGTCCAATGTTTGGACCTTCAGGTGTTTCAATCGTACAAAGCCTTCCGTAGTGTGTATAGTGAACATCACGAACTTCGAAACCAGCTCTTTCTCTCGAAAGACCACCTGGCCCAAGTGCTGACATTCTTCTCTTGTGCGTAATCTCAGCCAGCGGATTCGTTTGATCCATAAACTGAGAAAGCTGGTTGGTACCAAAGAACGAGTTGATCACAGAAGAAAGTGTTCTTGCATTGATCAGGTCGATCGGCTTGAACTCTTCATTATCACGAACATTCATTCTTTCTTTGATCGTTCTCGCCATTCTGGAAAGACCTACACCAAACTGAGCATACAATTGCTCACCAACAGTTCTTACACGTCTGTTACTCAAGTGATCGATATCATCAACTACAGCTTTGGAGTTGATCAGACCAATCAAATATTTTACAATGAGGATGATATCCTCTGTGGTCAATGTTCTGGCATCATTGTCAAGGCTCAGACCCAATTTCTTATTGATCCTGTACCTACCAACATCTCCTAAGTCATATCGCTTATCACTAAAGAAAAGGTTGTTGATGATGTCGCGAGCAGTCTGCTCATCAGGCGCCTCAGTGTTCCTAAGTTGACGATAGATTTGCTCAACCGCTTCTTTTTCTGAGTTTGAATTATCCTTCTGAAGCGTATTGTAGATGATTGAGTAATCTGTAATGTTCACATCCTTTTTATGTAGGATGATAGATTTCGAACCTGATTCCATAATGGTCTCAACGTCCTCGTCGGTAATTACAGAATCCCTTTCAAGAATTACTTCGTTTCTATCAATAGATACAACCTCACCAGTATCTTCATCCACGAAATCCTCTGTCCAGGTTCTGAGAACCCTTGCAGCCAGTTTTCTTCCAATAACTTTGGTAAGCTTTTTCTTATCGGCATCTACTTCTTCAGAAAGACCGAAAAGATCCAAAATGTCCTTATCGTACCCGTAACCAATTGATCTTAACAATGTGGTTACAGGGAATTTCTTTTTCCTGTCGATATATGCATACATCACGTTGTTTACGTCAGTAGCAAATTCGATCCAGGATCCTCTAAATGGGATAATTCTTGCAGAATACAGCTTAGTACCATTGGTGTGCTTGCTTTGCGCAAAGAATACACCAGGCGACCTATGTAGCTGAGAAACAATTACCCTTTCTGCTCCATTGATCACAAATGATCCTTTGGCAGTCATATAAGGTATATTTCCCAAGAATACTTCCTGCTCGATAGTTTCAAAATCGTCATTATCTTCGTCGTTACAGGACAATTTCAATTTTGCCTTCAAAGGCACAGAGTAGGTCAAGCCTCTATCGATACACTCGTCAACGTTGTATTTTGGCGGGTCTACAAGATAGTCGATGAATTCCAGTACGAAATTCTCCCTGGAGTCGCTGATCGGAAAGTTTTCAGAGAAAACCTTGAACAGACCTTCCTGAATTCTTCTTTCAGCAGGAGTCTCTAACTGGAAAAAATCTTTGAATGATTGTAATTGAACATTTAAAAAATCAGGATAATCAATCACTGATTTAATAGAAGAAAAACTAATTCTTCCTGTTTTTGTTTTATTAGCCAAAGCTTTATTCTTTTAGTTAATAATCTTCGAAAAGTATTATCCTGATAGAAACAGGAAAAGACCTGATCCCAATTTTGGTCGGGACCAGGTCTAAAAAATCTTAGGCCTTAGAGCTATTGTAGGCCAAAGTATTACTTAAGCTCTACTTCAGCTCCAGCTTCTTCCAGTTGTTTCTTAAGCCCTTCAGCTTCTTCTTTAGCCAAGCCTTCTTTCACAGCCTTAGGAGCTCCGTCAACTAATTCCTTAGCTTCTTTCAATCCAAGACCTGTAAGTTCTTTTACAAGTTTAACTACGGCTAGTTTTGCTCCACCTGGTGCTTTCAAGATCACGTCAAATGCGCTTTTCTCTTCAGCTCCACCTTCTTCTCCACCTCCTGCGGCTGCAACAGCTACAGTAGCAGCAGCTGCTGCTGGCTCAATACCGTACTCGTCCTTTAATATTTCAGCTAATTCGTTCACTTCTTTCACAGTCAGGTTAACCAACTGCTCTGCGAATTCTTTTAAATCTGCCATTTTACCTTAATAATTTAAAATTTAATAAATTGATACCTATGATTCACGTTCCGACAGTGCCTTAACCAGACCTGCAATAGTATGTTGTCCGCTCTGAAGAGACGAGATAACATTCTTAGCAGGTGATTGTAACAATCCGATTATCTCACCGATAAGCTCGTTCTTAGATTTGAACTTGCTTAATGCGCCAAGTTGATCTTCACCAATAAAGAGATCGTATTCGATGGAAGCCCCTTTTAGTTTTGGTCGGTCATGACTGTCTTTTTTCTTAAATTCCTTGATAAGTTTTGCAGGTGCGCTAGCATTTTCTCCTGAGAACATAACTCCTGTAAACCCTCTTAACACTTCTTCATTTAATTCCGAAACGTCAGCATCTACAGTTTCCAAGGCCTTTTTAATCAGAGTGTTTTTGACAACCCTGTATTCAATTCCTTTTTCAAAGCACTTTCTCCTAAGATCATTTACCTCGGCTACTGTAAATCCAGAAGCATCAGTAAAGTAGAAACTCATATTGTCTTTGAATTTCTGAGAAAGTTCTTCTATTATGACTGCTTTGTCTTCTCTTTTCATTTTCTATTCACTTAAATGACCTTATTTACTAAAGCCAATGTGTTAAGTAATTTTTTATAACCCTACAATGCTGGATTTATCAATAGATATACCATTACTCATTGTACTGGACAAGTTGATTGTCTTGAAGTAAGTACCCTTGGCTGAAGCTGGCTTCAGTTTGTTGATCGTCTGAATCAACTCTAATGCATTTTCTTCAATCTTTTCTGCAGTGAAAGAAGCCTTTGCAATACTTGCGTGGATAATTCCAAACTTGTCAACCTTGAAATCTATTTTACCAGATTTCACTTCTCCAACAGCCTTGGCCACATCTAGTGTTACAGTACCAGACTTAGGGTTTGGCATCAAACCTCTTGGTCCTAATACTCTACCAATTCGTCCAACCTTAGCCATTACTGTAGGCATTGTAATGATTACGTCAACATCAGTCCAACCACCTTCAATTTTCTTGATGTAGTCGTCCAATCCTACGTGATCAGCACCTGCGTCTTTTGCTTCTTGCTCTTTATCTGGAGTACAAAGCACCAATACACGCACGTCTTTTCCCGTACCATGAGGCAATGCAACTACTCCCCTAACCATTTGGTCAGCTTTTCTTGGATCAACACCCAATCTGATGTCCAAATCCACAGAAGCGTCAAATTTAGTTTTGGTAATGTCTTTAACGATTTTAGCTGCTTCTTCCATTGAATAGTCAATGGTAGGATCATACCTTTCTAAAGCCGCTTTTTGATTTTTTGTTAATTTCGCCATCTTCTAAAAATTAGGCCCAAGGGGCGGTACCTTTAACATTAATTCCCATACTTCTCGCTGTACCTGCAACCATTCTCATTGCTGACTCAACTTCAAATGCGTTCAAATCCGGCATTTTCGTTTCAGCAATTTCTTTCACCTGATCCCAAGTCACAGATCCTACCTTTAGACGGTTAGGCTCTGCTGATCCTTTCTTCAACTTTGCTGCGTTTAATAACAACACTGATGCAGGAGGTGTCTTAATTACAAAATCAAATGACTTATCACCATATATGGTAATAAGTACTGGAAGCACCTGACCTGCCTTGTCCTGGGTTCTGGCATTAAACTGCTTACAGAAGTCCATGATGTTCAGACCCTTACTACCAAGAGCAGGCCCAACAGGAGGAGATGGATTCGCTGCTCCACCTCTAATTTGTAATTTTAAGTATCCACTAATTTCCTTAGCCATTTTACTCAGTTTTTTCTACTTGTATATAATTAAGTTCAACAGGTGTGTTTCGCCCGAAGATTTTCACCATCACATTCAATTTTTTCCTCTCTTCGAAAACCTCTTCTACGGCACCCGTAAATCCGCTAAACGGACCATCCATTACTTTTACAGTTTCACCTATAATAAATGGTGTGTCTAGCTTTTCTTCAAATTCATCAACTTCCTCAACCTTGCCCAATATTCTGTTTACTTCTCCCTGACGTAATGGAACAGGCACTTTCGATGGACCTCCACCGTCATTCGACCCTAAAAATCCGATCACGCCTGGTATGTTATTAATGGTATGCTGCACTTCTCCGTGATTGATATCAGCAGAAATCAGTACATAGCCAGGAAAAAAGTTCTTTTCACGAACTCTTTTCTTTCCATTCCTCATTTCGTACACCTTTTCAGATGGAATAAGAACCTGAGGAACATAATCTACCAAGCCAGCTCTTGCTATCTCATTATCGAGATAGTTTTTCACCTTTCTTTCCTGACCGCTGACAGCACGAACAACGTACCATTTCAATTCACTCATAACAGAAGGATTAACTTGCTTGTTAAAGATTATTATAATACCACTTCAATAGATTTTCGAAACCTAAATCTATTACACCTATAAACAGAGCAAAGATCAGGGAAGCGACCAATACCAAAATAGAGCTGTTTTGAAGATCACTGTACTTAGACCAGGTCACTTTATGGACCATCTCATCGTAAGATTCTTTTATATACTGAACTAGCTTAGACATTGCTCAAACCTTTGCTTTAATGTTATTTTGCACGGGTGGAGAGACTCGAACTCCCAGCCAATGGTTTTGGAGACCACTACTCTACCAATTGAGCTACACCCGTGTACCCAGCCCAAAAGGACTGCAAAATTAGACTTAAATTTTTAAATATACAAATGCGTTCCACATAAGTATGCAGAACGCATTTCGCTTTTGGTAAGTTTGTTTTTCTCTTAGTCGAGAATCTCTGTAACCTGACCAGATCCAACAGTTCTACCACCTTCTCTGATCGCAAACCTTAACCCTTTTTCAAGAGCGATTTTGTTGATCAAATTAACTTCGATAGTAACGTTATCACCTGGCATTACCATTTCTACTCCTTCTGGAAGAGAAATCTCACCTGTAACGTCTGTTGTTCTTACATAGAACTGTGGTCTGTATTTCTTGAAGAATGGAGTATGACGTCCACCTTCTTCTTTTGACAATACGTAAATCTCAGCTTTGAAATGTGCGTGAGGATTAACTGAACCAGGCTTACAAATAATCATACCCCTTTTGATGTCAGTCTTTTCAATACCTCTAAGCAATAGACCAGTGTTGTCACCAGCTTCACCTCTATCCAATATTTTTCTAAACATTTCAACACCAGTAATGGTAGACTTTAGATCTTCAGCACCCATTCCAATAATGTCAACTGCGTCTCCAGTGTTTACTACACCTCTTTCGATTCTACCAGTAGCAACAGTACCTCTACCTGTAATAGAGAATACGTCTTCAACAGGCATCAAGAAATCTTTATCAATTGCTCTTTCAGGAAGTGGAATGTGCTCATCAACAGCCTCCATCAACTCTTCTACTTTAGCAACCCATTCTGGCTCACCGTTCAATGCTCCAAGAGCAGAACCAGCGATAACAGGAATATCATCACCTGGAAAGTCATAGTCAGAAAGCAACTCTCTAACTTCCATTTCAACAAGTTCCAACAATTCAGCATCGTCAACCAAATCAACTTTGTTCATAAATACAACCAAAGCTGGCACACCAACCTGACGAGAAAGCAAGATATGCTCTCTTGTTTGTGGCATTGGACCGTCAGTAGCAGCAACAACGATAATAGCACCGTCCATTTGCGCCGCACCCGTAACCATGTTCTTTACATAATCCGCGTGACCAGGGCAGTCAACGTGAGCATAATGTCTTTTTTCCGTCTGGTATTCAATGTGTGAAGTATTAATTGTAATACCTCTTTCTTTTTCTTCAGGAGCATTGTCAATTGCAGAGAAGTCTTTTACTTCTGCAAGTCCTTTGTTTGACAATACACTTGAAATAGCTGCAGTCAAAGTAGTTTTACCGTGATCCACGTGACCGATTGTTCCAATGTTCACGTGTGGTTTGGATCGGTCGAAGTTTTCTTTAGCCATGCTTGAAAATTCCTATTTTAGTTAAACTCTATTTAAAAATTTATAAATCTATAATCAATCCTTGAGCTAAGCCCAAGTCAATAATTACTCTTCTATATCTCCCCAGTACATAAGGAGAGAAAAAAAGCGATATTCATCATTTAAAGAATACCGCTAGTTAGCTTCATGAGCCAATGACGGGATTTCCCCGAAGGGATGCCTTTCGGCAGAACCCATAGACTCTTCCTATATTTAGAAAAATCTTGCCATTGGATTGAGCCAATGACGGGATTTGAACCCGTGACCTCTTCCTTACCAAGGAAGCACTCTACCCCTGAGCTACATCGGCTTGTCAAAAGAGCGGGAGACGAGGCTCGAACCCGCGACCTACAGCTTGGAAGGCTGTCGCTCTACCAACTGAGCTACTCCCGCTTTTAATACTGCCAATGTGGGGGGAGCAGGATTCGAACCTGCGAAGACATAAGTCAACGGATTTACAGTCCGTCCCAGTTGGCCGCTTTGGTATCCCCCCATCAATAATTTTAAGAACAATCCATTAAAATAAGAGACTAGTTTCCCACCCCTCGTTTTTAAGGAAGTGCAAAATTATATGCTTTTGATTCTTATTCAAATTTTTGCAAAACTATTTTGGCTCGTTTGAAAAAGAATTTCAAGTCATTTATGACCGACTTATTTTTTATTCGAACTGTCTCCATGAAACCATAGTCAAACATTGCCATATGAGCGTCAAAATAGAATATTTCTCTATCTTCGAAGCATCCCAAATTAATTACCGAAATGTTAAAAATATACTACTTATTCCTAACCGCTACTTTCTCATTTTTATTGATGACCTGTCAGCAAAAAAAAGAAGCCATGAACACTTCCATAACCATAAAAGATCCACATAGTTTTTCAGAGCCTGCTAAAGCTGTCGTGAAACACCTCGACTGGAAAGCAAATGTTGATTTTGAAGAAAAGAAAATTGAAGCTACCGCCAAATGGGGTATCGAGGTAAGTGAAGATGCCTCGGAATTGATTTTGGACACAAATGACCTCAATATCGCTTCTGTTAATGATGGATATACTGGAAAAGAGCTAGAATACAAGCTTGGTGACAAGAAGGAATTTTTGGGAACCCCACTTATCATTAAAGTATCTTCACCGACTACATCTGTAAGCATTAAGTATTCTACAGGAAAAGATGCTGAGGCATTACAATGGCTATCGCCAGTGCAAACTGCTGGTAAAAAATTACCATTCTTGTTTACTCAGTCTCAAGCTATCCTGGCCAGGTCATGGATTCCAATACAGGATTCTCCCGGCATTCGCTTCACATACAATGCAGAAGTCCAGGTGCCGAAAGAGCTACTTGCTCTTATGAGCGCCGAAAATCCTCAAGCAAAAAGCAGCGATGGCATATACACTTTCGAAATGAAGCAAGCCATTCCAGCTTACCTTATGGCTTTGGCTGTAGGCGATCTGGAATTTACATCAATGTCTGACAGAACGGGTGTATATGCCGAGTCATCAGAAATAGATAAGGCAGCTTATGAGTTTGCCGAAACAGAGGACATGATCAAGGTTGCTGAAAATCTATATGGACCATATCGATGGGACAGGTACGATCTGCTTGTGCTTCCGCCGAGCTTCCCATTTGGTGGAATGGAGAATCCGCGGCTGACATTTGCCACTCCCACCATCCTGGCAGGAGATCGCTCACTTACATCTTTGGTGGCGCATGAGCTAGCTCATTCCTGGTCTGGGAACTTAGTCACCAATGCTACATGGAACGACTTTTGGCTCAACGAGGGGTTTACTGTATACTTTGAGCAGAGGATAATGGAAGATCTCTATGGTCGGCCGTATTCGGAAATGCTTGCTTCTTTAAGCCTGGAGGATTTAAAAGTCGAAATAAAGGAAATGATCGAAAATGGATCTGGAAAAGATACGAGCCTCAAACTTGACTTAACAGGTCGTAATCCCGATGATGGAGTAACTACCGTTGCTTATGACAAAGGATACAATTTTCTCAGACTATTGGAAGAGACTGTAGGCAGGGAGAAATTTGATGACTTTTTAAAAAAGTATTTCAATGACAATGCTTTCAAGGTAATGGACACGGAAAATTTTATTTCTTATATGACGGCAAACCTGTTTGATGCAAATGATGTGCAAATAGAAGCCTCCTTCTATGAAGAATGGATTTATAGCCCCGGGCTTCCTGACAATCACCCAACGCCAACATCCAACAAATTTCAAAACGTTGATGAAGCACTGGAGATCTGGGCCAATAACGAAGACAAAAATATTTTGACCGAGGAATACGATCTTCAAAATTGGAGCTCTCATGAATTCCAATATTTCGTGAGAAGTCTCCCCGAGGAAATGACTTCAGAGCAAATGATGAAACTTGATAATGCTTTTGACTTGACAAATTCAGGAAACAGCGAAATTATTGCTGCCTGGCTACTTCATATTATCAAGAACAAATACACACCAGGGTATAGCAGACTGGAAGAGTTTTTGGTCAACACCGGCAGAAGGAAATTTTTGACCCCTCTATATAAGGAGTTGGTGAAAACTGATCAAGGAAAGGAAATGGCATTAGAGATATACAAAAAAGCCAGGCCTAACTATCACTTCGTTTCTGTGCACACCATGGATGGGGTACTTGATTACAAAGAATAAGATTAGATTAGTATAGTCCCTTGTATACATCAAGGATTTTCTTCCTGAAAATTATGCTGTATTTGGCATTGACCAATTCTATCTCCGCCCTGTTCTTATTGTTTAAACTTTCCAGGTAGGTGAAAAAATCTGTGTTCCCATTTTCATGACGTGTTTTTACGAATTCAAAGGACTGATTTAGCGCCAAAAGATTTTCCCGGGCTGCCACGTAAGTGCTCTGAGCAGAAACCAGATCCATGTAAACCTGCTGCACAGCATTGGTTACGATTAGCTCAGATTGTTTCAAATCCAGCTCAGAGTTCACCATATTGATTTTGGCTATTTGAGTACGATTGCGATTTCTCCAGTTTCCAAATATTGGTACCCTCAAAGAAAAATTGATGTACTTGAACTTGTTGAAGTCCATTTGATCAAAGAAACTAGCATTCTCTTCCAACACTCCTGTCTCAGGATTACGAGCTCCATTTGAAGAATAGTTTGAGCCATAAACTCCAGTCAGGGATATGGTAGGCATATACCCGGCACGCGCACGCTTGAATTGATACGAAGAAGCTTGCATTTCGGCTTGCGCCCTTTTTATTCCAGGAGAAAACGACACACTGGAATTCAAGACATCATCAAAAGCTTCTGCTTTTAACAATAATTGGTCACCCTGAAAATCGTATTCAGCTATTTGGTAGTTATCAGAAATATTAACGCCAAGTGCCTGGAGGAGGGTGAGTTTATCTGAGTCCAAGCGATTGGTCAAGTTGACCTGGTTCAATCTCTCATTGGCAAGCTGAGATTTAAAATTGTAGACCATCTCCAAATTACCAACGCCAACAGATTCACGCTTTTTCTCCCTGTCAAGTTGCTGCTCCAACAGCTCTAACCTTTCCTTCGATATCTTAATGTTCTCTCTATCGAGAATCACATTCAAATACGAGCCTAGCACAGAGGACTTAACTGACAGTTTTTGTTCTTCGATACTATTCAAAGAAGCATCACTTTGGTACCACCTTGCCTTCATATTGTATTGCTTGGCAAAGCCATTAAACAATGTCAGGTTTGATGATAGCCTTGGGTTGGAAGAATTGGTTGTTGCGGATACTTGCTTTGCTGCGTTGGTATCAAAAAAAGTTCCGAAGAAAAAATCGTAGTTCGTACTTGCATTCAATGACGGCAAGAAGTCCATCAAAGCTTGAAATTGATTAGACTGAGCAATCAGGGAGTTGTTCTTGGCTTTCTGCAAGGCAATGTTATTCTCCATTGCCAAAGTAATACAATCATCAAGTGATAACACCTTTGATTGCTGACCATACAGCGAGTCAACCCCAAGCGATAGCAAAACAACTATACAAACTAAAATACGCATCTTTCCTTCTTTCCTTTCTCCTGGTAATAATTCTTAAACAAGCGCCTTATCTTTCACATTCACATTTTCAGAAACAATCTGACCATCGAATAGGTGAATGACACGATGAGAATACTCAGCATCAACAGGGGAGTGTGTTACCATTACAACCGTAGTTCCATTTTCATTCAATTCAGTCAGCAGATTCATAACTTCCTGGCCATTTGCCGAATCAAGATTTCCTGTTGGCTCATCCGCTAGTATCAGTTTAGGTTTGGCCACCACAGCGCGAGAGATTGCAACTCTTTGTTGCTGTCCGCCAGAAAGCTGCTGTGGAAAATGGTTTCTTCGGTGCATAATTTTCATATGCTCCAATACTTCCTCCACTCTTTTCTTTCTATCCGCAGATGAATACTTGAGATAGATCAATGGTAGCTCGACATTTTCAAATACCGTCAACTCATCAATAAGGTTAAAACTCTGAAATACGAATCCAATATTCGCTTTTCTCAGGTCAGCTCTTTGTCTTTCGGAATGTCCAGAAATCTCCTGATCAGTGAAGTGGAACTCTCCTTCCGATGGATTATCGAGTAGTCCAATAATATTCAGCAACGTAGATTTTCCACATCCTGAAGGCCCCATGATTGCCACGAATTCTCCTTCTTTTACCTCAAGGTTCACCCCAGCCAAAGCTGTGGTTTCGATCTCATCGGTATAATAGTATTTTTTTAAGTCGCTGGTTTTGATAAGTGTTTTTGCATTCTCCATTTTATGTTGGTTTTATTCTACAATTCTTTTTTATGATTTATTTAAATACTAATCTGTCTTTGTCTTCATAGCCATCGTAAGATGACACTACGACTTTTTCTCCGGGTTTTAATCCGTCGATCACTTCATAGAATCTCGGATTTTGGCGTCCCAATCTTATATCTCTTCTAATTGCAAACTCTCCTGATCCGTCCACAACGAATATCCAGTTGCCACCGGTAGTCTGATAAAAGCTACCTCTTGGTATTTGTACTGCTTGTATGTTTTCGCTCAGCTGAAGTTTAATTTGGAGCGTTTGCCCTCTTCTTATTCCCTCGGGAATCTCCTCATTGAATTTAAGATCTACAGAGAAGAGTCCGTTATTCACTTCCGGATACACCTTATATATAGAAAGGCCGTAGCTTTTCCCGGCAAAATCGAAAGTACCATTCAAGCCATCGTATATTCTCGAAATGTAATGCTCATCAATTGGAGCTCTTACTTTAAAGCCGTTCAAATCATCTATCTGGCCGATATTCTGACCTGCAGCAATGGACTCCCCTACCTCCACATTGATGTATGAGATTCGTCCTGAAATTGGAGCCTTGATAAATAAGTTGTCCAGGTTGCTCTTGATCATTTCAAGATTCTTCCGGGTCCTTTCCAAAGTAGCCTCGGTTTGTTCAATCTGCAGCCTTGAGGCCTTAAAATCAAACTCTTGTGATTCCACTTCGATTTTTCTATTAGACACAAGCCTGTCGTAATTTCTTTTCAGGGTCAAATATTCTTGTTCAGATATAACCTTGTCTTCCCTTAATTTTTTTCCCCTGGTATAGTTGTCTTTGGCTTCATCTATCTGATAGTCCAATTCTGTCAATCGACGCTTAAGCTCAAATTGGTTTCTCTGCAAGCTGAGTTTCGTGTTTTCCAGGTCGTTCACCAACCGGAAAGCCTGGGTCTCCTCTCTAATGAAACTCTGGACTAGATTGTTATTGTTCAACTTCAGGATGGTGTCTCCTTTTTGAACCAATACACCACCTTCCAAATATTTTTTGGCGACATTTCCACCTTCTATTGCATCGAGGCGGATCGTCTTTATTGGTAGTACATTACCATCAACGGGAATGAACTCTCTAAACTGCCCCTGAATTACATCTGATATATTGATCTTATCAGTGGATACATTCAGTTTTGATCCTTTGTTGGCAAAAACGAAACTGTACAGGATGAACACCACAAAAGTTCCCCCAAAAAGCAAGGAAGCTATTCTTGCAGGTGTCCATATCTTCTTCTTTATCTTCCGATCCATTCAATCTTTATCTTTCAATTTCCTCCACAATTTCCAATAAGGATGCCATAAAGTTAAGTAGCTGTTTTTGAGGTCATTAACTTTTCATCATAAAGCAGACTGTCCAATTCATGTCCAAGATTGTGACAGCAAGTGTTCAAAAACGATCACTTATTTCAAAAAATTAGAATATTTAGGAAGTAGATTGAGTGTGTTAATGGTGAATTTAGAGGCAGTCACCAGAATGAAGGGCATAAAAAAAGGGTTCAAGAACTCAACTTGAACCCCAAGGTCAAAAACTCAAAATAAAAAGGACTAATCAAATCTTAATCCACAACAACAATACGAATATAGGGGTTAAAAGGAGAAAAAAAAATGTTTTGGAATTTAATGTAAATACAATGCTTTCACTATCTTAATATAGTACAAATAATCAATATTATTTTTCTATTAAAAATTCACAAAGTCTTATTAGGGCACATGGAGAGGGTTTTGGTTTTTAGAAAACCAAATACCATTTAACCCAAAATTAGGCTCAAATCTAGTCAAAAATCAGGCTCTTGTTGAGCCAGCAAGAAAACGTAAATAGGAAATTTAATTTTAGAGGTATTGAATACCATCTTTATTGCCAGATAGCCGTTCTATCATTCTGATTTGTTTTATACATTTGCCGCCAATGAGTTTTCTATATCCGAGCTTTTTATGGGGTCTGCTTGCACTTGCTATACCCATCATTGTCCACCTATTTAATTTCAGAAAAGCCAAGAAAATTTATTTTTCAAATGTTAGTTTTCTTGAAAACGTTAAAGAAAGCTCCAGCTCCAAAATGAAGCTTAAATATTGGCTCGTTTTGGCCTCCAGGCTTCTACTGGTCTTTTTCCTCGTTTTGGCCTTTGCTCAACCTTTTTTACCTGGAAATGAAAAAGGAATGGACAGCACCCTTGTAAAAATTTACTTAGACAATTCTCAAAGCAGTTCCAATCTGACTGAAAGTGAAATCAGTGGTCTGGATTTGGGTGTTGGTTATATGGATGAGATTATCAAACTCTACCCCAAACAGACTCAGTACCAAATTATCACCAATGACTTTGCCTCCACATCTGTTAACCCTAAATCAAAAAACAAGGCCACCGAATTAGTAGCCGAAACTGATTACTCGTATCTCACAAGATCACAACCTGAAATCTTTTCGAAAATTGATCCTTTGACAAATAGTGCTTCAAAGGAGGATATTTATATTATTTCTGATTTTCAAGAAAGCACATTCCCATCAAACAAACAAATAGCTCAGGATTCTAGCAACCTGTACAAAGTAATCCCGCTTACTTATGCTTCGCAAGACAATATTTTCATAGATACGGTGTTTCTAGAAAACCCATTTCTCATGGCCAATGAGCTTAACAAGCTTCATGTGAAAGCTAAAAACCTAGGAGACCAAGATGTCAGTGATGTAGTTTTCAAACTTTTTGTAAACGACGCTCTGAGTGCATCGGCAAGTTTGGGTATTCCTAAAAACTCCACGTCCGAACTGATTATCGATTTGAATTTCAAGTTGAACGACATCAACTCTTGCCTCATAAGTTTTGAAGATTTTCCGCTCACCTTTGATAACGAATACTTTTTCACACTAAATCAACTCAAGAAAATAAATGTTAGTGAAATCCACAACAATCAAAACCGCGGCTTTGTGGACAATGTATTTGCTGATAATGAACTGTTCAACTACAGGTCTTTCGAAAATGGTCAGATAGATTATGCGCAGGTAGTTTCATCTGATATGCTCATTATCAATCAACTCTCTGAAATAGAACAGAGTTTGCTCAACATTGCAGATGACTTTTTGAAGAGCGGAAAGAGTGTTTTTATTATTCCAGGCACATCGCCGGACACATTGGCCCTTTCAACGCTTTTTGGAAGACAGATTAAGACAGAGAAAAAAAGCGAGAAAGTTGCCCTAGAAAACCCTGATATTAAAAATCCATTCTTTGAAAACATTTTCACAGACTTAAACATTTCTACAGAAATGCCACAGGGTAGCAGCCTAATCAGCTGGCCAAAAACAGGCACAAATTTACTCACTATAAAAAACGGATTACCCTTTCTTACTTCAACAAGTCAAGACGGTACGCTATACCTCTTATCATCACCGTTGACCGATGAATACACCAACTTTCACAAACATGCCTTATTCGTGCCGGTACTCTATAGAATGGCGGCACTAAGCAGTACCAACTACTTTCCGTTGAGTTACTCAATTGAAGAAGCTGTAATAACCCTTAAAGTGGACAGCATCAATACTGAAAAATTATATACATTATCCAGGGGTGAAGAAGAGTATATTCCTCAACAAAGAGTAGCTGGTGATCAGCTGATATTAGAACTGCCAAAATTCTTGCTGAGCCCCGGGTTCTACGACTTGAAGCTTGATGATGAACTGAAAAATACGCTAGCCTTTAATTACTCTAAAGCCGAATCAAATCCCGCCCAAATGAGCTCGGAAGAAATAGCACAATCCTTTGACCAGATAAAAAATCTGGAAATCATCGAAAGTACAGACGCGCAATCATTTGCTGAAAATATGAAAGAAAGATATGAGGGTGTGCAATTATGGAAATATGCCTTAGTTTTGTCCCTGATCTTTTTATTTGTAGAAACCCTCTTCTTAAGATTCTTATAATGGACATAGTCTTCAAGGATGTAAAAATTATAGACAAAAAGTCCTCCTTTCATAATTCTATTCAAAATATTCTCTTAAGAAATGGAACGATCGATAAGATCGGCAAAGTCAACTTCAGAGGAGAAAAATTAATTGAAGCAAAGGGCATGTTTATTTCACCCGGATGGATGGACATGAGGGTGAATTTTAATGACCCGGGTCACGAATACAAAGAGGATCTCGAAACCGGATGTGCTGCTGCAGCCGCAGGCGGTTTCACTTCCGTGGCAACTCTACCAAACACAGAGCCAGTAGTTCAGACAAAAAGCAATGTGGAGTACCTAAAATCAAGGTGTGCTTCCTTCCTGACAGAAGTTCATCCACTAGCGGCACTTACCCTTGACACAAAAGGTGAAGAACTTACTGAAATGATTGACCTGCACCACGCGGGAGCCGTAGGGTTCACGGATGGTGAGTTACCTATCTGGAATACCGATATTTTGTTAAAATCACTCATTTACCTACAAAAAATCAATGGCCTGCTGATCAATAAACCTGAAGATCGAATGCTCACGCAGTTTGGCGACATGAATGAAGGGCCAACCTGCACTATGCTTGGTATGCGGGGAATGCCCTCTTTAGCGGAAGAGCTGATGATCAAAAGGGATTTGGATATATTGAAATACACAGGAGGTAAAATCCACTTCTCAAACATCTCAACAAAAGGAGCTGTCTCCATCATCCGACAAGCAAAGAAAAGCGGGCTAAACGTGACGTCAGATGTATGCATTCATCATTTGACCTATGATGAAACATATGTAGAAGGTTTTGATACCAATTATAAGTCTAATCCACCTTTCAGAACCGCAGCAGACAGAAATGCACTCATCAAAGGTGTAGAGGATGGGACAATAGATGCGATTGTTTCTTCTCATTCCCCACAGGATGAGGAAAATAAGAAACTAGAGTTTGACAAGGCAGCATTCGGCTTATCTGGATTGCAAACTTTCTGGCCTCAACTCAATGCCTTGAAAAAAGAAATAGGAGTAGAAGTTCTGGTGGAAAAAATCACCTCAGCTCCAAGAAGAATTTTGGGTATTCCAGAAAATGCCGTTGAGGAAAAAAGTGTTGCGAATTTGACGTTGTTTAGCTCAAAACAAAAATGGGAATTCAATGAAACCACCAATTTGTCGAAATCTACCAACTCACCCCTTTTCAATACTGAGCTTACTGGAAAAGTGATGGCTGCAGTAAACGGGGAGAAATGCTACTTTGATTCACAGATTTGATCACCGAATAGTGAACCTACCACCTATCTCTTTTCTTCTGAAAACTATATAATCTTATTGTCTCAAAAGGTGTATTTTTGTGTATGGAAATTGAAAGAACAGGCAATCAAATAATTTTCAAGCTCCCTTCAAGTGTTGATCCCATTGGCTTACAAAGGATTATTGATTATTTAGAGTACAAAGAAGCTACTGTAGATAGCATTGTGGATCAGAAGCAAATCGATGTGTTGGCTGAAGAATCAAAAAGCAACTGGTGGACTGAAAATAAAGGTAAGTTCATCAAGTGAGAATAATAGTTGACACCAACATCGCCTTCAGTGCAATTCTCAATTCTCAGAGTCTAATTGGCGAACTCATTTTCAACTCAGAAGGTTCATTCGAATTCTTTTCACCCCAATTCTTAAAAATAGAAATCGACAAGTATCGACCAAAACTACTCAAAGCAACTTCGATGAAAAAAAAACAGCTCGAAGCTTCAATACAATTAGTTTATAAGAGAATTGATTTTTTGTCTGATAAAGTAATATCACCTGCATCCTGGCACAAAGCTTACGATTTGGTAAAAAGAATTGATGAGAAAGACACGCCATTTTTGGCTACCACTATTGAACTTGATGGAATCCTATGGACTGGGGATAAAAAGCTAATTGAAGGCCTACGAAAAAAGAAATTTGATAAAATTCTTTCAACGAGAGAACTGTATGAAACTCGATAATCCCCTTATAATAGTTCCACTCAAATTCGGCTTTTTCGGAGCTGTCATGGTAGTCATTCTATTCTTCCTACTGTACTTCACAGGAGCCAACCCCCTACTCGACATGAAGATGTTTGACTTCTTCATTCTTCCTATTTTTTTATTCTTCGCTACCAAAGAGTTTCGTGACACTCATAATAGCAGACAAGCGGAATTCTGGCATGGTATGACGGTGGGTTTTGTTACCTACCTGACTTATGCATTAACGGCCACAGTGGTCTTAGTACTTTTTTTGTTTTTAGCCGATCAACAAATCTTTGATGACTATGTAATAAACACAGTGGCAGAGGCTACTAAAAACAAAGAACAGACAATCGAAAAACTGGGTGAGGCGGCCTATAATGAAACCCTCATCAAGCTGAAGGAAACAAGCAAAACAGACGTCATATTAGATTTCCTAATTAAGAAATTGATAATAGGCTTGATGCTGACCATTATGATTGCAGTGATCATGCGAAGAAAACCTTCAGAAAAAGAAACAAGTGCTTCGTAAGTCTGAGCATTTTTTTGACTAATTTGACACTAAAAATCACAATCTAATGGAAGAACAATCTGAAAAAGTAACGATTAAGCAATTAGGTTTAAAATGGGGGCCAATACTTGGATTAATCTCATTCGCCTATTTCATGGTACTGGTACTAACCGGTAATTCTCAAAATCAATCTATCTCCTGGCTTGGACTAATTTTCTCTATTGCAATAATGATAATGGCTCATAAATCTTTCAAAGATGAAGGAAATGGGTTTATGTCGTTTGGAGAAGGATTTAAAATTGGTGCCCTGATAAGTGTCATCTCGTCGATAATATCAACATGCCTGACTTACGTCTATATCAAATTTTTGGATGAGTCTTATATGGAGATGGTCAAAGAAAAAGCCATCAGCGATATGGAAAAAAAAGGTATGAACGAAGGAGAAATTGATCAGGCCATGGAGTTTGCTAGTTTTTTTATGACAGCAGAATTCATCTTTATTGTTGGAATCCTCATGGGCATCATCATGGGATGTATTTTGGCTTTGATAATTAGTGCCTTCACCAAAAAGACTGATCCGTCAACAGAGTTTTAGCATAAACAGATTTTGCAAGAAGGAATTTGCGTGGCGATTTTATTCATCTTCGCCATGCATTGAAATTAATATTAATGAACCAAAATCCTGATATTTCCATCGTCATCCCTCTGTACAACGAAGAGGAATCATTACAAGAATTGTGCTCATGGATAAGTGATGTCATGGATGCTAACAGCTTCAATTATGAAGTACTTTTGATTGATGATGGAAGTACGGATTTGTCCTGGTCAAAAATTATTGAATTATCCGGCAAGAACGAAAACCTGAAGGGAATCAGATTTAACAGAAATTACGGCAAGTCAGCAGCCCTGAATACAGGATTCAAACATGCAACAGGGAATGTGGTGATCACCATGGATGCTGACCTTCAGGACAGCCCTGACGAAATTCCAGCTTTGCAAAAAAAAATTATCTCCGAAGGTTTTGATATGGTGTCTGGCTGGAAGAAGAAGCGCCATGACCCGATTTCTAAAACAATCCCTTCTAAGTTTTTCAATTTCGTCACAAGGCTGTTTTCAGGCATCAAGCTTCACGACTTCAATTGTGGATTAAAAGCCTACAGAAAACAGGTTGTGAAAACGATTGATGTGTATGGGGAAATGCACCGCTATATCCCCTTCATTGCCAAGTGGCATGGCTTTGACAAAATAGGTGAGATCCCTGTAGAACACCGTGCGAGGAAATATGGCAGTACAAAGTTCGGCTTAGAACGATTCATATTCGGCTTTCTTGACTTGCTTTCCATCACTTTCGTCTCGAAATTCAAGAAACGTCCAATGCACTTTTTTGGCACATTCGGTACTTTGTCATTCCTCTTCGGAACAGTGGTGACCTTATGGCTGATAGGAGATAAAATCTATAAAATCTCCTATCAACTTCCTGTACGAGACATAGTAGATCAGCCATTATTCTTTCTCTCGCTGGTAGCTATTATCACTGGTGTGCAGCTTTTCCTTGCAGGCTTCTTGGCAGAGATGATGATCCAAACCGGTGCTAAAAGGGAAGATTATGTGGTCAGTGAGAAGCTTGGATTGAAATAGTCCAAACATCAATTAGGGCTTTTCGAGTACATGTCCCACAATATTTGTAGAGTAATCTGTATAGGTATTAAAACCACCCTTTAACCAAACCAATACTTTATAACCCTCTCCTGTTACGAGAATAGGTCGAATGTTTTTAACCTTCGAATTCTTTGTAATAGCAGTCCACTTTATGGTAGATGTATCGTCTTTGTTGGAAACTTCTCCTTTGTAAATCTCATGAAGGCCGCCTGATGATTTACCAGTAGATGGATCTACATCAGATGATATATAAACGGTTGTGCTATTCTTTCCAGGATCAACAGCTACCAAGCCCGTGTAGCTACTCTCCCTTGTATATAAGCATTTGCCGGCATAGGCTATTTCCCTATCAACCCACTTCTTTCCTGTCCAGTTGGCCAATCGATAGCGGTGATCGTCATTGGTTAAATAAAGGGTATACCCGATATACGGTCGATTTTTGTCATCCTTAGCCACAGCAGCAGTCCAGGCGCTATTGGGTACACTCAAGCCATGTGGCTGATTGATGTGTTTCCCACTACCTTCATACACTTTTTCTGCTTGATTAGTTAGAAGAGGTCCATCAGACAAGTTCTTGATAAAGGTTCCGTCTGCTTTATAAAACTTCCCGCCCGTGAAATCTGCATAGTAAAGGTGGTTACCAAATTTCCTTGGATGACCATCAGTAAATGTAACGGCTACTGTATTTTCATCTCGCTGCAAATATCTGGCATACGGCCTATGTCTTCCTTCTACGTCATCAGCGATAAAATGAGTCCTATTTCCCC
The DNA here is from genome assembly GCA_049115735.1 of Cyclobacteriaceae bacterium. GTDB lineage: Bacteria > Bacteroidota > Bacteroidia > Cytophagales > Cyclobacteriaceae > CAXBNB01. The sequence goes on along the minus strand of JAGDZP010000021.1, from coordinate 272,818 downwards.
AAGTGCTTCCTTCGTCTGAAGAAGTCATAAAGCTTGGATTGTAGTTCGATCCATCGCGAAAGAAATTATAGAGCAAACCTTCATCTTTCATTGTATGTAAATTCATGTAGGTCACACCTTGTGGTTCAGGGTATACATGATCATATTTGAGTTCTTCTCCCCATTCCAGCCAATTATTTGGGCTAGAAATTCTGTAGAAATGCTCCTTTGTAGTACCATGCTCCGCATAGATAGTCAATAGCCTACCATCTGGCCTGGGGTAAAATACCGGTGCATTATGATCATCTTTTTGAAAATTCTCACGCAAAGTACTAGTACCCAGGTTCTTGTTTTTGTCCAGATCGAAAATACCAGCTTTCACATCACCATCTACCCCACTAATGCCACCAACTACCAATTTCCCATCTTTTATGATTACTCTTGGATCTTGATACCAGCAATAGCCGGCATCCTCTACAAATGTGATCAACTCCTGTGCCCGGGCCTTCCCAAGACCTAACAACAGGATTACAACTATCAAATTGATTTTCAGAAATATTGACCTAGTGAGGTTTTTCATATGTGCCTTGTAAAAGTTTTATTCAATACGATAATAGGCTAATCTAACAAAAGAATACAGAACCGAAAAGCTTAACCTGTTTGTTGGGGTGACTTGCATCAACCAAACCCCGCAGATTTATAGCCATTTTACTAAAGACCTATTCATTCCTTAGGAATAATCTCTAACTTCGCGCCTTGATTTTATAAAATCAAAAACCTAAACCGCGCTGTTACCATTCTGAAAATGAGGTACTGGCACAACTTTTATACCACAACGAACTCTCATGGTCTTTATAAAAAAACTCAAAGACAAGGATTTTAATATCAAAAACGAAGTGCTGTCAGGATTGACTGTAGCCCTGGCGCTGGTACCTGAGGCGGTAGCTTTTTCCATTATCGCCAGCGTTAGCCCACTCATAGGTCTATATTCTGCCTTTTTCCTAGGATTGATTACTGCGGTACTCGGTGGAAGACCTGGCATGATCTCAGGTGCTACCGGAGCGATTGCAGTAGTAATAGTAAGCCTGGTTGTGCGACATGGTGTGGAATACCTATTTGCAGCAGTGGTTCTTATGGGGCTCATTCAGATTGTAATAGGCGTCCTGCGACTTGGAAAGTTCATCCGGCTCGTGCCTCATGCCGTTATGTTTGGATTTGTGAATGGTCTGGCCATTGTCATATTTATGTCACAGCTGGAGCAATTTAAAACGATTGGAGCAGACGGAGAGATGCAATGGTTAACAGGTTCAGCCTTGTGGATTATGCTTGGCTTTGTAGTGTTGACAATGGGCATCATTCATTTTATGCCAAAACTGACCAAAGCGATTCCTGCCTCACTTACGGCCATTTTAGTAGTCTCAGGAATCATTATTGGCTTTGGCATCCCAACAAAGACGGTTGGAGACATTGCCTCTATTTCCGGGGGTCTGCCTCAGTTTCATATTCCTGATATTCCATTTGATCTTGAGACATTGAAAATCATTTTTCCCTACTCATTGATTATGGCGTTAGTAGGCTTGATTGAAAGTCTCCTGACACTTACTGTAATAGATGAAATGACTGAATCACGAGGCAGGGGCAATAAAGAAAGTGTGGCTCAAGGTTTGGCTAATCTTGTTTGTGGTTTTTTCTCAGGAATGGGAGGCTGTGCTATGATTGGTCAGAGTATTATTAATGTAAACTCCGGAGGTAGAGATCGTCTGTCAGGTATTGTCGCTGCACTTGGTCTGATCACCTTTGTATTATTTGGATCATCGTATATTGAGCAAGTACCCATGGCAGCATTAGTAGGGCTTATGTTTATGGTTTCTATAGGTACTTTTGAATGGGCCAGTCTTAAAATATTTAAGAAGGTCCCACTCACCGACGTGTTGGTAATGATCATTGTATCACTCATTACGGTAGTCTTCCACAACCTGGCTGTAGCGGTGATTAGTGGTGTAATCATCTCTGCCCTGGCCTTTGCCTGGGAGAATGCCAAGAAAATTAGGGCAAGGAAGTTTGTTGATGAAAATGGTATAAAACACTATGAGATTTATGGGCCATTATTCTTCGGTTCCATTGGGGCTTTTCACGATAAATTTGATGTACTCAATGACCCAAAAGAAGTAGTGATTGACTTTTTAGAATCCAGGGTAATTGATCACTCGGCGATAGAAGCATTGAATAAAATAACTGAACGTTATCTGAAAGCCGGAAAAACAGTCCAACTAAAGCACCTTTCTGAAGACTGCCTTGCCCTTCTTGATAATGCTTCTGAAATTATCGATGTGAACTATTGGGAAGATCCGAAATACAAATTGGTTTCGGATAAGCTGGCGTAAAAGTTCTATGGATTGAGGTACATAGACCGGATATAATAAAAACTCTGGTTGTCTGGGTAGAATCGGTTCAAATGACTGAATGATCCCATCTGAGGATTATTAAAAACTGAGCGATTAGCTCTGGCCACTGATGTAGAATTTACTCCATTGATCATCGATCTGGACATCCTTTCATCACGAAGATTGGTTGCATTCTGGGTGAAATTCCGCTGACGAATAGTTTTTAGCCCAATCTCCATTAAAAAAGCTAATTTGCCTTTGTCTATATTCTTATCTCTGGCAAACGCGTTTACCAAATGTCTGGAGAATTCTGCTTCAAGAATAAAAAATGTACGCTCCTTATTTGTAGTAATTCCGGCATTCATGGTTACATCCGATACTTCAGAAATATCGTAGTAAACACCATTTTCCTGAACTCCGGCTATTGTTCCAAGAGCAGCGCGTCTCCTTCTACCATTCTTTTTGTTCACAGGATTGCTTCCGGGATCACGAAAGTTCAAACCATTTTTTGTAGGTGGCATATAAATAATCCCTAAATCTTTAGACCGAGCACCATTACCATCTACCCAGAGAGTAAATCCACTTCTAGACACATCATCAATCCATTTCCTGTTATGGGATTTCAATAAGAAATACACGCTCTCATCATCGTTGTAAACTCCATATGAAACCTTTTCATTTGATTTGACTTTGGTCAGCGTAGGCCACTCCTGCGCACTACCATCAATGACTATGTTTCTGGCCTGCTGGCTTGGCAGCAACCCTGAACTACGACAGCCCGTAATTAGTGCAAAAATTATTATGAGAAAAAACCTATCTCGCCAAGATGAAATAAAACGATCCATTAATTTTCTGTTAAGTAACAATAACTTAAGTCAGTTGGCTTTGATTCGAAACAATTGATTGGGCCAATAACACTATAGTCGAAGAAACTATTTACTGTCCAAAATTGTTGCATAAACGAATCCCACAAATACCTTCTACTACTCCTTTTTTACATCAAAATAGACATTCTGACTATTAAAAGCTGAAAACACCCCGAGCCCATTTTTGATATTGCTTGGTGGCTCGTTCAAATCCCTGGAGTCCTGATTGAGGTTTTCATACAAATCTGCATATTCCTGGTTAACGTGATAAACCTTGATAACATGTTGGCCGAAGGTTTCCAGATTTGCCAATGAAAACTCCATAAAATTTTCGTTTGTTGGCTCAGAAACAAACCTGAAACGCCTAAGTCTATTCGCAATTCTATCAGGAAAAATGGGATCAAGTTCATCAACGAGATTTTCGACTACCATGAAATACAATTCCTGATTTGGATTGTCCCATTCCACTATTAGCGAATTGCTCAGGATCGACATGATGGCTTCTCTCACGGCGGTAGCTCCGCCACCACCGAATCCTCCACCTCCACCAGGAGTTGGTAGCACTATTTCTGGTAACAAAATTTCACTCTCTGAAATCTGCAACCCAGTAGTTGGTGCTGGAACAACCGTGGATGCAGTAGCGGTAATATCCCCATAAGTCACTTCAATATCAAAAATATCTCCCGTGCTAACGGTCAGATCATTGCCTGTATATTCGTATTCATCATCCTCATTTACGCTGAGTTCATAGTTGTTTCCATCTTTCATCAGTAAGACCCGTGCTTCCGTGATCAGTGGAGCTACTGAATCCGGGTCATTCAAGGGGATAATACCTTTGACCCTAATTCCCGAAACTGGTTCATTGGCAAACAAAAAAGCTTCGACGACAAACCGGTCTTCCTCCAACTCTACAGCATCATCAGTACAAGAAACAACTCCAAAAAGACTAATTATGAGTATGTATAGATTTATTCTATCCATCTTACTTGAATTAAAAATTTATTGACAATGAAAGATTAGGTGTAAATCCGAGATAGCGGATATCCGTGATGGAAGGAGGAAGCTCGGTAAAATCGAACTCGCGGTACCAAATATTTTTCCTTCCGTATAAATTGAATATTGACATCCCCATGTCAACTTCCGACTTCCCAATATTAAACCCATAATGAGCGGAAAAATCCATACGGTGATAAGCCGGCAATTGGGATCCATTTTTCGTGCCCACACTTGTATAACTAAATTCCCTTCCATCTAGCAACTCAATATTATAGTATCCTTCAGGTTCTGTATAGGGTTTGCCACTACCATAAACCCAGGTGAGTCCTAGTGTCCAGTCACCAAGCTCAAATGAATTCACTAGCTTGAATTCATGTTGTTGGTTGTGTAAAGCAGGGAATGAATTTCCTTCGTTTAAGTCGGGAAAAGTATGAAACACTTCAGCCAGTGTGTAGGTGACCCAACCGTTAAATTTTCCAGTTTTCTTTTGCAATAAAAATTCAATCCCCTGAGCTATGCCCGTACCAGAAAAGAACAATCTGCTGATGTCAATGTCATTCCTTTGAAAACGAAGACTAAACTCAGACAGGTTCGACAAGTCTTTTCGATATGCCTCCACATCAAATAAGAAGTCCTGCGTCTCATGACTTACACCAACTATATAATGGTCAGCTGAACTTACACCTAATAAGTCGTCATCCGCAAGCAACCAGAAATCCCTTGAACCCTCAGTTATGTTTTCGTTGACTATCCTGTTTACAAATTGATAGTGCTTACCATAGGCAGCTTTGAAAGATACTTTGTCATTCAACTTGTATTTAGCCGAGAGTCTTGGTGAAACATAAGTCTTTTCAGTAGCACCAAAGTATGTCGCCCTGATCCCTGCATTGATGCTTAAATCGGGCATGGGGTTCCAGGTATCCTGTGCGTATGCAGCCAGATACCAGCTCTCCTGACTTCTGTCAAGAATTGTGAGTGTGTCGTTTCTAATAAAGTCATAATCAGTTTTAGACTCGGTTGCCCACAGTCCAAAATCCAGCTTGTGCTGAGCGTTAAGCTGAAATTCATTGTCAATCCGAAATGTCAGGTCAGTAACATCATTGTCTTCGAATGTTCCGTTGTTTCTGGCCAGCTGAAGTGTATCCGCATCAGCATTGTAAATGCCTATATTCACATCTCGATTATATTGACTAAAGTAGTTGCTGTAGGCCACTAAAATATTCGAATAGAACCTTGCATCCCACTGCCGAGACCATTTCAAGCTGGCTCCTCGATTGCCCCATTCGTTCAGTTCGTACACCCCTCTATCTATCCTCCTGGATGGCTGGTTACCCCTTGCGTCAATCGTGCGCGAATTATCGTTGGATTCATTTAGATAGTCTTGACCATTGTAGAGACTCAATGATATCACGTCCCGATCTGAGGGATTAAAGTTAAACTTACTATTCAGATCATAAAAGTAAAAATCAGGTTCCACGGTAGCCACGTCCAGGCCTTGGAGGTTGCCACCAAAGTTGCCACCTCGACCTCCTCCGGGCCCGCCAGCAGCTCCGCCTCCACCGGCCCCCTGTTGTGGTGTTTGAGTGTCGTTCGCTGAAGTCTGATTAAACACATCAAAAATGCTGTTGTAGAGTCCACTCTGAATAATGTCGGTATACGATCTTCTTGCCGACAGCACAAAAGACCCTTTAGAAAATAGTGGCACCTGAACGTAGGCTTTTGCATTCAGCATATTCAGGCTAACTCCTCCGTGAAACTGATTTTGATCACCAGACTTCCCTGTCATATCCACCACGCTGGATAACCGTCCACCATATTTAGCTGGAAAAGCACCTTTGTAGACCTGCACATCCTTCACTGCATCTGCATTAAATGCGCTGAAAAATCCGAAAAAATGATCAACATTGTAAACGGTCATGCCATCCAGTAATACAAGATTTTGATCGGGAGTACCACCCCGAACGTACAGCCCTGATGAGCTTTCGTTGGTTCCGCTTATCCCGGGAAGGAGCTGGAGGGAACGGAAAATATCAGTCTCGCCAAATGATGGAAGGGAGTGCATCTGTTGTGGTGATACCTTGTATGTACTAATACCCGATGATGCATTCATAAATTTGTAATTCTCGGCAGAGATTACAATTTCGTCCAGGGAAATCTGAGTATCCGAAAGCTCAATGGCCAGATCAAGCATATCCTCACCTGCTTCAAGCTCTATTTCTTTTGGATTGAAACCAATATAGGTGATTTGCAACGTGAGTTTGGACGCAGGAGCTTGGAGAATAGAAAAATGTCCATCCACATTGGTCGTAGTTCCTTTAGTGGTGCCCTTTATCAAGACAGTTGCAAATGGAAGTCGTTCTCCGTTTCCTGCACTTTTAATGATTCCGGCAAGTGTTCGTTGTTCTTGAGCGAATGCCGATATGGTGCATATTGTAATACCGACTGCAAGAAAAGTGATTTTTAGTAATAGTTTTTTCATACAAGTGCTTCAAAGTATTTATCTAGTGATTAGAAGCTCATTGGACAAAAAAACTTGCTATTGGTTTAAAGCTTTTTCAAAAAAAATTGATTTAAACTCGATTTCATAGGTTCATCCGAATACTTTGTCGCCCTTTGGACAAAAGTTGTGACCTCCACAGTAACTAAAACGGCAGTCATTCACCCGCTGCATGCGTTCAACTATTGAACATGTTTGCTATATTTAGACAAACTAAACAACACTCTTCCTCATGGCTTTTCCTAAAAACATTCTAGCGGTGATATTAATCATCGGAATCATCGTCTCCTGTGGACAGACAAATACCAGTAAAACTGAATTACCGACACCTTCCAACTCTATCTTAGCAGAGCCCGCGTCATTGGGATTTAGTCTTGATAGTTTGAAAAAAATAGATGACATGATCTTAAAGTATGTGGACATGGGGTTCATCCCAGGCGCATCCATACTCGTTGCACGGCATGGTAAAATAGCCTATGAAACTGTAGGTGGTTGGAGGGATCGGGAAGAAGGCATTCCAATGGAAAAAGATGATATATTCAGATTAGCCTCCATGACCAAGCCCATAATCTCCGCGGCAGTCCTGCAGCTATACGAACAAGGCAAATTGAATGTGAATGATCCAATCTCAAAATACATTCCTGAGTTTGCTAACCCAACTGTTCTTGAAAGCGTCAATGAAACGGATACCACATGGAGCACAAAACCCGCAGAAAGGGAGATTACCATAAGGCATCTTTTGACTCACACTTCAGGTATAGCCTATGGTTTTGCCAACCCTAAAATGGGTATGATTTACAAAAAGTTAAGTATCCTGGATGGTGCCAATCCGCTTGATATGACGATCGAGCAAACAATGGCAAGATTAGGGAAAGCACCCCTACTGTTCGATCCCGGAACAGGGTTTGAATATGGATTGAATACAGATGTGCTAGGAAGGGTTGTTGAAGTAGCATCAGGAAAAGCCCTAAATCTTTACATTAAAGAAAATATTCTAGATAAGTTAGGCATGCAGGATACATGGTTTTTCTCCAAAGATACTATTGAAGAAAAGTTAGCAACATGTTATATCCCGTTAGCAGATACAGCAATTACCAAACGAAATGATGAATTGATTAAATATCCAATCCGGGGAGCTAAAAAATATTTCTCAGGCGGAAGTGGCTTAAGTGGCAATGCCAGGGATTATTTTACTTTCTGTCAGGCTATACTGAATAAAGGAAAATTAGGAGATGTTCGGATTTTGCGAGACTCTACTGTCAAACTCATGAGAACCAATCAAATAGACACTATTTCCTTTCCCTGGGGTCCTGGGAAATTTGGTTATGGCTATCATGTGCAAACGGAAGACCATGAAAATAAAGACCTTGGTAGAAAAGGAAAGTTTCGCTGGGGTGGGATATTCCATACTACATTTTGGGTAGACCCTGACAGGGATATTATTGCAATTCTAATGAGTCAAGTACAGCAAAACCCAAATGGAAATAAAATAAATACTGAGTTTGAGACCTTAGTGAATAGGGCTCTGGTTGATGAACGTAAGTAGTTATCTATCAATGCGGAACAGGTCGTTTTTTGAGCAAACCTCCACGCACATCCCTCACACCCTGAATGACTACAAATGCATTTTGATCAATTTCAGAAATTATCTTTCGTATTTTGAGTAAATCAAGTCTGGTTATGACAGAATATAATATGTCCAAATTTTTCTCCTGAAGATCTGTAGTACCATAACCTCCTTTCCCAGATAGAATAGTAACTCCGGTGTTCATATCAGCAATGATACGCTCTCTTATTTTAACATGATGCTGTGACACAATAGTTACTCCAAGGTACTCCTCAATACCTTGAATAATGAAGTCCATAGTCTTAGAGGCAAAGAAATATGCCAGCATGGAATACAAGGCCGACTCTACTCCCAGCAACCATAGAGCAACGCCGAATACTAAGACATTTAAAACCATGATAATATCTCCTATCGACAAGCCAAACTTTCTGGAAAGGTATAACGCCAAGATCTCAGTACCGTCAATGACACAGCCACCCCTGACGGATAAGCCTATACCTGCACCAAGAAAAAAACCACCGAAAACTGCAGCCAAAAGTCTATCGTCTGTAATTATTGGAAATTCACCAAAAGCTAAAATGAGTGATAAGGCAACCATTGCAATAGATGATTTGATCACAAACATTTTTGACATTTGCATGTAGCCCAGTACCACAAATGGAATATTTATCAAGAGCAGAACATAAGACAAGTCTAGTACTGTGGTTTCAGCTATTAAAAGAGCAATACCTGTTGCTCCGCCATCTATGAAATTATTTGGCAAAAGGAAACTCTTTAGTCCAAATGCACCGGCTGAGATTCCTAGTACTATCCAGACAATCTCCACCGCTAAATTTTGTCGATTGGTATGCATTGTTCTTGTTGAGGTGATTAAAAAACCCGCATTCCAAAGGTGAATGCGGGCCAGTCAAAAACTAGTTAAATGCACTGGAGCGCTTTTGATCCATCCGCAGCTTAACCCATCCCCTTAGATCTTCTGACTCGGAACTTAAGAGTGTACGACTAAACTTTCGGTATTCCTTCCAGAATAGCCGCTTATCAAAACTTACTTTGTCTAATATGAACTTACTATATTCTAGCATTGGAGTCCTCATATCATGGGGTTTTTGATCAGTATCATCAATACCACTCCTAGCACCAAATCTATGGATGCCAACAAAAATAATTTCCGTCTAATTTTTAAATCTTTTTGCCTTGGAATTCTATATCTCGTTTTCATGATTGCTATTTTTCTTAATTAAACATTCTTTGATAAGTCATACTAAATTCAATAGTGGCTTACAAAAGAAAACACATGACCCACAAGTGCCGACGCACTTTGCGGAAAATACCTAGTGAAAACTGATCCGTATATTTAAAATCTCTAAAGGAGAATGATGCCTGATGATCTTGAACAATTCTTTCTTCAGTGTCTCGCCAATCCCTATTGGTGCGACTTTCGACTATTGCCTCTTCCTTTTCTAGAAGGTCAGATTTCTCAGGAGCACTGAACCCTGTTAGTCCAATTTCCTGAGGGAGAAGCGTACCCAGTATAATTAGTATTGATAATATTTGAATTCCCTTTTTCATTGGAGTAAATCAGTTTGAGCTCATTCTAGGAAGATCATTTTTTTAACTCATAAGAGTAATCGTAAATATGCTGAAATAGTTTATATATTGATATTTATATACTTTATGAAAAACATTAACTAATGTTATCACCAAGCTCCTAGTTCATTTTAAGGAATCATAACCCCTTGAGAGCGGATATGTTAGCATTTATTTCGACCTGCTCTTTCATGATTCATAGAATGTACTTCACTGGGGATTTTTTTAATGCGAGAACCATAATTTGGACGAGCGAGTCTGCTTTTTCCTTTTTGGTTTTATTGATCCGCTTAAAACAGAAAGGGTATGTTTTGGAAATGGAAAAAGAAATGGATTAATAGTGTGGTTTTCTAAATTAAAAAATCTCAACTAAATTCAGAATTGAAGCGTTAATAACCAAAATCAATTGATGGCTCTATGTACGAATCAAACTACTCCCCTAACCTTCTCAAATTTCTACCAGTCGTTTATGTCGCTTGGGCAGATGCCATTCTGAACCGAGCTGAGATTGAAGAAATCAACAATATTATAAAGAAACAACAATGGCTCAGTGAAGATGAGCAAGTGAAACTAGCCGGATGGTTAAATCCCATTAACCCACCATCACCCAGTGAAATTAAAGGCTGGCTGTTGACCATACAGGGCTATGCTAAAGACTTGCCAGAGGAATCTAAGCAGTCCTTGATAGAATTGGCAGCAAACATGGCGGCTGTGGGCATAGACGAAACGGAAGAGACCTACTCTAAAAACCTACGAGCACTTAAAGATATTGAAGTTGCGCTGGGAGTGATTGGGCGAGAACATCATCGCATGATTCCAAACATCCTGGAACCTGAGCCAATTGATAGTGAATTATTTGGCGAAACTTCTAATTTCCCCATCACAGAACTTATTGATTACCTGAATGGAGATCAGGCCTCTACTATTGCTAAAATAAAAACCATTTTGGCTGGCCCAGAATTCGAATACCTGGTAGAACCCACAAAAGCTGAACACAGACAAAAAGTACTCGAGTGGTGTCAAATCTTGGCGAAAAACAATATTGGCAACCTGGCGTACCCGGTGGAATGTGGAGGAGAAAAAGATATGGCCAAATATTTTACAGCCATGGAAACGCTAAGCTATCACGACCTAAGCATGGTGATCAAATTTGGTGTACAATTTGGGTTGTTTGGTATGTCTGTCCATTTATTGGGCACAAAGAAACACCATGAAAAATATCTAAAAGATATTGGTTCTCTCGCTTTACCAGGTTGTTTTGCAATGACAGAAACAGGCCATGGCTCCAACGTGCAGGGTATAGAAACTACGGCGACCTACGATCATGAAAATCAGGAGTTCATCATTAATACGCCCAATCCTGAAGCACAGAAAGAATATATCGGTAATGCTGCGCTGCACGGACAAATGGCTACCACTTTCGCCCAACTCATGATTGATGGAGTGTGTTTTGGAGTGGCAGCTCTGTTAGTACCTATCCGGGACAAAAATGGTGCTGTATTGGCTGGCATTGAAATTGAAGATTGCGGGGCAAAACTTGGACTGAATGGTGTGGACAATGGTATTATTCGGTACAACAATGTCCGAATTCCAAAAGAGAATATGCTCGACAGGTTTTGTTCTGTAGATGAAGACGGAGATTTTCAAAGTCCCATTGCTGGGGATAATAAGCGGTTTTTTACCATGCTGGCAACCCTTGTGGGTGGGAGAATTGGAGTACCCAGAGCAGGACTCAGTGCTGCAAAGTCCGCTTTGACAATTGCTATAAGATATGGGGATAAACGCAAGCAGTTTGGCCCATCCGGAAAACCAGAGATCCCAATACTAAATTACAGAACACATCAGAGAAGGTTGCTTCCGTTGCTGGCAAATGCTTATGCCTGCCACTTTGCATTACAGTATCTGACCATAAGATATGTTAACAAAACGGAGGAAGATTCCAGGGAAATAGAATCACTCGCGGCAGGATTAAAAGCTTACAGCACATGGAATACTACCGACACCATACAAGTATGTAGAGAGGCCTGCGGCGGCAAAGGTTATCTCGCTGAAAATCGTTTTTCGGCCCTCAAAGCCGATACGGATATCTTCACCACTTTTGAAGGAGACAACACCGTGCTGATGCAGCTGGTTGCTAAAGGCAGGCTAACAGAGTTCAAGCAGGAATTTCATGATATCAACCTCTTCGGAATAGTGAACTACATTGCTGATCTTGCCACCACTTCTATTTTTGAGAAAAACCCTATATCAATTCGCCGTACCGATCCGGAACATCTGCTCGATCCAATATTTCACCTTGAAGCATTTAGCTATCGGGAAAGGAGTATTCTAAGCTCAGCAGCCAAGCGAATCAAACACCACCTGGACAAAGGTACCGATTCATTCGAGGCGTTTAACCTATGTCAATATCATATGCTCAATGTGGGCCATGCCTATATCGAACGTGTAGTACTTGAGAAGTTTTTGAAGGGTGTCGACTCGGCTCCAGAGAGTATCAAAGCTCCGCTGGAAAAACTCTATCAGCTCTATGCACTTTCGACCATTGAAAAACATAAAGCCTGGTATCTTGAGCAAGACTATGTAGAAGGCGTGAAAACCAAGGCCATTAGACGAACAATCAATGACCTTTGCATGGATCTGAGGAAAGATGCTGTAGCACTGGTAGATGCCTTTGATATCCCGGATAAGTTGTTAGGAGCAGAGATTGGGAGGAAGAGTTAATAACCTGAACCCGATTAACCATCCCAAAAAATATCCCCTTGAGGAAAACCGAGAGGACAGTCGAAGGTTGCGGGCGTAGCTCATAGGGGTGTTCTACCCGTATAAATTCTACATTTCCGCATAAACACCCTCCTAACCTCCCTCAAGGGAGGAATTATCTGGGTTAAACTAGATGAATACTCCAATAAACAACGATAGAGCTATTTTTAAAACTAGATTCAGGCTAATTGCATTCGCCTTAATTCAAATGCGTCTCATTATTGATGATGTGCATGGCTAAGGCGAAAGTATCATTTGTCATTTCCGATTGACCCTTTTCACTAGAGCTAATCAGGGGTGCCCTTTTGACCTTGGTATGTTTTAGTAGGTAGTGGTCGCATTCTACTATACTCCTTATCAATGGGTTTTCCTGGTCGCTCTTATAGGTGTAGCTGAAAGCTTTTTTATAAAACCAGTAGCGGTACCAATTTCTGGATATCTTGTTGATCGACTGAAAGTAGTTGCCTAGAGATGCTTCATTCCCGCTTGTTGTCTGCAAATCACCATCTTCAAGAAGAGATTGCTCTGTACTGGCGTGCAAGGCCCACATCTTCAATATCGCCTCCACATTCGGCGTTTCCGCATGATAAAACAGATCTGAACGGAATTTCGTGGAGATGATCGCCACCCTACCGGAGGTAACCGTTCTCATCAACGATTTAAAATCCGGTATTGACCGTTGAGGCAAGTGAAAATAGCGTGCACTTTTTCCGACAATTGTAATCAAATTCATCATTGTAGTGAATGCAATGATACTTTAGGTAATTCTCTATCTTCAAAAAGCTCTTAGGTGACTATTTCAACAATCGATAGTCACCCAAGAGCCTTGATCTATCAGGCCAAATCGAAGCGATCGAGATTCATTACTTTATCCCAGGCCGCTACAAAATCCTGCACAAACTTCTCCTGTGCATCTGAGCATCCATAAACTTCGGCAAGTGCCCTCAATTCAGAATTAGAGCCAAAAATCAGATCTACACGAGTTCCCGTCCATTTCACATTTCCTGTAGCACGATCACGTCCCTCAAATACATCGTCGGAATCAGAATTCGCCTTCCATGATGTTCCCATATCCAATAAATTCACAAAGAAATCATTCGAAAGCGTCTCAGGGCTGTCGGTGAAAACACCATGTTGAGACTGATCGAAATTCGTATTGAGAACGCGCATTCCTCCAAACAGAGCAGTCATTTCTGGAGGTGTTAGGGTAAGCAATTGAGCTTTGTCCACTAACATTTCCTCTGCAGATGCAGAATGTTTGGGTCTATAATAGTTACGGAAGCCATCCGCTGCTGGCTCCAACGCTCCAAAGGACTCAACATCCGTTTGTTCTTCAGAAGCATCCGCCCTACCAGGCGTAAATGGCACAGTAGTACTATGTCCTGCATTCTCAGCAGCTTGTTCAACACCAACACAGCCGCCTAAAACAATCAGATCAGCCATAGAAACTTGTTTGCCTCCTGATTGAGAACCATTGAAGTCGGACTGAATTCCTTCCAAAGTGTCCAACACTCCGGACAATTGTGATGGATTATTGACAGACCAGAATTTTTGTGGAGACAATCGAATGCGACCGCCGTTAGCCCCGCCACGTTTGTCCGAACCTCGGAAAGTGGAAGCTGATGCCCAGGCAGTAGACACCAACTGAGAAACTGTGAGTCCTGAGGCTGAGATTTTGTCTTTTAAACTGGCAATATCCTGATCATTGATTACTTCATGCGTAAAAGCCGGAATTGGATCTTGCCATATTTTTGGCTCGGCTGGTACTTCTGATCCCAACAACAAGGAATGCGGGCCCATATCTCTGTGCGTCAGCTTAAACCAGGCCTTTGCGAATGCATCCGCAAACTCATCAGGATTTTCATAAAATCTTCTTGAAATTTTTTCATATTCAGGATCTATTCTCAATGAAAGATCAGTAGTCAACATAAAAGGCGCATGGGATTTGGATGCATCATGAGCATCAGGAACCAATCCTGCTCCTGCACCACCTTTTGGCTTCCATTGATGTGCCCCTCCTGGGCTTTTAGTTAACTCCCATTCGTATCCGAACAGGTTTTCGAAAAAGTTGTTGCTCCATTTGGTTGGTGTGGTTGTCCAGGCTCCTTCCAGGCCACTGGTGATGGTATCACCAGCATTGCCACTACCATAAGTATTTTTCCATCCCAAACCTTGCTCTTCTATTGTTGCCCCTTCAGGTTCTGGACCGACAAATTCATCAGCGTCCGCCGCACCGTGGGTTTTGCCGAAGGTATGTCCTCCTGCAATAAGTGCAACCGTTTCTTCATCATTCATGGCCATCCGACCGAAAGTCTCCCGAATATCTTTGGCTGCTGCGAAGGGATCGGGGTTTGCTTCCGGACCCTGTGGGTTCACATATATCAGCCCCATATGCGCAGCTCCAAGCGGTTGTTCTAGTTCACGATCACCGCTGTACCTTTGCTTATCACCAAGCCATTCTCCTTCAGAGCCCCAATAGATATCTTCTTCGGGCTCCCATACATCCACACGTCCACCACCGAATCCAGCGGTTTTGAAGCCCATAGACTCTAAAGCACAGTTGCCTGCCAGGATCATCAGGTCGCCCCATGAAATTTGCTTTCCATATTTTTGCTTTACCGGCCAAAGCAGCAATCTCGCCTTATCAAGGTTTGCATTGTCGGGCCAGCTATTAAGAGGAGCAAATCGCTGTGTACCTGATCCTCCTCCTCCACGTCCATCAGCAATACGATAAGTGCCCGCACTATGCCAGGCCATTCGAATGAATAAAGGGCCATAGTGTCCATAGTCCGCCGGCCACCACTCCTGAGAGTCAGTCATAAGATCGAAAAGATCTTTTTTTACTGCACTCAAGTCAAGCTTTTTAAATTCTTCGGCGTAATCAAAACCACCACCCATTGGGTCTGAAAGAGAAGAATGCTGACGTAGTATATTTAAGTTTAATTGATTGGGCCACCAATCTCGATTTCTGGTACCAGTACCAGCACCTTGTTTTACTTGCCCTGCATGAAAGGGACATTTACCTGCTCCATTGGATTCATGAGCACTACCATTTGTGCCCGAATGTTCATAGTGTTCCATATTCTCTTTTTAGTTAAATATTGTATCATGCTCAATTTATTGGATAGCCAATTCAATTGCCATTCTTCTTCATATATAATTTTTATGCTTTGATTGCTGAAACTTATCAATCAAGCAATTGATACTTATTTCCTTATATTTGGTATGGTGCAGAAAAAAAATTGTCAAATCAACTACGTAGAATTAAAGGCCAACAACCTGGAGCTCATTAAGGAATTTTGCTCAAATGCTTTCGATTGGGCCTTCACAGATTACGGCCCAAATTATGTGGCTTTTTACAACAGTGGCCTGGAAGGTGGCTTTGAAAAAACAAATAGAGAAATTGTGAATGGTGCTTTGATTGTTTTATACCATGAAGACCTAAGACAAATAAAAGACAAGATTGTAGATGTTGGCGTGCGCATTATCAAAAACACCTTCTCTTTTCCTGGTGGACGTAGGTTTCATTTTACCGATCCTTCAAATAATGAATTAGCAGTTTGGTGCGATCAATAGTTATGCCTAATCCCAAACTCATTGTAATTCTTAAGAAAACATGATTTCAGACCCCTGGTACACTGAAGGCAATCAAATAACGATTCACAACTTGGAAGTATTCTTCAAACGATCAGGGTCAGGGAAGCCGCTCGTATGTATTCATGGCTTTCCTTCATCTTCCTGGGACTTTGAACCGATCTGGCCTGCATTGATTGAAAGATTTGATGTAATCGCACATGATCTTATTGGGCTAGGTAAATCAGCCAAACCAAATCAGCAACTGACCGTCAGATTTCAGGCTGATATTATAGAAGCTTTGTTGATTGAGGAAGACATAACTGAGGCACATATTCTTGCTCATGATCTGGGAGATACGGTTGCCCAAGAATTATTGGCTCGTCAGTTGGAGAAGAGTTCAAAGATCAATTGGTTGTCATGTGTTTTTATGAATGGAGGAATATTTCCAGAAACGCATCATCCTCTTTTTATTCAAAGGTTGCTGCTATCACCACTTGGTTCGGTAGCAGTGAAGATGATGTCTGAAAAGTCGCTTAAAAAAAGCTTTACCAATATCTTCAGCGAGGCACACCCACCAACAGACGAATTTGTTCATGAAATTTGGGAACTAACATCCAGTAACAATGGATTAGCCATGATTCCCAAACTCATTAAATATATGGCCGAACGGAAAACGAATCGCTCGCGTTGGGTAGATCCATTGGCAAATACTGTAGTACCTATTCGCTTAATAAATGGTATTGAAGACCCGATTTCAGGTAAACATGCGGCAGGACGATTTGACGAAGTGGTTCCTAATGCCGATATTGTCTTATTAATGAATTCAGGACACTATCCACATGTTGAAACGCCAGAAGAAGTAGTTAATGCATTCTTTGAATTTCATGATAAACTATAAAAAGCCAACCGTCAATATGCGTATCAGTATTTTTCTAATCGCCGTATTTGCTATTGTTTCAACTGCACAAGCACAAAATGATATCTGGAAAATGCATGTGATTGATGCATCACATAGTGGGGCTGATGGGGTTCGGCTTGCTGATGTAAATGATGATGGATTGATGGATATAACCACGGGATGGGAAGAAGGAGGCTACACCAAAATCTATCTAAATCCCGGATACGATAAGGTAAGGAAGAAATGGCCAACTACAATCGTTGGAAAGACCCCTTCTGTAGAAGATGCAGTATTTGCTGACCTAAATGGTGACGGGGCGATAGATGTGATCAGTAGCACGGAAGGGGAAAACAGGAAAGTGTATATCAACTGGGCACCTGAAAACGAAGCTGACTATCTCAACACATCAAGTTGGAAAAGCGAGGTAATTCCCACCTCTAATGGCATTACACAATGGATGTTTGCCCTTCCGCTTCAGATAGATGCTAAGAATGGATTAGACATAGTGGTTGGATCGAAAGGGGTTGATGCCAAGATCGGATGGTTTGAGGCACCCGAGAACCCGGAGAACCTCTCAGATTGGAAGTGGCACTTCATAAGCCCGGCTACCTGGACTATGTCACTTTTTGGTAGAGATATGGATAATGACGGTGATCTGGATATCATCACATCCGACAGGAAACCGGGTGCAACTAATGGGGTGAGATGGCTGGAAAATCCCGGAGCAGGAGCTTCGCTATATCAGGAATGGAAAAACCATTTAATTGGGGCAAGAAATAAAGAAGTGATGTTTATGGACTTGGCCGACCTGGATGAGGACAGCCTGGAGGATGCCATTTGTACTCAGTACACCAATCAAAAAATAATTTACATGCGAAGACTAGACCATTCTGGTTTGAAGTGGGAAAATCATGAGATTGATATCCCTTCTGTAGCCGGGCGAGCAAAAGCTGTGAAGGTAGGGGACATCAACAATGACGGTAAGCCTGATATAGTACTTAGCACCAATACTTTAAAAGATAGCAGCAAAGTAGGCTTGGTCTGGTTGTCATACTACAATTCTCCCCTGGAATCGGTATGGGAAACGCATAGTCTAAGCGGCCCATTGGGTTATAAATTTGATCGGATAGAATTGATAGACCTGGATGGTGACGGAGACCTGGATGTGCTTACCTGTGAGGAAAACTATGGAGCAAATAGCTATGGACTTGGTGTAATTTGGTATGAGAATCCGCATGCCAAGTAGAACATGTGACACTGCGAATTCCCGAAAATAAGTGTAAGATCGGTTAGTGTACTCTTATTATGAAGGTCAAAACAAGATGGCCAGCGAACAATTTTTTGCTAATCGGAGAAAAACATCAAATCCAAGATTTATATATTTAAGGAACTTATATCTAAAATCGATGGTTAGCGCTTTTCACTTTAAGTAGAATTTATTTCTGTTATGAAAATTAGAATTACTCTTAGGTTAGCACTCCCTGCCCTGTTTCTTTTTTTAATCCATTCAGCATATGGTCAGATTGCAACAAGTAGCGATAAGACATGTCCTGTAAAATTGGGAGAAACCATTCCCAACGCTTCTGTCTTAGATGTTAATTCCAAAACGATGGATATTTCCGAAGCAATTGGTTCCAAGCCTTCCATTATAATTTTTTATCGCGGTGGCTGGTGTCCGTATTGCAATGTTCATTTAGCAGCTTTACAAGAATATGAAAAGGAACTGATAAAAATGGGTTACCAAATAATCGCTGTAACACCCGACTCTCCAGATAATATCAAAAAGACGCTAAATGAAAAGGAGCTTACATATACTATATTGTCTGATAACAAATATGAGTTAATGAGCAAAATGGGGTTAGGGTATGTGGATCGCAAAAACAGGACCCTTCCGATTCCATCGGTTTATATTGTAGATGCTGATGGCAAAGTAAAATTCAACTACATCAATCCAAATTTCAGAGTTAGAATAGAACCGGAATTACTCATGAAGGCTGCCGAGTTGGCAATAAAATAAGATGTTTTGTTTCAACATGATATTATTATATAAAGGTTAATTGTCTAGGAAGTCCTTAAGCAGATTTACCCAAAACAGCCTCCACAGCCTCAGTCATTGCCTCATAAGTTGCATAACCCCGAGTAATCATATAGTACTTCTCTCCACTTTGTACTACGACAGAAGGAAAACCCCTGATACCAAGCTGCTGAGCAAACATGAAATCCTGACGCACCAAAGACTTGTATTCGTCTGACTGAAATTTCGAACTGAAATCAGAAAAATCCAGTCCCATATGTTCGCATATTGGTTTATAGAATTCCAAATAATTAGGGTCTCGATTATCAGCGTAGAACCCGTATTGCACAGCTTTGAAGAAGTCAAATTCCTTCGTAGCATCCATATCTCGCACCACTCTCACAGCCCTGGATGCCGGCTCAGTGTCATAGTTGAATTCATCCTGCTCCAACAATCCAAAATTGAAAGGCTGACTGGAGGCCTCTTGTACGTGCTCCCAATGTTCCCTAAGGAATGATTTCATGTGGTCGTCCCATAATTCTCCTCCGCCTGGTCTTAAGCCACCCAGTACAATTCTGAATGAAAGTTGCCCTTTGAAATCATCCTTGAGCTGCTTCAGGTGCCCAGCTATCCCCCAACACCACGAGCACATAGGATCGCCAAAGTATATAATCGAATCATCTGATTGAGTTGAAACTACTTCTGATGCTGAACGCCGATCCGGCGTTTCGCACACACCATCTTCACACAATTCCTGATCTTGCTTATTTTCCATTGGTTACAAACAAATTTCGATCTGCATAAAGTTCGCAATGATTAATTAATATTCTTAATATGAATTTCTACCTCTCCCAGATCAAGCATTGCATTAATGAGACTCACCTTTTCGAATTGGTCAATGTACTCCACTGAAACATTCTCTTCAGTTATACTTCCCCCCCTAATCAATTGCTCTCTCCTGACTCCTTTTAGCAAGGGCTCGGACGGAGTGATCCATTTACTACCGTTATAAAAAGCCAGGTTTGCAAAGTAAGAATCAGTGCACAGACCATTTTTTACAATTATTATATCATCACAATTTCCTCTTTGCTCAAACAGTCGACTCAGATTTTGACGGTCTTCCGATTTGAATTCATAGTCGATAGCATCATCAATTATAAGTTTTAGACTAGTAATGGATCGATTCGGATATTCTGAAATTTCACATGACTCGACCTGTTGACCGTAAACTATTCTGCACTTATGCTTGCCTGTGTTTGGCAAGTCCTTGAGGCATTTGGCAATTTTGATAGAAGAGCCTAGGTGAAATTTCCTTAAAGTCCTATTAACCCTCTCCTGATGCAAATCAAGGTTTTGTATTTCGCCATCCTGACAACATATGCTTTCAATAAATCGGTACATATACTTTGTCGATCATTTCTTCATATTCAGATTTCGGGTCGCTCAGAGAGTGAATACCTCCACCACTTTTAAACACCATTTGATCTTCCTGCTGCTCGATAAAGCGAATCATCACCCCGCTATCCAGTTGCTTCCCATTAAAAATACCGAATACACCGGTGTAATATCCTCGATCATAATCTTCAGCTTTTTCGATGATTTCTAGGGTCTTATATTTTGGTGCGCCTGATATTGAGCCTGCCGGTAATAGTGAAAAAAGTACCTCACCCAAATTCTCTAACTTCTCTCCACTCAATTTTCCTCTGATTTCAGAACTTACCTGTAGCAGTTTTTTCTCATGCGTTTGTACTTCATCTATATATCGAAAGCGGTCGACCTCCACATTGGTCGCATGGATGCTCATGTCATTGCGAATCAAATCCACTATGGAGACGTGCTCTGCCATCTCTTTTGTATTCTCCAGGATAGAAGTTTCGGCATTTTCAAAAGACGCATCGATAGTGCCTTTCATAGGAAAGGATGTGATTTCGTTAGCCTGAACTTGAATAAATATCTCTGGCGAAAAGACTACAAATTGATCCTTTAGCCACAACTTATACTTTGCCTTGCTTCTATAAAATATTTCTTTCAAAGAATGATTACAGGCGATTGACGTCTCGAAAGTGAGGTTTGTGAGGTAGGAGTTCCCAATATGCAATTCATCATGCACAAAGGAGAAAGTCTCTTTAAATTCCTCATACGATATCGGTGACTTACTCATTGAGAAATCTCTTTCGATAGTCGGAATTTCAATTACGTTCGAAACGCCATTGATATCGTAGAGTATCTCCTCAGAATTGACCTGATTGAGTGGAAGCACAATGTTCCGGTCACATTTGAAGTTTGTGATGAAAAGAAAAGGCTCTTGCCTTCGAACCAAAGAATTGATTTGCTGAATTGCCTCAGTCTTGTTCAGGGTCATTGCTGCTTTTTCTTCCGGTCATCCGATTCCACATCCTCTTTTCAAACTCCCAAAAGAAACTAAACTGACCGAAAATGAAACCATAACAGAGTAGAATAATATTGTAGACCGGGAGAATGAATAGATAATAAAGAACAGTAAATAAGGTGCTGCTCTCCCCCTCTCCCACGATCCAACCTACAATAGGTTCTTTAAGAAAAAGTACTGTAAATCCGGTGCAAGCAAACACCACCAGCACAATCACCACCTGAAAGGCGCTATTCAATTTCCATCTTGATTGTAGTTTTTTGAGCATGGCAGACTTATAACAATCGATCTATTTTTTTGTCACTCAATTTTTTGTCCAAAACCAGGAATTGCTCCCAAAAATCATTTCTTGGAACCCCTGCCACTACTTGTACCGCTTCTTTTTTCACAGGATGAACGAAATTCAGTTCTCTAGCATGCAGGTTGATATTTCCGTCACTGTTTGGCTTAGCAAAACCATATTTAAGGTCTCCTCGAATGGGGCAACCCATAGAAGCCAACTGTACCCTTATCTGGTGTGGCCTACCCGTCAATGGGCGAACCTCCAACAAAAAGTGGTCATTGAGTTTGCCTAGCACCCGATACTTAAGTTCCGCCCTTTGGCTGCCATCCACCTGTTCATCGTAAGCAGCAGTTACATTCTTGGAGGTGTCCTTCTTCAACCAATGCACCAACTTATCTTCCTTCTTCGGCGGTCTTTTCTTTACAATCGCCCAATAAATCTTGTGGACCTTTCTATCCTTGAATAACTTATTCATGCGCTCCAAAGATTTCGAAGTGCGTGCAAAAACAACCACACCACTGACGGGCCTGTCAAGACGATGTATAGTACCCAAAAAGACAGCCCCCGGCTTTTCGTATTTTTCCTTGACATAGTCTTTACAATGATCCAGGAGCGGTTTATCACCAGTTTTGTCTCCTTGCACCAAAACGCCAGACTCCTTGTCAACAATGAGCAAATGGTTGTCTTCGTATAGGCTGATAAATGGGAATTTCATAAGCTTCGCAAGTTAAAGAATCGACCTTAGATTATCTATAATGGATGACATAGTGGTCAAACATTAAATTTATTTATTATTCCAATTACTACGGTATTTCCTAAATTGAAAACCTATTGCAACTCAACCTCCTTGAAATGAAAATGAACAAACACTCCTACACCATTGACCGAAGGACCTTCTTGAAGCTGACTGGCCTAGGTGCAAGCAGCATGTTCATGCCTTCTTGCCTATTTTCCAGCAAACCAAGAATCATCAAGTTTGGTCTGGTGACTGACTCGCACTATGCTGATCGGGAACCAAATGGTAAGCGGTACTACCGTGAATCTCTTGACAAAATGAGAGAGTGTATCGCAGTGTTCAATCGCGAAAAAGTGGCCTTTGCTATACACCTGGGAGATTTCAAAGATCAGGATTTGAATGAGCGATCAGAAGATACTTTGAGCTACCTGCGAGCCATAGAAGCAATATATGGGGAATTTCAAGGGCCAAGATATCATTGCGTAGGCAATCATGATGTTGACAGTATTCGAAAAGGTGTATTCTTAGCGAACATTGAAAACACAGGCATTTCGAATAAAGACAGTTATTACTCCTTCGACAATAGCGGCTATCATTTTGTAGTATTGGACGCCAATTACAGCCAGGACGGTACGGATCATTATTATAAAGATGGTGTTGATTGGCAAAACACAAATATTCCGAGTTTTGAATTGGACTGGTTCCGAAACGATCTCAAATCAACAGATTTGCCTACAATTGTTTTCTGTCATCACCCCATTTATCCATTCCCATCAAGAAACCATAACCTACGTGTCAACAACTTCGAAGCAGTACAGCAAATCATGAATTCAAGCGGGAAGGTAATTGCAGCTTTTCAGGGACATGTACATAAGGAAGACTACATGAACATTGATGGAATACATTATAGCACGCAGCTAGCCATGGTAGATCATAGCGGGATGGAAAACAATAGTTTTTCAATTGTGACCATAGATGAGAAGCAAATTCAAATAGATGGCTACAAAAGGGTTGTAGACCAAAAGTATCTATTGAGCTAAGTGAATAGGACTAAAACTCAGAAGTAAAGTGATAATTGATTTCGGGAAAATTGTCCTGTACCATTTGCAACCACGCTTTGCTTTCAGCCATAAAGACCAATTTGCCATCTTTGTCCCTGGCGATGTGTCGATATTTCGAGTCGATGAATTCATCCATTTTCTTCTTGTCCTCAGCACTGATCCAGCAGGCCTTATACAAGTTCATTGGAGCAAACCTACAAGTAGCATTATACTCATTTTTCAGCCTGTGTTGAATGACCTCAAACTGCAGCGCACCTACAGTACCCACAACCTTTCTTGCTCCCATTTCATAGGTAAATAACTGCGCTACCCCTTCATCCATCAACTGGCTCAAGCCTTTTTCCAATTGCTTGGTTTTCATGGCATCCAT
The DNA here is from genome assembly GCA_049115735.1 of Cyclobacteriaceae bacterium. GTDB lineage: Bacteria > Bacteroidota > Bacteroidia > Cytophagales > Cyclobacteriaceae > CAXBNB01. The sequence continues at coordinate 248,855 of JAGDZP010000021.1, read as the reverse complement.
ATTGATCACCTCCCGGAAAATCTCAGGCGAAAAACTGGGTATGCCTTTATACATACCTTTTTCTCCTTCACTCAGGGTATCCCCAATTTTCAGGTTACCAGTATCGTACAGACCAACAATATCTCCCGGATAGGCTTCTTCTATTATTTCCTTGCTCTGAGCCATAAAGGCTGTAGCATTGGAATATCTAAATTTCTTTTCAAGTCGGACATGATGGTAGTTATTTCCTCTTAGGAAGGTACCAGCACATACTCTCACAAAAGCGATCCTGTTTCTATGCTTCGGATCCATATTGGCATGGATCTTAAAAACAAACCCTGAAAACTTGCTTTCGGTTGGATCAATCGGACGAATATCCGTTTCCCGATCCAGTGGCGGGGGTGCTACATTAATGAAGCAATCCAGCAGTTCTCGTACACCGAAATTGTTCACCGCACTACCAAAAAACACTGGAGCGACTTCTCCATTATTGTATGTATCCAAGTCCAGCTCAGGATAAACGCCATCTACCAATTCTACATCCTCTCTCAATTGTTCGGCACTGGATTCGCCAATGAGATCATTTAGCTGTGGATCGTTGATGTCTTCTATGCTGATGGTATCCGTATCGTCCAGTTTTTGCTTGCTTGCCTGAAAAAGCAGCAGCTTCTTTTCATACATGCTGTATACTCCTTGAAAAGACTTGCCCATTCCTATCGGCCAGCTCATCGGACGTACCTTGATATTCAGCTTTTCTTCTATCTCATCCAATAAATCGTAAGGATCCTGACCTTCACGGTCCAGCTTGTTGATAAAAACCATCACAGGAGTATTTCTCATGCGACATACTTCCATCAACTTCTCCGTCTGAATCTCTACACCCTTCACACAGTCGATCACCATCACCACACTATCCACAGCAGTAAGTGTACGGTATGTATCCTCTGCAAAATCCTGGTGACCGGGGGTATCGAGCAGATTTATTTTTACATCTCTATAATTGAATCCCATTACGGAAGTAGCTACGGAAATGCCCCTTTGCTTTTCTATCTCCATAAAATCCGATGTGGCGTGCCGGTCAATTTTGTTAGACTTTACCGCGCCGGCTGTCTTTATCGCACCACCAAAAAGTAGCAACTTCTCCGTCAACGTTGTTTTCCCAGCATCGGGGTGACTGATAATTCCGAATGTTCTACGCTTCTTTATTTCTTCTACTAAACCCATGAATTCAATTAAATTGGCGGCAAAGTTAAGCTATTAAATGATTTCAGAGAACCTGCTTTTTCCTTATTTAAAATCAAGCGCTGAAGGCTTGCAATGACAGAAATTTTCCATAGATTGATTGGGTACTTAAAGAGAAAACCAGAGTTTTTAAATCTCCAAAGAAACATTTTGATATAAAACATCATTCTCTAATTGTGACCAGAATATTAGTCCTATTGATCACCTTCATATTCTATGCACATCATGTGCAGGCCCAGGACTTTTTGCTTCTATCCAAATCAGGAATGAAGAAACGCTTCAAATATTATGAAGGGGATGAATTCAAATTTAGGCTGAAGGGCGAAAAACATTTCAACACCAAACAAATCCTTAGGCTTAGAAATGATTCCATTTTTTTCAATGCCTCATCGATAGCGATTTCAGAGATTTCAAAAGTGGACATCCGCTCTGTCAACAAGCATTGGTTCGATCCGGATATATTAGCACAGATGGGTATTTATGCAGGAGTAGGATACCTCCTGGTTGATCAGTTCAACCATACTGTAGTAAGAGGTGATGGATGGGATGTGGATAAAGGCGTCTTAAAAACAAGTGCTATTCTCGTTACGTCCGGAATACTTATTCACAAAACGAAAAGACGCTATTTCAAGGTAAATGGCAGGAACAAGATAAAAATTGTGACTTTCTAAAAGACTTCCCTTATTTCATCTTTCACTGCCGTTAAAGCAAAGTCCACCGCTTGTTTTTCCCTACCCATCGTTACTTCGAATATCCTTTTGGCTAACTCTAGACTTTTTGATTCAGGATCAACTTCGCCTGCAGCCTCATTGATTACCATGACAATTTCTTCCATTGCACCTTTCACCAGGTTCCAGGATGCATCTGACATATATACTTGCTGAGACAAGTTATGATTGTATTCTTCCCTTATTTCATGCAATAGCATTTGATGCAGTTGACCAGACTTGTACTCATCGTCATTCACACGCATGATCAGATTATTTGGAGAAATTCTTTCCAGGAAAAGACAAACCCTTTCATAAGCCTGCAGTCGAATAGGTAGAACCGTGTCCGCACTGCTGGTTTTCAGTTCGAGCAAGCGTTTTTCCAGATCTTTGGTCAGGAACATCCTAACGGTAAGAAAAACAGCATATAAAACCGCTCCGGCTGGTAATATTATTTTTCCAAATTCTACAAGTGCCTCCATTTATATTCTATGATTAAAATTTAAATCCCGTTCGACAATATTTTTGAACAAGGCTGTCAAAATTAGTTAATTTTGGCTTTCACAATAGGGATTAGAGTAAATGAATTTAGAACCGGTTTCTCTCACGGAAAAAGCCATTGGTGAAGTAAAAAACATCATGCTCAATAAAGGCATCCCCCAAGACTATGGCCTGAGAATAGGCATCAAAGGCGGTGGGTGTGGTGCCATGGGCTATATGATCGGTTTTGACAAGTTGAACGATGAAGACTTGTCTTATTCCAACAGTAACATTCCAATCCTGGTCGACAAAAGGCATGTGATGTATCTACTTGGCCTGGAAGTAGATTTTTACGAAGGCAATGACGAAAGAGGATTCGTTTTCAATAAGCCTGAATAGACACCCTATTCAGAAAGAACAAAATCGACCCGTCTATTATCTCTACAAGGGGGTGAGCATATCGTTTCAGTATCTCCTTTACCTTCTGTGGTTATTCTTTTCTTATTGATCCCCTTACCTATCAAATATTCCATGATGGAATCGGCCCTCTCTTGTGAAAGAATTAAGTTCTTCTTTCTGTCACCAATTCGATCCGTATGGCCATTGATTTTGACATTCATTTCTTCATTGTTCAAAAGATAGTCAACAAGCTTATCAAGTTCTGCATGAGAAGCAGCCGTTACTGAAGATTTCCCTAACTCAAAAAATACATTTTTCAGGACTATAGATTTTCCAACACTTACCTCTGTACCACCTATTTCGACAGCTGGTTTAACCGGAACTGCTGGCACCACTGGTGGAGCAGGTGGGGCTTCTTTTTCATCTTCTTTCTCCTCGATCGCTACCACTTCCTGAGGGCCAGAATATTCTATTGGCTTGCTCTCTTCCTTGGTCCGAGTCATCGTCCATAAGTTATAGTCTCTGGAGTTGTTGGCATTCCTCCACAGACCAGAGAGTTGTTTCCCTTCCTGGTTCAGGAATAACTTAGCCATACCCTCTATACTACCTTCATCCCAGTAAAACTGAATTGTATTTCTGTTGATCTTACCATTTTTAACCTTTCCTTTAAATTTTCTCTTACCACTTGTATAGACATAGCTACCCTCGAAAGTATTTCCTTCCTGTTCGAAAGTGATATCCTGCCAGTTAGTATGCCACATACCATCGATGGTCACAGTTCTGTTTATCCTCTGAGCCGGACTTCCAAGTGCCTCAAATTCCGCCAACTGCACCTTGTCGTCGCTTCCATGATTACTAAGAATAACAAGCTTTATCCACCTTGCCTTGGTTGGGCTTATAGTAAATTCATTCGTAACATCCGGCTCCAATTCGTACTTGCCCGCTTCAGTAAAACCTTCCGATGCGCTTGTCGTGGACAACTCGACTTTTACATCTTTTGTCTGAATGCCTGGATAAAACTCCGTCTTATTGTTAAAAACAAACTTTTGAATGTGATACTCTTCTGCCAACTCCACCACGAATTCCAGCGGAAACTGTGCTCTTTTAGAACTCCAGACGCGAGCATTCTGATCAAACAGAGCTCCAGCTGAATATTTGGCCAATATCATTCTCTCAGTGATGTCCACTTGTGATGGGGGAATTTTAATGAGCTTGGAACCATTTTCTAGGGCTATGACATTTGTCGGTCTTTGTGCTAAACCATCAATACTTCCAAAACAACTAACTAACAGAAATGTGAGTACTATTTTTCTCATGGCATCTTAACTAGAGGGTATTACATATTTTCGATAAAGTTAATTCCTTTTATCAAGTTCAAAAATAGGAAAACTTAGCAATCGATACTTATTGGGTCAAACTTATGTTACTCTCGATCGCCTGCTAATCTGTAGGTGTTGCTTTTGAAATAATCAACAAGCCTACAAAAGTCAACAAACCATTCACCAGCAGCAACTCAAAACCAAACTTATAACCAGCTAGCCAGCTTTCCGAATTCTGATTTAAAACGTACGTGAGCACTGGAGACAAAATGCATACCAATGGTGCAAAATTGTCTTTTATTTTTCTTTTGGTAAACAGGCCAAAGCTATAGAGACCGAGTAACGGGCCATAGGTATAACCCGCAACCTTGAAAACAACTACGATGACACTGTCGTCGTTGATGGCTCGGAAAACCAAAATGACAAAAAAGATGAGCAGTGAAAATCCCAAATGTATTTTAATCCTGGCTTTTGGATCTCCAGCTTTTGGATCTTTATTCAAAAAATCAACATAAAACGAGGTTGTTAATGCAGTCAATGCAGAATCAGCACTCGAATATGCTGCGGCAATTATCCCTAGCAAAAAGACAACTCCTCCTGCTAAATGAAAATGATTAATGGCTAATAAGGGGTATAGATTGTCGGTCCTTTCAGGCAGGGCTAGACCCAAAGATGTTGAATAATGATAAAGTAAAACACCTAATGACAAGAAGAGAAGGTTCACAAATACCAGAGATATGCTAAACCAGAAAACATTTTTCTGAGCATCCTTCAAGGTTCTACAAGTGAGGTTCTTTTGCATCATATCCTGATCCAGTCCTGTCATGACAATCGCAATGAATGCACCTGCCAGGAACTGTTTGTAAAAATTACCTGGGGCTCGCCAGTCCCAAATGAAAGTAGTAGAAAATTGACTTTCTGAAATCGTCGAAACCAAAGCTGAAAAACCAAGGTCAAGGTCACAGGCAATAAGATAAATACTAATTACCACCGCTAGTAGCATAAATAGGGTTTGCAGGGTATCCGTCCAAACAATCGTCTTTATTCCCCCCTGAAAAGTGTATAGCCAGATCAAGGCAATAGTGATCAACACCGAAACCCAAAATGGAATATTAAAGGAATCGAAAAAAGCTATTTGCAATACCCCAGCAACAAGAAACAGACGAAACGAAGCTCCAATCACCCGGGAGATCAAAAAGAAAAACGCTCCTGTTTTGTATGCAAAGTATCCAAACCTCGACTCCAGATATTGGTAAATGGAAACGAGGTTGAGTCGATAATACAAGGGCAATAATACCAGGGCGATCACGGCATAACCAGCCAAATAGCCTAACACCATTTGAAAGTAAGACCAGTTGCTATTGCCTACCTCACCAGGGACAGAAATAAAAGTAACACCGGATAGAGATGCACCTATCATCCCAAAAGCCACCAAATACCATGGAGATTGTCTATTGGCTGTGAAGAATGATTCTGCCGTGTTATCCTTGTTGGTGAAACGGGCAATAGCCATCAAGACGAGGAAATATCCTGCTATTACTGAAAACACCAACAATGGACTCATAAATTCTTCTTTTATGCTAAGGGACAAACATACAACTTTAGGCAATTAAGAATAAGCTATTACCACTTAACAACGTATTAATACTTAGCTTTGAGCAAAATTTAGAAAATGAGCGAGCCGGGAAAGATATTCTTCAACAACGAAGATGAAAACTCAAAAAAATTTACTGCTACTTTAAACAAACGAGTCAACGACTACTTCAAATCCAATGACATTTCCAGGTATGGCAATATGGAAATGTACATGAAGACTGTCGCGATGCTATCTCTGTTTATTCTTCCTTACCTTTCACTGATATTTTTTGAGCCAGACATTTTCATTTCCATGATTCTTTGTGCCCTGATGGGTTTCGGAATGGCTGGAATTGGATTATCTATAATGCATGATGCTATCCATGGTGCTTACTCAAGCAATCAATCGGTCAATAAGTTTTGGGGTTATACTTTGAATTTTGTCGGAGGGAATGCTATCAATTGGAAAATCCAGCATAATGTAAAGCATCATAGCTATGCCAATATTCATGACCATGATGAAGACATTGCCCCGAAATTAATTTTACGGTTGTCTCCTTATTCCAGTATTTGGGCAGTGCATAAATTCCAACATATATACGCCTGGGTGCTTTATGGTTTAGGAACTTTTTTCTGGGTTACTTTTAAAGATTTTATCAAAATAATTAACTTTTATAAAGAAGGCTGGTTGCAAAAAAATACCAGCAGCATCGCCAAAGAGGTCATTATTTTACTTGGATCCAAATTATTCTATTATGCCTACATTATTGGTATCCCACTAATGTTTACCTCCTACTCTGGATTAGAAATATTCCTAGGGTTTCTATTATTACATGTATGTAGCGGACTGGCACTTGCGGTAATATTCCAACCATCTCATTTGATGGAAGAAGTGATTTATCCTACACCCGATGATAAGGGGAAAATGCAATATTCAAGGTTTGTCCATCAATTGTACACATCAGTGAATTTTGCTAATGAGAATAGATTTGTAACCTGGTATGGTGGTGCGTTAAACTTCCAGGTAGAGCATCATCTGTACCCTCAAATATGCCATGTACATTATCCGGCAATTGCCAAGTTGGTAAAACAAACCACCAAAGAATTTAACATCCCTTATTATAGCAAAAAAGGTTTCTGGGAAGCCATCCGCGAGCACAATAAAATGCTAAAATGGCTCGGTAAACCGGAGAGTAATTATAACCTGGCTAAGGCGGTTTAAGAAATAATTATTCTAACCAAAAAGGGACATAGGCATATTTTCTCAGCACTTCTTTACCATCATCATCTAATCCCCTTTTTTTGATTTGAAGGATATTTTGGCCCTGTTTAAACCCCTTGGTACTTAACATGGTCACCAAACCTTTTTGTCTCTTGTCGGGGTGAGTGAAATAAAAGAATTGGTTTCCTGTATACAGAGAATCATTTACACTTACCCGATATATAGAACTGTGGCACTCAAGAAGTTTCCTTGCATCCTCACCTTCAAAATTTTGTTTACCTATTAACAATCCTTTCTCCCCCATTTTCATTTGAAGGGTTAAGTTGAGACCTTCACTTTTTAGTGGTTCAAAATCAGGACACTGATTCCTTATTAATTCATTATCCCTGGGGTCATACCTTATAAAAAGTCTCAAGAAAGACCCACCAACAACATTATTTGGTATACTGACTCTTACGATATTTGTATCTGCAGGTCTCAAATCATCATAATAATTTACCCGTAAAACCATTTCATCTTCAACGTTAGAAAAGTATTGAAATTGGTCGTACTCAGTGATGCTGGTAAAGAAGACCAATCCTCCAAAAATCAAATAAACAAGACGAATTCTCTTTTTCGAAAACTTACTTATAAGATAATAATAGATGCTTCGGCTAATAATTGAGACCGTTACGAATCCATAAAATCTGTAGATTGGATAATAAATTTTCCCAAGTGTTTTATACTTTTTAAAGAATCCAAGACTGAAGTAATCAATCATGTAAATAATTCCAGTCAAAAGAATTACCAGAACTGCAACAATAGTAAGATTAGTAAATATTTTATTTAGCCAACCATCGGTCAGACTCTCTAGAAAACTCAATCCAACTGAAACACCACCCAGTAATAAAAAATATAGACCGAAAGCAATCAATACCGAAATTATTAGGAATGAAAACGAAAATATTACGCTGCACATTTCGTCAAGCTTAATTACCATTTCATCAAGGCTGATAATTCTCTTTTTCAGCCTTTTGCTAAAGAATTCGTTATAATTGAGACTTTTGAAATTGATTTCAGATTGGACAGATCTTAATCCAATCGTTCCGATCCAAAACCCACGAAGCATTAGATGTACAATCAAGAAAATTGATAATGCTTTGATGGACATGCCTAACAAGCCCAAAAACAGGTAAATAAAACTCAAAATATTGCCGTCCAGATTATAGGCGAATGGAAGGTCTTCGTAAAATCCAGAGAAGGAATCTATCGCCTGAATGAGCAGGAAAATTGTAAAGGCTGACACCAGCAGCTCCAACTGCCAGCTTTCCCGCTCCAGCTTTTTGAGCCATTGCCCTATTTGATCCTTCTTGATATCGCTCATTTTTCGTCAATTTACTTAGCCAACACAAGAAATAAAAAAGTTGCATACTGCGATTTGTCATGCATCAATTCGCTTGATATTTTATTTGTAACAAGAAAGTCGTTATTTTGAAAGTAGATGCCAGCCATGGATAAGAAAAAAGCACTACTGATCATTGATATGCAAGAGGGTTCTTTCACAGAAGCGACCCCACGTTATGATACAGACGGAGTAGTCGACAGAATAAACACCCTTGCCGATCAGTGCCGTAAAATTGGAAACCTTGTGATTTTCATTTTACATGATGGAAGTAAATGGGGGGAATTTATACCACAGACCAAAGAATGGCAGCCTTTAAACGGATTGAAAATAGACCCGACAGATCTATTCGTTGGTAAAACCGCTAATGACGCCTTTCATCAATCACAACTACACGAGATCCTAGACATCAATGATATTAGCGAATTAATTATTACCGGATGTGCCACTGACTTTTGTGTAGAGTCCACCATTCAATCTGCCATTACCAGAAATTTTGACATTACCGTGGTAAAAGATGCCCACACTACTGCCGATCGAGAAGGGCTACTAGCAAAACAAGTCATTGACCATTACAATTGGGTTTGGCAAAATATGATCCCAACACAAGGCACGGTGAAAGTATTGGCGCAGAATGAAATTCAAATAGCAAACAACATAACTGTAAATTAACCATAAATGAAAAATCTAATTATTGCATCCCTTCTTTTGGTCCTATTTTCATGCGACCAGAAAAAAAAGGAAGAGCCTCAAACAGAAGTCAACGAAAAGCGCGAAGAACTTCAGAAGTACTTGTCCCAATATGAGCCCTACGAAATGTCCTTTGATGCTTCAGGCTATAGCGAAACAGATAAGACAATACTTAAGAAATTGGTAAAAGCAGCCATGTATGTAGATACCATCTATTGGCTACAAACTTCTAAGTATGGCATGCAACTTCGGGACAGCCTAGAAAAAGTAAAATCAGACCCCTATGCCAATGACCTCCTCACGCTGATTAGACGAAATGGAGGACCTTATGAACACTTGCAGGAGTATGAAACTTTCTACGGCAATATGGAATATTATGGTGGAGATGAAATGTATCCGCGTGGCATGACCTCAGAACATTTCGACACATACTTATCCGGGTTGAGTCAGGAAGAACAGGATGAGTTTATGTATCCATATACCGTGATCAAGGAAGATGGCAAAGGTGGGTACAAAGCCGTTCGGTATGGAGTAGAGTATAAAGAATATGTAGAAAAAATCTCTCAGTTGCTCAACGAGGTAGCGGACCTGTCAGACAATGAGTCGTTTTCAAAATTTTTAAGATTGAAAGCTGAAGGACTTAAAACAGATAATTACTTTGATGCAGATGTGGCATGGATAGATACAAAAGACACCAAGTTTGATATTGTATTCGGCCCATTCGAAACATATTCTGATAGAATAAAAGGCATAAAAGCAAAATATGAAGCCTATATCGAGATTGTTGATCAACAGGCTTCAGCCGATCTGGAGATATACAAAAGCTATCTACAGCGAATGGAAGAAAACCTTCCTATTCCTGACGAATACAAATCTGTAGTGGAAGGCTTGACCGCCAACTTTATTGTCGTTAGAGACATCATCCGTACCGGAGAGGGCTCCATCGGCTACCAGGCTGTTGCAACCAACTTACCAAATGACCCTGAAGTTCATGCAAAAAAAGGTACAAAGAAAACTTTCTGGAAAAACATGTTTGAAGCCCGCTTCAATGCAATCATCAAACCGGTGAGTAATAGATTGATAGATGAATCACAACTGGAATATCTTTCGGATGATGGATTCTTTATGTTCGTACTTATGCATGAAATATGCCATGCCATCGGACCGAGAACGGTGAAAGTAGGACCTAAAAAAGGAATGGCTGCCAATGCTGCTATTGGCCCCAACTATAGTCCATTGGAAGAAGCCAAAGCCGATGTTGTAGGACTGTATTCTCTGGCTTACCTCATGAGAGAAGGTGTAGTAGATCCAGCAGGCGCTAGAAACTATTACGTTTCTTTTTTAGGTAGCCTATTCCGTTCAATTCGTTTCGGACTAGATGAAGCTCATGGAAAAGCAGCGGCCATATCGTTGAACTATCTGGTAGTTAATGGAGGAATCCTTTATGATGAATCTACCAACAAATGGTCGATAGACTTTGATAATTTCGAAGAGGGTATCAAGAATCTCTCTGCCGATCTAATGATCCTTGAAGGTGATGGAGATAATGAAAAGGTCGAAGCGTTTTTTGCCAAGTGGACAAACGAAACCCCTCAGTTGACAAAGGCTTTTGAAACTGTTGAAGATATTGCTATTGATGTGCTGCCTGTTCGCTCGATTAAGTGGGATTAGTTCAATGAAGAATGATAAATTATTAATGAAAAATAAAAAGCTTAGCCACTAGGGCAGAAAAACTTTCAACTATAATAACTTTTAACTAAGAATGTCTCTGACTTATTCCGAAATGATGCCCTTGGGCACAATAGCTCCAGATTTCAATCTGCCAGAAGCAGTATCTGGAAATGACGTTTCCCTCGACGAAATCAAATCTGACAATGGAACGGTGGTCATGTTCATTTGCAACCACTGTCCATACGTCATCCACGTTCAGGACGAGATTGCCGGCATTGCCAAAGAATACCAACAAAAGGGAATCACCTTTGTAGCAATAAGTGCCAATGACGTAGAAAACTACCCGGCTGATGCACCGGAATTCATGAAGGAAAAAGCCGCTGAAGTGGGTTACACTTTTCCTTATTTGTATGATGAAAGCCAGAAAGTTGCCAAAGCCTATCAGGCAGCCTGCACTCCGGATTTTTATGTGTTTGATGGTGAAATGAAATGTGTGTACCGAGGAAGAATGGATGACTCTTCGCCAGGTAATGGAAAACCAGTAACAGGTTTTGACCTGTGCAATACTTTGGATGCACTTCTTGATGGTACTGCTATATCAGAAGACCAGCTGCCAAGCATGGGCTGTAATATTAAGTGGAAGCAATAATTGGCCTAACCTTGGCCTGAGCAGGAATCAGTGTTAACAAAAATCTTAGTAGATTTATTGGCACAACACTGATCCATCCATTTTTTCGACCTAATGCCATGGCAAATCACAATGACTTGAGAATTGGGAAATTTGTATGTTTCCTGACTCTAACTACTATTCTTATTTTTTCTTGTTCAGCTCCTGAGCAACCTACTGACAAACCACCTAAACAAGAAATAAAACAAGACAATACTCCTCCAATTGAATATTCAGAATGGTCGGTCTATCGCGGAGATAAGAAAGGTAATCAATATTCGGAACTGGGTCAGATACATGCCGCCAATGTACATAGGCTGGTACCAGTATGGCAATACCGAACAGGAGATGCCAATGACAAGTCATCCATACAGGTCAACCCGATTATAATAGATGGACTGATGTATTTATCCACACCTACCCTGCGGGCAATTGCTCTTAATGCTGTCACGGGAGAAGAAGAATGGGTGTTTCATTCATCAGAATACAATGAGAATAATACTGAGTTTCGAGGCAGAACCCGAGGCGTGACTTACTGGGAGTCCAATGATAAAACTGATCGCCGAATTTTTCATTTCGTAAAAGATAGAATTTATGCCCTCAATGCCAAAACAGGTGCACTGATAACTTCATTCGGTGAAAATGGCTTTATTGACTTAAGAAAAAACCTCAGCATGCCTGTTGAGAAAGCCTCGATTGAAGTGACTTCTCCGGGAATAGTATACAAGAATTATTTGATTATTGGATCGAGAGTCCCTGAAGGGTACGTATCTACTCCTGGGCATATCCGGGCATACAACACTGTTACAGGAGCTTTTGAATGGATATTTCATACCATACCCGAAGAAGGAGAGTTTGGTTACGATACCTGGGAATTTGAAGAAGGACAATCCTATGGTGGTGCCAATGTGTGGAGCGGGTTTACTATGGATGAAAAGAGGGGTTGGGTATTCTGCGCTACCGGTTCACCATCTTTCGATTTCTATGGCGGCTTTCGAAAAGGTCAAAACCTTTTCGGAAATTGTATACTAGCCCTTGATGCTACTACTGGCAAACGAGTCTGGCATTATCAAACAGTACATCACGACATTTGGGACTATGACAATCCTTCAGCACCAGTTTTGGTTACCATCAATAAAGGAAAAGAGAAAAGAGATGCAGTTGTTCAATTGACTAAAATGGGATTGACATTTGTTCTGGATCGGGACACAGGCGAGCCCATATTTCCGATTATTGAAACACCTGTGGCAGCTTCGACTGTACATGGTGAAGAAGCATGGCCAACTCAACCAATTCCGACCAAACCTTTACCACTTGGCAGAACAGGTATTGACGAAACAGACTTGACTAATATTTCACTGGAGGCAAATGCTTATGCGAAAAAATTATTTAAAAACTATATCAGCGGACCAATCTATACTCCTCCATCAGAAATAGGTACTCTAACCAGTCCAAGTTTTCTTGGCGGTGTAGAATGGCAAGGGGGCTCATTTGACCCATATTATAATATGTTGTATGTGAATTCAAACAACTTGGTGTCATTGATGAAGCTTACTAAAGTGTATGAATCTGATGCTGATGCTAATTCCTTACAAATTGGAAAAAGCTTGTACACTGAAAATTGCGCACTGTGCCACGGCATCAATAAAGAGGGCTCTCCCCCTACTTACCCTCCGCTAAATGATATACAACTGTCTAAAGAACAGACATTAGAAGTCATCCGCAATGGTCGGAATATCATGCCAGCATTTAAGCAATTTGATGAAGATCAACTAATGGCTCTTGCTGAGTTTATCAAATCAAATCAAAGTACGTCCGATTCTGCAAATGCCATAAACGCTAAAGGTAAATTCAAATATGTGGGCAATGGTTACAAGATATTTCGAGATCAGGATGGATATCCTGCCACTGCCCCACCTTGGGGAACGCTCACTGCTATCAACCTTGCCTCGGGCGATGTAGTATGGAAAAGACCAATTGGAGAATATAAAGAACTGACGAAAAAAGGTGTATTAAATACTGGCACTCCAACCTACGGAGGTGCTGTTGCAACCGCTGGCGGTATGATTTTTATCGCGTCTACGGCAGATGAAAAGCTGCGTGCATTTGAAAAATCAAGAGGGAAATTACTTTGGGAATATCAGCTTCCCGTGGGAGGCTATGCCACCCCTAGTGTGTTCATCCAGAATGGCAGGCAATACGTGACCATTGTTGCGGGAGGTGGCGGCAAGAACTCTACCAAATCAGGAGACTATGTCATGACTTTCGCGCTACCGGAAAGCTATTTGGAAACGAGAACAGGAGATCCGGGTAATTTAAAACCAGATAAAGATGGATGGTATTCGCTATTCGACGGTAAGTCGTTAGATGGTTGGGTGCATATGAACGGTTACCACTCTTACACTGTGGAAGACGGTGCTATAGTGGGTCGCACTATGCCTGGCAGCAACAACTCATTCCTTTGTTCCATAGCAGAATTTGACGATTTCGAAATGGAATGTGAAGTGACTGTAGACGACATCACCAATCAAGGAATCCAATTCAGATCTTCCGCCAGACCGGTATCAGAAAAAAACAACCCTCAATGGCGAGCTGGACGCGTTTGGGGTCCGCAATTGGAAATACGACGCAAAATGGGACCGAAAACCATCACAACGGGAGTTTTATATGGTGAGGCACTCGGTACCGGGTGGATATCCACACAGGAGAAAAAGGAAGATAGCCACGACTATTTCATTAGTGAAGGTTGGAACAAGCTACGGATTGTAGCCGACGGTCCTCGAATGCAGACATTCGTGAATGGTCATAAAATTGAGGACGTTGTACGGGAAGATATTTATGAAACCCATCCTAAGGGCTTTATTGCACTACAAATTCATGGCATTAATGGTGAAAGGCAATTTGTAATGTCCTGGAGGGATATTAAGGTGAGGCCGTTGTAGCATTACTTTTTGGTTTGGATATTCAATTTAGTTTGTAACTGATCCCAAGTCGAACAATACGGGAGTAAATTCCCTCGGCTGCTGATTCAAAGCCTATCTCATTTTCATAAGGTAAAATACCAAGAGAATACCCTGCGAAATATCCAAATTTACCATTATAGGCAATCACCGAAACCCTTGGTCTAATATCGATACCACTTCCATTTAGGTCAATATTGCGATTCATTTTTGTGTCATTCGTATCAGTAATATCAATACGAATTTTTCCTCCATGACTAAAAGCTATATCCACCCCAGCTGTAGCATCGAATATCCATTTTCCTTTGTCAATTCTCCTTCCTATATAAGGGTACAGGTTCAAAAAATGATTCGACAAAACAAGAGAAGACCTTTCAGTATCTATCCAATAAACAGCCTCTTCTTGGGGCGATCCATGAATGCTTGTATTACTTTTAAAATTGTCATAGCCCACTTGCAAGCCAAAAACATATCGTTTGACGAGCAACTGAGCTTGAGTCGAAATACCATAGGACAAAGCGGGTGATCGTCCGTAGGGATTCTCAATATTATACAAACCCAAATACAAATCAACGAAAGACAATTTACTTGATGATCCTCCCCAAAAAGAAGCTAATGACGAATGCAACTGAACAGAATACTCCACCGTCTGAGCTTTGGAGAAACTTACAATCAGGAACAAACCAATAATTAAACAAATACGCTGAATCATCTTTATAAAGATAATATCCATTGAGCTAAATCAGAATGTTCAACCCAATCGATTCATTCCAAATTCCTCGGAAAAAATCTTGACTCTTGGATCTACAAATCTTGAATTAGTCTAGCCCCATCTGCCCAATAGCCTTTTGTGCTTCGGTGACTGGCAGCTGACAAGACTTATTTTGGCAAACATAAATCATAGTGCTTCCGGGGTTAAGTTTGCCTGAGAGCAGTTCCAGCGAACCTTCATCTTTTCCACCCATCAGTATCTTGTTAGGAATAAACCTAGTAGCCAATTCGAGCTTTTTACCCTGGGCGTCTGGTCCCACAACAGCTACTTCATAATGACGATTGCCAATAAGCCCATAGAGCCTGGCCCAGTTGCTATAGCCATGTGGAACTTCCAGTACTTCTTGCTCTACATTGGCGAACATCTGTTTTGCCCTGGCTATATCATCTTCGTTGAAGAAGTATTGCCCCAACTGAAATAGTGCCATGGCCATACTTGAATTTGAGGAAGGAATCACATTATCAGTAATTTCCATTTTTCTTGCGATCAGTTCAGGGTCTTCATCGGAAGTATAGAAAAACATCTTGGTTTCCTCGTCACTAAAAAACTTCATCACATAGTCCCTGAGTTCTTTAGCTTTGTACAACCATTGCTCATCAAAAGTAGCTTCATATAGCTTGATGAAGGCCATAATGGTATGGCTGTAATCATCCAAAAACCCACTGATGGAAGACTTTCCATCTTTATAGTTTCTGTTAATCTTTCCTGATTTTTCTATTTGATTGTTCAAAAGAAATTCACCACAATTCAATGCACTCTCCAGGTATTTATCTTCCCCAAAAGCAAAATAAGCATCCAGATAACCTGTGATCATGAGACTGTTCCAGGAAGTCAGGATTTTATCATCCAGGCCGGGTCTTACACGTCCGGCACGGATTTCCAACAATTTTTTCTTACCAGTTTCCACAATAGAAGAAGCATTGTCAATCGACAAGTCAAACTTCTGTGCCAATTCCGAAATTGACATGGTTTTCACCAAAATATTCTTTTCTTCAAAGTTGCCCTGATGAGAAACACCATAATAGGTTTTGAATATCTTGGATTTTTCACCCAAAGCAGCATCTATTTCTTCCTCGGTCCATACATAAAATTTACCCTCTACTCCTTCGCTATCCGCGTCTAGGGAAGAATAGAATCCTCCACTTGCATCCGTCAGTTCTCTTGCTACAAACTCAAGTGTCTCATCTACCACCCTCTTGTATTCAGCATCACCAAAGTATTGATAAGCGTGACTATATAGACTCACCAGCTGCGAGTTGTCGTAAAGCATTTTTTCAAAATGAGGCACAATCCACTTGTCATCCACCGAATAGCGGGCAAATCCTCCGCCTGCTTGATCGTAAATACCGCCAAAAGCCATGTTGTCCAAAGTAACTTTCAGTGCCTGCTGTGCCTTTGGGTTAGAGTTGAAATAGTCGTAAGTGAGTAAGAATTCATATATAGAGGGCATAGGAAACTTGGGAGCGCCCTCTCGCCCACCTTTGCGCATGTCAATACTTTGAATGGTATTCTCAAATAGTTGGTCAAAATTTTCTTGGGTGAAATCAGAGCCAGAATCGTTGAACATCGCCATTTCTAGCTGGCTCACTCCTTCGGTAACTTGCTCAGCTTGCGTCAACATCTTTTCACGATCATTCTGATACATTTCCGAAAATACATCAAGCAGTTTTTCCCAGTTCTTCTTAGGCAAATAGCTTTCTGCAAAAACAGGGCGTCCGTCTGGAAGTGCAATCACGTTCAACGGCCACCCTCCTCTTCTTTGTATCAATTGCATGGCATCCATATAGATGGCATCAATGTCTGGTCTTTCTTCCCTATCGACCTTGATCGATACGAAGCTGGCATTCATTTTTTGGGCTACCAATGAATCCTCAAAAGACTCATGCTCCATCACGTGGCACCAGTGGCATGCCGCATAGCCAATGCTGATCACCAGCAGTTTGTCTTCTTTCTGAGCTTTCGATAATGCTTCATCTCCCCAAGGGTACCATTCTACCGGGTTGTAGGCATGTTGTAAAAGATAGGGACTGCTTTCATTGATGAGGGCATTTGCTCCATTTTCCTGCCCCTTATTTGGAGTACATGACAAAAACAACAGCACAATCATCAGGCTCATAACCGATTGACATTTACTCACTTTCTTCCTCATAATTTCTACAGTTGCTCTATTGGTCTTCTATTACTTTGTGTGCAGACGGATTTTGAATTAGTAAACGGTGACTGGTGTGTGGCTGTTTACAAAATCAGGGTCTATTTCCAAACCACTCCCCGGTCCGGTGGGCACTTTAATCGCGCTATTCCTCACCACAAAATCAGATGTATCACAATTGAATGGAATGGATTTGTTGAATCCCTTAAATTCATGGTAAGGTCCTGCATTAGATACAGCCGACACAAAATGCATCATGTACAGATAACCCAGGCCTGAACCGGAAATATGCGGCACACACACTTTTCCCATGGATTCTGCCATTATTGCTACCTTCATCGATCGGATCATTCCTCCAAAATAGAATATATCCGGCTGAACAATATCTAAAGCGTTGTTGGCAATAAGCCACCTAAACTGGTGCATGCTTGGCTCCTGCTCACCTCCGGCGATCGGTACGTTCACCGCATCCGCCACTTGTTTGGTTTCTTCATACCAATCAAAAGGAACCGGTTCCTCATAAAAGTCAATTTTATATTCTTCCAGTATTTTTCCTATCTCTATGGCTTTATCAGCAGTGTACGAACCATTGGAATCTGCATAGATCGTCATATCACTACCAAAGTGTTCTCGCACCAGAGGGATTAAAGCCTCCGTCCTGCCGGGAGGATAATCCGCATTGTTGCTCATCCTTCCACCTATCTTAAACTTAAGTGCTTTTGCACCCGATTCTTCTACATTCTGGATGATTCGCTCCAAGGACTCTTCTGCGGTTTTGCCTCTATAATTATTTGCTCGGTAAACGCTTATTTCAGTATTGTGCACACCTCCCAGCAATTCACCCATCGATTGATTGGCAATTTTACCAAGTAAATCAAGGATAGCAAACTCGATAGTAGCCAGCGGCACCCAAAGTGCTAAGTTTTGAACTTTGTAGTTACTTTTATGAACATAAACCTCCTCCAACAGAGACTCCAGGTTTCTCGCATCTTTTCCTATAAAGAAGGCTTGAAGTCTATTGACAAAAATTGGATACAAAGAGATCATCTGCATGTTGTTGCTTATACAGAGACCAACCGCACCACTCTTGGCCGTTACTCGGCAAATGAAATTTCGATCTTTGTATAGAAGCTCAAGATTTTCAATAATAACCGGCTCAGAAATGGAACCAGTTTTAAGTACGGGAGTGGCTAGCACCTTATCCAGTTTGGCATATGTATTGGCTATATCATCACTCTGACCAGCTTCCACTGAAACACTTGTAGTACAGCCTAAAATACCAGCACCAACGGCTCCAGTAAGCGCAGTATTCAAGAATTCCCTTCTATCCTTTTTCATTAAGATAATATTGGATTTGCTCAAAGGTAACTATTCTCAGAAATTGCTTCGCCAAGCAAAGAAACGAAGGCAGTGCGATTGCATTCAAATTAGCACTATCCCCAGACCAGTTCTGGGCTCTCTTGGGTCTTGCGAAAAATTGACAGATACCGCAACATGTGCGGTAAATGCAGGTATTGTTTTTGAATGCAACTGTCTAGGAAACTGACACTATTCTACGGTGATAAGAAAGTAATTCTTCTTTCCTTTCTGGGCCAGTATGTATTTATCCTGTAGCAGATTAAAATTAACCTCTTGCTCTGCGGAAGCCAATTTCGCTTTATTGATGCTCACACCGCCACCTTTGATCATTCTCCTTGCTTCTCCTTTGGATGGAAAAACCAGGTTGTTAGATGTATCAGAGAGCAGATCGGTTACGTTGGTAGCAGAGGCATATGTCTCTTGCGAAATAGAAGTTTTTGGAACACCTTCAAAAACCGACAACAGCGTGTCTTCATCAAGCGTTTCCAAATCTTCGGTTGTGGACTTTCCAAACAAAATATTAGAAGCTTTCACTGCCATGTCATAGTCCTCTTCTGAGTGCACTCGCACCGTTATATCCAGAGCCAGTGCTTTTTGCAAGGCTCTGGCATGTGGTGCATCTTCATGCTCCTTCTCTATGGCCTCTATTTCTTCTTTGGACAACAAAGTAAAGATTCGGATATAATTCTTAGCATCTTCATCCGAGGCATTCAGCCAATATTGGTAGAATTTGTATGGGGAGGTTCGTTTCTTATCGAGCCAAACATTGCCACCTTCTGTCTTGCCAAACTTAGTACCGTCGGCCTTTTTGATCAATGGTGTAGTAATGGCCCAGGCTTCTCCTTGCTCTTTTCTCCTGATCAATTCCGTCCCCGTCACAATATTCCCCCACTGATCCGATCCACCAAGTTGGATCTTACAATTCTTGTTTTTGTTGAGCCAGTAGAAATCATAGCCCTGCACAAGCTGATAGCTGAATTCAGTGAATGAAAGACCTGTTTCCAGCCTGGTCTTCACTGAGTCCTTGGCCATCATATAGTTCACTGTAATGTGCTTACCCACATCACGGATAAAGTCCAGGAAGTTAAAGTCTTTGAACCAGTCGTAGTTGTTTACTACTTCTGCTGAATTCTCACCGCAATTAAAATCCAGGAATTTCTCCAACTGCTTTTGCACGCATGACAAGTTGTGGTTCAATACATCTTCTGACAAGAGGTTCCTTTCAGCAGATTTTCCAGATGGGTCGCCTACCATACCGGTTGCTCCTCCTACCAGAGCGAATGGCTTGTGGCCACATCTCTGAAAGTGAACCAGGGTCATTATTTGTACGAGGCTACCTATATGCAAAGAGTCCGCTGTGGGGTCGAAACCAATGTAAGCGGACGTCACTTCTTTATTCAATTGCTCCTGCGCTCCAGGCATCATATCGTGTATCATGCCCCTCCATTTCAATTCTTCTACAAAATCCTTTAACATGCTTATGCTGTGCTTAATTTTTTGGTGCACAAAGATAGAAGAAAGCTTTGCATTCTTGTTTTCCAGGGGCTTGAAAAGTTTAGGTTAAATGAAGGTGAATTTTCAGAGATAAGTGAGCCCATTCATGGCATGACTTGGAGTCACTGCATGAATTATTTAAAAGCATAGACCATGTACCGCCCAATCGTCTTAGCCTGATTTTTGTTATATTGTCCTGTTAAAGGCCATGGAAAATGCCACCAAAATGTTGTGTTCATGGCTCAAAAATTTGTCTCATCCCATTTGAAATGAAGAAAATAAATAGAAGACAATTCGTTCAAACTGCCTCGACGGCTGCATTAATGGCATCCGCACTTCCGGCCTTTCCAGGCATTTTTAAAAGCCTGGCTGCAAACAGGATGGGTGTTGCAGCAGCATCCTATTCCATTCGTAGGTTTTCAGACCCTATTGAAATGATGGAGCATTGTCATTCCCTGGGATTTGGCGGTGTACAGCCCGGCATTAAAGCATGGGAAAAAGACTATATCAAAAAAGTACGCAAAACTGCTGAGAAACTTGGGATGTTCATCGAAGGACAAATTCGCCTGCCGAAGGAAGAATCTGATTTGGAAAGGTTTGAAAAGACACTAACTACGGCAAAGGAGGTTGGAGCGACTATCTGCAGGGTGGCTTGTGGTGGCAGAAGATATGAAGACTTTGATCAGAAAGAGAGTTTTACGGCCTTCAAAAAGCGATCTATCCGCTCCTTGCAACTTGCCGAACCCTTATTGAAAAAGCATCAAATCAAAGTTGCGGTTGAAAACCATAAAGACTGGCGCATTTCCGATTTACTGGAAATTATGAAATTGTTGGATAGTGAATGGGTAGGTATAACCCTCGATACAGGAAATAGCATGTCTCTCCTGGAGCAGCCCATGACAGTAGTGGATTCTTTTGCTCCATACGCATACTCTGTACATTTAAAGGACATGGCTGTGAATGAATACGAAGATGGATTTCTGTTATCTGAAGTCACTTTAGGCGAAGGGGTACTTGACTTGAATAAAGTGATATCCACTATTCAGAGGCATAACCCAAGCATTAAATTCAACCTGGAGATGATCACGCGCGATCCGCTAAAAATCCCCTACTTAACAGACAAGTATTGGGCAACATTTGATCAGATTCCGGGTAGAGAAGTTGCCTCATTTTTGTCTTTGGTCAGAAAGCAAAAAACAGATACATTGCCATATATTTCTGATAATACCAAGGAAAGAAAAATAGCTTTGGAAATCGAAAACAATAACTTGTGCCTTGAGTATGGAAAGCAAAATTTGAAATTTAGTTAGTATAAAAATTCAACAAAAAATGTCAAATCAACTACCGGGAATCAAGCTATTCGACCTTAGTGGAAAAAATGCAGTAATCACAGGAGGCTCAAAAGGGTTGGGATACGCCATGGGTGCGGGACTTGCCTCTGCAGGTGCCAATCTGATGTTGGTGAACCGGAACCTGGAAGAGGGTGAAGCTGCAGCGGCTAAGCTCGCCGAAGAATACGGCGTGGAAGCAAAAGCCTACAAAGCCGACGTTACCAACGAAGGTCAAATAGAAGAAGTCGTTAGTCAAATAATCAGTGATTTCGGACATATCGATATTCTTATCAATAGTGCAGGAGTTAATGACAGAGGCCCCATCGATGAGCTGACCCATGAGCAGTTTAAAAATGTGATGAATGTGAATGTGGATGGTATCTGGCTGACTTCAAGGGCCGTTGTGCCTCATATGAAGCAAAACAAAAGCGGAAAAATCATCAATCTATCCAGTGCACTTGGTTTGGTTGGTCTGGCCAATAGAACGCCCTATGCCACCAGCAAAGGAGCTGTAGTACAAATGACACGTGCACTTGGCTTGGAACTAGCACCATTCAATATCAATGTCAATGCCATATGTCCTGGCCCATTTTTAACGGACATGAACATACCTATTGCCGAAACCGAGGAAGCCAAGCAGTTTATAGTCGGAGCTACTGCGATGGGTCGATGGGGTGAATTGAAGGAAATCCAGGGTGCAGCCATTTTCCTTGCCAGCGATGCAGCCAGCTATATGGTTGGGGCTATGCTGAGCGTAGATGCTGGGTGGACGGCTAAGTAAGTAGTGTGGTGACGAATGAAGATGGTGACTTTCCTGACAGCTAAAAAAGCTCATCAGATCGGAAATGATCAAATTGATATTTCTTATATTTGGTTAATAGCAGGTACAATGTTTTTCTCATCAATGGGTTGCCTATCACAACTACAATGAATTCAAAAAAATCGTTTAACATCAAACAAATTAACAATATGAAACCTACCAACATGAAGTGGTATTTCTGCAATTTACTCATGGTCATTGGAGCAATAATACTGTCCATGTGCAGCCAACCTAAGAAATCCGAAGAAGCCAAGGAAACCTCTGTGGCGGAGACCAAAGAAATTAAAGAGGCTCAATTTCCAGCGAAAGTTGGTGAGCGACCGGAAAGCATCACCAAAGGATTTAATGGCAATTATTATGTAACCGTAATGAACGGCAAGGAGCCAGGTGATGCAGAAATAGTAGAGATTTCACCTGAAGGAATGAAATCATTCTCTAAAGGATTTGATGAACCAAAAGGAATGGCCTTTGTTGACAACTACCTTTACTTCTCTGATCTCAAGCGGGTATGGAAAGTAGATGCTAATGGCAATGCCAGTGTTTTTGTTGATTCTACCAAATTCCCTAACCCCGTTTCATATTTGAATGATGTTTCCTCCAATGCAGATGGTACTGGAATCTTTGTGGTTGATATGGGAGCAAATACCAAAATGAAAGACCCTGATGGCAATTTGTGGCCTATAGATAGTGAAGGGGCCAAATTGATAGAAAGGATCGGTCGGGTTTATCATATAGACCTAAGTGGCCAGGTGACTTTGGTGGAGGATGCTTCCGAAATGATGATTAATCCCAATGGGGTAGGCATTGACAATAACGGAAATTATATGGTAGGTGCTTTTTTCACTGGTAATTTTCTTGTGAATAGGGATGGTGTACTGACACCTTTAAAGGGACAATTTAGAGGAGCCGATGCAGTAGAACAAGACAGCAAGGGCAACTACTACGTGAGCAGCTGGATACAAGGAAAAGCATGGAAAATTGACGGAAAAACAGAAGAATCCACGGTACTCATTGATGGCTTAAAATCAGCAGCAGATTTCTATCTAGAGGAAGAAAAAGGGCGGTTGCTACTACCTGACATGTTAGCCGGAATGGTATATTCAGTAGATATAAATAAATAAGCTGGATACAAAGAAAATTACCGACGTGCGGGAATTTTCATCAATGTACTGAAAGACATTCACTCAGTAAAGATGTGAACAATCCAAAGAAAGCATGAGTAGTTTTATCACACCATACTTGTTTATTAAATCTTCTGTCTAATTATTCCCATTGCCAAGATTTTCTTATTGATAATTATATAGCTGAGTGTTTCGGGTGCGATACGCTCTTGATTGTTAGCCCCGATAGAAGCGGCATCCCCCAGGCGGTACCGTCTGGGGATATAGTGGATAGCGGGACAGGCATAGCTATACCTACGAATGCCATTGCTCCAAACATTCAGAAATAAACTACTTGTACATTCATGAGTTGATTGAATTTTATTTCTCCTCAAAGCGATTAAATTTGCGGCCTGAAAGACGCTAAACCCGACTTCAATTTTTGATTTGAAATTTTAAAGAATTATGGCAAATAAATATGATTTAATAGTAGTAGGAAGTGGTCCCGGAGGATATCCGGCTGCCATTAGGGCATCACAATTGGGGATGAAAGTTGGGGTAGTGGAGAAAGCTGAAATTGGCGGCATCTGCCTAAACTGGGGATGTATACCTACCAAAGCGTTGTTGAAAAGTGCGAATATTTTCGAGTATATCAATCATTCAGAGGATTACGGTATATCGGTAAAAGATGCTAAGGCTGACTTTTCGGGAATCGTGAAGAGAAGTCGTGGAGTAGCTGATGGCATGAGCAAAGGCATCCAGTTTCTATTCAAGAAAAACAAAATTGAAGTAATAAACGGGTTCGGAAAATTAAAGTCGGGTAAATCTTTAGAAGTAACCGCAGAAGATGGAACGGCAACCGAATATTCTGCTGATAACATTATTCTGGCAACTGGTGGTCGCTCTCGTGAGCTGCCAAACCTACCAATCGACGGAAAGAAAATCATTGGCTACCGTGAGGCGATGGTGCTACCAAAGCAGCCTAAGAAAATGGTGATTGTAGGTTCGGGAGCTATTGGGGTTGAGTTTGCCTATTTCTATCACGCTTTGGGAACTGAGGTTACTGTTGTGGAATTTATGCCGAACATAGTACCTGTAGAGGATGAAGACGTGTCCAAACAATTGGAAAGGACTTTCAAGAAAAAGGGCATAACCATCATGACCAGCTCGGAAGTGACGAACGTGGACACGAAAGGAAAAGGCTGTAAGGTAACAGTGAAAACCAAAAAAGGAGAAGAGATATTAGACTGTGACGTTGTGCTTTCCGCAGTAGGTGTAAGCACCAACCTTGAAGGTATTGGTCTGGAAGATGTAGGCGTGGCAACTGACCGTGGTAAAGTGTTGGTAGACGACTATTATAAAACAAATATTCCTGGCATACATGCCATCGGCGATATCGTACACGGGCCTGCACTAGCACACGTGGCTACAGCTGAAGCGTTAATTTGTGTGGAAAAATTGGCCGGGCACTCTCCCGAACCATTGAACTATAATAACATCCCAGGTTGTACTTACTGTTCTCCGGAAATTGCATCTGTAGGTTATACAGAAAAGGCTGCCAAGGAAGCTGGCTATGAAATAAAGGTTGGTAAATTCCCATTCTCTGCTTCAGGAAAAGCAAGTGCAGCGGGTGCTAAAGATGGTTTTGTAAAAGTGATCTTTGATGCCAAATATGGCGAATGGTTAGGTTGTCACATGATCGGATTCAACGTGACAGAAATGATCGCTGAAGCCGTTGCAGCCAGAAAGCTGGAGACGACTGGTCACGAGATCATTAAGACAGTTCACCCTCACCCTACTATGTCGGAAGCCGTGATGGAAGCTACAGCTGTCGCCTACGATGAGGTGATTCATTTGTAGATTGGTCGATGGACGATTGTCCATAATTAATAGATAGGAAAAGCACCAGGTTATCACTTGGTGCTTTTTTTTTGTGGCAGATCTTAGACAAGTGCCAATACCCGTTCACTACCTTTTCGATTTCAGGATATTTGGAGTCGTCTTCTTTCACTTCCGCTCTAAGCGTTTTCAATCTGGCCTTAAACCCTGAAATTACTGAAGCATGCTTTTCCTGAGTATAGCGATTATCCGTTTGCTTAGGATCATTCTTTAGATCATAAAATTCTCAGGCTATAGGGTTTTTATAATCTATACTCCAATATTTCATATCAACTTAAAGTACTATTCCACATCAATTACAATTCGTCTGTAATCGAATAGTGAGGCTATGGAATTTGAATCATAAACTTCAAGAATGACTTGAATTTGTTTTCCTACGGCATCCTTTGGAATTGTAATTGATGATGTTTGTTTCATGTTGTCTGGAATTGACACATTTCCATCGTAGGTTCCTGCTTCAGGGTAAATCCACCAAGAGAAGTTGAGTTCGTCCTTTTCCGGATCGTATGAACTGGAGGCATCAAGGGCAATAGTATCCCCTGTTTTTGCTGCCAAACGAATAATTGAATTAGAAATATCATCATGGAAAGCAGCAACTGGGTGATGGTTAGCTTCCTCGTACGATTTCACACACCAGTCCATACGGCATATTTGATCGTTATACATGGCTCTGCGCCATCTCCATACGGGTACAAAATCACCAACATAAAGCGAATCATTTTCCGGATCTGTCCAGGTATCGGGAGCCTCGCTGTACACATAAAAGGGAGCTACTTTTTCCTCATCTTCTCTAATGTCTTTATGTCGTGACCAAAAGTTCTCTGTTTTTTCACTGGTAAACCTACCGCTCCAACCACCCCATGAAGGCTGGTTGATATCAAATAGTCCTTTGTTGACCAATCCCATCCACGGTATAGTTCCACCACCCTCCATAAAACCAACTACACCTTCACCCCAGGTATGAAATTTTCTTTCAGGAAAAATGTCACCCAAAGCACCATGGTATTCCATAATGTTTTCCTTTTGCCATTCGAACTGACCTTCAGTGCTGTACGCATAGGGTTTCCAATAATGGGGCCCCAAGCCAGCTTTAGGGTTTGCCCATCCTGGCCCGCCATAAGCATAGGTTTGAAAGTTACTACGGATCCAGTGTATGTCTGGGAACTCTCGACAAATCCATGAACCGGCGTTATCCTGTGATCCGTTTTCAAATACTCTAAGCTTTTTTATAAAAGCGTCAAGCTCTTCCGCTGTATGACTTTCTCTATAGTCAAAAAGTGCTTGTGCCAATGTGTTAGAGCCCGCATTCATCACAATCCATACGGGTCTTTCATCATCCTTTTCTACAATCTTTATAATTAGATTGGATCCTTCACTTGATTTTCCCTTACCCACATCTGCTATACCATATTCAGTTTGTCCGGATGCTACAACATTTCTTAATTTTTGTGGTTCAGGATAATTGGGATCATGAATTTTCAAGTTCTCATAAACCATTTCATAAGCATCGATAATTTCCAAATAAAGTTCTGGGTGCAGTGTCCAGTGATACTCTCCCAGGTGAGATCCCGGACGCAAATATTTTCCTGTGACTGCAATGAGACCCTCAATGTCAAATTCATTGGAGCAAGTGATCATATGAATCATCTGCTGCATCTCATCGGGCTCATTGCCCATGTCAGCAAGAACTACTAGTCTCTGTTTGCCTTCAAATGGATCAATTTTTTGCTTCGGTGTGCTGACACATCCGAAAACGCACAGGGTCAATATGATGTATTTGATTGCCATGGTTACTCTATTCTGATTGTGATAATTTTATTGTGAAAAAAATTGGTTTAAACAATATGAGGAAAGATTTTCGATCATTCAGACCCTTTGATTATAGAAAGTAATGAACGCTTGTTTACTCAAATATCACGGTGCTTTAGGATATGAAAACAAAGCAGCCTACAAGGAAGGGAATTTAATCCTGTAAACACCTAAATTTGTCATATGTAAAAGCCGCCGAGTTAGTATCCATCCCAATACTCTTTGACCACTTTTTCAATTTCAGGATATTTGGAGTCATCTTCTTTAACCTCCGCTCTAAGCGTTTTCAATCTGGCTTTAAGTCCTGAAATTATTGAAGCATATTTTTCCTGACCGTAACGATTGTCCATTTCATCAGGGTCGTTTTTCAAATCATAAAATTCCCAGGCAACTGGGGTCTTAAAATTACCCAGAGATGCGGGGTTGTGCGCCCATGATTGAGCTGAATTATCGCGATTCATGTAATCACGACCATAGTAGAAAATTAACTTATAGTCTTTTGTCCTGATCCCAAAATGTGCAGGGTTGCTGTGCTTGTGAGCCATGTGCATCCAGTAGCGATAGTAAGTGTCTTGTTTCCAACCTTCCGGTTCCTGACCTGTTTCCAGAATAGATTTGAAGCTGCTTCCTTGCATATATTTTGGAGTAACACCTCCAGCCATGTCGATCATGGTAGGTGCAAAATCGGTATTATTGATCATAGCATCGTGTCTGCTACCAGCTTTGATCGTTTTTGGATATCTGATCAGCATAGGCATACGCATTGATTCTTCATACATCCAGCGCTTATCGATGTAATCGTGTTCACCCAGCATGAAGCCTTGATCACCAGTGTATATGATGATTGTATTGTCCATGATACCTTCGGCTTCCAGGTAGTCAAAAATCCTCTTCACATTGTCATCTACACCTTTCACACACCTTAAATATCTTTTCAAATATTCCTGATAAGCCAAGGTCTTGTATTCCGGATCAGGAATATTCGGATCGATTTCCATGTGCATGCCCATATTTCGGATGATATTTCTATGCCCGATGGATGAGCCGATAGTATCCAAGAGTGAATTGTTTTCACCTCTTGTTGCAACAGATCCATTGTTGCCATTGTACCACATATTGGCTGGCTCTGGGATTTCCACATCTTCCAAATAATCTATATACCTCGGCGCATATTCGAAAAAATCATGTGGTGCTTTGAAATGATGCATTAAGAAAAAAGGTTTTGATTTGTCCCTCTTGTTCTTTAACCACTCAAGTGAAATATCAGTGATCACATCTGAGGAATGGCCCTTATATTTTGTGGCATTTACCTCGCGTACCAAATCTGCTTCAAACCTTATTTCTTTTTTCTCTCCACCTTCAAGGGCATACAATGTGGGATCATAGTAGTCTCCCTGACCCGGTAAAACGTTGTAGTAGTCGAAAGCTTCAGGTGCATACTTCAAATGCCACTTTCCAACCATAGCAGTTTCATACCCAAGTGCTCCGATTTCTCGAGCCAAGTGCTGGTCTTCAGGTTTCAACTTACCACTCAGGTCGACCACACCATTCACTTGCCCGAACTGGCCTGTCATGATGCTGGCCCTTGAGGGTGTACAAATGGAATTGGTACAAAAGACGTTTTCCAGTAAAATACCTTCGTCAGCCAACCTATCTATGGTCGGTGTTGGATCGAGACGCGCCAACCTCTTGCCATATGCCCCAATCGCCTGAGAGGTGTGGTCATCGGACATGATATAGAGAATATTTGGTTTTGTGTTTTTGGATGTAGAATTCTCAGTTGTAGTTTCACAACCAAATAGAGTAAGTCCATATAGCAATACCACTGCAGGTAGTACTTGAAGATTTAATTTGTAAGGTTTATAGTCCATAGTTTGACTTTCAAAAGTGAATGTTTTTCTATAAAAATGAAACCCGGAAGCATATTTGCCTCCGGGTATCGAGTTGATCGTCCCTATTTATTACTAAAATTTCTAGCTAGTTACTTCCACCATATCCATCATTTTGAACCACCAATGGATTGGCATCCAATTCAACTAATGGAATAGGGAAGAGTACATGGTGAGGAGCCGCATTAGCCATACCTCTCGATTGAGCATCAGAAATTAACCTTCCTTGACGAATCAAATCCCTGCGTCTATGCCCTTCAGTTACAAATTCCCAGCCACGCTCATCTAACATCGCATCAATGAAGGCATCAATATTTGCAAAATCTCCAATAGCATACGTCGGTACCCCTGCCCTTGTCCTTATTTGATTTAATAGGTCTACAGCCTCTTGAGTAGCTGCCCCCGCGATCATCGCAAGTGCCTCTGAACGTAACAATAGTACATCGGCATACCTCATATAACAAACGTCATTGGGCCAATTATTACCTCCGCCACTAATTTGTGTCGGGTCTTCAGTAGGAGTATATTTAAAAGATCTTGGGTGAAATCTATTACCAGGGTTATCCCCATTCACCAAGTCCACATAAGTCCCAGCTTTGTTGGTATATTCATAACAAATCCAACCAAAAGAAACAGGCCCAAATTCACCCCTGGGATCCCACGGTAGTGCACGTTGGTCGTCTGGATGGTAAGTAGCGACAAAATCTCTTTGCAATTGCAATTGTGCTCCCCAATTCCTGAAATTCGTTTGATATCCAGGAGGGAAATTATGAGCAGGTATGCCATTATTTGAAAGTAATTCATTGTTTTCAAATACAAAGATCATTTCACTATTACCCTTGTTAGTATGAGAGAACAAGGTTGTTACATTATCAATCAATGAATACTGTCCCAGATTCATCACTTCAAGCAGCACATCCGCAGCAGCCTGCCATTGCTGTGTATTCATAAAGAAACGTCCTAACATAGCCTGTGCTGCCCCTTTTGTTGCCTTTCCGTTAGCGTCCTGGGTAACCGGAAGATTAGCTATCGCATCGCGATATTCCGATTCAATAAAACTGCGCATCTCCGCATCGCTAGCTCTTGGAAATTCAAAAGCGGGTTCTAACGTAGACGTAATCAAAGGAACTGGCCCCCATAGGTCATATAATTCTGAATAATTCCATGCTCTAAGGAAAGTTGCTTCCGCTTTCAGGGCAGCAACCCGCTCTGCTGGTATTGTGGTTACACCATCGATATGATCGAGTAGCGAATTGGCATTTCTAATTGCCTCATAGATTTGATTCCAGGTAGCCGTTAAATCTTGGTTTGCTGCATCTACAGTGTATTGCTCAAACGGAACTACTCTTCCACGATATCCACCGCCTGCCTCTACTTCATCATCGCAGGGGTATGCGGCAAAAGTGTGAAATCGCTCTCTTATCACTGGGTTAGAACTGCCATATGTAGCCACTAGTAGTGCTTCTATACCAGCTTCTGTGGCAACAAATTCATCTGCGTCAAATTCAGTAAAAACCTTTTCTTCGAGAAAATCCTCACATGATGTTCCTAAAATAAGAACCATGCTCAATCCTAATGTATATATTATCTTTTTCATGATTTCAAAATTTAGTTCAATGATTAAAAGGTAACTTTTGCACCTAAACGAATCGTTTTTGATAATGGATAGTCTCCGAAAGTCCCCCTTACTGTACGGGCCGAACCACTTCCAGAAGCATTCGCATCAGGGTCAAAACCATCGTAATCGGTGATGGTAAGGAAGTTTTCGAATGAAACGAAAACATTAGCGGCCTTCAATCCAGAGGATTTCACGGGCACGTCATAACCTAAGGTTACATTTTTCAATCGGATAAATGAAGCATCCTGAACGGTCCACTTATTTACTTTTCTACCATCCGAATAATTACCCGGCTCAACCATCGAAGGAAACTCTGCTCCAGGATTTTCTGGAGTCCACCTGTTGTTATAATAGTAGGCCAGCTTATTTCGATCAGGGTCGATGGGGTAAAAAGACTCATTGATCAGGAAGTTGAAAGCATCAATTCCCTGCACACCAATTAAGTAAAAATCGAGTGTGAAGTTTTTGTAAGAAACTCTATTGTTCAAGCCAAAAGTATAATCAGCAAAGGGCTTTCCCAGGATAACTCTATCATCCGGGTTAATATCCCCATCTCCATTTACATCTCTAACAATAGGATGACCAAATCCTGCTCTGGCATTGGTCAAATTAGCGTTCGCTTCATCGATTTCTGCTTGAGTACTGTAAATTCCATCAATCTGATATCCAAAATATGCATTCATTGGTTCACCAGGTCTCACTACCCATACATCCCCTACAAAGGCAAATCCAGCACCGCCAGTCACCTGATTCCCAACGAAATCAGGAACCTCAGTTACTTCATTTTTCAAGAAAGATAGAGTAAGATCTGTCTCCCAAGTAAAATCGTCCTGTACTATATTTTTGCTGCTCAGAGTGATATCAACACCTTTGTTTCGTACGTTACCAAAGTTTTGCCTGAAACTTGCAAAACCCGTAGAACGCGGAACTGGTCGATTAAACAACTGATCAGAAGTATTTCGTACATAGTATTCGATACTACCAGAAAGTCTAAAGTCCATTAAGGCAAAATCAAGGCCTACATTGACTTCTTTTGTAGTTTCCCAAATCAAATTCGGGTTAGGTAACCTCGCTGGTACAGCACCATTCAGCACTTGATTACCAAGCACAGCCTGAGCATCTTCGTTCACCTCAAATGTGGATTTAGTCTCAAAGTTTCCGATTGCCTGGTTACCGATTTCGCCATAACCAAGCCTTAACTTAAGATCTCCAATAAGATTCTGATCTTGCATAAATGGTTCAGCCGCAATTTGCCATCCTAAAGAAGCAGATGGAAAAATTGCTGTTTTGTTCTTGTCAGAAAATTTTGCGGTACCATCTGCTCTCACAGAAGCAGTCAGCAAATACTTGTCTTGAAATGAATATGTAAATCTGCCCAGTTGAGAACGTAGGGCTGGTTCAAATCTATCAGTTTCTATCACATATCTTGTAGGGTTAGCAGCACCAAAAAAGTTTGAGCCATTGGTGTCAGCCAGAAAGCCCTCTGCATTTCCTTCCAATCTTCTGTTGATGAACTTTTCGTAAGTAATCCCGCCCATAATTTTGAAACTATGATCTCCTACTACGCGCTCATATGATAGCAGATACTCGGCGAGTCCATAAGAATTGTCATTATTTCTTACTTCCGCCTGGCCACCTGTACTTAGACCTGCTTGAGTCAATCTGTTTTGATAAGAATCAAACTTGGTTGCACTTATTCTTGTTCCTAAATTCAAGCTGGCTTTGAAGCCTTCAAAAATCTCATATTCTATTCTTGCGTTACCCAAAATTTCATTTCTCACTCTATGCTGGTCAAACCCTTGAAGGTTTGCTTCGGGATTTTCCACCTGGATAAATGGATTAAGCTTATATCTCCCCTGATCATTCAATTCTGCGTCCAGGCTCGGGTCAAACCCTAGTGCTGAACCAATTACGCTATTGATACTTCCTCTCCCTAGTGGGACAAGATCGACTTCCGATCTGTTTACATTTAAATTGAACTTGACAGAAAGCTTTTTAATCGGATTAACTGACACATTTAGCCTCGCATTGTACCGAGTCTCGCCAGTCCTACGAACAGTTCCTTTGTTGTTTAAGTAATTCAATGAAGCGTAAAAAGTCGTCTTTTCATTTCCAGAAGACATAGAGATTTGATGATTATGGACAAGTCCACTACGAAACACCTGATCTTGCCAATTAAAACTATCATCTACTTCAGCGATCTGGGCATCAGAATACAATGGAACATTACCTGGATCGGCTGCTAACAGCAGGTCATTTATTGTTTCTCTATACTCCTTTCCGGTGAGCATATCAATGCGTTTTGCCGCATTTTGAAACCCGACATAAGTATTATACGAAACATCCAGACCTTGCTTGTTTCCCTGTTTGGTGGTGATCAATACAACACCATTTGCTGCTCTCGATCCATAAATAGCTGATGCAGAGGCATCTTTCAGGATTTGAATAGATTCAATATCGTCAGGGCTGAGTGCGTCAACATTACCGTTTGGTAATCCATCAACTACAACCAAAACACCATTTCCACCATTAACCGAGTTTGCTCCCCTAATTTTGATCTCCATGCTTCCGCCAGGTGCATTGCTTGACTGGCTAACATGCACTCCTGAGGCCTTTCCATTCAACAATTGAAAAGCATTAGTATTGGCTCCTTTCAGGAAATCTTCTGATCCAACCTGAACCACAGAACCCGTAACATCCTTTTTCTTCTGAGTTCCATATCCCACCACTACAACTTCTTCTAGTTGCTCAGCATCGGGCTCCATTTGAACATTGATTTCACTCCTGCCAGCTATGCTAACTTCCTGTGTTTTGTATCCAACAAATGAAATAGTGAGTACTGATTCTTCAGGAACGCTAATTTTGTAATTTCCTTCAAGGTCAGTGGTTACGCCGTTACTGGTTTCTTTTACAATAACAGAAGCTCCCGGAAGACCCTGACCATTTTCATCGGACACTTTTCCTTTGATGTCTACATCAGCCATTATCTGAATTACAGGAGTTCTTTTTTTCAAATCCTGTTTTCTAATCGGTGAAGCCGAAATACCGTTATTTACCTGTTTAAATTTCAGGCCTGCTTTCTTTGACACCTCCATGAGAATGTCAAAAACAGAGCTTTGTGAAGTAGATTTTAAATTAATGGTTACTTTTTCGTCCAGATCCTTTTCGAGATAGAACATTTGAAATTCTGAGTTGGCCTCAATCAAATCAAAGGTTTCTTTTACCGAAAGTCCTGACACAGATTCGTTGATGATTGTTTCGCTTGTGCTCTTATATTGTGCACTACCATCGTAGGCATGCAACATGGTCATAAATATGACCTGTGTTATAATCCCATAAGTCGATAGTTTAATGGTCATTGCTAATAACCTGAGTAGTTTTAATTTCATTATCTTTGTAATTATGTGAAACGTAAGTTTTGCTGCCTTTCCTGAATAAACATTTTCGCAGGTGCTATTCAGGAAACTATACCTCGGGTGCCTGGCAACCGGGGTTTTCTTTTTATGTAGCCTTTTATATCATATAATTTTTAGAATTTTAGTGTTACATTTTTTTGTTCGATGATATATTCGAATTCAAGTGAGTGTCCCAATAGTTGAAGTACATTCACTAAAGTTTGATCCTTAAATTTCCCAGTTGCTTTTAGACTTGCCTGTTTTTGGACAGGCAGGCTATCAATTTTGATAGACACATCATACCATTTCTCGAGGACTTCAATCATTTCATTGAAATCTGTATTTTCGAAATAGATCGTACCATCTTTCCAGGCCAAAATACTCTCTCTACTAAATGGAGAAACATTTAACCCTCCATTATCTATTTTCACTTGTTCTCCGGGGTTTAGAATTACTTGTTTTTTATTTGTTAAGGTGGTCACCTCTACTTTTCCAGTATTAAGTGCTACCAAAATATTTTCCTTGTCGAATGCATTGATATTGAATGATGTACCAAGTGCAGTTGTTGTTGTGTTCCCTGTTTTTACCCGGAATGGCCTGGTTTTATCTTTTACCACTTCGAAATACGCCTCTCCCTCCAAGTTGATTAAGCGTTCATTATTAGAAAAGGTCTGCAAGTAGGATATGCTGCTGGCTGAGTTCAACCAAACATGAGTTCCATCGGGTAGTTGTATTTGTGACTTAACCCCATTTGGATTTTTCTTTACAACTGTTGCTACCACCACCTGATTATCTTCAACTTTTTGGGTATTCATTCCAAAATAAAGACCTAACGCTATGAAGATCATGGCCACCGCAGCATACCGCGCCACTCGCCAGAAAATTGTTTTTGTTGCAGTTGGAGCCTTTTCAAAATTCTGTTGAAACCTACTCCATTCTTCTTGAGTATCTATTTCCGCCACACTTATTTGGCGTTCTGTAAACTTGTCCCAATTGTAAATATCTCTTGCCGTATCTAGGTTTTTATCAGCCCAATCATCCAGTTCGTTGGATTGGTCAAGTGAATTTTGAGCGAATATCTCCTTTACAAAGAGCTTGGCTACACGAAGGTGCTTGTTTACTTTAGTTATCATTAAAGCAGTTTTAATTTCACTGCTAAAACTGAAAAAGTATGAAACAGGGTGACAGCCCTTCAAAAAAAATTAGAAAAAAATTAATTGGCTGAGCAAAATGAGTGCAAAATGACCACCTAGCTTCTTCCTGATCTTATTATATGAGCGGAGTTTTAAGGTTTTTACAGTATTAATAGAAATGTCCAAATCTTCTGCTATTTCCTTATTACTTAGTTGGTTCATCGTCAATTTGACAACCTGTTGACTCTGGGCTCCTAATTCCTTGATAGCAATATCCAAAAGTCTAAATGTTTCTTCGCGAACTACATCCTTGAGAAAACTTTCCTCGGAATAATCATGGGAATCAATATCGATAGGCATCAAACCGTTCTTGAGTTTTTTTATCCGGTCTAGACAACTGTTGCGGGTAAGCACATACAAATAGGCTTTTATCGCCTTTTCGTTTTCGAACATGGCGTCCGAGCCAAGAAGTTTTATAAAGACCTCTTGAACTACATCTTTGGCCGCATCCTTGTCATTGATAATTTTTCCGGCAAAAAGGCATAACGTCGGAAAGTAATTATCAAACAGAACACGAAACTCCTGACTATCGTGGCTTAAGGCTTTCCCTGAATAGTACATTCATCATAGAATACTGGTCGGAAAGGTAAGTCGGCCATATTCAAATCTTAATTAAACTTAAAAAAAATTGTTGACCCATCCTTTTAAACAAAAATAATCATTTGAGCAGCAAACTTGAATGGAAGGGAAATTTTAAAATTATAGGCATAATTTTAATTGCACTTTGACTTCCTATTCCCACATTTTGTAAATTGTCAGACTCAAACTATACTATATGGATAATTCAAGAAGAAGTTTTATAAAAAAGACATCAATGGCCAGTGCAGGCCTGGCAATGGTATCAGCCATTCCCTCTGAACAAACTTACGCTGAAGCCAAACCTGGTGCGACATACATGGGTGACTTCAAAGCCCCAAAGATTGATACGGTAAAATGTGCCTTTATTGGAGTAGGTGCCCGAGGTTCAGGTCATGCCGCACAAATCGCTCAAATTGAAGGGACGGACGTTGTTGCCATCTGTGATTTATATGAAGACCTGGCGAAAAAGTCCGCAGATAAGTGCATAGAAAACGGTGGCGGTAGACATAAAAAAGTAAAAATGTACACCAGTGGTGAAAACGACTGGAAAAACATGCTAAAGAAGGAGAAGCCAGATGCTGTGTTTATCGCTACTCCGTGGAAAGACCATGCGCCCATGGCCATAGAAGCAATGAAGCAAGGTGCGCATGCCTTTGTGGAAGTACCACTAGCCTTAACAGTTAAGGAAATGTGGGAGATCGTAGATACTTCTGAACAGACAGGCAAGCACTGTATGATGATGGAGAATGTAAACTATGGACGTGAAGAATTGATCTACCTAAACATGTGCCGTCAGGGAGTGATAGGAGAGCTACTTCATGGAGAGGCTGCTTATATTCATGAGCTGAGGGGACAAATGACGAGCGAACGAAGCACAGGTTCATGGAGAACCTATCACTATGCCAAGCGAAATGGCAATCTTTATCCCACCCACGGTCTGGGCCCGGTGGCCCAATATATGAACCTGGCCAGAGGTGAGGATAACTTCAGGTTTATGAATTCCTTCTCCTCTCCCGGCAAGGGTCGTAACCTGTATGCTAAGAAAAACTTCGATGCTGATCATAAGTGGAATGCGCTGAACTTTGAGGGAGGTGATATGAATACCTCCATCATCAAGACCACCTTGGGACGCACCATAATGGTGCAGTGGGATGAGACAAGTCCACGGCCGTACTCACGGCTCAACCTGATACAAGGTACCAAAGGAACGTTGGCAGGTTTTCCAACTCGGGTAGCCATTGAAGGGGGTGTGGAAGGTGCCACTGACAATCATCATAAATGGGCAGAAGGTGAAAAACTGGAAGCACTATTTGAAAAATATGAACACCCATTGTATAAAAGATTAGGCGAACTTGCGAAGAAAATGGGCGGACATGGTGGTATGGACTTCATTATGAGATATCGCATTATTGAATGCTTGCGCAAAGGTGAGCCAATCGATCAAAATGTGTACGAGGGGTGTTTCTGGAGTGCGGTTGGTCCACTGAGTGAAGCATCAGTTGCTCAGAATGGTGCACCACAGGAGTTTCCTGATTTCACTAGAGGCAAGTGGAACAGTACTAAGCCACTAGGGATTATTGGATAAGCATGATCCTTAAGGCTTGACTTTTCATTATGATTCCCCTACTAAAGGATGTCAGATTGATAAACCTAAGCTAAAATGCCCTTTGTAAAAAAGTATTCAGAGAATGTATTTCCTTAAAATACTTGAGAATGGTTTTGGGTAAATCTTTAGAATCATAATGGTCGGCCAGAGCTAAATCTGTCATAGCGTAGAACTGCTTGTTTGCAATATATGGCGTCTGTTCGAGCAAGGGCTGATATTTCACATCCAGCCTTTTTGCCCTTTCTCCAAGAAGTTCACCAAACATCCCGCTAAATGATTTCCCATTTACAATGGACATAAATTCATCCGTGTCCTCTAGCACCAGGTTTCTGACTAATTTGAGCTCAGGTCCCTTGAGGTTGAAAAGCCCTCCTCCTACATGAATTTTCTCAGCGCTGATTCCGAGATAATATCCAGGGAGAAACGACTTTTTACCCCCTGCAGAAAAGCCAGCTTTCATGACGGTATTGTAGGGTGTCTTATCCTTTGAAAAACGAATATCTCGATTGATGCGGAAAAGTGCATCCTTCGGATTTGGAGAAATATCCGAATTCAAATCCATCAGGTCTGGCAGCAAGACCTCTAGCAAATCCAGGAACGGTTTCTTGACCTCTTTTTCATAAGATTTCTTGTTCTCATGAAACCAATCGCGGTTGTTATTCTTTTCCAACCCTTTGAAGAAGTCTGAGTATTTTTTGGTGATCATAGTTCTAGTTTCAGTTGATTCAGTGCTTTTTCACTGAGTATTCCCCAATGGTCTTTTTGATCATAGTCTGCTTCAAACCACCCGCCCATTGGCTTTTTATTTTTGAAAGGACTAAACGGGTATATTTCTACTTCCGATTCAACCGGGTCAAATTCTTTTCCAAGCTTAAAAACCATTCTGTTTTTCCGGGACAAAAAAGCGAATACCTTGCCTTTATATTGTATCGCCTCTGAGCTCATCATTTTTCCAGAAGTAATGTCAATGGATGACTCGCAGTATTTGTCACGGATTTGAGAGAAGTATTCGTATTCCATGGGATCGATTTTTATTTAGATCGAAAAGGAAGTATCAAAATGGACATTACATTTTCAACCTTTCACTAGAGTTTTGTTGGACATTAACGAATAAATCTTTTCTATAAGCATTTTAGCTGCTTCCTTATATATATCATCATACTTCAAATCAATTTCGAAAGTGCTTTGCGGGGCACGTCCGATGAAAGTCATAAAGAGTCGAGAGGTCAAACCATGCAACACCGGATTGCGGATTGTTGAATAAAATTCGTCTTGTTCCATTTTTTCCTCATGATTGATTATCCCAAGTTCAACAAGAGATTTGGTGATTTTTCGAAAATTTAATTTCTCGATATTTGTCACTTCGTTATCTTTTCGCTTTAAATTGGTTAATTGTTCATTAACATTTTTTTGGCTTGGAATAAAATTCGGTGGATTACTTGTTTCCCTGATAAGCCTTTCAGTAAATATCATTTCGAATAATACTGAAGAAATACTTGCAGAGGCACAATATTTTTCATCCATATAGAATTTTAGTGACTCCTGAAATAGGTCATGTTCTATTCTTCTATGAAATGATACATTACCAAGTAAGAACTCCGAATAAATCTCTGGAATCGTTTTCATTACCTTATATACCTAAAATCATGACCGCTTTTTAGCTGCTTCAAAAATTCAGTCATAAGCTTGATGACATTTTCGATATCGTCGTAATGCGTCGTTTCTACTGTAGTGTGCATGTACTTTAATGGCAATGAAATCAAAGCAGAAGCTACTCCTTCGTTGGAGTAGGCAAAGGCGTCTGTATCCGTACCTGTAGAGCGGGAAGCTGCAGCCCTTTGAAATGGGATCTTTTTCTTTTCAGCTACATCAATGACCATATTGAGTAGGTTGTTTTGCACTGCCGGGCCGTAGGTGAGTACCGGTCCGTTTCCAGCCGTTTGATCTCCATCTACTTTCTTGTCGTACATCGGCGAGCAGGTGTCATGACATACATCAGTGACAATCGCCACGTCCGGTTTGATCTTCTCAGCAATCATCTGCGCTCCTCTTAGCCCTATCTCTTCTTGTACAGCATTCACGACATAAAGGCCAAACGGCAGCTTGACTTTCTTCTCTTTGAGTCGTCTGGCTACTTCAGCAATCATGAAGCCTCCAACCCTGTTGTCTAATGCCCTACCGGTCACATACTTCTTGTTGAGCTCCATCACCTCATCATCGAATGTCACAACGCAACCCACATGAATACCCAGCTTTTCAACTTCTTTTTTTGTCTTACAACCTACATCGATGAAGATGTTCTTAACCTCAGGTTTCGTTTCCGTTTTTCCCGAACGCACATGAATGGCCGGCCAACCGAAAACGCCTTTTACGACTCCCTTGGCTGTATGAATGTCCACTCGTTTGGAGGGAGCAATCATGTGATCTGAACCGCCATTGCGTACCACATAGATATATCCCTCATCGGTAATGTAATTCACAAACCAGGCTATTTCATCTGCATGCGCCTCAATCACTACTTTGTATTCATGATCGGGATTGATGACGCCTACCACAGAGCCATAGGTATCCGAAATATGAGTGTCAATAAAAGGCTTCAAATAATCGAGCCAGATCTTTTGCCCAGGGGTTTCAAAACCTGTTGGAGATGCGTTGTTTAAATAATCGAAAAGGAATTTTTTGCTTTTTTTATCCATGTGTTGTTAGATTCAAGATATTTAGAATCAAGATTAAAGACTAGTGATTCAGGAAATCAGAAAATTTCTAATTATTCATTGTTAATTTTTCATTGATCAAAGCGGAATGTTTCCATGCTTCTTGCGCGGCAATTTAGCAACTTTATTTTCCAACATTTTGAATGAAGCTATCAATTTTAGTCGTGTGTTGTGCGGCAAAATCACCTCGTCGATATAGCCTCGGCTTGCGGCAATATAAGGATTAGCAAACTTTTCGGTGTACTCGTCAATTTTCTCTTGCAGCTCGACTTCTGGGTCTTCAGCATCTTTTATTTCTTTTCTGAAAATGATTTCTGCTGCTCCTTTCGCCCCCATCACAGCGATTTCCGCGGTGGGCCAGGCATAGTTCACATCCGCACCAATGTGCTTGGAGTTCATCACGTCATAGGCACCACCGTAGGCTTTTCTGGTTATCACGGTTACACGCGGCACAGTAGCCTCACTGAATGCATAAAGTAATTTAGCCCCATTGGTGATGATGGCATTCCATTCCTGATCCGTACCAGGCAGGAATCCCGGCACATCTTCCAGCACCAAAAGCGGTATATTGAAACAATCGCAAAAACGGACAAACCTGGCCCCTTTTGTGCTCGAATCTATATCCAATACACCTGCAAGACTTGCCGGCTGATTAGCAACTATGCCTATGCTTCGTCCTGCCAAACGTGCAAAACCCACCACAATATTTTCAGCAAAGTCCTTGTGCACCTCAAGAAAAGAATCCGCATCTACTATACCATCAATCACTTCCTTAATATCATAAGGCTGGTTTGGACTAGCAGGTACTATGCTATCAAGAACCTCCCTTACCTCCGACTTTTCGCTGTTATATGGAAATCTCTCCGTTTCTTCCTCACAATTTTGCGGCATATAGCTCAGGAGCCTTCTGATATTCTTAATGCACTCTACTTCATTTGCGCAAGAAAAATGAGTGACGCCACTTTTTGTACTATGAGCAGAAGCACCACCGAGTTCTTCAGAGGTTACATCCTCTTGTGTAACCGTCTTCACCACATTCGGGCCTGTTACAAACATGTAGGACGAATTCTCAACCATCATGATAAAATCTGTAATAGCTGGAGAATATACTGCTCCACCTGCACAGGGGCCCATTATGGCCGAGATTTGAGGCACAACACCGGATGCCAGGGTATTGCGATAGAAAATATCTGCATAACCTCCTAAGGATACGACTCCCTCCTGAATTCTAGCTCCGCCCGAATCGTTGAGGCCTATAACGGGAGCACCATTTTTCATGGACATATCCATGATCTTTACGATTTTTTCAGCATATGCCTCTGATAGTGAACCACCAAAAATCGTAAAATCCTGACTAAACAGATATACCAACCGACCGTCTATTTCGCCGTAACCGGTTACCACGCCATCACCCAGATACTTTTGTTTTTCCAAACCAAAATCTGTCGCACGATGGGTTACCAACTTGCCAACTTCCTGGAATGTTCCCGGATCCAATAACAAGTCGATGCGCTCCCTTGCCGTAAGTTTACCCTTCTTATGTTGGGCTTCAATTCTTTTTTCCCCTCCACCAAGTAGTGCTTCCTTATTTAAACTTTCCAGGTAGGATATTTTTTCTTCGGTTGTTTTCAAAGCCATTATTAGGACTGTTTGGATTTACCCAAATATAGTGATTGATAATCGTATTTGAAGTGCATAAAAACTATCATTTGTTAGCTATTTGAATACATTTCTTCATTGATCAGTAGTATGGTCATTTTGTTCTAAATTCGCCCCGAATCTGAGAGAATGCTTCAAGCTGTAATAGATATCGGTACCAATACCTTCAACCTTGTGATTGCCGACGATCGCACTGGTGAAACCCTGCACAATGAAAAAAAGGCGGTTCGATTAGGTATGGGAGGGATCAGCAAGGGCATAATAGCAGATGATGCAGCGGAACGAGCCGTGCAAACTCTACTATATTACAAGGAGGTAATAAATCGCTTTCAAGTAGATGAAACAGTTGTTACCGCTACCAGTGCAGTCCGAAATGCTGGTAACAAGGATATTTTTATCAACAAAGTTGCGAACCAAACAGGATTTGATGTTCAAGTATTATCAGGTGAAGAAGAAGCAAATCTCATTTATTTGGGAGTGAAGCATTATCTCACTTTTGATGAGGGTGCTGAGCTGATCATAGACATTGGCGGAGGCAGTGTGGAGTTTATTATTGCGAATAGTAAAGAATTTTTATGGATGAGAAGCCTTGAGATTGGTGGCCAAAGGCTGATGGACAAATTCCATACTTCTGATCCAATCTCGCCGGAAGAAATTGACTCACTGATTATCTATCTGACCGAACAATTGTCTGAGGTATTGCAGGAATGTAGAAGGCATAAGGTGAAATCTATGATTGGCTCTGCCGGATCATTTGATACATTACAGGATATGCTTTTGGAAACGGTGGAATTAACTCCGGAAGACCATGAGATTCCACTCGATTATTTCGAAGCAACATGCCAGAAATTGACCACATCCAAAAGGGATGAACGACTGGCCATTCCAGGGATGATCGAAATGCGGGTTGATATGATTGTCGTGGCATCATTGCTAGTCAAGTTCCTCATTACCCAATTGGACATTTCTAAATTGAGGGTTTCTCAATTTGCGTTGAAGGAGGGGATACTTTTTGGAAACACCTCTGAAAATTTAAAGAATTAAAGAGAAATGAAACCATTCATTTTGATCGTTTTGGCTTTGATAATTACAATACCTGGGTATGCTCAGAAATTCGAGGTAAATGAATTGACTG
Source organism: Cyclobacteriaceae bacterium (assembly GCA_049115735.1). Classification (GTDB taxonomy): domain Bacteria; phylum Bacteroidota; class Bacteroidia; order Cytophagales; family Cyclobacteriaceae; genus CAXBNB01. The sequence goes on along the minus strand of JAGDZP010000021.1, from coordinate 206,042 downwards.
AAAAAAACCCTTCATTTCCACAACAAGTCTATTCATTTCCAATACTAACTGGAATGAACCAGAAGGTTGTCTCTGATATTAACTCATACCTCATAAAAGATCAACTCAGATTAGATTATGGAGAAGAAAAAAATAGCATATTTGAAAATATATGGCAAACTGAGACTCGTCTAATGCCAGCAACATCTGACATGAGTTTTAAACTTGAATTGCTCGATTCTAAATTGTACTCTGTCACCATGCTTGGAGAATTCTGTGGTGCATATTGCGAACAATATTCGATGACTTATAATTTTGACTTAGAAACAGGGGAAATTCTTGATTTACAAAGCTTGTTCACACAAAAAGGCCAGAAAAAACTTGCAAAACAACTAAGTGATCAGAAACGAAATATAATTAGCGATAAACTTAAGGAGGTTCAATTAATATTGAATTCTGAAAGTGTTTCAGATGAGGATTCTGAGTATTATGGCAACATGAATTGGATTTACAAAGACTGCTTAGAATTCGGTGTTGAATTAGAGTATTTGAATTTCATCCCAAAAAATCAGAAGTTAGAACTTTCACTAGGAAGGTGCTCTAATCATGCAAATCGCAGTGTTGATGAACTAGGAGACTTTCATTTTGAAATCGATTTAAAGAAATGGAAAAGTTCATTGTCTGAATTGGGTAAAAGAATATTATTATAAATAGGCGGAGGTTTTTGGGGAATTCGCTAGAAGGGAAGTAAAATATGAAAACATATTCATACAAAAAATTAGAGCAATTTATTCATGATACCTTTCGCAAGATTGGGTCGAATGAAGAGATGGCTGAATTGGCTGCAAGGGTTTTAATTTCTGCAGACCTAAGAGGCGTAGATTCTCATGGTATTGCACGTTTGTCAGGATATCTCCGTCTTTGGGAGGCTGACAGAATCAACCCTACCCCTGACATTAAGGTGGTACATGAAACACCCTCCACTGCAGTGGTAGATGGTGATGCTGCTCTTGGTCTGGTGGCCGGTCCAAAAGCCATGGAGATTGCCATAGAGAAAGCTAAAAATGTGGGCACTGGCTGGGTGTCTGTCAAAAATTCAAACCACTATGGAATTGCAGGATTTCACTCCATGATGGCACTGGAGCATGATATGATAGGGATATCTATGACCAATGCCAGCCCTTTGGTTTCTCCTACTTTTTCCAAGGAGAGAATGCTGGGGACCAACCCAATTTCTGTATCTATTCCGGCGAAAAGCCAACCGGCTTTTGTAGCGGATATGGCCACTACCACTGCCGCCAATGGTAAGCTGGAAATTCTTCAAAGAAAAAATATGGATTGTCCTACCGGGTGGGTACAAGACGAATCAGGAAATGTTACCACTGATTCTTTTGGAGTGAAAAAAGGTGGCGCATTGCTACCTCTGGGTGGAGACCGTGAGCGCGGATCGCACAAAGGCTATATTCTTGGTTCGATTGTAGACATATTCTCTGCCGTACTATCCGGAGCAAACTATGGGCCCTGGGCTCCCCCGTTTGTGAGCTATGTCGAGCTAACTGACGATCAGGTTGGAGATGGAATAGGACATTTCTTCGGGGCAATGAGAGTTGATGCCTTTAGGCCTAAGGAAGATTTTTTGAATCACATGGACAACTGGATTGAGAGATTCAGACGAGCTGAAACCATAGAAGGTCAGGAGAAGGTAATCATCCCCGGTGATCCTGAAAGAGAGATGGAAGTCGAGAGAAAAGTCAACGGCATCCCGCTGCTCGATCCTGTGGTTAAGGACTTGAAATCAGTTGCTGAGAAACTTGGGTTAGAATTTTAAAACCCTAAAGTAATACCACCACCAATTACTATCGGACTGTCATAGATAGTCGGCTTGGTCTCGTCGTAAGACAGGTTGTATAGCACTGTAAACGATGCAACTGCATTTCCTCCCAGGGGCTGCTGAATACCACCACCGACCATAAAACTATTCAATCCTATGCGCCGGCTACCACCTACATCAATACTAAGACTTTCGTATTGTGTCATTGCAAAAAACTGTTGTGTGATATTATACCTCGCAAATACATTGCCTCCGTAATGAGTCCTGGAAATACTCGCAAATTTTTGATATACGTAGCTGACACCAACACCAGCAGAAAACGCATTAGTGATCCTATAGCCCAGCGTTGGGGATAGATTTATGTTTGTGATGGTACCAAACTGAAAACCAACATTACCACCGGTAAAAATCCTGTCTTGCCAATCTGAACGATCGCCAATTTCATTTTGAGTCTGGGCGTGTGAAACAGAAACCGACAGAAATGTAACTACAGCAATTATTAATAGCTTTTTCATACGTATGTGGGTATTCAAAATTCTACTATTCTTCTTCAACAACAATAAAAACTTCCTCCCCTTCCTTTTTCATATAATATTTCTCCCTGGCAAACCTTTCAAGCTGAGATTTATCGTTCAACAACGCTTCTCTATCCTTCTTCACCTTTTCTATCTCCTGGATGTAGTGATTTCGCTGATTTTCTAAATCAGTGAGTTTCTTTTTCAATTGATATTGGGAATAGAAGTCGTTGGCATCAAAGAAAAGCATCCAGCCAACAAACAAGACACCACAGATGAAATATATGTTTCGGGTAAATTTTGGAAGTTTTTTGAGCATCCTTGGCAATGTTTGCACTAAATTATTGATTCCTAGATTAAAAATCCAAGTTTAGGGTTTGTCATTTTATATAGCACGCCAGGGAAATCTTCAAGATTTCTTCAAAAATGCATGTTTAATTTGAAATTGGAAAAGGGCTATTTGCCGTCCTCAACCCTGGGACAGAAACAAAATGAAAATACTGATCATAGAAGATAACAATGAACTGAGGTCGAATATGATGACCTATCTGACGCAGGAGGGTGTTCTTTGTGAATCAGCAGAAAACAAATACAAAGCACTGGAAAAACTATCTGCCTTTGAATATGATGTTATCTTATTGGACATTATGCTACCTGACGGCTCTGGCATAGATATTTTAAGCAATATCAAATCACGAAATATTAAATCTGGTATTTTGATCATTTCCGCAAAAAACTCCATGGAAGACAAAATAGAGGGACTTGATCTGGGTGCTGATGATTATATTACCAAACCATTCTTCTTACCAGAGCTAAATGCCAGGATCAAGTCAGTTTTCAGGAGAAAGAACTTTGATGGAGATAATCTGATACGATTTGAAGATATTGAAATTAACCCGGACACCTTTGAAACCAAGGTAAATAACCAATCCCTTGATCTGACAAGAAAGGAGTACGAATTGCTCGTTTATTTCATTGCCAATAAAAACCGAATTCTAACCAAACAGTCCATCGCTGAACACCTTTGGGGTGATTTTGTTGACTCGCTGGATTCTCATGATTTTGTGTATCAGCATATCAAAAACCTACGGAGAAAAATTACCAATTCAGGAGGACAGGATTATCTCAATACGATCTACGGTATGGGATATAAATTTTCGAAAGACTCATGAAACTCATCCATAAATTTTTATTGGTTTACCTGGTGATCAGTTTGCTGGCCTTTGGTATTGGTGGACTAGTAACCTTCAATATCTTCACAGAGGAAATTGAAACCGAGACCAACTACGAGCTATGGAGGACAGTAAGGTACCTCGACGACCTTATCGAGAAGGGTGTTGATCATGAAATTTTGGCACAACGGCGGATCAAAATTGAAAAGCTGCCTGAACTCAAATTGGAAAAAGACACGGCCTACTTTTCTGATACACTAGCTTTTCACCGACCTTCCAATGCTATCATACAACAAAGACGAGTAGATGCCTATCGGACAATTCGGGATACTACTTATTACATTACCACTTATGAAACCCTGATCGAACCAGAGGATGCACAAAGTGGTGCGACCAGATCTATGATTATTCTATTTCTAGTATTAGTTGGTTCATCTCTCGTAGCAAGTTTTTTTGTATCGAAACTATTGTTGAGGCCATTCAATGAGTCACTTCAGTCTATGAATAGGTTCAGTCTGCAGAAATCCGATCCCATACCTCCATCTGATTCCACTACCAAGGAGTTCAAAAACCTTAATAATTTTGTTCATAAAATGACCGCCAAGGCCATAAAGGACTATAAAAACCTAAAGGAATTTGGTGAAAACTTATCACATGAAATAAGTACGCCGTTGGCTGTTGCCAGTGGGAAACTTGATCTGCTATTGCAAGAAAACAACCTAAACGAAGAACATCTGAGCCTGGTAGCCGATGCACAGCTAGCAATTCAGAAACTATCGAAAATTCAAAAGGCACTATCTCTCCTGACGAAAATTGATAATTCTGAATTTGCCTCACTGGACAAAATTGATATTTCGAAAACGCTCAATGAAAAAATGGACGATTATACTGATCTAATCGCTCTGAAGCACTTGGATGTGTCCGTGAAGATTGAAGAGCATGTCTCGATTAAGGCGGACCCAGTTTTAATTGACATCCTTCTTACTAACCTAATCGGTAATTCCATAAAGCATAACATGGATGGTGGTAGTATTTCGATAGAACTGGATGCAAAGCTTCTAGTTGTAAAAAATACGGGAGATGAACCGGATGTATCTCCTGAGAATTTCTTCCTACGATTCAAAAAAGCCAATCAAAGCAGCGAATCTCTTGGCCTTGGGCTGGCCATCGTGAAGAAAATATGTGATATAAGCGATTTTGAAATCACCTATAGTTACCTGGATCAGGAAAAGACTCATCAACTAGAGGTGGTGTTTTAATCCGTATTCATGGCATGATTGTAGCAGCCAAACAAACCTTCAAAATTACTTCAAATTCAATCCCTACTATTGCACAATGAGAATTGACCAAATTGTTTCCAAAGCCACACTCGTCTCCTTGCTGTTGGTATTCTCCCTCCCATTGTCAGCTCAAAAGCTTTCTCACAAGCTGACTGGTCAGATTGTAGATGCAGGAAATAGTCAACCTTTGGAGTATGCTACAGTTGCCATCCTTAATCCAACGGATTCTAGCCTAATCTCCGGAGGTATAACGGATGAGAGCGGAAAATTTCAATTATCCACAAGTCCGGGAAGTGTTTTGGTCAAGGCACAATTCTTATCTTATGACGACTCCTATAGCAAACTAGAAATACCTCAAAACGAACAGTCGTACGATATGGGCAGAGTCAATCTAAAGACGAGTCTGAGTCAACTCGACGAAGTGATCGTTACGGGAGAACAAGACAACTTACAATTAGCCCTGGACAAGCGTATATTCAATGTCGGGAAAAACTCCACCAACGCAGGTAGAAATGCTGCTGACATACTTGACAACATCCCTTCGGTAGAAGTGGACATAGAAGGGAATGTTAGCCTTCGTGGAAACAACAATGTAAATATATTAATCGATGGTAGACCGTCAGGACTGGTCGGGTTGAACAATCCAGATGCCCTCAGGATGCTACAAGGGAACATCATAGAAAGAATAGAAGTAATCACTAACCCATCTGCACGCTACGATGCAGAAGGATCAGCCGGTATTATCAACATCGTTCTAAAGAAAGACAACAAGAGGGGTTTTAATGGTTCCATCAATGCAGGAATTGGTAGTCCGGATAGACACAACGTCACCCTGAACCTCAATTTCAGAAGCGAAAAAATCAACTACTTCATTAACTATGGGATAGGATATGACAATACCCCTGGCAGTGCGATTTACAGGCAAAGGTTTTTCAATGAGGACACTACATACTTTACCAATGTCGACCGTTATTTTAAAAGAGGTGGTCTTTCCCAAAACCTAAGAGGAGGTGCGGATTACTATATCAATGATAAATCCACCCTCACAGCAGCCATTTTGGTAAGTCCGGCAGACGAAGAGAATACCAGCACCGTGGACTACCGCGATTTTGATATCAACAGGTCTCTGATAAATACAACCAATAGGGTCGATAATGAAACCGAACCGGAACGGATTCAGGAGTATTCGTTGAATTACAAGAAAACCTTCGATAAAGAAGACCACAACCTGAACATCTATACACAGTTTAGAAACACCGATGAAAAAGAGGAAAGCGATATCACTGAAACGGCAAGCGACAAACCAATGACTACATTTCAATCCGTAGTAAATAAAGAACTCGAACGAAATTTTATGCTGCAAGCAGATTATATAAAGCCAATAAGCGAAGATGGCAAAATGGAGATAGGAATGAGGTCCAATCTTAGAAAAATCAACAACAACTATTTGGTAGAAGAGCTGGAAAATGGAAGCTGGAATTCACTAGAAGGCTTTTCTAACGACTTTATTTATACAGAAAATATTCACGCATTGTACTTTCTGATTGGAAACAAGCACAATAAAATCACCTATCAAGTGGGCGCTAGAACTGAACTGACAGATATAAATATCAATCAGGTCACTACAGGCGATAATGTTGACAAAGACTATATCGGACTCTTCCCAACGGCTCACTTTACCTACAAAATAGACGATATCACAAGCCTACAAGCCAGCTACAGCCGTAGACTCTCGCGTCCATCATTTAGGTATCTAAACCCTTTCAGCTCGTTTAGTGATGTCAGAAACTTGCGAAATGGAAATCCTGATTTGGATCCGCAATACACAAATAGTTACGAAGTAGGCTACCTTAAGAATTTTGAAACCTCGTCCATTTTCATCGGCACCTATTATCAATATTCTACCGGTGTTGTGACCAGGATTTATAGAGTTGATGATAACGGCAATACTACTTCAAGACCAGAAAACCTGTCTGATAGGAATGCCTATGGAATTGAACTCACAGGAAACAAAGACCTTTTGAATTGGTGGAAAGTAAACATGAGCTTCAATTTTTTTAGAACTATAACAGACGGATTTGCGGCAGAACGTAGGTATTATGCCGACAATTACACATGGACAAGTCGAGCCACCTCCAAAATGAATATTTGGAAGAATGTCGATTTTCAAATGAACTTCTCCTACCGCGGGCCTACTGAATCAACACAAGGCACAAGAAAATCAGTCTATCGCCTGGATCTTGGACTTACCAAAGACATATTAGATAATAAGGGTACTGTGGTGATTTCCGTTCAGGATTTATTCAATACCTACAAATACAGATACACTAATTTTGGTGAGGATTTTCATTCCAACAACGTCTACCAGCGCAGGCAAAGACAATTTCAGCTCACTTTCAGCTATCGCATCAACCAGAAGAAGATAGGGAATAAAGAACGCAATGAAGGTGGTTCGGGCGGATTGGATGATTTGTAGCACTACTTCTTAAGCTCTTGCTTAATTTCTTCCAGCTCTGTTTTCATTTCTTTCAAGTCTGATTGTATTTCTCTGAGTACCGGATTGGAGCTTGATGCATTTCTTAGTTCTTCTTCCCTTAATCCAAACCGGGTATCCAGAAAACCGACAATAAGTGACAGTAGGATGAACAACACAAAAAGTACAGGCAAGACATACCACATATAGTCATCCACAAACTCTTTTACAGTATGGTCGCCAATTGACCAATCATCGAATCTTTCCAGGAATATCACACCAATCATAAAAAATTGGATGTAGCCGATGTACATTTTTGCCCGGTCAATATAGACCTTCCAGCGTATTAGAGACCTCCGATTAAATTTGATGTTTTTCATTTCAAAAGATTACTCTAAATGTTTCTCCATGGCAAAGTCATCCATCACGTACCCAGCTCCTATGTCCATAACGACCGAACCACAATCTTTAAAGCCCATTTTTAAGTAGGCCTCCTTACTCTTATTATGCTTGTTTACGGTTAGCCTGATATTTTTTAGACCGGCCAGCCTGGCATGCTCCTCCAAAAACTTCATAGCAGATGAACCGACCCCTGTTTTCCTTAGTTCCAGAGATACATAGATTTTACTGAGAAATAGTGCCTCTGGTTCTTCTTTGAAACTCAAATATCCAATATCATTCCCTCCTTGCTTTATCAGGTAATATGAGTAGCCTTCTCTTATCTGTTCTTCAATGGCTGCTGCGTTCTGAAACTTGTTGAGCATATATTCAACTTGACCACTTCCGATTATGGGTGTATAGTATTCCGTCCATATTTCATAAGCCAGTCTTTCTATTATGTCGAAGTGGCCGTTTGACTTGGCCTTCAAAAATGTAATCATCAACTTGCATGTTTCCCTAAAGGTAATCAAAGGCAGACGTAAAAAAAGGCCGGAGAAATCCGGCCTTCACCTTATAAAATGAATGGGTCAGCGCAACCCACCCATTGACCTCAGGGTTTAATCGTAAGTCTCATGGAAGTGCCATGCTCCATTGATGGCATCTACACCTACCTTGTGGTATACACCGTCCTTATCTTTTACTTTGATCACAAATGCCCAACGTACTGTTTCTTCGACTTCAATCTGCTCGTAATACCAGTAATAAGTTTCTGATTGCATTTCGGTATTGACCATGATCATCACCTCTTTCAAGGACATAAAATTCTGACCAATGATAATGTCATAGTCGAATGGCCCTTCTTCTCCCTCGGCATAGATCAAGTCTTCGGTATCATCAGTGATTTCGAGATAAATCATTGCCTCCTTTTCAGTCTCCACATATATGCTCCATACATCTCTTTCGCCACTATCGTCAGCCTCTTCTTTTTCAGCAAACTTCAACCTAGCATCAGTAATGGCAGCCAGGGCTACCTTTATGTCTTCGGGAAGTTTCTGCTTCTCTTTTTCTTCTTTCTCGTCATCGTCTTCCTCTTCTTTTTCAAATTCCTCTTCATCCTCTTCATCCATTTCATTGATGGCAATCACATCGCCGGTAAACGCATCTACCTCCACTTCAAATCTTCCCAAATCATTTTCAATATGGATTTCGTACTCCCACTTGTTGTCCTCTTCCAGTTCCAGCTCCCAATGAACAACCTTTCCATCTTTAGCCAACATCGCTTTTTCAAGTGCTGCAGCCATTGCAATGAAGTCACCCTGTGGATCCAGGTCATACTCGAAGGAGCCGTCATAACCGACAATCTCAATGATTTCGAATGCTTCTTTTACCACTGCTACTTCGATAATGCTTTCATCTTCGAGTTGAAAAATGAGGCGATACACTTCCAATCCTCTTTCTTCATCAAGCTCTATACCTTCCAGTGCTGCCCCTTCCAACAACTCAAATACTGCTGCAATTAAGAGGTTAGTACTACTGGTCGCAACCCTCCCATTACTTGGAATTGCAGCTGTCATTTGAGATTCAAAGGGTGTGGGCAAGGCTTGAAGATCTGCGAGTGTAAGGTTGTCGAAACTTTCGGTAACGAACTGACCCATTTGAGGGCCTTCTTCAATTTCCAGGTCCACCGGGTCATCTTGACAGCTTGCTAATATTGAGGTCATAGCAGCTAGAAATACGATTGATATTTTTTTGATTGATCCTTTCATAATAATTTGATTTTTTTGTATTTAAGTAATTCAAAATTTAAACGTATCAATAATTAAATATTATAATATAACTATTAAATTATTTTTTATTACTATTTAATGATACAATAAAAAGGAGATTACCCCCAAAAAGAATTTGAAAAAATTTTAATGAGTCATTCATCTACGGAATTCGAAATGAATGAAATCACTTAGATATGAATAGGCTACTTACGTATTTAGAGATTTCCGTGCCTTTCTATTCTAACAGTATCGGGAATTGATTGCGAAAAATAGTTTTCAAACCATTCATTCAACCCAGGTGTGTTGGAGATAATTTTTTTATTGTCCTCTGAGGATTGTTGCTGTAAAAACACTAGCTGATAATCCTCAGTGCATCTTCAATATAGTGTCAAACTTGTCTGTTCCTGTATCAGCAGGAAAATTAATGTTATTCTGTTATTGAAGGGCTGCAGACATGTTTTAAATTAAAGGATTGGATTTATCTTTAATAGTCCACAAAACAGAACAACAATGACTGCTATTTAAAGTGATCATAACTTTCTAAAAACTATTTCTATGAATTTCATCTCGAGAAATTTCTTCTATATGATGATGGCTTGGTTTGTCATCAGCTGTAACCAAAACTCCACAAAGACCAACTACTTATACGATTTTGGACCATTGAATTCTGAACTAGCAGACGGGTTTATTGCTGTAAAAAGCAATACAAAATATGAATCTGAAATAGGTTTCGGTTGGATTGGCAGTAACGTAAAAGCTGAATTCGATAATGAAAAAACAAAGCCAATGAATCTGTTGCTGAAGGATGGGATATCGGCGAAAGATAGCTTAGTTTTTAGAATTGATGCAGAGCCCGGAGATTATGTATTTACAATGAACCTGGGAAACGGTACTTCCGAACCAATGGATATGGTCGTCACCATAAATAATGAAGAAGTAATGGACAGTACAGCTACTCCATGGTTAAGGCTTAACTATAGGTCAATAGCCCAAAAGGTGAGTTTGACAAAAGACCATGCCATCATTAAAGTAACATCAAAAAATGGTAGTGCAGTAGCCCTTCATGGGCTGGAACTAAGGCCACAAATTGATTGGGAAGATTTTGAAACAGCCACATTGCTTGACCAGGACACACTTCAAATCTCAAATCAAATCAGGGCTATTGAATCCAAACTCTCAGAAGATTCCGGGAATGTGAATCTTATCAATCAACTGAATATTCTAAAAAAATACAAGCTGGCAGCCTACTACTACGATATTGGCTGGTGGTCTTGGGCAGTAAAGCAAACTGGGTTGAGTATTTTCAACCGCTATCATATTGCCTCCGACCTGCTGCGCCAGATTATTGTTGATGATGAAAGTCCTCTATATGACCGTTCAGTGTACCTATTGGCCAGAGCTCATTATTGGTTGTATCTCGAACAAGGCAATGAGTATAACCGGGAGCAGTATGAAAAGCATTTCAAAATGTTATATACAAAATTTCCGGATCATCCAATGGTCAAAATGTACAATGGTGATAAGGTTCCTCATAAGAGCCCCTATGAAAAGATAGATACTCAGGCTCCAAAATGGGCAAACTACCAAAGAGAATCCATGTACAGGTTGCAAGAGATGATGCATTGGTGGGCTGACAGTGTCCAGGCTGATAATGGAGAGCTCGGAGGGAAATTCGGAGATGATGTGGAAATACTTCGATGGTGGTTGCCTGGAATATTAGGAGCTGACGATCAGAAGGCTCGAAAGGCTTATACGAAGCTGGTAAATGGTGTATGGAACAGTGGGCTTTTAGAAAGGGCTTTTTCAAAAAAGATTGAAGATGTTGAACATTCTGCTGAGCTATTCAGGGATACTCACCCAGCTATGTTTTTAATGAACTATGGCAATCCCATTTATGTGGAAAGGTGTCTGGTGAGCATGCAGAATTTCAGAGATGTTTGGACTGGAATAAATAGCTATGGTCACCGTCATTTTAAGTCTTGCTACCTGTCTGCATCTGCTGTTGACGAGACACCACCCTATGCTGTAGATGTGCCACTAAATGCGCGCGCAACCTTGCCTGGACTGTGGGCTGCATGGTACAATCAAAACCCCAGTACAATTGATCTTTTCAATGAATGGGGACAAGCCTGGATAGATGATGCGGCACGTGCGGAAAACGGAAAACCATCGGGAGTGCTACCAGCAGCCGTGTCCTATGTTGATGATAAAATTGGCGGGTACTCTCCGGAGTGGCATGCTCCGGGAAAAGGCCTGGGTTGGGATTATTTTGACTGGGAAAGCCTGGGGCACATTTGTGAAATGTATAACCAACTGCTGGGGCTTTACGCCATCATTGGTCAGAAATCTCTATTGAAGCCAATGAATACCACTTTTGATTATATGATGAATCATAAAAATCCGAAGAATATTGATGCCACCAAACCTGGTTCGAAGGAATGGGTAGCGGCTCAATTATGGGGCATGAATAATGGTGAAAGCCGACCTAATAACAATCTGATGAAGTTGTTTGGATCAGCTAAAGCCATAACCGGGACTACCAGGTTTGATGACTTAATCAAAACATCCGGCAGGCAGTACAGCCAATATCTCGTTAAAGGCGATGAGCAATATATTGAAGATGGCTTAGAGGAAATCCTTGGCACCATAAGATACAACTACCCTTTATTCACAACTGAAGTAAAATTTACTGATAGAGTGAATATACCACATGATGATTTACTTTTTGGCATGTACACAGGGCACATTGGTTCAGGTTATGAGTTTCCAGGTTTATCCGCTACGTGGAAAAACACAGGGCCTGACCTAGCGGTGTTGGTTGGGAAATGTAGCAATGAAGAGTTGAATGCTCAAATATATAATTTTGGTGATTCTAAGGAAGTGGGTTTAAATACCTGGCAATTGGCGCCTGGTAAGTATAAGTTAAGCCTGGTAGCCAAAGAGGAGAATGAGGAATTGCTTGGCAAGGAGATAGAGATATTGGAACGAACCAGTTATACGACTTTTGAGGTTCAATCTGATAACCTCCTCCAATTACGTATCGAACAAATTTCCAGCTACGAGTCAATGACTTTCCCAAGGGCCGATGCAGCTCTTTCAGAAGAAGATGTGTATATCACCAAAGACTGGGATCAACAAGGAGATATCCCGATCAATGTGACCGTTCATAACATTGGTAATAAAACGGCCAAATCAATAAATGTTCAGGTATTTAATGCTCAAAACGATACACAGTTGTGGTCAACTATTGTTGATACCTTAGAAGCCCCCAATGATTTGGAGCCACGTACGAAGGTTGTTCAATTCACATTGCCAAAAGAAATGAAGGGCAAGGAGATAAGAATAGAACTATCAATGAACCAATCAGAAATTACAATGCTAAATAATGAGGTAGTAGTGGAGCTTTAAGGTAATGTACAACTTGATTACCCTCAAATTTGGCACTCGACATAATGAAATTGACATGGAATGTGGAGGTTTTCAGGCCTGAGGTTTTTAGTACCAAAATAGGCCCTAGAATGGCTTATTATAACAGAATTTTATTCTCATCAAGAGTTGTTATCTCATTCATTTTTATCTCAGCAACAGGCAAAGATGTTTTGACAATGTAGCATTTCAATTGCAAGCCCATGAATAAAATTTACACAGGTCATTGTAGATTCTTTATCTCGTATTCGACCCGCCTGTTCGCTTTTCGACCGGTCTCTGTGTTGTTATCATCCACGGGTTGACTTTCGCCAAACCCTTGGTAAGAAAGTCTTGCCTCATCAATGCCATTTTCTGAAAGATATTGAACTACACTTTTAGCTCGATTTTCTGATAAAATCTGATTAACTGATTCGGGACCAACATTATCTGTATGTCCATTTACCTTGATGTTTATCTTGAGATTTTTTTTCATTAAATGTAAAAGTCTATCTAATTCAGGCAATGATTCATGATCTAACTCAGAGCTGTTAGTACTAAAAAAGAGGTTATTAAGTCGTATTTGAATCCCCTCTGTCAATGGAGCCAACTCTAAATCCCTGGAAATTTCTTCGTATTTATCGTAATGCCTCAGATCAATGTTTTTACTGACAGGGTAGTATTTTTCTTTCTCTGCATAGAATTCATATAACCTACCAGCGGGTAAAATAACCTCATAAGTTCCTGAATGAGGTTCTGACAGTGAGCTTCCCAACTCCTCATTGTTGACCAGGTCCTTGTAAATGATCTTAGCTTGAATTGGAGCTTTTGTTTTGGCATTAAGGACTTTCCCTTTTACCAATAAGGTAGGTTGTGGTTTGTTAGTTGAATCAAGCTTGACTCTATATATATTAGAGCTGAACTCCTTATTCTCATCTTTTTTAGTGAAATAGACATATTCTCCTAAGGCAGGCACAAAAAGTCCATATTCATCTGATTTAGAATTTATGGAAGGTCCCAGGTTTGCAGGTTTTGACCAGTTTGTCCATGAATCATCCAATCTCTTGCTCATGAAGAAATCCTGACCTCCAAAACCACCATGACCATTGGATATGAAGTAAATTGTTGCATTATCAGCAGCGATTAATGATATATCTTCCTTTTCACCTGTGTTTATAGTATTTCCTAGATTCTTCGGTTCGGACCATTCGCCGTTTTCATTAAATGTTACAAATAGATCTCCCCCTTCGCCGAAAACAACCGTTCGCAAATCATTTCCTACTGATATATTGCCGTAGCTTTTTTCAATTTTTCGATTAAAGAAATCTTTAGGTTTGGACCAACCATTTTCAATTCTATTAGATATCCTAACACCGAAATGCTTGTCTGGAGCTCCCCACATAATTAAGGTGTTATAGTTGGGCAAACTAATGAGACTATTATGACCCCTATCGTTGATAGGATATTGAAGTTTTTTAGCGATAGAATAATTGTTGTCACCTAGATATGTAGATATCCATATATCCTGATCATCGCGAACACTTTTTTGTCTTGTGAAGAAAATTAGTTTTCCCATAGGAGAAAGTACCGGGTAAGATTCTCTTCCAGCTGTATTAATGATTGAAGAAAGCCGTATCGCCTCTTTGGGATCCTGCTGACAGAAAGAATCATGAATAAAAAAGATAGCGATTAATAATAATAGTATTAGTTTTTGATTCATGACTGGCAAATATCGGTAGTTAATTCTTAGGTGTATTGCACACAATATCTATTGTAAGGAAATTTACTGACTTATATTGTTGATTCAAACTTTGCGGCGAACTAGTGCCTAAGAAGGTTAAATCCATCTCATGTGTAGGATCCAAAAAAAAGTACGTGGCGCAGAAGTCGTTGTACTATTAATGAATCCCCAGAACTCAACTAGTCTTGTTCGAAAATGTGTAAGCTTTCTTGTATGCCCAAAAATCAAAAAAGCCTCTTGAATTGCTTCAAAAGGCTTTTAGTGTAGTCCGTAGGGGAATCGAACCCCTGTTACCAGGATGAAAACCTGGCGTCCTAACCCCTAGACGAACGGACCATTTTTCCAACGAAACCTGCTGTTCCGATTTTTGGAGGTGCAAATATATTTAGCTCATTGCTTTTTGCAAAAAATGACCTGCTTTTTTTACTCTTTTTTCTTCCACTCATAAAATAGCTTCTCAATACACATATAGCAGTGCGCTTAATTCTCAATTTTCTATACTTTTACGCGCCATTCTAAAACGAATTCACAAGCAGATTTATGGAACTCAGGGAAGTACAGTCACATCAGGAGAAAAGGGAGTTTTTACAATTACCGCTACGAATCTATAAATACGAACCAAACTGGATAAGGCCTTTGGACAAGGATATTGAAAACGTCTTTGATACTAAAAAGAACAAGACCTTTAAATATGGTGAATGTAAACGGTGGATAGCGAAGAAAGGTGGTGAAACAGTGGGAAGAATAGCTGCTTTCGTCAATAATAAAACAGCCAACAAAGATAATGATCAGCCGACTGGTGGCATAGGATTCTTTGAGTGCATCGATGATCAAGAAGTAGCTAACGAAATGTTTGACAAAGCAAAAGATTGGCTGCAAGAAAAGGGTATGGAGGCCATGGATGGTCCGATCAACTTTGGAGACAGAGACAAATGGTGGGGGCTGCTGGTGGACGGATATGATATAGAACCGAACTACCAATGCAATTATCAACTTCCATATTATAGAGACCTGTTAGAGAATTATGGCTTTCAAGTCTATTTCAAGCAATTCACTTTCATTAGAAATACCTTCGACCCCTTTCATCCAAGGATTATGAAAAAGTCTGAGATTCTGAATGAGGATCCTGATTATTCCTTTGAGCACATGAGGCTCATAAATCTTCCCAAATACACCGAAGATTTTCGCCTCGTATACAATAAAGCCTGGGCAAATCATGATGGCGTTGCAGAAATGACCAAAGAGCAATCTGAAGCTATAATGAAACAAATGAAACCTATTATCGATGAAAAAATAATCTGGTTTGCATACTACAAGGGAGATCCGGTAGCCTTTTACATCAACCTACCAGAAGTCAATCAGATATTTAAACATGTCAACGGTAAGCTAGACCTTATAGGCAAGCTGAAGTTCGTATGGCACAAGTGGAGAAAAACGAACAAAAAAATGCTCGGACTGGTATTTGGTGTAGCTCCGGAGCATCAGGGAAAGGGTCTGGATGGAGCGCTTGTGATGGCTACTGCTCAAATGGTACAGAGAGACTATAGACGCTATCCTATTCTTGAGATGAACTGGATAGGCGATTTCAATAGAAAAATGATAATCGTGGTGAAGCAAGTGGGTGGAGAAATTGGTAAAACCCACCATACCTATCGCTATCTTTTTGATAGAACCAAGCCTTTTGAAAGGATGCCTATAAAATAATTTTGTAATAATCTAGCTGGGAATTGCACCTATAGCTTAATGCAGACCAACATTGGTATGAAACCTGAATTCCAGGATTTATTGAACAACAACCAGAGGATTATTGCAAAAATTTGTAGGGCATATACAAACAACAATGAAGACTTTAATGATTATCAGCAGGAGTGCATTGTCCAACTTTGGAAATCATTTGACTCTTTCCGTGGTGCATCTAAAGTGTCAACATGGGTTTATAGGGTATGCCTGAATGTCTGTCTTTCTCAGCTGAGGAAGAAGAAAAAAAACATTCAAACAGTAAACAGTATCCCTTTTGACCTACAAGAGGATGATGACTGTTCCACGGAAGAAAATATTGAAACCATTTACAAAGCCATTAGGTTGTTGAAGGAATCTGACCGGGCCATCATACTACTGTACCTGGATGACAAAAGCTACAAGGAAATGGCAGAAATTCTGGGTATCACAGTCACCAATGTGGGTGCCAAAGTGAATAGGGTAAAAAATCAGCTAAAATCTATTATCAATGAAAGATTTAGATATTAAGAAAATATGGGACGAGGGTTCAGAGGCTGAATCCACGGAACTCGATGCTCATGAAGTGCAGAAAATCCTGGAAAAGGGTTCGATCAGCATCATTAGCAAGTTTATCAATTCACTACGCTTTGAGATGTGGCTGAATCTTGTGATACTCACACTATTCTGCGGCTATCTACTAGCAAATAGAAACTGGCTCATTGCATTTTTCTTCTTAATCGTAGACGCAATTTATTTTTTCTATTATAAAAACCTGATTAGGAAACTCAGCGAAACAAAAGTTGACAAGAGTGTTATCATATATCTACAACTAGTCTATAGCATGATCAATAGATTTATTGCGCACTACAAGGTAGCCAACCTCGTTTTGGCCGTCCCTTTATTTTTAGCCGCTGTTTATATAGTAGACCCGAAGTTGTTTACAGACAAATATGCTACTGATGGCTGGTTTATCGTCTATACAGCATCATGTTTCACACTAGCTATCGTGCTGATGTATTTGTTTCTATACTTTGTGTATGGAAAAAAAGCCAAGAAAATAAAAGCCTTGATTTTAGACCTTACCAAAGACTAAGACCTTCAAATGACGGCCTCAATACTTCCTAGATTCCTTCTCAGTGCTTGATATGTAATACCCATATGTGAGTCGTGGTAGCTGCATACACCATCAGTAATTACCAACACCTGCGGAGATTCATGTCTAACTGAAAAATCACTTTCAATAGCGTTGGAAACGTCCCTATGAGCTATGAGGTCGAGGAAGTAAATTTCTACATTTCGCATTTCCTCTGGTTTCCATTGCCTTTCCAGTTTGTGAAGCACCATGCTGCTGATATTGCATCTTGTGCTGTGTTTGTAGATAAGTACTGGCTGAGTTTGAGACTTTGATTTGATTTCTTCCAGTGTCTCAATCTGGGTAAGCTTATTCCAATTCATATTTAGTTCTTGGTGTATTCCCGTTCTTCATTATTCCAAATCTCCGCTTCATCCTTGTCAAACTTTAATTTGGATGGCTTTTTCTTAACACCTTTCGGGTCGGTTTGGTTCATGTGTACTCTCACCCAAAGAATACTTGCCTTTTGCATAGCATCACGTGCAATCCTGCTATTGTTATATTTAGCAAACAAGTAATTTGCACTTGGGTGCATTTTCTTTCCTTTTTTCTGCTTTTTAAATTTTCCTGTATAGTCGGCGAATTCTGATCTTTTATGATCAATAATGACTACCTCAGGTCCCATCCATTCGGATTCGCCATTGGCATTTCGCTTCCTTCCTTTTTCATAAAGTTTCTTGGGGAATTCAAATACCATTGACCCGGATGCTGTAGCTGGAAGCTTATATTTATATTGATACAGAGGGTTCACCGAGAACCGTGGTTTCACCACACGATCCATTCCCTGCCCCGCGACATACTGGCTGTACCTTGGGTTAACTACCCTATCAGACCCTTGACCGGCAATATCACTCGAATACTTAGGACTTACAACTCGGTCATAGCCTTGTCCGGCAATGCTGCGACTATACTTTGGATTTACTACCCTATCGGACCCCTGACCAGCTACAAAACGAGAATATTTTGGGTTCACTATTCTATCGGATCCCTGGCCCGCTATGTCCCTGGAGTATTTTGGACTAACCAAGCGATCCGAACCCTGACCGGCGACATCTCTGGAATATTTTGGTATAATTGCCCGATCCGAACCCTGACCCGCTACATCTCTGGAATACTTAGGAGAAATGATTGTTACTTTTCCTGCTCGCCTTGGTCTCGAGTATTTTGGTGAAACTGCCCTATCGCCACCTTGGCCTGCAGTGCTTTGAGAGTACCTGGGAGTAATGGCTCGAATTGACTTCCATCTACCCCTTTTGGAGTATTTGGGTGAAACTCTTTTCTTGCTTCTGAATGATTCTTGATTTTGACTGTACTTTGGTGAAACCTGCTTGTCATCCGTTTTGACATCTCCAGACGGAACCCGCTTCACCACTTTTTTTTTGTAGAGAGAGAAACCCTTCTTTGTAGCCTTTTCGGTTTTGAGTTTGTTTCTATTCTCCAGCAACTGTGCTTGAGAGACAGAAATACTGCACCAGAGTGCCACCAATAGCACGATGATAAATCGGAATACACCCAGAGGCAATAATTGCTTTTTTCTCATTACGATTGAAACGTGAAAGTTAGCAAATAATTTGATTATTGTGTTGAATCATTTCCTAGACTGGTGAGCTCAGTAAGCGACTAGTTCAAGGATTTTACTCCTGATCCTATCCTTTGGTAAAAAATTGTTTTCAAGTTCATGTGAAAAAGGTACAGGTGTATCGATGCTTCCTTCACGCGTTATGGGTGCATCAAGGTGTTCGAAACAGTGTTCGCCAATCCATGCGGCTATCTCCGCGCCCACGCCACCAGTCAAGCAATCTTCGTGAGCAATCAATACTTTGTTGGTTTTTTTTACGGTGGCCATTACAGACTCTTTGTCCCAGGGTAGTAGGGTTCTTAAGTCCAGAATATCGGCCTTTACATCGTCAATTTCATCAATTATTTCCTTTGCCCAATGAACACCCAGTCCATAACTGATAATGGACAAATCAGTTCCTTGTGATAACAATTGAGCTTTTCCGATTTCAGTGGTGTAATAGTCATCAGGCACCAATTCAGAAATTGACCTATACAGGGCCTTGTGCTCAAAATAAAGCACAGGATTGGGATCTTCAATGGCAGCATTCAGCAGTCCTTTAGCATCCGCAGGACTGGAAGGATACACTATTTTTAGCCCGGGTGTATGAAAAAACCAGGCCTCATTAGATTGGGAGTGAAATGGTCCGGCACCTACGCTAGCACCGGTTGGCAGCCGAATGACCACATCGGCATTTTGCCCCCAGCGATAATGGCTCTTAGCCAGATTGTTTATTACCTGATTGAAACCACAGGTTACGAAATCAGCAAATTGCATTTCAATCACCGATTTTATTCCGGTTATGGACAGCCCCAGACCAGCTCCAATAATGGCCGATTCACACAATGGTGTATTCCTGACCCGTTCTTTGCCAAATTTCTCAACAAAACCCTCCGTCACCTTAAAGACGCCACCATATTCAGCAATGTCCTGGCCCATCAAAATCAGATCATTATGCAATTCCATACTTTGCCTCAACCCATCCGACATGGCATCCAGAAAGCGTCTTTCATTTTTCGCTTTAGCTCTTGGATTCACTACCACCTGATCAAATGGGCTATAAACATCAGAAAGTTCTTCTTGCAAATCGGGTTTCACAGAACCTTCTGCATAAGCTTCTACTAGCGCCAAATCAATCTCATTTTTAATCTGAGTAGTAATTTCTTGCTGTATCGATTTACCTAATACCCCTTCATCAAATAGAAATTGCTGGTACCTGGTAACAGGATCTTTTTTCTCCCAGGTTTCAATAAGCCCGGCCGGATAATATTTGGTACCACTTGCCTCCTCATGCCCTCTGATGCGAAAGGTCATGCATTCGACCAAAATCGGTTTGGGGTTCTCCCGAATGGAATTCGCAGCTTTTTGAATTCCCTCATAAACCTCCAAAATATTGTTACCGTCCAATTGCATTGTTTCTATGCCATAACCAATCCCTTTGTCAACAAATGAATTGCAACGAAACTGTTCACTGCTGGGCGTGGACAAGCCCCATTGGTTATTCTCCACAACAAAAATCACAGGCAAGTCCCAAACTGCAGCGACATTCAGAGCCTCATGAAATTCCCCTTCGCTAGCCCCTCCATCACCAGTAAACACAAGCGTCGCTTTGTTAGTTTGACGAAGTTTTTGTGCCAAAGCAATTCCATCAGCAATGCTAAGCTGAGGACCAAGGTGAGAGATCATACCCACTATATGATGCTCCTTCGATCCAAAATGAAAAGATCGGTCCCTACCCTTTGTAAACCCTGACTTTTTCCCTTGAAATTGAGCAAAAAGTCGAGTCAGTGGAATCTCTCGCGACGTGAATACACCTAAGTTCCTGTGCATCGGCAATATGTATTCATCCGAATCTAAAGCCAATGCCGCACCTACCGAAATGGCTTCTTGTCCGAAACCAGAAAACCATTTACTTATCTTACCTTGCCTCAACAGAATCAACATTTTCTCCTCTATCAACCTTGGTTTCAATAGGGCCTGATAAAGTGTCAAAAGCTGATCATCAGAAAATGATTTCCTGTCGTACTTCATATACCGGCAAAGATATGTTGACCATCAGAATTACTACCTTATTTCCCAAAAGTTATCCTCATAATTATAGAAATGTGCCAAGCTCATATTAACACATTTAGGCTATGTTTGCCAGCGGAAAATCGTTAAGGAATTGTTGTAAGAAAAGCATTGATGGAATACAAAAAATTTGAACTGGAAAATGGGTTGAGGGTTGTTGTGCATGAGGATAATTCAACAAAAACTGCCGTACTGAACGTACTATATGATGTAGGTTCTCGTGACGAAAACCCTAACAAAACCGGGTTTGCTCATCTTTTTGAGCATCTTATGTTTGGAGGTTCAGCCAACATTGAGTCCTTTGATGAGCCTTTACAGAAGGTTGGCGGAGAAAACAATGCTTTTACCTCACCTGACCTCACCAACTATTATATTTCCATACCATCCAACAACCTGGAAACAGCATTTTGGCTTGAGTCAGATCGTATGCTATCACTCTCATTTGATCCAAAAGTGTTGGAAGTGCAGCGGAAAGTTGTCATCGAAGAGTTCAAGCAACGTTATTTGAATCAGCCCTATGGAGATGCCTGGTTGAAACTCCGACCACTTGCATACAAAGACCACCCGTACAAATGGGCCACCATTGGCAAGGATATATCGCACATAGAAGATGCTACAATGGAAGATGTCAAAGCCTTCTTCTATCAGTTTTATAAGCCCAATAATGCGATATTGGTTGTCGCAGGCGATGTGGATTTTGATGAAGTGAAGCGGTTATCCGAAAAATGGTTTGGGCCAATTGCCAAAGGACCAGAGCATCAGAGAAGGCTGCCACTAGAAAAAGTTCAAAACGAAATTAGAAGTGAATCTATAGAATCTAAGGTGCCTGTAAATGCATTGTACAAAGTTTATCACATGCCGGATCGACTGCACAAAGACTATTATGCTTGTGACCTTTTGAGTGATATTTTAGGCAGAGGAAAATCGTCAAGGCTTCATGAAAAATTGATAAAGAAGGAGCGGTTACTTAGTTCGCTGAGTGTCCACATTACTGGTTCTGTTGATCCTGGCCTTTTGGTCATTAATGGTAAGCTCAATAAGGCTGTTGACTATTCGGATGTGGAGGAATATATCGACGAGGTTATTGAAAATTTAATCTCTGAGGGTTTGGGTGAATTTGAACTTGATCGAACGAAAAACTTGTCGGAATCTTCTCATATATTCGGAGAAATGGAATTGTTGAACAAGGCATTCAATCTGGCCTACTTCACACTCATTAAAGATACTGCAATGATAAATCAGGAGGTAAGCAATATCAGATCAGTGACGCCTGATCAGATAATAGCCTGTTCTAAAAAAATCTTAAGGCCAGAAAATTCTTCAACGCTTTACTACAACGCTATTTCATGACTCGCGCCATTTGATGCCGCACCCTATTGCTTTGGTAAACTTGTTTTCTACTGCTTTACCAGACAATAGGTTATCAACAGCTTCCTCTACATATTTTTTAGAAGCTAATGAAGCGTCCTTGTGATTGTTGTCAATTGCTCCTACATATTCCACTCTGTACTTTTCCTTTTCTCGTTGTAAAACAAAAACGTGCGGGGTACGAGAGGCGCCATACGCCGACGCTACTTCCTGGGTCTCATCGTATAGGTACGGGAAACTGAATCCTTTATCGCTAGCCCTGGCTTTCATCTCGTCAAATGTATCCCCAGGAGACCGACTCTTATCATTTGGGTTAATAGCCAGGACAGGGTAGCCCTTGCCTGCATATTTCATGCTCAACTCGTTGATACGTTCCTCATACATTTTCGAAAAAGGACAGGTATTGCAAGTGAATATCACAATGAAACCTTTGGCTTCTTTCATGCCGGCCATGGACACCATTGATCCATCTATATTCTTGAGATTAAAGTCGTTGGCATAATCCCCAACTTCATAATTTGGGATAGCGTGTGAAGTGGATTTCTTCGCATTGATAAAGAAAATCATTGCAACAGAAAGCACTCCAATGGCAATAAGTATGTTTCTTTTCATAGTCATTTAGTTTTTGTTGATAAAATCCTCGAAAGCCCTTTCCAGCTCACCTTCCTTGAATTCTTTTTCATAAAAGACCCTCCTACCGTTACGATGGTCAATCATCAATGTTGCGGGTATTGCGCCCGACCAACTTGGATCAACTTTATCAATAAAAGAGTTGTAATCAGTTTCGTCTAATAAAATTACTTCAGATTTAAGGTTTTTCCGCTTCTTGAATGGAATTACTTTTTTTTCCAATTGCTCTGCAAAATCAAAACTTACCAAAAGCACCTTCACACCTTCATCTTTTTTGTCTTGAAGTAGCTGCTCAAATTGGGGTAGCTCCTTTACGCAAGGTGCACACCAGGTCGCCCAAAAATTGACTATTAATACTTCTTCACCTGCTCCTTGTAACCTTTCTTCAAGGTCTATAAATTTCACAACTTCAACTTCAACTGGCTTAGCGCTGCAGGAACTGGCCGCCAAGAGCAGAATGGCAAGAATGTTTTTCATAAAATGATTAATTAGCTGGTAACCATCAGAGGAATTTTGAACCCCCTTGTTCAGTAACTCATTGATTACGAACCTGTAAACAAATTGTTTCTACCGAACACAATTTTAAGAGTACTAAACAAAATATTTTTCTCCAAATAATACAATAATAAAATGATACGGAAGTTTTCCACAATTTACAACTTTATCCACATGCTTTAATTAAAAATATATAACAATCTTATTATCTGTAAGTTATGAAATAAATAATTTTTTCATAATTGTTGATAACATCGATTAATGTGAGCCAGAGGAAAAGAAATTTCTTTAAATTATTCAAAACAACCTACGTAATAAAAAAGCAAAAAATAAATTAATCCACTGTAGGACAGATGGTTAGGAAAGTTATTCTTTATCCTGCAAGATGAGCTTCTTACGATAGGCATTGAAGATTCGTGATTTTGAAACGAGCCCAAGGTATTTCCCTTTGTCAATTACAGGCAGGTTCCAGGCTTGAGTCACTTCAAATTTATTCATCACGGTCTGCATACCATCGGAGGGATACACCTCTGTTGGTGGCTTTTGCATCAGCGATTTCACCTCTACCTGATTTCTGGCCTCTTCATCAAACATTACATCCCTTACATCATCCAAGGTAATTATGCCTTGCAGTTCATTTACCTCATTGATTACCGGAAAAATATTCCTTTTCGATCGTTTCACCAGCTCCACCAACTCACCCAATTTGGCATCCTCATGTATAGTGAGCAAATCGGATTCTATGACTTTCTTTAAATCGATTAAGCTCAGCACATACCTGTCTTTGTCATGTTGAATCAAATCACCTCGCTCCACAAGAATTTTTGTGTATAATGAGTGTTTCTCAAAATACATGATGGTTGTGAATGAAATCGCTGATACCAACATCAGGGGTACGAACAATGTGTACCCGCCAGTGATTTCTGCTATCAGGAATATAGCCGTCAGTGGAGCATGGAGTACTCCGCTCATCACTCCGCACATTCCTACCAGTGTAAAATTGCTCGTACTCACCTGACCGGGCAAGAGATAATTATTACCAGCTGCGAATAGGTAGCCGGCTATTCCTCCCATAAAAAGTGAGGGAGCAAAAATACCACCACTACCACCTGAGCCCAATGTAAGTGCCGAAGCAACCGGCTTTATGACTATTATGGAAAATAGAAAAATCAGGAGCCC
This sequence comes from Cyclobacteriaceae bacterium, assembly GCA_049115735.1. GTDB lineage: Bacteria > Bacteroidota > Bacteroidia > Cytophagales > Cyclobacteriaceae > CAXBNB01. The sequence continues at coordinate 181,345 of JAGDZP010000021.1, read as the reverse complement.
TGGTACATGATTGCTGAAGCCATAGAAAAAGCTTCTTTGGAAAATATCCGATTCATTGCCAGACAAAAGGAGCAGTATAGTATTGTAACCTTCACCATATATGGGTGGAAAAATTAATATTATGATGGCTAACCCTAAACCACCAAGAAGTGCCCTGCTGAAATGATTCTTGATTTTGGCCACCCACTTCTCTACCAGATAAGTGACCCGCGTAAAGTGTACGGACACAATCCCACAAGCGATCCCAAAGAGCATGTAATAGGGAACATCTTCTGCCCTGAATTGATCTTTGATCTTAAACGAAAACAAGACATCATCCCCTAATAGAACCAGCGAAACCAATGAACCAGTGACAGATGATAGTAGAATGGGTATGAACTTATTGATAGTTGCCTCGACCAGAATTACCTCAATGGCGAATATCACCCCCGCTATCGGGGAATTAAATATTGCTGAAATAGCCCCAGAAGCACCGCATGCTATAAGCAAAGTTCTTTTCTTGTAGTTGAGGTGCGTGAGCCTACCTAGATTTGAACCAATTGCAGAGCCAGTGACCACAATAGGTGCCTCCAATCCCACCGAACCACCAAATCCGACGGTGATGGCACTTGTAATCATTCGGGAATACATCATTGTCCGTCGAACGATACTTGATCTTTGGGATATGAAGAATAATATCTGCGTTATACCGTGTCCTAAAGTTTCTTTGAATAGATATCTGGCCACAAACATTGTAAGGAAAATTCCTATCAGTGGATAAAAGAGATACAGAAAATTGACACCCGTGATGTCGAGGTTTTTCTCTAGAGCTCCCTGAATGAAATGCACCAAAGTCTTAAGTGTGACAGCCGCTAATCCTGCTATAAGGCCTATAAGCCCACTCAGCATCAATACAAAATTATTGTTGCTGACATGCTTAAGTCTCCAGATAAGGAACTTCACCAAAAGATCATTGAATTTCATAGTATTCTAAGATCGTAAAACCGAATGAATTGTAGTAGAGGAGTAGTTTTGAGATATGCAGCAAATGTAAGAAAAAGAGTATGGCCGAAAAAATGCCTGATCTATTTTCCCTATACTAATGATTTCCGCTAATCCATACAGTATAGTTACTTTGTGCCTGCTCAGAAGCCATATCATTTTTCTCTATCCGGTAAAGCCCAAAAAACCTCTCCTCTGTTGGTGTTAGCGTAATGCGCGTTTGTTTAGTGTTTCTGATGAGCTTGAACTCTGAATCCGAGACATTCTCAGAAGCCGCGCCTTTAATCTCATCTAAATTCATAATTTCATCTCCAACTGACAGATACTCTTCAGCGGCAGAATCGAGCACAATTTCAGTGATCAGGTTTCGCTCTCCCTTGGCTTCAATCCTCACACCATATAGGGATGCCAAAGTTTCAGGATGGGATTCTACAACCAACTTGCACCCGATATAGTCCAGCAATTTTGTCAATTCATCCTCAACCGGAGTAATGCCTTCGTAGTATTCTTGAATGAAGTGATCCGCTTCGTCTTTCAGGTATTTTCTCACAATATGATATACATCTTCTTTGGAGTATCCTTTGGAAATTTTTCCGAAACCTTCCCATAGATCCATGACCACATCATCAAGGCTAGATTCATTCAGAGTTTTCTTTCTTATACTTAAATCCAGCATCAGGGATGTAATCGCACCTTTGACATATATAGAAACCTTTCTGCCAGGCAACAATTTTTTGTAACCATCTATCCATAAGTCAAATGACGAATCAACTAAGGATAAGTTATGACGCCCATAATTCTCAAAATGTCTTTTGAAAAGGGTATTCAGTTCTTTCAAATAATCTTCGTCACTGAATACTCCACTCCGAGCTAAAAGCAAATCCCCGTAGTAAGTAGTGAATCCTTCGGTCACAAATCCTGTCTCGTAATAATTTTCCATAGAGAAATTGTAAGGAGACATTTCCACTGGCCTGATTCGGGTCACATTCCAGGTATGAAAAAGCTCGTGAGAGGCTACACCCAACAAGTCCTCTCGATATTTTTCTTTATTCGACCGATCCGACGGTCCCAAAACCAGAACAGTTGAGTTCTTGTGCTCCACACCATGATAGTGCATATATGGCAATGACTGAATAAGAAAGTCATACCTTTCGGTAGGAAAACCCCTCATTTGCTTAATTTGATAGTCGGTGAATTTTTTGAATTCCGCAATTACCTCACCTTCATCCAAAGGACAATCCCCTTGAATATAAACATTAAACTCTTTTTCATAAGAATAGTAAGTTAGCTGCTTCAAGCTATCGCTGGCTAAAAAAGGAGAGTCAACCAATTCGAAATAATCTGACGCTACATATACACTATTATCATTTTGGATTAGGGCACAAGTAGACTTAAAGCCATCCGGAATGTCAACAATCACTTCTGTTTGTTCTTTCTGCCTTCCGGGCGCATATAATAGACAGTTGATAAAATTTATATAGATCTGCTCATCATCAACCACCGAGCTGCCTGCATCCATTTTATAAGCATAGTAGGTATAATTCACCTTTACAGACTTTTCCTTATTTGTCTCTATTACCCATTGATTCGTTTTAATTTTGTGGGCATTAAGCTCAACCTCATTTGAATCGTTAAAATGAATGGACTTAATATTAGCGACATAGCTGGCCAATTCATACCTTCCCGGCCTCCAATCCGGCAATATGAACGTCAGTTCGGGTGCTGCCACATTTTCCACTATCATTTCAATGTGAATCATGTGTGTAAGCCTATTTGGAAAGGTTAATTTATATCTGATATCAGCCATGTCCGTCGGTGCATTAAATGTATGTCTGCAATATACTTTAGGTTTTGAAAAAGAAGGAGAACATTCACAACCCACCCTTTGTTATTCCGCAAAAGGTACTTAGCTTTGCACTCCGTTTTCAAAAATGCGAAAATAAATGGTTTAGGTCAGTGTTTTTAGCTGGGTTGGCCTATTGAATAAAAATATAAGACGATGAAAAGAACATTTCAACCTTCACAGAGAAAAAGAAGAAACAAACACGGCTTCAAAACAAGGATGGCAGATCCTAATGGTAAGTCTGTTATAGCAAGAAGAAGGGCTAAAGGAAGAAAAAAACTGACTGTTTCTGACGAGAAGAAACACAAAAGATAATTCGTTGGTATGACGTTCATTTGATTAACTTTAGAATCAAATGAACGTCATTCTCAATACCCTTCCCTCCCTCAAGATCCAGAATACAATGACGGGTCTGCCGCCAGTCTATCCCAAAATCTACACTTAATCAAATGGGAAAAGTGACTGACCCTCAACATTCACATAAGTTTGGCAAACACGAAAGGCTCAGTAGCAAAAAACTGATTGATCTTCTTTTTAATGATGGGCAATCTATGTTCAGTTATCCCTTCACAATCAAATTTTTAGCACAAAGCGATATCGATAACCATCAGGTCCTCATTTCTGTACCAAAAAAGAAATTCAAAAGAGCCGTAGATCGCAATCTCATAAAGCGGCGCATAAAAGAAGCTTACCGCCTGAATAAAGCAATTCTCGCCGACGTAAAAGAATCTAGTTCATATTTGCTAATTGCCTATATTTACACGGCAAATGAAATTCATGACTTCAACTTCATTGAATCTAAACTAATTAAATCATTGGAGCGTTTAAAGTCGAAATAGTCAGTTCAGTTATGAAGAAAATCTTGTTGGGAACGGTGTTGTCTGTAGGGGTAGTTGCATTATTATCCTTCTCCAGAATTGATGATAATTATTTCGAAATCACTCGCAACCTTGACATCTTCAGTACTCTATTTAAAGAGCTAAACAGCAACTATGTGGACGAAGTTGATCCGGATGAGCTGGTTCTTGAAGGCATTAATGCTATGCTTTCTTCCCTGGATCCATATACAGACTTTATTCCTGAATCGGAGTTAGAAAGTTATAGGACCTCCACCACTGGAGAATATGGAGGAATAGGTGCAATAGTAGGAAAGAAAAAAGGTGTGAGTACAGTAATCATGCCCTACAAAGGCTTTCCAGCCTTTGAAAGCGGATTGCAAATTGGAGATAAGATCATAAAGATTGACGACATTGATCTGGCCAAAAAATCTTCTACCGAAGTAAGCGAACTTCTAAAGGGCAAGCCCAACACGATTGTTAAATTGACCATAGAGAGGTTTGGTACTGAAAGTCAATTTGACATAGAAATAGAGCGTGCCAAAATCATCATCAATAACGTGAATTACTCCGGCATGTATGATGACGAAATCGGATTTATTCGCCTCTCAGAGTTTACTACCAATGCAGGAAAAGAAGTTAAAGAAGCACTAAATACGCTGAAAGAACAAGGAGCTAAAAAAATAATATTTGACCTTAGAGGAAATCCTGGTGGCTTACTTTCCGAAGCAGTTAATGTTGCTAATATTTTTATTCCGAAGGGTAAAGAAATTGTTAGCACAAAAGGCAAATCGTCCGGAGTGGGCCAGGTGTACAAGGCACAACAAAATGCCATTGATTCTAATATCCCCGTTGCTGTTTTGATAAGTAACGGTACCGCCTCAGCTGCAGAAATTGTTTCGGGCTCTATACAAGATTATGACCGAGGGGTATTGGTAGGCAAGAAAACTTTCGGCAAGGGTTTGGTACAAGGCACACGTCAATTACCCTATGACGCTCAGTTGAAATTAACCACAGCCAAATACTACATCCCATCTGGTAGATGCATCCAGGCGATAGACTACTCTCACCGGAACCCTGACGGTAGTGTGGGTAAAATTCCGGATTCATTAAAAGTGGAGTTCAAAACCAAAAATGGCCGAACAGTTTATGATGGTGGTGGCATTGATCCTGATATTCCTGTGGATGTGGAATACTACTCGAATCTCTTGATGAATATCGTCAATCAGAATTTTCTATTTGACTATGCCACAAAATACCACTTTGAGCACAAGGAAATATCAAACGCCAGAGACTTTCAACTTTCCGATGAAGAATATCGGGGATTTTTGGAGTGGTCTAAAAACAAGGACCTGGACTTTTCATCTGAAATGGACAAAGCGATTGCCGCTTTGGAGAATATTTCAAAAAACGAGAAGTACTACAAAGGTCTGAAGGGACAAATTGATAAGCTGAAGGACAAACTGATGAGCGTAAGAAAATCATATTTGGCCGAATACAAGGATGAGGTTAAAACCTTACTTGAAGAAGAAATCGTTAGTAGATACTACCTTCACCCAGGAATGGTAGAAGCATCCCTCGGTCATGACCCGGCAGTAACCGCTGCGGCAGAAGTCCTAAAGGACGAAGAAAAATACAACTCCATTCTTTCCAATTAAGCCTTGAGTACAATATTAAGTATAGATACAGCCACCAGTGCTGGTTCTGTAGCCATTCATAAATCCGGTGAATTAGTTGGTCTACAGCAGTACAACCTTGAAAAATCACATTCCAGCCTCACCCATGTTCTCATTGAACAATTGCTTGAGAATACTGGGGTTTCGAATGGCGACCTTGGTGCCATTGCTATATCAGCCGGCCCTGGATCCTATACGGGTTTGAGGATAGGAGTATCGACGGCAAAAGGCCTGTGCTACGCTCTGGATATACCATTGATTGCTGTGAATACATTGGAAGCCATGGCTCAACAAATAGCCAATACGAATACTTCTAAAGCCGTTTTTTGCCCTATGATTGACGCCAGAAGGTTGGAAGTATATTGCAGTATTTTCGGAAGTAATATGAAACCCATCGAAGAAACCGAAGCGGTGATCGTTGATGAAAGCTCTTTTTCCACCCACCTTGAAAAAGGAGAAGTGATATTCTTTGGTGATGGCTCTGATAAATGCGAGCCAATTTTGAAGCACTCGAATGCAAGATTTGTAAAAGGTGTTATTCCTTCAGCCAATGAGGTTGGACAATTGGCTTACAAAAAATACCAAAACAAAGAATTCGAAAACCTGGCGTATTATGAGCCGTTCTATCTCAAAGAATTCAGAATTATCAAATCCAAGAAAAAGCTTTTGTAGACATGGAAGGAGAAATCATTAACAGAGTAGCCAATAGTGCCCTTGTCAACTTCGACTTAGAAGATTATTACGACAAAGACGAAAGAGTGATCTACGATATCAAGGACAATCTTTTCAACGGATTTGTCCTGAAGGAAAAGGACTTTCGTGAGTTTGTAAAAAACAATGACTGGAGCATTTATCAAGATAAGAATGTGGGCATAGTTTGTTCTGCTGATGCCATCGTGCCAACCTGGGCGTTTATGCTACTGGTATCGGCAATCGAACCCTTTTCTAAAAATGTAATTTTTGGATCTCCGGAAAACCTGGAACAGTTCCTTTTTCAAAAGGCCCTCAGCAAAATCAACCTTGAAGAATTCAAGGACGAAAGGGTGATCATCAAAGGGTGTGGTCGCTATCCCGTGCCAGAATTTGCATATGTAGAAATCACACGACTGCTCAAACCTGTAGTAAAAAGCCTGATGTATGGAGAGGCCTGTAGCGCTGTGCCCGTGTACAAGGCTAAGAAGTGATTTACACTATTCTATAGTCTAAGTTTTCTCATATTTTCCATAAATCAGATTACCTTTGAAGCCTTCAAAGTATAAACCTGTTCATCGTTGAATTTCGAAGTAAAACTTCCCTTATTCGAGGGCCCTTTTGACCTGCTGCTATTCTTTATTCAAAGGGATGAACTGGATATTCACGATATACCCATATCTAAGATCACAAATGATTTTCTGGGCTATATACACCGGCTCGAACACATGAATGTAGAGGTGGCCAGTGAGTTTATATTGGTTGCTGCTACCCTTATGCGCATCAAAGCCAAGATGCTTTTACCAAGACCCGTACTCAATGAGGAAGGCGAGGAAATTGATCCAAGGGAAGAACTGGTGAAGCACCTTTTGGAATACAAAAAATACAAATCGATCATTGGGGAACTGACCAAACTAGAGTCGGATAGATTGGATAGAGAGAAGCGAGGCAATGTAGTAAAGGAAATTCGGCATTTGGCCGAATCTTCCAATGTGGAAGCAGAACTTCAGGATATTGATCTTTACAAACTTTTGAAAGTTTATCAGAAGGTCCTGAAGCGATACGAATACGAAAAGAACAAGCCAGTTCATCAGGTCGTTCAGTATCCATACACCATCACCGAACAGAAGACTTTCATATTAAATCGTCTGACGACCAAGGATAAGCTTTCATTCGAAGACGTGATCAAAGACAAGCCTGAAAAGATCGCTGTGATATTTAATTTTTTGGCCATTCTTGAACTGTTGCAACTCAGGATGATCACCTTACATCTTGGAGAAGGGTTCAATAATTTTTGGGTGGAAAAACTCGAGGAGGTAGAAGCAGATTAATGGAGGTAAATGCCAAGGAAGTATTTAAAGTACTGAATCCGAAAAATGTATGGGTGCCCGTAGCTCTGGGCTTGGGAATCGTTGGATTTTTGTTTTACAATGACCCTAACGTCACAGCCAACAATCTCAATCTGATTTTTGATGCCAACTCCGAAGGAGTCTTTCTCTCGCTAATCACTTTGCTTTTTAGGCATGCCGGCTATGCTTATCGCCTTAGGGTAATTTCAGATGAGAAGATATCCTGGATACGTTGCATAGCCATTATTGTATTGTGGGAATTCGCCTCAGCCGTCACGCCCTCTGTTGTTGGGGGAACTGCAGTAGCTGTATTTATCCTAACCATGGAAGGGCTCAACTTTGGCAAATCCATAGCCTTTGTAATGGTGACAGCCATACTCGACAACATGTTTTTTGTTGTTGCTGCTCCAACAGTCATGCTACTAGCCCCAGGACAGGTTTTTCCGCAAGTAGAAGCGGCCGAACTTCAAATTGGTAAAAGCCTTCCCTATTTCTTCTTCATTAGTTACGGACTAATTGCCTTGTATACGGTCATTATGTCCTATGGCCTATTCGCCAAGCCAAGGGCGTTTAAATGGATTTTGCTGAAGCTAACGGCAATCAAGTGGCTAAAAAGATGGCGCTACCAGGCCAGCATGTATGGAGATCAGATCATCATGGCGTCAGCCGAATTAAAAGGAAAACACATAAAGTACTGGGTGATTATATCTTTGACTACCATCTTCATCTGGTGTTCACGATATATTACCTTAAACACAATTGTAACTGCCTATGCTGAGGTCAGCCTTGGCGAGCACATGGTAATATTCTCCCGTCAGGTAATCATGTGGATAGTTATGCTCCTATCTCCAACACCAGGTAGCAGTGGTATGGCAGAATACTTTTTCATTCCATTCTTCGAGGAGTACCTAGGCGAATACACTTTTATCTCTGCCATTTTCTGGCGCATTCTCACCTATTACCCTTATCTGATCTTAGGAGCCATTGTTTTGCCCAGGTGGATCAAGAATAGGTTTTTCAAAAAGAAAGAAGGAGATGAAACTCAATAGTAGAATCCCAAGTCCGTTCGCCAGCATTTTCGATTGAATTTGCTAAAGAGTCGTTCTTTGAGGAAATTTACTATTCTCCCATAATCCTTAAACCATGAAAGACAAAAAGTCCATCACTGTTAAGGCAACAGTTAAGCTCCCAATAAAAGAAGTTTGGAAGCTTTGGACAACCCCAGAAGACATCACCCAGTGGAATTTCGCCTCAGATGACTGGTGCGCCCCATCAGCGGTCAATGATTTAAATGTCGAAGGAGCATTTTCATACAGGATGGAATCTAAAGATGGCGAAATGGGGTTCGACTTTCGTGGCAACTACACCAAAGTGGAACCATTCACTCTGATTGAATATGAAATAGAAGACGGAAGAAAAGTATCAATTTCGTTTTCAGAAAATAATGACGAGACATTAGTCACGGAGACTTTTGAACTGGAGGATCAAAATCCTGCTGAAATGCAAAAGAATGGCTGGCAGGCAATTCTCGATAATTTTAAGGCTTATGCAGAGGAAGGTTCGTTAACAGAATCCGAATCGAAAACTCGACATAAATGAGTCTCCTATCTGAAACTTCTCAGGTTTGATCCATTAACTAAATATGCAAAGAACTTTCAAATTTCTAAAAATGATATTAGTAGCAATTGTAAGCGTCGTTGCGCTGATTTTTGTAGTAGCGATACTGTTTATCAATTTAAGCCCACAATTTGGAGGCAAGGCCACCGAAAGCGAAAAAGAACAATATACCCAGTCAGGGCATTATGAAAACGGGGCTTTTGAAAACCAAATACCCACTTCTATGGATATGAGCTTCTCACAGACCTTGTCAATGATGAGCCAATTCTTCAAAGGAGGCCCTAACCGAGCACCGGAAAACAAACTGCCCGTATTGGCAATAGACTCCCTTGATTTAGTAACGGAACCAGATTCCATAACCAGGATAACATGGTTTGGACACTCTGCTTTTTTACTGGAAATACAAGGACAGAATATACTCATCGATCCTATGTTTGGTGATGTGCCTGCTCCTCACCCGTTACTGGGAAGGAGCCGGTTCAGCGACGGCCTACCCATTGAAATAGAACAACTACCACAAATTGATGCGCTGATTCTTTCCCACGATCACTATGATCACCTGGACTATGGGTCTATAGTCAAGCTAAAAGATAAGGTAAAGAAATACTATATGCCTTTAGGTGTTGGCGCGCATTTTAAAGCCTGGGGTGTCAATCCCGAGGATGTAAATGAGCTCAACTGGTGGGACGAAATCGAGCAACAAGGTCTGAAATTCGTTTGCACACCAGCGCGGCATTTTTCAGGACGTGGAATCAGCGATAGATTTGCGACTTTTTGGAGTTCCTGGAGCATAATAGGTGATGAAAGAAAAATATTCTTTAGTGGAGATAGTGGTTATGGCCCACATTTCAAGGCGATCGGAGAAAAATATGGCCCATTCGATTTTGCCATGATGGAATGCGGCCAATACAATAAACTTTGGAGCAACATTCACATGATGCCTGAAGAAACCGCACAGGCTGGAGCTGATGTTCGGGCTCAGTTGATGATGCCTATTCACTGGGGCTCCTTTGTACTAGCCATGCATACCTGGAATGATCCTGTCATTCGCGTTACCAATAAAGCAAAGGAAATAGGTCAACCGATTGTAGTTCCGCAAATCGGGGAACCTATCGTACTTGGTGAAGATGCACCTGAATCAGATTGGTGGAGAGATTTGAAATAATACTTTAGAGTGATGATAATTAAGGAGCTCGTATTATTCACAAATAGACTAGAAGCTGAAAAAGAGTTTTATGCTGAAAAGCTCGGCTGCCCTTTGCTCAATGAGAGCGATTCCATATTTAGTGTGCAAATTGGAATAAGTCAATTGACTTTCAAAAGCTCCTCTAAAGCACATAGCTACCACTACTGTTTTTTGATTCCTACCAACCAACTCCATTCGGCTATCGGTTGGCTGGAGAAAAAACTTGAAATTATACAAATCAAAAAAGGGAGGTATGTCCAAAGATTTGATAGCTGGAATGCGGAATCAGTTTACTTCTACGATGCTTCCGGAAATGTAGCCGAGTTTATCGTCAGACACGATTTGAAAAATTCTCAATCTGGAGAATTCAGTGCTAGTAAAATTTTATCCATCAATGAAATTGGTATACCTGCTAAGAATGTAGCGCAACTCAATACGCAAATAGAAAATGAGCTAGAAACTAAATTTTGGAAAGGGGATTTACAGAGGTTTGGAACCAACGGAGATCAACATGGACTCTTCATCATTCCCAACTACAATATGAAAACTGAGTGGTTTCCTACTCAGCTGAAAATTGAACCATCAGAATTTTCTGCCATCATTGAAAATGATAAAAGAAGCTATAGTTTGAACTTCCAAAACGAAAAACTCACTATCTCGCGGTAGAAATAAGGCAGATTTAAGCTATTAGGTTAAGACGTTCAAAAAAACAACTCGCCTCGGTCTTGTGTCCTCATAGACCGAAACATAGTGGTTTGTGAGGACACAAAACCACGGCGGGTTAGCAAGCATTCTAAACCTGCTAGTACTTTAAGAGCGTAGGAATATGACTTTGAATCACCCAAATACCAGACCCATCCAACGAAAAAAGCCGACAATTGCCGGCTTTAGTTTCAATGTCATCAATGCTTAAGCCCTTTCCAACTCTGAAAAGAAATATGACCCCTCGATCAAAGCATTTTCGTCAGAATCAGATCCATGAATGGCATTGGCCTCAATAGAGGTAGCAAAAAGTTTTCTTATCGTTCCCTCTGCGGCTTCCTGAGGATTGGTCGCTCCAATCAGCTTTCTAAAGTCTTCTACTGCATTTTCCTTTTCCAGAAAAATAGCGATAATTGGTCCTGAAGACATATATGCACATAGGTCATTATAAAACGGGCGCTCTTTGTGCACGGCATAAAATCCACCTGCCTTTTCAACTGTCAGTTTAGTCAATTTCATTGCCTTTATCGAAAAACCAGCTTCTTCGATCATCTTGATCATCGCACCAGAGTTTCCAGCTCCAAAAGCATCCGGCTTGATCATTGTAAAAGTTTTGTTACCTGCCATTGATTTTTTGTTTATTAAATTTTTCCGCAAAGCTAATTGTAATGCAGAAGGATAGGAAATAAACCTTATTTATTTACATAATCACATCCCTTTGTTTTCAAACTATTTATATACACTTTTGCATCTTCTTTTTACCAGATTGATGCAAAATTTAGAAGCATTCAAGGAGCTGATCAGCCTTCCCAAACGAATTGTTATAACAACACACGTGAAACCCGATGCTGATGCACTAGGCTCATCGCTCGGTTTAGCAGGCTTTCTCCAAAAATCAGGTCATCAGGTTACGGTCATCACGCCTACAGATTATCCAGAATTCCTTTTTTGGATGGATGGCAATAAGGATGTATTGGTTTTCAATGAGGGCAATGAGGAAAAATCTGAATACCTGATTGAAAATGCTGATGTGGTTTTTTGTCTTGATTTTTCATGCCTGGATCGAATAGAAAAACTAGGAGAGCTGGTTAGAGAATCAGAAGCTCAAAAGGTTTTGATTGATCATCACCTGGAGCCCGAAGATTTTGCTGATTTTGTATTGTGGTCTACAAACGCGGCAGCAACTGCCGAATTGGTTTATGATCTCATAGAAATGCTCGGAGAAACAGAGAAGATTACCATTGGCATAGCGGAAGCACTTTATGCAGGATTGATGACTGATACAGGCAACTTCAGACATCCCTCCACTACGCCAAAAGTGCATAACATCGTGGCACATTTGATCGAGTTTGGGGCAGATGTATCTAAAGTTGCAAACCTTATTTACGACAACTACTCCTTTCAAAGATTGAAGCTCATGGGGTTTGCCCTTTCAGAAAGGCTGGAGGTAATAGAAGAAAGCAATACTGCAGTTTTTGCAATAAGCAAAGCAGATCAGGAGCAATTCAGTTATCAGACAGGTGATACTGAAGGGCTCGTGAACTATGGCTTATCCATAAAGGGCATCAACATGGCCGCTTTTATGAGAGAAAGTGGAGACAAGATTAAAATATCATTCCGCTCAATTGGAGATTTTTCTGTGAAAAAATTTGCAAGCGAATACTTTGAGGGTGGCGGACATAAAAATGCTGCGGGGGGCGTGTCGTACGACAGTCTTGAAGATACTGTGGCCAGATTTAAACAATTGTTATCAAAACATTCTAAAGAACTAAATGATGAAGACTAAAATAATGAGTTTGGTATTAGCTATCGCACTTTTAGTGGCTTGTAAGCAAGAAGCTGAAAAAGTTGTGACAGAATCAGGACTGGAAGTGACCTTCGTAGAGAAAACAGACGGTAGAGAGAAAAAAGAAGGTGAATTTATGTTCTTCAACATGCAATACGCCTCTGAATCTGACAGTGTACTATTTGATACAAGCGAAAGAGGTGGAGCTGTTCCAATATCCTACGTCGAGCAGCAGTGGAAAGAATCTGGAATAATCTATGAAGCTTTTACTCTATGCAAAGAAGGGGATAGTATCACTTTCAGCGTACCGGCAGAGGATTTATTTGTAAAAACATTTAGAACCACAGTGCCTGAAGGAATCGCTGCAGAGAGTAAGATAAAATTTTACGTAGGCTTAGAAAAAGTAAGAAACAAGGAAGAACTTGATGCTGAAATTCTTGAAGCCGCTGAGGAGCAAATCAAAATTGACGGGGACATCATAGACAAACATTTGGCTGACAATGGACTCAAAGCAATGACTACAGAGTCTGGATTGAGATATATTATTTCAGAAGAAGGTGAAGGGGAATTTGCCCAAAACGGTCAAAATATTACCGTACATTACACTGGAACGCTCTTAGACGGAACCAAATTTGATTCGTCATTGGATAGAGGAGATCCATTTCCTTTCCCACTTGGACAAGGAAGAGTAATCAAAGGTTGGGACGAAGGATTTGCTCTGCTTAAAAAGGGATCCAAGGCAACTTTATACATTCCTAGCTCATTAGCATATGGAGCGCAGGACAGGGGACCAATCATTAAGGCTAATTCTATCTTAAAATTTGAAGTAGAATTACTGGATATCCAATAATCAGTTGTTCTGAGAAAGAAAAGTGAAGAAAATGAAATCAATACTTAATATCTTTCTCGGCTTAAGCTTATCGGCAATGGCCATATTGCAGTCATGTGGTTCAGATGATTCGGAAGAAGACATTTCGGGACAACTAGCCATTGACAATATTGAAATCAATACTTATATAGCCGTTAATGCTCTACAAAATGTACAGACTTCCGAAACCAGCCTGAGGTATATCATTACAGAGGTTGGCACTGGTGAGGATATTCTGGTTCAGGATATTGTGTCAGTGCACTATGAAGGTCGCTATCTGGATGGTAGAGCTTTTGACTCTTCTTATGACAGGGGGGAGCCGCTTACATACAACTTTGGTATAGGTGCAGTAGTGCCTGGGTTCGACGAAGGTGTTTTAAGAATTGGGGATGGAGGAAAAGGAACAATCATTGTCCCTTCTTACTTGGCCTATGGTGCGTCAGGTTATGGCGATATCGCACCTAACGAGATATTAGTTTTTGACATGGAGGTTTTGAGTGATGCGCAGATTCTTGAGACAGAAAATGAAGCAATAGATGAGTATATCTCTGAGAATAGTCTGACGGGCTTATCAACCACCCAAACAGGATTACGCTATATTATTACAACTCCCGGTGAAGGAGACAATGCCATGGCAGGAAATACTGTTGAATGCAGGTATGAAGGCCGTTTTCTGGATGGAAACATTTTTGACAACAATGGTGGTGTTGTCCTTATTTATAACGTTGGAGACACTGAAGTGATATCAGGTTGGAATGAAGGCGTTTCTTTACTCAACAAAGGGGCAAAAGCCACATTTATTCTTCCTTCATCTTTGGCTTATGGTCGACTAGGTAATTCAAGAGGGTCGGTACCAATCCCTGCAAATACCGTTGTATTGTTCGACATAGAAATTATCGATATTCGATAATCAGTGCTTGTCCTTAAAAGAATTATCAAAATGAAAGAGCTTAAGTCCCTATTATTTTTTGTTTGCTGCGCCTTTGGAATGGTACTGGTATCATGCTCAGATGATGAGCCGGAACCTGTAGACCTACAGGAGCAATGGGATAGGAACCTTGAAGCGGTTGAAGCTTACCTGCAAGAGAACAATACCCAATGGGATATTGATATAGAGAAAATTGAGGCTTATGTTGAGGATAACACTATTGATAATGTAAACAAAACAAGCACCGGTCTTCATTATGTGATAACAGAGCCTGGCACAGGGAGTAATGCCGCTGTTGGCGATTTCGTTTCAGTCCATTATACAGGCACTTTATTGGACGGTACCAAATTTGACTCATCAGTTGACCGAAATCAATCCTTTCAATTTAATCTCGGAGTAAGGCAGGTTATCTTTGGTTGGGACGAAGGAATCCAATTATTTAAACAAGGAGCAAAAGGCTTTTTGTATATTCCTTCACAATTGGCTTATGGGTCAAATGGCCAGGGCTCAATTGGGCCAAATGAAGTATTGGTGTTTGAAATAGAGTTATTGAGTATTAATTAATTGTAATGAAGGCAATCCAAAGAAAATTCCGAGATCTGTTATTTTTTGCTAGCTTCTGTTGTCTTGCGGCCATAGTTGCATGCTCCTCTGGCCAGGAAGCCCTTACAGACGACCCTGCAGTGGCAAGGGAAGACTCCATTGCCCAAAGCAGCATGGATGCCGATTCTATTGATTGGTACATTGCACAAAATTCCTATGAGAACGTGATTACCGAAGAATCAGGAGTGCGTCATTTGATTCTTGAGCCAGGCTCTGGGGAGCTTCCTGAATTCAACGACATTGTTTCCATGCACTATGCTTCAAATTTTTTGAATGGAAAAGTTTTCGATACTACAATAGAGCAAGTTGCACTTGATAATGATATTTGGGTCGATGGTCTTCAATATAATCCTATTCGCTTCAACTTTACAGCTTCTGGCAGTGCTATTACAGGATATATCCCCGGCTTTACAGAAGGGTTGACGCAAGTTCTAATGACTACAGATGAAAATGACCAACGCATTTTCTCCAAAGGAGGAAAGGCTATTCTCATGATACCATCTGCATCAGCTTATGGTATAGATGGTAGCACAGATCGTTTTGGCACAGCTGATGGTGTAGTTCCACCCAACACAGTTTTAGTATTTGAGATCACTTTTGAGTCTATAAGACCTTAAGTCGTTTCTTGAATGAAAATCTACTTTGCCACACATAATCTGAATAAACTCAAAGAAGTCAATGCTATATTGAACCAATATGAGGTTATCGGCCTGAATGATTTAGGGATTACCAATGAAATCCCTGAAACGGGCACCACGCTTGATGAAAATGCTTTTCTTAAAGCCAATTACTTATTCGAAAATTACAAGATCGACTGCTTTGCTGACGACACTGGGCTTGAAGTAGTCTCACTGAATGGAGCGCCTGGTGTTTACTCGGCAAGATATGCCGGAGCACAAAAGGATAATACTGCCAACATACAGCTTCTGCTACATAACCTGAATGATACCGAAAACAGGGCAGCAAGGTTTAGAACAGTTATTTGCCTATTTCTTAATGGTCAACAGCATACTTTCGAGGGAATAGTAAATGGGCACATTACCAGAGAACTCTCCGGATCAGAAGGGTTTGGCTATGACCCTGTTTTCATACCCGAAGGATATGATATTACTTTTGCCGAAATGTCCCTTGAGGAAAAGAATTCCATTTCGCACAGGGGCCGAGCCATCAAAAAGTTGAGCGATTACCTGTCGCCGACTATCTAAGATTTCCCAAATAGAATATTCTTGGTTATCATTGATTTCAAATCAAGAAAATGCCTCCACAAAACACACCATATCTCATAGGCATCACCGGCGGAAGCGGATCA
This sequence comes from Cyclobacteriaceae bacterium, assembly GCA_049115735.1. GTDB lineage: Bacteria > Bacteroidota > Bacteroidia > Cytophagales > Cyclobacteriaceae > CAXBNB01. Next base: position 164,971 of record JAGDZP010000021.1, on the reverse strand, counting down.
GGAAAGACCTTGTTTATCAAAAGGTTAAAAGCGCTGTTTTCAACAGAGGAAGTGTGCGTCTTATCGCAAGACAACTACTACATTCCGCGAGATCAACAGCCATTAGATGATGAGGGCATTCAAAATTTTGACACTCCTCAGTCCATACACCAGGATGAGTTTGTAAGGGATGTCAGATTACTCAAACAGAAGCAATCTGTACAGCGGCTGGAGTACACTTACAATAATCCAAAAGCTACTCCACAGACTCTGACATTCGCTCCCGCGCCTGTGATAGTTGTTGAAGGTATTTTTGTATTTTACCTTAAAGAACTCCTCGACTTGCTGGATTTAAAGGTATTTATTGATGCTGAAGACCATTTGATGCTCAAAAGGCGCATCATACGTGATGCCACTGAAAGAGGGTACGACATGGACGATGTGCTCTATAGATTTGACAAACATGTAATCCCCACATATCGCCAATATATAGAGCCTTTCAAAAAACAAGCAGACCTAATTATTCCTAACAATATAGGCTTTGAAAGTGGATTAACAGTACTGGAAAATCATATTAGACATCTGCTTAGCAGTAGAAGTAATAAGTAATTGCAATGATCAAAGAAGAATTTATTCTCAAATCAAAACATCGACACAGGCCTTTTCTATCCGACCTCAGATACCTGAAAAATGAAGTCAGAAAACCACTTGTTTTGTTTATCCATGGGTTTAAGGGATTTAAGGACTTTGCCTATTTCAACTTGTTGGCTGAGGAGCTGGCAAAGGCGGGTATGATAGTAGTAAAAATGAACTTATCTCATAATGGCACTACTCCTGAAGACCCTCTGAATTTTGTCGATTTGGAGGCATTCGGAAATAACAACTTTAGCATCGAACTGGATGACATTGAGGTAATGATTGATCACGTTATGAGTTCCGACTTTCCTGTTTCAGATTCAGAGTTTGATGTAGACAAAATATACATCATGGGGCATAGCCGTGGTGGTGGCATCTCTATCATTAAAGCACAGGAGGATAGAAGAATAAAAAAGATCGTTACCTGGGCATCAGTCCCAGGATTTACAATCTTCATTAACCCTGATGCCATTGAAGAATGGAAAGCATCCGGTGTTCACTACATACTTAATGGTCGTACCAAGCAGAACATGCCCTTGTATTATCAATTGGCTGAGGACTATATAGCTAATGAAGAGAGGTTTGATGTCATGGGCTGTGAGAAATCTTTAACGATTCCCCACCTTATCGTACATGGGTATAATGACGAAACTGTACCAGTAGCTGCTGCCCATGACCTATACGGTCAAGCGCAAAAGGGAGAACTCTTGGTTATAGAAGGAGCATCGCATACATTTGGTGGAGCGCACCCCCATATCGGGGACTCATTGCCATTGCATGCCGCGGAAGCCTTGAAAAAAACAATTGATTTCTTTAATGCCTAACTCAAGCTTCTTTTTTGCAAGTGATAAAGCCACACTATGGATCCAATTTTATTAGGTTGTTTTTTGTCAACAAAAATGGATTCAAAGAATCAGCTGATTTTGATGCATGATCGGCTGATTGTCCTCTTCAAAGGAAAGTCCCAGGTCTTTTTAAGAAGTAGCATTCTGAATATTGAGCTGAACCGGAAGAAGTTGATCATTCCTCTTGTGGTAGGAGGCATAGGCACCAGCATGGCAATTATCGCCATGTCCATGGGCTGGTATCACCGCACGCTCAATTTGCTTACGATATTCTTCTTTTTTGGGATCATGTACTATGGCTTTATTGGGAAGGATGCCCTGGAAGTTTTTGAAAAAGGAAATTCAAGTGTCTTCCTCTTGCCAAAAATCACCCGCCCGCTGGTTGACTTCAAGAATTTCTTCCTGGCCAACAACTCACTCAGTCATTACTCAAAACAGAATTTTATTTATCATTTGGCCCGACCGAAGGATTGGGAATCCCAGTTACAAAGCCTGAACTATCAAGCAGATAGCTTGAAAAACGAAGGGTTCATTCATGCCTCTTTCGAAGAGCAAATTCGTGAAACTTACCAAAAGTACTACAGTGACATGCAAAGTATGGTTTTGATCACAATAGCTGTTGATTTCGTGGAACCTGAATTGAAATACGAATTCAACTCGACAAGAAAGGCTTCATTCCCTCACATATATGGAAAGCTCAATAAAACAGCCATTGCTCGGCTGCAATACTATGGGGTGAATCAAAACTCTGATTTGGAGCTCGGAGAGCCAAACAAAAGCTGATCAATCGCTTCTAGGCTACTTCTTTGTTCAGAACCACCTTAGGCTCAGAGATATACTTTGCTATCAGTAAACCCATTGCCAGCGATGCTGCAGCTCCGATTAGGGCATTGCCGATAAAACCCGTCTCTGTAAAGACGTATCCGGAAATTGCCGAACCAATGGCCATTCCGATTTGCCCTACCGATATGGCCAATGCCATCAGCCTGCCTCTTAGGTTATCATCGATCACCTCACTGGACAGGGCCTGAAAGGGTACCCTTCTTCCAATACTCAATAGCATGATTATGAAGAAAATGGGATAGCAAAAAAATAGATCAAAATCCATAAAAAAGACAGTTGCCGGCATTATAACAACCAGAAGAAGATTAGTGATGATGATGATTCCTTTCCTACCGGATCGATCAGATATTCGTCCAGAAAGCGGAGCAGAAAAAATAGTGGCCAATCCTCCGACGAAAAACATCAAAGCTATCTGGTAGCTACTTGCTCCAAACTCATTCTCCAGCCAGGTAGGAAAATAGACAATGAATACCGTCACACTGAGGAACATTAAAAGGTAGCCCAATGAAATGGTCTTGACCGATTCTATTTTCAGAATCGAATAGTAGTCTTTCACGACGCTAACCACCCGAATCTTACAATTAGCCAATGTCACATCCGGCTGAGGCACCAGAAATAATACCATGAAAAAGGCTACAAACATGATCACAGAGAAAAACTGAAAGGGTGCATAAAATCCAAACATCTGAGAAAGAATGGTACCACCGGGAATACCTAGAATCTGGCCGGCTGCACTGCCCGTTGCTATAACACCATTGGCCCAGCCTCTCTTTTCTTTGGGAAAATAATCTCCGACATAAGCTACGCAAGAACCAGTAAGTACTCCCCCAGCAAACCCAGAGAGGATCCTCATGATAAGCATTGAGGTGTAATCAAAAGCTAATTGATGAAATGCCAACGAAAGTGCCATCATGCCACTGCCTATTAGCAAAACCTTTCTTCGGCCAATCCTATCAGATATAGGCCCGGTTAATAATGCCACTATACCAAGTGTTAAAGCATAAGCAGTCATCAGGGTACCGCGAAGTTCTTCTGCTATGTTTAACTGTTCTCCAATCTGTGAAAGAATAGGTGAAATGATAAGAAATTGACTACTGGCAGCAAACATCAGCAGCCAAAGGGATAAAAGGATGTATTCGGACTTTTGCTTTTGAGGCATTCTTTTTTCTTTACGAGTCGGTTTAACGCATCAAAGACAAATGTGTTGGCCTATTTATGTGAATGGTAAATCAAGTAATGTTAGATTTGGTAATCGTCCCTGTACGAATCCAAATTGTTTAAAATAATCACAAAAAAACGAAACAATTCGACCGTTTTATGTGTAATTAGTCATAACCTATTGAAACCTAACAATGTCTCGTAAACTCATCTCATTCTTACTTGTCATCATTATTATATCAGGGGCAGTCTTTGCTTTCAGGATGCTGGCCAGTCAAAAAAAATCTCTTCCTCAAAGGCCCAAGCCTGAAGCCAAGAATTACGTAAAAGTTCAAAAATATGAACCAGAACGGGTAGAAACGACCATCGAGGCTTTTGGTAGAGTGAACTCCTCCCAACAAATCAATCTAATTGCTGAGGTAGGTGGAAAACTATTGAAAGGTGCAGTTGCCTTGAAAGAAGGTCAAAGTTTCAAGCAAGGACAACTTTTGTGCAGTATTTACAGCGAAGAGCAGAAGCTTAATTTAAAAGCACAGAAAAGTCGGTTTCTCAACACCCTAGCCTCAGTGCTACCTGATCTCAAAATTGATTTCTCTGACAATTTCGACACATGGCATGGCTATTTCAACCAGATTAATTTAGAAAAAGATCTACCAACAATCCCAAGTCCTAAATCTTCGAAAGAAAAAACATTTTTGGCCACCAAAAACATATTGAGTGACTACTATGCTATAAAAAGTGCTGAAGAAAATTTAAGGAAATACAATATATATGCGCCTTTCAGTGGGAGCATAAGGTCTGTGAATTTCCAAACAGAATCAGTGGTGAATCCAGGAACTAATATCGCCGAGCTAATTCGAACCGATGAGTTGGAACTAGAAATTGCCTGCGAAGTTCGAGATATAAGTTTTATAGAAATCGGAAAGAAAGTAGACATAATATCTGAAGCACCTAGCAATCAAAAGTGGGAAGGGACTGTAAGTCGAATCTCGGACTTTGTGGATGCCAATACTCAAAGCATAGGAGTATTCATAACGGTGAGCAACGAAGGACGCATTGATGTCCGGGAAGGTTCTTTTCTCATGGCCTCCATACCAGGCAAGACCATATCCGGAGCAATACGAATACCTCGAAGTGTGATAAAAAACAAGAATGAAGTATTTGTGGTTAAGGATAGTGTCCTGAAAACCATGAAAATTAAAGTCCATAAACTGAATGAAAATACTGCAGTAATTAGCGGACTTAAGGATGGAGACCTCTTAGTAACCGACATGCCGTCCAATGCTTCCGAAAACATGAAAGTTGAAATCATAAAAGGATAAAATCATGAGAGCGATAGTCACCTTTTTTGTAAAATATCCTATCTGGGCAAACGCCATCATTGTAATTGCGCTGGCTGGTGGTTTTGCTACTTATTTTGTCAGCTTGAAAAAGTCCTTTTTTCCTGAAAGAGAGCCTAGGGGAATAACTATTTCGGTCAGCTATCCTGGAGCCTCTCCCGTAGAAATGGAAGAAGGAGTCACCATTAAAATTGAGGAGGCAATAAAAGGTATAGAGGGTATCGAGGAAGTAAGTAGTGTTTCTTCTGAAAATTATGCTAGCGTCGAGATCAGAACGATGAAAGGTTATGATCTGGAAGAAGTTACGGTAGAAGTAAAAAATGCAATCGACAGAATCAACTCATTCCCTGTATCTTCAGAAAAACCAATTGTTGTCAAACAAAAGTCCATCAGCCTGGTATCCTGGCTTTCGATTACAGGTGATGTATCATTGTTTGATCTAAAAAAGGCAGCTGAACAGATAGAAGACGAACTGCTCGCCTCAGAGCTTATATCTCAAGTGCGTGTATCTGGCTTTCCCGATCTGGAAATTTCCATTGAAGTCAAAGAGCAGGATTTGCGGCGATATGGCTTGACCTTTGCTGATGTTGCGAGTGCCGTCAGACAAAACAATACAGATGTTTCGGGCGGTACAATAAAGACATCTAAAGAGGAAATAAGAATTAGAGCTAATGCTAAAGAATTTGATCCTTCAACCCTGGAGGAAATAGTAGTTCGAGCGAACCCTGATGGTACCAAACTTCTGCTAGGAAGAGTGGCCAATGTCAAATTTCAATTTGCCGATGTGCCGAACAAATATTTTTGGGGTAAAAAAAGAGCTATTAACATTTCTGTAAATAAGCTTCCTGAAGAGGATATCCAAAAGATTTCGGCATACATAGATGAATATATAGAAGAGTACAACGCAAAATCATCAAATATCAAGTTAATGACTGATTTTGATTTCAACTCAATCCTGGAGCAACGTTTGTCACTCTTGACCCGCAATTTTGTAACTGGTCTTGTATTGGTATTGTTTACCCTTGGCTTCTTCCTGTCGCTTCGTTTATCCTTCTGGGTAGCACTGGGTATTCCCATCTCTTTTTGTGGAATGTTCATCTTGGGGGACTTATTTGGCATCACTATCAATATGCTAACGCTGACAGGTATGCTACTCGTTGTTGGCATTTTGGTGGATGATGGAATTGTCATAGCCGAGAATATTTACACCCATTTCAAAAAAGGAAAAGAACCTCATAAAGCCGCCATTGATGGGACAATGGAAATGCTCCCGTCAGTGTTCACCTCGGTATCAACAACTATGGTGGCTTTTCTAATTCTGATATTCCTTGACAATAATGGGTTCACCAAAGAAATGGCCATTGTGGTTATCAGTTGCCTTGGGTTTTCACTGATTGAAGCCTTTTTCGTTTTGCCCTCACACCTGGCGCATAAGTGGGTACTATCCGATAGTGGCAAGAGAGGTTGGTACTACAGTTTTAGATCAGGGATGGAAAAATTCATTGATCACGTAAGACGTAAAATGTATGGCCCCTTTGTGCGTAGACTCCTAATTTATAGGTGGGTTGCCTTTACAGGTCCTTTGGTATTTGTGATCGTAGTGGCGGGCATGTTTGCAGGTGGAATATTGAAATTCACGCCATTCAGCCGACCACCAATTGATGATATCAATGTAGATCTTGTACTAAAACCCGGAACACACGAAGACATTACCGAAAATCACTTAAGAAAATTTCAAACTCAAATTTGGGATCTTCATAAGTCACTGATTGACGATGGTACGGTTAAGGATTCCATAATCGCAAAAGTGAACATGTCTATTGGGGTAACTTCAGATCGAATTACAAACGGTGGTCATGCGGGGCATGTAAGTGTTGAGTTTCAAAATCTCGATGAAAATGGGATCTCCGGATTGCAGCTAGGTGGTATGATCCGGAAGAAAATCGGGCTCGTTCCTGAAGCAGAAAAGTTCACGATTGGGGCAGCCAATTTTTGGGGCAAGCCCGTATCTATCTCTTTTAAAAGTCGCAACATAGCAGACCTGGACAAAATCAAGGTAGAGATAAAAGATATTATGGCAAGCATGCCGGATCTTAGGGACATTACCGATAATGCATCAGTGGGCCAAAGGGAACTTGAATTAGAGCTTAAGCCTTTGGCTTACCATCTCGGCATGACGCACCAAGAGATTACCAGGCAAATTCGTCAGGGCTTTTTTGGAGAGGAAGTCCAGCGGCTGATTGTAGGTACTGATGAAGTAAGAATATGGGTTAGATACCCAAAAGAAGATCGCTATAGTATTTCCAAGCTGGAGTCGATGAAAATTAAACGGCCCAATGGTGTTGAGTACCCTTTGACTGAGTTGGTGGAATATGATATCAAGCGTGGCATCACCAACATCAATCACTTTGAAGGTAAACGAGAAGTTAGGGTTTCGGCAGAATTGGCGACAGCAAAAACAACTCTCGATCCTGTATTAGAAAGTCTCAGGGAAGAAGTCTTACCCCCACTACTTGCCAAATATCCGGGGATGGAATACTCCTTTGAAGGACAGTCCAGACGGGGGGCGCAACAAATGGACTCTCTTTTTGCTGTCATTATTCCTATATTTCTTTTGATGATCATTTTGATTACGCTTAATTTCAGATCCTTTTATCAGACTGTTTTAATTCTTACACTTATACCTCTAGGCTGGGCTTGTGCTTGCTTCGGTCACTTTTTCCACGATGCGATTGTTTCATTCATCAGCATATATGGAATGCTGGCTCTATCTGGTGTAATCGTTAATGATGCTGTGGTAATGCTTGATAAATTCAATAGAAATTTGAAAGAAGGTATGAATGTGCTGGATGCGGCGAATGAAGCTGGAATAGCTCGCTTCAGGGCCATAATCCTTACATCATTAACAACAGTAGCAGGCTTGTTTCCGCTAATCCTAGAGAAAAGCTTCCAAGCCCAATTTATTATTCCGATGGTACTCTCACTAGCCTATGGGGTGCTATTCGGAACATTATTGATTTTATTCTTCTTCCCAGTAATGATCTTATGTTTTAATGACATTAAGGTCTATGTTGTCTGGCTTTTCAGACTAATCGGAAGTGTAATCAACTGGTTGACTGGCGAGAGCTTTCAATGGAACAAGCCAGGCAAGGAAGAAGTGGAACCAGCCATTATAGAAGAAAAGAAACTTGCAGCCTTCGAATCTTAAATATTCATTTACCCAACCTAATTCAATATAATGAAAATCAAACTGCTGTTTGTAGTATTCTTACTTCCGGTTGTTTCAATTCAGGCGCAAGAGAAGCTGACGCTTACTCAGGCGATAACCACCGGACTTTCGAATAATTTTTCTATTCAGATAGAAGAACAAAGGAAAATCCAGGCAGCCAATAATAACACCTGGGGGCAAGCCGGTGCTATGCCTTCAATTTTACTAAATGCCTCCCAAGGACTTAGTAATACGAGTATTGATAACCCTGCTAGTTTTTTAAGTTCAGGCACCATCAAGTCCACCTCACTCAATCCCTCACTTGCTGTGAACTGGACCATTTTCAATGGCTTTAATGTCCGAATGACAAAAGAAAGATTGGGATTGTTGCAAAACCAAACTGATGGCAATGCTGCGATTATCATCGAAAATACAGTACAAGCAATTATACTAGGCTACTACCAGGTTTTGTTGGAAAAAAAGAGAACAGACGTATTCAAAAGCAGTCTGGACTTGTCCAATGACCGCTATTCGTACAGCAAATTGAAAGGTGAGTTGGGTAGTTCGGTGACGTTTGATATTCTCAAAGACAAAAATTCCTACCTGACTGACTCTTCTAATTATATAGTACAAGTCCTTAATTATAGAAATGCAAAACGAAACTTAAACCTCCTACTTAGCAAAGATGTGGATATCGATTACCAACCTTCTGACAGTCTGGAAGTGCAAAAGAAGATTTTTTCACTGGATGAAATGTTTGCTAAAATGACGGCTTCAAACAGCAACTTAAAAAACCAATATATCAACCAGGAGATACTCAAAAGGGATATCGTTATTTCTAAATCGGCCACCTATCCTAACATCAGCCTCAACCTATCTGGTTCGAAAAACTGGCAAGGGCAGGACTTAAGTCAGGCAGTTTTTGCCAATGGTACGAACGGTGAGTCAGGCATCAGTTCCTCTACGGCCAATCTCTCCGCCAACATTACCTTAGCTTTCACACTATTCAACGGCGGAAGGGTACAGAACCAAATAAAAAGTGCCAGGATACAAGAAAGAATTGGTCAATTGCAAATTAAAGATTTAGAGCTGACATTGAAGAATAGTCTTATCAGCAACTATGATACATACAACCTCAGAAATAGTCTACTGGATATTGCCAATGACAATGTACAAACTGCTGAGTTGAACCTACAACTGGGTGCTGATCGCTACAAAAATGGTAGTATCAACTCTTTCGATTATCGTGATTTACAAATTACATACTTGCAAACTGCGCTGAATTATTACCAGTCGATTTACAATCTGCTCGAGACAGAAGTAGAATTGATGCGATTGACGGGGGGAATACTATCAGAATATAATTAAGAAATTTTAATTCGTCCAGGTATCCGTTTCGGACTGAGGAATTGGCAATTTGAATTTTGGACTTCTGGCAGATGTCAAGCCAATATTATCATTCCAGCGCTTGAGGTCGTGAAATATAATACCTTCGAAGATGAGTTCTCTTTTTCTCTCAAGCTTAAGACTGTCATAGAATGCAAACGAATTGAAGAAATCAGCTTCAACCAAAATAGGTAGCCCGGCCCTATCCCTGACCGCATTTAGATCAGCTAAAGCCATTGGATCAATCACCTTGATGTTCTTTTCATAAATTATTTCAGCTCTTGAGAGCAGCACCTCAGCCAATCTGATCCTTGGTATCACACGATCAGATTTTAGGTATTTGGAAGATGAAAGCAGAGACGTGTTTAGAACATTCGTGTAGAATGCAGCAGATACAGTTTCGGCTGTTGTATTGGCATCTACATTTGTATCTACTTTACCACGAAGATCAGCTGAACTGTATTGAGGTCCATTTGGTCTCAGTGATGAAATCAAGGAGAACTCAAATATCCTCATCACACCCAACCCACTTTCTGTAATTGACGAATAATAATTTGGAAGCCCGGTTCCCGTAGATTTGTCACCTGCATTGTTGGCTGCAGTTTGCTGGATTGCGAAAATATCTTCTCTGCTGTTAACGGGGTTGTTAAACGCAAGCATAGGATCGCTTTCTAGCTCGTACTGGGCAGAATTGATTATTTCATTAGCATAAACTTCCGCTCCCAACAAGTCCCCTTTTTGCATGTATAGCCTCATCAAATAAGCCTGACAAGCATAATAGGACAAGTAAACATCGTTTTTGCCCAAACTCTGAAGCAGCGTACTGGCTTGAGACAAATCCGCTTCTGCCTGATCGTACACTTCCTTTACAGTCGCCAATTCCGGGGTGACAATCTCATTCACTTCTGTGATAGGATTGAGTATCAATGGAATCGACTCCTTGTCCATCGTAAGATCTGTATAAGCATCACCCCACAACCTTATCATTTCAAAATACAATATGCCTCTCATAGCAAGTGCCTCACCTTCAATTTTGCTTCTGGCTGTTCCATCCGATACGTTCTCGATATTGACCAATATATTGTTCAGTGTATTGATGACCTCATATGCCCTTCGCCAATTGGCTGCTACTCTATCATTGGCAGCCAGTATGGTCTTATCCATAAAATTGGAATACTGAGCTCCATTTACGTCATCCCAGCTTATTTCTGTATTGTTTTGCCTGGCTAGTAGTGTAGGAATCAAAATAAGGTCTCCGCCCATAAGTTCGCCACCTACAGAGCCATCGTTGATCCCACCGAAGCTGAAGTAGGCGCTGATGAGTGCTTTCTCGATATTCGCCTGATCGGTATAAATATCTCCACTTATTGTATCGTCTGCTTCTATTTCCAGTATTTGATTACAAGAAGATATCAGCACAAAAACAGCAATCACTGCGCGCTTAAGGTATCCAACTTTCAATGTCTCTCTTAATCTCATTCTCTATAAAATTAAAAGCCTATTTTAATTCCCGCCATAAATATTCTCGGCTGTGGCGCTGTGAAATTATCTATGCCACGGTTAATATTTTGGCCAATTACTCCATTGATAGGATCGGTGTAATTTACATCAGGATCATATCCAGTGTAATTGGTTTTTGTAAGAAGATTCTGTCCTCCGACATATACTTTCATATAGTCCAGCCCCCATCCTGATACTGCACTTTCGGGTAGGTTGTAGGTAAGTGTGAGGTTTTTCAACCTGTAATATTGTCCATCTTGAATCCATCGAGAAGACGCATTAGTATTTTCCTGAAATGGATCCAAGACCGGGTAGTCGGCCTGGTCTCCAGCACTGTACCACCTATCAACCTGAGATGCGGACTGACTAAGATTTAAGATTCCACTATTGGAAAGAAACTCACCGGTTTCATAGTACAAATCAACATCCCCTACAAACTGTATCAGAAATGAAAGATCGAAGTTGCCAAATGAAAGGTTGTTGTTCAGGCCTCCGAAATAAGATGGGTTTGGATCACCGACAATCTGCCGAGGAGCAGCCTCCCAGTTCGTGGTAGTGCCCCCAAGTCCATCATCATACAGGGCCGCACCAGTTTGGTCATCAACTCCCATATATCTCCTCATATAAAATACTCCAGAGGGCTGACCTTCCAGATATGCGTTCGCTCCTACAATGAGCTGATTACCTCCCAGGTCTGTCACCAGGTTATCATTGAAAGAGATATTGAAATCAGTAGTCCAGGTAAAATTTTCCGTTTCAATGTTGGTTGCTCCCAATGTAATTTCAAGGCCAATGTTTTCCATGGAGCCTACATTTTTAAACACAGTTGCAAATCCACTGGTTTGGCTCACAGGCACAGGAAAAAGCAAATCCCTAGTTCGTTTCACATAGTAGTCGAATGATCCTCTGATCCTATTGATAAATTCAACCTCAAAACCAATATCCAGTTGAGAAGTGGTTTCCCATTTCAAATCTGAGTTAGACAAGTTCAAGAGCCCTAATCCTTCATCTGCCCCATAAGTTAGGTTGAAGTAATTACTTCTGTATAGAAAATCATCTAGGGGTGTATTGCCTATTAGCCCATAACTGGCTTTAATTTTAAAATGATCCATAAAGTGCAAGTGAGCAATAGTTGGTTCGTCACTCAACAACCATCCGGCTGACACAGCGGGAAAGAAGCCAAATCTATTATCCGGGCTAAACTTTGAAGAGCCGTCAACACGGCCGCTTACCTGAAAATTGAAGCGCTCATGTACGCCATAGTTGATTCTCCAGAAAGAAGAAACGAAAGCACTACTACTATTTGGAATATCCAGCACGGACAAGGTAGAATTTCCTTCCTGTATACCTTCCAACTCTGATATGCTATTGACCCTTGCCGCTCTGAAAGATGATTCAATGGTAGACTTCTGATAAGAACTCCCTACAATAATAGAAAATTTGTGATCTTCACCCACATCAGGTTTATATGTGAGATATCCGTTTATGATATAATTTCTAAAATCATTTAGCCCTAGTTGGGATCGGCCCGTCACACTTCCTTCTCTTGTTTCTGGGCCTTGTCGCCTCTCATCCCTTTGGTCACTAAAGTCCAAACCCCCACTAATGTCGAAACTCAGATCTTCTGCGATTTGATACTTAACTCCTAAGCTGCCAATAATACTATTATTCAACCCAATGTTATCTGAAAAATTAACTTCCGTCAACGGATTGTATTCAAGACTTCTTACCCTGAGAGTATAATTATTGCTTGGATCATAAGAGTCCGAAGGAGGTAACACGATGGCCTGTAGTGGTGCTCCCAGATCCTGTTCATCCAGTAATTTATTTTCTTTAGCATAAATATAGTTGACACTCAAATTGGCTGAAATCTTGGATGAAATCTGACTGTTAATAGAAAATGAGCCATTAAGTCTATCGTATTTATTGCCAACCAAAATCCCTTGTTGGGTATTGTAAGCGACAGAGCCAAAGTAGCTCAAAGTTTCATTAGCTCCACTAACACCAACGTTGGCCCTATGAGAAATACCGGTTCTAAAAACTTCTTTCTGCCAATCGGTGTTATGAGTCAGATCGCTGTAGAATGCCGGTAAATCCACGCTTCCACCGTCCAGGTCGATTGTGGTAGCACCTGACTGTTGCCATTGTGCCAATTTGCTTTTTGTTATTTGAGCTTCAAAAGGAGTAGCCCGAACAAGGAATTCTATGAGCTGCTGATTGTATTCATCAGAATCATATAAATCCAGATATTTTGGCGTTTGACTCACACCCATTTGATAGTCAACGTCTATTTTCATTTTGCCTTGCTGCCCTGACCTGGTAGTGATAATCACCACACCGTTTGCCGCACGAGATCCGTAGATCGCAGCAGCAGAGGCATCTTTCAACACCTCGATCGATGCTATGTTATTTGGGTTTAGGTTTGATTGAGAACCTGACGCTAACGGTACACCATCAATTACATAGAGTGGATTGTTTGAATTTGAGAGTGAAGAACCACCTCTTACTCGCACGGTAGTCGCTCCTCCCAATTTGCCACTGGAATTAGTAACCATGAGACCGGTAGCCATGCCCTGACTTCCTTGCTCAAGGCTAACCAGTGGAGCTGGAGTTACTTCCTCTGTTTTGATTTGGGAAATACTGCTAGTCAGTTCCTCCTTAGTCTGTTGGCCAAAGCCTACGGTTACTTTTTCATTCCTACCATAGTGCTCTACAAGCTCCAGGTCAAATTCTTTTTCACCATTCAGGTGAATAGTTTGGGGTTGATATCCCGGAAGGCTAAAAATTACAAACTCATAACCATCGTTCAGTTTTAGTTCGTAGATTCCATTTTCATCGGTTCTGATAATGTCTTCACTTCCGGATACTTTCACAACTACACCCTGCAAGTTGTCCTTCGTTCTAGAATCAATGATTCTTCCTTTCAGAGAGAGTACTTGAGCGGATACAGAAAAGCTAAGCAACAAGCAAAGTAAACCGATTAGAAGTCTGTTCATTTTTAGATTATGTTTCCAAGTATAAAATTAGCCAATCTATGATTTTGCTAAGTTCAAGTGGTCATTAAATTTATGATTTTTTTCCTAATTACGAACCATATATAAAATGTACAAAGGCTGAGGTATGGAAAAATACGTACTGGCACTGATAACAAATAAGGCTAGAGGTGTCTGATTTGCATTGCAATAAGCCATTCTATGACTTTTTCGGTTTCAAAAGTCTGGATACGCCCAGGTCATCTATTTCCAACTCCCCATCATCAATCAGTATTCTCAGGCATTCTGTAAATAAAAAATCGTTTTTGGACTGAACCTCACCTTTTAACTTCTGAACATTCATTTGACCGCCTTCAAGCGCCTTTCGAATAGCTATGAGCAATTGCCGTGAATAATTCTGTTCTTTTTGTTCTCTTTTTGCCTTGAGGCATTCATCGCATACCCCACAGTTGAGATAGGCCGCTTCGTTAAAATATTCCTGGAATATTCTGGTCCTACATTCATTTCTTGTAGTGGCATAGGCAATAATCTTGTTGATCTTATTTCCAATCACCTCCCGCCTTTCACTCTCTCTGAGTTTGCTTATACCCAAATTAGCAGCATCTTTTCTGGCCGTGAGAAAAGTCAGTTGCGGCTTCTCTTTCATTTTATCATAGACCAGCACATTAGACTTATCCAGATACTCAAGGTTTCTGCCCACCTCTGCAGCAGAAGATTTTATTAATCGAGCCAAATCATACTCATTGATTTTCACAAATTCAGCATAAAGATCACCACCGTACAACCTAAGCATTCCTTTAATAAGCGGCTCTAATTTGGCATTGGCAATACAGTATTTATACATCTCCTCATGCCCAACGGAAAACAATACCATACTGGGTTTATAGAAGCTTTCATTCAATAGGATCAGTCCATGCTCTTCCAATTTTTTGATGGCATGAAAAGTATCGAATTGATTCAGCTTATATGACTTGGAGAATGCATCGATTTGAAAATCAAAACTTTGCCATTGACTGCTACCAACGGCCAGCTTATAGTAATTCGAAAGAGATTGATATACTCTTTTTAAATACTTACTAGTGGGAAAGGATCGTTTGAAGTTTTCTTTAAGCTGAGTGATATCATTTTGGTTGTATAGCAATACTGCAAAAGCATTTCGTCCATCTCTTCCAGCACGCCCAGCCTCTTGATAGTAGGCTTCCAAAGAGTCCGGAATATCAAGATGGATAACAACCCGAACATCCGGCTTGTCGATACCCATTCCGAAAGCGTTGGTTGCTACAATCACCCTCACTTTGTTCTGTAGCCATTCGTTTTGCCGCTGTGCCCTCTCCTTTATCCCAAGGCCGGCGTGATAGTAAGAAGCACTGATACCTCCTTGCATCAGCATCCTGGAGATTCTGGCTGTTTCTTTGCGGCTTCTAACATATACTATAGCTGATCCCTTAACGTTCTTGAGAACCAAGAAAACCTTCTGCTCTTTGTTTTCCAACTCAAATGCTGAATAGGATAAATTTTTTCTGGCGAAACTTCTTCGATAAATTTGAGTACCCTTAAAACTCAATTTGTCACAAATATCCTCACTCACTTCCTCAGTCGCTGTGGCCGTTAGTGCGATTTTTCGAGCTTCTCCTATGTATGGGTATATCTCCTGGATCTCCAGGTAAGAAGGGCGAAAGTCATAGCCCCATTGTGATATACAGTGCGCTTCATCAATGGCTAGCAATGACACCTGCATTTTCTTTAATCTCTCTATGAACAAGTCCGTCTTTAGCCGCTCTGGGGATACATACAAAAACTTATACTTACCATACACACAGTTATCCAAAATGATGTCGATTTCTCGTCTGGGCATACCAGAGTAAATTGCATTTGCTGGAATCTTCCTCTTACTCAGCTGCTCTACCTGGTCTTTCATGAGAGCGATTAATGGTGTGATGACCAGGCACATTCCCGGCAATACCATAGTTGGTATCTGGAAACAAATCGACTTTCCTCCTCCTGTCGGTAGCAGGGCCAAAGTATCATTGTCTTGTAGCACCGAATTAATTATTTCCTCCTGTTGAGGACGAAAAGCTTCGAAATTCCAATACTGCTTTAATATGTCTTTGGGCTGGCTCACCAATAAATCACTTTAACCGGCCATCACTAATCTGTACATCTTCGAAGCTGTCGTGTTTGAAACGTTGCTCGTTCCCAATGTAATTCTAAGTTGCTCATACTCCTGAATCATCTGTCTTCTTTCTGCACTGTCAGATGAAACCTCGATAAGATGGGAAGCAAGGTTTTCAACAGTTAATTCATTTTGTATGAGTTCAGTTACTACTTCTTTATCCATAATTAAATTGACCAGAGAAATAAAAGGAACCTTGATCACCCGTTTGGCAATGCTATAAGTAATAGGGCTCATTTTGTAACAAACCACTTGAGGGACATTAAGAATGGCTGTCTCTAAAGTAGCAGTACCGGATGTAACGATAGCCGCATTGCTATTCATTAAAAGGTCGTATGTATTACCCTCAATTAGCTTAATATTTGGCTCATTTTCGAGTTCTGCATATAATGACCTGGGTAAATTGCTTACCACGGAAACAGCAAATGTAAAATCTTTCATCTCTCGAGCAGTTTCCTTTATTTCTGAGGTGTATGACCTTACCTCCTGCTTTCGACTACCAGGTAGTACTGCAATAGTTTTTTCAGGATTCAAGCCATTTGATAAAGCAAATTCTTCGTCTTGTTGATGGTTTTTGATGGCATCTACCACCGGATTGCCAACATAGTCCACCTCAACACCATATTTTTGGTAGAAATCTTTTTCAAAAGGTAGGATACAAAACACTCGGTCTACACTCTTTTTCACATTATAAACCCTTTTGGTATTCCATGCCCATATTTTTGGAGATATATAGTAAAATACTTTGAATCCATTTTTCTTGGCGAATTTGGCCAAACGGAGGTTGAATCCCGGGTAGTCGATGAGTATGAGTGCGTCAGGTTCGAAGGCAAGAATGTCTTTTTTTACCTTGGTCAAGTATTTCTTAATCGTAAGCAAATTCTTAAATACCTCCCAAAAACCCATAAAAGCCAACTCAGAATAATCTATCACTAAATCCATTCCCGCAGCTCTCATAAGCTCACCTCCAATCCCTTTGAAACCAGCCTCTTCATCTAATTTAGATAGAGCCTCCACGAGATTTGATCCATGCAAATCACCTGATCTTTCACCTGCCACAAGGTAGTATTTCATATTACTCGATTGAGTTTATTACCATTTATTATCAAATGTAGCTCGTTTCTTTATGGTGTATTCTGGATTAAACATAATTTTGACCAAAAAAAGATATGATAGTAGTTACGGGAGCGGCAGGATTTATTGGGAGTTGTTTGATATCAAAACTGAATGAAGAAAACTTCAACGCAGTAGTTGCTGTCGACAAGTTTGATAATGAAGAAAAGAACGCCAATCTTGATGGTAAATCAATTTGGACTAAGGTAGATCGAGACGAATTTGCGGAATGGCTTAACAAAAATCACAGGGAGGTAGAATTTATCTTCCATCTTGGTGCCCGTACGGATACTACTGAGTTTGACCGAGAGCTATTGGATAGGTTAAATACAACATATTCTAAGATGGTTTGGAATAAATGTATAGACTTTCAGATTCCTTTAGTTTATGCTTCTTCTGCTGCTACTTATGGACTTGGTGAAAAAGGTTATGAAGATAGTGAAGAAATAATATTTGATCTGAAACCACTCAACCCTTATGGTGATTCAAAAAATGAGTTTGACAAATGGGCTATGCGGCAAGAGAAGAAACCATTTTTCTGGACAGGACTCAAATTCTTCAATGTCTATGGGCCTAACGAATATCATAAGGAAAGAATGGCATCAGTAATTTTTCATGCCTACAATCAAATCCAAAAAACTGGTGCAATGAAATTGTTTCGCTCTCACAATTCTGACTACAAGGATGGAGAACAAATGCGCGACTTTATCTATGTGAAAGATGTAGTAAACATTTGCTATTGGCTATTGCACCACCGGAAAAATAGTGGCCTTTATAATGTTGGAAGCGGAAAGGCGCGAACTTTTCTTGATCTGGTAAAAGCAACATTCAATGCAATGAGCAAATCAGAACAAATCAGCTTCATTGACACGCCCGAAGACATACGAGACAAGTACCAATACTTCACAGAAGCTAATATGAATAAGCTGCGCTCAATCGGTTATGATCAGGAATTTTATAGTTTGGAGGAGGGGGTTGAGGAATATGTAACGAGTTTTCTAAAGAACGACAATTACCTATAAACAAAAAGAGGTCACCTCCGTTGGGAGGCAACCTCTATGACATTAATCTGTTAAATATTAATGTGTTATCAAATTAAATTTGTTTGGTTCTGGTGTTTTTACAGGATCAACTTCATTACCTGAAAATACCACAGTGTAAATTCCACCAGCGGCAACATCAATAGTTCCTTGCCAATATGGATCACCACCGCCATCAATCACATCAACCGTTAGGCTTCCAGGAGTAATGTCGACAAAATCAGTAAAAGCTTGGCCGGCACTAGCACCGTAAACTGAATCACCACCCCAGTAGGAAGTACCCAAATCAACACCACCAACCTGGAATGATACGATACACCAGTTGTTCCAGCATTCACCACCACTAGCATGTACAAACCTAACTTTAGCTTGGCCACTAGCAGGAGGCGTCAAATCATCTTCTACCATTACCATATACTCATAGTCATGGTTCAAATTACCAAAACCTGTGTTGATAATGGTATAAGAAGCACCATCTTTCAACTGTCCTTGTAGCGGCTCATTATGTGTAGCGGGCATCAATTCTGACACGGTCCACCACGTAAGAATTGTTTCTACAGAACTAATCGGATTCGACAAGTACTTTGGAGCTTTTCCTCCAATTACTGATCTAAACATTGTACCCTGAGGAAATTCATAATCCATAGATACTACATCACCAGGTTGCATTTTCGGACCCAAATTCGTTTCATCCACCCAGAAATCAACTCCTTCACCACCTAAATCATCAGCAGTGGTTACCGCCATGATAAGATTTAATTTAGCTGTTCCCAGTTTTGGTGTAACAGGTATGGGTCTTTCATCACCATCATATTCAGTACAACTTATGGCCAGGAATACAATTCCTAGAAGCCACGAATTATATTTTAGTATTTTTTTCATGTTCTTAAAATTTATTATTTCTGAACCATACTTACCACAAACTCAGAATTTGCAAAATTCCCTTGTGCTGTATAATTAATTGTCTTAGCAACAGGGTCTACAACAAAGGTTGGAATCACAATATCTGCATTAATACCAAATCCAAGAAATGTAGCTGTGGTCGCAGTAATATCACCCGCAGACAAATCATTCACAGTGATAACTGTACCGCCACCTATATAGAGGTCACCATACGCGCGTCCATCAGCATAGAAATGACCAATCACTCCAGAAATTTGAAAGGTATTTGCCGTTAGTGGCCAAATCCAAACGTCAATGTCTGGATAAGTTTCACCATTACTTGACCTAACCACCTGACTATTGTACCTTCCTGATATTGATGACACCAGGTCACCTGTCGGAGGAGGAACAATCACGGTGCGAGCAGCAGTATTGGCAAACCCTTGAGAGGTTTCAGCCGCATAGTTCACAAAATAAATATCAGGATCAGTACCAACGCTGGTACCAGAATAACCTCTAAATCTGGAAGATACAGAAACTGAAACTTCCAATTCTGTATCGCCTTCAAGCGCGGTTACGCCAGGTTCTACATATGCCTCACCAGGCTGCAGCGAAATAGTATTATCCCCTTCAAAAACGAAGGTAGGGTACGTATTAAGTGTGCTTGAAGGCATATCTTCAGCACATCCACTTAATAGGAGTGCTGGCAAAATCAATAATATTAGATATTTAATATTCTTCATCTTATTAAAGTTTAAGATTTTTATTTATCCCACCAAACAGGTGTAGCCAATGAAACAACTGATGGAGCGTTTGAGTTCAAATCCAATTCTCTCTGGATAGGAGGAAATCTCAAAGGAAACTCACCAGGACCCAACAGACTGTATGACTGAGGATTAACAGCAATCACATCGGTATCAGGATATCCAGTTCTTTTCCATTCATTCCACATTTCTATCGGTTGTCTAATTAAAGCAACCCATTTCTCCATCATTATGGCTTCTAATTGCTCATCAAAAGTTCCAGTAGATGGATACGGTGCGTTAGTTGAAATATAATCATCCGCCTGACTAGCACTCAATCCAGTTCTAGCAAACGAGTCTCGGATGCCTTGCTCATACAAATCTTGAGCGGAACCAGACAACCAGCCTCTCAACATAGCTTCAGCTTGTAAGAATTTAGACTCAGCAGCACTAAAAAATGGAAAAGCAGAACCTGTACCTATCAAATAGTTGCCTCTTGCTGTATAATAACTCAAACCAGCAGTCGTACCACCTAAAGTATTTCCAGTAGCCTGATCTACAAATTGATGTGGAAGTTTCTCATTCGGATCATCTGGAACTGGCTCAACAGGACGTCTGAAATAAACATCTAACCTTGGATCATTGTTGTTCAACATGTAATTACCAATAGTACCACTTGCAGCATTAAAAGACTGAGTGTTAAAATCGATAATTTCAGCTGGATGGCGGTTAGCTGGGTTACTTTGGTCAAATGGTACCTCAGCATCTTCGCCTGTTCTTAGAAATGCCTGTCCGTCCAAAGATTGAACACCGGCTTGGGCAACAGATGCCCTGGCCTCTGACTGTCGCATATAGATTTTCAGCTTCAATGTATTGGCAAATGCCAACCACTTCTTCATGTCTCCACCAAAAATGATATCTCCATTCACCGGTATAGGTGTGTTTGTTGTTACCATATCCATAGCAGCATCTATCTTGATAATCAAATCATCATATACGGCTTGACCATCATCATACTTAGGTGCGTTAAATTCATCGATGTTTAATGCTTCAGAGTAAGGGACCTGATCAAACATGTCGACCAAAGACTGGAAAGCAAATGCTTTCAAAACCTCGGAAACCGCAGCAATGTTATCATTGCCTCGATCCATTCCAGCTTGAGTAGTATAATTCAAATCCTGAAGAGGGCCAGAATAGACTCCAGTGAAGTCTCTTTGATATCCATTATCACCAGTAGTTACCTGATACTGATCATAAGAAGTAAATCCTGCAACGTTTCCTGCTTGGGTAACATATTGGCACCAATAGTTACAAGCTAAAGCGTATCTGTCCGAATGAAAGTACGCCAAGTCTACCATACCAGAAGTCAAAGTAAATTCGGGTTCTGGGTTAGCGACCTGAGTCGGATCATCATTAATATCCAAGTAACTTTCGCATGATCCTATGGTAAGGATACCAGCAAGGGCAACAAGAATTTTTATCTTATTAAATATTGTCTTTTTCATCTTAATAAAAATTTAAAGAGTGGCTCTTAATGAAAAACCATAAGATCTGAATGACGGAATCACTGCATACTCAAATCCTGGAACACTAGATGCTTGTCCGATTCCGAAACCTAGAGATTGCTCAGGGTCAGCATACACGTTTTCTTCAGGAGTCCATAAGAAAAGATTGTTACCAACTGCTGAAACCACAATACTTCTGAAAGGAGTACTTTTAAGAATGCTTGTTGGCAAGTCGTAGCTGATTGTCATTTCTCTAAGCTTAATATAGCTAGCAGATAGCAAGTACTCTTCCAAGTGTTGGTTATTCCAATATTGGTTAGGATCTGTAACAAATACAGAAGTATTAGGAGAGTAAGTACCATCGCCGTTATCCAAAACAGAACCAGGAACAATCCACGGTGCTCTGTAGTTATAGGCAGTAATCAGCGTTTTTCCAGGTGTAGTCATTTCAGCATAAGTCTGCGAATAAAAATGTCCACCTTGCTGTGTTTGGAAATTGAATGACAAACTAAAGTCTTTGTAAGTCAAGGTACTCAAAAATGCCATTGTATAATCCGGCTGGATTGACCGTCCATCAGTCACGTTCTCATCCGTATTGAATTGAGGTCTTCCATTGGCGTCTACAACTAGATTACCATTAGGATCTTTGATATAGTCAGTGTACTGGAATAAACCAAATGGCTGACCAGGTATACCAATTATACTCATACTAGCACCACCAGAGGAAAAGCCTCCTAATGGCAATTCTTCTAGCCCAGGAGCAATCTCTTCAATTGTGTTCGAATTCTTGGTAAAATTCACAGTCGCTCTCCATGTGAAATCGTTGGTTTCCACGGGAATACCAGATAAAGTCATTTCTACTCCTTTATTTCGAATAGAACCAGCATTCAACGTACGGCTTGTAAACCCTGTTGTGCCAGGCACTGTAACGTTCTGAATTTGATCTTCAGAAAGTTGGTTATAATATGCGAGAGCAAAGTTTATCTTCTCATCAAGGAAACTTGCCTCCAAACCTAGCTCATACCCTTTGGTAGATTCTGGTTTTAATTGTGAATTACCCACAACGTTTCCAGCTCTTGCGCCTGTAAATCCTCCAAAAGGAAAGGCTGCTCCTCTTTGCGAATTGATATTAGGATCAAGTGAAACCAAAAATGCGTTACCAGTACTGTAAGCTGGTGCATCGTTACCAACTTGTGCATAAGACAAGCTTGCTTTTAAGAAGTTAATAGGACCTAAGTCTACAAGTTCTGATACGATTACGTTAGTAGAAGCTGACCAGTAGAAAAATGAATTGTTGTCTATAGGTAGCGTAGAAGACCAGTCATTCCTGCCTTGCATTTCAAAATGATAGGCTCCTTTGAAGCCTAATGACGCTTGTGAATAAAGTCCAATTAGTCTTCTTTGCGCAAATCCTTGAGCCACCACCGGCTGAACTAATCCATTGTTCAAACTCCTAAAACCACCTATGCCTAAATTAGGTTGTTGAGCCAAAGTAGTTTCGCTTTTGCTGTCTCTTACGTTGAATCCACCAATAACATTTAGACTCAAATCTTCATTCAGGTCTTTGTGGAAAGTAGTGATAGCATCAAGGTTAATTCTTGAAGTAGCAGAATTTGTTACCCTGATAGTACCTGGTCGAGCAATATTATTTGGAGGACCAGCCACTTCAATTGGTCTAAATTGCTCCAATTCTCTGTTTCCATAGTCAGCTCCAAGCCTTACTTTGAAATTCAAAAACTCAAACGGATCATATCCAACTTCAACGAAACCGTTTACTCTGTTCCAATCTGTCAAATCCTCTCTAGTAGCAGCTGCTCTAAACGGGTTAGAGTTAAAAGGAGTAAAGTAACCAGCTACATTCTGAAATGGATCCTCAAAATTTCTTGCTTCTGTGGTATTTAAATCAGATGATGTTCTTAATAAGTTACCATAAAAACCTGCATCAGCGTTTCCACTAAATCCTTGTGGAGAACCATCTTGAATAGTTTTGGTAAATTCAATAGAACCCCTCACTGTTACATTGTTTTTGAGAGAACTTCCACCAGTTAATTTGATGTTGTGTCTGTCAAGCCCGGTATAAGGCACGGTTCCTTTTTGATCCAAATAAGAGTATGAAGCAAAAAAGTTAGCCATATCATTTCCACCGGAAAATGTAATAGTATTTTTCAGAGAGTGTCCAGTGTCAAACGCATTTCTCAACGATTGAGGAGTAGGACTATAATCCTTCCACAATTGTTGGTCATTGATAATTTGCGACCATGGTCTGCTTGTACCATCATAAGGATCTCCCCAAGTTTCCTGGTCATTTATAAAGAAAACATTTTCTCCATACTGACCAAGACCAAAATATGTTTGAACTTTCGGGATTCTCAATGGTGTATCCATCATGTAAGATGACGAAAAAGTAATTTGAGACCTTCCTTGCGCGGCAGCATCCTTTCCGTCCTTTGTAGTAATGATGATAGCACCGTTAGCGGCAGCCGAACCGTAAAGTGCAGCTGCAGAAATACCTTTCAATACACTTACACTTTTGATATTTTCCGGTTCCAAAGTAGAAATACCGTTTCCAGCATCCGTTACTTCCGAAAATGCTCCTGCATCACCTAGTGATGTTTGACCATCGAAAGTACCTAACTGACCATTATTCATTGGAATACCATCAATAATGATAAGCGGTTGACCACTACCGTTGGTAAAAGTAGCAATACCTCTTAAGAGTATTTTCTGAGAAGCACCTGGTGCTCCAGATGCAGTCTGAATTTGCGCACCCGGAACCTTACCTTGAATCGCACCCAAAACATTGTTTTGTCTGGATTTAGTAAGTTCTTCTGATCCAACATTAGTAACTGAGTAACTCAGTTCTTTCGCATTTCTTTCTATACCAACAGCAGTAACAACAACCTCTGAAAGTTGTTGAGCATCTTCCTCCATAGCCAAATCAATTACGGCTCTGGTACCGACCTCAATTTCTTGAGTCGTCATACCAATAAAAGAGTAAACAAGGATACCGCCATCGGAAGGGACAGTCACTTTGTAGTTTCCATCAATGTCTGATGTAGTACCATCTGTGGTGCCTTTTAGAATGACATTTACACCAGGTAATCCCTGGCCATCAACGGCGGAAGTTACCTTCCCCGTGACTGTACGTTCTTGTGCCCAAGACTCATTAATGAGTGCGGACAACAACATGAAAGCAATAAGTAGAATCTTCTTCATATTGTGTTAGTTTAAAGTTTAATATTTAACATTATTTAAATCACGGCTTAAATTTATAACAATACGAACCATTTCAAAAAGAAATAGAGCCTATTTATTATGCATGCATAACATAATACAGGAAATTGTCTGCGTAAAAGCAGTTTGAATAAAAAACCTTATAGGTTAAGAATTGATTACCAAAACATTATTTTACAAATCCTATGATTTTAGAATAATGTATTGAATTTAGGATTTTGAGAATTTAAGCGATTATTGAACTGTTTTTTTGATGATAAACTCAATTCGACGATTTTTGGCCCTGTTCTCCTCAGAATCATTAGGAGCTATGAAATTCTTCGCACCGAGTCCTTTATAAGCCAGCATCCTGGAAGGCACTTTTCTATTTATCAGATAGTCATATACGGCTTTGGCTCGGTTCGTAGACAAATCAATGTTGTAATCCTGCGAACCCTTATTATCTGTGTAGCCTTGGATTTCAATGGTAATACTTCTATTCGCTTTTAAAAATTCGTATATCGTCTCTAATTCCGAGTAAGACTCCTTCTTCAGCTCATAGCTATCAAATTCGAAGTAAATATTATGCAACACCATGTGTGCACCTTCTGTAATGGGTTGAAGTTCTATTTCAAGGTGCCCTTCGTTAAAGTTTTCTATTTTATCCAGTTCGAATGAATAGTCTGAAAACAAATAACCCTTACGTTCTGCATAAAGACCGTATTGGTTTCCCTCAGCCAATACTACCGTGTATTCACCCGTCTTTGCATCCGACTTTACTTTGGATATCATCTCAGAGGTAGACTGATCAAACAACTTAATATCTGCATCAATGAATTTCTTAGTCACAGCATCTCTTACATGGCCTGTTGTAAACACACTCCTCCTTTTCACCCTTAGTTCTTCGGGCACATCAAAGGAATGCAAAATACTGCTCCAACCTTGGCTATGTTCTTCTCGCGTATAAAAGCCTTTCAACCCATCGGAAGTTATATATAAGGAGACCTGATCGTGACTGTCATTTAATGGGTATCCTAAATTCCTTGGCATTCTCCACTTTTCGCCTTCAAGCTCTGTCATGAAAATATCATAACCGCCCATTCCTGTATGACCTTTTGAAGAAAAGAACAGGGATTCGCCATTAACATGTATAAAGGGAGAAATTTCATCGGCCTTAGTATTTACCGGTTTAGCCAAGTTTATGGGAGAAGTCCATTTATCATTCTTGTCCTTGGAGGTTTTCCAAATATCCTTTCCTCCGATCCCACCTGGTCTATCCGAAACGAAATACAGGGTTCTGCCATCGGGTGAAAGGCTTGGCTGAACATCCCAACTGGAGGAGTTGACATCAATTCCCAAATTTTCAGGAACCGTCCAGTCATTTCCCTCCTTATAAGTAACGTATAAGTCGCAACTTCCAAAACCCCTTCTGCCCTGGCAGGAAGTAAATATTAATATCCTACCGTCGGCAGATATGGTACATGCGCCTTCATTAAGGTAGGTATTTATGTTGTTTGAGATCGGTGATGGCATACTCCACTCGCCGTTTTCATCAAGCGTACATATATATAGGTCTTCCCCTTCTGTCCTTCCAGTGTATATTAATGTCTTTTGATCAACCGTCAATACAGGGAAGTATTGCTGCTTGAAGTAGTTGGCTTTTCCTTTAAGGGGTTGGATGTTGTATGCCATGGCATGTTTTCTGGCCTCCAGATTGAATTTGGAATTGTTTATGATCCTCTGTAGCGACTCTATATTCTCTTTCTCGTTTTGTCTGCGTTGGATATAGAGTTCGGCATGCTTAATAGCCTTTTCAAAATCTTCTTTTTGAAAGTATAGGTCTGCTAAAGCAAAGTACGATCTAGGAACTCTTCCTGAGGACTCATCGATTTCAATAGGCTTCAGATAACATTCAATCGCCCTGCTTCCTTCGCCTATTTTGGTGTAGCACAGCCCAAGAGCTTGCCATGCTTCTATAAAATTTGGATCTCGATCTACAGCCTTTTTTAATGATGGAATGGATTCGGGGTAAACTGACCGCCTCATCATTGTTGCTGATTCTTGATAGTATTTAATTGCCTTTTTATCCTTGCTTGAATAAGTAGGATTTTGGCCGCTTAATGGGATGGCCAGAAAGAGTCCAAAAATTATTAGAATAATTAATTTCATTCGCACAGTAGTAATACTGCAAGAATTAAGAATTATTATGGAATATTCAAATATTTATGCGTTTGCAATGAAATATTCCACTGAGGATGGGCTTTGGCATAGTCAATGATGAATGGAGTCATTTGTTCAACCTTTGACCACTCAGGCTGCAAGTAAGTCAAACACTCTTCATTCAATCGATCCACAAAAGATTCTGCAAACTCAAAATCAGACTGATTATAGACAATCGCCTTTAATTCACTCGCTTGATCAAAAATGGATAAGTCTGGTTTTTTAAACCTTTTAGGAGAAAAAGTTATCCAGTCCCAGGAGCCCGTTAGTTGATAAACACCGGAAGTCTCTAAGTGCAACTTATATTTATATTTCTTTAAGATTTCAGTCAACTCACCCAAATCATACATAAGCGGCTCGCCTCCAGTAATAATTATAGTCTTTGCCGGGTGGTGATCGCTAATTTCGTCCAAAATCTCCTCTACACTCATCGCTGGATGATCAGCCTCATTCCAGGATTCTTTCACATCACACCAATGGCATCCGACATCACAACCGCCAAGCCGCACAAAAATGGCGGGGGTGCCGGAATGAAACCCTTCTCCTTGTAAGGAATAAAAAATTTCCATTACGGGGAGTTTATCAACGATTTTTGGAACGTATGTCAATATTGATAACTAAAAGATTTGTTGGCGGCCTTTAGTGTATTAATAAGCAATGAAGCGATAGTCATAGGCCCTACACCACCAGGAACAGGTGAAATATGGCTGGCCTTCTTCGAAACTCCCTCAAAATCCACATCACCAGTCAGTCTGAAACCACTCTTTTTTGAAGGATCCTCTACTTTGTTAATTCCTACATCTACTACAATCACACCATCTTTCACCATGTCCGCTTTGATTAACCCTGGTACTCCAGCGGCTACAATTAAGATATCCGCCTGAAGCGTATGCATTTTTAAATCAACAGTATGTATATGGGTAAAGGTAACAGTCGCATCGCCCGGATCATTACCCTTAGCAAGCAATATTCCCATTGGAAGTCCTACAATATTACTGATCCCTACTACAACAATGTGTTTCCCCAATGTTTTGATATCATATCGCCTCAATAGCTCAAGAATGCCATTGGGAGTGGCTGGGATGTGACAAGGTAAATTGGAGCACATCCTTCCGAAATTCATGTGATGGAAACCATCTACATCCTTCATCTCGTCTATACGATCGATTACGGAATTTTTAGAAATATGCTCTGGCAAAGGCAGTTGTACAATCAGGCCATCAATTTCATCATCAGCATTCAATTCATCAATTTTTGCCAACAATTCCTCCTCGCTTACCGAACTATCATAGTGGAAATGAGTCGATATATAGCCCACTTGCTCGCAAGCTTTGATTTTATTCCGGACATAGGTTTGACTGGCAGGATCATCTCCAACTAGTATTGTAGCTAAGTTGGGTCTCTTTTTTCCCTGAGCAACCATCTCATCTACTCGGACAGCTATTTCTTTTTTGATCTGATTGGAAACCTCACGGCCGTCAAGTATTTCAGTCATTTTTACCAATTAAAAATTAACAATGGACAATGAATATTTTATGTGGTTACTATTTACTTTTCAATTGTTTTGAACTTCATAAGCACTTAATGTATAGTTTCAATTGAATAGAAACTTATCCTCACTAATCCAATTTCAATACTGCCATGAAAGCATCTTGAGGTATTTCCACATTACCCACTTGCCTCATTCTCTTCTTACCCTTTTTCTGCTTTTCCAACAGTTTTCTTTTTCGGGTTATATCACCACCATAACATTTCGCCAAAACATTCTTTCTCAATGCCCTAACTGATTCCCTGGCGATAATCTTCGTTCCAATAGACGCTTGTATGGCTATTTCAAACATCTGCCTCGGCAGTAGTTCTCGTAATTTCTCACATAACCTCTTACCCCACTCGTAAGCCTTGTCCCTATGTACAATAGCAGAAAGGGCATCTACAGGGTCACCATTCAGCATGATATCCAGTTTCACCATCTTTGACGCTCTGGACCCAATAAGCTCATAATCCAATGAAGCATATCCCCTGGAAATGGTCTTGAGTTTATCGAAGAAGTCAAACACAATTTCTGCTAATGGCAATTCGAAAGTCAGCTCTACTCTATCGGAAGTAAGGTAAACCTGATTCTTAATCTCTCCTCTTTTATCAATACACAAACCAATTACAGGGCCAATGAAGTCGGCTTTCGTAATAATTTGAGCGCGAATGTATGGCTCCTCAATATGGCTGATCTTGGTAGGCTCTGGCATTTCCGATGGCGCATTAATTAATTCAATTGTTCCATCAGACTTGACCGCCCTAAACTGTACAGAAGGCACAGTGGTAATTACAGTCATGTTGAATTCCCTTTCCAACCTTTCCTGAACTATTTCCATGTGCAGCATTCCTAAGAAGCCACATCTAAAACCAAAACCTAATGCAGCAGAAGTTTCAGGTTCCCAGACCAAACTCGCATCATTAAGTTGCAGCTTTTCCATTGAAGCTCGTAGCTCTTCATATTCGGAGGTTTCAACCGGATAAATTCCAGCGAATACCATAGGCTTCACATCTTCAAAACCTTTAATGGTCTCCTGAGTAGGTTTGTCGGCATGAGTAATGGTATCACCCACCTTTACCTCTTTAGCCACTTTTATTCCAGAAATCAGGTAGCCCACATTTCCGGCACTCATCTCTTTTTGAGGTTCCTGCTCCAATTTCAAAACACCAATTTCGTCCGCATAATAGGTTTTGCCCGTATTCACAAACTTAATTTTATCTCCCTTGGCAATTTTTCCATTGAATATTCTGAATATTACTTCAATTCCACGAAATGAATTGAATACAGAATCGAAAATCATCGCCTGTAAAGGCGCTTCCTGATCTCCTGATGGAGCGGGTACTTTCTCTACTATAGCCTTCAAGATGTCATTTATGCCAATACCCTCCTTACCGCTGGCATGTATGATGTCATCCATATCACAACCAATCAGGTCAATGATCTGATCAGACACTTCTTCCGGCATTGCACCTGGCAAGTCAATCTTATTGAGCACGGGAATGATTTCCAAGTCATGCTCCAAGGCCAGGTAGAGATTAGAAATCGTTTGAGCTTCAATTCCTTGAGATGCATCGACAATAAGCAGGGCTCCTTCACACGCAGCAATAGATCTGGAAACTTCGTAAGAAAAATCAACGTGACCGGGGGTGTCTATTAAATTAAATGTATAGTCTACACCCTCATGTTTGTAAAGCATCTGTATAGCATGACTTTTTATCGTGATCCCCCTCTCACGTTCCAAATCCATATCGTCCAGCAGCTGATCCTGCATATCCCGATCGGCAACTGTGCCTGTATGCTGCAATAGCCTATCAGCCAGGGTACTTTTACCATGATCGATATGGGCAATTATGCAAAAATTCCTAATGTTTTTCATCTATGTCTATCCACTCAGTGCTGAATTAATCCGTGGATTAACGCTTGACACTTTATTCTCATGCCTTAAAAAAAGAAGGCAAAAATAGGTAATAAGTCTTAAAGAAAATATTGGAATTCTGAAGATTTAAATTGTAAGAATATTCAGCCGCTTATTCAAGGGTAGAACACTAATTCAGTGTAGATCAAAACTTAATTCAAAGTTTCGAACAATTTACCTCACAGCATCTTAATTTTGATTTCACAACAAATAATCAGAAAGTATTGAAAGACCAAAAAGAGAATATTTCAGAGTACATCATTCAAACTTACAGGCAAGAAGATTTGGTGCGGGTCTTCGAGTTTGATTTGGAGAAAATTGGAGAACATGTGATCAATCACCTGCCAGTCTCGAATATCGAAAAATTATCACAAGTCAATTTTTACGAAGAACTGATTGGAAAAATGAAGGCCCAGGGCATAGAAAAAATCGGGCACCTGTCAGAAATTAATAGTCTGGTAAAAAACCTTGAAGAAATAAACAGCGACTTGCTCACACATGATACCGATTATCAAAAAATTTATGCTGAGGCCAAAAAATCCATAGATGACAATATCAAGCTAGCGAAAGGTCAGGTCACCAGCGAAATTCAAATTTGTCTTAATGGTATTTATGGTTTTTTACTCATCAAATTGAATGGAAAAAAACTGGATGAAAACAATCAGAGTAAAGTAGTGCGCTTTGGGAATGTATTATCTTATCTAAGTTCAAAGTATTCTGAAATATCAGATTCCAACTAAAAACCTAAATATGCTGACAAAACAGCGAAGTTTCGAGCCAATTAGACTCAAATTAGACATATTTTGACTAACTTATAGGGCTGAAAAAAATAGTTTGAATCCTGAACAAAACGATATCGCCATATTATTCTTTTCAAGAACTGAAAAAGAAGAAATACGTCACAAAAAATTCATTGATGGCGACCAATCCCGTGCGAATTTGCAGGTTTCAAAATCCCTAATTTCCGGCACGAGGAAAATCTTAAAAAAATCTAACTACGATTACCATACATTTTCTGAGGACAAGCAAAAAGGTAACTCTTTTGGCGAACGGTTCTCAAACGCTTTAAGTGAGGTCTTCTCCACTGGATGTAACGGCGTTATTGCCATTGGAAATGACTGTCCACAACTGAGTATTAATGATATCGACAGGGCATCCAATAGTCTCAAAAATGGGCAGGATGTATTAGGCCCAGCTACCGATGGAGGCATCTACCTATTGGGTATAAGAAAAGACGATTTTGATGCAAACTCTCTGAATCAACTAAGCTGGCAATCAGGTGATCTTTTCAGGGACATTAATGAGTACTTTTCTTCGAAAGATAGTCGAGTAGATTTACTAGAGACAAAAAGAGATATTGATAACGAGGCTGATCTGAAAGAGATATTGAAATTGGAGACCAATAATACGATCGTAAAGTCTCTCCAAAAAATATTCATCAAGAGCCAAAGGCCAAAGATCAGTAGCTACATAGACGCTAAAATAATCAACACTTTCCACCGATCCCTTGGGCTAAGGGGGCCTCCTCGATTATCTCATTGAACTTTTCCTTAGAAAATATCCTTTAGAGGAAAATCAACCACTATATCTACTTTTTTATAAACCGGACTTTTGTTCCGGCCCAAACAATCATATATTTTTATAATGAGCAAGACTTATTACGACCCTTCGGATTTGAAAAAATTCGGAGACATAAGGGAATTTCAGCCCGAACTGGGAAATAAATTTTTCGAATATTATGGAGAGGTCTTTAAAGAAGGAGCCCTTACACAAAGAGAGAAAGCCTTAATAGCACTGGCAGTATCGCACGCTGTACAATGTCCATATTGTATTGATGCATATACAAGCACTTCCCTGGAAAAAGGTGCGGATGAAGAACAAATGATGGAGGCCATTCATGTAGCAGCTGCCATAAAAAGTGGCGCGCTGTTGGTGCATGGAGTACAAATGATGAACAAGGTAGATGAGCTGACAATGTAGTCGGGGGTTACACTTATTTCCACCATTTCTCTATGAACGATAAAATATCTTTATTAGGAAGACACGGCTCTTTGTCAGACACTGCTAATCAGCTTGATGTGCTTGAATCTACGGAGTTAACGTCATTTGAATCTAAACTACAGAATATTGGACTATTCCCTTTGAAGCCTACTAAGATCGATATTTTCCAGGTCAACCTGGGAAAAATGTGCAATCAGGTTTGCAAGCACTGTCATGTGGACGCAGGTCCGGACAGGAAGGAAATAATGACTAAAGAAACGATGCAGCAATGCTTGGATGCATTAGATCGCTCAGACATAGATACTGTTGACTTGACTGGTGGTGCTCCAGAAATGAATCCGAATTTCAGATGGTTTGTTGAGGAATTGAGCAAGCGCAAAAAGCACATCATAGTCCGCTGCAACCTGACTATTATACTAGCCAATGCGAAGTACAATGACCTCCCAGATTTTTTTAAAAAGCACGAGGTAGAAGTTGTATCATCCCTTCCTCATTTTTCAGCACGCAGAACCGACTCGCAAAGAGGTGATGGAGTTTTTGAAAAGTCAATTAAGGCGCTGCAAATGTTAAATGAAATTGGGTATGGCAAGGGAAAAGATGACCTCAAGCTCAATTTGGTATTCAATCCATCTGGAGCATTTTTGCCTGGGGATCAGCAACAGCTAGAAGACGAATTTAAACGAAGGCTCAAATCAAATTACGACATAGACTTCAACGAATTGTACGCGATTACCAATCTTCCAATATCGAGGTTTTTAGATTATCTAATAAATACTGGCAATTATGAAGAGTACATGCAAAAACTGATTGATGCCTTCAATCCAATTGCTGCCAGTGGAGTAATGTGCAGAAATACTATTTCCATTGGATGGGATGGATACATGTATGATTGTGATTTCAATCAGATGCTTGACATGAAGTTTGAGAATGGTGCACCTAAGCACATTAAAGATTTTGATGTTGCAAAGCTTGAAAACAGGGAAATACTCATTAACAACCATTGCTTTGGATGCACGGCAGGGGCTGGATCAAGTTGTGGAGGTTCTACCACCTAACTAAAAATTAATAGTGAAAAATGAATAATAATTTTCGATACGAATGGGGCAAACCAATATTCTAAAATCTAAGAGTTATAGTTTTGCTGTTCTCATAATCAAACTCCACAAGAGCATAAGAGAACAGCATAAAGAATATGACTTAACTCGTCAATTATTGAGAAGTGGAACTGCAATAGGAGCATTAATTCGCGAAGCAGAATTTGGTCAAAGCAAGGCAGATTTTATTAGTAAACTGAGTATTTCTTTAAAAGAAGCCAACGAAACCGACTACTGGCTAGAATTATTGAAAGACACTGAGTTCATATCAAAGAATCAATATATAGAACTGAGAGATCAATGCAAGCAGTTGATTAAGATGCTCGTTTCATCTATAAAAACTGCCAAGACAAATAGATAATTTTTCATTATTCACTTTTAGCTTTTCACTCGTATATGGAAACATACTTAGAAACCACAAAAGATATATACAAAGAGGCGGCACTCACGCCGGATGTAGGCTTATGCTGTACCACTTCACCTATTTGGCAATTGCCGGGATTAGACATGCCGAAGAAAATGCTGGAGATGAACTACGGATGTGGAACTACAGTTCACCCCAGGGATTTGGTTAATAATCCAACCATACTTTATGTTGGAGTTGGAGGGGGCATGGAGCTTTTGCAGTTTTCTTATTTCTCAAGAAAAATCAATGGGGTGATTGGCGTGGATGTAGTAGATGAAATGCTAGCAGCGTCCCAAAACAACTTCTCGGAGGCTGAGCTGCTAAACCTTTGGTTTGACAAAAATTTCATTGATTTGAGGAAAGGAGATGCTCTTGATTTACCTGTTGAAGATGGTTCGGTGGATGTAGCTGCACAAAACTGCTTATTTAATATTTTCAAAACGGAGGATCTAAAAAGGGCATTGTCTGAGATGTATCGGGTGCTAAAACCGCATGGCCGACTGGTGATGTCAGATCCAATATGCAACCAGGAAATGCCTGACAACTTAAGAGCAGACGAACGATTGAGAGCACTGTGCCTGAGTGGGTCTATCCCAATGCATGAATATGTAAAAATGCTGACAGATACTGGTTTTGGCACTATTGAAATAAGAGCGAAACGACCATACCGCATCTTATCTCCAGGACAATACGATACTGATGAACTGATATACATTGAAAGTCTTGAAGTATGTGCCATCAAAGACCCAATGCCTGAAGACGGTCCTTGCGTATTTACCGGTAAGGCAGCTATCTACTATGGTCAGGACGAGCTTTTCGATGACGGAAAAGGACATACCCTATTACAAAACCAACCGCTGGCGGTTTGCGACAAAACCGCAGGAGCGCTGAACTCACTAAACAGAAATGACATCCACATCACGGAATCAACCTGGTTTTATGATGGGGGAGGCTGTTGTTAAGAATACCTGGTATCCTTTCAATAGATAAAGCTCAAACCAAATTACCGCTCATGTAAAATTATATAACTCCTATTTGTATACTTCGTAAAAGGAACTTACTTAGTAGAATCAAAATTCATCATAGCTAAACATATCTGACATGATAAAGGAGTATTTTAAAACCACATTTAGAAGCCTATCTAAAAACAAAATGATCAGTTTGATCAATGTTCTTGGACTGGCCATCAGCCTTTCAGCCTTTATTTTCATTCATAGGTATGTGGTTAGAGAGCTAAGCTATGACAAAGGACATCCTGACCATGAAAGGATATATCGCGTCGCAGAGGTAATCGAAAGTGAAAGCTATGTGGAGAATTCTTCTAGTTGTCCGATAAGCACCGGCCCTACCCTACTGGCAGAATATCCTGATGCCATTGAAACACAAGTGCGATTTTTCGATTTTCAAACACCCATCATTACCATCGAGCTTGAGGACAAACGAAAATTCAATGAGAAGTATATCTACTTTACGGATTCGACTGTATTTCAAATGCTCGATTTCAATGTACCTAATGGCAATCCTAAATCTGCACTAACCAATCCTTTCACAGCTGTTCTTTCAAAAGAACTGGCCAAAAAGTATTTTGGGGAAACTGACCCAATAGGTCAAAAATTTACGAGAGAAGGTTTCCAACGAAAATTTGAAGTCACCGGTGTATTTGAACAAGGATCCATTTCACACATACATGCCGAAATGCTGCTTTCTATGCAAACAGTAGAAAGTGTTGCTCCCCAGCTGAGGAATCAGTGGGTATGGAATCCTGCCTGGACCTACGTGAAGCTTAAAGAAAACATCTCTGTGGCTGACCTGGAGCAAAACAAGTTTCCCGGATTTGTTGAGAAGTTTTACGATCCAAGGTCAAAGGAAGGAACAAGTCATTACCTCCAGTCTATAGCGGACATTCACCTAAAGTCTCACCTCGAATTTGAACTTTCAGCCAACAGCGACATGAAGTATGTCTATATCTTCATCTCTTGCGCCTTCTTTTTGATCCTGATAGCGGTGGTCAATTTTGTCAATTTATCCACTTCATTCTCACTCCTACGAGCAAGGGAAATAGGTGTCAGAAAAGTTTCCGGTGCAACCAGATCGCAGTTGATTGTACAGTTTTTGTCTGAGTCTGTCATTATTTCGATCATTGCCTTTGTCATCGCACTAGGAATTTGTTTCATCAGTTTACCGCTGCTCAAAGATTTGGTGAATATCAGTGCTACTGATATTTTCTCTATCTCCAACCTTTCACTACAACTCGTTATTGTCATTGTAATAGGACTGATATCAGGAGTATATCCTGCTTTCTTCATTTCATCCTTTGATGCATTATTGGTATTTAAAGGGAAATTTATTTCAAATGATAAAGGCCAATTGATTCGAAAAGGATTGGTAGTCAGCCAATTCACCATAGCCATTGTGTTAATCATATTTACACATGTTACTTATCGGCAAATCGAATTGCTAAACAACAAAGATTATGGTTTTGACTCGGACGATGTGGTAATACTCAACGTGGTGAATACTGGTATCAATCAACGGCTTGATGCATTCAAATCGTCGCTCAAATCAAATTCTTCTGTCGAGTCAGTGACTATCCTTAGTGACGTCCTTGGTACCAACAATAACAACCACGAATTCAATCATGAGGGAATGCAGCCAGGCGAAAGAAATTTCTACCCTGCTATGATCGTAGATGAAGACTTTGTAAAAACTTTTGATTTGGAAGTCATAGCCGGACGAGACTACTCCAAAAGTTACAATCGGGAAGATAGCCTATCAGTACTCATCAACTATACCATGGTAAAGACATTGGGTTATGCCACGCCAGAAGAGGCCATTGGAAAACGACTCAACTCCTTCAATGGTAAGGAAAATATAGTGGGAGTGGTTAAAGATTTCAATTACAAATCCTTTCATTCGGAAATAGGCCCATTCGTGCTTGATATACCCGGCAGGGGGCCCAATGGTCAAAACTTTTTCGTGAGAAATGTGGCCGTCAAGCTTTCTGAGTTCCATAATGAATCCATAGCCCATGTCGAAAAAGTATGGAATGAATTTTCTCCAAACAAGCCCTTCACCTACTCCATATTGGATGAAGAACTAAAAGGCATGTACAAAAGTGAAAACAAGATGGGTCAGATATTGGGGCTGTTTGCCATCCTGACCGTGATCATCGCATGCCTGGGCTTATTCGCTTTGGCCACATTCATAGCGCAACAAAAAACGAAAGAAATTGGGATTAGAAAGGTACTTGGTGCCAGTACACTCAAGCTTTTCTACATAGGCTACAAGGAACAGTTTATACTTATAGTAGTATCATTTATCTTGTCTGTTCCCTTAGGTTTCTACCTGGTAAAAACTTGGCTGTCTGATTTTGCCTATCGAATCGATGTTGGTATTTTTCCATTTCTAGCTGCTGGATTTCTGGCCATAGCTATTTCTTCGTTGACAGTGTTCTCCAATTTTTACAAAACTATCAATGCTGATCCGGCGGATGTGCTTAGGGATGAATAGCCTCATTTTAGTATTGCCCCGTTCCCAACATCACCAGCGTACACCCATGCACTATGTCAATACCTTGCGCCTCAGCTTTTTGTTCTAAAACTGGATTTTCAGATCCGGGATTAAAGATTATTCTTTTGGGTTTCAAGCCTAGAATATAATCTTCATAGCCCTGAAAATGATAGGCACCCACATACATGGTAACAGTATGGATATCTTCTAATTTCGGAGCAGAATCAATATTCAATATGGGCCTTCCAAATACTTCTCCCTTTTTGATACCGATTGGCACAAACTCAAGTTCCTTTGATTGCAACCTCTCTGCTGCCATGTAAGCATATCTACCCTGATTTGGTGTTGCTCCTATTATTGCTGTCTTCATTTACTTCTTCCTTTTCATTTGACATTTTTGGCATAAGCCTTTACAAGCATTTCCGCACACTTCTCCCCATCTATTGCCGCAGACATGATGCCTCCGGCATATCCGGCCCCTTCTCCGCAAGGAAACAATCGTTGTACCTCTAAATGTTCCAAAGTCTCTCGATTTCTTGGAATGCTGACCGGAGATGAGGTTCTGCTCTCCACTCCTACCAGTACAGCCTCGTTGGTTAAGTAGCCTTTCATTTTTCTTCCAAATTGTTTGAAACCCAACCGCAAGCGCTCAGATATTTCCGTAGGAAGCGCTTCTTTCAGCTTGACCGACTCCAATCCGGGTTGATAAGAACATTCTGGCAAGCTGCCTGACAATTGCCCTCCTACAAAATCTGTTATTCTTTGTGCGGGTGCTTTCTGAGTACCTCCAGCTATGTCACAAGCTTTTTTCTCTATTGCTGCCTGAAAGAACATTCCAGCCAATGGACCATGAGCTTTGTATGCTTCAAAGTCTTCTTTACCCACAGAGACAACAATACCAGAATTGGCATACTTCGAATCGCGCTTGGAAGGACTCATGCCATTCACAACCACCTCGCCATTCTGAGTAGCAGAAGGTACAATAAACCCTCCCGGACACATACAAAATGAAAAGACACCTCTCACTTCCTTATTGTATTCAATTTGAGTTGTTAGTGCATAAGGTGCAGCGGGAAGATATTTCCCCCGGCTATCACAGTGATATTGCACCTGGTCTATCAGATGCTGGGGGTGTTCGGCTCTCAAACCCAGTGCAAAAGGTTTTTCTTCTATCAATACCTTTTTCTCTGCTAGCAATTGAAAGATATCTCTGGCCGAGTGTCCTGTAGCCAAAATCACACCTAAACCTTTGAATGATTCTCCCGATTCAATGGTCACTCCCTGAATAGCTCCTTTGGAAAAGCTCAAATCAACAACCCGTGAACCGAAGTGCACTTCTCCACCTCTGGAAATGATCAAATCCCGCATAGAAGCAATGACTTTGGGCAACTTATTAGTACCGATATGTGGATGTGTATCTATCAGAATATCCTCACTGGAACCATGGGCAACCAACATCTCCAAAATCCTTCTGATATCACCGCGCTTTTTTGAGCGAGTATAAAGCTTTCCGTCAGAATAAGTACCAGCTCCACCCTCCCCAAAGCAGTAGTTGGAATCAGGGTTTACTAGATGTTCTTTATTGATTTTAGCGATATCACGTCTTCTTTCCCTTACATCTTTGCCACGCTCGAGGATGATTGGTTTGACTCCCAGTTCGATACATTTTAAGGCAGCAAAAAGACCTGCAGGCCCGGCTCCAATGATGATCACTGGATCTGCATTCCTTACATCATTATCGGGAGATTGGTAGGATGGCTGAAATGGGTTGTTAACTCCTTCGAAAGTGCCAACCTCCACATTCACCATCACTTTTCTTCCCCTCGCATCAATAGACCTTTTTAGCAATTGATAAGAAGCGCCATCTGCTAGTTTTCTCTTCATAAATCCATCGAAATTGGCCTGATCAAAAGCAATCTCTGGTTTGAGCTTATATTTTAGGGTCTTTTCAGTCAATCTTTGAATTTTAGAGTGCAAATAAAGGAAACTATAATTGCATAGGACTATGCAGGGAGGATTTATGAAATTTTACCTCATTGATTATCGGATTCATTAGGTTTTTTATACTGCTAGACTGTAATCCGTATTTTTTGTGAAGAACACCAGCAATGCCTCAAAATGGATGAGCCCACAGCTACAGACTCAAACCAAATCAGGGATAATACTCCCGCTTCTTTGTACCCAAATACCCGAAAGTCACACCAAAGATGATTGGGAAGTAGGTCTTAGATTTGTTCAGCTTTTCGAAGTATTGATCGTAGGCCGGGTCAGTGTAGTTTTTGCGGTAGACCCGACTACCAATGCCAACACCTGCAAAAATGTCAATCCCGAATCCAGCATTACCAGGATTCCTCATAATCCTGGAACCAACTACTACACCATAGTGATATCTCGACTCAGTTGAATTTACATTCGCCAATTCTCCAGCGTTTACCACATCCAGGGTTTTTACATGATTTGACATATGCTGATACCCAACTTCATGCGCAAAATAAAGCATACCATAAGACCGATCAGGGCTATAGAATTTTTGCCTAAAGCTGATC
The DNA here is from genome assembly GCA_049115735.1 of Cyclobacteriaceae bacterium. GTDB lineage: Bacteria > Bacteroidota > Bacteroidia > Cytophagales > Cyclobacteriaceae > CAXBNB01. The sequence continues at coordinate 125,191 of JAGDZP010000021.1, read as the reverse complement.
GAATGCCCCCTCTTATAAATCTCATTCAGTTCAATATCTGCTTCCTTATCAAAAAATGGATATCTGTGAAGCGTATAGGACAGCTCATAGCCCAACCTCTCTTGCATATAGTACTCCAGGCTGAATGGTAGCCTACCAATCGAGGTGAACAAGGGGTTAGTAGAGAAAATCACGCCTTTGTATTCGTTGATCACCGGAGAAAAATATCTCAACTGTTTGCTCTTAAACCGGTATTCAGGTTTGTCGTATCTCTTTCTAAAATCTGAGGACTCATTGATGGATTCTGCACTGAGAAAGACTGGCTGCTCTTCTTCATACAATGGGAAATAGGTTCCGGCCAACTGCCCATTTTTTTTGTATAACTTCCATTCGCCTATTTTCTTGTCATTGGCTACTTGGCCCTCCATTTTCTTTGTGCCATCATTATAGTATCCTATGTAGTCCCCTACACCTTTTTTGTACTCCGCCACCCCTTCTATATCGCCATTTTCATCGTAGTAGGTCCAAAGCCCGTCACTTAGACCTCTTCTGAAAAATCCTACCACGCGAACTTTGCCACTGCTGTAATATTCCTTATAGGGCCCTGTGCCCTCTTCGTATTCTCCCGTTCCCTTTATCTCTCCCGACTGAAAGTAGAGATTCCAATAGCCGTCCTTCTGGCCATGCTTCTGTAGACCTTCCGCACTTTTCGAACCGTCCTCGTAATAATAGATCCAGTTGCCTATAGCATTCCCCTGATCATATCCACCTTCAGAGGAAAGTGTACCACCTTTATAATAATACTTCCATGGACCGGTCTTCAAACCAACCTTGTAGTAGCCTTCAGCCAGCCTTTCCCCCGTTTCATAATAGTAGGTCCAGAGGCTATCGCTTCTTCCATTTTTGTTCAAGCCTTGCATTTTCAGTTTCCCGGAAGGGTAAAACTCTGTGTAATTTCCTACTCCTTCTTTGTAATATGCTTGTGCCTTAAGTTCTTCATCCTCGTAGAAATAATTCCATATACCCTGGCGTACATCATTTACATATTCACCTCGGCTCTTTGCTTTTCCATTCTCGAAATAATATAGCCATTCACCTGCCTTCTTGTTGTCTTCTAGCAAACCTTCTGACCGTTTGCCTCCATGCTCAAAGTAATAGATCCAATTGCCGGTGCTTTTGCCTTTTTCAAAAGAGCCGGACATTTTGGGCTTCCCATTTTCAAAATAATATTTCCAGGGACCGGAAGCTTCATTGTTGCTATAGTGCCCTTCTGATTTAGTTTTTCCTGAAAGGAAAAAGGAAGTGTATTTTCCTTCCAGTTTGTTGGCGATGGTATCGTTCACATAATACTGCTCTTTTACCACTTCACGTGCCTCATCGAAATAGGATTTCTTCAGCACGCCCTTTTGGGCAAGAAGCGTATTGCCTAACAACGCCATGGCAATCAATATGAATGAAGCTTTCCTTTTCATCTCTTCGAAATCGAAAATTAGTCAATTTAATTTTTACATCAACAATCGACTTTCAATAGCAAAATTGCGAATTATATTCGGATTTTGATCTTATTGCACACTATTAGTAGCCTTTGAGGTATTTTTGTTTAGAACACAATTAACCAAAAAATGAGTGAAAAAGAATCTAATAACACTTCCAGTTCCGGATCAAATAGAGGTCAGGATAGCTTTGAATCTCCAGATTTTTATGCCGTAGATGACTTACTGACTGAAGAACATCTTTTGATAAGAAGTTCTATTAGGTCTTTTGTCAAGAAGGAAATAAGCCCATCCATAGAGGACTGGGCTGAAAGAAATCACTTCCCAACCGAAATAGTGAAGAAGTTTGGAGAGGTTGGGGCCTTTGGACCAACAATTCCTGTAGAATATGGCGGAGGTGGATTAGACTACATTTCCTATGGGCTCATCATGCAGGAGATCGAGCGCGGGGATTCCGGAATGCGATCAACAGCCTCTGTACAAGGTTCTCTTGTTATGTTTCCAATATTCAATTTTGGTTCTGAAGAGCAGAAAAGAAAATATCTACCAAAACTAGCATCCGGTGAAATGTTGGGGTGTTTCGGGTTAACAGAACCTGATTATGGCAGTAACCCCGCCGGAATGGTCACACGATTCAAGGATATGGGAGACCACTATCTCCTGAATGGAGCGAAAATGTGGATTTCGAATGCCCCACATGCCGACATAGCGGTAATCTGGGCAAAAAATGAAGATGGAAGAATCCATGGGCTCATTGTGGAGCGGGGCATGGAAGGTTTCTCAACACCAGAGACGCAAGGAAAATGGTCGTTGAGGGCAAGCTGCACCGGCGAGTTGGTTTTTGATAATGTGAAAGTGCCCAAAGAAAATCTACTGCCGGGCAAAAGCGGCCTGGGTGCACCTATGAATTGCCTGGATTCTGCAAGATACGGAATCGCATGGGGTGCTATTGGAGCGGCAATGGATTGCTATGATTCAGCGCTCAAATACTCTAAACAAAGGATTCAATTTGATAAACCTATCGCTTCATTTCAGTTGATTCAAAAAAAGCTTTCTGAGATGTTGACAGAAATCACCAAAACCCAGCTTCTAAACTGGAAGCTCGGAAAGATGATGGATGAAGGCTCTGCTACCACCTCGCAAATTTCTATGGCCAAAAGAAACTCTGTGGAAGTGGCACTGAACATAGCCAGAGAGGCGCGACAAATACATGGTGGCATGGGTATTACGGGGGAATTTCCAATGATGAGACACATGATGAATCTGGAATCCGTAGTTACCTATGAGGGCACGCATGACATCCATTTGCTTATTTTGGGACAGGAGATCACTGGTATATCTGCATTTAAATAAATCTTTCAATCTATGAAAAAAAGAGTCTTGTGGTTCTTCTTTACTCTATTCTCAGTATTGATAGGTCTTTACCCTGCGATATACTTTCTGTTTGAAATGAAACAAGGACTGCTGAGTTCAAAATCACTGGAGTTACTCAACAGCCAGCTGTGGACAACAGCTTTTTATGGACACATAGCTTTTGGTGGCGTGGCCTTACTTTCTGGCTTTAGCCAGTTCAGCTATAGGATCAGGAATAGACATCTGAAAATCCACAAAATATTGGGAAGAATATATGTAATAACAGTATTGCTCAGTGGTATATCAGCACTTTATATAGCCATATATGCAACTGGCGGAATAATTTCCCAGATGGGTTTTGGTATGCTCGCAATTCTTTGGCTTTTGAGTACAAACAAGGCATTCATTCATATCAGAAATGGGCTGGTAGATCTGCACAAGATCTGGATGATAAGAAGTTTTGCCCTTACTTTTGCGGCAGTCATGCTCAGGGTCTGGCTACCATTGATGCAAATTGGATTGTCTATTGACTTTTTCCTTGCATACAAAATAGTAGCATGGCTCTGTTGGGTACCCAATCTGATAGTTGCAGAATTAATTATTAAATCATTGTTGATCAGAAAAGATCCAGTGTTTTCCTAATTTCATTGAATTAACATATATCGATACCAACTAATCTAGTTGAGAATTAAACATTTAAGATACCTTTGGAGTAACAGAAATATTGCCTTCAGTTGGTTGATCAAGGAGGGAGGGTGATAAACTGGTGAGTGGATGAGCGAATAGGCTTTGAGCGTTTAATTATCATGTTTTTTACTTCCTTTTTATCTAGGAAAAGGAAGTGCCACTCCGGCATGAGAAGAAAAGTGAGAGAAACGTTTGATTTTCAGCTTTGAGCAAAGACTGATCGAGAGTTGAAAAAACATCACAATTAATATAGAACCAAAAATACATTTTCTATGTTGTCTTATCTCAAAAGGAAATTTATGAGACCATTTAAATTCTTATTACTAGCACTTGTATTATCCTATACATCCTGCAACAGTTCTACACCCCAGACCAAAGCAAAAAACCTGGGTAAATACAGCAAAGCATATTTCGCCAGCGGCTGCTTTTGGTGTGTAGAGGCCATCTATGAAAGTGTTCGTGGTGTGAAAGAAGTCATTTCGGGGTATTCCGGTGGACATACGAAAAACCCTACTTATGAAAGTAGCAATACTGGTAAAACTGGACATGCTGAGGCAGTAGAAGTCTATTATGATCCCAAGGTCGTTGCTTTCTCAGACCTGGTAGACGTATATTTCGGATCGCAAAATCCTCTGCAAGTGAATGGACAGGGCCCTGATCGTGGCTCTCAGTACAGGTCGATAATCTTCTATCAATCGGATGAGGAATTGAAAATAATTGAGAAGAAGAAGGCTGAACTAAGTGAAAAATTGGGAACCGATGTTGCCGCTGAAGTAATGCCGTTCGATAGATTCTGGAAAGCCGAGGGTTACCATCAGGATTTTGAAAAAAGAAACCCATATCAGCCTTATGTCATGGCAGTTTCTGTTCCTCGCCTAAATAAGTTCAAGGAAAAATTTCCAGGCTTACTCAAAGAGGAGCAAAACCATTAGCATATTTAAAACAGACTGGTAATTCCTGCTGGTTCATTCTTTTTCCATTAGATAAATTTCCAATCAAGGCATTTTTATTAAATTCGTCCAATATGACAAAGGTCGAAAGATGTCACTCAAAGAAAATCTTAAAGTAGTAGTTCGCTTTGGTCCCTTTAGGCAAAGGGTCTACCGGATCATATTTGGTATAGATACCGTTGCTGGTAGAATATTTGACATTGTACTGCTTTGCATTATCCTATTAAGTGTCATTCTGATAATGTTGGAGAGCGTGTCTGACATACAACAGCATTATGGCAATGAACTAAGGATAGCAGAATGGGTTTTGACCATTCTATTTACCATTGAATATATAGCCAGGATTTTTTCAACACCAAAGCCTATGAAATATATTTTCAGCTTCATGGGGCTTGTTGATCTACTGTCACTTTTTCCAACCTATGTTGGGTTGTTCTTTGACGGTACCCACTCCCTGGCCATCATTCGTTCCATTCGCTTGATACGGATATTCAGGATTTTGAAACTAACGCACTTCATGGGTGGAGCCAATCAGTTGGGCAATGCTCTGTGGGATAGCCGACACAAGATCATCGTTTTTCTGGGTACTATCCTTTGCACTGTGGCAATACTTGGCACTCTCATGTACATGATAGAAGGAGCCGATAACGGCTTCACGAGTATTCCAAGAAGTATCTATTGGGCCATTGTTACGATCACAACTGTCGGTTATGGAGATATCGCACCACAGACCTGGTTTGGGCAACTGGTAGCCTCCATGCTTATGATCATTGGTTATGCCATCATCGCGGTACCGACAGGTATCGTCACCAGCGAAATGGTGAAAGCCGAAGGCAAATTCAAGAACTATTACAAAGTCTGTGATGAATGTGGTGCGAATGACATCAAACGTAACGACAATTTCTGCCACGACTGTGGTGCTGAGGTATAATCCATTTCTTGTGGATGATTCGTAAAGGATAGACGTCCTTCATAGCGTATCTAAACACATTCTATCAAAATTCTAGAGTTAACATTGAAGCCGTCAACCCTATATTCAATGTATTTTACCAATATAGTACAACCAATTATACTATTAGTCGTAATAGTACTGCTATCATAATAAATATATATACTTTTGCTTCATGTCTGCTATTACTATACTTATCGGAGAGAGGTACTACAACAAAGACCCTCAGTCTTCTGAACTGGGGAGAAAGATAGTATCAGAGAGCATTGAAATGCTGGATGAACTGGGATTTGAACAGTTCACATTTAAAAAATTGGCTGAAAGAATTGCCTCCACGGAAGCATCGATATATCGCTACTTTGGCAACAAGCTAAAGTTATTGGTATATATAACTACATGGTACTGGGCTTGGATAGAATATATGATTGATTATAAAACCCATCATATTCAGGATACTAGCGAAAAGTTAAAAGAGATTATCAAAATTATTTGTCATGTTGAGAAGCATGGAAACTATCTAAACTTGCCTGGTGTAAATATTTCTTCTTTGAGGAATGTGGTAGTGAGTGAATCCGACAAAACATACTTGACAAAAATGGTTGATGAGATTAATAGTGAGGGACTTTTTAGGGGGTACAAGAACTTATGCCATAAAATAGCTGTGGTAATTAATGCTATTAATCCGGGATATAAATACCCACACACCATTGTTAGTACTATGCTAGAAGCGTCTCATCAACAGCCATTTTTCGCACAGCATTTGCCGTCTCTAACCGAGATTTCTAAGACTGAGGCTAAATCAATTGAATGGCAATCTTATGATTTCATTAATGCCACAATATTCAGGTTGATAAGTTAATTTTTTTGCCTAATATAAATAGTAATACTATCAATATAAAGAGCGTATATATTCTAGACAACATTAAGACTTTTAATCGACGATAATGAGCCCAAACACTCAAAATATTGACTTAAAGAGAGACTTGCTCAACAGTCAACATATCCTGCAGATAATGCACAACACATCGGAACGGTTGAAACTGAGCCTGGATAGTAGCGTGCTGATGGAAACGGACAACTTACTTCGCAGCTATACGCTAGAAGACCTGGCGGAGTTCATTCGGGATTTGACTGAAATGGCCCAGAATACCGGTATTGCCTACATTAAAAAGGAAATTACCAGGGAGGATTTTGAGCTCTTTATAGAAAACTATGATGCACCGATGATCCTCTTCCTTAAAGAAGACCACCAAATCATTCCTTCCATTATTGATACCAATAGCAAAAGCCACAAAGAGATCACTCTGATGAGGCCATCTGGTAATGAAGTGATGGACTTTAATGACATTTCGCAGGATAGAATTTTGTTAAATGAAAAGAATGAAATCATTTTTCTATCGGCTTTTGCATACGAAACTGTGGTCGGGAGTATTCAGGAAGATGGCGATGGTGATTCTAAACCCTCTCCTGTGAAACGTTTGTTTCACCTTTTGGCCACAGACAAAAAGGATATCTTTTATGTGTACGTCTACGCCTTAATCATTGGAGTAAGTAGTCTGGTTCTGCCATTGAGTATTCAGGCTGCCATTGAATTGATTTCCGGAGGAGTATTCTTCAGCAGTATTTATTTCCTTATTGCGGTGATTATACTGGGTGTGTTGGGTGCAGGAGTTTTACAGGTCATGCAGATTACAATTGTTGAGCATCTTCAGCGAAGAGTCTTTACTAAGGCTGCTTTCGAATTCGCATTTAGAGTTCCCAGAATAAAAATGGAGGCGATCGTTAACCTCCACCTACCGGAATTGATGAATAGGTTTTTTGATGTATTGACCATACAAAAAGGCTTACCCAAATTACTCATTGACCTTTCAACTGGTATTATTCAGATTCTTTTTGGGTTGATGCTACTTTCTTTTTATCATCCATTCTTTGTATTCTTTGGAATGGCTTTGGTGACCATATTATTCCTGATTTTTTACCTCACCGGACCTAAAGGATTACAGTCATCCATTGTTGAGTCGAAATACAAATACAAGGCTGTATACTGGCTTGAAGAAATGGCCAGGGCATTGTACAGTTTTAAGCTTTCGGGTACCACTGACCTACCGCTCAATAGGACGGATTACTATGTAAACAATTACCTTAAAAACCGAAGTAAGCACTTCAAGATTCTTATTACACAGTATTCTTACGTACTCTTATTCAAGGCAGTTATAACCGCCGGACTCCTAATTATCGGCACAATACTAGTTGTACAACGAGAAATCACTTTGGGACAATTTGTAGCCTCTGAAGTAATCATCATTCTTATCCTAAATTCTGTTGAGAAGATCATCATGTATACAGATGTAGTATATGATATGCTGACAGCTGTTGACAAAATAGCTCATGTCACCGATTTACCATTGGAAAAAACAGGAGGTATGGACATTATAGATCATGAGAATAAAGGCTTTGACGTAGACGTTAAAAACTTAAGCTATACTTTCCCTGGAGCGAAGAAAACCACCGTTTCAGATATCAATCTCAGCATTTCTAAGGGAGAGCGAATTTGTATTTGCGGCGTAGGCGGATCAGGCAAAACCACATTGGTTAATGCAATAGCCGGAATGTACTCAACTTTTGAAGGTTCGGTTACCTTCAATAAATACTCCCTTAGGGATTTGGATAGGGTACACCTTAGGGATATGATAGGCAAAAACGTATCAGCCGACGATATTTTTGAGGGCACTATTCTAGACAATATATTGGTAGGCAAACCTTTCCTGGATGAGACGAATGCTATTGATGCCCTGGAAACAGTCGGACTCCTTGATAGCATTAACAGTATGCCTGATGGCCTGTTAACTGAAATTAATAGTGCGGGCAAAGGCCACTCCGATACTTTTATACAAAAACTTATTCTAGCCAGGTGTTTAGCGAAGAATCCAAACTTGTTGATTCTAAGCGATTTTTTCAATGGGTTTTCAAAAAGCGAACGATTAATGCTTCTATCGAAAGTCACAGAAAAGTCAAGAGCATGGACACTCCTGATTGTTTCAAATGATCCATTGATCATAGCGGGCTGTGACAGGGCCATTTACCTGAAAGATGGTCAAATAGAAATTGACGGGCCATCCGAAGAAGTCTTGAAAAACAAAGAAGTAATTGAAAACCTTATTTGATCATGTTAAATATTTCGAACGAACGTATTAACGACAGGCTGGCTGACAAGCAGCTGTACTCACTGAAGGTTCTCAAAACCCCTCATTTGAGTATACACCTTGCCCGAGTACTTATAGTGATAAGTGTACTTAGTCTCTTGTCCTTGTTTATGCCCTGGCAACAAAATATTAGAGGTGGTGGCAAAGTGACCGCCCTCAATCCTGCCAATCGTCCACAAAATATACAATCTGTAATCCCAGGCATGATAAAAAAATGGCATGTCATAGAAGGACAATTTGTGAACAAGGGAGACACCATTCTTGAATTATCTGAAATTAAGGATAAGTATTTCGATCCAGAAATATTAACAAGGATGTCGGAGCAGCTGGTGGCTAAAAAATCTGGACTTATGGCCAAAGATCTCAAAAAGGAAGCTTACAAAAATCAGATCAGGGCTTTAAAAGACGCTCTTGAAGCCAAATACCAGCAAGCGCTCAATAAAATTAAACAGTCGGTATTGAAAGTGACGACAGATAGTGCAGGCATGGAAGCTGAAAAGATTAATTACGCCAACTACGCTAACATTTTCAAGCGAAATAAGGTGAGGTACGAATCAGGGAATATAGCCTTAACCAAGTTTCAGGAGCTTGAATCCAAGTATAACGCCGCGAAAGCCAAGCTGGTAGAGAAAGAGAATAAATATCTACAAACCAAAGCAGAATTGAGCATTTCTCGTACCAACCTAGCCTCTATTCAGGCCGAGTACTCTGAAAAAATCAGTAAGGCTACCACAGACCTGCAGTCGACTCTCTCCGATATCAACGAAAGTCAGGCGATAGTGGCAAAACTAGAAAATGAAATAAAAAATGTAGAAGTAAGAAGGGATCGCTACTCGGTAGTATCTCCACAGTCCGGGTACTTGGTGAGAGTTTTAAAAGCTGGCCTAGGCGAAACAATCAAAGAAGGAGAAGCAGTGGCAACCATTCAACCGGAAAGACCTGACCTGGCCGTGGAGATGTATGTGAGAGCGATGGATGTGCCTTTGATTTCCCAGGATCGAAAGGTTAGAATTCAGTTTGACGGATGGCCAGCTCTTCAGTTTTCCGGCTGGCCCAATGTATCGGTTGGCACCTTCGGGGGGCTTGTCAGGGTAATCGACAAGGTGAACAACACCAGCGGTGAGTTCCGCATATTGGTAACTCCTGATCCTGAAGACGATCCATGGCCACACCAGCTAAGACTTGGCTCTGGTGTCAAAGGCTGGGTAATGCTAGACAATGTGCGTGTATGGTATGAAATCTGGCGACAGTTCAACGGCTTCCCACCTAGCCTTTACGAGTCACCGGAAGGAAAAGAAGACAAAGGGGCACCTAAAAAAGGTGAAAAGTAATGAAGAGGAATTTGCTAGCCATATTATCACTATTGATATTCGAATCAGCACATAGCCAGGCTGATACGGCCTTGCAGGTCCTGGAGCTCAAAAGCTATATTGAGCTTGTGATGCGAAACCATCCGGTGGTCAAGCAGTCCGATTTGGTAATAAAAAGCGCAGAGGCCAACTTGCTTGGCGCTCGAGGTGGATTTGACCCGAAGCTGACTTCTTCCTTTGATCTGAAGAATTTCAAGGACAAAGAGTATTACGACCTATTCAATACCACATTAAAATTCCAAACCTTTTTGCCGCTAGATGCTAAAGTGGCATTTGACAGGAACGAAGGAGTTTATCTGAACCCAGAAAGTACCATTCCTGATTCAAACAATAACAGGCAACTTTCGGCAGGCCTCTCTATGCCATTGGGCAAAGGTTTGTTTATTGATGAGCAAAGACTTGCATTGAAGCAGGCCAAGATCTATCAGAACATTGCGGAAGCAGAACAGGTCAAAATGGTCAATAAAATTTTATTGACGGCACTAAAGGATTATTGGAACTGGTATACTGCCTATAGAAAAATGGAACTCCTTGAACAAAGTATGGTAATCGCTCGTGAGCTATTCAAACGAGTAAAAATAGATTACGAATATGGAGAATTGGCGGCAGTCGATACGGTACAGGCCATGATAACCTTTCAGACCCGACAAGCGGAATACCAAAAAACCCTTTTTGAATTTGAGAATAGTCGTTTGATGCTGTCAAAGCATTTGTGGTCGGGTGAGGAAAGGCCACTTGAGCTCAGGGTCAATACCATACCTCAAGTTGATGCCGAATTCGGAATATTACCTTCCGAGCAGGGTATGCAGGAAATCATAAACTGGGCAGCAGAGAACCATCCGGAAATAAAAAAACTGACCAACAAAATCGACCAGTACGCGGTGGAAAACAAGTGGTATCGGGAATCCTTCAAGCCACAAGTCGATCTGAGCTATTCCTTCATAGACGCTCCTGTTAACGGGTTAGGTGAAACAACAGCACCATCTTTTAGTGATAATTATAAATTTGGGTTGGATTTTTCCTTCCCCATACTTCTAAGAAAAGAACGAGCCAAGCTCCAAAAGAATAAGCTCAAAATACAATCCACCGGATATGACCTGGAGCAGATAAAGCTGGCTGTCCAGAACAACATATTAAGCAAATATGCCGAAACTAAAATGTCAGGTACATTAGCCTCTCAGTATGAGAGCATAGCAAGCAATTATGACAGGTTGCTTCAAGCGGAATTTGTGAATTTAGAATCAGGAGAAAGTGATTTGTTTAAGCTAAATCTTCAGCAGGATAAGCTGATATCATCACAGCTGAAATACATTGAAAACCTGGTAAAGTATCAGAAAAACAAAGCTGAAATCTATTATGAAGCTGGTGTCCCTTACTTAAGTATCGATTGACAAATTTAGTTTTTGACCACCACCGGAATGTACTCATAAATATCATTCTCGCCTATCACCAAACCTCGTTTCAATTTGGCGCCACCATAATAGGAGATCTCAGATTCCCCCATGGCAGCAACTTGTAATTCATTGGTAACATTGAGTACGTATTCATTTTCTCCATAAGAGCCTGTTTTAGTGTGAATAGTTTTCAACCCTCTGGCTTTTACTTTGTTTTCTCCATAAGCCTTTAACACGTGACTCTTCACCGAACCAGATTCAATTTTCAACTTGTTTTCACCAAAAAGTGAGGTCTTCATTTTTTGAGCTTCCAAGGCAGCAATTTCTACATCTGATTCTCCAAAGACCTTAAGCCTGAATTTCTTTCTCTTAATTTCACTTACGCATGTGGCCTTTTCTTCACCTCTTATAGATAACTTCTTCAAAGCCTTATAACTCACCCGAGCGGTTAATTGTGTGCCACTGTAATATGGTTCATTAAAATTATTACCACCTTTAATCTTTTTTTGCTGCCTGGTATAGGTCTTTGCATGGTCCAAATAGATTCGAAGAGTATTGCCTATTACCCTTACATTTACTTCCTTCCGATTCACCTTCATATTTTCCAAGGTCACTTTTTCTTCGTTCCCTTCTTCCAGAATCAGTTCTATGTGCGGACTCACAATTACTTTTGTAAAATGACCCACTTCAACGGTAGTCGGCTGAGCCGATGATATTATGCTGTAAAGCAATGAAAAAAGTAGTAACGTGGATGGCCTAAGAGCTTTTCTATATTTAAAGTACATGTTCAATTCAATTAGATTCAATGCCTAGATGTAAAAAGAGCAAAGATGGTTGCATGGCCTGAAGAGAAATCAACCATATTCAATTCATTATAAATGGAAATTTTGGTTTACTCCACATACTCCCTCAAAACCTCCGCCCAGATGTCATAACCTTTAGAGTTCATGTGCAGACCATCCTCTATAAAAATATCTTTCATCGGTGTGCCATCCTTTCCCAGCATCGGATCCCAAACGTTGGCGAAATTCATGTTGTCTTTGGAGTCACAATACTTTTTAAACTCTTTGTTTAGTTCTAAATACTTATTTCGTACAGCCCACCTTTTCAAGCTCGGCTTGGCAGCAATGAGTATTATCTCTACCCCGTCTTTGTGTGCTTCTATTTTGGAAACCTACTTTTAGGAAAAATAGTCAAATAACTCTGCTGAAGAATTTAGTGCTAACAAAAGATAAAACCGGCTATTTGGTTGCTTCTGATAAATATAGAGTAATTTTCTAGACCCAAAGGATTGACTATACAAATCAATAACGAACACACAATGCTTTTAAACAACTTGAACATTTTGTCTAAGTCTCACTCAGTCAAATAAACCTTGTCCACGAGGCATATACCATCAGATTTTTACAGACCATTGGTCATATGAGCAAAACTTCATTTGGAAACATCTATGAACTACATATCCGTGATGGTTATAAAAGACACATCTAAATAAGACCTCTATAATTATGAAAGCTGAAAAAAAGCACTCTACAAGATTTGTCGTTTTTGTTGTCCTTTTTACCATTATGCAAGGGTGCAGCTATCTCAAAGGTCCCGGTTATTCGATTGAAAAAAAGGGCCAAAATCGAGAGGGGGAAAAAGTTCGCATAGTTAAATACCGTTCAGAAAATGGATCGAGAACTCTATCAAATGCGGATGCTGCATCATTTAAAGTTCTCGAACACGAAACGTATGCAATTGATAAAAACAGGGCATATCATAAAGGAGAAGTTATTGCTCCGGCTGATCTTCACACATTTATTTCCCTTTCACATAATTATGCAAAGGATCTAAATTATGTTTATTATACAAAGAAGATAATCCTAGACGCTGATACTGAGACGTTCGAAATTATTTCAGAAATGTTCTCAAAAGATAAGAACAAAGTCTTTAAATCTCATAGAACAATTCCCGGGGCAGATGTCAAAACATTTGAAGTCTATTTAGATCACTTCTCACGAGATGTCAACTATTATTACTATGACATCATACCCTTTCTAAGTTCAAAGGAGGGTTCTCTTGAGGTTATAGGGATGGGTTACTCAAAAACAGATCAACAAGTTTTTTTTGGCTGGTATGATTTTGAAACGATTTACAATTATCCGAACGAAAATGATTTTAAAATATCTTCTGACCTTAAGGAACTCGTTGGTGCTGATCCACAATCATTTTCTGTGATCGAAATCGAATCAACCAATTCTCTCAACCGGTTCGCGAAGGATACAACTTTTGCCTATTGGCAAGATCAGATCATTGAATCAGCGAACCCCGAGACGTTCGAACACGTCAGTGGCCATTTGACACGAGACGACCAGTCATATTTTTATCTTGGTGAAAAAATGGAGGGTGTAGATTATGAGTCTTTCGAAGTTAATTGGGTTGGAAACAAAGAAGAAGGCTACACATCTAATAGTCTGGCAAAAGATACTAATCAAGTGTATCGAGGCAATGCCCTTGATACCCAACTTACTCCAGAAACACTTCGCTCACGCTCCTCTTCAGAATTTTTAATAACCGCACAGCTCATACTAGTATTTTTGCTTAACCTTATTGTTGCCTGGAAACTCAGAAAAAGAGGGTGTCTTTTTTCAATTGCGATGATAGTTGTTTCATTTATCGCATATGGATTTATCATGATGTTCGTCATGGCAGTACCTCTATTCTTTGAGTTAACAATTGTTGCAACAATTGCAAGCGGAGGTGTACCGATACTTATCTATGCGCTTACAAAAAGTGACACCACTAAACTTTTCAATCCACCAAAAGACACGGAAGATTTTTTAAATAATCCACGGTATTCGTATTCAAGGGGAAAAATTCTTCTTTTAATTGTTGTGGTTGTTATTGCAATTATAAGCTCAGTCTATAATTGGTTACTTCTTTTGTTTTAAGCCATTTATTATAGCATCATTCGACCTTAATACGAGAGTAATTGGAGGGTTTTGCTTTCTAATAAAAAAATATCTGGATCGTTTCATGTATCAGTAGCACATACCCAATAACGAGCGCCATTATGGCTTTTTTTTGTCCATTATTCTTATTCAAAGATGATTTCCTTAGAGCAAGATGACCAATATAGATTGCTGGTGCAAAAATTATTAATGTTAGAACTATTGAAAAATATGGTTCTGGAAAAAACATGTCGAAGAAAAGTTCCACAAGAATAACCGCTGCAAAATATCCTAATACTGACAGAAGTATCGAGACGTAAGCTAGTTCTGAGATATTTTTAGTTGTCTTACTAGTATGGTCGTTTTCCGAACTTGTTTTAATTCGTCTTTTTTTACTCACCATCTCCATGAACCGGAAAACAATAAAGGGCGTAATGAAAAGAATAGTCCCTGCGACCTGATATCCCAGAGAATGTTCAACTGGAGGAGTTTTACCTCCTGCCATTCCTCCCAATGCTCTTCCAAAAAAAAGCACGGTCATAAATCCTATAGAAGGAATACAGGCGATAATGTTGATTAGTGACCAGAGTAACTTTTTGTAACTCTTTTTTCTAGCTCGTAAATAAACTACAGCAGTAGTAAGCAAAAGATAAGAAAATGCTAATTCCATTGCGGGGCTTTGTATAGAATGACAACCATGTCGTCAAGGTAAATGTTTTTATAGCAAACAACTTATTGCTGCGCATATTACGTTACTAAACACCCCTTGACAATTTGATAATTACCTTCTGTATTGTTAGACACTCAGGCGTTTCTTATGCTCTTCAAGTACAACAAGAAAAGACTGATCGAGGCTTTTATAGTTTTTACATTTGTGATGTCACTCGCGTATATGACTTTTGGAGCTAACAATGGATGATATTGTAAAACCAAGTTTGAACAGCTAAATCACTCCACATACTCCCTCAAAACCTCCGCCCAGATATCATAGCCTTTGGAATTCATGTGCAGACCATCCTCTATAAAAATATCTTTCATCGGTGTGCCATCCTTTCCCAGCATCGGATCCCAAACGTTGGCGAAATTCATGTTGTCTTTGGAGTCACAATACTTTTTAAACTCCTTGTTTAGCTCAATATACTTATTTCGAATTGACCATCTCGAAAGGCTCGGCTTAGCTGCAATCAAAACAATTTGCACATCCTCCTTATGTGCTTCCATTTTTGATACTAACTCCCTTGTATTTGCCATAATCTGAGCGGCTGATTTTTTAGATGCCAAATCATTATCTCCCTCATAGATATATATTTTATCAGGCGAGTGCCTGAATATCAATTCCCTTGAAAAATGTAGCAAGTCACTCATTTGTGATCCTCCAAATCCGTTGTTGATGATGTTTTTGCCCGGATAATAGTTCTGTACATCCTTCCACATCCTGATGCTAGAGCTACCAACAAACAATAGCACTTCTTCGCCTTCTGGGAAATTGTGTTCTATTTGTTTCAATGCTTTTACTTGATCCTTAAACCTCATCGGGTCTTGTGCCGAAGACAGATTTGGTATGGAAAGTGCGATTACCAAAAGAATAAAAAGGAAATTTTTCATGCTAAAAATATTTGTGTGGGATTAAAGATAAGCACTTTAAGCAATGTGAAGAACAAGATAGCGTGATCTCTTCAAAATCAATTCAACCAAATAACCTATCTTTAATGATGTCCAATAAACTATTCTAATATGAAATCACTAAATCCACTTGACAGAAGACTATTTATTAAAAAATCATCCCTCGGCCTGGGTGCCACTGCATTAGGTCTATCCATGATGCCTGATATGGCTTGCAGCTCCATTGCCGGAAAGAAAAAACTCGGGGTAGCCCTGGTTGGCCTGGGCAATTATGCTGGCGGTCAGTTGGCTCCTGCCCTGCTGGAAACCCAAAACTGCTATCTGGCCGGAATCGTGACAGGTACAAAATCTAAAGAAGAGGAGTGGATGAAAAAATACAACATTCCAAAAGAGAATGTGTACAACTACGACAACTATGACGACATCAAAAACAACAAAGACATTGATATCATTTACGTAGTACTCCCAAACTCTATGCATGCTGAATATACCATCCGGGGTGCAAATGCAGGGAAACACATGCTATGCGAAAAGCCTATGGCCGTTTCCGTTGAAGAATGCCAGCAAATGATTGACGCTTGTAATAAAAATAAAGTCAAGCTGTCTGTAGGATATAGATTGCACTATGAACCTCACAATAAGAAAGTGATGGAACTGACCAAAAACAAGGAATTTGGTGATGTGCGCTATGTACAGGCAGAGTTTGGTTTTACAATTGGTGACCCAAAACAATGGAGGCTTAAAAAAGACCTGGCTGGTGGAGGAG
This sequence comes from Cyclobacteriaceae bacterium, assembly GCA_049115735.1. GTDB lineage: Bacteria > Bacteroidota > Bacteroidia > Cytophagales > Cyclobacteriaceae > CAXBNB01. The sequence continues at coordinate 108,491 of JAGDZP010000021.1, read as the reverse complement.
CAGTTATGGATGTGGGTGTTTATTGTATCCAGGCAGCCAGGATGGCCACTGGCGAGGAGCCAATTGCTATTTCTGCACAGGAATTTAAAACTGATCCTGTGAAGTTTAAGGAAGTGGATGAAACTGTGACCTGGCAGTTGGAGTTTCCAGGTGGTGCGGTAGCCAATTCCACAACCAGCTATAACCTGCGAACCAATGAATACCTGGTAGTCGCCTCAGAAGGAAAATATGGTGTGGGCCCAGCCTTTGGTTATGGCGGACTAAAAGGACATATAAATGGCGAGCCCATGGGATTTCCTCAGGTAAGGGAACAAGCCTTACAAATGGACGCTTTTGCAAAAAATGTTATGGAGGATACTCAACCTATTGTTCCTGCTGAATTAGGTCTAAAAGATATGAAAATCGTGGAAGCGATGTACAAGTCCATTGCCAATGGAGGCAAAAGAGTGGAGATTTGATGGTGTCTTAATGATCCCATAAACCTGCAGCATAGTTCTGCGTAGTTAGTGCTTTATACAATCAACTTCTATTTATGAAAAAGACATACTTTTTGGTTGCGCTGCTAACGATCGGCATGACTATCGCAAATGCCCAAGAAATGACTGACAAGTTGCCATATCATCAAATTCCAGATTACCCTGAAAAGTTCACGGCTGAAACTGTAGCTGCGCGAATGGTTGACGGGCTTGGCTTTCGATATCACTGGGCAACAGAAGGACTAACGGCCAAGGATTTGGAATATCGTCCAAGCGATATGGCGAGAAGCAGTCGTGAAACTATAGAGCATATTTTGGGTTTGACGACAACCATGGTCAATGCAATTAAAATGCAGAGTAACGAGAGAATAGATTATTCGTCCATGACCTTTGAGGAATTGAGAGCCCAGACCTTACAAAACATTAAAGAATCCAGCGATATATTAAGAAACGCCAAACCTGGCAGCCTGGAAAATTATAAGATGAAGTTTTCGAAAGAATTTCCATTTTGGAACCTGATCAATGGGCCTATCGCCGATGCGATTTGGCATGTTGGGCAGGTTGTTTCATTCAGGAGGGCATCAGGAAACCCATATAATTCCAAGGCGAGTGTCTTCACTGGAAAACTCAGGGAGTAGCAACCGACTCTTATTTATACATAAGTTTCAATTTTATTGTTTGAAATATTGCCGTTTCACTGATTTCAAGCTATTTTATTGATATTTTTGTTAACACTTCCCTATAAAGGAAAAGTCACTGTTATCAACTAATTTCTACTAAGAACTATACACATTGAAATCGAATATTTCAGCCTATTGCATTAGCAGCATTGAAGATAAAAGTGCTGCCAGCTGGTTTGAAAGCAAGTTGAATACTCATCAAACCATATCTGGTTTTTTTCTGGCTTTTGGCATGATCAGTAAAAAGATCTCAAAAACACCAATCTCTATCGACCAGGCACTGGAAAGTGAGATAAAGAGCGTTGATCCAGCATTTGATCAGACCTGCTGGACATTGGATCAGTTCTGTCGACTTGCCTTGCTCTTGCAATTACCCGCAGGAGAAAATAAAGAGATCATAGAAAAGTTGCTGGCATCTGCAGATATGCGAGAGCAAGTCGCCATATTCAAGTCTCTTGTGCTATTGGACAATGCATCTGACTTCAGCGCATGTGTAGTGGACGGCATCCGTACCAATATGATAGATGTTTTTGATTCTATTGCCCATTTCAACGGCTTTGCTTTCAATTACTTTAGCGAAGATGCCTGGAATCAAATGGCATTGAAGGCCATATTTATGGAAAGGTCTATTTTTTATATTTATGGCATAGACAACAGAAAAAATCAAAAACTAGCAGACATTCTGCACGACTATGTGCACGAGCGTTGGTCCGCAGGTCGAGCAGTCAACCCTGAGCTCTGGCGAATGATATCAGGCTATATGAACGACGAAATTTTAGAGGATCTGAAAAAAGTTATTGCTACAGATACAGAAACGGCAAAAGCTGCTGCCATCAAAGTAATCACCGAAAGTAGCAATACAAACGCAACCAATTGGCTCAGCGAGAAAGGCTTAGCACCATCCGAAAAATCATGGGATGATATCGGACATGAAGTTTGGTTAAATGCACAAAATTAAAAAATTGACATAAAATATATCTTATCAACTATACTATGAAATTTATCGATCCACATATTCACATGACTTCACGTACCACCAGCGACTATGAAGCCATGCAAAAAGCCGGCATTGTGGCCATTATCGAACCTGCGTTTTGGCTGGGACAGCCCAGAACTGAGGCCGGATCATTTAAAGATTACTTCAGCAGCATTGTAGGATGGGAGCCATTCCGATCTTCACAATTTGGCATCAAACACTATTGTACTATTGGTCTAAATTCTAAAGAAGCCAATAACGAAGCTTTGGCGGAGCAAGTAATGGAACTCCTTCCGCTATATGCGACCAAGGAAAATGTAGTAGCAATCGGTGAAATAGGATATGACGACCAAACTGCGGCAGAAGACAAATTCTTCAGGGCTCAGATAGAATTGGCTAAGGAAATAGAAATGCCGATCATGATACACACACCCCATCGAGATAAAAAGAACGGAACTATCAAAAGTATGGATGTACTGGAAGAGCACGGTGTAGATCCTTCATTAGTCGTTATCGATCATAACAATGAAGAAACTGTAAGAAGTGTCCTTGATCGAGGTTTTTGGGCTGCATTTACCATTTATCCTAAAACAAAAATGGGCAGTGAGAGAATGGTTGAAGTGGTAAGGCAATACGGATCAAACAAAATTATCGTTGACAGCTCTGCCGACTGGGGCGTGAGCGATCCATTATCAGTTCCGAAGACGGCAAACCTTATGAAAGAAAGAGGTATTGATGAAATAGACATTCATAAGACCTGCTATCAAAATGCACTGGATGCCTACGGGCAAAGTGGAGTAATGAAGGAAAGTGACTGGAGCGATGGTATCAGCTATGACCAATCCATTCTTTATGGTGGCAACAGTGTACTTAGAGGTCAGGAGCCCAAAAAAGCAGATTCTGACAACATCGTTGAGAATTAAGCCCTGCTCTAATCAATGAGGCTTTTCCCCTATCTGGTACTTACAAGGCCGGCAAATGTCGTTACTGCCATTTCAGACATTATCGCTGGTATAGCTATATCAGGCACCTTTTTAGGAGGAATCGAAGTTGATATACCAACTAAAATTATACTACTTGTTTTGTCTACCATAGGCTTGTATGCCGGAGGTATCGTATTCAATGATGTATTTGATGCTGACCTGGATGCAAAAGAACGGCCCGAACGGCCTATCCCTAGTGGGCAAGTTTCAAAAAATAGTGCTGCGATATTTGGCCTCAGTCTATTAATCTTCGGAATTGTATGCGCTTTCCTTGTATCGAACACCAGCGGAATAGCGGCCGTGGCAATCTCCTTTTTTGCTGTGCTGTACGACAAGTATGGCAAACACAACCAGGTTCTTGGCCCTATTAATATGGGCATCTGCAGGGGCTTGAATTTATTTCTGGGAATGAGCATAGTGCAGCCTGACCAATTGGCTAGCCTTTGGATGATATGCTTGTTACCAATTGTCTTTGTATCAGCCATAACTCTCACAAGTCAAGGAGAGGTATTCGGCAACAACCGCTTGTCCATTATCTTTGCTATGTTACTGGATATAGTAGTAGCAGGTGCAATTCTATTTATGGCGAATATTGGAAAGATAGAACTATTAAGTGCCTTGCCTTTCCTGATACTATGGATTGGTATGAACCTAATTGCAAAAACCAAAGCGATAGTAGATAACGTACCCGGGAAAATCATGAAGGCAGTTAAAATTGGTGTTTTATCTTTGATCCCACTAAATGCTTGTTATGTTGCAGGTTTTAGTACCTGGATGTTGGGATTGGCCGTATTATTGCTGTTACCGATTTCCATTTTGTTGGCTAAAAAGTTTGCAGTCACTTAAGATTTGAATGAAGAAAGAAATGAAGATTGAGCAGAATTTTTCAGTTAACTATGCCTACGATGTTCTTTTTACTGAAGGAATATTCAATCCTGACAATAATGTACTGGCTGAAGTTCTGACTACTAGCAATACAAAGAACAAAGTAAAAGTAGCTTTCGTCATCGATTCAGGGCTTTATGCCCACCACCCCAATCTGATAAATAATATTGGTAGCTATATCTCTTCTCATGAGCAAATAGATATGGTTTGCGAGCCAATATTGGTAGCTGGAGGAGAGCATGCTAAAAATGAAGCTGAAGAATTTGTAAAAGCACTCTCGCTCATCAATGAAGCAAAAATTGACCGACATTCCTTTCTCATAGCCATTGGTGGTGGTGCCGTACTAGATATGGTGGGTTTCGCTGCTGCTATCGGGCATAGAGGCGTCCGTCATATCAGAATCCCCACGACAGTACTTTCACAGAATGATTCTGGTATCGGAGTAAAAAACGGGATCAATTATTTTGGTAAGAAAAATTTCTTAGGTGCATTCGCACCTCCGTTTGCAGTCATCAATGATGTAACTTTTCTAAGTACACTTGACGATCGTGATTGGCGGTCGGGAATTGCTGAAGCTATCAAAGTGGCTTTAATTAAAGATGCAAAATTTTACCATTGGCTAGAGAATAATGTAGAGGCACTCAACAAACGAGATATGACTGCTATGAAGCAGCTCATTTTCGAATGTGGCAAGCTGCACGGAGATCATATTTCGAAAGGTAACGACCCCTTCGAATTGGGCTCATCGCGTCCCCTGGATTTCGGACATTGGGCGGCACATAAGCTGGAGCAATTGACAAATTTCCAAATCAAGCATGGGGAGGCGGTAGCTATCGGACTGGCTCTCGATATCGCTTATGCAATATATGCCGGCTACCTCGACGAAGCTACTTCAGATAGTATATTGAAATTAATGCAAAACTATGGCTTCAGTCTGTTTCATCCCTTGTTATTGGATTCATCCGAACCAAAAATCAACGAAGAACTGCTAAAGGGTCTGGAGGAATTTAGGGAACACCTTGGAGGTGAGCTCACCATCACCATGATCGAAAAAATTGGCGAAAAATTCGATGTTCACGAAATGAACACCGAATGGATCGAACAAGCTGCACTCAGTCTGATGAAAAAGCAGGAATTGCATGCCTACTGAACCGTAAGGTTTATAAGTCAATTGAATTAGATTTTTTAGCTTAGCCAATTCAATTTCACTTTTGTAGACCCGAGCTAAAAGATATGCTTGTATTTGACAACCAGACTCACCTTACCTACTGCAGTAACATCCATCCCGGAGAATCGTGGGAGGCGACTTTTTCAAACCTCAAAGAATACACAACCCAAATAAAAGATGGTCTAGAAGCCGAAAAGTTTGGTATTGGGCTTAGGCTTTCTAATGAAGCTTCTTTGGACATTCTGAATGGAAGAGCATTAGAAGATTTTAAAAACTGGCTGGAGGAAGCCAATATGTATGTCTTCACGATAAACGGATTTCCTTATGGTGGTTTCCATCATCAGGTAGTGAAAGATGAAGTACATACACCCGACTGGACCACAGCTGATCGCCTAGACTACACAAAGAGACTGTTTGATATATTGGCCGAACTGCTACCCCTTGGTCTTCATGGTGGCGTGTCAACTTCTCCACTCTCCTATCGGTTTTGGCATAAGGATGATGAAGCATTGGAGGCAGCCAAACTCAGATCAACACTACATTTATCTGAGCTGGTCATATACCTCAGTGAACTGAAAAAACGAACCGGCAAAAGCCTGCATTTGGATATGGAACCTGAGCCGGATGGCATTCTTGAAACCACGAAAGAATTTGTGAACTTCTATAATGGCTACATGCTCGATATTGGTACCGAACATATAATCGCCAACTCAGATCTGGATAGTATTGAAGCTGAATCAGCCATTCGTGAACATTTTCAATTGTGCTATGATGTATGTCATTTCGCTGTGGGATTTGAAGAACCTGCTGAAGCAATCAACAGAATACTAGCTCAAGGCATCAAAATAGGCAGAATACAAATCAGTGCGGCTCTTGGTTCTGGGACGGTTGAAACTGCAGACCAGTACGATACTGCAAAAAAACAGTTGAAACGCTTTGATGAGCCCGTCTACCTACACCAGGCAGTGGTAAAAACCAAAAATGACAACCTGGAAAGGTTCAAAGATTTAGGTCCGGGATTGGAAGCCTTTTCTTTTCCCAAGGATCAGGAGATCAGAACACATTTTCACGTCCCTATCTTCACCAAAACTTATCAGGGGCTGATTTCTACCCAACAAGATATTGTTGATACTTTGAAAGCTTGGAAGAATAAGAAATTTGCCGATCACCTTGAAGTTGAAACCTACACATGGGATGTGCTACCTGAGAATATGCGTACTGATATTGTAAGCAGTGTGGTGAGGGAATTGGATTGGGTGAGAAATACGATCGGAGAAAATGAATAAAAACGCCCTCATCAATATTGTTGGCTTATCTCAAAAACTAATTGGTGAGCATACACCTTTCTTGTCCAAATGGTCGGCCGCTAAAAACATCTCAATAGTCAACCCTGTTTTGCCGGCAGTCACTTGTTCGGCACAGACTACATATCTGACTGGTAAATGGCCTGATGAACATGGCATAGTAGCTAATGGTTGGTTCTTTCGGGATGAGCAAGAAGTTAAGCTCTGGCGCCAATCCAATAAATTAGTGCAAGCTCCTAGCATCTGGGACACTGCCCGAAAAACAAATCCTGAATTCACCTGTGCCAATATGTTTTGGTGGTACAACATGTACTCCTCGGTTGACTATTCCGTCACACCAAGGCCACAGTACAGAGCCAATGGATTGAAGATTCCGGATTGCTACTCTACACCGGCTGATTTGCGAGATCGCTTGCAGAAGAAATTAGGTACTTTCCCTCTTTTCCATTTTTGGGGTCCAAAAACAACCATTAAATCCAGTGAGTGGATTGCAGCTGCCTCTAAAAAAGTCCACGAGTGGTACAATCCGGATTTGATGCTGGTTTATCTCCCGCACCTGGATTACGTATTACAGAAGTTCGGTCATGATCAAAGCAACCTTCCTAAAGACCTGGGGGAAATAGATAAAGTATGTGAAGGCCTCATTACTTTCCTCGAAAGCCGAAATGTAAATGTAAATATCATCTCCGAATATGGCATTACGGAAGTAAACCAGCCGATCCATATTAACCGAATACTAAGGGAAATGGGGCTTGTTAATGTACGCGTGGAGAATGGTCTAGAATTATTAGACGCGGGCGCATCCAAAGCCTTTGCCTTGGCGGATCATCAGCTGGCGCATATTTACGTTAATGACAAGAGCAAGATCAAATCAGTAAAGGAAAAACTAGAAAATATTCCCGGTGTTGAGATGGTGCTGGACAATGAGGGTAAAAAGAAATACCACCTGGATCATCAGCGATCCGGAGAATTGGTGGCTGTAGCAGGTACCAAAAGTTGGTTTACTTACTATTATTGGCTGGACGACAAGAAGGCACCAGATTTCGCTCGAAATGTAGACATCCATAACAAGCCGGGATACGATCCGGTAGAGATGTTCCTTGACCCAAAAAAGAAATTGATCATTCCACGAATAGTCCTCAAACTGATCGGCAAGAAACTTGGCTTTCGTACGATGTTGGATGTTATCCCACTAGACGCATCTCTGATCAAAGGCTCACACGGGAGGATTAATATAGCTGATGAAGACAAGCCAGTCTTTATTAGCGACTACCAATCAACTGGAACAATTGAACCTACCCAGATTCACGATATCGTTTTGGATCAGGTTTTTGGAAGATAGTGTTGGTCATGTGATGCCTGCCTGCGCAGGCATGACGTTCTAAGAAGCATTCGACAGGTCTTTCGGAACATGTCGAATAACCTGGTAAGCCTACTCCTTCTTCCTCCAAATAAACTGATCACTACTGGATAGAGGACTCATGGTTTCGGTTCCATTATCCATATAGGTAGCCTTCAATAAGTAGATGCCATCGTTTTCTCTTTTTTTGATGTGTTCTACAAATTCGATGGTACCACTCGCTGGCTTTTTGTTCTTGTCCTCCTTTTTTCCTTCTTTCAAACTCAAAATATAATCCACCATCAATTTCACCTCATCATTGGAAAGCTGTGGGTGAGCCGACATAACTGTCTCTCCCCAAACTCCAGATCCACCATTAAGTACTTTCTTCACTAGGTAATCTGCACTTTGAGCGGTGTAGCGCTTAGCTATTTCATTAAAACTAGGGCCATTGATACGCTTATCAAGAGCATGACATGATTTGCAGTCCGAAGCGTCCATGGCAGCTTTACCTTTCGGGGTTAAATCTATTTGGTGTCCCTGTGCAGCCACGGTCAAATCATTTCCTTGAGGGATATAATGAAGCGTAACGAGTATCCTTTCGGGATCAATAGTGCCATCCATCGTACTTCCATCTTCCTTATCAGTAACAGATACTTTATAACTCACCTTGCCATTGTCCACAAAAAGCGAAGTAGTATCTTCCAACTCAATTTTCACTTCTGGAGCTGCATTACCGACACTTATTTCCCGTGATGCTATGGATATTTTACCCTCACTATCTTTGACTGATAATTCAACTTTGAAAGTGCCCTCTTTATCAAAAGTATGTGAAACGTTTTTCGAAGTATATTGCGTACCATCCTCAGAATCAAATTTCCACTCATAGCTCAAAGGATCTCCGTCATAATCCACAGATTCCTCTGCTGAAAAGTTTACTGTCAGTGGGGCGGCTCCTGCTCTTACGTCACTGGAAATTCTAGCTATAGGTGGGCGATTGCCTGAAATATATTCTACTTTACTGAGGCGTGCATCAAAGTTTGGCTTAAACCAAACTTTACCGTACTCAAGGATATATAAACTCCCATCAGGACCAAAAACCATATCACTTGGCCTGCTGAATATATTGTTCTGCATGAATGGTTCCTCCTTTACATAGTTCCCCTCTTCATCCATGGTAATGATATAAATCCAATTACGAACCCATTCATATACAAACAACTTTCCATCAAAATAATCAGGAAATGCTACTTTAGATTCAGCGTAGTTTTTACTGTAATAAACCGGGCCAGCCATTGCTGTTCTACCGCCCTTTCCTACCCAAGGAAACTCTTCAGATTTGTCATATGGATACCAAATAAAAGACTTTTGAATAGGTGGTAATTCTCTTTTACCTGTGTTATATGGAGATTCATTTATTGGCTTATTGGGATCTACAGCTTCAGCCGATTCCCCTGTCTCAAAATCGTAGTTGGCATACATCTTATTGTTACCACGCGAATATGGCCAACCCCAAAATCCTGGGTTGCGTGCTTGATTGATCTCATCATGACCCGCAGGTCCTCTTAGCGAATCAAACTTTCCGGCATCCGGACCTACATCCCCCCAATAAAGAAACCCAGTTTCTTCGTCTACAGAGATACGGTAAGGATTCCTACAGCCCATCACGTATATTTCCGGTCTTGTTTTGGGTGTACCTGGAGGAAAGAGATTCCCCTCTGGTATAGAGTAGGATCCATCCATTTCAGGCTTAATTCTCAATATTTTACCTCTTAGATCGTTGGTATTTGCCGATGATTTCTGAGCATCCCAAGGACTTCTACCTGGACGTTCATCTGTTGGGTTGTAGCCATTTGACTTAAATGGGTTTGTATCATCACCAATAGATATATATAGGTTGCCGTGCTTATCAAACTCCAAAGATCCACCTGAGTGGCAGCATTCGTCTCTTTGCGTTGGTATCTCAAAAATTAACTCCTCGGAATTCAAATCAAAATTATCACCATCAAAAACAAAGCGTGAAACATTTTGTTTGGGCTCGTCACCGGGTGGAGAATAAATTACATATACCCAATTTGTATTTTTATAATCCGGATCTACGGCAACCCCAATTAGACCATCTTCTTGACCGGTGTAAACTGGAATTTGAGCCACAGTTTTTATTTTCTGACTAATAGTATTTAGTACTCTAACTTCCCCTTTTCTTTGCACAAAAATCACACTGTATTTGTCCAGCACATCCATTTCCATGGGTTCATCAAGACTTTCGGCCAAGACCGTTTGTACAAATCGGTTTTCTTCCGGCAGTCTGTCACTCTTAACTTTTGAATAATCCAAAGGCTTCTTTGCCATAGCATATTCTATTCCCCCAGTGATTATTTTCAAGAACAGTGGTTCAGAATAAGTCTCCTTGTTATGACCAAAGTTGGTATAAAAAGCCCTGCCTCCATCGTACTCGTGGTACCATGTCATTGGATGAAAGTCCGGATTTTCGCCACCTTTATAAGTCGATTCATCCACTGACATTAATACATTGATGTCTGGGTTAATATTTTTGAAATTGTAAATTTCATCTGTTTTCTCGAAGCTCTCAGGAATAGACTCCAGAGAAGGGTGGGCATGACTATGGTCAACTTCAATCATTCCTGTCTGCAGGCCACTAGGGTGGCTTTTGAAATAAGCACCAACCAGACGGCCATACCAAGACCATTCGTATTCCGTATCAGCTGCAGCATGGATACCTACAAATCCTCCACCTGCTTGTATATATCTTTCAAAATCTGCCTGCTGGTAATAGTCCAATACGTTTTGAGTAGTGTTTAGAAATATCACTGCCGCATAGTTCTTCAGGTTTTCCTCGTTAAAAACCGAAGCATCTTCAGTAGCATCAACTTCAAAGCCTTTCTTTTCACCTAATTTTTTAATGGTTTCCACGCCTGTCTCTATCGACTCATGACGATAGCCCTCCGTTTTAGAGAAAACCAACACCCGTCTTTCCGGGGTTTCGGAATCGTCACATGAAACAGTAAAAAAGAAAATGGCTAGTATGCAAAAAAGAAATTGGACCGGTTGGAAAGTCCTGAGAATGGTAGTCATAGTTGATAGTTTTTATTCGGTATTCTTGGCAAGATAAATAGGTTGAAAACAATCTGCCACTTACAGCAAATTTTCTGCCAAGGATTAATCCTGACAAAAAAATGGCTCCCCTTAATGTAAAGGAGAGTCAATTCGAAATGATATCTTTAAAGTGCCTTCCAGCTGTTGCCGGCTTCTGCTGAGGCTACTGCCGCCTCTATAAACTGCATACCACGCACGCCATCTTCTATGGTTGGGAAAGCACCGTTTTTCACAGCTTCACCTCTTATGGCCTTAGCTGCTCCTTTGTAGATGTTGCCCATTGAATCGAAAATTCCTTCAGGGTGTCCGGGAGCCATTTTAGTGCTCTCAGCCGTAAACTCTGCATTGTAAGGATTACCTGGCTTAAAGACTTCATAAGGCTGGCCTTCTTTCAGGTGGATCAGGTAGTTGGGATTTTCCTGCTCCCATTTAAAGCCTCCTTTAGTTCCGTATACAGCGATTGAAAGGTTGTTTTCTTCGCCTGTAGCAATCTGACTGGACCTAACCAGTCCACGCACATCGTCATCCAATCTTAACAAAACACTGCCATCAATATCAAGTGGATTGTCATCATACAGTGTGCTCAGATCAGCCAGTACTTTCTCCACCTTTAGTCCTGTTGTATACTCGATCATATTGAAGGCGTGCACCCCAATATCACCAATACAGCAGCTGATACCTGAAACTTTTGGGTCAAGTCTCCATACGCTACTTCTTTGCTCTTTTTCGTGAATTACGGGATTGATCCATCCCTGATAGTACTGCGCGTCTACCTTTTGAATTTTTCCAATTACACCTTCGGCAATCATCGTCTTCATTTGGCGAACCATTGGGTAACCTGTATAGGTATGCGTCAGGGCAAATACTATATTATGTTCCTTCACCAATTCCTGTAGCTCGATTGCTTCAGCGGCAGTAGTGGTAACAGGTTTTTCACATATCACATTGAAGCCAGCCTGGATTAACTTTTTGGCCATCATGTAGTGTAGGAAATTTGGCGTAACGATCACGACCGCTTCTATCCTGTCCTCAGCCGGTAAGGCATTTTCCTTTTCAATAAATATATCTATATCCTCATAAACTCTGGAGAGGTCCATTTCAAGGTCTTGAGCGAATTGCTTGCTTCTGTCAAAGTCCACATCAAATACACCACCTACTAGGTTGTAGTCTTCACCCATATAGGCAGCTATTCTATGCAGTATTCCAATAAACGACCGGTGACCACCACCGATCATTCCCATTTTGATTCTCTTCTTCATAATTGTGATTTATTGAATAATAATTGATAATACTTGACAATACGTCGAAAGTTAAGGGACAATCCAAAACCATCGGCCTTTTAGTCGGGAGCGAAATTAAGACCTTTTGCATATTTCAGGTAGTAATGTCTAAACAATCTCCGACTCTGTGGCTGGAGCCAATCAAAGCAGTATTTGATGCAAAACAGAAATTGACCTAATTGGCATCTATCAGCTGTACTGATCCCGATACATCTTGACTAATGCTTGGTTGCCCAATATATTTGATCGTAGCTGAGCCACTGACCTTCAAGTCAAGATTGTCAGTGCAATTCAACTCAAATTCACCAGCACCGGAGAGGTCAATTTTCGTATCCAAACTTTGTAAATCAAAATTATTTGCTTCCACCATACCAGAGATATCGAAGTTTTGAACTTCCGCACTTCCCTCCAGTCTTATCTGTGATTCACCTGAAACATCAATAGTCAACTCCTCAAACACAAATGTACCCACAGTACTTATATCCCCTTTTCCAGATACCTCTATCCGGCTGATTTCCGGTGTAGTGACCATCAAAACAATTTGAACAGCTGGGTTGACACAGACATTATTCTTAAAGCCTATTTGCAATTCCTGACTATTTACTTTGTTTTCCATCACAGCGAATATCTCCGGCTCTACCCTGATGATCGCACTTTGCATTGAACCTTGTGTTATTTGGACATCAACATCACCAGATACTGAGATTTTATCGAAGCTACCCACATCCAGGGTATAGTCATTTGAAGTACCATCTCCTTCAATACAGTCATCACCACCGCAGGACTGCAGAAGTAGGACAAAAGGGAGCAACAATAGTATGTATATCCTCATCTTAGAATTCTTCATTTAGTTTGTTTCGGCAAAAATAGGGAAACAGGGGAATCACAGAGATTTTTCGTCCTGACATTTCTCTGCTCAAGAAATGATTTTTATTTGAATTGATCAACCGGATTGGGCCGGGCGCATTGAATATCAATAAGGTCTGATAAATGATTTATTTTAGTGGAAATGAAAAACATGAACAAGTGCATACTAAATAATCAGATCATAGATCAAAACAAGGCTTTCATTCATGCGAGTGACCTCACCTTGCTGAGGGGTTATGGTATTTTTGATTTTTTGAGATGCGTCGGGTCCAAACCACTATTTTTTGAAGACCATCTCGATCGATTCTACAATTCTGCCAGTATGTTACGTCTTGAATGCCCGGTTGAAAAAGAGGAATTGGCTGCATTAATTAGAAAACTGATTGATGTAAATGGCATTGACAATTCTGGTATTCGGATGGTGCTGACTGGTGGAGAATCTTTAAATGCTTATGAGATTGGAAAGCCCACATTGTTAGTCTTCAATGAAGCAATCAAACCACTTCCCGAAGAATACTACACCAAAGGCATCAAGCTGCTCGGCCAGAATTATGAGAGAGATATTCCTGAAGTAAAAACCATCAACTATCTAATGGGCATCTGGAAAACACCCGAATTGAAAGAGGCCGGAGCATTGGACTTGCTCTTTCACTCCAATGGCAAAATAAGCGAATCGACAAGAAGCAATTTCTTTGTCGTCATGCAGGACGATACAATTGTCACCGCGGCAGATGGAATATTGAAAGGCATCAACCGTAAACACATTCTACAGTTTGCTAAAGGAAAATATGCCGTTGAGGAAAGAGATTTGTTGATGGAGGAATTGAAGAATGTGAAAGAGGCATTCATAACAGGGACGACTAAAGTTATCGTGCCAGTGGTTCAAATTGATGATATCACCATTGGGACTGGAAAACCTGGAGCTATTACCAATCAATTGAAGCAGGAGTATGAAGCATACATTGATTCTAATTTGAAATAAGAAATTTGCGGTATAGATAGGCAGATAATCTCTGAATTTGGATTGTATTTTTCCTGTGAATAAACAGTAAGTTCCAAATTGAATATCTTTATACCAAAGCTTCAAATATGAAAAACGCCATCTATCTCCTAATTGCCATCTGCTTAATTGCATGCACGCCAAAACCTGAGAATAGTTCAACGAACGAAACACAAAACACTTCTATCGATCAGCAGTCTATTCGAAAGATAGATGTTCATACGCACTATCGGTATCCAAGGGCTTATCTGCCAGAGCTATTCAAGAAATGGAATATGCAATCGGTTTTGGTGGATGTGGCCAAGGCAGATTCGACAGGCATCCGCAGGAGCTGGGAGCCATACCTGGCTCATGCAAAAACACACCCAGATCTTTTCTATTTATGTTCATCATTGATAGGCGTAGGTATTGACGATCCTGATTTTGCACAAAAAGCTATTGAGCAATTAAACCAGGAAATTGAGGCAGGTGCTCGCATGGTCAAAGTCTGGAAAAACTTTGGCATGGTGACAAAAGATACAGAAGGTAATTTTATACAGATCGATGATGAGCGATTGAAACCGATTTGGAAGTTTTTAATAAGCAAAGGTGTCCCTGTTATGGCCCACATTGCTGAACCGATTCAGGCTTGGAGACCACTCGACCCAAAAAATCCTCACTATTGGTACTACAGTAATCATCCTGAATACCACGCTTATAATATTCCGGAGATCCCATCTTACGAAACCATCATTGCAGCCCGCGACAATTGGATTGAAAGCAACCCAGAATTACAAATTCTTTGTGCCCATTTGGGAAGCATGTCCCATGATGTGGATATGGTTGCTGAGAGACTTGACAAATACCCAAACATATCGGTGGAGTTAGGCGCAAGGTTTGGAGATCTGGCGATGCAAAACTCTGAAAAGTTGAGCGCATTTTTTAAGAAATATAAGGATAGGATTATGTTTGGATCAGATTACAACAATTCTGCTCAGGAAGAAACCTTGACTGAATCAAAACTAAAAGAGGAACAGTCTAGCCTCGAAGAGCGCTACGATATCTTGTGGAAATACTTAAGCAGCACTGACTCAATGGAAGTCAGGCGACAGCAAACCAAGGGATTAGGGTTATCAAAAGAAATCCTGAAAAAGGTATACTATCAAAATACAGCTAATTTTTTGAAATTGAGCAATTGAACTGATAAAAAAATCGATGACGTGAGCGCTAATGATAGAAAGTATATTCCCCCTATAACATAATTTTTATTTCACTTCATTTTTACCAAAGTTTCTGTATAATCCAACCTCCGTTTGGCTTTATTTGCACTTACAAAAATTAATAATTGACAAAAATCAGCCCATTATACGCTTCTATTAATACACATTGCAATTTCCAAACGCGCCATCCCTGCTCTTAATGCAGCTATTTTGTATAGATTCTAAAATTCTTATAGCGAGAAGACCTGGTGTACATGTGACGCAAGCCTATTCTACCGACTACAACGGGATCTATATCTTTTAAGTCCCAGGAAAACAGTTTCTCAATGTCTTTACCTTTCACATGGAAGTATAATCGCTCGGCAGTTTTGATAGCTGTGATCTTGTAGGTTTCTCCCGTAAGAAATAATCCAGTATCAAAACTAGCGGTGGGAATCTCAGTCGATAACCCAAATTTCTTGTCAGGGTGCCTGGGGTATTTTCTGGCTCTCACGTATTCGACATCTCCAGTTTTTCCATAGGCAGCATAGCTGATATGCAGACAGTTTATGTTGTTAAAATAAGTCCTCATGGATGGTACCTCGCGTAAATGATTCCACTCGCTAATGTCTGCTGCGTTTGGTGCAACACCTGTAGCTTGAATGTAAAGAATGTTTACTCGTGCCTGTCTGTTATCCATTCTTGTATATTCATATTCTATTTTTATGTCTCCTTCGAATGATTCCTTAGTCCAGAGCACTGCATGGTGGGCGTCATCTCCATCGATAGGGCCGGCACTAAAAACCATTCCACCTATGGTGTTCTCTACTTTAGCCTTTAGGCCATCCAAAAACCAATTTTCTTTCCAATCCTTTATGCCATCATCTGTCAAAACCTTTTTCCACCTCAGCGCATTCACCTTATCAAATTCAGTTTGTTCCGCCACTTGAGCATTGGTATTGGTGTATTGAAAAAATAAAATAAGAGCTGCTATAACAAAAATTGGATTTAATCGTGAGGTTTGGCTTTCAGTCATGACTAGACGTACTTTGGTTTTTATGAATAACTTAAAAAATCATCGGCGACCCCCTCCTGATACCAGCGGTCATTTGTCTTTTTCAGCAGCTTTTCTAACTGCAATTTCAGGGAAGTACGCAACAACTCTTCCATATTCTCAAAAGAAATCTTATTCAGCTGATACGGATCCTTTATGTTGTCATAACAGAATATTTCAACTGCTTTGTTTTCCTTTTCCCTAACTACAAAAGTGTGATCACCGGTGAATACACCCCTAAAAACGGAATTCATAATCAGCACTCCATTTGGCTTCTTTTTGGCATTCTCGTCGGGATCAATTAAAACATCAGCGAAATTATTACCCTGAACTTCTGCTGGAATTTTCTCTTTCAAGCCTGCCAGAGCTAGTAAGGTAGGCATCACATCCGGAACGCTCATAATCAGGTCTTCTACTCTATGAGACAATTTCCTGTTCCATTTAATCATAAAAGGAATATTTAGTGCTTCTGTTTCAGGTACGTTCTTCCCCTGATGACCATGACTACCCAACATTTCACCATGATCAGAAGAAAATACAATGATGGTATTCTCCGCAATTCCCAAATCTTCAAGCTTATCGAGCACTTTCCCGATATAGAAATCCACGGCACTCACATTAGCAAAATAGTATGGCGCGTAATGGCCAATGGAATCATCAGCATTACCCCTTTTCAATAACGCATCCAGGTCAACTTCTCCATTATTCTTATACTGATCAAAAAATTCCATTTTAGTGCTTTTTTCATTCCATGGGTTGTGAGGTGGGTTAAGCGACCACATCATAAAAAATGGTTTGTCCTGATTCCTTTGCCCATGCGTATTGTCGAGATAGTCAATGACTTTTTCTGCTTCGAATTCAGATGAAAACCGGCCTGGTTTAAACAATTCTCCATCCTTTCTGCCTTCTACTACCTTTGGATCGCTTGAGTATACCATTGGATCAAAATGTACATCCTTGATCATTTGCACCATATAATCTATGCTATGCCTGTCCGGGCCAGGTGGGATATAAGTATCATAGCGATTGATGTATTTTCCACCAGGCACCTTGGTTGTTCCATGATAAGTGCCCTGCTCATCAAATAGTGGATCATTCTTCAGCCAGTGAGTCTTGCCAAAATAGGATACATTGTAGCCTGCTTGCGCAAATGCGTCAGTCATACAAACAGCCTCGGTCTTCAAAGAACTATCTCTATCCCTTCTACAGTTATTGGGTACTCCATTACTAGCTGGGTACATCCCTGACTGCAGCATCGCCCTGTATGGACTACATAGCGGAAAATTGCTGACGGCTCTGCTGAATACTACCGATTCAGCTGCCAACTGATCCAAGGCCGGAGTTGAAACCGGATCTGGTTTTCCCTGGATGTATTGATCGTATCCAGGCTTAGACCAAATTCCCAAACTAAAATTCCTGTATTGGTCGGGGAAAATAAAGATTACGTTAGGTGGAATGTCGGCTTCTTTTTCCTTGATTTCACTTTTGGGAGTACAACTGGTAATTGCTAAAAAAGCAACTAATGTATATAGAGTAGGGTAATTATTTCTCATACATCGAAATTAGTCAATCGACGAAATGAAAGCACTTATATGGGTAAAAATCACAAAGCCACATGGGACAACCATGTGGCTTTGTGTCCTATAATTGGACAAGTATCTATTTCAATTCAACTTGCTGGACATCATCTGTTTGTCCTCTGATAGCTTCATAGGCTGCTATCATTTCATTTAGCTTTTCTGTCTCTTTTTCCGCCAGGTTATTCTGCTCTCCTATATCATCTTTCAAATTGTACAACTGGTAAGAATCACTATTGGCTATTTCGATATTTACCTGCTTCAAAACTGCCGGCCCCTTATAGGGAGGAATCATCGCCCAGTCTCCTTTTCTAAATGCTGTTCTAGAAGTCGCCTCAATGACCAACTCTTCTCTACCCTTTTGGCTTTTTCCTAAAAACACATCCAAGAGCTCTTCACTATCTTTTGCTCTTGTTTCACTGCCAACTAATTTGGCAATCGAGGATAAAAGGTCAAGCTGACAAACCAACGCGTTTGAAACTGTCGGTTTGATCGTACCTTTCCAATAAGTGAAAAATGGAACATGGGTACCAGCTTCAAACAGACTGTATTTGCCTCCTCGGAACTGCCCCCATGGCGTATGGTCTCCAAGTTTTTCTACCGCATCATCATAATAGCCATCATTCAAGACAGGACCATTATCACTGGAAAAGACGATCAAAGTATTTTCAAGAATCCCCTCTTCTTGCAGCGTTTTTACAAACTCGCCTACACACCAATCAGCTTCAACTATCACATCACCTCTTGGCCCCATACCAGACTTTCCAACAAACCTCGGGTGCGGTGTTCTTGGCACGTGTGGCTGCTGTAGTGCATAATACAGATAGAAGGGTTCATCCTTGTGCTCCTTCACATATTTCTGCGCGCCAGCCAGAAAAGTATCAGCCATATCTTCATCTACCCATTTGGCTGCTTCACCACCTTTCATATATCCGATCCGCGGGATGCCATTCACTATGCTACTGTTATGACCATGGTGCCATTTCATTTTTAGCAGTTCAGGGTTGTCCTTTCCGGTTGGTTCACCTTCAAAATTATTCTTATAATCTACTTGGATAGGATCGTTAGGATCCAGGCCTACAACATCACCATTTTCAATATATACCGTTGGCACTCTATCCTGTGTAGCAGCCATGATGAACGAATAATCAAAACCAACTTCATTTGGACCTGGGCTCACCCTTTGGTTCCAATCAACATTACCAGAGCCTAATCCGAGATGCCATTTACCCACGATTCCAGTATGATAGCCTTTTGCCTTTAGCATCTTCGGAACGGTGATCTGATCTGTCCCAATGATGAGTGGAGCTGTTCCAGGCAAAATTTTGGCATCTTTCTCCCTCCAAGGATAAACACCAGTTAGAATTGCGTAGCGGCTAGGCGTGCAAGTAGCTGATGAGGCATAGCCATTGGTGAAGCGTACACCACCATTGGCCAGCTTATCCAGGTTCGGGGTAGAAAGCTTACCTATCCCATTGGCGCTCATGTCGCCATAGCCCAAATCATCAACATAAATAAAAACCACATTTGGAGACCTTTCAGGTGCTTGGGTTTGTGCCTGTTTCTCTTTTTCCTTCGGTTGGCATGCGATCGCTATTGCAAGTAAAACGGCTAATATTAGATTATTCGGTTTGAACATTTTTTTGATTGATTCAGATTAAAAACTAATTTCATTCGTGATCTCCATATCCCAGAGCGATGACCATTGCTTTAAGTTGTTCTTTTTTATTCCCGAGCAACACCCTCACTTTAGCATCCGGATTCCTCTCTCTAAAGCACATTTGGCACTAAATAATCCATATGACAATCATTTCTAAGGTCAAGAATATCTATTGTATGTACGTCATCTGGTCGGTCCAATATGGATCAAGCTGCTAAACTAATAAATTTGATAATAAGACAATTGAATCCTGTAATGCGTAAGCCAATCGTTTGAGGATTTCATTGTATATTGTACAACTTAAATTGAGCTAGAATTGATGAATTGGTCAATACTAGACCACAACATAAAATAACCAATTGATGAAAAAAATAGCGCTCTACATCTCACTAGCATTAAGTACAATAGGCTTTGGCTGTGAAGAAAAAGTTAAAAAACTCGGTGACTTCAAACTCCTCCCATTGCCGCAAGAGTTTTCGATACAAGAAGCAAGTGATATCAAAGTAGCGGATATCACGAACGTGTACATCAAGGGTCAAGTAAAGTTGGCTACTCTCGGTAAGGCATTGGGTGGAATAGAGATTACTGCTGATGAATCATCATCTAAAGTATCGGCCTCAGTCGATCCGTCTCTTGATTCAGGAGATCAGGGATACAATTTGGAAATTAATAATTCTCAAGTGACAATTACAGGTAAAGATGAAGGAGGGCTTTTTTACGGCTTCCAAACCCTCGGCCAATTAATGGCTGATGCCAAAGATCAGAATGTCACTTTACCTATTTGCAAGATCAAAGATTATCCAAAATTGGCCTACCGATCAGTGCATTGGGATGTCAAACATCACTTGGAGAAAACTTCCTATTACTACGACCTTTTGGATAAGCTAGCCAGCTACAAAATCAACGGAATTATAGTAGAACTAGAAGACAAACTGAAATACGAACGACAACCAAAAATAGGATCGGCGGATGCGCTCAGTATTGAGGACTGGAAGAAACTTAGTGAATATGCCAATGATCGCTTTATACAAATAAGTCCATTGGTTCAGGGGCTTGGACATTCTTCCTTCGTTTTGAAACATGATGAATATAAACATTTGCGAGACGACCCGGAGAGCGACTGGGCATACAATCCGCTAGATCCCGAGACTTATAAGGTACAATTTGATTTATACCTTGACGCTATAGAAGCCACACCATATGGTAAGTATCTACATGTAGGAGGTGATGAAGTGCACACGACTGGTAGAAACAGTGGGAAGTCATCACTCGAATTGCAACTGGAATGGCTCAACAAGGTGAGCAAGTTTGCAGAGGAGCACGATAGAATCCCAATTTTCTGGGATGACATGCCTTTGAAAGATGCTGGCGTATATCGTGCCATGTTCAACACGAAGCTGACTGAAGAAGAAGTATCAAAAATTTGGGAGGAGAATGAGCCTAAGCTCCTTACATTTCTAGACCTGTTTCCAAAAAATTGTATTTACATGCGCTGGAATTATAGTTCATCTCATGCCATTGGCAATGCTAAAGCTATGGAGTGGTTTATGGATCACGATTTACCAGTGATGGGTGCTACCGCGGGACAAACTCGATGGGTACTAATGCCGCAAAAGGAAAGTAATATGGAGAACATTAAAAACTTTGCTGTGTCCTCTATCGACAACAATTTGGGTGGATTGCTGCTCACTCTATGGGATGACGACTCCCCACATTTCGAGCTCTACATTAGGGGTATTTTGGCTTTTTCGGAATACACCTGGTCAGGAGAGCAGCGATCAAAAGCTGAAATAAAAACAGCCTATCGTCAAAGACAGTTTGGGCATACTGTTTCTGATTCCACCTTTGCATTTATTGATACCCTGGAAACACCTGTCGCGCAATGGAAGAACATTCTACTCAATGGCAATTCAAGAAACAAGCTGAAGAATAATCAAAATGCCATTGATGAGATGGTCATAGAGATGCCTGATTTACTTAGCAAGGGTAAATGGTCAGAAGTAAACGCTGATCGACTCAAAAGCGCTGAAAATATGCTTGCCATTTGCAATGAGCTTTCTGATAAGATCTCGGTAATGAAAAGTAAAGCCATTCGAAATCAATACAATTTGGAAGTTTATGAGCAAGTTAATGAATTGATGAAATTTACATATAGCGCCCTTCTTATTCTAAGAGACTTTGATCAGACTCAATCTGAAGATGGGATTTCGGAAGTCAAAGTAAAACTATCTGAATTGGAAAATCGATTCGAACAAGTTAGAAGCAACTTTGAAGAAGTGTATGGAAAGACCAGAATTCTTACCAAGCCTGAAAATTATATTCTTGATCAGGATGGGCACTCACATCTTGCCAATCAAAGCACCTCATTCGATTGGCAGTTTCATGCTGAAATGCTGTTTTTTGAGAAATTGAATGAAGAATTGCTTAATTAAGACCCGTTATGTACAATAGCTGTATTCCAGGTATTTAAGCCCTTAACTCATAAAAACAAAACATTTTAGGATGTTAAAAATTCAACATTCTTCTCAAATGTTCAGAGAATTTGCTATCTTAAGTTTTCAAACTATTCTACTACACTAAATTATTTCTTGAAACGTGCTAGAGTTTCAACATACCGATGCTGAACTGGTAAGGCTGCTTTCACACGACGATCAAAGAGCATTCGATCTAATTTACAACTCCTACTGGGAGCGAATGTATGGTATGGCCTACAACAGAATCCAGTCCAAAGAAGCTGCTGAGGGCATAGTTCAAGACATTTTCACAGAATTATGGGAAAGACGACACAAGTTGACAATTTACAAGTCATTGACCTCTTACCTCTTTTCAGCACTTAAATACAAGATCTTAAACCACTATGCCTCATCCAAAGTAAGACGGAAGTATGTAGATGAAAATATGGCATTAATTCCGGTATTGGATAATTCTACACAGGAGCGCCTTTCTTTTGACGAATTGTATGGAGTTATTAGCAGGGAAATTGCAAAACTACCTGAGAAATGCCGTGTGGTATTTCGCTTGAAACAAGACGGAAGAACTGCTAAAGAGATTGCCAAACAACTCAAAATATCTTCGCGAACTGCGGAAGGGCATATCACCCAAGCCAGAAAAATCCTTAAGACGAAACTGGCAGACTACACCATCATCATCGGATTGATTCTGTCTACTTTGTAACAACATCCATTCAGCATTGCGGTAATAACAATACCTTTTTTTGAAATTTATTCAACTGTATACCAGTACGTTATAAATTATCTTCAAACCAGACCAGGTAATTACCACGACATGACTGACTTTAATTATAGACGAATGAACCACCTAAGTGATAAATGAGACAAGATGATATAGAAAGGCTTGCTGATCGTTTTTTAACAGGACTTGCCTCAGAGGAGGAAAAGAGAAAACTGAACGACTGGTATGACTCACATGATGATGAGCTAATCAATATCCCATCCGGCAGAAAGGGTGAAAAGGAAAATATTGGGTCAAGGATACATGGTAGCCTGAAAATGCAAATAGACAAATCAAGGTCTTTGCATTCCTGGAATTCTACTAGTAGAAAACTTACACAGACACTCATTGCCATAGCGGCTTCCGTATTGGTAATATTATCGCTCACTTTTCTTTTCAATGAATACAATACAGAGCCTTATGAAAAGGATGCAGTTTCAGTAGTGATCCAAAAATCTACTAAATTAGGTCAAAAGGCGACATTCCGTCTTCCTGACGGAACCATTGTTCACCTAAATGCAGAAAGTTCTCTTGAATACCCTGAGCCCTTCGATCCTTCTACCAGGCAGGTTAAGCTGGTTGGCGAGGCATTCTTTGAGGTCAAAAGAGATACTGATAGACCATTTATTGTTGAATCAAAGGATTTGGTAACTACAGTACTTGGTACCTCTTTCAACATTAAAGCATATCCGGATGAAAGCGACGAGCAGGTATGGGTGGCGTCTGGTAAAGTGAAGGTAGAATTGGTGGATGAGGCAGAAGTGCGTACTCCTGCAGCTAAACTACTTACACAAGATCAGGGAGTGGTATTTAATAAGCATGAACATATTTTCAAGAAGAATGAAGCAGATGTAACGGATTTGATAGCATGGAAAGACGGATGGCTCATATTAGAAAGACAGAAGCTAGGCGATGTGATCTCCACGCTGGAGCGGTGGTACGGAGTGAAAATTTTGGTTCATGATAGATCACTACTGCAAAAGAGGGTAACACTTAAGCAGAACGAAAATCTGGAATCTGTAATGGGAGTGTTGAGTTATTTGGCTGATTTCGATTTCGATATCAACAATAAAACAGTGACAATCAAAGCGAATAAATAATCAAGTGGACAATGTCCATTTTAAAAATAAACTATATAAACACTAAAAATTGAAAGGAGGTAAAAGGAAAACTGAATAAAAACTAACATAAAAAAAGAAGCGAAAGTACGTGCGAGGTACTTCCGCCTTCAATTCACGATCAATGATTTTTAAAACCATTTAACGTTATAAGTATGTACAAATTTACAACAAATAATTTGATTAGATCGATTATAACTATGTCTAAACGGGTCTTTTTAGGATGGATAGTTTCGATCTCCTTTGCGGGAGTATTAGCAGCGCATAGTGGTAATTCACAGAAACTTCTCAGTGATATCACAATTACGCTAGAGGAACAGAACACAGGGTTGTTCAAAGTTCTTAACAAAATTGAAAGCCAAACGGATTTCAAATTTTCATACCTGGACGAATTAAGCAATAAAATTGTCGTCTCGGTCAATGCTAAAAACGCCAGTCTTGACAAAGTACTGGAGAAAATTGGCAAGAGCGGTAAAGTAACATTCCGACGTGTGAATGACATGATAGCAGTGAGCAAGGCCAAAAGGTCTTCTAAGACTATCGTTCAGGAGGCATATCAGGCTGTGGACATTTCCGGAAAAATTACAGATGAAAACAATCAGGGGCTTCCCGGTGCATCTGTCGTGGTAAAAGGCTCTAGTGCGGGTACCACAACTGACCTGGACGGTAACTACAAGCTGACTGTACCCGATGATGCGACCATTGTCATTTCTTTCGTGGGATATGTAACACAAGAAGTCATTGTGGGTAGCCAGACTGTAATCGACACACAGATGGCCCTTGACCAGGAGCAACTACAAGAGGTAGTGGTTACGGCTTTGGGTATTGAGAAAGAGCGAAAAACCCTTGGTTATGCTGCATCTAAAGTGGACTCAAAGGAAATGACGGTAAACCGTTCTCCAAATTTCATGAATGCACTACAAGGTAAGATAGCCGGTGTAAACATCACAAACATGGGATCAGGACCTCAAGGTAGTAGTAAAATTCGAATCAGAGGTATTTCATCTTTCGGTGGAAACAACTCTCCACTGATAGTAGTCAACGGTGTGCCAATAGACAACACAAACTTTGGTAACCAGGGTAATGGCCAGAGTCAGGGCGAAGTTGGACGAAACAGAAGATCTGACGGTGGAGATGGTCTAAGTAGTATTAATCCCGATGACATAACCTCAATGACTGTACTTAAAGGTGCTGCCGCATCAGCACTTTATGGATCCAGGGCGAAAGATGGTGTTATCATGATCACCACAAAGAACCGTGCAGATGGTAATGGTATCCAGGTAGAATACAACATGAACTTTACGCATGAAACCCCACTAGACTATACTGACTATCAGTATGAATATGGTCAAGGTGAAGGCGGTGTGAGACCTAATTCTCCAGGACCTACTTCAGGAGTTTGGAGTTTTGGAGAGAAAATAGAGCCAGGTATGACTCAGATATTGTTTGATGGTATTGAAGTACCATATACAGCTCAGCCTGGCAAAGTGCGTGAGTATTATAGAAATGGCACAAATATGGCCCATACGATTAGACTATCTTCAGGTAATGAGAATGGTGGATTCAGCCTTTCTATTTCCGACAATAGTAGTAAGTCAATAATGCCTCAGTCAGACTATAATAGACAAAATATTAACCTTGGGTTTACCCAGAAAACAAATCGTCTGACGATTTCTGGTAACATGAACTATGCACATGAGGACAGAAAAAACCCACCAAATACTGCTGAGCAGGATTATAGCCCTGTGGTTATCTATACTTTATCTTCTACCATGCCGATGGATTTGTTGAGAGATAACGCTTTCGACGAAAACGGTGATGAGATCAAGTATTCAAGGTTTACAAACCGTACTAACCCTTATTTTGCATTGTCAAGATTTGAAAATAATGTAAGGGACAGAATTTACGGAAACCTGACTGCTAAATATGACCTGACTGACTGGTTGTACGTGCAAGGTCGAGTAGGTCAGGATTGGTACAACAGAGATGTAGAATACAACCTACCAACTGGTTCTCAACGTCAGTCTTCAGCTCCTCCGGGATTCGTTAACGGCCAATACATACAGGATATAAGAAGAGTGCGAGAAATCAACAGCGACTTTTTGATCGGTGCGAACAAAAAATTCGGAGATATAGGTGTTGTTGTAAACTTAGGAGGAAACAGGATGTACAGAAGATCTGACATCAACACAGAACTCGGTGAGAACTTCTTTACCAGAGGGTTATATACAATTGGTAATGCTAGTAAAGTGACTCCAAACTATACAATCTCAGAAAGGCAAGTGAATTCATTGTACGCTTCTACTGAATTGTCATATAAAGGATGGCTTTATTTAAATACCACGCTTAGAAATGACTGGTTCTCTACTTTGTCACCTGCGAACAGAAGCGTTCAGTACCCTTCATTAACAGGTAGCTTTGTATTTTCGCAAGCATTTGAAAACCTACCTGATTGGTTGTCTTTTGGAAAATTGAGAGTAGCTTATGCTGAAGTGGGTAGTGATACCGATGTATCTCCTTATGCTAATAATTTATTCTATGGCATTAATACGCAACAATTCCCTAACCCAAGTGGCACAGTTCAGCCAGTAGGTAATATCAGTGGAAATGTCATCCCTAATCCGGATCTAAAACCAATGAGGGTGAAGGAGAAAGAAATTGGATTGGAATTGACTTTATTTGATAATATCAGATTTGAATTTTCTTACTACGACAAACTATCACAAGATCAAATCCTTAATGCTCAAATTTCGAACGCATCAGGTTATACTCAACAACGTATCAATGTTGGGTCTAGTAAAAACAAGGGAATGGAGTTTTTCTTGTCAGCTTCACCTGTTAAGAACGAAAGTTTCGAATGGAACACAAGTATAAATGCTACTCACAATACTTCTGAGGTGTTGAGCCTTGGAGATGACGTAGACGGTACATTTATCCAGGTAGGCAGAGCAGATTTTCATGGATTTGTGAGACAAGTAGTTGGAATGCCAATGGCTCAGCTATATGGCTATGGTTACTTGAGAGATGCCCAGGGCAGACAAGTATTTAATGCCAACAACGGTAGGCCTGAGAGATCAACTGAGCAGTTGAACTGGGGTAGTGCATTGCCCACATGGTGGGGTGGTTTCACCAATACTTTGACATATAAGGGTGTAAGCTTCTCTTTCCTAATAGACTTCAAGCTTGGACATAATTTGATTTCAGGTACACATACAAATGCCTACAGACATGGACACGACAAAGAAACATTGGCTGGTAGAGATGTTGGGTACGTGGTTGGAGATGGTGTAAACCCTGACGGAAGCGTGAACACTGCTCAGGCAGGAATTCAGGAATATTATCAAACCATCAGAAGCCACAGGGGTGTTGAGCAATCTGTATTCAACGCAGGTTCTTGGCAACTACGCCAAATGACTCTTGGTTATGATTTCACAAAACACCTTCCAGAGAACAAATATGTGAAGGGTGTGCGACTTAATATCGTGGCTAATAACGTAGCGGTACTGAAAAAATGGGTACCTCACATCCATCCAGACCAAAATGGTATCATCAATGATAACTCTGCCGGCCTGGAAGCTACTGGCTTACCTATCACACGAGGTATAGGATTCAATCTAAATGTTAAATTTTAGAATATCCGACAGACAGGATTTTTTCACTATTAATAAACTGAAAAATGAAAAATATACATAAAATACTATTAAGCGCGATCCTTACATTATTCATGATCACTTCATGTGATGACGGGTTTGACGAAATGAATACGAACCCGATTAGGTTAACATCTGTTGACCCTGCTTTTCAATTGAATGAAGCAATTATTCGTAATGGTGCGAACTACAACCAGTTGACATATCAGGTAACAATCTGTAGACAAATGATCACACCTTTTACAGGTGTTGGTTCTGGAGCAAACATCAATGATGACAACAGATCTCAGACTGGAAACGTCTGGAATACAGCTTATCAGAATACAATTAAAAACTTAGTAGACGGAATAAACGCTACTATGGACAACCCTGATAAGTCCAACCTGTATAACATGCTTAGAATCATGAAAGCATATACGTTCATGGTTGTTTCTGATGCATATGGTGATGTTCCATACTTCACAGCTGGCATGGGTTTCATTGATGGAACTGCTTTTCCTGTATACGACTCTCAGCAAAGCATATACAACGACATTCTATCTGAACTTGAGGCTGCTTCAGCTGCCTTAAGTTCTAGCGGAGATGCGGTAGATGCCGATGTATTGTATGGAGGAAACATAGACCAGTGGAAACGATTTGGAAATTCTCTCCTTCTTCGTGCCGCTATGAGATTGTCCAAAGTTGATCAGTCAACAGCATCATCATTTGCAGCTAAAGCTGTTGCCGGTGGCTTGCTGCAGTCCAATGACGATAATGCTTTGATTCGTCATGATGCCAACTATAGAAATGCAATGGGCACCAACTTGAATGGTGGCCAGGATGGATTCTATTACCTGGATGAGGAATTTGTTAATTGGATGCAGAACAATAACGATCCACGTATTTCTTCTATTGCAGTAAGATATATTGGTGCAGCCTCAAACAACGACCAAAAGGACATGCACGCAGCTGGAACAGGAGATAGCTCCATGGGTGCACAAATTGGTATGCCTCAAGGTTATGACAATACTTCAATCATTCCAGTTGTTGCAGGTGCTAGTCTTGCGAGTCTATATGACTACAGCACTATGGACAAAGGTCGTCTTGGAAACCCGGAAGCGCCGACTTTCTTGCTTACATATTCTCAAACCCAACTATTGTTGGCTGAGGCTATCGTTCGAGGATGGGCATCAGGAGATGCAGAAGCAGCTTATCACGACGGTATAGAAGGACACATGCAGCAGCTATCTGCATGGCCAGGCGATACTGACGTTGCACAGGCAGATATTGATACTTACATAGCAGCACATCCATTGACTGCTGGTAGCGAAATTGAGCTGATCAACGATCAATACTGGATGTCTTCTTTCTTAATTGCCAACGAGGTTTGGGCCAATTTTAGAAGAAGCGGATTTCCCAATGTGAGTCCTAATCCTTACCCTGGTAGCGTATTAGTTTCTGAAGATTTTATCAGAAGACTGACCTATCCTGATTCAGAGTTTGTTGTGAATAAGGCAAACGTAGATGCTGCAATTGGCCGTCAAGGTGCAGATATTCTGGACACCAGAGTTTGGTGGGATGTAAACTAATAATTCATAAGGTTATTGAATTAATTGAAAGTCGGTTAGTAGAAGCTTGACTTCTGCTGATTGACTTTCTTTTTTCTTACCCCATCATACATTTAGCTTCAAGAACCCAACAAATCGATTCATCTCTTGGTAAATATGACAGACTACTTATCAAGTAGCTCTTTTATAAGCCTAGACAGTTCTTGATCCAGTTGTTTTTCCGGGACAGTGAATCAATCCTCAATTCAACAGGAAAAAAATGAGCGGACTGATTGTTTGTGCCCCAATTAATTGATCCAGTAACCAACACTTTGTAACTTTCTATGAAAAATTCAACCTCTATAAAACCAATCTTTTCTATGCAAAAACTATTCTATTATTTATTAATACCGCTCTGGATAGGCATGTCTTTAGAAGCTAGTTCACAAACCATGACCAAAGACCAAATGATCGCCTTTACTTCGGAGTGGAAGGGTGAAAGGTTTGAAGACGGGCGCCCTAAAGTTCCAGACAGTTACCTTGAAAGGGCTAAAAAAATATCTATCGAAGAAGCCTGGGGAGCTATGAGAGGGCATAAATACTTCAATCAGTTTGAAGGAAACTGGATGATGCTCAATGAAGGAGAAACAATGACCGGTAGAGCACTAACAGCTCAGTATATGCCAACCAGGCCGGATATCGAAAATGTAGTAAAAGAAGAAGGTAAAAAAGCCGGACGTGTAGGTGCCTCAAATTCCTGGCCGATAGACGCTCTTCAACAAGGCGACATCTATGTGGCTGATGGTTTTGGAAAAATAGTGGACGGCACGCTGATCGGCGACAACCTTGGAAATGCTATATACGCCAACTCCGGAAATGGTGTAGTATTCGATGGATCAGTCAGGGACATTGAAGGGCTCCAAAAAATCAAAGGGTTTAATGCTTACGTGCGAGGATGGGATCCATCCTATATTAAAAATATGATGCTCACCGGTCTGAACACTCCAATACGAATTGGCATGTCTACTGTCATGCCGGGAGATTTGGTTCTTGCAAAAAGAGAAGGTGTAATATTTATTCCAGCCCACCTTGCCGAGCAAGTAATTATCCAAGCAGAGTTTGTGGCCCTGAAAGATCAATTCGGACATCAAAAATTGAAAGAGAAAAAATACACTCCTGGAGAAATCGACACTAAATGGACTCAGGAGATTAAGGATGATTTCTTAAAATGGCTGGACAATAATTCTGATAAACTTCCAATGAGCAGAGCAGAGTTGGATGCCTATCTAAAAGACAGAACCTGGTAAACTTTATAATCATATAATCACTTAAAGAACTATACAATGAAATATAACAACGAGAAACTTCAAAAGCTTTTCGCCCCAACTATGGCCGAAGAAAAAGAAAAGCAAACTAAGAGCAGGAGATCATTTTTTAAGAAAGCGGGTCTGGGAGGACTGAGCCTTGCCGGCATGACAATGGCTTCTACCAGTGATACCATCGCTTATGCTAGTCAAAATGTAAACCGACTCTCCAATCCAAGTGATCTGAAAATTACAGACATGAGAATTGCAGAGATAGGTGGAGATGTGGTGTTCCGAACTCCCATCGTAAGGATCTATACCAACCAGGGAATTGTCGGTCATGGAGATGTTCGTGACGGGGCGGCAAAAGAATACGCTTTGTTCCTGAAAAGCAGACTATTGGGTGAAAACCCTTGTAACGTTGAACGCCTATTCGGCATTATCAAGCAATTCGGTCATCATGGTCGTCAGGGAGGTGGTGTTTCCGGTGTGGAAATGGCCCTTTGGGATTTGGCTGGCAAAGCTTATGGTGTGCCTGTATATCAAATGCTGGGTGGAAAATATAGGGACAGAGTACGCGTTTACTGCGACACCACAGTTTCGAAAGATCCAGTGGAGTATGCCAATAGGATGCAGAAAAGAATTGACCAGGGATATACTGCCCTCAAAATGGATATAGGTATTAACCTTATCAAAGATATTCCTGGCGCAGTAATAAATAGCCCGGATGCTAAGTATAATCCATATCAGTACGACTATACTAATTATAACAAAACCAAGCATCCCTTCACCAGGGTTCAAATCACTGAAAAGGGTCTCGATAAGCTGATGGAATACCTGGACGTGATGCGCTCTAAAATTGGATATGATATTCCGATGGGTACTGACCACTGGGGCCATTTCGGCGTGAATGAGGCGATCAAAATTGCCAGGGCAGCAGAAAAATATAACCTGGCCTATATTGAGGATATCATTCCATGGCAACTCGATGAACAATGGAAAGAGATCACCCTGTCTTCGACCACTCCTACCCAGACAGGTGAAGACATTTACAGACTAGAAGGTGGATTTGAAAAATTGATCAAAACGAGATCGGTGGACATTGTACACCCTGATCCTAATACGGCGGGTGGAATACTGGAGACAAAAAGAATTGGTGATTTTGCTACCAAACATGGAATTGGCTTTATGCATCACCATGCAGCAGGACCGATTTCATTTCTGGGATCAGTGCATAGTGCAGCGGCTACTGAAAACTTTATGTGGCTGGAGCACCATGCTGTAGACAAAAAAGATTGGGAAAACCTTGTTACCGGATTTGATGGCCCAATAGTAGAAAATGGCTATGTGAAAGTTCCAGAAAAACCGGGTATCGGCGTAGAACTTAATGAAGAGGTTGTGAAAAAATACCTCGTGAAAGGGGAAAAACTATTTGCTCCAACCCCTGAATGGGACAAAATGAGAGCATGGGATAGACTTTGGAGCTAAACCAAATTGATACTCCAAAAAATGATAGTGCCCGGTCCGAATACTTCCAGTTGCGAAAGTAGACGGACTGGGTTTTCTTTCTGCAATTTATCCTGACCAGTGAGAAGTGGTATATATTAATAAGAACTTGAATTAATTCGCATAAAATATGAAACCTGAAAACTTAGATCGAAGAAAAGCAATTAGCAAACTTGCTAAAGGTGGGTTGGCAGCAACTGCAACTTTAGGCGCACTTGGCTCCATATCTACTGCCTGTGAGTCGTCAGCTCCAAAAGAAGAACAGCCAGTAGCTGCAAAAGCACCAAAAAAACCGATGCTAATGAAAGTCGGATGCCAGCATGGCGGTACAGATGTTATGAACCTTGAATTTTGGGCTCGCTATGGTGTTTTTAATGTAGATGCCGGTTCTCCAAAAATGATTGAAGGAGTAGGCTGGGACTTGGATGACGCCATGGCACAGAGGGATGCTTGCGAAAAATATGGGATTAACATAGATGCTTACCATCTGCCTCTTTCATCCGCGGGAATCGAGCGACTTTCAACTCCGAATATCATGCTTGGAAAAAGCCCTGAAAGAGATAAGGAAATAGAGATGATCCAACAAATGATAACAGTAGCAAGCAAAGTTGGTGTCAAGGTTTTGATGTATAATACCATCATCCATGTAATTCTCCGTACAAAAAGTACTCTAGATCCCACCAGGGGAAATAGTATGTACAAAACATGGAATTATGATGAAGCCATTAAAAGTGGCAAGGACTGGTCTACCATAGCCGGTGAAGTAGATATTGATGAGATATATGAGCGGATCACTTATTTTCTGGATAGGGTTTTGCCTGTTGCAGAAGAGTACAATGTGAAATTGGCAAATCACATCGCAGATCCTCCAGCGCCAGTTGGCTTTGGTGGTATCACACGATGGAACAGCCCAGATGTGTTTGAAGGAATCAAGCGGTTCGGACAATTGTATGACAGCCCATCCCATGGTTTCAATCTTTGCCTAGGCTCGACTGCCGAGGGTCTAAAAGATCCAAGAACAGAGATTTTACCTATCATCAAGTGGGTTGGAGAACGGAAGCAAATCTTTAACATTCACCTTCGAAATATCAAAGGGGGCTGGAACAACTTCCAGGAAGTTTATCCGGACAATGGAGATATGGATTTCGCCGAGATCATAAGGGCTTTGAGAGATGTTGAATATGACGGCATGGTAATGCCAGACCATATTCCTGGTCATGCCGATCCTGCAAGTGGGCTCCAGGGACATGCATTTGCCTTTGGTTATATCAAAGCGCTCATGCATGTAATAGAAAATGAAGCCTAATCCGACTGAATAACGAAAATTATTTTGTTGTAAGCCCATTGCGCCTTAGGTGCTTTGGGCTTTTTTATGGTAATGCTATTGCTATGATAGGCAATTGAATGTATGATTGCCAGAACTTATTCAACATGCTATTAAATCTGTTCTAATAAGTTTTATTGCACTTCAAATAAGTAATTCTCTAAATTAGACTCCTCAAAGTATTTAACTTAAAGGTTTAAAATTTTTCATAATACTTAGAATGAAAATTTCCATAGATGCCATACAGCCCGACTTAAGAAACTTAGTACTGATAGCAGCCTTAACGCTCTTTGCACTCCATACTACATTGGCTCAAAAAAGCATCAGCATAGATGCAAACAGGCCTGGATACTGGTCTTATGGAAGCGAAACAACATTGCTCCTTGGCGGATCAGTTGAGGACAACCTTTTTCAAATAGCAAACCTGGAAGAACACCTGGACCTGTTAAAAAGCGTAGGTGGCAACTACGTCAGAAATACCATGTCTTCACGCGACAGCACGAACCTTTGGCCATTCTATTTTGACCAGAACAAAGGCCTTTATGACCTGACTAGATGGAATAATGAATATTGGAACAGGTTTGAAAAATTCCTTCAACTGACGGCTGCAAGAGACATTATCGTGCAGATAGAAATTTGGGCTACTTTCGATTTTTACAGAGATAATTGGGATAAAAATCCATTCAATCCGAAGAACAACATCACCTATCCGCAGGAGCGTGTGAAACTACCGCTTGAAGTCAAAACACATCCGACACGAACGGAAAATCCATTCTTTTGGTCGGTACCGCTTCAGCACAACAACATCAAGCTGCTGGAATCACAGCAAGCCTTCGTGGATAAATTGCTATCGTACTCCCTAAATTATGGAAATGTGTTGTACTGCATCGACAATGAAACATCAGTCACAGCGTCATGGGGAAGGTTTTGGGCTGACTACATTAGGAAAAAGTGCAAAGAGCTGGGTAAGAAAGTCTATATCACTGAAATGTGGGATCCCTGGAATCTTGGTCATATCACGCACAGGGAGACCTTCGATCATCCTGAAATCTATGATTTCGTAGAAATATCACAGAATAACCACCAGCGTGGACAAAACCATTGGGACAATGGACTGACCCAAATAGAGCGTTTGAAACTTTTGAACAACCTACGCCCCGTTACGAATATTAAGACTTATGGCAATGACCTTGGGAGTCATGGGGGTGGCACTCAAAATGGCATACAAAGTTTTATTCGCAGTGTTTTCTTCGGCTCGGCGGCAGTGCGTTTCCACCGCCCTACTTCCGGTCTGGGATTAGGAGAGGAAGCCCAGGCTGTTATTAAAAGTATTCGGGAATTGACAGAGCGCATGGACTTCTTCAATACCGTTCCTGCTAACCATCTTCTCTCTGATTGTGAAGAAAATGAAGCCTATTGCCGGGCCAAAGCTGGTGAAGAGTATGCTATTTACTTTACAAATGGCGGATCTGTCAATATTGATTTAACAGCCTTTCCCGGTCCTTTTGAAATTCAATGGCTGGACGTAATCAAAAATAAATGGTCTACTAAAAAGGAAATTAAGGGTGGCAAAGCTCAGACTATGAATTCTCCAGCTAAGGGACACTGGATAGCACTCGTACAATTTATCAACTAATCAATCTTGAATATGAACAGGCTCGCTTTCAAAATGCATCTCAACGAAGGTCAAAAGGAAGTTTATAAGAAACGTCACGATGAAATATGGCCAGAGCTGAAAACCTTATTAAAAGAAAATGGGGTATCAGAATATTCGATATTTCTGGATGAAGAAAGCAATACGCTCTTCGCTTTTCAAAAGGTGGAAGGAAGCAGTGGTTCACAAAACCTAGCCGACAATCCTATCGTCCGGAAGTGGTGGGACTTCATGGCTGATGTCATGAAAGTCAACCCGGACAACTCTCCGGTCTCCGTACCTCTTGAGGAGGTATTCTATATGGAGTAAAGACTAGCCGTTGTGAGACCCGTCGCAGTAAGGCGGATTTTTTGTTTGCTTACACATACAAAACCATTTCTTTTCAGTCACCTCAGGCTTTATAGTTATTGGCTTGACACCAGTCCCTTTGTGGGCATCATCACAGAATGGCTGCTCCTCTGACAACCCGCAACTGCACCATCTGTATCTTTTTCCTGCTTCAATTTCTACTTCTACCGGTGCATCTGCAGCTCTTTTAGGTAAATCCATTGTTATCTATTTTAGGTGAAAACAGTTATCAAAATAAGCAATCAAAAGACGCTTACCAAATCCTACCTCGCATATCCTTCCAAATCTTCAACCAGTTTCTTAGCAGCTCTTATGTCATAATTACGCGTTTCAGGTGCTGCGGCTACCACTTCCTTAATCGCAGGTAAAGCACCCAAGGCGTCCTCCTTCATCAATTGAAGCAGGTTCACAGCCATTGTCCTGGCCATCAGCAGGTCACTACCCAATACCTCTATCAACGTATTTAGAGCCAGCTCCTTCTCTCCCATTCCATACAATACTTCGGAGGCTACTATTCTCACAGCCACTTCCTCATCAGTAGCTAGAGTTTTGATTTTATCCTTGTCTACATCCAGCTCATCAGCTAGGATAATACAACCCACCAATGCCCAATAGCGCACAATAGGGTTTGAGTCATCCAATCTGGCTATAATCTCACCCGAATGATCTGCACTTCTTTGAGTAGCTAAAAACGCAGTTTCCATAATTCTCTCAAGCGGAAAGTTGCCCTGACGCACATACTCGTACATTGGCAGCTCTTTGGAGATTCTTTCAATCATCGGCTCAGGAATAAATCCAATATCCAAAATTTGCTTCTGCCAACTTTGACATTCTGCTCTAAGGTTTTTCAACACCTCGGCATACTCAGGATCATCCGCCAGATTATTCACATTATGAGGATCATCCGCTATATTATACAATTCCTCCGCTGGCTTTTCCTGAAAAAAGGCCGATTGTTTCTCGTTCAACTCATCATTGAGGTATGCTTGCTCCCACGATCTCATCGATGGTGCTCGCCACAGGTATTCGATTGGTTGGGCATAAATACGGTGCGGCATATAGTTTTTGATATACCTGTATTCTTCATTCCTCGCCGACCTAACCAAATCGAAGCGTTCATCCATTCTTCCCCGGAAACCATAAGCCATTTTTTGTGGTATTGTGTTTTCCCCAAGGAATGGTTTGCCTTGCATATTTTCGGGAACGGTAAGCCCAAGTAAGTTTAAAAGAGTTGGGCCAACATCCACAAGGTTAACAAAGCGATTGCTTGTCGTTCCCATCTTTTCAGTAGCCAAATGCTGAAACTGCTCAGGCAAAGACACAATAAACGGAACCCTTAAGCCGGACTCATACATAAATCTTTTGCTCCGGCCAATTACGCCACCATGGTCTGAATAATAAAACACTATGGTTTTGTCCTCAAGCCCTTCATCTTTCAACTCAGCGAGAATTTCGCCCACCTGGGTATCAAGATCCTCCAGCTTATCATAGTACTGCGCCCAGTCATGCTTCATATCCTGGGTTTGCGGATGGTATGGAGGAATGGGAACGAGCTCCGGATCATGCCTTAGGCTATCCCATGGTTTAGACTTATGAACACTGCTTTCGTGAGTAGTACCCAGATTGATAATCTGGAAGAATGGCTGGCCAGGTGCCCTGTTCATATACGTAGCTTTCTTACTGGATTCATCCCATGCCTCCTCCTGATCGGTGGTATTATAGTCCTTTTTACTACGATTGGCGCAGTAATACCCCGCCTCCCGCAAGTAAGTTGGGTAGAACTTGAAGTCCTCGGGTATCGGGTATGTGCTACGCATCTGGTGTGTTCCCAGCGAATTGGCATACATGCCCGTGATCATCGAAGAGCGAGTAGGTGCGCAAACCGGAGCTGGTGAAAAAGCGTTTTCATACCGAATACCGCTTTTGGCTAGTGCATCCAGATTGGGTGTAGTCGCAAAATCATCTCCGTAACATCCCAGGAATGGGCTATTGTCCTCGCTGACTATCCAAAGCACATTTGGCTTGTCTGCTTTTGTAGGTTCCTTCTTAGTTTGGCAAGACAATCCAAGTATGGCTACTAATAGAAATAAGAAAAAAGTTGATAAGTAAGAATAAGTGAATCTCATGTAAAATAGTTTTCTGCAATATAAGATTGAAAACTATTATTTGGATTCAAATCTTTTCGAAATACGCCTTGAATGAGGATTAAAAAAAGCGATAGAATTACTTCCATCGCTTTTCAATATTTTGATTATATGTATGCTTTAAATCAAAACATCCCCGGTCATCTCCGCAGGAATGTCCACACCCATCAGGGTAAGAATGGTGGGAGCTAAATCCCCAAGCTTTCCATCTTTGATTTGTCTATCAAAATCATCATCTACAAAAATGCATGGCACCAGGTTGGTCGTATGAGCTGTGTTTGGCGAACCATCAGGGTTGATCATAATGTCTGAATTACCATGGTCAGCAATGATGATAGAAGAATAGCCATTTTCCAAAGCTACATCAACTACTTCATTGGCACATTTATCAACAGTCTCACATGCTTTCACCGCAGCTTCAAAAACACCAGTATGACCTACCATATCAGGGTTAGCAAAATTCAGGCATACAAAGTCTACTTCTTGGCCTTTCAACTCAGGAACGATTGCATCCCGAATATCTTCAGCACTCATTTCCGGTTTCAGGTCGTAGGTAGCCACTTTTGGTGATGGGCACAACAACCTTTTCTCCCCTTCAAACTCTTGTTCCCTACCACCAGAAAAGAAGAAAGTTACGTGAGGGTATTTCTCCGTTTCAGCAATTCTAATCTGCTTCTTACCATTCGCCTCAAGCACTTCACCCAACGTATTTGTCAGGTTGTCTTTGCTATACATTACTTTCACTCCCTTGAATTTTTCATCGTAGAGCGCCATAGTCACGTAGTACAAATCCAATTTGCTCATGCCATGTTCTGGCAAGTCATTTTGAGAAAGCACCTCAGTGATTTCACGTCCGCGATCGGTACGAAAGTTAAAGCAAACAACCACATCACCTGTTGATATCTTACCTACTGGATTGCCATTGGCATCCACTTGTATGATTGGCTTGATAAATTCGTCTGTAACATCTTCATCATAAGAGGCCTGAACTGCCTCCAACACATCTTGTGTTTGATTACCAGTACCATTCACCATAGCATCATACGCCAACTTTACACGCTCCCAACGCTTGTCTCTGTCCATCGCAAAGTAACGGCCAGTCACTGAAGCCAAAGTACCAGCTGTACCAGCCATATGATGCTGCAAGTCTTTCAGGTATCCTTTGCCACTTTTGGGATCTGTGTCTCTCCCATCAGTAAAAGCATGAACATACACTTTCTCCACACCATTGTCTTTGGCGCCAGTGCACATAGCCTTTACATGGTTGATATGGGCATGGATGCCACCGTCTGATACCAGTCCGATGAAATGCACTGATTTCCCATTGGCTTTCGAATACTCAAAAGCCTCCACCAAAGTATCGTTAGATGCGAGCGAACCATCAGCTGCAGCGTTGTTTATCTTCACCAAATCCTGATACACTACTCGGCCAGCACCGATGTTCATGTGACCTACTTCCGAGTTGCCCATCTGTCCTTCAGGTAGGCCTACAGCCAGGCCGGAAGCCTCCAATTTGCTGTTGGTATATTTTGGAAAAAGCGAGTCTATAAAAGGGGTTTTCGCCGCTTTGATCGCTGATACTTCGTCGTTGGTGCCCAGTCCCCATCCGTCCAGGATCATCAATATTACTTTCTTATTCATTGCTTTATCTTGATTAAGGTTTTCAGTCAGTCTGTTTTAGGGCGCAAATATAGACATAAGCCCAACCTTCGTCAACTGAATTCTAAAATGTAAAAAGCTGATCAGCATCAGGAAATGAAATCATTGTTTAATTGTAATTTTTAGGTGCCATAACGATGGTGGGTATAGTGACACCCTCCGACCTTTCTGTTGCAACTAAGGCGATCCGTACTATCTTTTTTCATTATCTTTCGCTGGCACAAGCGCCTCTGTTGTGCCTGAACCCACACAGGCTCCTTGTTCGGACCTTTCTAGTGGTCCGATGACTGGCCGGTTTTGCCAAAGACTACAGCTGGTAAGGTATTCGTGGAATAATCATCGGATCACTGCCGACATAAATTTGGGGCGTCTGCTTCTGTATTTGAAACGGGTAAGCATGTTTAGGATCAGAGGTTTTGAAGAATTTTCGTCACCGTGGCTCTTTTGGTATGGTCAGGATCAAAAAACGCATACAGGATTTTCTTTTCCTTGTCAATGATATAGGTAGCCGGTACTGGCAAATTAGCCCCGTTCTTATCATTGGCCTTCAAAATGTCTATTCCATAGCTTTTATATTTCTTCACCATCGCATCATCCAATGAATAGCGCACTTTGTAAGTGTTCATGATATCCAGATCCTTATCATGAATGATCTTAAATGAAGCATTTGTTTTCTTGATGGTTTTGTCAATCGAGCCAGGCTTCTCCGGCGTTACGGCTATCACTATTCCTCCCCTTTCGTTGATAAACTTGAGAGAATCCTGCATTTCGCTAAGTTGCTTATTACAGTATGGGCACCATGCTCCACGGTAAAACATCAACACAACCGGACTTTTTTCTAAAACCTTAAATAGTTCGACTTTTTCTCCATTTTGATCCAAGCCCATGAAGTTGAAAGCCTCATCACCTACCTTCAAAGGCTTGGCTTCTTTCTGAGCAAGAACAGGCTCTGATGCCAGAAAAAGTAAGAAGACAACTATTTGAAAATTAATGATTTTCATATGAACAAGAATGAATTTGGTGATAGATCGAGCTCCAATTTAACACTCGATTACTTAAGTTTTAAGTCATCTTTCATGTTCTGTATGAAATTTTTGAGTGCTTCTTCCCAAGTCAAATCCGCATCCCAATCAGCTCCCGTATAGACATCCCCGGTATACAGATGCTTCACATAATACTTATGAACGGGGCTGTTGATCGAAATACTCTGCATTGAGGAAGATCCGTTTCTATTTCTCACTGTAATGTAATCCGAGACCGTTGGGTCAATCTCATAACCCAACAGCTGGCGGACATTGCTGCCCGTTGTATTCAATCGTAGGAGGACATATTGAAATCCTTTCTTGTACAAGGCATCATTGGAAGTGGGCTCTGTGATCGTATACTCCAGAGGGTAGCTTTGCATCACGCTCTCCAGCTTTTTGTTATTCCTGGCTACCTCGCTATTATAAGTCCGGATGTTTGCAGCATTACCACTCTGACTGGCATTTAGATTTTCATCGTTTGTCTTGATGGAATCAAATTTCAATATGGCTAGCTTCCGCACTTTCAAGTCACGCGCATAAGAAGGTATCCTCCTGCCATTAATAATATCCGCCTTTTCGAAAAATTCAGGAAAATCGGGGATCAAAAAATTCGTCTTAGCTTGCTTCGAACGATACGCTTTGTTTCCAAAAATCTTCAATACCGAAGACAAATCCGCCCCTTCTACCTTGTAGGCTTTCTGACCATCGGAAATAACACTTGCTTCTCCATTGAAGGGTGTCACTATAATGTTGTACTCACCAGAAGCCACATTACTTTCCCGACTTAGAAAAATAATATTATTCACTCCCCGGCCCTTCATTTCTTTGGCAAAAAAGATGGCAGCATCCTGCCCACTCATAAAATCTCTCTGAAAATAATAGCCCACAGCATCAACACCCATTCTCTTGAACCAGGCATGTGACCGTTCTGCAAAACTTTTCCAGTCACCACGCTCGGGATTCCTTTTTGCTATCGAGGGATATGCAACCAATACAGCTGTTTTCGTGCTTAACAAATCTTCGGGCAATTCGTTGGTAAAGTCAAGAAAATGCAGCTTGGCGATATTTAGATCATCCCCGCTCTGCCAGGCAAACAGTGCTGCTGGAAGCACAAGAAAAATCAAAAACAATATTTTTATCTTTATCATTAAACGGTAATTTGAACATGCTTCAAACAATTTCAAAATTACAACGCAGAAAAGTCAATAAATTGAACATCGAGATAAAATAAATGCACTGTACAAAGGCCATATTGACTTACCTTCTGATATTCGTCCTGTCGATTCATTGCATAGCACAGGTTGACCCAATCCTTATTCGAGATTTGAAAGAGTTGTCATCTGAGAAAATGGAAGGCCGGGGCATGGGCACGAAAGGGCATTCCCTTGCTCAGCAATACATAATTGATGAATTTGAAAAATCAAGAGTTGTACCTCTTTCTGAGTCTTACAAACAGGAATTCGCATTCCATATAAGAGGGAGAGAAATTAAGGGCACGAATATCATTGGCAAAATCAAAGGACGGACGGAAAGGACCATCGTGATTTCTGCCCATTACGACCACCTCGGGCGAAAGAAAGAAAAAATCTATTACGGCGCTGATGATAATGCATCCGGGGTTGCCGCACTGTTTTATATGGCCAGGTATTTTTCAGAAAATCTGCCAAAGCATACGATAATTTTCGCCGCATTTGATGGCGAGGAACTGGGTAAACTTGGCTCTCAACATTTTGTTTCATCAACCAACATTGACAACATAGTGATGAACATCAACATGGACATGATCTCCCGAAACGACAATAAAGAAATATATGCTTCGGGCACACACCATTACCCAAGGTTCAAAGAAACCCTGAACAAAATTGCCTCTAACCATTCCGGCGTTACCATTAAGTTCGGGCATGACGGTAGCAACAAGAAGGAAGGTGATTGGACTTATCTATCGGATCAGGGGCCATTTCATAGTCAGGGAATTCCGTATGTTTATTTTGGTGTAGAAGATCACAATGATTATCATAAAAGCACAGACATCTTTGATAAAATTGATACTACATTTTACAACAATGTGGTAAAAATGATTTTAGATTTTGTAAAGGAAATTGATCAACAAGACTTAAGAAAATGACACAAAAAAGATGTGAATGGGCAGAGAACACATACCCTGCCTATGAAAAATATCATGATGAAGAATGGGGAGTACCTGTGCATAACGACAAGGTGCATTTTGAATTTCTGATTTTGGAAAGTGCCCAGGCCGGGTTGAGTTGGAGCACCGTCTTAAACAAGAGAGAAGGTTACCGAAAAGCATTTGCCAATTTTGAAGTGGAAAAAGTAGCCAGGTATGACGAAAAGAAAATTGAGGAGCTCATTCAAAACCCGGAAATCATCCGAAACAAACTAAAGATAAGGGCCGCTGTGACCAATGCTCGGTTATTTCTGGAAGTTCAAAAGGAGTTAGGCAGCTTTTCGAAATACATCTGGTCTTTTGTAAATAATCAGACGATAGTAGGGAACTGGAAGAAGATGCCGGACGTGCCAGCCACCTCTCCAGAATC
This sequence comes from Cyclobacteriaceae bacterium, assembly GCA_049115735.1. Lineage (GTDB taxonomy): Bacteria > Bacteroidota > Bacteroidia > Cytophagales > Cyclobacteriaceae > CAXBNB01. The sequence goes on along the minus strand of JAGDZP010000021.1, from coordinate 65,903 downwards.
AGATGCACTCAGTAAAGACCTCAAAAAACGAGGATTTAAGTTTGTTGGTAGCACCATCATTTACGCTCACATGCAGGCCACCGGACTGGTGAACGATCATACAACGGATTGTTTTTGTTTTAAAATATAAGTTTGTATATTCGGAATCTTATTCCGAATATACAAATATGATTAGCCGTCAAAAACAAGAAGAAGTAAGAGCCTTACTTGAGACATTTCCAGTCACAGCACTTCTAGGCCCACGGCAAGTTGGAAAAACCACCTTGGCTCATGAAATACTTTCAAAACGTGCATCTATATACCTTGATCTAGAGTCCGAAGAAGATCGAGCCAAGCTCGAAAATCCCATTCATTATCTCTCTTTGCACAAGGAAAAATTGATAATCTTAGATGAAATTCAGCGTGTACCAGAATTATTTCAGGAGCTAAGAGGTATAATTGACAGAAATAAAAGAGAGGGAATCAATTCAGGCCAATTCTTAATTTTAGGTTCTGCTTCAATAGACCTCTTAAAACAATCGGGAGAAACATTAGCTGGCAGAATTGGGTATTGTGAACTATCACCAGTGTTGATTTCAGAGTATCCTGATAACATGGACAAATTGTGGTTGAGAGGTGGGTTCCCCGATAGCCTTTTGGCAAAAACCAGCAACCAAAGTATAATGTGGAGAAAAAACTTTATTCGTACTTACCTCGAACGGGATATACCACAACTTGGCCCAAGAATTCCATCTGAAACTCTGCGTAGATTTTGGACAATGCTCGCTCATCTCCAAGGAGCCACTTTAAACGCATCAAATATTGCTAAATCTCTTGGTGTAGATGGCAAGACAGTAATGAATTATCTTGACTTAATGGTTGATTTATTACTTGTGAGAAGACTCCCTCCACTTCATAAAAACATAGGAAAAAGGCTAATTAAATCCCCAAAAGTATATATTAGAGATAGTGGACTATTACATACTCTGTTAAACATCACAGACCTTGAAATGCTCTTGAGTCATCCAATTATAGGAATGAGCTGGGAAGGTTTTGTAGTTGAAAATATCCTAAATACTACCGATTCGTCTCATTTTCCGGCGTACTTCTATAAGACTTCATCAAACAATGAAATAGATCTAATACTCGAAAGACCTAATAATGAAATTTGGGCTATTGAAATAAAAAGAACCTTTGCACCAAAAATTACCAAGGGATTCAGGCAAGCAAGTCAGGACATTCAGTCCAATAAAAATTTTATCGTTTATCCTGGGTATGAACGTTTTCCTTTATCAGAAAACATAGAGGCGATCGGACTTCAAGAATTAATGAAAGAACTCATCACCTAAGCCCCAGCTAACGTTAGACAAAACTTTCAGCAGGTTAAGCAAGTCTCAAATTCAAATTATTTCTATATTCGCATATTAATTGAATAACAAAACTTAAAAGTCATGTTTGACCTATTGAATCCAGCAGTAACAAGCGGCGTTGATATTTTCGTAAACATCGTTATATTCCTTATCGCATTTGTAAATGCCTTGTTGTTTGTAAATGCCAGAAAAGAGAAAAATAAAAGCATGGAAAGCAAAGACTGATAAAAAAAGAAACTCATATAAAAAGCCTCTGATTGAAATTCAATCAGAGGCTTTTCTGTTTATGGTTGAACCCTGTTAGAGTTATGCCGTCTGTAAAATATCCTCCACTTCTTTCATAATAGACGACTTTTGGATTTTCACAGCGATCCTGAGTGCCTTCAAGCCACTCACACCCTGGAGTTCTTCCAATTCCAGATTTTCCACCTCTCCTTCGAGCAAGCCCTTGGATTTCAGATAGTCGATGTACTTCATGTACTCCTGAGCATCCTTATCCTGGCTATAAATAATTGCTATTTTTCCAGGTTGAGTGATCCGCTCATCTGAGTCTTTCACCAGCGACTTATCAATTCGCTTTTTGATAATCTCATAACGAATATTATACGCTCCATCTACATCGAATTTTTTCTCATCCATCCTAAAGCGAATAGATAACGGAGCACTGTGCACCAAAATCAAGTGCGTAGTTTCAAGCGGTAGTGGTAACTCAGGAATCATATAAGCGGTTTTACGTGCCACTTCTGCCGTCACCATCAGTTGCCACAACCGAAGGTTTCTAAGGTACACTTCATCAAACTCCAATTTCTCTGACAATGAAGCACCTACATAAATGTTGTGCTCTACACCGTCTGTCTTATACTTTTCAAAAAAGTGTGGAAACATCGCTTGAGCCCTTAATTCCTCCTCATCCAAGACGGTACTGGTCACCTCATTAATTTTGGTAAGGCTATCCTCAAAATTCTTCCTTGCCTTATATACCACACCCAATTCTTCGTCCAGGCTCTCATTATATTTTTTAGTTTCCTTTTTGAATTCAGGAATGTTCTGTTCCAGGTTCTTGATAATAGGCTCCACTTCCTTCTGCAAAAACTCAAGAATAGTGACCTCATCACCCGAAATAAGTTTTCTTTTCAATACTCTATGAAACTTGTCCAACCTGAATATGGTCTCCTCCAAAATCGGAAGCTCCTTCATTTCATAAGCTTTCTTCAATACCTTCCTTGCCAATGTCAACTGCTCCTTCAGGTCAGTATTAATAGCCCTGTTCCTCTCTATTGAAGAATTACGAATATCACTGGCCGCATACAATGGATATACATCATTGAATACAATCGGTTTGGGTATTGGGTTCTTGCCTTCCTTTTCCTGTCCCAACACGTCATTAGCAGCTTCTTCAAACTTCCACTCCACTGTAGGGTGGATAGAAGTATACTTTTCTTTTATGATAGATTGGATTTTTGTCTCCAACTCTTCCGTGCTCCTTTTTACCGCTACAGCAAATAGTGGCAAAACCTCCTTCACTTTGGCCAGAGCCAGTGTATTTAAATCCCCTGCATTTGGTGTACCTAATTCAAGCAGCCCAACGAATTCATTGTTATAGAATAGCGGACCCAAAATCAAAGAATTCAGTCCGTCCCCAATTAGCTTTTGCTCATAACCTCCCATTCTGGTGCTCTTGGTCAAGTCATCAATGGCCATCGGTTCCGGGTTTTGTACAAACCAGTCATACAAGGAGCTATTGGTGACAGTGCAGCCAATTCCTTCTTCATTGCCCATCAATATGCTGCGTATGATCCGTTGGCCGAAGTTCATAAAGCTATTGGAGCTCCTCTGATAAGCTGCTATGCCCAGTTTCAAATCAGACAACTGAAGTAGCGATCGTAACCTGGTCTCAAGCATATCAAAACCGGTTTTATCTACGATGCTATCCCTTTTCAAGAGATCATCCTTTATCCTGGATAGAATTTCTCCTTTGGTTTCGTCTCTCAGACGGAAAACCAGCAAGCCCTGAAACTCAAAAAGATGCGGAGGTAAATATTTTGCCCACTCATCCAGATCGTTAAGATTATCTATCAAATGCTTGATATCCTCATCCGACAACTCAGGCAAATCACCTTTTACAATAATTTCACAAAATTTCGGATCTACCTCTATCCTGTAGTGGCGTTTTAACTTGGTTTTAGGATCTACCAGAGTGTATAAGAAATACCTGTCGCTGGTGATGGATACACCATAGTACATCTGCATAATCATCGCATAAGCGTTCATCAACTTCTGAGCGACCATTTCCTTCATGTCCATTTCTGCCAACAGGGCCTCATAAGACCCTGCCAGGTTCATGATATTCTGATAGGCAGGAGTAGCAAATACCTGCTCTTTAGTGAATGGAATATGCACGGCAATCATTTCATCTTCGAGCGTAGGCGGAAGAATGGCCGAAAAAATCAATTCTACAAGTTCAGGATTTTCATGCACTGCAGTGAGATCATTCATCGGCTCATTAAATTCAGGATGTGCCTCTATTTGCTTTACCACTTCTTTCGCTGAAAGTGACTTAAATTTATTTGGGTCATTGGTCCTTACCTGCCAATAACCTATGAGGTTGGTAAAACTAAGTTTGCTCTTGAAAGGGAATTCATACCCCTTAATGCATTTATCGATTATGTTCATAGCTACACTATTGTGTTCAAAGTTTGATATTTAATTTACGCCTTTTGCGAATAGTGGTTTCGACTGACTGTTAATAAATTATTAACCCAAGTATAATGTAAGCAAAATATTCCTTCATTGCCCGGTAAGTATGTAAATTTAAAACATGAACGAATTACAGGTTTCTGAGGAAAAAAATGTCAAAATCCCGCTGCATGACAGGGATGTCAGTTGGTTAGCTTTCAATCACAGAGTACTGATGGAGGCCAAAGACAAATCCAACCCGCTGTACGAGCGTGTGAAATTCATGGCGATATATTCTTCTAACCAGGATGAGTTTTTCAGAGTTCGGGTAGCCGATGTAAGGCAATTGATTGAAATCAATCGAAAAAAGATCAATGAAGCGATAGATGCTGAACCTCAGGAGGCACTGCAAGAGGTGCATAGAATAATCAGGGAGCAGATGAATGAATACGGCGATACACTCAGAAATAGTGTACTCAAAGATCTGGAAGAGGAAAACGTATTCATAAGAGACCATAAGGAACTTACTGAAAAGCAAAAGCAAGCTTGTTTGTTCTACTTCAAGACCAAGGTTCTGGCTTATTTGCAGCCATTTTTCTTTGGTCGTACTGTCGGTGACCAGTTTCTAAACAACAGAGAGTTGTACTACATGCTGCGGCTACAGGATGTTTTTTCGAAAAGGATTGAGTATGCTTATCTAAATATCCCTTCTGACAAACTCCCAAGGTTTTACAAGCTTCCGACTGAAGAAGGAAAATACAGCTTCATATATCTGGATGATATTGTGCAGATGCATCTGGATTTTATTTTTCCAGACTATGAAGTACTGGAATGTCGGGCAGTGAAGTTGAACAAAGATGCGGACCTGCATATCGAAGATGAATATAGTGGTGACCTGGTTAGCAAAATCCAGAAGCAAATCACCAAAAGAAACCTGGGTACACCTTCGCGTTTTTTGTATGATGCCAGAATATCAAAGGAGCTGTTGGAGTTCATTATCGATGCATTTAACTTTTCCCAAGACGACATGGTGCCCGGCGGCCCTCATCACAACCTGATGGACTTTTTCCAGCTACCCAATCCAATAGGCAAGAAGCTGGAGTTTCCAAAAATGAAGACGCTGAAAAACCATAAGATCGACAGGCACAGGTCTATATTTTCAGCCATAGACGAAGCGGATCAACTCCTTCATTTCCCCTATCATTCTTACAATTACATTCTACAGTTTTTTAACCAGGCGGCCATCGATCCTCATGTGAAGCAAATAAAGGTGGCTTTTTACCGCATGGCTAAAGAATCGATCATAGGAGATGCGCTGATCAGTGCTGCCAAAAATGGCAAAGAAGTCACGGTTTTCATGGAATTGAAAGCACGCTTTGATGAAGCCAACAACCTAATGTGGGCAGAAAAGATGCAAACGGCTGGAGTTAAGGTGATTTACAGTATTCCGGGGCTGAAAGTACATGCCAAAGTGGCCCTTGTGAGAAAGAAAATGGAGGATGGATCGACAATAAACTACTCATTCCTTGGTACGGGTAATCTGAACGAACAAACAGCAAAGATTTATTCGGACCAGGGCTTGTTGACCAGGCATAAAAAAATAGGCAATGAACTCAACGACCTCTTCAACTACCTATACAGAAGAAAGCCACCCAGGCCTTTCAGCCATCTATTGGTTTCTCAGTTCAATGTAATTGATAGTTTAAAACGGCTGATCAACAGGGAGATTGAGCATGTAAGAAATGGCCGATCAGGCAGAATCGTGATCAAGCTGAATAACCTGCAGGAACGTGTGATGATCGAAAAGCTCTATGAGGCCAGTCAGGCTGGCGTAAAAATAGAGATGATCGTGCGAAGTGTCTGCTGTCTGATTCCGGGAGTAGAAGGGTTTAGCGAAAATATTACCATCAGGAGAATAGTGGATCGCTTTCTGGAGCATTCGAGGATGTTCTGGTTTAACAACGATGGGGAAGATGAGGTCTATATGGGCTCGGCGGATTGGATGAAAAGAAATCTAAGGAGCAGAATTGAAGTAATTTATCCAGTATATGACCCAGCCCTCAAAGAACAAATGAAGGAAATACTAGAGCTGCAACTTGCTGATAACGTAAAAGCTGTCATGATCGGTCAAAATAATGACAACCTCCCTATCTTGAGAAAAGAAAGCGAACCAGCCGTGCGTGCTCAAATGGCTACTTATGATTTGGTAAAAAAATGGGAAGGGGTAGAGTAATGAACTATTTCGAATTGGAGATGGTCAATTGGTTACAATACTATGTACTCTAAAAATTGCTCATTGTTCATAGATAATTGCCCTAATAGCTATACTGCTGCTTCAAAAAAACCTCGGCCAGGATAAATGAGATAACGGCAAACACAAACCCGAACATAAAGAAGGTATAGGCTATGCGCAACAGTTTGTATTTCTTGCCCAGCACTGCTCCCAAAAAATAGATATCCCGAATCAAACTACTATAGACATAGTCAGGATCTTTGATCATTTCTTTCATCCCCCATTCATAGTCTTTGAGACTCATACTGTGAAAATTGCCGAAAAATAGCAAGTTGGTTTTTTTGTCATGGATGTCCTGATGGGTGAACCGGCCTTTAGTCACATTCGGTCTGGTGGCCAAAATTGCAAATACGATAGTGGTCAAACAAACGACTGTCATGATCAGCGTCGGTGCAATGAGATGAGGGTACTCCTCTAGTTTTCTGATCAACACCGAGACTATCACCGACAGAATAATCGAATTGATTGAGATCATGATATTTGCCTTGTTATCGGCCATGTTACTCAGGTCAAGGTGATTTTTGGAAGTGGTTCTGAACATGGTCTCAACACCACGCCCTGTTTTTACTGGCTTTTGCCCATTGTCATCTTCGTCTTTCACTTTGTTTTTCTTCTTCTTTTTCAAATTCTTTTTTACCAGCTTCAGGTTTTGACTCTTACCATCTGCAAACTGCGTTCGGGCATACTCGGTGAAATACTCCCTTTCCTTCATGAAATTCACGTTCATCTTCAACCATTCCTCATCAGTCAACGGCAGATTTTTCGAATATGCCAATTCGCTTTTTAGCTTGTCAGCCCGGTCACAATATTCTTGAGTGGATAGATGGACTAAATCCGCATCACAGATAACTTCTTCCAACAAACTTTTGGGAGTCTGCGGCATTTCGGTGGCCATGATACAACCTGCTACTTTCGCCAGTTCTTCTTCGTCGAGATCATATGGAGCAAGAAATCTCTTAACCATTTCTACGCTTTTCAGCTCATGCTCCTCCAATGACTCACAATAGCCTAAATCATGAAACCATGCAGCAATTAGCACAAGCTCTATTTCTTCATCAGAAAGCCCCGACCCCTTGCCAATTTCCTCGACAGCCGATACCACATCGAGCGTATGCTCTAGGCTATGGTAAACCATTTCTTTTGGTAACTTCTCTGTCAGAACCTGCTTCGCAAATTCTTCCACATCCTGAAGTAATGTTGTTGATTCCGACATATTAATTACTAATATTCAAACAAGATAATAAATATTGAACTAAACAATGGTTAATTTTATTTTGAACAAAAACTGACTTCTTTGAACTACCAATTACCATCATTGATAAAAATATTTCGTTTTGCTGATATGCGATATTTTCTATTCATTCTAATTATATCCAGTACTGTCCTGTCCTCGTCATGTGAACCTCCCAGGAGAGTGACTGCCGATAAGCTTTTTCTTGTGAACCCTGAAGGACTCCCTAAATACAATCTGAGAGAATACACCCAGAAGTTCTTTCTCCCCTATGTATTGGAAGAAATCTCGGGTATGTCGTTCGTAGAAGACGGCACCATTGCTTGTGTTCAAGATGAAGACGGCAAGCTCTTTTTCTACAACTACTACAACAAGAAAATAACCCTTGCGCTGAAATTCTGGAAAGCCGGGGACTATGAGGGGGTTGAGATTGTTGGAGACACAGCCTATGTAGTCAATAGCAAAGGAAACTTATTGATATTCAACCATAAGGGTGAGGAAGGCAACCTAAATACCAAGGAAATAAACACTCCGCTTGGAAAAAAGAACGATGTAGAGGGCCTTGGTTTTGATCCTGCATCAGGAAACCTACTGCTCATTTGCAAGGGAGATTCTGATATTGACAAAAAGAAAATATCTGGCCAGGCAGCTTTTGAATTCAATACTGAAAAATCTAAGTTATCGAAAAAGCCATTCTTTAATATCACCAAAAAGGGTATCAAAGATTTTCTGGAAAAGCATAAAGACAATGCTTACGAAGAAAAAAGGATCAACTTTCGACCATCTGGTATTGCCCTCAATCCCGTTGACAATAATTTCTATATCATTGCTTCAACAGGCAAACTAATGTTGGTGGTTAATCGCTCAGGAGAAATACAGGCGAGTTATCCGATTTCGCCCAGCATACTTGGCCAACCCGAGGGTATCTGCTTCGCTCCCAATGGCGATATGTTTATTTCCAGTGAAGGAGAGGGTGATAAAGGGTATATTTTGAAATTTGTGATGGAAAAGTAAACTGTTAATTGATGGGTTTATTCATAAAATGTGATAAAAGTTTTGCGGGCACAATTATCAGTCGACCGCTAACCGTCGACGGTCGACTGATAGGGGTGGTTATTCTTTTTTTGATCAGTTTCCTTATTCCACAGGCAGTCCTTGCCCAGACCCCACAGAAAATACATTCCATCTTCCTGATCGGTGATGCCGGAGAGCCAAAATATGCACCAGAGAATCTGAAAGTACTAAAAAAGCAACTTCATGAAGCCAGGGAGAATAGCACATTGATTTTTTTGGGTGACAATATTTATCCCAAAGGACTAGGCGATGATGAAGATCCTGAAAGAGCAGAGCAAGAAAAAAAACTGATAGACCAACTGGAGATAGCGAAAGGTTTTGGTGGAAATACTTATGTCATACCGGGTAATCATGACTGGGCAAAAGGTAAAAGGGAAGGATGGCAGCATGTACTCAATCAGCAAAAGTATGTAAGGGAATATCTGGAAGACAACAATGCCTTTCAACCAAATGATGGGTGCCCCGGACCAACTGAATTTGAGCTGAGTGAGGGGCTGTGGTTGATCATCTTTGACTTTCAGTGGCTGCTTCACAAGTTTGACAAACCACAAGAGGAAAGCAGTTGCGAATTCAAAAATCCCGTGGAAGTATTGCAGGCCATTGATGATATGCTGGAAAAACATAAGGATGAACGGGTGATACTCGCATCACATCATCCACTCTACAGTTACGGATTGCATGGTGGCAGATACCCACTGAAAGACCACATATTTCCATTGGCCGAAGCTGTTGATGGCTTGTATATACCACTTCCCGGGCTGGGCTCTATTTATCCACTCTATCGCTCTACCATTGGTAACATCCAGGACATCCCGCACCCAAAATATAAAGCCATAAGAAATACTATTGAGGGATATCTGAAGGAACATAAAAATGCCGTTTATGTAGCTGGACATGAGCACTCTTTACAACACATCACCAAGGACAGAGTGAATTACATAGTGAGCGGTTCTGGGTCAAAAACAACTCATGTTGTCAAAGGAAGGCATTCACAATTCTCTGCCTCAAAGACAGGATTCTCCCGTGTTGACTATTATGCTGATGGAAGTATGACCTCAGAATTTTGGGTAGCAGATGCTGAAAATCCAGAAGGCAAAAAAGTACATAGCAGTCGATTGTTTGAGGAAAATAAAAAAGAAAAGGAAATCAAACCAGAAGAAGCCAAGTCGATTGCTCCCACTGTCAAAGTAAAAGCCTCCTCTCAATATGATGCCAACGGAATCAAAAAAGCATTTTTTGGTGCCAACTATCGTGATGTCTGGGGCAAAGAAATAGAAGTAGAAGTATTTGACATTGGCAAAGAACATGGTGGATTAACACCAGTGAAAATGGGCGGTGGGATGCAGACGAAATCATTGCGCATGGAAGCACAAGATGGCCGTCAATATGTTTTGCGATCGATAGAGAAATATGCGGAAGGTGCCATACCTCCATTGCTCAGACAAACCATAGCCGCCAGCATTGTGCAAGATCAGATATCAGCCTCTCACCCTTATGGTGCCTTTGTGGTACCTGATTTGGCAGAGGCTGCCGGCATTTATCACACCAATCCTAAAATAGTCTTTGTACCCGACGATCCTCGATTTGGCGAGTTCAGAGATAAGCTAGCCAATACTCTTGCACTATATGAGGAGCGACCTGCCAAAAACTGGAAGGATAGCGGACAATTTGGTGACTCGAAAGATCTAGTGAATACCCTGGAAGTGTTGGAAGAAATCCAGGATGACAATGACAATTTTGTAGATCAGAAATGGGCTCTCAAATCACGTGTGTTTGATCTGGTAATTGCCGATTGGGATAGACATGACGACCAATGGCGTTGGGCAAGCTTTAAAGAAGGTGAAGGTAAAATGTACAGACCAATCCCCCGGGATCGGGATCAGGCATTTTTCGTCAACCAGGGGTTGATACCTAAAATCACCAGTCGTAGATGGGCCATTCCAAAAGTGGAGGGTTTTAATGATAATATCCGATGGGCACCAGGTCTCGCATTCAATGCGAAGAATTTCGATCGTTCATTTTTAACAAAACTGTCCCGCAAGGATTGGGAAGAAGCTGTATTAGCGCTGCAGAAAAACCTCACCGACGAAGTAATAGACAAAGCCATGCAGCGGTGGCCACAGGAGATCTATGATCTGTCAGCAGAAAAGGTCGCCAGTACTTTAAAATCCCGAAGAGACAACCTAATGAAACCGGCGCTGGAGCTATATGAATATTTGGCCAAAGCTGTAAATGTCCTTGGATCCAACAAGGACGAACTCTTCAAAGTGGAAAGCCCAGCTGACGGAATTCTGAAGGTCACAGTTGCCAAAATATCTAAGAAAGGAAATGTCCAGCAAGACATATTTGAACGAACATTTCTAGCTGCAGAGACCAAAGAGGTACGGCTATATGGTCTGAAAGGGGAGGACAAATTTGAAATCTCGGGAGAAGCCAGAAGCAGAATCAAAGTCCGCATCATAAGTGGTAAGGACAAAGATGAGATCGTGGAAACTTCACCCAAACAATCAACCAAAGTACTCGTCTATGACAAGCCAAAAACGAAAATAGAAAGCCAGACTTCCAGTATAAAACCTCGTCTTTCGAACAATAAGGATATCCACACATATGACCGAATGTCCCACAAATACGATGTTCTATTTCCAGTAGCTTACTGGCAGTACAACAAGGATGATGGGTTGTTTTTAGGAGGAGGATTTATCCTCACCAAGCATGGTTGGCGTAAGACTCCTTTTGCGGCAAAGCATAAGTTCAGCGCAGATTATGCATTTGCTACAAATGCTTTCAATATTAAATATGATGCAACATTCACGGATGTTGTCGGCAAATGGGACTTGGGTCTACTTGCAGATGTTCGCAAGCCATTCTTTGTCGATAATTATTTTGGAATGGGAAACAATTCGTTTTTTGATGTAGACAACCAGGACATAGACTTCTATAGGGTGCGTTTCGAGAATATTCTTTATCGAGCCACCTTAGCGAAAGATTTAGGTGCGCATGGGATATTTTCTCTAGGGCTACAGCACCGCGGCATTTCCTTGGAAGAAAGGACGGACAACTTCATTGGTGGACCGACCTCTGACGTCAGCCCGACTGATCTGTTTGAAACTAACAGAAAGTATGCTGGCCTATACACGGGTCTGGCAGTAGATACACGGGATAATAAGCAGCTGACCACTCGTGGATTATATTGGAATACAGAATTGGAGTTGCTAAAGGGTATCAATAACCTATCTTCGAATTATAATAATATACGATCAGAAGTTTCATTCTTTTACAGTTTCAAATTTCCTGCACGCGTCACTCTGGGGTGGCGTGTGGGTGGAGCTCACAACTTCCATGGGTTCACCACACAGGAATTTTATAATGCCAACACTTTAGGTGGCAGATCCAGTTTGAGAGGATTCAGACGAACTCGATTCTATGGTGAAAGCAGCTTTTACAATAACCTGGATCTTCGTATCAAACTTTTTAATTTCAGAAGCTACTTGTTCCCAGCACAGTTCGGCATACTCGCATTCCATGACATAGGCAGGGTATGGTACGATAACGAAAATTCAAGCACCTGGCATGATAGTGCCGGTGGCGGTTTCTACATTGCTCCCATGGGTCAGGCGGTGATCTCCTTTTCCATGGCCTTCACCGATGAAGAGAATTTACCGGTAATTGGATTGGGATTTTTCTTTTAGAAAAGAAAGAGAGTATCCTCTCGCCTTTGTTTGTGTCCCCACAAACAAATCACAATGGTGAGTCAATTGTTTCCAGATACTCGTTCGTGAGGACACGAACGAGGGCGATCAAATGAATTTTTCCAAACAATATTTGTGTAACTGAATGATTACATATATACTTGTAACCGAATAGTTACACTTGATATGAGAAGGGATGTTTTTCAAGCAATTGCTGATCCGGTACGAAGAGATATCATCGGGCTCCTGGCAGAAGAGACTTTGAGTGTAAATGAAGTAGCTGAGAAATTCGAGATCAGCCGTCCCGCTATTTCCAAGCACCTGAAAATTTTAAAGGAATGTGACATCATTCAAATAGAAAAAAAAGGAAGGGAACGCTTGTGTTTCATTCAACCCAAAAACCTTATTCCGGCTTTTATGTGGATCGAACAATATAAAAAGCTCTGGGAAGAGAAGTTGGACTTTTTTGAAAACTACCTAAGCAAATTACAATCTAAACGACAGAACAATGAGTGACAAGGAAAACAGAACAATCTCCATACATCGAAAATTCAATGCTCCAATAGAACTGGTATGGGAAGCCTGGACACAATCCGAGCACATTGCTCAATGGTGGAGCCCTAAAGGAATAGAAACGAATGTGGTAGAGCATGACTTCAGGGTCGGAGGAAAATGGAAATATCTCATGCCCATGCCCAATGGACAGGAGTTCACTGCCGAAGGGAAGTATATTGAAATCGTTCCCCAGGAACGAATCGTCTCACTCGCAAACTTCAAACCCATGACAGAGGGTGTGGAAATTCAGGCCATATTTAAGGCCGACGGAGACAAAACTGACTTCACTTTTAACGTGGTGCACCCCACAGAAGATTATAAAATTCAGCAAGAAAAGATGGGCATCATGAATGGTTGGGGTTCTGTATTTGACAGATTGGATGAGCTACTAAAAAACATGTAATACACTATAAACAAGAATATTATGAAAACGATGACATGCAAACAATTGGGAGGCGCCTGTGATCTGGAATTCCAGGCTGAAACCTTCGAAGAGATGGCTGAACTGAGCAAAAATCACGGAACAGAAATGTTTAAGACAAATGATCCTGCTCATCTTGAGGCCATGCAGAAAATGCAAAAACTGATGCAGTCCCCAAGCGATATGCAACATTGGTTTGAAGGCAAAAGAAAAGAATTTGATGCGCTCCCCGAGAATGCTTAACTAGTATTTCCAGCAGGTAGGTTTTGGGAATTAATAACAACTACATAAACATGCCCCTGGCCCAGCGGTAGCTGACCATAAGGTAAACGCCAATGACATTCAGTGCTCCTATAGCCATCAGTATGGGCGTAGGAATTTCCGGTAACTGCATCCCGGAGAAATCAATGGCTAAACCATTGCCCACGGCAAAGAATCCATTCTTCATGAATTGATACACTTCGGAGGCCTGCCAGGTTGGTGTGCTGGCCTGAACAATGAGGTATATCAACAGCACTGCAAATGAGCTGCCGATGACCACCCATGTTTTGCTGGCAATTGGCGGCTTATACTTAAACAATTCTGTACCCTGGTCGATTTGTTTGGTTACCAATTCTGTAAAGTCGACACTTGGCCTGGTATCATTGCTCTGAAAAAGGTCCCTTAGAAACTGATCTTCTGACTCCATCGAATTTTTCATAACGTTGATTCTTTAATTCCCATTTCTTTTAAAATATTGAGCAGCTTGCCCCTACTCCTGTGTAATGTCACTTTCACATTGCTTACGCTAAGATCGGTCACCTTGGATACTTCGCTAATGGATAGTTCATTAAAGTAATACATAGTAACTACGGATCTTTCCTCTGGCTTCAAACGCTCTAATGCCCGGGCAAGTATTTTCTTTCTGTCGTTCAGGTCTAGCTCTTGAGAAGGATCGGTTTCCTGGCCGGAAAAGCTGTCATCATATACATTGTCCAATGAAACTCTATCCGGAACTTTTCTTCTAAAGCGACTCAAACAATTGTGATGAGCAATTCGAATCAACCAGGTAGAAAAGGAGGCATCTCCGCGAAATTGGTGCAGGGACCGATAGGCCTTCATGAATGTATCCTGAACCACCTCTTCTGCATCTTCACGAGTGTGCATCAGGTAGAAAACATAGCTATACACCTTTGCCTGGTACTTCTCTACCAGGATTGCAAAGTTTCTCCATTCTCCACCAAGAATCTTCTCAATTAGTTCTTCCTCGGTTCTCATGCTCATTTTGGTCTTAGACAACCAAAGTGTATATGGGGTTACTATTTTTTCAACTTTTTTGTAACCACATTTCAAATGCTGTAGTCAATGTGGTTGAAATCAATAATAATTTAATCATTTAATATGGAACCTGTAATCGTTTTTGTAGTACTCTTCGCCACAATATTTGGAATTTGTTATGTTTTTTTCACCACCCGAAACAGCGAAAGGCTGGCCCTAATTGAAAAAGGCATGGATGCATCTCTGCTCAGCCAGAAGAAGAAACCATTCTCTATTGCCAAGTTTATATTGAACATTGCCCTGCTATTCATTGGTATTGGCATGGGCATTTTCTTTGGAGATTTATTATCCCGATCTCTGCAAATGGATGAGGAAGTAACCATTCCATCCATGCTGTTCATTTTCGGTGGCATTGGCCTAATCACCGGTTTTTTCATCACTAAAAACCTGGAAAACAAAGATTCTTAAGCAAGTAGAATCGCTTTAATCCAGAAAGGTGCAGGCCGTTGGTTTGCACCTTTTTTATTTGGTCAAAATTAGAGTTGAGTATGGAGAAATCCATTTTGTAGCTTTCTGTCAGGAAATCCCTATACTTGGCTATGGGAAAGGGCATTGATGTTATTGGCAGGTTGGCTTCTTCACTCAATCGGAAGGATGAAATACCAAACCAGGAACTAGCCAAAGAGATAATGGCTACTGGGGACAGGCAAGCTGTTCAGGAATTAGTAGACAACCTCTCAAATACGAAAGCGATTCAAAATGATTGTATCAAGGTGCTATATGAGATCGGTACGCTGCAGCCGAGGCTTACTGCTGGTCATATTGATGATTTTGTTGCTCTACTCAATAGCAAAAACAATCGACTCCAGTGGGGTGCCATGACTGCCTTCGGAACGATAACAAAACAGAAACCAAAAGAAATATATAGCTTACTTCCTACCATCCTGTAGGCAGCCGACAAAGGATCCGTGATCACAAAAGATCACGCTGTGAATATACTCATCAGTCTTTGCACAATAGAAGGATATGCCGATGAGGCGTTCGCTTTGTTAATCGAACAACTGATCAAAAGTCCTACGAATCAGCTGCCCATGTATGCTGAGCGGGCAGCTCCTATTGTGAATAAGCAGCACAAGAGGCTATTTGTAAAAACTCTGGTGAGTAGATTGGATGACATAGAAAAAGACTCGAAAAGAAAGCGGGTAGAAAAAGTGATCAGGAAGTTCAGTTAAAAAATGCATCTTTACGATGCGGATATACCTTACCTACAATCCGTCATAAACAACAACAAATGGAATCAGTATTTAAAACCTGGAAAACAAGCCGAAATCTGTGCTTAAGATTTTTTGATGCTTTTACAATTGAGCAATTGAACAAAGTACCTGAAGGCTTTAGTAACAACATCATTTGGAACCTTGGCCATATCATAGTCTCCCAGCAGTCCCTTATTTACAAGGGATCAAATCTTGACGGATACGTGTCAGATGAGCTGATGGCTCTATACTCCAAAGGCACCTTCCCAACTGGAAAAACTACTGAGAACGAAGCAAAAGAATTGAAGGAGCTATTAATCTCCTTGATTGAAAAAACGGAAAAGGATTACAATGATGGCAAGTTCGTCAGCTACAACGAACGGACGCTCAAAACCGGATTTCATTTAGGCTCTGTACGAGATGCCTTTGAATTCAACAACTATCACGAGGGGATTCACATTGGGTTTATGATGAATATTCGGAAGTTTGTCTAAACAACTTGGGTGAATTCTTAATTAGACGCAAATTAGTAGATGCTTAATTTGCTTCAAAAACCCTTCTGCCGCAAGTTTAGCGCAGCGTAACTTTTGGTAGAGACTACATAGACATAATTATATATTCGAAAACTTGAATTTATGACCCAAGAAATTCGATATAAGTATAATACACCCCATATTTCTCCTCGCCTTCTACAAAGTGACTATCAAGCAGTACTTTGCCTGCTTCGAGTTCCAAGTCAAAATCTACACTCACATCATCGACAGAGATGGCCTGTTCATATGTCTTTCCATCGAGACTGATCACGGCCTTTTCAGGACTGATTGATTGATATTCGTACTGGTTTTTTGGATTGACCTCAGGGACTCCAAGGATTTTGCCAGGGCATTCTTCCGGCCAACGCATACAAGAGATTCTGTATTTCCCTTTCTTTAAAAATTGTACCGCCTGTGTGGCATTGGAACTTTTCAGTCCTCCAGCTACCTGCTCGGGCTTCCAGATACCTCCACTCTTGCCCATAGCATGTTGGATGGTGAGTTTGATCCTTTTTTGGGCGTCACTACCCACGTGGTTGTAAGGCAATTCCTGATATTCCATTCTGGCTTTCGCCCTAGCGATAAACTTTTCATTATCTGCCAACAACTGCTCTACAATTTCCGGATGTTGGTCCGACACATCGGTCAGTTCCTTTTTGTCTTCCTTAATATTGTAAAGCTCGGTTCCATTGAGCAAACGCCAATCTCCCCTCATGATGGCCGTTTTATCTGTTGGGTGTGGTGGTGGGGTATTTTGATTGTGGTGCACAAACACTGTGCGCTCATCTAGCTTTTCCTTTTCACCCAACAATATCGGAGAAAAGTCCACACCGTCACCGTCAAAAGTATCTGGAAGATTCATATCACAAAGTCCGGCCAATGTTGGAATCAAATCCACATGGCTTGTCAAATCAGGAACATCTTTTCCTCCCGAAATACCGGCTTTTGGCCAACGGACGAAAAACGGCACCCTGTGACCAGTCTCTAGTTTCTGGCCTTTTCTACCTCTAAATCCTCTACTCCAACCAAGCTTATAATCACTGCTAATCCCATAGTGACTACCATTGTCAGTACAAAATATCAGAATAGTATTTTCGGCCAGCCCCATTTCATTTAGAGCACGATCAAGCTTCCCAAAGTTTTCATCTATATTTTCAATCATGCCATAAAACTCTGCACTCACGATTTTTTCGCTCTCCAGGTGCTCATAAGGGTCGGAGTATTTTTTGTCCACGTAGAGCGGTCCATGAGGGGCGTTTGTTGGCAGGTAGATAAAAATTGGTTTTTCCTTATTTCGCTTGATAAACTTGATGGTTTCATCAAACCAAACATCGGTGCAATAGCCCTTGAAAGGCTTAGGTTCGTTGTTGACGTAGTAGGTATCATCAAAGTAGTTATTTCCCCAATAGTCGGACAGCTCTCCTACTCCACCAGCTTTGTGATGCACCGCATAGTCAAACCCACGATCTGTGGGTCTGGATGGGTAGTTGTCCCCCAGGTGCCACTTGCCAAATATGCCAGTGGTATAGCCATTTTGCTTGAAAACATCGGACATCAATACGGAGTTAGGATGCAGCATGTCCCTACCCTTGTAGGTAGCCCATACGCCGTTGTTGATCGGGTATTGGCCAGTCATGATTGCAGCTCGCGTTGGCGTGCACATAGGACTTACGTGGAAGTCTGTCATGCGCACAGACTCGCCATAAAACTTGTCCAGATTAGGTGTTTTGATCCATGGGTTGCCGTGACAGGCAATATCTCCCATGCCCTGATCATCGGTCATAACGAAGATAACGTTGGGCTTTGGGTTTGGGTCAATCTTGTCAGTCTTTGATTGCTGGCAAGACACAAAGTTGATAATAATGATCAACCCTGCGATAAGTGAAAACAACGGTCTTTGATTGGTGTTCATAAATAGTCGAATAACATATAGTCTCTAGACCTTCAATATTCGCTAATTCTGATGAACTTGTTAATAAACACGACTAGACAAAAACTGTATCGCTTATTTAGGACTAGTCATTCCTTTCGACCTCAAGCCGGACAGGCTTTTCATTTTTGTCTTGAGGCAAAGACGAAACAAAAAAGTCAAGAAGATTTGAAGCAAATACGGACAAGCCATCTCCACCGCCAAATCTTCGCCCCTCCCTCCTAAATGTGAATTGTAGTGGTCGGACGAGTATGTTCCAGAATTCAGAAGAACGATTGGTTTTCCGGTAAATTTCCAAAGAACTCGTCCGACCACTAACAGGTCTTTCGTTATGGGTTTGTAGACCATAAGGAAGCACCTTTCAGCATAGCTCTCCTTGGAAGTTTTATACCTGAAAGGATTAATTCCGCAAAATCTTCCGGTTGTAAAACACTATCCTGTGAATCTTTGTTTGCAATACCCAATTCAATTGTCATATCAGACTCAATAGTGCTTGGTGTTAATGTAATAACCCTAATATTGTTTTTGCGAACTTCCTTCATCAAGGATTCTGACATTCCAATAACAGCAAACTTGGAAGCACAATAAGCAGAAATGTTTGCATTGCCATTTAACCCAGCCGTAGAAGATACATTGATAATATCCCCTGCATTTTTATCAAGTAGGTAGGGTAATACAACCTTAGTCACATAATACATACCCATTACGTTGGTTTGAATTATTTGACTCCATTGATCGACTTCCATATCGTTAAAAGACCCTACCGCAGCAATACCCGCATTGTTGACAAGGATATCAACTGTACCCAGAGTATCTACAATGTTTTTGATGCCAGTTTTGACTTCTTCATGGATCCCTACGTCAAATACCGAATAGATAGCTTGAATACCAAATGACTCTAGTTCAGCAACAGTTTCTTTTAAAACCGCTTCGTTTCTTCCCGTGATGGCAACATCAATGCCTTCTTTAGCAAATGCGATGGCCGTTGCTTTTCCTAATCCTCTGCCTCCACCGGTAATAATGGCTTTTTTACTTTTGAGCATATTCATTTCTTTATTTTGGAATTAAATTTATTTAGTTCATATCCCTAGACATCCTGTATACTTATGGCTTCATGACCCTAGAAATTAGCTTCAATCCATACCCCCGGAATGATAGCATTGTCGATTAGGCCAGACCCGCCTGGTCGGATATCATATTGCACAGAAGGTTGTAGCACAAAAAAGTTTGTGACTTGAAATCGATAGCCACACTCCAATACTATTTCTGATGACAGCTTATTCCCTTGATTTGTAGCCCATTCATCACTAAAACCTCCAACTGTAGCAAAGAATAGCAATCTATCATCGACCCTGGAATTGACCAACCCTTTCCAGTTGAGGCCCAGGCTACTTTGAAAAGGTAATTTAGCAATCTCCCCATGGGCTGAATAGGCTATCGTAACAAAAGAACTTAGCCCTTGTAACAATTCTACATCAACATGCCCATAGTAGCGCATAAAGTGATTGGATTCATTATCTGAATCAAGAGTAACGAATGAACCCAATGCTTGGTGTGTTCCTACATAAACTCTGGCATTGCGACCTGCAATCTTCCCAAACCAATCATATTGAAAAAACAACGATAAATCATCCGAGTTTCTAAAAGCAAAGTCTAATCCATGCCGGGTATCGTCGAATATGTCTTTACCCAATTGATAAGCACCAAATTGAAATTGATGCTTAGAACTGGGCTTGTACTTGAGCCTCGTTCCCCATGTTGGAAAAGGGAAAGTGGTCATCAACCCGTCTAACAACAGAGTTCTTATGAGACCATTTACAGTATTATTAAGCGAATAATAATATAGCTTCGAAACAGAAAAATCATCAGCGGCGGTAGTACGCCCAACCTTCAGACTAAACTGGTTGCCAAAGTCTTTTTCAATGCTCAAATCATACAGGAAAGTATTTTGTCCACCAACAACATTCAATGGCTCAAAAACAGAACCAACCTCTTTCTCAAGCCCACGTCCATGACGGTTTATCATTGATACCTTAGCACGAGTCCCTTTCCAGCCTAGCATTTTTTCAAAGTCAAATTGAAGTCCGGCATAAATTTGTCCAGCATATCTGCTGGTTTGTTCAATCCCGCCCGAGGCATTAGTCGCAACTATTGAAGCGTATGATAGAAATGGATCGACACCATTGTTCAACCAAAATTTTTGCTGAAGGCTATCCATTTCCTGTGCTTGTGCCCCTTGGATAAAGGAAGAAAAAACAAAGTAGAGCAGTATTAATTTCTTCATTTCATATCGAATTATGCATAGCTATACTGAACATTTCCAGGTTCACTTTTAAGTATCTAAGAAAATTTTAGCACTATTATTCTGACTCCTAACTTCCAGGAGCTACTAGTTATGTTGGTACAACTTGTTAATATGGTTTAAAGTGGATTGAAGTAAACAGTATCATTCCATTTACTCTTCTGTCCAATAGTCCAAGACTAAAACATCAGCGATGATAGGGCCTATTTTGCTCACTAAATCTAAATGTGCTTTATGAAAGAGGTATATCTCTCTCGCGTGTTCATCATTAAATGTTATGGTAAAACAATGGGTTAATCCTTTGCTGTGCCCCTCTGTGCTATCGTTTACTCCCCATTCAATGTTTGCAATTTCAGGAATTTCGTTTTTAAGATTTACGAAAATTTCAACTGCGGCATTGACTTGTTCTTCGGTAGCATCTTCCTTGTATTTTAAGTTAACCAAATGCCTTAAGACTTTACCTCCTCTATCGATTTTAGGGGCAATCTTATAGGTTGCAATCTTTCTCAAATCAGATCTAAAAGAACCTGCAATTAGGAAGTTGTCCTCACCAATTTTATGTGATCTCAAACCGTAATAAATTGAAAATCCAGTTTCGAGATAGCTTATTGGACTCAAAACCCCTTCTTCATTTAATCTACATAGTTGAATACTAGCATCATCTCTTGTCCCCACCGCTAGAATGGCTTCCTTGTTATTGCTTGATACTACTTCAATTCTTGTTTGCCCTGATAGTTTCGTTGTTTCGTCATCTTTTAAAACAAAGTGGGGGACCAGAGCTCCATTTTTATTCACCTTAAAAACACTGACACCATCGCCATGATATACAAAGTCTCTCTTTTTAATAAAATCTTTTCTTTGGTAATATTTATGATGTCTGTGTCCAACAACAACATAGTTATTGCCTCCCAAGGTAACTCCGGTAACTGGATACGCTCCGGTTAAGTATCTGTCAGTGGTATTATCGCTGATGTTATTGATGTTTTTGAATTTACCACTTTCATAAACCCTAAAGCTGCTCACGCCATTGTCCTGAAATCCGCCTGTATACAAAAAGGTTTTCCCATTGATTTTATGAACAAACATCCCAATGATGCCATCAGCATGTATTTTATCATCATCCTTAACAGATTGAACATGAGTCAATTTCCCATCATTTTGAATTTTGAAGCTACTTAAGCCAGGCGTTTCTTCTAAGCCACCAACAAATAGGTAAGATGATTTCTCCATATGTACCACTTGCAACGTAATTGCAGTGGCTAGATAAGTTTCATCCGTGTCTTTTACCAGAGCAACACGTTCAAGAGATCCATTGTCCAGGATTTTGAAAGTTTCAATGACATTTCCATGCTTATTCGCCACGAACAAAAAGTCTGTTCCGCCAATATTGTCAGCAACCATTCCTCTTGCTGGCCCTTCTTTCATATGCAGTTCATGGTCACTTATTGGAGTAAGTATGCCTTCCTTATCCAGCCTATATACATCTACATTGCCCATGCCTCCGGCAAATACCAAATGAGTCCCGCCCTTTTCATAACTCGTTACAGACACTGTATTATTTCCACTGATGCTTTTGAAGTCTTTTCTGTAAAGCATTAAGTCATCGGAAACTTGAGCCAAGCTTAATTGCGACAAAAACAATATGGCTATTAGAATGCTACCTTTTATACTATTCATGATTTCTATCTTTTTAGAGCTTATCAGACTAGTCTATTATTGATTGAGCACCAGCTACTGCTAATGCATGATCTTGCTCTATGGTGCCTCCACTAATTCCAATCGCCCCGATTATTATCCCATTCTTGTCTTTGATAGGCAATCCTCCCGGAAAGGTAATCAGCCCGTCATTGGAAAGTTCTATGTTGTAAATGGCTTCACCTGGTTGAGCAATTTTACCAAGCTCTCCTGTTGGAGCGTTGAAGTATCTTGCTGTTTTGGCTTTTTTGATAGCTACATCTATACTACCCAAATAAGATCCATCCATGCGCAAAAAAGACTTAAGACTGGCCCCCGCGTCAACAATCGCTATATTCACCACTATCCCTTCTTCCTTCGCTTTATCCTCTGCTGCCTTCATTATAGTTTTTGCCTGTTCAGCTGTCATGTCCCCAGGCAACTGGAGTTGACTCCACACTGGTGAAAAATTCAATGACAAAATCAAAACTAATCCTAATCCAAAAATCCTATTCATGTTGTTATTTTATTAAGTTGAACACTATTAAACGGCATTCTTAAGAACCCTGATGGAAAAGTATTTCGAAAAAGATCAAATACCTCTGCGAGACCGTTCAACCAGAACTCCCCCGAATGCAAGACAAAATTGTTCGGCCGGAGAATAAAAATTCTTGAACTAGTTCAATAAATGGATGCTATATCCTTTTGATCAACCTTTTTTTACGGATTTTGCTCACAAACTCCTGCGTGATACCAAGGTAAGCAGCAATTTGCTTGTTGGTGACCCTTTTCGCTATTTCCGGATAGGAAGTGAGAAAATGATGATAACGTTGTTCGGCACTCAGTGAATGATTGCGTATCACCCTTCTTTGCCAGGCCACTACCGCCTTTTGAGACATGATGCGAAACAATCTTTCAACCTTAGGCATCTCCAGGTAGAGTTGCTCCTTTGCCGTTTTAGTGATGAATAATATAGTGCTGTCTTCAATGGCCCGTATGTTGAGCTCAGAACCTATCTGGTTGGTAAAACTATCTATTTCCATAATCCACCAATCCTCAGCGGCGAAGTATAAAATCTTTTCATTGCCGTCCTCATCTGCTGTCGATACTTTAAAGCATCCGCTGACAACAAACCCTTCAAATCGGCATATTTCTCCTTTTCTTAGAAGGAATTCCCCTTTGCTCACTTTTCTTTCCTGATACTTTTCACAAATGAGTATGAGTTCCGAAGGAGACAAGTCGGTATTCCGAATAAAATTGGCCTTTAACAATTCATAACCCATGGGACAACTAAGTTAGTTGATCAATACCAGACAATAAAACCTTATAACTAGAACGAAAGTGGGAACAGTTAGAAACAAAAAATGAGCAGAAAAAGCACAAACTCATCTGGCTTTTCCTACTCAAAATATACTAGTTTGGATTATTCCTATTGGTTTTTGCTTTATTCTTTTTTGAGCAACTCCAACAGCCTCCTTTTTACCCTTTTATTCCCTAAAGGGAAGGAGGTTCTTATCAACCTGACTCTCCCTTGAGGGACGGGTAAATCAGGTTGATCAGCAAAGTAACAAAGCATTCCTACTATTTCTTCGTCTTATCACTCTCTCCTTTTGCAGTATGGCTTACCCTTCTTTTTCCGCTAAATCTACGGATGTACTGCCAGTTGTAATCTTTGTACTGGTGAGTCAACCCCCACTCAAATACTTTGAATGGCTCTGAGTCTGCACCTTCCAATGAACGGTTGATGCCAATCGCATGTGGCGCTCCTTTGATTACAGATACGATTTCGAAGTTGATTCCATCCTTGGATAACTGCACTGTATTTTTCTCTGGGCCATCTGTTGTGATCAGGGCACCAATTCCGTCTTCATATGGCCAAACACAGATTTCATGACCGCTGTTTGAAATAGGGTTGTAAGGTGATTTCACATAAGGGCCTTTTGGATCATCCGCAATAGCCACACCATGTCTGATCTGACGACCCCCAAATGTAATTTCCTCACCCATTTGCTCTCCTTTGTAGTAAAGGTGAAATTTACCCTTGTAAGGGACAATACACGGATCATGCACCTTGTGACTGTCAAAGTCTCCTTTCTTGATTACAGACCTTCTGTCTTGCAAGTCATCACCTTTCCAAATTCCATTGTCTGCTGGACTCAATATTGGTTCTTCGCTCTTTGTCCACGGACCATTTGGTGAATCAGCCCATGCCAGGCCAATCTGATTTTTCACGCGTACGTTGTAAGGTGATTTCACAGTTTGGTAGCACAGGTAATAAGTACCTTCATGAACCATTACTTCCACTGTAAAGACCGACCGGTCATCGTAGGCACCTTTTTTGCCGCGCTTAACTGCAGGTCCTTCTTCTTTCCAGTCCCATCCATCTTCTGAAGTTGCATACCAGATATCACATCTGTCCCAAGGAAATACTTTTTCGGTTTCGATATCACCTCCAAAGCCTTGTGTTTCACCTGTACTTCTTGTGTACCAAACATAGTACTTCCCATCAATCTGCAACACCGCACTTGGGTCTCTTCTCACTACTCCTTCCTCGTAAGCCAGATCTCCTTTCAGATCCTGCACTTGAAAATCTCCAAACCACTCATTTGTCAGGTGATCAGGCCATGCCAAGGCACGCTTGGAAGCAGCACTTAAGTACTCTCGATTTGTTATACCGAGGTGATCCAGCTTTTCATCCGAAATTTCATTTTTTTCCTCAGTTTTGATTCCCTCACCATAATGGCGATGGTGGTGTCCGTCATTGTCACATGCCACCAATAGATACACCGCCAGCACAAGTGAAAGTAAAGTTGTCTTTCTCATTTTCATAATCGAATTTTAAGTTTAGTTCTTTAATTTTTATTTTGGGTTTGCCCACCTTAGGAGGGCGTGCCCCCGACTCGTCGGGGTTGGGATCTCGCGCTACACGGTAGCTTGCTTCGATCCCTACCTACCAGCAGGCAGGCCTCACGCTAAATTCGTTTCTGGCGCGAGCTTTTCACTCATACCTCAATACTCCGCAGTGGTCGTCCAGTCACTCAATTATTCATTGATCAATGACATCTAAGCCATACCGTTTCCTACTGCCACAATCACGATCCCGATGATCATACAGGCCAATCCAATATAAAGAAATCCTCTCGCTTTACCGGAAGCATTTGCCCATTCATTGGTGATGATTCCACTGACAATCGCAGTTGCCACACAAGAAGTATTGAATATGGCATATCCTACAGTGTTTCCAACTTCACCCAACTTAAATGCCGCAAAAGCGAACAAAGCAGATGCCGCATAGTGGAAAACAGCCATGATCAAGATAAGGAACATGTTTTTTCCGAAATGAGGTGTTTTGAAATCTCCCCAAGCCTTTTTCTGACTCAATTGCCAACCGAAATATGCTGCCATTACGATACCACCACTGATAAATATTGGAAACATTACAGCCACTGAAGTCACCCACTCGGCATTTCCAGCAGCCTGGCTTGCTTCGTGTAGCAATGGTCTTCCAACGGCATTCGCATAGCTAAATCCAGTTGCGAGTAATCCACCCACTACGGCGATGACTATCCCCATCCCAACAGAACCTTTTTCATCATCTCCATCATCTTCTTTGCTTGCCTTTTCATCTGCCTCTCTGATTAAGCCAGCTTTACCATTGCAGATCACACCAACAAGCACAACAAGTATCCCAGCCATTATCGTCATGAAAACATTGCTTGCTGGCAAACCATCCACTAGGAATGGCAGAATAGATCCAATCAGAATTACCGTCCCAATGAAAAGCGAAAACCCAAGAGATAGTCCAATATGGTTGATCGCTTTACCCCACATCATTACACCAACACCCCAAAGGAAACTGGCTACTGCCATCTTCATGATTACATCAGTTGGTACTGCGCCGAAAACATCTCCAAAACCATTGATCAGCGTCAAGGAAGCTACGATCGGTACGGCAAACATAGTAAGCATAAAAAACAGCCCCCATGTGTTTTCGAATTTAAAATCTTTGGTAAACTTTTCTGGGAGTGCGTACAGTCCCAGCATCAGTCCGGCCCCAATGGCCCATATTATTCCTTCGGTCATAATCCTATTATTTAAGTGATTTGGTTAGTTCATTTCGTTTTTCGAAAACTCTTATTTCGTCATTACGAACGCAATGAAGCAATCTCATAGAGCTAGTAGGAAATAAGTTAAAGATTGCTTCGTTCCTCGCAATGACGGTATTGATTGAGTTTTCTTTATCCAACATTTTCTATTTATTTAAAACTGAATATTGTCTGACTTTTGAATGTCTCTCCAGGCTTGGTCGTCGTTGCAGGTGACCCTGGAATATTTGGCCCGTTTTGGTACCTGTGCGTCTCAAAGCAAAACCCTCTGTACTTCCCAAATTGATCACCGGTTTCCCTTTTCAGGTCATCAGATGTATATTTTCCTGTATAAAGCAACATGCAAGGTTCTGTACTGTGAACTTCCAATGAGAGCCCGTGCTCTTCACTCGAAATTGTCGCCAGATGGTTTAGCGCAAAATCCGGGTTATCGAAAACATAAAAATTCTCAAATCCATCTCCCATCCCTTCGTGTGCATCTCCGATTTTCTTGCCGGTTGACATGTCATCAACCTGACCACTTACATCCACGATTTCACCTGTTCCCGAGCCAGTATCATCCATACCTTGTTTTTTCGTCGTATTGACTTGCGCCACAAAGCCTTCTACATTTTCCTGGAAACCAGAAAGATTGAAGTAAGTATGGTTGGTCATAGACAATGGAGTTTCCTGATCGGTTGTAGCTTCGTAATTGATGTCAATCGAATTGTCATCAGTCAGGTTGAAAGTCACTTTGGCATCTACATTTCCGGGAAAGCCTTCTTCGAGATCAGCTGATTTCAGGGAAAATTCCAAACCGTTTGCAGTTTCAGATACCGACCATATTTTTTTATCAAAACCCTTCAAACCGCCGTGCAGATTGTTTTTACCTACCATTTCAGCCAATTGGTAATCTTTGCCATTCAAGCTAAACCTGGCATCCTTGATCTGCGAGCAATAGCGACCAACCGTACCTCCAAAGTATGGTGCATTAGCCTTATATTCCTTAGAAAAATAGCCATCCAAGGTATCGAAACCACAGGCCACTTCTCGCAAGCCCCCATTCACAGGAACTTGAATTGATGTAACTGTTGCACCGTAATTAGTGATTTTCACGGTCATTCCATTACCATTTGACAAAGTGTAGAGGTCAATTTCCTGACCTTCCAGATTACCGAATTTACTTTTAGTGATTTGCATTGTTGTTTAATATTTGTGTTTGAAAACTCCCTTAGAAACGTTATCGCGAGGCACGAAGCGATCTTTTTGATGTGACCTCTCACGAAAATGAGATTGCTTCACTTTGTTCGTAATGACGGTTGATGGAGTTTTCATTGTCATATTTATTGTGTTATTATTTTTCATAAGGGCTCAATTTCTCCCAGTTGAATACCACGCCAGTCCCAGGCTCATCTGATGCCACCGCTCTGTGATTTTCCACCACAAGTGGTCTGGTAGTATATTCATCAATTGGGAAACTATGTACTTCCAGCCATCCAGAATTTGGCTGTGAAGACACCAGGCTCACGTGCAGCTCCTGCATTCCGTGAGAGCAAGCCGGAATACCGTGTTTGTCTGCCAATCTAGCGGCAGCCAACCAGCCAGTTACCCCACCGCAATTGGAAGCATCCGGCTGAACGAAAGAAAGCTTCGCCTGATCAAATGCGTATTCAAATTCATGGATCGTGTGCAGGTTTTCTCCCATCGCCAAAGGCACATTTGTGGCATCTGCTATCTCACCAAAGCCTTTGTAATTATCCGGAATAGTCGGCTCTTCAAACCAGGTGATGTCATACTGCTCCATCCTTTTCGAACATTCAATGGCTTTTTCAATACTCATGGAGTAGTTGGCATCAACCATGAAAGTTAGATCTGGCCCGATCAATTCTCTGACTGCAGCGATCCGCTCGATATCCTCATCCAGAATTTCTCTACCAATCTTAATTTTCACAGCATTGAAGCCATTGGCCAGATATCCTCTGATGTTGTCGAGTAGTTTTTCCAATGGAAACATCAAGTCAATACCTCCACAATAAGCCTTGCAGGTATTTCCTTTTCCTCCAGCCATTTGCCATAGGGGTTTGTTGGCATTCTTGCATCGAATATCCCAAAGGGCAATATCCACAGCCGAGATAGCAAAAGAAGCTATTCCTCCACGACCCACATAATGAATATGCCATTCCATGAAATCATAGATGGCTTCAATATCATCTCCATCTTGCCCGATCAACGCAGGTACCAGATCATGCTCGATCATCGCTTTGATCGAATGTCCTCCTTTTCCACCGGTATAGGTATAGCCCGTTCCTTCACTTCCGTCTTCCAAAGTGATGGTTGCAGTTACCAATTCGAAATGGTAATGGTCACCATGCTTGGCATCAGAAAGCACCTCTGGTAGTGGCACTTCGAAGAGGCGAACTTTTACGTCTTTTATTTTAGTCATAAACTAGTCGAATCAAAAATCAAAAAAGGCTTGTTACGTCATTGCGAGCGTAGCGTGGCAATCTGTATTTCAGTTGTTCTTCCATACGGATCGCTTCGTGCCTCGCGATGAAGCTAATTATTTTTTGATTAGTACTTCACATAAAATGTTTTCTTCTCAAGGTATTGCTCAAAGCCATACTTGCCATCTTCTCCACCGCTACCACTTTTCTTGTAGCCATTGTGGAATCCTTGATGCTGCTCTCCATGTCCTCTATTGATGTAGATCTCACCAAACTCTAGCTCGTCAGTCAATCTTGCAATTTTTCTGTAGTCCTGGGTGAAAACCATAGCCGCCAGTCCAAATTCACAGTCATTAGCCCACTCAATCACCTGATCAAAATCGTTGAATTTGATCACTGGAAGAATTGGCCCGAATGATTCCTCGTGTACGACCGTCATTTCTTGAGTCACATCAGTGATTATCGTGGGCTCAAACCAGTGACCTTTTTCAAACTGTGCTCCTTCAGGCTTTTTACCACCTAAGGCAACAGTTGCCCCTTCTTCAATTGACTTAGCCACCAAATGCTCCATGTTCTTCAACTCAGCAGCATTTACTTTTGGCCCCATTTCCGTTTCTCTTTCAAGAGGGTTACCAACTTTGATTTCTTTTGACTTAGCTATGAATTTCTCCATGAACTCATCATAGATATCTTCGTGCACATACATCCTTTCATTACATGTACAAACCTGCCCACAGTTGTCCCATCTTGAGTGGAATGTTCCAGCGATGGCTTCATCAATATCTGCATCTGCAAATACAATCGCTGGAGCCTTTCCGCCAAGTTCAAGCTGAACGTGTGTCAAATTTTCTGAAGCAGTTTTCCAGATAGACTGACCTGCAGGCGTAGATCCTGTCATGGTCACCATCTTAGTGATTTCATTCTTTACAAGTGCTTCTCCAAGCACTCTTCCTGACCCGGTCACCACATTCAAAACACCTTTAGGAATACCTACTTTGTTTGCAATATCGCCCAATTCCAGTGTGGCTAATGGAGTCTCCTGGGTCGGTTTCACAACGATAGTGTTTCCAGCTACCAAAGCAGGCCCGATTTTTCTGCCCGCCAAAGCCAATGGGAAGTTCCAGGCTGTAATCGCCACTACTACACCCCTCGGAATTTTGTGTATGTAGATATGCTCGTTCTCATTGTCGGATTGAACGATATCTCCCTCGAATTGTCTTGCCCAGTCGCAAGCATATTCAATGAAAGTAGCTGTCACTTCCACTTCAATTTCTGCCAATGAAATAATTTTTCCTTGCTCACGTGTAAGCAACTCTGCAAGTCTCGATTTGTTGGCTCTAATCTCAGCGGCGAATGCTCGCAACAGTTCTGCCCTTTTTCTGGCAGGCCATTTCTTCCATTCTTTTTGAGCAGCTTCTGCAGCTTCTAATGCGGCATTTGCATCAGCCTCTATGCCCATTGCTGTGGTTCCAACTTCACTTTCATCAATCGGGCTCAAAATCGGTGCGCGCTCTCCAGTTGAAGATGGTACCCACTCACCATTTATAAATAAATCGTATGCTTTTGACATAATTTTATAGTTTTAGTTCTGAGGTTTCTTTTTTCTGTAATTATCCATTCTGATGGCTGCTTTGCCTTCATATAATCTCTTCAATTGAAATAGAGGCCTTTCCAGCGTCAACTCCCACTCGAAGAGTTTTTTGAACATGGCCCTAACTTTTTCCGGCTCATTTGCGGCCAGATCATTTACTTCCGAAATATCATCGTTCAACTTATAGAGTTCGGCTGGCCTATCCGGGAACCTGATCAGTTTCCAATCTCCTTGTCGAATAGCAGCCCTGGTTTCCTTTTTCCAGTACAAAACATCATGTGGTCGTCCTTTTTTCACTTTAGACAAAAATGGTATCAAATCCACTCCATCTAGTCCTTCCACTTTAGACGCATCTGCTCCGGCGGCATTCAGAAAAGTTGGTAAAAGATCCAGTGTACTTATTGGATAATCGAAGGTAGAATTCTCTTTTACTCTTCCTGTCCAGCTCATAAGGAATGGCACTCGTATACCTCCTTCGAGATGGTTTGCTTTCGTTCCACTCAATGGATCGTTTACAGAAGCATTGCTATCGCTGGGCCCTCCATTGTCATTTGTAAAAATGATTAGGGTATTATCTCTAATGCCAAGTTTATATAATTTATCAAGCAAACGGCCGCAAGCACGGTCCATGGCCAATGTCATGGCGGCTAAACTCTTTCGTTTTCCTTTCAATTCGGGAAATTGCTTCAAATCATCTTCCAGCGCGTGCATTGGTGTATGCACTGCATTGAAAGAGAGATAAGCGAAAAACGGTTGATCTTTATTGCGTTCAATAAAAGAAATGGTTTCATCGACCAAAATATCGGTCATGTATTCATCCTTCTCTTCGTATTTTCCAAAGCCGTACTCTAACTTCTTTGCCCAATCATCATTGGGATTTTTGTCGTCATAGGGAAAATAGCTTCTTGCTCCACTTCTGAAGCCCACAAATTCATCAAATCCTCGTTTTAGCGGATGGTATTTATCTGCATGACCCATGTGCCACTTACCGAAAATTGCTGTTTTGTAGCCAAGCTTCTGTAAGCGATCGGCCATGGTGATTTCTTCCAGAGGCAATCCCATTTCATCACCCAATTGTTTGGATGAAGCACTCATGTAGCCTTTTACATTATTTTCTTCAAAACCAAACTTTTGCTGATACCTGCCCGTGAGTAATCCAGCTCGGGATGGTCCGCAAACTGCGGCAGTTACATAGGCTTGAGTAAATCTGGTTCCGCTTTTTGCAAGATTGTCCAGATTTGGCGTTTTGAATATTTTGCTACCCTGAAAACCAAAATCTGCATATCCAGCATCGTCTGATACAATCAGGAGGATATTGGGCTTATCAGCTGCAAATACTGTTGTCTGAATAGACAACAGTATTGCGAGCGTGATTAGTTTTCTAAAAAGGGTGATTTGCATTGCTTAGGGAAGGTTGAACAATAATTATCGGCCCATCCAGCCACCATCTACAAGCATGATGCTGCCATGCATGTATGAAGCTGCGTCTGAACATAAGAAGACTGTTGGCCCTGCAAAATCTACTGCCTCACCCCATCTGCCTGCAGGTATTCTTGAAAGAATAGACTCTGATCTTACAGGGTCGTTTCTCAATGCTTCGGTATTATCAGTACTGATATAACCAGGCGCAATTGCATTTACATTTACTCCTTTTCCAGCCCACTCATTGGCGAATGCCATGGTCAACTGTCCAACAGCTCCTTTACTTGCCGCATACCCTGGCACAGTAATACCACCTTGGAAAGTTAACAGAGATGCTGTGAAAACTACTTTACCAGAACCTCTTGCCACCATTTCTTTACCAAACTCTCTTGTCAAAATAAACTGTGCATTTTGATTAACCTCGATCACCTTGTCCCACATTTCATCTGGATGTTCGGCGGCTGGCGTTCTCAGGATTGTTCCAGCATTATTCACTAAGATATCAATCACTGGAAAATCATCTTTCACTTCTTTGATAAAAGCATAAAGAGAATCTCTATCTCCAAAATCGCATGTGAAGGCCTTGAACTTCCTGCCTCTTGCAATCACCTCTTTTTCCACCTCACTTCCTGACTTTTCAAGTGAAGCACTTACACCAATTACGTCCGCACCTGCTTCTGCTAAACCAATGGCCATTGCTTTGCCAATTCCTCTTTTGCAGCCCGTTACAAGTGCTGTTTTTCCTTCTAATTTAAATGTATCTAGTATGCTCATTATTATAGTTTTATAAATTCAGTTGGTTGATTTTAGCTTTGGCAATCAATTAGATATTTCATGCCAGCTGGATTATTGTCGATTGTTTCGAAAATAGATTGGATGTTGTCCAATGAATCCACTTGAGTTATCAGTTTTTCAAATGGTACATTTCCAGATGCAGCTATAGCAATCGCTTCTTCATAATCTTCTTCTTCATAAAGCCTTGCTCCCAACAATTCTATTTCTGACCAGAAAAACTTAAACAAATCAACTGGTTTTGGATCTCCTCCGTGAATGGCCACCATTACGATTCGACCTCTTACATTAACAACTTGAGTCATTGCCTGAACACCAGGGCCTGAACCGGATACTTCGAATGCACAATCGATCATTTTTTCTCCGGTCAACTCGCTGATTTTTTCAAGCAAGTCTTCTTTGATTGGGTTGATCGTATTGAAACCAAGGTCATCCAACATTTCAAGTCTCGTTTCATTCACCTCAGAAATGATTACGTTCGCTTTCTTCTCTCTGAGTACATAGGCTATCAAGGTTCCGATAGGACCACCGCCTATCACAAGACAGTTTTCACCTTCTACTACTCTACCAATTTTCACATCATGGCACGCCACGGAAAGTGGCTCGATGAAAGCACCATGTTCCAGCGTGAGGTCATCTGGCAAACTATGCAAAGTGTGAGCCGGCACAGTCCAGCTATTTTGAAAAGCTCCTGGGCTGTCAATTCCTATGAACTTGAGGTTTTTGCCTACATGTGCATGTCCTTTGTCGAATGGATGGGGTGCTCCAAAGTCCAGTGGTCTCACTGCCACCCGATCTCCTACCTTTACATTAGTTACTCCCTCACCTATTTCGGCTACCACTGCGGAAGCTTCATGACCAATCGTCTGCGGCATACTTACTCTCTGATCCATTACACCATGATAGATGTGCACATCAGTACCACATACTCCACAATATGCCACGTCCAGTCTTACTTGTCCGGCTTCCGGTTTGATAGCTTGTCCTTCTCCTATTTCGAACTTGCCCTTCTCTTTATAAAATGCTGCTTTCATCTTTCAATAAATTGTTTAATCTGTTCTGATTAACGGTTACAAATATTTAAAAATACGGTGCAATATGCGGTTTTTCACACTGAACAAAAACTAGACACCTCGAACATTTTATCTAGACAATTATTGTTCACGCACTACATTATTCCTCAATTATGGGTTAATTGGGTATATTTGAAGGACTATTCAACTATATAATTGGGATTATTCGACTCGACAAATCAAAAATATTTTTACTACTGACAATCCTCGTCTTGTCTATTGGGCAAATATTGGCTCAAGCAAATGAAGACCAGAGCAGTCCATGGTTGGAAAAAGCAATTGAACTGAGGTTCACTGCACCCGATAGTGCACATTATTTGTTTGAAAAAAATTTTAATGTTGAACTGGCGTCTGGAGATACTTTAGAGGCCATACAAACCTTAGTGGATTGGTCTGAACTGCTCGCACATAATGCCAATTTTAGTGCATCATATGACCGCTATTGGCAGGCCCTATTTCTGGCAGAAGAAATCCAAAATGATCAGGCCATGGCTAAAGTGTACAGTGGCCTGGGCTGGCTCTATAGTTTCTTCAACCGTCACATCGAAGCAGAAGTCTATTTTAACAAGGCAATTTCTATTCTCAAGTCGAGCAACGCACCGTTGAATACGTTAAGTGACGAATTTTATGCCCTGTTGACCTTGTTTAGAAAGCAAAAGAATCTACCTATGGCAAGGGCATATTTTGACAGCTGTATAAGCACATTTGAAAAGAGGAAACAACCGGTAGGTATGTTTCTAAAAGCTGAAGATGGATATCTCTTGTTTCTGGAAGGGCACCCTGATGAAGCACTTGAAATACTCTTACCACTCGATTCCGTTTTTTCCAATAACCGGCGATCATATTTGGTAATTCTTCACGCCTTTATTGCCCAAATCTATGATGCAAAGGAGATGTACCAAAAATCACTTTCCTACTTCAATAGTTCCATCGAAATTGGCAGACAGTATAGAAGCCATCAAGATTTAATTCCAGAAATATTGGTAATGAAGGCAAGAGTGAGTTTAAAAATAAGTGACCATGAAGGAGCGTTTCATGCCATGGAAAAAGCCAAGAATATGAATGACTCCCTTTTTAGCAGTAAAAGTGATCTGAATCGTTCATTATTGGAAATCAAGGATGAATTTAGGCTTGAAAAAGAGCGGCAAGCGAAACTTGAAAACGAAAAAAGAATAGAAAACCTGGAACAAGAAGAAAGACTGTCTCAATTAAGAATGACAATCAGCTATGTCACTATCTTATTCCTAGCGATAGTGGGGGCTATTTATTATAGATACTTAAGAAGTAAACATAGAAATGAGAAGGAGCTGCTTAGCAAAAAGCAGCAGATAGAAATGGAAAAAGCCAATGAAATCCTGGATTTGAAAAACAAGGAATTGACTGCTTCTGCTCTGCAAATTCTCAAAAGAGATGAAACAATCAACCAGATCAAGCAACAGATCTCAGAACAAAAAAGCAATCCTGACGGCATAAAACTCAATTCAATAGTCAATACCATTAACCTCAGCCAGGCGGACGACTGGAAGCAGTTTGAATCGAGGTTCCTGTCGGTAAATCAGAATTTCTATTCTAACCTGAAATCCCAATTCCCAAAGTTATCCCCCGCCGATCATAAGATCTGCGCACTCATTAAACTAGGTTTCGACAGTGTAGACATGGCCAAGCTTTTGGGTATTGCAGTTGAAAGTGTTCATACAACGAGGTATAGGCTAAGAAAGAAAATGAACTTGTCTCGTCAGGATAATTTAGAGGAGTTGATAATGGCTATAAGCTAAACACAAAATCTTTTAGTTCCTTAGAACCTTAAAAAATCGGAGTTGCTTACCCATTTGAATCTTAAAGAAGTACAAACCCAAAGTATTCCGAAAGCAGGAAGATTCATTGAAATCATATATGAAGGTATTTGTACCACTTGGAAGAATAGTGTCCAGAATATTTTCACTCCTGCCGTGTATATCACAAATTGAGATCCTTACATTGCCTGATACTTTTAAATCATATTTTATGTTGATGCGCGAAGTAGTTGGATTTGGGTAGAGTAAAACATCTTCCTCAGCGTATTCAATTCCCGAGATAGACTGACTAACGATCCCAGGGGATCTTCCGGGTATAAATTTGTTCTCAACATCATTTACTAAAAACGAGTATTCTGAACCAAACTTCAGATTATTTTCAACAACCCATTCATACTGCCCAGTATTTGGCTCTTGCGAACTTATGACAGATCGTTTTTTTCCATCTTCATACAGTTCTATCTTCACATCTTCATCAAAGGTGCTCTTCCAGTTAATCACCATAACTTGACCTTCGACCAGAGGATTATCCTCCATTTCTAAATAAACGTAAGTATCCGGTTCCCTGAATCTGATCCTTTGATTAGATGAAACGTTATCCATTCGTTGAATAATGCCGGAAGGCCAGCTAATTTCAATACCTATCTGATTATTGCCACCCAGTCCGAAATAAGCAGCAATATCGTCCCCGCTTCCAAGCCCGGATCCGCTTCTTATCTCATATGACTGATTACCACTCTGTTCGTAGGTCTTGACCCTGCACCCAATACCATTTTTATTGGTCAGTGGAGGTCCAGCACCTTCAGCCTCAACAATCATCCAGTTGAATCCATTAGCGTTTGTATTTTTATACAGTCTCGCTTCTCCACCAAAATTGACCATATACAAATCCGGATCACCATCCATATCATAATCACCAAGAGATAAGGTCCTGGAGTCTTCATTCAATTCTTCTATGCCAGTTCGGCTAAAGTCCAGTCGTTCAAACTTTGCGGTCCCAAACGAGCTAATGCCTGTGTTCTTATATAGAATATTAGGTTGCTGACCATTGAGCTCCAGGTTTCCTGCCGTCATTGCCAGGTCCTGCCAACCATCTAGATCATAGTCGATAAAAATAGGAGCCCAGGTAATCCAAGGCTCATTTGAATCTGGCAATGAAGGCTCGAATAATCCGCTAACCTTGGTTAAGTTGTTTAACTGTTGGCCATCGTTCACCAAAAAAACCATTGACTGTCCGAGCTCGGTAATGTTGGTAAAGTAGTAATCCATAAGTCCATTTCTATCCGGATCACCGACTGCAATGCCCATGGCGCTCTGACAATCCGATACAGCCTCAAAGCCACCATTTCCTGGTGTTTTTCCGCCAACTCTTGGGCCAACATCGGTACTGACTTCAGTGAATGACAAATCACCATCGTTTCTCCATAGCTTGTTATCTTCCGGTCCAAAGGGACAATCATTAATGTTGTATAAATCTAAATCTCCATCATTGTCAAAATCTGTAAATATTGCACCAAAAGAGTAGGCTGTATTGTCAACAACACCATCACCATCGTTATCTCCATCCAATTTATTGCTGATATCAGAAAATGTGACCTCACCATTATTGGAACCATTATTCAAATAGAATCCGTCCTTGCGTGAAATGTTAATATTAAAATTGAGTGATGCATAATTGCCGACATAAAGATCCAGCCAGCCGTCATTATTGATATCACCCCAAGAGGCTGTCGTTCCTCTACCTGGTTGAAAGGTACCTGTAGATTCCGGAAACGCAATTGCGGTAATATCAGTAAAGACACCCGTACCATCATTTTGCAAGAGAACATCTCCATCTGAATTGGCCAGATAAATGTCTTGATCACCATCGTTATCATAATCTGCAACCGCTACACCAGCACCATCATGCTGCTCGTCCAAAGCGTCCCCGGAAGTAACGTCCGTGAAATTTTCAGTTCCCGAACCAATCCTGTTATTCCGAAACAAAAAGTTTCTTCCCACTCTCTGTGTGACGTAGAGGTCCAGGTCACCATCACCATCCATATCAAACCAAGCCGCACCTGTACCAATTACTTCGTCAACATCAACTGTATTATCTGCTATGTGATGATCAATATTGACATTATTTGCAGAAGCCACATTTTCAAATAGATTTTGTGATTGCCCCGAAAGGCTAATCAGACATAAAAGAAAAATGCACAGGATTTGGGCTTTCATAAATAGAAAAATCGATGCTTACGTGATTTGTTCTCTTGAAAGTTACTGAATCAACTCTGAACTGTTTCCTGAAAAAAGTTGAACTCCTTCATTGTTGATACCAACCAACAAGCCCTGAAGGCCATCGGCTAATATAATTGCTTTGATGTCTTTTACATTCCCTTCCAAATAAATTCCACTTAATTGTGCATTCATTGACGAAAATGTCCCATCTCCTCCATTTTGTAGTACAAGCCCAAAGCCTGCATCATATCTTATTGTTTCTGTCTCAGTTTCAAACATATTTCCAACTAGCAATAAGTCTGGCAGACCGTCTTTATTAACTTCCACAATCTCAGTGGAAACAACTGGGCTAATCTGAGCTTGAGTTGGTAGGTATCTGATTTGGAAATTACCGGCTCCCTCGTTGATCAACATGCAAGTTCTGAATTCTGTTACTTGGAGATGCAACGCTTTATTTAACTTTTGGTCAGTATATATTTCGCTCATGCTTGCCTTGGCAAAACTCTCAAAGTTTGGGAATTTGTTGGCTATGAACGGCATCTGTTCAGAGGAGCATTCTCTTCCCCTTACAGGATAAAAAGTCTCATCTTCTTTTTTTGAAAGTACAATATCACCGGTTCCATTCTCATCGAAATCACTGTAGTATAGATGTAATGGCTTTTCTTTTGTTGGGTGATATTTGTTGTTAGTACCTATATTTCCTAGTACATAATCTACATCTCCATCCTTGTCTATATCTACTGACTTTATGCTTTGCCACCATCCCTTTAGACGCGACAAGATAGAGTCGTTTTTTGATTCAAAAAATCCACCTTTATTCTCCAAAAATTCAAGGCCCATCCATTCACCTATAGCTAGAATGTCAAGATCACCATCGGCATCATAATCTGTGAATTCAAGGTCAGTCACCATGCCAATGCTCTCGAGATCCGGGGCTTTCTCTCTTGTAGAATTTTGAAATTTTCCATTGATGTTTTCTAACAAATAGCTTTTGGGAGAGGAAGGGTACTTTCCAGGAACAACTCTACCTCCTACAATCAAGTCAATATCTCCATCTTGATCAAAGTCCGCTGCATCAACTGATGCCCCGCTGGAGGAGATAGTTGGAATCCTATCTGTTGCATTTTTGAAATTTCCTGCTCCATCATTTAGGTATAACCTGTCCTGATAAAATTTCGGATCTGTAAATTCATTACTTCCACTTACAACATACAAGTCTTTATCACCATCTCCATCAGCATCAAAAAAGACGGATTTCATGTCTTCATAATCCTTTTCCTCAAGCCACAAATCCTGAGAGCTAATATGAAAATAACCGTTTTCGTCCTGTCTGTATATTGCTGATGGGTTACCTGCCGCTCCTCCAACAAAAAAATCTTCTAACCCGTCCCCGTTCACATCGCAAATAGAAATATAAGGTCCGTTCTGAGAAAGTTTATGTGGCAATAGGCTTTCCTTTTCGAAATCATCGTGAGCATCCTCTTCATGTTCTATTTCTGGTTGAAAGAGATGTGATTTTTCAGCATAGATTGGAGCTGCTTTTTTAGCCTTGGTTATCTCCATAAAGCTGACGTTCTGATGCGCTATAATATGTGTTTTATTGATTCCCGGATGCTTTATTATAGTTTTCATTCCAGCGGGCCAGCTTATGATCATCGAATCTATTTGTGATTCCTGACCAAGCCCAAAATGCAAGATTTGACTAGATGATGATAAGTAGCCCCTTGCTAATGCAAAATCTTGCCTTTGTGTATTGCCGTTGTAATAAATTCGAACACTGGACCCAATGGCCATTCTATTTTTTGGAGCACCTTCCAGCTTTACCTTTACGTAGTTTCCTCCTAATTTTTGAGCCTGGTTTTCATAAATAAATGAGGGCTCGTTAAAATTGTTGACCACTATGTCCAAATCACCGTCCATATCAAGATCTACATAGGCCGATCCGTTTGAATTGCTGCTCTTTTTAATTCCCCAAACCTCACTATTATCCGTGAAAGTCAGGTTTTTATTATTCTTATAGAAAAAATTCTTAATTCGGCTTTGAGGAATCTTATTGAGTATTTCATCGTAGCTCTTGTCCTTTTCGTCAGATTTGTCGTAGGCAGTTTTCTTAATTAGAAAATCATTATCTATAATATCCTTATAAACCCCATTAGAGACGAAAATGTCCTTAAACCCGTCATTATCAAAATCAGCAATTAGCGGCGACCAACTCCAGTCAGTTTTATCTACTCCAGCAGACTGACCTATATCCACGTATTTATTATTGCCCAAGTTAAGTTGAAGAGTATTGGTGGAGTAGTTATAGTGATAGCCCCGCCGAATAATCGTTTGAAAGTTTTCTGTACTCATTGAGCCCATATTTCTCTTGGAGCGTTCGTGCCCTTTCATTGCCATATCCACAACATATAAATCATTGTGCCCATCATTGTTGATATCCGCATAATCTGTTCCCATTGAATAAAAAGAAATATGCCTGAAATGCTCTTTCATTTCGTCTGAGAAAGTACCGTCTTTGTTATTGATGTACAAAAAGTCCGGTTTGATAAAATCATTGGCTACATAGATATCAGGCCAACCATC
Source organism: Cyclobacteriaceae bacterium (assembly GCA_049115735.1). Taxonomy (GTDB): domain Bacteria; phylum Bacteroidota; class Bacteroidia; order Cytophagales; family Cyclobacteriaceae; genus CAXBNB01. The sequence continues at coordinate 25,663 of JAGDZP010000021.1, read as the reverse complement.
ACCATTAAAGTCACCAACTGAAGCACTTAAACCCCAGGCCCTGTTTTTCACACCGGCCGTCTCAGTAATATCTTCAAACTTACCTTTACCATTATTTTCGTATAGCTTGTCGGAAGCGTTATAGTTAAATCCATTAGCTTCCTGAACACCTGTCATAATCTTGTTGGCATTCAACCAGTCTACCGGATGATTGACCAGATACATGTCCAGATCTCCGTCCCGATCCATATCGAAGAAATATGCTTGATTTGAGTAGGAAGCATCTGCGAGACCATACTGCTCAGCCATGTCTAAGAACTGCATATTACCATTATTGATAAAAAGCTGATTGGCCCGATATGCCTTGCCCGCTACATCACCAGATTTACAGACATAGATATCCAAAAAACCGTCGTTGTTGATGTCAACAAAACTTACGCCTGTGGTTATTCCAAACCTTCCTTCAGTCCCAGATTCCCTTGAAATATCCTTAAACCTCAGATTTCCCTGATTCAGAAAAAGCTTGTTTTTACCTGTAGTCGCCGCAAAATAAATATCAGGCAAACCGTCGTTATTGATATCACCTACCGCTACGCCACTACCATTATAATAATACAAGTAATTAAGAATATTGATTCTGTTGTTTTCGGTAATCTTGTTTTCAAAATTTATTCCTGTTGTTTCCGCTATTTGTTCTTTGAACAGGACAAAATTTTCTATTTCACTTGGCGACTTATAGGTTTGCTGTTTCACAGTGCATGAAAAGGCAAAAATGAAGACTGCAGCAAAAACGAAAATTAAAATTAGGAAGCGCCTATTCATCTAAAATCGGTTCAATTATTAGTATTTATTAATTCTTCAAGAGCAAAAAAAAAACAGTGACCTAAAAAGCGGCCACTGTTTCATCATTCAAACTAAGTTATTTTGAGTCTATGACCCTCAATGGCATCATATACCTTAATTTCCACCATTTGACGCGTTTTGAGTAAGAACTCCTGGCTGCAAATCAATTTGTTGTTGTGGGATTGGAGCATAAGAATCCTGTGCCGCACTAAATGTTACTCCATTCATCCAAACACGGTTAGCCGTGGTAGCGGCTTCCGCTTGCAAATAGCCATTGAGTTCCTGATCTGCAATACCCCAACGTACCAGATCGAAAAATCTCATTCCTTCTAAGGCAAATTCCAAACGAATTTCATGACGTACTGCTTTCCTCGCATATGCCTGATCTGGGAACGAACTATATTGCCCAAGCAAATAATTGGCTGCAGGCTGATTCATATCAATCTGAATTTCGCTTTCATCAGCTATTCCGCCAAAGTTTTCAGTTAAAACGCGACCCATCAAAATATCGTCTGAGGCCCTTGCTCTAATCTCATTCACGAGATTCATGGCTGTAGTTAAGTCATTTTCTTCAACAGCTACTTCAGCCCTCCACAACATGATGTGGCCAAGTCTGTATAAGTTGTGATTATCTCCATTGATGCCTGATGCCCAATGCCATGCAGATGACTTTATCCAACTTTCGTTTTTCTTCCAAAATTGAATCTTTTTATGAAGGAATGGTCCCATTTCGTCTTGTCTCCAAGACCAGCTACTTCCTCTATGCACACCATGATCAAGATATGGAACTCCCCTTCTTCCTATTGTCCAATCTACACGTGGATCTAATAAGAATGATGGTGGAGTAAAGTCCTGATCAAAAGTGATATTCTGATCATGTATGTCAAGGTTGTCCCTATACGTATCTAACAATGGAACACCACTAGCGTCCACTTTGAAAGCATTGAACAAGTCAAATGAAGGCTTCAGGTAGTCGCAGCAGTATCCTAATACTCTTGGGAAACCCACTTGTTGAGCGAAGGAAGAATTCCATTTTCCGGCACCATCATTAACAGAATGCTGGATATCAAAAATGGTTTCAGAATTATTATTCACCTGAAATTCTTCATTATTGTTATCATAAAAATGTGGCATTAACGCAAAACCACCATTATTGATGATGTCATCCAAATAGGGCTTTGCTTGTGCGTATTCTCCCTGAAATAAATGAACCCTTGCTAAGAAAGCCTTAGCTGCCCAACGAGAAATTCTGCCTTTTTCCTCAGGAGCTTCGTCCATACCGTTATCGATCCCCCACTTGATATCTGCTTCTATATCGTCCCATATTTCACGGTCGTTGGCAACAGTAATTGGATCATCAGCTTCTGTGATGTAAGGAATTTTTTCATGAATAATTCTGGCACTAAAATGATAATGTGCCCTGAGCCATCTTGCTTCAGCCTCAATTTGATTGGCATCTTCAATGGGAATATCCGTGGCAATACGAAGTATATTCAGTACATCATTTGCCCTGCTCACCCCGTCGAACCATCCAGCCCAGCTATCTCTAGCCCAGGTATTGGCTGAAGTCATCTCATAGCGTTCTATTGAATTAATTGCATCCCAACCACCGGTCTGGTCTCCTCTGTACATATCGTCTGAGCGAACATCACCCCATATCCAATTTGCTCCAGAATATGCTCCATTACCACCAAGTCCACCTTGGGTGTAACCGTCTAGCAAAGAATATGCACCTATCAATACAGCATTTGCGCCCTCTACATTCACAAGAATGTCAGGGTTGATCTGCCCAATTGGCTTTTGATCCAAAAACTCGTCACTACATGAGCTAAAAACAAGGCCCATCAGCACGCTTAATCCTAATATTTTATATATGCTTTTCATGTCTCTTAAATTTTTTTATCTAAATCAACCTTAGAATGTAAAGTTTAAACCAATCATATACTGACGTGCAATTGGCCATGCTCCTATATCCATACCTTTGTTAAAAGGCGCAGGAATATTCACTGAATCATTAGTCCAGTTACTTGGTATTTCAGGATCTAAACCTGAATAACTTGTTATTGTAAACAAGTTGGAAGCCATTACATAAATTCTGGCCGCTGTAAGACCGAGAGGATCTAATGCGGCTTGAGGAAGGTTGTAACCCAACTGAACATTTTTCAAACGTAAGAATGAACCATCCTCTATATGATCCGAAATAGAAAAGTTCTCAAATGAGGTAGATGAATAAGCACGTGGTAAGGTAGCATTAGCATTGTCTGCTAGAAATGGACTTCCCCATGATTCCATCAATCTTCTGTGAGATTTTGGTCCCTGGAATAATCCGTAGTTCCTAAACCTACCCAAATAATTTGCGATATCATTACCTACACTTGCATAAAAAGTAAATGCGAAATCAAAACCTTTGTATTCAGCTCCTGCTCTCAATCCTGTAGTAAAGTCTGGATGTGGATTACCAATGTAGGCACGGTCATCGGTTGTAATTTCCCCATCACCATTGACATCCCGTGTAATCAGGTTACCAGGTCGGTTATAGCCTGGAACAACCATATGATCAGGATGAGCATCTGCCTCTGCTTGAGTCTGAAAGATTCCGTCAACAAAGTATCCATAAAACTCTGGAAACGAATGCCCAACTTCAATTTGATTGTACTGTGTTCCTCTCAAGTCTGAACCTAAAATTGGTGGCTCATCTTCCTTACCAGTCAATTTGGTCACTTCATTTTTATACCTCGAAAATGTCCAACTAACATTCCATTGTAGTTCATCATTTAATCCAGAAGACGCATAATCAATGGTCACGTCGAAACCGGTATTTTTCATATCGCCGATGTTGATAGAAGGTATAGCAGCTTGTCCAACAACAGCTGGAATTGGAGCTTTCAATAGCATGTCTGTTGTATTCTTCTGCCATACATCCAAATTAACAGATAGCTTTCCAAATAAAGTCGCATCTACTGCAATATTGGTTGTTGAAGTTGTTTCCCATACTGCGTCAGGGTTTCCTATGTTTGAGGATTCAAATCCCTGTACGATATTATTGTCGGTTCCATCAATAGCATAGAACGACCGGCCAGGGTTTTGACCGAATAACGTGTATTGGTTATTTACATTACCAGTCCTGTCATTTCCTGATTCACCCCATCCAGCTCTAATTTTTAATAGGTTTAACCAACCCGCTGAGCTACTTAAAAAATCTTCTTCGCTTAGTTTCCATCCTACAGAAATTGCTGGGAAAGTACCAAACCTTCGATCATCCCTGAAAATTGAAGAACCATCACGACGAACCGTAGCATCTACCAGATACTTACCTTTAAAATCATAATACGCACGTGCAAAATACGACGAAGTGGAGCTACCACCTCTGGTACCAGTATTTTCCTGAGATTCACTACCAGCATTAAGAACCAGGTAGTCTAAATCAGTGGCAAAGAAATTTGATCTAAATGCTGTGTTACTATCCCAGGTGTTTTTTCTGGCTTCTACACCCAATAATAGACTTACCTTATGGTCTTGTGCAAATGTCCTTTGATAGTTTAAGGTATTAGACCAGTTCCAACTAATGTTGTTTCCATTGCCATTCGTCAATGCAGTGATTTGAGCACCCCTGGTCCATTCATCAGCAGGTAAATCATAACCTGTTGACTTATTTCCTCTGACATTGTATCCAAACAGAGTTTTAACTGACAATCCCTCAATAGGCGAGGCTGTAGCATAAAAATTTCCACTTACAGTTGTTTCTCTATTAAAATTATCTTTGAGTCTGTCCAGCCTTGCTACAGGATTAGCATTGTCTTGAAATCCTCCACCTACAATACTTCCTGCATAATTACCACTTTCATCTAACATTGGGATAAGCGGACTGATTTCCATCATTGCTTGAAGTAATCCTCTTGAATTATTTCCTCTATAGCCTCTGAAATTTTCAAAAGTACCTCCCAATCTTTGACCAACAGTCAACCAATTGGTTACATCAGTTTCAACGTTGGTTCTGATCGAATAACGATCATATCCGCCAAACTTATACTGCGCATTTTCTTTGTAGTAGTTTGCATGAAAACCATAACGTGTTGATTCAGAACCTCCAGTTACTGATACATTATAATCCTGACTCAGGCCTTTATCATAAACTTCTTCCATCCAGTCTGTACCTGCCTGATTCATACGTGTGATCGGATAACTCCTTGGTACATATAGACCAATATCTGTGGTTGATCCGCCATTTGTTGAGTTTGGAAATAGATAATTATAAAGCTCAACGATTGGTTCAGTAGTACTTGGGAAATTGAAGTGTGGATGCGTTGGAGCAAAAACCGCATTCGGATCAGTTTCCAGCGCTAACTGGTGATCATTATACTGTTGCAACCAATGCATTTGGCCAATTTGTTCGGGATCCGTAAGAATATCATATTTGGCCGATGGGTCATAAAATCCAGTTCTCAGGCTAAATTCTATTTTTGCCTTCTGATTAGACCTACCCGTTTTTGTGGTTACGAGAATTACACCATTTGCACCTCTGGCACCATAAATCGCTGTAGAAGAAGCATCTTTTAGAATTTGGATTGATTCAATTTGGCTCGGAGGAGGAATTTCCGCATCAAAAACACCATCTACCACCCAAAGAGGGTTGTTGTTATTTATGGTTCCCAGTCCTCTAATACGCACTTCAGCACTAGCACCTGGAGTCGATGATTGCGTAACAGTAACACCAGAAGCACTTCCCTGCAAGGCCCTTGTAACACTTGAAGTGGATTGTTGTGCTAGAAAATCCTTATTTACCGTAGTAACAGCACCTGTTACATCACTTTTCTTTTTAGTACCATACCCAATGACCACAACTTCTTCAAGTTGCTCTGCATCTGGTAACATGCTGATGTCTATAGTACTTTGGGCACCTACCAATATCTCCTGTGTGGTATATCCTACAAAAGACACAACTACAGTAGCATTTTCAGGTACAGTTAAGTTGTAATCACCTTCAAGGTTAGTTGTAGTTCCTTTCGCCGTTCCTTTAACAACTACAGAAGCACCGGGAAGTCCATCGCCATTCTCATCCGTCACCTTACCCGATATGTCAACATCCGCAATAATCTCAACTGAGAGTGGAAAAGTGGTGGTTTTGTTCTTAGATACACTGATGTTGTTATTTATTTGTCGAAATTTTACGTTAGACTCTTTGGCAACTGCCAAGAGAATATTTTCAACCGTCATTGTACTCTTTGTCATATTGAACTTTTTGTTCAGGAAAGAGTCATTTTTATCAAAGAAAAACTTGAATTCTGTTTTCTCCTCAAGTCTATTGAAGACTTCTGCAAGCTCGGTGTTATTGAACTCCATTTCAACATACACCTGCTTCACACTCTTAGCAGATTGCGACATCAGATCTTCTGCAACCAGTAGTTGCAAGAAAACCATTTGAAGGCAAATCGATAAAGCTGAATAGAATAGGGTCATCCTAATTATGCGTAAACATTTTTTTTTCATAATTTTAAATGTTAGTTAGTCTTAATTTAATTAACTGATCTAAAGCTGTGGCACTCTCACCTGCCGCAGCTTTTCTTTTTTGTAGTGATTTGTTATTTACCCATATAAAATCATTTTCGTTTGAAATAAATTTGTAATTGTCTATCATTTAAATCGTATGTAAACGATTTGTTAAAGCTCACAGCATTCAGCACGGTAGTCAGATATTCCTTCTTAAATTCTCCAATGACTGACCAGTCTTCAGCAGGAGTACCTTGCACTTTGACGTCAACACCATACCACCGCTCCAATTTGCTTTTAAATGTCTTGAAATCATCACCATCGAAAATCAAAGTACCTTCTTTCCATCCCAACACTTTGTTGATATCTATTTTAGAAACCTTAATTGAATTGTTGCTTTTATCGAAATTCGCACCTTCACCTGGTTCTAACTCTACATTGTTGACCAGAACTCTTCCAGTGATAAGTCCTATATGAACTGACTCATTTTCCGGGAATGCTGAAATATTAAATGAAGTACCAAGTGCCGTAGTGTTTACGCCATTACATCTCACTGTAAAAGGCCTCAAGCTATCCTTTCTCACATCAAAGAACCCCTCACCTACAAGATCCAGGGTACGGGAATCATGACTGAAATTCTCTCTAAACTCAACATAACTACCCGAATTAAGCCATACCATTGAGCCATCGGGAAGGGATACACGGGTCTTATGTCCGAAAGGACTACTACTTCTTATTAATTCATTGGAGGGTAGACCAGCAATTTTATCCTTTTCCGAATCGATTTGGTCGAAAATGAAAAACGACAGGCCTAAAACCACGACAATCATAGCGGCTAATTTGAAATGGTTCGAATACTTGGAAATAAAATACTTCCATGAACCAGAGTACGAGCTATTTTTTGCTTGTCTCCAAATGTGCCTTGCTCTAACTTCAGAATTAATGAGTTTGGGTTCTTCTGATTTCTCATTCCAAATTCTCTCCAGAAGCTCAAATTCTTCAGCATTTTGATAAGATTCATTCATCCAGGCTTTCAGTTCATCATTGCCTTTTTTGGACAATACGCCTGATACCTTTTTGGCAATAAATTCATCAATTTTGTCGTACTTCTTCATTTTCTTTTCGAGCTACACTGATAAAAACAGAAACCACCAAAAAAATACGTAACGCAAATGCAAACTTTTTTCAGATAATGCCGCATTGCTGTTTTTTGGCTTGTTTTTAATCAAAAAATACTTGTTTGATTAGATCCGAACAGATCTATTACCCGATCATCAAAACAGAGTAAGCCATCCTCGCTACATTCATATAGCTTGTGCCAGGCTTCTTGTCAGCCATATATTTTCGGACTGTCGCTCGAAGCTCCTTAATGGCTAGCTTCAGGTGAACTTCCACTGTACGCTTTGAAAGGTCCATGAGTGTGGCTACTTCCTTATATTTCAGGCCTTCATCCTTAATAAGCTTGTAAACCATTTTTCTTTTTGGTGGGAAACCTTCTACCGTTCTGGTGATTAGCTGTCTTAGTTCTTTTTCCAGAAGCTTTTCCATGGGATCTACATACTCATGAGAATGGAAATCAGAGTCTTGGTCAATTACATTGAGCTTATGCTTCCCTTCCTTTTTTAGGAAGTTTAAGGCTTCATTTTTCACCGAGATAAACAAGTAGCCTTCAAGATTATGCATTTTAAAAACCTTGTCAGCATTCTTTATCAAGCGTATAAGAACATTAGAGATTACATCCTCCGCCTGTTCGATATGAGGCACGAACAACAAAGCAAATTGAATTAATTTGGCATGATATCTTTCGAAAAAAATGGTGAATGCGCGCTCATCGTCTTCCCTCACTATACGTTCGAAGAACTGTTGATTTTCGCTTGCTAATTCCATAACGACTTCAGATTTTAATAGTTAAAAACTAAAACACTGCATCGTTTTTTGACCAATTGTTGTTGTAGTCTAATAAAGGTTTTGACTTAGGTTTTGTGCAGTATATAACACTGCAAAGTATAATTTAGAATTAGAAATCCTAGACTTTATGACTAGACATAATCTAGACATTCAACTGGGCAAACACTTGTATTTTGACAAAAAATTGCTCAATGAGCTGATTAATGACCATTTTTATCCAATATTCTCTCCATCTGCTTCTCACTCAATTCAAACTTAAAATTGATCTCAGGATGGTTGAATATGTCACTGTCTTTCATTTCCTGATCGTCGACATCCAGGCTTAAGTCACAATCGAATCGTGCCAGCATGCTGTAACTTTGACTGGCTCCCCCAACTTTCAGCACATCCCTAAAATGACATAACCCCCAAGTGATTCCGCGTCCATTACCATTATCGAGAAAAGCATCCGGAACATGGGCGCCAGGTGCGATTGGCAATAATGAAGAAATCGCAGCAATTTCAAAATTAACACCATCAGGAGCGTATTGGATTGTATTGTGTTCCAATCCATGACGACTGACAATAGCTGCCAAACCTTCTTTGAACGGAAACAGTGCTGTTTCATGTCCTGAGTTGATCACAGGATTTAGTGGGTGTTTTTCGAACGGGCCAAATGGGTCGTCTCCAATAGCTAAACCCTGAGCACGAACTCTTGGGTCTCCGCCCATTTCTCCTTTATAATAGAGATAAATTTTTCCTTTATAAACCAATGGATACGGATCGTGTATTACATGTTGATCCCAGGTGCCTTCAGGTCCGTTTTCAATAATCACTTTATTGGCAGGTGTCCAAGGGCCATCCGGAGAATCAGCAACTGATGCAGAAACCGGACAATAATCTCCCCGACCGCTACCAGGTTCTCCCATCATTTCCGTATAAGCCTGGTAATAGAGGTAGAACTTTCCTTTATAAACAAGGATGTCAGCTGTAGAGACTGATCTCCATCCTGCATTGGGTTTCTCCAGCCTCGGCACGGCCACACCTTGCTCTTCCCAGGTAAAACCATCTTCACTAGTGGCATACCATATTTCTGCTAAATCCCAATCCCTGGCAGGAATGGTATCATTTCCATTATACGCATCTGGCGGTGTAGGTGTATCCCTGTGGGTGTACCATACATAATATTTGCCATTTGCTTTGATAACTTTTGAAGCATCTCGTCTTGAGATGGTAGCATCTCCATTTCTGTAGTCAAAACCCTTCAATGGGGTGTATTTAAATGTCGAGAATAGTTCGTTGCTTTGAACTTCCAGCCCTGTATAGGTACCGTCATATATACGATTGAATGCAGCACTCATAGGAGTATTGGGTTTTTCCCTTGGCACATTACCATAAGGGAAGCCGTCAGGATGTTCATCTATAGGCTGTACCGCAGACTCTGGTTTTGGTGTATCGCATGAAAGTGCTACAAGCACAAGTGAAGCAATAATAAGGTAGGTTTTCATATATAGTTTGGTTTAAATTAATTGGTTTAAGAGCAAAGGTTGATTTGGCTGTCACTCCAAAAGGTCAACTTATTCTGTGCGGCATGTGCCATCTGAACAAATTCCTAACAACCTCTTGTATACAAACAAGGCAGCCGTGAAGAATACGTAAGCCAAAATAAAAAAAAGCTGATATCAGAAGTTAGCACTCCGAAATATCAGCTCTCAATATTGGGAAATACTTCCTAATCAATTGTTAAAACTATTCCGCAACCAAACCAATACTTGCGCTTTCCAAATTATTAGATCTCGCAGTTACTGTCAATTCCGAGGAGTCCGTATTGGACTGAATGATCATCAATGCCCTACCCTGGCTTGTAATAATTGACTTAGACTGGTAAGGCTGCACATTGTCAGGTGCTCCATTGTCAACGCCAAGGATTTTTGCATTGCCATCTAGCGTAAAATTGATCTGCCTGTCTTCAGTTTTTACAGAATTACCGTTCGCATCAATTAATTGTACGACGATATGGGCAACATCATAACCATCTGCCTTAATCTTTGGCTTATCTGTAATAATTTTTATTCCCGCAGGTCGACCTGCACTTACCAACTTTGAGGTCACACTATCACCAGCTCTCCTACCCCTAGCTTCCAGAGTACCCGACTCATATGGTACAGCCCACTTATAAATATGGTCTTCAAACTCCTCCAATTTTCTTGCGCCGAGGGATTTATCATTCAAAAACAGTTCTGTTTCCTCACAATTGGAATATATCTCAACACTGATCAATTTGCCTTCTTCGTAATTCCAGTGATTGTTTACATCCTGCCAAACCCAGGTGCGAGTTTTCCAGGCTTCAGGATTTTTGGCTACCAAAAGTCCGGTCGATTCGCTGATTTTATTCATAGATTTTTCAATATTCTGGGTTGAGATACTGATCTGTGGCTCTTCTGTCCATAGTGCCTTATACATTTGATAAGATCCTGTTTCAAACCCTGCCACATCCAATAAACCGGAGTTGGTGGCCTTCCTCGGCCAGGAACCATGAGACTCTCCCATGTAGTCGATACCCGTCCATATAAACAACCCTGCAATATGGTCTCTTTCTTCTACAGCCTTCCATTCATGCCACTGACCAAGGTTTTCGGTACCCATTATAGGTCTCTCCGGATATTGCTCATGCATAAAATCGTACATAACTCGTCGATAACTATATCCGACCACATCAAGTGCGTTTGCAAAACCTGAAGCATGACTTGCAGAAGGCAAAATACAGTTGGCCGTAATGTATCTGGTGGTATCTATTTCCCTTGTCCACTTGGCCAGTTTATGCCCGGTTGTTGCTAGTTCATATTCCTCTCCAGGATAATTTTCAAAGTTCTCTTTGATTTGTTCAGGAGAATTTGGAGGAAGTTCCCAAAAATAATTTCCTTTCCAGTTCATATTGAAATAGCCTGTTACATTTCTATATCTGGGGTGGTATGTCCATTCGATTTCATTACCAATACTCCACTGAAAGATCGAAGGGTGATTTCTGTGTGCCTGGGCGACAATTTTCAAATCTTTTTCAGCCCATTCCTGAAAGAATTCAGCATGCCCTCTGGAATGATAATCAGAATGCCTTTCCTGTTGATTGAGTCTCTTATCTTTAGGATAATCCCACTCATCATAGAATTCATCCTGCACCAGAAAACCCATCTCGTCGCATAGATCCAAAAACTCCTGAGATGCTGGGTTATGAGCTATTCTGATAGCATTACAACCACCATCTCTTAATGTTTGCAGTCTTCTTTTCCAAACACCTTTTGGTACTGCTGATCCAACCAGACCACCATCATGATGCAGACACACACCTTTGATCTTAATGTTTTTTTTATTCAAATAGAAGCCCATATCTGTATCAAAGCGGATTGAGCGAATCCCAAAAATAGTTTGGTATTTATCCGTATGCTCACCTTTAGATGATACGGTGGTCACTGCTTTGTAAAGGTTTGGTGACTCTATATCCCAAAGTTGTGGAGATGGTACTTCAAACTCCTGCAAAGTCAATGATTCTAGACCAGCACCAACGTCCAACGAAGATTTTGCTGAAGACACTTTCTTGCCACTTGGGTCAAGTATTTCTGTACTTATTTCTACAGTCTTATTTTCGCGGTAGTCATTCTTTACTTTCACTTCAAGCTTGGCCGTAGCTTGATCCGATGAGACCTCTGGTGTAGAGACAAAAGTTCCCCAGATAGGAATGTGTAGTTTGTCAGTCGTGATCAATTCAACATTTCGATAAATGCCTCCTCCGGTGTACCAACGGCTATCAATGTATCTTGTCCTATCGACCTTTACAGCAACTACATTATTCTTGCCATCAGAATTTAGATGCTCAGTCACATCATAGTAGAAAGGTGAATAACCATAGGGGTGAAAACCGAGTTTTTTCCCATTGACCCAGACATCAGATCTATTGTAAATCCCATCGAAGAGTATATAAGTTTTGCGATCTGGATTGGCATCAAAGTGCTTTCGATACCAACCTGTTCCTCCAGGTAAGTAGCCAGTGGCACCATTCAACAATGAATCAAAAGGGTGCTCTACGCTCCAATCATGGGGTAGACGTAGATCTCTCCAGCTTTCATCATCAAAAGCAGGTAAGCTTTCAACTGTTGAGGAAGAATCCTTAGCCAGCAAAAATTTCCAACCAAAATTAAAGTCATTGCTCCTCCTGTCGTATTGACTTTCAACTGTACTTTTTTCAGTACCATGAGCAGTGCACGCAACTATAAGTGCCGAAGTGATAATAATATTAATTAGTGACCTCATTTTCTAATAAATTGATTTTTTGTAAACCTTGCTTTTTCAGTTTTTTCGTAAGGATATATTCCACTGTTAAATGCACCCAAATCGATGAATGGACTTATTTCTTAATCCAGCTCGATAGCTCCCATATCGGGCATCCCCTTTATTTTCGTTCCCAGGATATCTGTTTTAACCTTGAGCCCGCCCATTAATCCTATAGAATCCATAGGTATCATTTCAATGTCTATTCCTTTGTTTCTAATTAACTCGTAGTTTTTAGGAGTATAATCTTCAATCTCTGATCCCCCTTTATTTGCAAATTGTGGATCTCCGAAAAATGGAGCTTTATCAGAAAACATCACTTCAGAAGGTGGGGGCCAATTGTCTTCCTTTAAATACAAGTTGTTTTTGAATACAACATTTGGAATCGGACCACTTTCTGGTCTGAACTGCATTCTTTTATCAGAAGAAGCATGTCCTTCCAAATAGAAAATATTATTTGCAATGAACACTCCTTTTGTAGCCTTATTGATAGCTACTTCCGGGTTTATTCCATCCTTTACGTATATGGTGTTGTTGTAGAAATAAGTATTAAAAGGTCCCTTAGGTGTTTTACCAAAACCGACAAATCCAGCTAACCAAAACATTACTCCAGCTACTAATGTCTTGCCCTCTATTTTCTCGCGCGAACCGTCATTGATACTCACATTGTAACGATAGGCACAGTTGTAATTGTTACCCAAAATCTCACAGAAACCCCCGTCATTATTCTCGCTAAGATTATATTGGACGATTACGTTATTATTATTGAAGTCTATGTGACAACCGGCAGAATCTGCAGGGCCATTGGCGTTTCTAAAACTGTTTTTTTCGATCAATACATTGGAGCAACCCCAAACCCAAAGTCCACTTCCTCGCCCCCATTTACGCGAATCATCCGGACTACCAGAATAATTGACATGATTGCCTTTAAACTCCACATGTTCTCCAACTGAAACTTGCAAGCCTGGCCCTCCAACACGTAAAACCCGGTTGTTATGGATTTTAACCTTTTTTATGTTTTTTTCTCTCTTCCTTCCCAACGCATGGTCTCCAGTAAAGCGAATACCAGAGTGTGCAACATTTTCTATCAAACAGTTTGAAACCAGAATATCATTCAGCACGGCTTTAGGTTTCTTACTAATAGCTCTGATACCCCAGCCATAATTCTGCGTGCCGTTTCCGGTTAATATTTCTGCTGTACCCCGATTGAATCCTTTTTCTTCGAAAAAAATATCTCGCACATATAAATTCTCTAGTGTTATGCCTGTAAAATTTCCTTCCCGACTAGTGGTAATAAAAACACCACAACGCATATAATTTTTATTGACGTCATAATTTGTGATACTGCCACCGTTTGCTGTTATTTCAATATCTTCAACTTTGATATGGCTGCAGTTTTCTATTAAAATTCCATTTAACTCTCCTTTCGCGTCTATCAGTGGCTTTTGATTTCCATCTCCATAACTTGATAGGAGAACAGCATTTTTTAATTGCCCTACAATATTTGAAAGCTTAATAGAACCATAAAAAACATCTCCCTTTTTTAAAAAAATCTTATCCCCCGCTTTTAGTTGTAAGTCGCTTATTTCAGAAAGATCTTTTATTGGTTTTTCAATGGAAGTTCCACTGTTCTGGTTATTCCCATTTGTAGAACTAAAAAAATATTCGGTGGAAAAGGCAAATGTGCTGATGAGCCCAAAAATCAAAGTGATAGTGATTTTTTTTATGATGAATTGATTAACAGATCCTTTATTTGACACTTTTTTTATAAAGTCACCATCTGCAATAAAGATTGCTCTTTTGAAGGGTCTATTTTCCGTAGATTGAAAAGGGTTGAACAAACTGATCATTTGGGTAGTACGTTTAAACCTCTGATAATAAGAATTGCATCAGCCTCACCGCGCCAGGGTCTCCAATCCCAAAATCCAAGTTCCTTTTTCTCGAATTTTACTTCTGCAGTGTACTCTCCGGTAAGCGTATTGAACCATTGTTGAGAAGCATTTCCATAACTGAAGTTGTCCGATATTACTTTATTCGGTCCGACCCATTGGTTTTCTTTGGGTGTATACATCAAAACAATTCCATCTTTTTTATTGGTCAGGTTGTATCCACTGGAATTGTAATTGGATAATGGCTCGCAATTTTCAAAATGCACCGACTCAAATAGTCTTCTCATATGTGAGAAATAATCGAAATGTGGTTTAACAAAATCTTCCGGTTGTTCAAACGGGTTATGAATGACTGCATTCCATGAGGCGGCTTGCCAATAGTAGGTGGTATATCCTCCCGCAAACAAACACATGTAATTCCGTCTTAAGCAAGCCTCGGCATCAGCATATGCCCCTGGGAAAACAACATAAGGTGATTCTTCATATCCACCATGTTCTATGTTGAAAATAGGTTTGTTTGGAAAATCTTTCCGAGCATCTAACATATGCTGATACAATGTATGTTTCCAATTTTGCATGGAAATGAAGTCTACCTGGTCAGCGTTATTTCTACAAAACCCATAATCATGCACTGACACGAGTCTCTCAAACGAATCTAATTTTCTCGTACGATCGATCCGCTCTGAAATGTACTCCTTGGTTGCTCGCGTTTTATGCAATGCCTCTTTTGATACGTCCCATATAATATTGGGAAAGGCCTGATATCTTTTCACCACATAATCGTAATACATATTGTCTGCATCAGACTCCATTTCAGGCCAGGCTACCAATTTATTCCACACATAAATCATCAAATGACTTACAATTTCTTTGTCGTGCATTTGTGCAATGACCCTGTCAAAATGTTTGAAAAAATCAACGTTTAGGGCACTATAATCAGGATTTGAATTTGAACCTAAAAATGGAAATATGTCTTCTCTACCTCCATATTCATGTTCTGGATGTTTTGTCAATAGTTCATCTTTGGGCCAGGATACATCATAAGAATAAAAATTCATTACAATTTGATTGTAACCATGCTCAGCTATTGTAGACAAGAGTTGATTGGTCTTCTTCAGTTCATTTTGGCCATAGTCCAAAGCAAACAACCAATCACATTCAAAGGCAAGGTTGAAATAGTGCGAACCATCCTGATAATAAAAATGCTTTGGGTCTTCTTTTTTTAACACCACAGATCCATGACGATCTTTCTTCTTATTCTCTGCTATTAAAAACTGCCCTTTTTTACCATTCAGCTCTGGGATATCCCCGGTTACACTAAAAGTTTTTTTGCCAGTTGTAGCACTGGAATAGCGAAAAACCCAGCTATTTTCACCATTATAGAATAAAGGGATTTTTTGTTGATTCCCGTCACTAATCACCATAGCATAGACGTCTTTGCTAAACGGCAAATCGATATTATTTTTTAACTTATAAACAACATCATTCACTTCCCATTGTAAGCTTTGTATTGGACTACCAGCTTTAGGGTTTTCAAATACTCTTATTTGAGAACAAGATGGCCTTGCAAAGCATATCAGTAAAACAACAATTATCTTAGTTGTCATAGATATTATGTTAAAAGGGACTTCCTTCATAAGTAGTATGTATCTATCCATTTCTTGAGTAACACAACACGGATTGTCTTTGTATTCATTTCTTTAGTCCTATGTCGTATATAAAGAATCTGACCATTTATTGTTAATTCAATTTCAGGAAGAACTAATTGAGTATGTCATCAAATTAATCAGCCGGATTTTCTAAGTCCCTATTTGAGTTAAAATGCTCTTAAGGAAAAATGTATACTTAATCGATCGGAATTATTGATTTAGCAGCTTATCTACTTTCCATATATTTCAGCTCAAGGCGTCAATAAATCAATACAAATCAGCGAGGCGAAGTGCCGTTTACCCTTAGAATATGAATAGAGGATTTAACAGTCCTATACGTTAAGTCATAAAAAAGGCCTGAGCTCTTTTACCCAAGCCTTTTTTATAAGTATATTATTTAATTCGCGTATCCAGGATTCTCAATCAAAGCTGAGTTATCGGCAAGTCTGCCTAAACCCAATGCATAGTAGTAGTTATGCTCCGGATGCAACCTTACTCTATTTAGATCGCCATGAGCTATTTGGCCAGTATAAGTATCATCATCAAAATCATACTCCCAATGAACTCTATTTCTGATTTGTTGATGCAGCTCAAGGTGAGCAATCCTCCATCTTCTCAAATCCCAAAAAGCGTGCTCCTCGAATACAAGTTCTACTCTTCTTTCCTGTCTGATTTTATCTTCGGTTATTTCTGCTCCCGACAATGCTGGCATTCCAACCCTGTCACGAATTTCATTGTTTAGAATGTTTGCCATATCATTGTTAGGATCTCCTAAATAATATGCAGCTTCTACATAGTTCAGCATTACTTCTGCCAATCTAAATACAATATAATCGGAGCTTGAATTCAAACCATCTGGTGTTTCCTCGCTGATTCGTTTACGAACAAGCATTCCTGTTGGATTGCCTCCTCTATGTCTTGCCGGAGCAGCTCCTGGCCAATCTGAACCAGGTACTCTGAAACCAGATTGATTGTTAGATTTACGGGTATTGTCAGCAGGATCAGTATACCATGTTCGCCTATGGAAATAAACCGTGCCACCGTCAAAGGAGGTTCCAGGATAAAAAATTGAGGCTCTCATACGTGGATCTCTTTGCTCAAAGTACCAATTCGGATCAAATGGGGTAGAACCATCATATATAGCCCTATCTACTTTTCCTGTGCTGCCATCCATAAAGTCAAACAACTCTAAGGTTTGCAAATAAACTGGGAAATTAGAATTCCAATTGAATCCAGTACCAAAAGGTGAACCTAGCTGATCCCATGTATGACCTTTATTGGCCTCAAAATCAAACTTTTCTTTAAATATGATCTCTGTATTTCCAATTTCATCCAGAAATAAACTCGAGTAGTTTTCTACTAAATCGTTGCTTTTTCGATACAATGAAAACGGTCCATTATCAATGATATCTTTGGATGCGTTTAAAGATTGCTGATAGTAGCTATTAGCTTCACTAGATGGAAATCCAAGAAGACCATCCAATTGCTGAGTCCCAAAATTAGAGACACTTGCTGCATAGAGCATAGCTCTACTCTTGAATGCTAATGCCCCCCATTTAGATATTCTTCCATCTTCTGGATCTGACTGCAAAATAGGTGCTATGGCATCCATTTCAGATCCTATGAAATCGTAAATCTCTTTTTCAGAGTTCCTGGGTCTTAAAAGTTCTTCTAATGGTGCATCAACATCAATCACATCTGTTATCAAAGGGACTCCACCGTATAATTTAACCATACGGAAATATGCCCAAGCTCGAAGAAACCTTGCTTCACTGACTCTTTCGTTCTTAAAATCGTCGGAAAGAGATGCTGATTCAGGTATTCTGGTTATAAATTCATTACATTCTCGAATCAGTTCGTAAGGATAGTAGGCCAAAATGCCAGCACCCTGTTCGTTAAATTCAGGTCCTATTATCCGACCAAAAGCCCTTTGCCATGGTGCGAAATTGCGACATTCTCCACCAGCAGAATTTATCAGACCCTGATCAATCATAGTTCCCCCAGCATCATTGAGAAAAAGACTTCTTTGATATAAATCAGCTAAAAAAGCATTTGCTAACCCTTCGTCATCAAACACAACTGCATCGGAAATGATGTTTGTGGGTGTCAGCTCAAAAGGATCTGTACAAGATGGTAGTAGCACTATCACCGTCAAAAATATTATTAGTTTATTTTTCATTTCTTGAAGATTTAAAAATTAAAATGATACTCTAAAACCGATTGTAGTCTGCTTGGTAATTGGATATCTCCTATTTGGATTACCAGGCTCAAACTCGGGATCAAAAGAATTTTTATAAATCCCAAGATTCGTAAGTGTCAATAGGTTTTCAGCAGCCAAATATATCTGAGCGTTTTTCATTCCTATTTTAGATAAAACTTGATTTGGAATGTCATAGGCTAGATTTATTGTTTTTACCCTGAGATAAGTAACGTCTTTCAACCAAAAATCTGACGTTCTGTTGTTGTTCGAACTTTGAGACAAACTAGGTGCTGGTAATTTAGCATCAGGATTGATATTCACAGTAGGATCATTAGGATCGGGCTGCCATCTATAATCATAATGATAAGTCAATGGTATAGAAGCATTGCTAAACATGGTTCTTGCCGAACCACCTATATTGATAGCGAAATTGGAAGCACCTTGTAGCAGTACATTCAGGCTGAAGTTTTTATAGCTTACACCCAAGTTCATTGCATATATTAGGTCTGGTACAACCTGAGCACGGCCGATTACCCTTTGATCGCGGAAATTAATTGTATCGTTACCATCAAGGTCTACGTAGCGAATATCTCCAGGTCTCAATGACGCATTGTCGTTACCTGCTCCCTGAATTACATCATGAGTGTCAATCTCTTCTTGAGACATGAACAACCCATCTGTTACATAACCAATAGTTCTGTTAAGCAACTGGCCGTCCCTTCCATTTATTCGTTCCTGGTCTGGGTCATCGAAAGCTTCCTGGCTTTTTACATCCAACCACTTTGCTCTGGCAATAGTTAGATTTGGTGAAATATCAAATTTAAAATCTCCTACCCTTTGCTGGTAATTCAGCGAAAGCTCAATTCCTTTATTATCCTGACTATCTATATTTACTACAGGTAAGTTAGCTCCGGTTTCCGCTGGAACTGCTTCAATGTTTGGCGCAATGATTCCTTCTCTTTTTCTATAAAACAAATCCGCCTCAAAAGACAATCTACCCTCAAGGAAAGAGGCTTCAACACCAAAATTATACATCGTCATGGTTTCCCAGGTCAATGCTGGATTCACTAAGCCGAAAGTACGGATCGCAGGCTGTGCTACATTGTCTCCATATAAATAAATCCCTTGCAGACCATAACCAGTCAGGTAATCGAAACCAGACAAGCCTCCAGCAGTATCATCACCCAGTTTGGAGTAAGATGCCCTTACTTTTAAGTTGTCCAAAAAAGAGCTTGATTCCAGAAAAGCTTCATCAGACATTACCCAACCTGCTGATATGCTTGGAAAATATCCCCACCGCGTTTGCGGTGCAAACAGGACATTACCATCAGCCCGAAAGGTAGCCTCTAATAAATAACGATTCTTATATCTATAATTGAACCTACCTACATAACTCTTTCTTCCTATATCTGCTGATGAGGATCCATTGGAAAATTGTTCGTCGGTGGAACCAATAAATATTTCTCTAATACTAGTAGTCAATAGGTTTCTTCTGCTAGCACTAAAGGAATTGATCTTTCTTGTTTGCTGTTCTGCAACTCCCAATAACTTGAAATTGTGGTCACCGATTGATTTTTCATATTCAATAGCAAATGTCGGATAAACCTGAATTCTCCTCCATTGAGATTCAGAAATGTTCGTATTACCATTGCCATTGGAGGCTATGAACAGATAAGTATCTGTTTCTGGTTGATATTGATAAATATCGAAGAAATTTCTAAAAGTTTTAACAGCTCTGTCAACATGTTCGATATTCATTTCAGCCCGAACCTGAAGCCCATCAACGTGCGGAACATCTAGCTTTAATCCGAGTTTGCCTCTAAATGTATGGTCATTTCGATCCCATGTACCAACAAGATCTTTGTCTGTTAACCCGAGAGGTGTTCTTTGAGAAAAGCCGGAAAAAGCTACTCCTACACTTGGATCTGGTAATTGTGTTGGTAAGGTTGGCTGAGAAGTAGCTAGATCGGTCCATAACGCATCAATACTCTCCTGTGGTCTTGATCTTTCGTCTCTTCTAAAGGAAAGATCCAGATTGAAACTCAAATAATCGTTGATTTTTGCATCCACATTAGATCGTGCATTAAAACGCTTATAGTCATAATCACGGCTTCTGAAATAACTCTCTTGGCTCGTATAACCTATCGAGGTAAAATATTTAACATCTTCAGACCCTCCCGTTACACTCAGGCTATGTTGCTGCATGGGTGCATTGTTCTTGATCAAAGCGTCTATCCAATTACCACCTTCAAAACCTGGCGCCCCTATTGCGTAATTCTGTACATCTTCTTCAGTAAAAGTGGCATCAATGCCTACACCATCCATCAAGTTAGCTTCACGAACTAACTGTGCATATTGAGACGCGCTCGCATGTTCCATGAACTCCACAGCACTCTGAGCGGTGTAACTACCAGAATAACTAATACTTGGAGGGCCTTCTTTCCCTCTTTTAGTAGTCACCAATACAACACCATTACCAGCCCTGGCTCCATATACGGCTGCAGCTGCATCTTTTAACACATTGATACTCTCGATATCATTCGGGTCAATTCGATCCATACCCATTTGAACACCGTCAACTAAAATCAATGGTGAACCTGCAAACCCTCTGATACGAATCTGTGTGTTCTCTCCTCCTGGTAAACCTGAATTCTGACGTACCATTACTCCAGGTACTCGCCCAGATAATAGGTTCGTGGTATTCGCCACAGGAACCGCAGTAAGTTTTTCACTATCAATAGAAGATACTGAACCTGTCATGTTAGACTTTTTCTCTTGGCCATAACCAATGACAATTACCTCTTCCAGTTGACCAGCATCAACCTCCATGTTAATATCAACCTTATTTCTGCCGGCTAATTCAACTTCTTGCTTGATATATCCAACAAAAGATATTACTAAGGTAGCATCCTTTGGAGCACTTAAATTATAATCACCATTAAGGTCTGAAGTAGCTCCATTAGTAGTTCCTTTGACGACAACACTCGCACCAGGAAGACCCTCCCCGTTTTCATCAGTAACCTTTCCGGTTACGTTCACGTCCTGGGCTAATGCTACACTTGTAACAAATAGCAACATCAGGAGTAATTTGAATAGTTTGTCAATTTTTGTCATAAAAAAAAATTAAGTTAAAAATAGTTTACGTTTCAAATTGCCATGATAAAATCATAACACAGTGACGCAAATGTTAGATTTATTACTCTATTGTAGAATACTTTCATACTGAACAAAAACTGAACAATCACAATATTTCAGAAGAATTAAACTGAACAGTTATACATAATTATAGATCTTTACTGTCTAATATGAATGTTTTGAATAATGATAAACTCAACAACCTTGGTTAATCCTAATAGACTAGCTTTAGTAATTTTAGCACTAACTTTCTCAACATTAGTCCATTGCCAGACACCCAATGACAGCATCAATACAGTCACTAAAAGTGACATTTACACTCCAATGGCTAATGAGCTCAAGTTTTTTAATTCAGACAGTGCAATAATTTTATACACACAAGGCATATCACTTAACCTTACCCAAGGTGACACCTTGAAGGCCGTTCACAGTCTGATAAGTTTGTCGGAATTACATGCTCACAATGCAGAATTTGGTTTGGCTTACGATAGATACTGGGAAGCTTTATTACTAGCAGATAAGATAGACAATGATGGGGCAAGGGCAGCAGTTTATTCAGGGCTTGGCTGGTTGTATAGTTTTTATGCAAGAGAGGAACTAGCAGCAGAGTACTTCAATAAATCTCTTAGACTTTTAAAGAATCAGATCAAAGAAAATTTCGTGGATCGACAGGTGCTTATGAATAACTATTTTGCATTGGTCACTCTATACAGAAAGAATAAAAACATTGCACTCTCTAAGCAATATGTAGACAGTTGCAGAATGATAAAGTTGAATAGTATGCAGAATCAAACACCAACTTTTTTGGATGTTGAAATCGCTTATTTGACATATTATGAAGGCAAACCTGAAGAGGCTCTTGAAATTCTCAATAGATTAAAAGCACACTTCGAAAAACAGCATTTTGCATATTCAGTAATACTGTATTCTTTTTATGGAGATATATATAAAAGTTTGGGAAGTTATGATTCCAGTGAATTATACTACAAAAACGCTATACAAGTTGGTGAAAAATACAAAAGTCATTTGGATGTGGTACCTGGAATATATGAAAATATAGCGGACTTATATCAAACTATTGCCAAACACGATCTGGCATATGAATACCTTAATAAGTCTAAGCAGCTGGACGAACGGCATTTTGGAAGTAGAAGTGAAAATAACAAGCATTTTATAGAAATAAAGGATGAGTTCAGGGTTATAAAAGACAATCAAAATAAAAAAATCAGGGAACAGCGATTAGCCCAATTGGAACACGAAAGTAAAATTTCATACCTGCAATCAGTAATTCTAATTGGAACAATTTTCTTTCTCGTACTCTCGGGTTTTTTGATCTACAGATATTTGAGAACAAAATATAAAGCGGAAAAACGTCTCCTGAGAAAACAGCAAGAATTAGAAATGGAAAAGGCCAATGAAATCTTAGAAATAAAGAACAAAGAATTGACTTTTACGGCCTTACAAGTGATCGAGCGCGAAGAGTTACTTGGGAACGTCAAATCGAATATTATGAGTCAAAAGGAAAAACCTGACCCAAACCAATTAAATCGCTTGGTTAAGAGCATAGAATTAAATACAGCCAACAATTGGAAGGAATTCGAGATGAGGTTCATATCAGTTAATAAATCATTTTATCAGAATCTACTAAAAAGATTTCCATCACTAACCCAATCCGACCAACGTCTATGCGCATTGGTTAAACTGAATTTTTCCAGCAAGGACATGTCACGCCTATTAGGTATATCAGTCGAGAGCGTCCATACGACAAGGTACCGCCTTAGGAAAAAACTGCAGTTGGACAAAAATGCTAATTTGAGTGAATTTCTTTCGAATGTATGATCCACTCTCCATCAATAAAGAATATCAATTTGATAATCTCAGCTTCTACCTTTCAAATTATTAACAACTCTAATCTTCAGTACGAGTAAACTCCTGATTGCACAATTCTTAAGATAGAAAATGCATTATATCAAGTTTTAAATTGATAAATGTATTTCGAATACCGAAAAATCTCATTTTGAGTCTATGTTAGGCTGATGTTGTATATTTATGAGTTACAATGAAAAACTTTCTATACATAGCCTTTGCCTTTCTGCTTTTTGAAGGGTGGAATACAAAAAAAGACAAAGACTGGCAAACTCTGGATACAGTTGAGGATCTATGGAATTACCAACCAGAGCATCTACGAACGCTGTTCCGCTCACTAGATTTTGACCAGAATGATTTAGAGCCCATCAAGACAGCACTCGCCAGTGGTGATAGCATATCGGCCGCCAAAGAGCTTCTTGAATATTACCAAAATCTAAACCGAAATTGGATTGTCACAACCCTTGATGATATACCCTACAATGAAGCTTTGAGGCAAGCGAATGCTCTACTTGAAAACCATGTAATCAGGCAAGGAAAGGAGTATACAATCCCCACCAAAGAAAAAGGTGGATGGCAATGGGACTATACGGGCCCTGATCAGGATGATGAATTCGGGTATTCATTGAATGGCCATAAATATTTACCTTCTTTGTATCTGGTATGGAGCGAAACTTCCGAGGCTAAATACCTTCAGGTTTTTGACAATATGGTTAGGGATTGGATTGTGCATCACCCGCTTTCGAGCATCAGTGATTCGGTTTATATGGTTCTTGATCCGAAAATTAAATTAGACTACAGGGATATTGGTGAGGTAGAATGGAGAACCCTCGAAACCGGCCATCGTCTGGGTGCAAGCTGGCCTCAAATGTTTTATGCCTTGCAAAAAGTAGAAGCATTTAGTCCATCTACCAGGCTTATGATATTGGCAAGCCTGGTCAGCCAATCCAATTTTCTAATGAAATACCATAAGTCCGGGCACAACTGGACTACCATGGAAATGAACGGACTGGCCTTAGCCGGTTTATCATTTCCCGAGTTTAAAGAATCAACCCAATGGGCCAATTATGCCCAGGAGGTCATGAAAAAAGAAATCAACCGGCAAGTCTATCCGGATGGTTTGCAAACCGAAATATCTTCTAAAACACAGTGGGTCGCTTTAAATAGATTCGAAACACTTGCCTCAAATTTTGCCAAGGCCAATCAACCAATGTCTGAGGAATACATCAATCGAGTGAAGCAAATGTATGATTACCTTGCCTACTCCATGCGCCCGGATGGCCATCAACCCTTAAATAATGATTCAGATCGTGATGGTTTAAAACCCAGAGTATTGAAAGCTGCCAGCAAATTCAACAAACCTGATTGGAAGTGGATTGCCACAAATGGGCAGGATGGAGTTCTCCCTGATCAGGGTCCTTCTCTGACCTTTCCATGGGCTGGAATTCATATAATGCGCAGTGGCTGGAACGAGCAGGCCGATTGGTCTTTCTTTGATGCAGGTCCTTATGGCACTGGACACCAACACAGGGATAAGCTTCACTTGTCTGTCTCTGTTAAGGGATATGATATATTAGTTGATGGGGGTAGGTATACACATAAAGACTATTTCAATTTTGACCCGAGTGCCTGGCGTGGATATTTTCGAAGCTCCTATTCACATAACGTCATCCTCGTAGAAGGTAATGGTCAGAAGGCAGGCCCCACTAGAACAGATCGGCCTCTGATAGAAAATGAAGACTATCTACATTCAGCACTTTATGACTATGCGTATGGGGAGTTTACCGATGGTTTTGAAAATGTTGATGGCGAGATAGTTCATAGCAGATCGGTATTATACATCAAAGAAAATTGCTGGATAGTATTGGATCGTTTTCAATCCGATGAGCCAAGAAATATTCAGGCTTTATGGCATTACGCTCCAGGAAACAAAGTACAAGTGGAAGGCAGTGAAGCTGTTTCTACTAATGATCATTTGCCCAATCTTCGCATCATACCTCTTGGAGATGTATCGTGGAGTGCCGAAATAATTGAAGGGCAAGAAAAACCGGTCATTCAAGGGTGGTATAGCTCAGTATTCGGTGAGAAAGTGACTAACCCGACAGTGGTGTATTCGGCCCGCATCGAAGAACCCAAAACCTTTGGCTGGCTACTCTATCCATCTGAAGGTGAAGTGCCTAAAATAAGTGCAGAGTTTAGCCTAACGGGACAAAGCGCTATAATAAAAGTATCTCATCCAGAGATGAAGGCAATCACAGCCACACTTCCTATTGAAAAGAATCTGCCAATAGTAAAAGTCCAGCAGTAGTTCCTTTTAGGTCACTAAAAAACCCCGCCATAGGCAGGGTTCTTTAAATTATATCAAGTATCAATTTGACTTTTTAACCCAGAATTGTCATTAGGAT
>JAGDZP010000020.1:0-1415 GCA_049115735.1 Cyclobacteriaceae bacterium | reverse complement strand
AGAGTTTAATTTACAGTCTCAAATTTATCGTTAACCTAACCAAACAAAGCATTATCAGCTTCATCAACCACTGAATTCTCAAAAGATTTCAGATAGCCCTCAGTAACAGCTACACTAGTATGCCCGAGTGACTCTTTTATTACTTCTGAAGACAGGCCTTTCATCTTTAATCCAGTGGCATATGAATGCCTGGCAGTATATGTACTTAATTTAATATCTAGGCCAAGATGAGTTGAAATAGTCTTTAGTGCTTTATTAAAATAATTCAAACCATTCTTAATCTCTAGAAAAGATTTCTCTGGATTATCTTGAGTTTTAACAATAGGAAATAAATAATCGGTTTGTACTTTATTTGAAGAATACAAATCAATTATCCGCTGTGCCTTTGGGTGTATTTGAATGGTAAACTCTCCACCAGTTTTTTGTCGGTTATAAAAAATTCTGGAATCTCGAATATTTTCGATTTTCAACTTTGCCATGTCAATGAAATTCATTCCTCTAGTATAAAAACTAAAAAGAAAGTAGTGCTTGCTATTCCACAATCTCGTATTTGGCTCTGGCTCATAATTCTCTATTTGAGCTATAACATCTAAAGTAACTGCTTTCTTTCTGGTCTTATTATTTGGTATTTTATACTTTCTAAAGGGAGAATTTTCCTCACTTATAATTCCTTCTTTGACAGCTTTGTTATATGCACTTCGAAAAGTCCTCAAATACACAGATATCGTATTAGGCTTGCTTCCTCTAATCAAAAAGAATTTCTCAAATTCCTTGAGTGTTTTGAAAGTTATTTGATTGAAATACAAATCCTTGTCCTTTCGAAAATTTTTCCATGCATTCAATGAATCGTTATATATTCTCGCATTTCCGAATTTGCCTATTGACTTCAAATCTGAAATCATCCTTTCCATAAACTGAAAAACAGTAACCTCATGATTCTTGTCAATGCCCAAAATAGACTTCTTAATTTCGGTCATTGACATGCCCTGAATAGCATTTGATTTCTCAAGCTCAGAAACAACGCTGTATATGTTCTTTACCTTTTCTAAAATTTCTTCGTTAAACCTTGTAGTGTTCTCAATTACCTTAGTTGATACTCTTACCCTTTGGTTTTTTGCATCAAAATCCTTCTCGTGAAAAGTATAGCCAAGTGGTAGATAAATAATCTTTCTATTATAAGTAACACGGATGACCAGGGGATATGAGCCATCTTCTTTCTTCCGAACCTTATTAAGAACTACTTTTGTGGTTAAAGACATGGTGGATATGTTTATAAATTTATAAACTATTTATAAACAAATATCGGTATTTTATGGAATAATATGAACTAACAAACGCAAAAACACCTCTATTAACGCCATATAAGCACATTTTAACCCATATGATTACAATTAACGCCTGCCTGTCACGCAGGA
>JAGDZP010000019.1:0-151237 GCA_049115735.1 Cyclobacteriaceae bacterium | reverse complement strand
TATTATTAGTCAATAAAAAACCATCAGGAGGGTCATATCCCTGCCATATTACTATTAATAAGAATGGCTATGTGTTAACATCCAATTATGGGGATGGGGCTGTCGGATTACTCAAGGTTCGTTCTGATGGAAAGTTCCTATACGCTTCAAATAGAGGCCACAACAGCATAGCTATTTATCAAGTCGGTTCTAAAAATGGAAGTCTAAGTATGATTAGTACGGAAAGCACACGGGGCGAAATACCAAGAAATTTTTCAATAACACCTGATGATAAATACTTGCTAGTAGCTAATAAAAAAACTAATTCATTGGTATCATTTGCAAGGGATAGGAAGAATGGTATGCTTAAATTCGTTGACCAAATCCCAGTTCCTACTCCAGTTTGTATTTTGTTTTAAACTGGAGTTTAGCATTAAATCATTTGATCTTATTGATTAGTATGGTGAGATCGTAATCTGCTTTTTGCCAAAGCTCTTTTAATTCTTTGGGCGCCTTGGTGATCGAATAAGAAAAATGACCGGTGATAATATCCATATCGCCATCATTGTCAATATCGCCTTTGGCTAAGGTATAAGACTTGACAGGACTAGTGAATTTGAAAGAAAAAGCTTCAAACTCAAAATTTTCATTGTGGACATTTTCAAGGTAGATCAATCCTTCATTTGGCAGGATGTTATATTCCTGATAGAAAGCAGTTGCAACAATATCCATATCACCATCCTTGTCAAAATCGTGTGCTAGAACTTTGGTCGCTCCGTAAAGTGGAAAGAAATACTTTTCTTCGAAAATATTTTTCTCATTTATGAAAAGCCTGATGCCATGATAAGGTTTGGGAGTTACGGTTATATCTGCATTATCTCCTTGCGCGACGATGATATCCAGATCGCCATCTTGGTCATAGTCCACCATATCGAAATCATTTGAACCCATGAGCGGACTAAATCTGAGAATTCGTTCGCTCTCAAATTGCAGATTCCCTTTGTTGTAAAAAATGTAAATAGATTCGTCACCCTGGGCAAACATCGTGATCAAATCCTCATCGCCATCATCATTCATATCATTAAGAAAAGATTTAAGCGCACCTGCCTGTTGGTGGATTACTGACTCTGTATAAGATCCGTTGAGCTTGCTGAAAATGCTAAGTCGCCCTGTTTTGTTGCCGTAGTTGCATACTACAATTTCCGGTTGACCATCTGCATTCAAGTCTGAAACTATTGCGTGTACTGGTCTATTTAGGCCAGAGATAATGGTGCTGCCATTTAATATCGAAATTGTCCCTGTGCTTTTTTCTGTTGGGGTCAGTGATCCCATCTCAACTATATATGTTGTATCGTTGTTGACGGCTAAATGGGATACCGTACTATTTGTTTGAATGATCTTATCTGACTGGTTAGGGTATTGCCATGAATAGGCCATAGACCGATCCTCACCAATCAATACTTTTTTTGATTCAGGATCAAAATTGAGTGTTGATATCAATGAACCTGGTAGTTCATTTAGTTTGATTTCTTGAATATCAAAACCCTTTAAATTCTTAGTTCTTTTTTTGCGACTTTTATCAATAACAAATTCATCTGGTGAATTGTTGGTATAATATTCCTGGATCAGATACCAAATGCTGTCACTCAACACTTGTTCTCCAGGGTATATCCCTAAATTTTTGATGATCTCAAGTTCACCTGGCTTGTGTTTTTGTAGAAGGCCGAATCCTTTTGTTTTTATACCATAAAAGCTGCCCATTGCCGGCAACACGGTTTTAGCCCATAATCGCTTGGGCAACTCACCTGGTTCTGGCTTAAGGTGGCAACTACCACAATAAATTCCAGCTGCTTTCCTGGGACCATCTATAGAATTTTGGTCATGAATGAAGGTGTTTGAACAAAATATTATTGTGCCTAGCAATAGTGAAGCAGGAATTAATTTATTGACTCGGTATATAGAGTTTTGTGGCATTAATGAATCATTGTCATCCAATTATCTGCTTTAGGTATTTGATACTTTTAATCAATTCCTTTTTTTGTTGTTCTTGTTCAAACTCAGTTTTATCCTTTCCTTGAGGAGTTGTATAAGCTTCAATTGACTCACCTTTTCGAATTCTGGCAAGAAAGTCACTCATTTCTAAAGCTTTTAAATTAGGATATCCTTTCCAGAAATCTTTTGTAAGAAAAGGGATCTCAATTGCTCTACCTGAAATACTTTCGACATTCAATGGAGCTTGAGGGCACAATTCGGACATTCGTTGAACGTATTTTTTGTAATCCATGCTTCCTTCTCCAACGGCAGTCCATTGGAAACTTGCACCATTTTCGGATTCCCAAATTCGGTAGTCCCGCAAACTGCTGCATAAAGCATATTTGCCCAATTTTTGAAGGTGTTCCATTGGGTCTTCCATTGACCAAACTGAATTGCCAGGATCCAGCATGACACCACAAATATCAGTACCCACCGTCTGTACAATCTGTAGTACTTCCTCAGCTCTAAGATCACCCGCATGGTTTTCTATGGCGAACTTAAGACCTGCATCTTGTATTTGCTGCCGCATAGATAAAAGAGCATTGATGATTTCATCCATGCGTTGAACAATACCACCTTCTGTATATCTGTCTTTTACACTTCCTATTTTACAATTGACGGAAGAAGAATCAAAAATTTTAGCGACTCGTATTCCTTCAAGAATTAAATTGTCGGTTTTATTTCCTTTAAAAGACGTTGAACCTTTACTTAAACCACCAATTCCGAAATAAAATTTGATGTCATTTTTATCAAGGCGTTTTTTAATCTTCTTCAAGTATTTATCATCGAGGCTTTCAAAATAATTGAGTCCATTAAAAAGAAGAGAATCTGCATCAATTGAAATGGCATAATCTATCAACTTTGTTGCTTTCCATTTCATTGCTCTGACGGCATGGGCATCCATCCCGATTTTCTGTTTGGCAGAGGCAGCAAATAGGTGATTAGGAGTGATGGCAGGCAATGCTGAAAGGGCCAGCGCACTCATGGTTGATTTACTTACAAATTCTCTTCTTTTCATGTTTTGGCTATTTAATGGTGAAATCGAATTGGTAATGTAGAAGGCCTAATTATCATTACTATTTTTCTTCTTATCTGGTCCAATCAATTTGTTTTTTGCTGGTAGCCTTTCATTTCAGATTCCCAGTCGGTAAGCAGTGCTTTTAATTCATCTGTTTTCTCAGGGTATGAATCATTGAGATTTTGTTTCTCATACAGGTCTTTTTTCAAGTCAAATAAAAATTCTTCATCACCTTGCTGTATAAATTTCCAATGGTCAAATCTTACGGATTTTTGCTTTCTGTACCTCCAAAATACAGGTCTTTTGTTCATCTGACCTTGTGATAAAAGTGCTTGGGAAAAGTCTTTTCCATCAAATGAATCTTCTGTTGATACATTACACAAAGAGAGAATGGTAGGTAAAATATCCATACTCAAAATTGTTTCTGAAGAAACTGCATCTGCTGGTATTTTTCCTGGCCACCATGCTATGGCCGGTACCCGATGGCCGCCTTCCCACAAAGAGCCTTTGTGGCCTCTTAAATTTCCATTGTTGCCTAATTTTGTGGCACCATTATCTGAACAGAAAAACACGAACGTGTTCTCCAGTAATCCTAATACTTCAAGTTTATCAAGAACTCGCCCAATATTCTCATCCATTATTTCTACCATTTCTTTGTAAGCAACATCTTTGTCAGGACGTGACCCATGACCATTAAATTCCTTATTGGGAAGACGGTCAGCTGGATCATTTCTTCCCTGATACGGGAAATGTGGAGCTTCATGCGGCAGGTAGAGAAATAAAGGATTGCTTTTGTTTTCCTCAATGAATTCCAGGGCATGATTAGTGATTAAATCAGTCACATAACCTTCCTCTTGAATGGAGTCAGTATTGTGCCACCAGTCGTAAATGTTGATGCCATCGCGATGGGAAATGTAGTCGATGTTGCCACTTACATATCCATTAAATTCATCAAAGCCTTGTTTTGTAGGATTGTACTTTGACTGGTAGCCTAAATGCCATTTTCCAAAAATCCCGGTTGCATAGCCTGCTTTCTTTAGATATTCAGCTATAGTTTCCTGATTATTAGCCAAGCCATAAACGCGTTTCTCTTTCTGTACATAGATGACACCTTCCAACCCGGAGCGTTGCTGATAATTACCCGTTAACAAAGCTGCACGAGTGGGTGTGCAGACCGATCCATTAGAATGGTAATCAATAAACTTCATTCCTTCGGAAGCCATTTTGTCAAGGACGGGTGTGTTGATTTTAGTACTTCCATAACACGATATATCTCCAAAACCAAGATCGTCAGCCATGATGAGGACTATATTCGGTTTTTGATCAAATTGCCCTTTCGCATGAAAGGACAATGCCGCCATCAAGATGTAAATAAGCTTCTTCAATTTGACCTTTTATAATGCTACAGTGTCATTTGTGGAGTACCACCCTCTGTACTTTTCCAATAGTAGCTGTCTTCCTCTAGAATAAGTTCGAGGGATTTTTTTGGTGTAGCTGCTTCTCTAAACACTTTGGGAACAGTGTTTTTCATCTTATCAATTATTGACCTGTTGTATTCATCTTTGACGAGATTAAAGTGTTCATCAGGATCTTTTAGCCTATCATAAAATTCTTCACCACCTTCTTTGTAATAAATGTATCTGTACTTTTCATTGATCACAGAATAACTACCTTTTTCATGATAGGGGATAAATAAATTTCTTTCTTCTTTTGATTCTCCCTGGATTAAGGGAACAATAGATTCACCATCCATCTGGTGCTGTTTAGAGAGCTTACACATCTCCATTAGTGTTGGGTAGATGTCAATCAAACCGACGGTGTTCTCCACTCTTTTTCCTTTTGGCACATTTGGTCCGGAGATCATGAAAGGCACGCGAGATGTTTCGCTCCAAAGGGTATGTTTTCCCCAATTTCCTTTTTCTCCGATGTGGTAGCCCTGATCACTCCACAGCATCACGATGGTGTTGTCCTTATATGAACTTGCTTCCAATGCATCCAACACTTCTCCCAACAAGCCATCAGCATACGATACGGCCGCCAGGTATCCCAAGACAGCTTCCTGCACGGCATCAATGTCTTCAAGTGTTTTTTGAATTTTGCTTCTGTTGGTCATTTGGGTTTTCATGGGTTCTGGCAGGTCCTCCAGATCACCTTCAAATAGTTCCGGTACTACTATTTTGTCCATTTCATATAGATCAAAATATTTTTGAGGGGCATAATTTGGGAAGTGAGGTGTGTATAGTCCCAAGCCCATAAAAAAGGGATCTTCATGCTTTTTAGATAGTAAATCGCAAATCCATTTGGTACGCTTGACACCCATCATTTTGTGGGCATCCTCATTTGGTATTGGGCCGCTTTCAATAAAACCGGCTCCAATCAACTCTGTTTTTCCGGTTTTTCTATAATAAGAACTGTGTGGTTGGGGGTCGGGCACAGGCAAATCATCACCATGATAGCCGGTATTGATACCTTTTTTTCTTACATCCTCATTTCGTGTGTAATACTCGGTCCAACCGTCCAGGTCTACATGGCCAGGTCGGTGATGAAAGAGCTTACCAGCTCCATAAGTCTTGTAACCTGCCTGCAGGAAGGCTTCCTGCATAGGAACCAGGTTGGGATAGTCATAGAAGTAAACTTCATCCCGATAGCAACCCGTGGTGGTTGACTGAAGACCCGTCCAAATGGCCGTGCGAGATGGTGCGCAATAAGAGTTGGGGGCGTGCGCATTGGTGAAAGTGACGCCCATTTCGGCCAGTCGATCCAGGTTCGGTGTGACGGCTTGTCCATAACCCAGGGGATTGATGAAATCGTTCATGTCATCTAAAGCAAAGAAGATGACATTTGGTTTCTGTTTTTCTGAATCAGCAGATTTTGATTGGTCCTCTGTTTTCTTCACACTGGAACAACTATAAGTTGCCAATATGGTGACCATGAAGAATATTGAATGTCTAAAATTCATTTTGTAATGATCTAAATTGTAAGTATTTACTATGAATATTTGATTAGCGCACCAAGGCATAAACATTCGTGGCACTAGCTACAAAATTTGGTACCTTGAGATATTCGCCATTGATACATTCGTTGATGCCATTTTCCTGAAAATCTTTGATAACTCTCTCCAATGTTAATTTTGACAGTCCAGGCTTCACTTTATCGTATATTGGTATGATCCATGCGAGGGGAGTGGCCCAATAAGCTCCGTTCTGATAAGTTCCTGGTTCTTGTGGCTTAAAAAGTTGCTCCCAGGTTCCTTCACTTTTGGTTAGATGTCTGACTTGTCCTCTTTGAATGTATTCATCATAGTGCTCCCCTAAATATTTTGAAATGCGTATAGTTTGTTCATCAAGGGTGATGCCAATTGCCACAGCATAGGCACTGCCCCAGATATCTATTTGTTTGCAAGCATCATCTGCTGCCCAAAACATGCCGTAATCTTCATCCCATAATTTGTAAATGCTCTGCTTCACGTACTCATAGCGCCTTTTGTAAATAGATGGATTGGAGCATCCATATTTTTCGCAAAGCTCATGCATATCCTTATTGGCCTTATAATAGAGCAAAGAAGTGAATAAGAGATAGCCTGTCTTTTTTACTATATCAGTAAATCCATAAACACATTGAGGATTCTTTGGATCGTTGTATACCAGTCCATTTTCCTTGACATAAATCTGCTCTAAACCCATTTTAACCTTAGGCTCCAACTCTTTAAAAAGCGCCTCATCGTCAAATTGATTTACATAAGAAGCTAATATCATAGCCATAAACGGCCCATTGTCAACTGCATGGTCAGCCAGAGGTTTTCCGGGTGCTCCTGGGCTGTAAATGGCTTGTCCTGCCGCATTTACTCTATCTGGAATACAGCCATCTTCACGTTGGCCATTGATTAGATAATAGATTTGAGCCTTCGTTTCTTCTTTATCAAGCAAATCACTTGCATATTCCATCATGTAGTAAAAATCCCTTGTCCAAAGCGCTTTGTAGTTTCCTACTCCATCTGGTGTATGAATCCAGGTACCGCCTGCACCCTTCACACGACAACCTTCAAGTTGTTTTTTTGTATTTTCTTTCATCCAATCGACTAGGTCCTGAGAAAGTCCAAATGGATTTGAAACCTTTGGTTGGGCTTCTTCAATTGGAGATTCGCCCATAGATATTTCCGGTGTAAATCCTACGGCAGTCAATGCCGCACATTTCTTAATAAAATTCCTTCGATTTTCCATTTATAAAATTTGTATATCAGTTGTCTTTTTTAAGTAAAAGCAAACTCCCACTTATGATTTTTTCTTTTTCCTATGGTTACCCGTTTTGAATCTCCATTTGTAAAAACAACTCCGTCTGCTCCAAGCTTGTCAATGGTCGGCGTAGACACTGGTGAGGATTTCTTTGATACCCCGCATCAGCGTTTCTCTGAACATAAGAGCATTGAAATTGACAGAGTAAAGAAGAGTTTATTCATTTTAGTAGACCATATAAGAATCAATAGTTGAGAATCGAATCGGGAATATGATCCTTACCCCATGAAATCTCTAAACTACCATCCGCTAATTAATTTTTACTTAACAGAGCATTAATCCCATTTCCGAATCGTGCATGATTGGTTTACATGTATTTCCTAGTTTGAATAGAGTCATCAACTAATTCAAAAGTCAATCGCTATTCTTAAAAAGAGTAGATAATTGATCTTTTCAGAAGTAGCGATTATGTGTTAATAATCCATTAACCATCTGTTAAATGCCGGACATTAATTTGCTGATACCTTTTAAACAAGTTAAGTGCCCTTTTTGAGGAGCAATCTTTTAGAAAGGAGAAATTGGCCATGATCAAGATAGAATCTCATTTTTTGAAAAGCCTTGTATTTGCATTAGTCATGCTAAATGTTGGTTTTGCGAATGCCCAGTCATTGAAAGAATTGAAATTGATCGAAGGCCTTCAGTATGAAAAGGAGATAGTTTATAAAATAGTTGGAGGGGATACCCTGGACATGATCCTATTTACTCCAAGGTTAAAGAAATATGATAGAGCACCAGTAATACTTTATACGCACGGCGGAGGCTGGGGTGGAGGCAGTAAATATAACATCACAAGGCCAGCGTTCCGAGCAACGCTTCAAACGCTCCTTGAAAATGGGATTGTCTGTGCTACTATTGAATATCGCCTAACAAGAAAGAAAATTTCAACCGCATATGATTGTGTAGTTGATTGTAAAGACGCTGCAAGGTTCTTGATTAAGCATGCAGAAAAATATGAGTTAGATACCGATCGAATGGGGGTTTGGGGCGGTTCGGCCGGTGAACACCTTAGCCTGATGACTGGCTTAGGAAAAAATGAAGATTTTATCGGTGATAATTCTCTATCTGGATATGATCCGGTTTTCCGTTGTGTTGCTTCCTATTTTCCCCTTACGTCCTTTGTAAGGCCCGATTTGCTTGTGGGATCCAATTTTGAAAAACCTCAAAGGTTCGTCCCGATTCTTGGCGGATTAAAAACTGAAAAGGAGGATCTGGCAAAAGGTCTAAGTCCGGTTGAATTACTGACTCGAGATTCACCGCCAATATTATTACTGCACGGAGACAAGGACAAGGTACTGCCTATTTCACAATCTATTTATATGGTCGAAAGGGCTCAAGAAGTTGGAGCCAATGTAAGGCTGATTACTGTAAAAAATGCAGGTCATAGTTTCAACGGAGCG
The DNA here is from genome assembly GCA_049115735.1 of Cyclobacteriaceae bacterium. GTDB lineage: Bacteria > Bacteroidota > Bacteroidia > Cytophagales > Cyclobacteriaceae > CAXBNB01. The sequence continues at coordinate 142,517 of JAGDZP010000019.1, read as the reverse complement.
GATATCGATCCTACGATTGAAAAGATCAATCAAATAGCAGCTGAATTTATAATAGAAAAGTTAACAAGATGAAAGGTTCAACACTTAAACTGATTTGTGTTTGTGCAATAATGTGTAATGGATTTTTGTCTATTGCTCAGCAACAAAACAAACCCAATGTCATTTTCATTCTGGCCGATGATTTTGGCTATAGCAGCCTGAATTGTTACGGTGCGGATAAAAACCTGGTGCGCACGCCCAATATCGATAGGTTGGCTGAAAAGGGCATGAAGTATACCAATGCTTATACAGCTGCTTCTGTATGCTCGCCTACACGATATAGCTTTTTGATGGGGCGCTATCCATGGCGTTCTGAAATGAAATATGGAACCTGGGGTGTGACTAGCAGATTGCTTCCAGATCCGAACAAGACAACTATTGCTGATTGGCTTAAGGAGAGAGGCTACAATACTGCCGCGATCGGTAAATGGCACCTGGGTTATGGGAAGACTAATAATTTGGATGAATTTACAAAGCCGTTCAAGCCTGGCCCTAACCAACTGGGCTTTGACTATCACTTTGGAGTGCCCCAAAATCATGGTGATAAGATGGGTGTATTCATTGAAAATGATCACATCTATGGAATAAGAAGTGAGAAGATTGAGGCTTATTCAAGGACTTATTATGGACCTCAGTACTATGGTTTTGATGCTCCACAGCGGATCAATATTCAAACAATGGAGGTGCTTACTGATAAGACTATCGATTGGCTATCACAACAAAGTAATGAAACTCCTTTCTTTCTGTACTACGCGCCGGTGGCAGTACACCATCCTATCACTCCATCGAATTATATGCGTGGCATGAGTAACTGCGGCCCTTATGGAGACTTTATTCAGGATCTGGATTGGAGTGTCGGAAGAATTATTCAGACGCTGGAATACAAGGGACTATTAGAGAACTCTATCATCATATTCACAAGTGACAATGGTGGTGATATTCCAAGTGACAGACCTGAATCACCGGAATCTTTTGCTGTTAATGCCGGACTGGAAATCAATGGCGGACTGAGAGGTGATAAGCATGTAATATGGGAAGGTGGAACCCGAGTTCCTTTCATCGTTTCCTGGCCTGGAAAGGTGGAAGAAGGTTCAGATTCGGAAGACATCATTGCAGTAATGGATGTTTTTGCAACTGTAGCGGACATCACTGATAATGGCCTCCCTGATGATAAGAAAATAGCACCTGACAGCTACAGCTTTTTCCCTTCCATGACCGGCCAAAAGCAGGAGCATTCAAGAACTTCAGTTGTGACAGCTGATATGCATGGTATGCAAGCTTTGCGGATGGGCGATTGGAAGTTTATAGACAATGCACTTCCTGAAAACCTACCAGCAAACAGGAGAAAAAAGATCAAAATGCCGCTGGAATTACAGTTGTATAATTTGTCTCAAGACCCTTCGGAACAGAATAATCTTTATGAAAAGAATCCGGACAAAGCCAAAAAACTGATAGCGGAACTTAAGAAAATACGAAGCGAATCGGCTAGTAGAAAATGAATAGCGATAGGATAAAAACGAGTAAAGTGAAAATAAGGTACTTCCTACTGATACTGTTGATTTCACTTGTATTTATTAGAGTACAGGCACAACAAAGCTCCAAAAGTAATAGCCGTGCAAATATAGTCCTCTTTTATATTGATGATTGGGCGTGGTATGGTTCGCCGGTACCCATGGATGATTCTATGGAGAATTCTTTTATGCCAGTACTACAAATGCCTAATGTTCAAAAATTGGCAAATCAGGGGATGAAGTTCACACGTGCTTATGGTTCCCCGCAGTGTTCCCCGGCGCGTGTATGCATTCAAACAGGACAAACATCTGCGCGAAGTGGTTTTACCGTTTACCTCGGTCAAAGGAAGGATACTTATTTTGACACAAACCGGGGATATCAGCACTTTCCACTAGTTCCAAACATCTCTGATCTTGAAATAGACAAAGAAGCCACAACCATCGCTGAAGCACTGAAGCCAATGGGGTATAACAGTGCGCATATAGGCAAATGGCATATGCGAGGGGATCCGGGAGATCATGGTTATGACTTGCACGATGGTGATACCAATAACAACCCCGGCAACACTTTGACCTTTGGGTTGAAGAAGGGAGATCCAAAACCTAAGCGGCTGCCGAAAGACATGAGTGATCCCAAATTGATGTTTAGTATCACAGAAAAAGCCATAGGCTTTATAGAAGATCAGGCGGAGAAGAATACACCATTTTATTTACAAATTTCTCATTATGGAATGCATGCGGGTCGTGAGTGCTTGAATGAAACTCGAGAAAAATACGTTAATCATCCGCTCGTGCAGGCCTGGTACGAAAAGAACAATAAAAAGCCTGAAACAATAAATCGCAATGACGATCCTGCCATTTGGCTGGGAATGGGAGAAGACCTTGATGGTCGGATTGGGACAGTCATTGAAAAGGTAAAGGAATTGGGGATTGAAGAGAATACCTACTTTGTTGTGGTATCCGACAATGGCTATCGACACAAGGAGCTTGAGCTTCAACCGGACCTGAAACAACCACTGCACGGTGCAAAGTGGTGGGTGTGGGATGGAGGTATCCGTGTACCCATGATTGTGAAAGGACCTGGAATTAAATCCGGATCAGTGTTTAATGGAAATGTGGTCAACTATGATTTTCTACCCACATTTGTTGATTGGGCTGGGGGTGATTCCAAAGCTTTACAAAATATTGATGGGGTCAGTCTGGCAAAGTATATGGAAGGGGAAACACCTAATGAAGCCTTTCTGAATCGCAACCTCTATTTCCATTACCCTCATTATCGATCGGCTGTTCCACATTCAGCTATGATATCTGGGTCCAATAAGGTACTTCATTTCTACGAGCATCCAAACATTCCGATGCTATTTGATATCTCAAAAGATCCCGGTGAAATAAGCAACCTAGCCAGACAGAACACCGGGTTACATCAAAAACTCCATAGTACCATGATGGGCTATTTCAAAGAGGTTGGCGCTAGGTTTCCTAAAGAAAACCCGAATTATGATGCTGATGAATATAATAAGGACAAGAAAACAAAGGATCGAGTAATGTGGGGAGCATTTAAAGGAAAACGCCCATTGGAAGAGGATGAAATTTAAGAGAAAAATAGAATCATAATGAAAAATAAGGTACTACTACTGGCAGCATTGGCATTTGCTCTTCAGGTACAAGCTGCAGACCGACCAAATATATTATTGATAACGGCTGATGACATGAACTGGAATTCGGTGGGCGTTTATAATTGCCCTGTAGCAGGTACCACGCCAAATATTGATAAGCTGGCAAGTCAGGGGATGAAATTTGATTATGCCTACGTTCAGATGGCAATGTGTACACCCTCCAGGCAGGTGATGTTGTCAGGTAACCACAGTCATCAAACAATGACACGTGGTTTTACTGAACTAGAAAGACTTGGACCGGCTTTGCCAGACATATTGAAAGAGAATGGATATTTCATTGCCAACATCAACAAAAAACAGGAAGTATATGATTGGGACAAGGCAATCGATGAAAAAGAGTCTGCATACGGGCGGGACATTCCATTTCAAAAGAAGGCTGTCACTGGAATTATAGATGAGGCTGGTGACAAGCCATGGTTCATTATGATGAACTTCAATGATCCGCACCGTCCTTTTTATGCTTCAAAAAGAGAATTAGAAAGAGCGAGTTATGAAGAGCCCCGTAAACAAGGAAGATTAACTACTCCTAGCAAAGTATTTACTTCAGAGGAGATTACTGTTCCGGGTTTCCTGCCGGACCTACCGGACGTTAGGACCGAAATGGCCCAATATTACTCCTCGGTTCGCCGAGCAGATGATGGAGTTGGTGCTGTAATAGAAGCACTGAAAGAGGCTCGACAGGAAAACAATACGATTGTAGTTTTTATTTCGGATCATGGCATTTCTATGCCTTTTGCCAAACTCAATTGTTACCAAACGAGTCTGAGAGTGCCGCTAATTGTCAAGTACCCCGATGTGGTAGCGGCAGGCTCCAGAAACGACCAGGACATTGTAAGTGCAGTCGACCTTACACCAACTTTTTTAGATATGCTCGGTCTAAGTGTGCCTGATCATATGGCAGGAAAGTCATTTAAGGCCTTATTGGAAGGCAAGACTCAGGAAGGAAGAGATTATTCAGTCGGTTATTATTATCGCAACCTTCGTCAGGATAATATGTTCCCTGAATTCACAATCCAAATGCGCGACTGGGTGTATATCTACAACCCCTGGGTAGACGGCAAAGAAGTGCACAATTCGGATTATACACATAGTATGACCCTGGCTGCCATATGGAAAGCCGCTGAAACAAGCCAATTCATTAAGAAGCGTATCGATTTTCACAAATACCGCATCATTGAAGAATTGTATGATGTACGGCAAGATCCAAATTCTCTCAATAACCTCGCATACGTTGATGAATTCAAGGAGCGAGTAGCAGAAATGAGGAAGTTATTGGTGAATTGGATAGCAGATACGGATCATCCTGCCCTTGAATTGATGAGAGATCCATATAACAAAGAACGGATTGCAAATTATATGGACTGGGAGAAGGCAAATGCCCAAAAGCAAATAGCTGAAATTAAGAAACTTAAGAAAAATAAAAATTGAAAAGAATATGAAAGATAAGATCATCATTTCAACCCTGTTCATGGTATTCGTAACAGGAACCTCATTCGGACAAAATAAACATGGCCGATCTACAAAATACCCGAGCTACAAAGGCCTGGTGATGGCTGGCTACCAAGGTTGGTTCCGTGCGCCGGGTGATGGGTCGGGAAAAGAATGGGGACACTATGGCCGACGCGGAAAATTTGATGTTGAGAACAATACCATAGATTTTTGGCCAGACGTCTCAGAATATGAAAAAACCTACAAAACGTCCTTCAAATACGCCAATGGAAAATCAGCTGAGGTTTTCAGTTCTGTAGACAAGAGTACGACCGATCTTCATTTTAAGTGGATGAAGGAATATGGAGTTGATGGAGTGTTCATGCAGCGTTTTTTTGGCGTAACCAGGGGGCATAAAAGAACGGACAAACCACAGGATCAAATTCTAAGAAATGCTATAGCGGCTGCCAAGGAAAACGGAAGAGCCATAGCCATGATGTATGACCTTTCGGGTTTGCGGCCCAATGGTGAAGATTGCTCAGCAGTGATCGAAGACTGGAAAATGCTGGTTGATGAATTGAAAATTACAAGTCAAGGAACAGACCAAACTTATCTTTTTCATAATGGGAAACCTCTGGTGGCTATTTGGGGCGTTGGGTTTCCAGACCGACCTTATGATACCCGAAACATTGGCATCAACCGTCTGATAGATTTCCTAAAGAATGATCCTGTGTATGGAGGTTGTTCGGTGCTTCTTGGAGTACCCACGTATTTCAGGGAATTGAACAAAGACTGCCTGCCTGATCCATACTTGCACGAGGTAATTGAATCTGTGGATATCGTGTTGCCATGGATGGTGCAGAGGTTTACACCATTGGTGCACAAGGTTGGAGATCATCTGAGGGATCACATAATAGAAGACATCAAATGGACAAAAGAGAGGGGCGTGGACTATGTGCCAGTGATTACACCTGGATTTAGCTGGAGGAACTTGTCTTTGAACAATCCCGGTTTGGCTCGTTATACCGCCTATGGAGCCATCCCGCGCTTGGGTGGTCGCTTCTATTGGGAGCAGATGACAGCAGCGATCAAAGCGGGAGCAGATATGGTATATGTGGCCATGTTTGATGAAGTAGATGAGGGTACCGCCATATTCAAGGTATCTGACAATCCACCGAATAGCGATAATGCTCATTTTGTAGATAATGATGGAATGCCCTCAGATCATTACCTGTATTTAACCGGACAGGGAGCAAAAATGCTCCGAAAAGAAATTCCGTTGAGTGTGGAAATGCCAACTCGGAAGGGGAAAATGTAAATATCAAGTAAAGAACAAATGCAAATATCATGAAAACTAAAAGTCAAATATTATTCGTCCTGCTTTTGGTCCCTATGTTTAGTTGGGGACAACTCAGAACGATAAAAGGAAAAGTAACAGCCTTCAATAAATATCCTATTGCCAACATCGAAGTGGCTTCCAAAAAGTCGAAAATAAAGACTACCGCAGATGGCATGTTTGAAATAGAAGTACAGGATGGAGACAAGATCAAAATCAAGGATCCTTTGTTCTTGAGTTACGAGAAAAAGGTCACTGATGAGACCATCTTTTTGAATATCAATTTATTCTTTGAACAGAGTGATAAGAATGTAAGGAAGGCTGTTGAAAAGGGATACTTTTCCAATGAAGATCTTGATTATGGGTTGAATAACCTTGAAAGGGAGAATAACCCTTTTTGTCGTTTTCCGAATGTCTATGAGGCTATCAGGTATGCCGTACCGGAAGCACGGATGGTAGACAATTCAAGCGGAGGCATGTCATTTATTCTTAGAGGAGAAAATTCGCTGGTTGGAAACAATTACGCAGGTTATTTGGTCAACAACAACCTTATCTCAGATATAAGTTATATCGTACCTCACGAAATAAAGAAAATATACAAACTGTCAAATTCTCAGGCATCAATGTATGGAAGCCGTGCTGCCACAGGCATTATAGGTATTGAAACTTTTTAGAACCACAATTTATTAACACCACCATGAATATTCAGATCATACCAAAGCACCTGAGATTCCATCGTATCAAATATTGCCTTTTGCTCATGCTTTTTGCTTCATCTTGTATGATGAAATCTGCGGACAAAGCAGCACCAGTGAACGAACAGCTTGAATCAAATAAAGACAGGAATGTACTTTTCATCGTAGTGGATGATCTGAATACAACCTTAGGCTGTTACGGGCATCCCTTAGTGAAAACTCCCAATATAGACAGACTGGCTAAGATGGGAGTAAAATTCGAAAATGCTCACTGCAACTTTGCGGTATGTAATCCCAGCCGATCATCTTTCTTAACTGGCCTTAAGCCTGAGACTACTACCATACTCGATAATCGAAAGACGTTTCAATCGGTACTCGGAGACAGGGTAACACTACCGGCACTTTTTAAGCAAAATGGTTTTTACACTATGGGCCTTGGAAAGATTTTTCACAGGCAGGAGGAGCAACACAACGATTACTCAGGTTGGGACGAAAGGTACGCCTTTAAAGAGACTGACCTGGGCAAGCAAGGCGAAGGGCGTAACATCACAGATGGTGTTTTGAAATGGTGCCACTGGAGGGCAGCAGCAGGAGGAGATGAGGATCAGCAGGATGGTCAAATCGCTAAGAAAGCTGTGGAATTCATCAAGAAAGATAAAGACAAACCATTCTTTTTGGCCGTCGGGTTTAAAAAACCTCATGATCCTTTTATCGCTCCAAAGAAATATTTCGACATGTATCCATTGGCCAATTGTGATCCGCCAAAGCTACCTGATGGCTGGCAGGCTCCATACGAACACTCTCTTCCAGGCCAGACAAAGGTGTTCGATAAATTTGATGATCAGGACAAGCGAGAATTTCTGAGGTCTTATTATGCCTGCACAAGTTTTATGGATGCGCAGGTCGGTAAGTTGTTAAGTGCTCTTGAAGAATCAGGTCAGATGGAAAATACTTTGATTCTATTCTTTGGTGATCACGGCTATCATTTGGGAGAGCACAATTGGTGGAATAAAGTGACAGTCTATGAAAAAGGCACGAACGCTCCCTTCATTATGGCAGGCCAATCTGTTGGAAAAAAGGGTGTCAATTCTGAGTCTATGTTTGAGTTTATCGATATCTATCCTACGCTTGCAGACCTGTTCGATTTGGAAAGCACTCCAGGTGATCTTGAAGGAAAAAGCTTTGCCAAGGTTGTCGAGAATCCAACCCTTCCTTTCAGAAGTGAAGTGCGGGCTGTCATTAGTAGAGGAGATATGCTGGGAAGAATGGTGAAGAATGAAGATTGGAGGTATATCGAATGGGACCATGGAAAAAAGGGTCGTGAGTTGTATGATCAGCATAAAGACCCTATTGAATACAATAATTTAGCTGAAAACGCTGAATTTGAAGCAATTAACAAGAAAATGAGTGTTCTGTTAAGGAATAATTAACCCTCTATTAATGCGCAAAACCTATTATTGATTATGATATTAAATGAATATAACCTGTTTGCGGGCACATATCTTAAAGTGATAAGGTATATGTATCATTTAATTCCAAAATACTCGATGCACGACGAAAGAGATAGTAAGCGAATCATTTTATATTAGTAATTCGGAATGCATTGTCACTACAACTATACACACTATAAAGAACTCGAAAATGCTAGCATTAGAATCTAAACCTCAGGCATTGAAAAGAAAAAAAATAGTCAATAATCCACTTGGAAAGGAAAATATATTGATAAGGACGGAGGAAGATTTCAAGAAGATCTATGAGGCATATTTTTTTAGAATGCTGGCCTATGCCAGAATTCTAACGAAATCAGACGAACTGGCAAAAGATTCAGTCTCTGAAGTTTTCCTGAGCATATGGAATACACAAAGAGGTAGCAAAATAAAAAACATTGAATCCTACTTGTTTACATCCCTGAAACGTCAATGTTTGAAATTGATGGCTATAGAAAGTAAAAACTTAAAGGAGGATGATTCTCGCGCACATATAGAAGCAAAAAGAGATGATTATACACCAGAAGATTTTTTACTAACAAAGGAGACACTTGCAGTTATTGAAACCTCAGTGGAAGGCTTGTCTGATCACTGCAAACTCGTATTTAAATTAATAAAGGAGCAGGGCATGTCTTATGATGAGGTGGCGAAAGAGCTAAATATTTCCAAGCACACTGTCAGGAACCATCTGTATAGAGCAGTGAATCAAGTTAGAAGTGATCTGGATGTTTATTTCAGTGAAAGTCAAACGTCCAATAATGGAGGAGGCAGGACAACCTTCTGGATGATTCTTTGTGTTTCTCTCTTGATCCTTTAGATTCCGATGTTAAGGATCGACTAATTATTTGTACGTTTTTATAAATAATACATCAGTATCCTTCTATTATTTTGAAAATATCATAAATATTTAACAACTATTAGTACTATTTGACCTTCGCCCTCTCTCTCTTTACAAGTAATACTAGAAATCCTGATAATGAATAAAACGATTGATGATCTTATTGTTAAAAGCCTCGTAGAGGAAGTGAGCCAGGAAGATCAGGAAGTATTGGACAAATGGATCGGGTCTAACCCACGCAATAGAAAGATCTACTCCGAGTTGAAAGGATATTGGCAACTCAATGAAAAGGACTATCAAATAAAAGATGAGGTTTGGCAAAGTATCAAGGAAAGCGCCGATGATTTTAATAATACTGTAAAAGTTAAAAGAAGGAGGTTTAATCCATTTTTGAGTATTGCTGCTGCTTTCCTGGTAGTTGCTACTTCTACGGCATTAATCTTTTCTTTTCTAAAGTCAGAGAACTCTGCAGAACAACAGATTTCAATGATCAAAAAAAAGTGCCCTACTGGCTCTAAACTCATAGTGAGACTCCCTGATGGAAGTCATGCAACATTAAATTCTAATAGTTTCATTGAATACCCAAGTCAATTTGAAGGTGAACTTAGATTGATCAACCTCAAGGGAGAAGCATTTTTTGATGTTATTCCTAATCCCAGCAAACCATTTGTTGTAAAGACTAAAGCACTGAATACTACAGTTCTTGGAACTTCCTTTAATGTAAGGGCTTATCATTCTGAGCACAAAACCAAAGTTGCTGTCGCTTCAGGCAAGGTAAAAGTAGAATTAACAGAAAGCGAGCAGCCAATCCACTTTGTGCTGAACCCTTCTGAGATGTCTATTTTTAATAAAACTCAGGGCAGTTTCGAAAAAACCAAGTTTGACCAACTTTCAGAATTAGGCTGGAAAGATGGTATTATCTACTTCAACAAGACGAGTTTTGGAGAAGTAAAAAATATACTAGAAAAGTGGTATGGGGTGAAAATAGAGGTTGATGGAAATATCAACGAGAGTTTTCACTACACTGCTACTTACAACAATCAACCTCTGGAGAGTGTACTTGAGGGAATGAAGTTCGTACAGCCCTTTGATTATTCAATTAAAGGGGAAGTAATCAATATTAATTTCAATTAAGTTAACTAAATGCCTATGTAAATTATTACTCACAAAAAAACCTATTGAATGCGGGAACACTCAATAGGCCGAAAACATTTAAAATTTTTCTAATTCAAAATCAAAGCAAAGTTATGAAAAAAACTATTCTAAACGTAGTAGTTGCTATGTCTATGAAATTTTTGCAAGTCACCATTATTAATTGCCTTTTGCTAAGCACGATATATGCCAGTACATCGAATGCTCAGTACGTAAGGAGTGTGCGCAATCAAAAGATAGATATAGAGCTCAACAAAATCAGTTTGGTTCAGGCGCTCAACAAGATCGAATCTGTAACCAACTACACATTTGCTTACCAAAATGAAGATATAAGCAATAGTGTACGTGTAAGCGGTAAGTTCAAAAAGAAAAGTGTTGCAGAAATACTTACTGAAATATCTAAGCAATCCAAGTTGAAATTTAAGCAAGTCAACAACACTATCCATATTTCTAAAAAGGACGGATCAAGTTCGATGCGAGTCGAAATAGCGATGGTTGAAGTTGATATTTCTGGAAAGATAACCGACGAAAATTCAGTAGGACTTCCAGGAGCTTCTGTAGTCGTGAAAGGTACGGCAAACGGGACAACAACCGATTTGGATGGAAATTATAAATTGTCGGTTCCAGAAGAATCAACGGTTGTTATATCTTTTGTTGGATATAAGACAACTGAAATCGTTGTTGGAAGTCAGACTGTTATCGATCTTCAAATGTTGCCTGATGCAGAACAACTGGAAGAAGTGGTTGTGACGGCATTCAACATCAAAAGAGAGAAAAAATCTTTATCATACGCCACACAGGGTCTTGATGCAGAAGACATGAAGGAAGCACGTTCTGCAAACTTTGTGCAATCATTATCAGGAGCTGTCGCTGGTGTATCGGTGATGAATTCCCAAACTCCTTCAGGATCGAATAGAGTGGTGATTAGAGGCGTAAGTTCTGTTACTGGAAACAACCAGCCTTTATATGTGATTGATGGAATTCCATTGGATAACACTTCAGGAGATGATGATGTATCCGTGTGGAACGGTGGTGGTGATATAGATTATGGTGATCCGCTATCGCAAATAAATCCTGACGACATTGAGTCAGTCGAAGTATTAAAAGGTGCAAATGGTTCAGCGCTGTATGGCTCAAGAGCAGCTAACGGCGTAATCCTGATTACAACCAAAAAGGGTAAAAGCAAATCATCAGAATGGGGTATTACAATAAATTCTAATACAATGTTCAATAAGGTGAGTGAGTATCCTGACTACCAGTATGTTTATGGGTCGGGTAGTACAATGGGCAAAGCAGCTCACAATGCAAATCACCTGGACAGGGATACTGGATATCCACTTGCAGGACGTCATACCAGGGCATACGGTGGGCCGATGCTCGGTCAGCCAATCATTGCACATAACGGAGAAGTATCTTCTTATCTACCTCAATATGACAACATAAGGGAGATGTACAAGACAGGTGCAAACATCACCAATACCGTAACGCTGGAAAAATCAACTGACAAAGGTTCTTTTAGGTTGTCTTATGCCAATACAATGGCTTCCTGGGTGATGAAAAATCAAGAAGAAAGACAAAGACACAACCTGACCTTGAGAACCAGTATGAATCTGACGGACAAGTTGACTGTAGACGCCAACATACTATACACCTATGATCAGATAGACAATAGGGTATATCAAAACGGTAGTAACAGAAACCCTGCTAACAATTATATGTACATGCATCCAAATATGGCTGAGGAGAATTTAACTCCATATGCGGATGAAGCAGGTATTGCTTTCAATTTCAGGGGGCCTTTCCACAACCCACTGTGGAATATCTATGAGAACGGTAATGAGGATTTGACCAATAGGTTGATTTCTAGTGTTGGTCTTAATTATGAAATCATAGATGGTCTGAGTGTTCGTTTTAAAGGAATGACAGACGTAAGGATACAATCAGGTAGTGAATTCAACAACTACGGTGGATCTTATGATGTAGACGGACTATACAGAGCCTTCAACACCGAGATATACAACTTCAACTATGAAGGTATGGTCAACTACAGCAAGACCTGGGATAAACTCTCTTTGAATGCTTATGTAGGTGGTAACATTTACAAGTACAGCAATACGCAAAGAAGGTCTACAATTTCTTCCCTCTTGTTGCCAGATGTTCAAAGTTTGGCCAACTCTGCTGGGACACCAATTGTAAGTGAAAGCGATAGAAGAAAACAAATTGAGTCAGTTTTTGCTTCAGCGTCTCTTGGTTACAACGGTATCGTATTTCTTGATTTGACCGGAAGAAATGACAAGAGTTCTACATTACCAAAAGGAAGTAACTCCTTTTCGTATTTCTCAGCTGGTACAAGTTTCATATTTACCGAACTATTGCCAAAAAGCAATATTCTTTCATTTGGTAAATTGAGGGCTTCTTGGGGACAAGCTGGTAGCGATGCTGATCCTTACAGGATTATGGATGCATACGGCTACTCAGGTAACTACAATGGTTTAGCAACAGTTGGTTTGGGTCAGACTAAAAACAATCAAGCCCTCAAAAATGAGCTAACCGAAAACATTGAGGTAGGATTGGAAGCCAACTTTATGGAAGGAAGGTTTAGTCTAAATGCTACATATTACAAATCTTCATCTACCAATCAAATTCTATCAGCGCAAGTATCACCGGCTACTGGATTTAACCAGCAGATATTTAATGCTGGAGAAATTCAAAATAAAGGTGTTGAGCTTTACTTGAATACGAAGATTTTGGAAAACGATTTCAAGTGGAATGTGGATGTGAACTGGGCCAAAAATGAATCACTTGTAGTGTCATTGCTTGACGGTGTAGATCGTTTTGGAATGAGACAGTGGTTTAACGTACAGGTATATGCAGAGGTTGGACAGCCATTTGGCGTGCTTCGTGGTAAAGTGAGTGCAACGGATGAGGAAGGCAATCCATTGGTAGGAAACAATGGTCGAATTCTTGGTGTTCAGGATCAGATAATGGGGCATGCTCAGCCAGATTGGATTGGCGGTGTGAGGAACTCGTTCAAATACAAAGGATTTAATGTCAATTTCTTAATTGACTTCAGGTCAGGTGGCGATGTGTACTCCGCTTCTACACTTAAAAATACCAACTTTGGTATGCATGCGATTACCATGGGTGGACGTGATGAATATCTCTTTTCAGATACTGTACTTGGTGAAAGTGGCAATGAAAGAAGAGGCCAGGGACTATATGGAAATGACTATGCGGATGAAGAAAGAGTTAAGGGTAACCTTTATGAAAATGCTTACATAGGTACTACTGACCCAGATACAGGCGAAATTGTTCCATTGATGGTAGAAAATCCTGAAACCGGCCAAATGGAGAAAGTGCCAAGTAGAAACTTTATCAACCAGACGTATTACTATGACATCATTAACTCACAGGAGCGAATTACTTACAATACTTCGTATGTAAAACTTCGCGAGTTGGTTATTGGATATACTTTCAACAACAAACTGTTGGACAAAACTCCATTCAGAACGGCAAGAGTATCTTTCGTAGCACGTAACCTGTGGACCATACACCGCAATACACCACGTGGAATCGATCCTGAAGCTTCAACAACTTCTGGTAATGGACAGGGAATCGAATATGGTTCTTTCTTACCAATGCGTTCCTACGGTTTTAATTTGAATTTCTCATTCTAATATTTTAGAGATATGAAAATGATCATGAAAAAAATAAAATATATAATCCCAATTGTGGCAATATTGACAGTGTCATGTTCGGATGATCTTACTGAAATCAATCAAGATCCTAACGCGTTTAACTCTGCTGCCCCAGCAAGTTTAATGGGTCATGCAATGAAGCGAACTCTGGATTTGGTAGGAGGAGAGATGAATTTCCAAATGTTCAATCACTATGCTCATTTCATGGGTGGAGTTGGAGGACAGCACCCAAGATTTGGATATACTGAATCTAGAATAGATGCAAATTGGAGGCAGTTTAATATCAACATCCTCAAGAATGTACAGGAAATCATTGATACTCATCAGGAAGATCCGGCTTATGCTAATAGGGTGCACATGGCCAAAATCTGGAAGAGTTATGTGTATTCCGTGATGGTTTCGACTTTTGGTCCGATTCCAATGACGGAAGCATTTACAGATAAATCCAAAGATATCGCTTATGATAGCGAAGAGCAGATTTATACTGCAATACTGAATATGCTGAAAGATGCTGGTGACAATATGGACCCTGCTGGTGACAATCTGAGTTCAGATAAGTTATTTAATGGCAGTGTGGATAGATGGATCAAGTTTGCTAACACCTTGCGATTGAAAATCGGTCTGCGTATTTCTTCTGGTTTTCCTGCTCTGGCTGAACAGCATGTAAGAGAAGCCGTAAGCGACGAAAGTATGTTGATTTCCAGTCTTGGTGACGAAGCGGGTTTGAACTGGGGCTTGGAAGAAGAGAACTGGTCTTACAATTACAGACAGTTTGTATTCGCAGGAGATGCACTACAGTATCCAAAAATGAACAACACCTTTATGTTGTATATGAAAACATATAAGGATGCAAGAGTGGATGCTTATGCCGATCCCGCTCCGGTACCATATACATTTATCGATGAATTGGATGATGCGGAAGGTAGTGGTGTTAAAGTACAGGTGCAGTATTCCATACCTCACTTGGGAGAAAAGCTTTCGAACCGAACCCTGGATGAATGGGATTTGGTAGGCAATGACAGCCCGCTGAATGGTATTGCAGATGATAACTATTCCAATGTTGATCTGGCAAATTTCATGGACGCTGGCATAGAATACCCGATCATCACCTTGGCCGAAACCAACCTAATGTTGGCTGAAGTAGCTGTGAAAGGATGGGGAGGTAGCAAAACTGCAGAAGAGTACTACTATGCTGGTATTGATGCTTCCTATGATAAATATGGTGTTAGTGGTGCGAGCGCCTATAAAAGCATGGATGGTATAGCTTGGGGAACAGCTTCCACAGGAGATAGAGACTACCATGGTGTAATTAGCAGTGGAATCTCCGCCGATCCAATGGAGAAAATTGTTGTACAAAGATGGTTGTCCGGGTTTTTTCAGGGACATGATATTTGGTGTCTTCAAAAGAGAACCAGGTTATTGGATTGGGATCCTCATTTGAGCCCGGATGCATCTGGACAATATACAGGAGCCAACTATGTAGAAATACCTGAAAGAATGGTATATGCACCTGCAGAGATAGGCCTTAATACAGCTGCAGTTACCAGTGCTATTGACAATCTATTAGGTGGAGCTGACTTGATGATCACTTCGCTTAAAATCAACAAAGATTACACTAGGACGCAATGGGAAGCTCTTCCTGCAGAATGGAATTATGAATTCGCTTCGCAGTATTATGGCGATTCTGTGGATGATCTTATTGCGGCGGGTGTTAGTTATGAAATTATAGACTAAGAAATCATGGAAAAAATAAGATATATATTATTCTCAATGGTCGGAGTTTTGTTATTCGCTTGCGATAGCTTTGAACCACCGACCCCAGACGATCACTTTTTGAATTATGAAATTCCTGAAGTGGCAGTGGAACAGGACTTTGTTGTAGGGGCTTATTATAACAGCTTTACTTGGGATACTGATTTGACTGAAGTACCGGCAGCAGGTCAGTATGAGTCTCAACTGGGTGACCCGACAGCATACAATACACATATCACGGATGCTTCTACTGGCGGAATTGATTACTTTATCTTTAATCTTCGTTCTGCCGTAGATCAGGCTCAGTTTTCGACTGATAGTGCCTTCATTGCTACTTTGCACACTGCATCGAACGCTGGTCAAATGAATTTTGCTTTATCCTACAATTTTGGGGCAATGAACCTTGCAGACGGTAGAAGGATAGAAGGAGAGGGATATGTAGATGATATGATAGCCGATTTTGAGTTGATGGAGAATTTCTTCAATCAACCAAACTACATGAAGGTTGATGGTAAAAATGTTGTATTGATCAATGGTGCGCATAACCTTCACTCTGATGACAATGTGGCGCTGATGGCTCAGCTGAGAGCAGCAGTATCAAGCGAGCTTTACATCATAGGCAGACAGACTCAATGGACTCCTCCATTGAGATATGACTTCCGTTTTGTAGATGCTGTGGATGCAGTGTCTCACGAAAGTTATGTGCGAGGCTTGACTGTAGGAACACATTATTCAAGATATAGCCTGTTCCATCAGGTAGTTGACCAGGCTTTGACCTATTCGCAGGAAACACTGCAAGATCATGGATTGGATTACGTTCCTCAGATTTCGCCTTCTTTTAACGAAACCTACACTAAATCCAACACTAGGTTGTTGGTGACAGAAAAGGATCCGGAGTTTTTTAAGACATTTTGCAATATTGCAAAAAGAAGTAGCTCTGCTAATAGAATGGTCATTGTTGATTCCTTCAACAATTGGAATTTCGATATGCAGCTAGAGCCGTCTCAAAACTACTCTAATGAGTATCTTCAAATTTTGAGATCAGAGTTCAAAGTGAACTAATAATTCATAGTATAGTTGAATAGTTTAATGCAGGGCCTTTTTGGGCCCTGTATTTTTTTAACCTTTTTTCTATAAGCACAATTCATAGCAATTAGAAAGGTGGGATGAATCCAACTCCTACATGCAGAATATCCTGTGTAAACTGAATTTATCGAATAATGAAACTCAATAGTTACCTGGTTCTGATGATGATGGTATTGATCTGTCATCAGGTTCAATCCCAGATTCTTCTACCGGTCGAAGTAATTGGTGAAGAAGGCAAAATAGTAGAACGAAAATTGACTTTAACCAAGGAAATGTCAACGGTGACTGAGCGTCTTTGGCTGCAAGTCAATAATATGAGCTATGAGAATAAAGCTTCTATAAAAATCAACGACGGTGATTGGCTGAACTTGAATCACTCCACTGTTGATATGCAATACCAGGAAAAGGCAAGAGGAGGCATGGCGCATGGAGGATTTAATACGATCCGATTTAGCATTCCGGCTACTGATTTTACCGCAGGTGAAAACACCATTCATTTTCGCTTCAATATGTCTGATGCTATATCAAACGGGTTTAGAGTGATTAGGCTAAACCTATTGGATCAGCAGGGCTCAAAGATCCTACCAGACGAATATTTTGTAGAAGAAGATCCCAATACATGGAGGCCTCCTTATGCTGATTCACAGTCCATCGAGGAAGGTAAAGACTTATGGTATAATGGAAAACTTTGGAGCAACTACCTCCCGGAAGATAGAGAAGGTTTTTGGTATGGTATCAAACTCCAGCCATTCCAACCTATAAAAGCTACCTGCTCTAGTTGTCATACGCAGGATGGCCGGGATCTCGAACTTTTCGCGTATTCGAATGAATCCATCATAGAGCGGGCTAAATTCCATAACCTTTCGCAAGAAGAGGGAAAAAAAATAGCATCTTATATTCGGTCGCTATCAGATAAACATGACAATGTGAATCGCCATGGCCGACCATGGAATCCTCCCTATCAGCCAGGTCCTGAATTGGAAGGAAAACAAATTGAGTACTGGGCGGCCGGGGCAGGTTTGGATGCAGTCCTGGACAAAGATGCAGACATGGCCGAGTATATGTTTCCTGATGGAATAAGCGAAGAAAGTGTGGCTGATCGTTTTGATTCAGACAAAATGGTTGATAGAACTCAACTTCCTTTAGCGGTCCAATTGCCGGATTGGAAACATTGGCTTCCTATGATCCATCCCATAGATGCTTTTGACAGAAATAATTTTTATAGTGATGCAAACACAGCATTTAGTCCGGCGAAAGCTTATCCGGCATATAGAAAATTCCTTGAAGACAACAGTCCGCTATCAGAGGCAAATGCTAATGATATGATGATTGAGATCGAGGAATTCTGGAGAAATTTCCGCTTTTTCCTGAGCGAAGGAGCAGATGAAGGCAGAGGTGAGCATTGGAGGGCCGATGATGGATTTGCCATCACTCAGGGATTGATTGATGAACAATTGCTTGAATTTGCTGCGACCAGCCTTGGTCGCTTGCTGGCTGTTAAGAATTTTGAAGTGGTTCAGGAATTTGATTTGCAGGACAAATCCCACTGGTTTGTAGATCCTATTGACCAACCTGCCGAACGACAATGGTTTGGCGATATGTACCAGGTATTTGAAATACCTCCCCACTTCACTGCCTGCGTGTATAACGATTGCCGTCAATTTGAAGGCCAACCTAACGAGACAGGAGAATACGAATCCACTGCATGGTATCAGTTGCAGGCGGTTGTTAATGGTGGCAATGGCATGATATCCCATAACTCACCAGTGGATTATAACTACCAGCAGCAGTTCATTGCTGAAGCCAGTTATTCTTCAGGGCTTTATGAACCTCTCCGGTACTATCATGCTTTGAATACCATGTACCAAACCAGGACCTGGAGCGGTGCAACTACACCAAATAATGGAAAAGGCTTTAGGATTAGGGTACAGGGACCATGGCAATTTTTCGGCAAAGAAGGTGATGCCGGAGCATCGCAACTCCATGGATTTGGACCATCATTTTGGCCAACACTTCTCGATAAGCAAGTCCATTATGGCATGACCAAATGGGTGCTGGATGCTCAAATTCGACAGTTCCTTAAAGAAGTACACAAACCTGAAAACGACGTGGATTTTTGGAACAGATGGCCCTCCAGTAATGAAATATCAAATGTCCTGGATCCTGAGGACAAAACTAAAGTAGAAGATGTTCTGGGTCCACTTCAGGGATTTACATCCAACCCGGAAGGCCCCTATTGGTCTGATCATTTATATTGGTCTATCCAGGAGTCTATAAAATTCGGTGTAGACTGCCATTTGATAGATTCTATGATCGATTGGGGTAAAAAGGCATGGCCAAATATTGTACAGTATGAAGATCGTGTCACGACTAAAGATCATCTTTTCGAAGAGCTGCGCCAAACCGCTACAGCAGGATTAGACTTGAAGGTAATTTATACGGATGCTTGCTCACCAAGTATCGAAGCGTTGGTTTCAAATGGAGGAAACCAGCCTCAGTTTGACTGGTATGTAAACGATGAACTCGTAACATTTTCCGAAAGAGTATTACCCGCCAGTCAAGTTAGTCCCGGAGATGTAGTCAAATGTATTTTGACTAGTAATGAAGATTGTATCAGACCTGGAGGAGAAACTGCACAAAGTGAAATTCATATTTTTCCTGACCTTGGGGTGAGTGTATCGGTTGATATTGCGGACAATCCCATTGCAATGGATGAAGAGATTCTTGTAAACTCTCAAGATGTATTAAATATTAATGTTAGCGCCTCGGGCATTCCTAGTGATTATTTTGAGCCAGTTCTATGGCTGGATGCAATGGATTTGGGTGCGGCACTCAGCGACGGTGATGAGGTGACTTCATGGAAGGATCAGTCTTCATATCAAAACAATGCACAGCCCAGGGAAACAGCGCTTAGGCCAAAGTACGACTCTGATGGTTTCAATGGACTACCGGCGGTTATGTTTGGACAATCAGGTAATGCTGACGGGCTGGAGCTTTTTAGCTCTGCCCAGGATGGATTTATGGAAGATGATTGGACGATCATTCTCGTTGGTGCTACCAACACAGGGTCGGATTGGACGAACCTGATTGGAAACAAAAACACTCCAGCGGGCGATGGCTGGTATTATCGATATTCTAAAGATAACAGAACTCAAGTTAGCGCTGGTCAAACCTCCTTCAACGGCGGTACTTATGGCAATGGACATCAGTTCATATCCGTCATTTCAAAAGTAGGTAGTTCATTGACTCTAGCCATTAATGGTACAGAAGGAGATGCATCGGTGACATTGCCATCCTCGGAGAAAATGACGAATAATGAATCGATTTCTTTGGGAGTTACAGGAAATGCAAATTCTGGAACCAATCGTTACCACAAAGGCCCGATTAGCGAGGTGATTGTATTTGATAGAAACTTGAATGCGAACGAAATTGAATTTTTTGAGAGCTATTTGGCTTCAAAATGGAAAATGAACGGAGAAGATCTCTCACTGATCAAAGCTAAAGGAAGTCCTTTTAGCATCCAGTTGATCAATCCTTCAGGTGAGCAAATGACATTAGAAGCCTCTGAAGATACCTATCAGATTCCTCTTGTTTCTTCTGCATTACTGGGTGATTACACTTTCGTAAAAAGTGATTGCAGCAACGAATTCTATTCATTCAAATTGAAGGGGAACATGGATTTGGATGATTACCAGTTTGAAGTTTCTGAAAACAGTGTTAATGATTTGTCATTAGGAAATATTCAGGCAACTCACTTTGAAGATGGATCGATTGGCTATGAAATTGTATCGGGCGGTGAGGGAGCTTTTGCGCTGGTCAACACTACCGGCGAATTGAAGGTTTTGGATGGCTCGAAAATAAATTATGAAGAACATCCTCAGATTGCCATGTTGATAAGCGCTTCAGATGGAAGCGGTGGTTTTGCAACGGCGAAATTGACCATCAATGTCAAGGATGAAAATGACCTTCCAGAATTGGTTAAGTCTGTAGAAGATCAAATGCTGGATCAGGGATTTGAAAACCGTGAAATTGAGTTGAGTCAATACATTACTGATGAGGATATGGATGAGCTCACCTATGCTTTGACTTCCAGCAATGAGCAGGTGGCTACTGTGTCGGTTTCAAATGGTAAACTAATTATTACTGAAGTTGGAGAAGGAGAAACCACTATTACTGTTACTGCCGACGATGGAAATGGTGGAAGTGTGAGTGACAATTTTGTGGTGACCATTACAGACCTCAATGATGCACCGACGATATCTGAGCTTATACCCGATCAAAACATCGATCTTGGATTTGAGACCAAAGAATTCGACCTGGCTTCTGTTTTTATTGATGTCGATGGAGATAATATGACTTTTACCGCAAGTTCAAGTGCTGAGGATATTGCAACCGTTACCATTAACGGTAACAATCTTGTAATAACAGAAATAGGAATAGGAGAGACTACCATTACTGTGACAGCAGATGACAACAAGGGCGGTAGTGTAAGCTTCAGCTTTGTTCTAAATATTCAAGTAGAGGTGCTGTCAGTTCAACAGGATTTGACCGCTCTATTTTCTGTTTATCCGAACCCAAGCCGAAGGTTGTTCAAGATAAAATCTGAATTATTCTTGTACAACCCGGAAATACAGGTTTCTTTAGTAGATCTGCTAGGCCGAAGACTCAATTTTCAGATGATTAATCAAAATGATGATACCATGATACTGGATTTGTTGAATAATGCGCCTGGTGTGTATATGTTGACAGTTGACCTGGACGATCAACACGTTAACTTCCACATAGTAAAGAAGTAATCGGGTAGTGTCGGTATTGTCTTAACTTATAGCTTCAAATGTGGTCATATTTCTATAAGACAGCTTTTATAGTGATGTTGTTTTTTGCAACGTCCTGTGTTCAGCAACAAACATTTACATTCGTTCAGTTGTGTGATACGCAATTGGGCATGGGTGGCTATCAGCATGATGTACAATCGTTTGAACAGGCAGTCGATCAGATAAACCAGTTGAAGCCGGATTTTGCGGTGATATGCGGTGATCTGGTGCATCATGCATCTGATAGTTCTTACACGGATTTTAAGAGAATAATGCGTGGTTTGAAGGTCCCATGTCATCTTGCTCCCGGTAATCACGATGTGGGGAATACACCGACCGATACTACGCTTGCATACTACCGGAAAGTTATCGGTGATGACTATTTCACATTTGAAAATAAAGGATATTCATTTGTTGTGACAAACACCCAACTCTGGAAAGTTGACGTAGAGAATGAGTCGGATAAACATCATAATTGGTTCAAAAGCACCCTTGATAGCCTGAGTAACCTGAAAAGGCCACAGTTTGTGATAGGCCATTATCCGATTTATATAAAGTCCCCTGATGAAGAAGAGAAATATTTCAATTTGCCATTAAGCAATAGAAAAGAAATATTGTCATTGTTAAAGTTCCATGGTGTGAAGGCTTATTTGTCTGGTCATAAGCACGAAACCATCATCAATGATTATGAAGGCATATCTATGGTAAGTGGTGAGACAACAAGTAAAAATTTCGACAAGAGGCCATTAGGTTTCCGGCTGTGGGAGGTTTCTTCGGATTCAATTTCTCATCAGTTTATTCCACTAATAGACCGCTAGCTTCAGTCTATTTTTTCCACCTCTACCCAAAAGGGAAGAATCCTTTTACCCTTACTTGCATAAAAAGGGATAAGGTCTGTAGTCATCGATGGTAGAGAAACGTTTTTCATTTCTAGCACATCGGACGTGGCGGAATTTTTGGATTGAAGAATTATTTCACCTGCTTCAAGATACATCTTGCCTCCGGGACTTACAGGATTGAGGAACTTATACCTGAAATTGTAGGTACCGGGCTCGATCTTTACTGACCACATACCATAAATTTCTTCCTGTTTCCACATAGCTCTTTGACCACCCGCATCGTTTCTGTTCAGAATCAATGGGTTTTCTTCCTTGGATCCAATATGAATGACAGGAGGGTCAACGAGATTTTTGGATGTAATCAATTCCTGGTATTTTTTATCAAGTTCAGCCTTTAAGGATGTTGCTAATGAAGTGTTTTCTCTCAAAATGTTGTTTTCTTCTCCTGGATCATTTTTGATGTTAAACAATTCAAATGCATCAAGACTGGCACTATAGTCCGCATGTGCTACCAGTTTGTAATCACCCTTTTGAAGGGCCATGTTGTTATAGAGTTCGGGATATTTTCTCGTCCAGTAAAAAAACAATGACCTATTCGCCCAATTCACTTTGTTCTCTTCAAGAAGGGGAACTAAGTTTTGTCCATCAATGATTCTGTCTTGTGGTACTGTGCCTTTGCATAGATCAGCGAGTGTAGGCAAGATATCTATATGAGCCGATGTTGTAGATATATCTTTGTTTCCCTTGTATTTTTCAGGATAACTGAAGAAAAACGGTACTCTGTTGCCCCCACGATAAACACTGCTTTTCCTTCCTCTCATTCCGGCAATATATCTCACTTGTTGAGGACCATTGTCGGTCATGAAAATTACAATCGTGTTTTTTCTGATTTTCAATGCTTCTAGCTTCGCCAGCACTTTCCCTACATTGTCGTCGATGTTGGTTAGCATGGCAAATACCTTTCTGGCATCTTCTTTATCTTTTTCAGACATTTTTGTAGCTGCACCACCAGAATATCCTTCCGCAGGATTTATGCTTTTATAGAGTTGGTAATATTTATCGGGAACCTGAAGAGGTGTATGTGGTGCGTTAAATGACAGATAGCAAAAAAATGTTTCGTCTTTTTTTGATTCAATGAAATCAATGGCATTATCAGTGAAAATATCGGAGCAATATCCTTTGTAGGCTTCTTTGGTGCCATTGTGCCAAAGAACAGGGTCAAAGTAACTACTGTCACCTTTGAAAAAAGTCGTGATATCCCCGACTTGTCCCATACCACCAGCCAGGTGAATTACGGATTCGTCAAATCCTTGATCCATGGGTCTACTCGGATAATTGTCCCCAAGGTGCCATTTACCAAAAATCCCGGTTTCGTATCCAGCATCTTTAAGCATCTCTGCAATTGTAACCTCATTGCCAGACATAATAGCTCCACCATTGTAAGTATCTCTAATACCGGTGCGCAAAGAATAGCGACCAGTCATTAAACTCGATCGGGTGGGGGCGCAAACGGGGGAGACATGAAAGTTGTTAAAGCGAATACTTTTTTTTGCAAATTGATCCAGGTTTGGAGTCTTTACATGTTTGTTTCCTGTAAAACCAAGATCTCCATAGCCCTGATCGTCGGTGAGAATGATAATAACATTTGGTTGCTGATCACTTTGTGCCAGTATGCGTGAACCATTGAAATTCAAAATAATACTTAAAACAACTGCTAGAACTTTAGTTTTCATTACATATCACGGTTTAGAAATGATCAAATGCGTTTATGCTTTTGATTAGTCAAATTTTGTAATAACAATAATAGTCCAGGGCGCTTAACAGAAGACAAAGAAATGCTTAATAGGGTTAAGCGGATTTCCCCTTGATCACCTCACTCATCGAAAACTCGTAATCCTCTGCGTAGATGACCTTATATTCTTTAGCGAAGCGATTATAAGTTTTCTCTGCAAGACTGTGTTTGCCTAGTTTTACAAAAGCTTGACATTGTAGATTTAATGCATCTTCATTGGTTGGGTCAAACGTGAAGACCATATTTGTTAGGTTGACAACAGAGTTTTGATCCTTCTGAATATCTGGATCTTTGATATGTTTCAATAAAACATCAATCACTCTATTTGAAACATCTCCTTTGTATTCGTCTAACCATTCATAATTTGAATTGAGTAGAAGTGCCCCGCCATGAACCAGTTCTGTTAGCCTTTTGATGGATTGAGTTGAGATTTCAGGCTGTTCAATGAGCTGAAGGCATTCTGAGTAATCCACATACACCTTTTCGTGATCTATATCTACCATCCACGAGCCATTCCTTAGGTTGAAATTACACCCTCCTAATTCTTGAAAAACGGCATTTATTTTAGAGATATTTACCGATCTGTTATTTCTAGCCTTAACCTTAGATTTGTCAAACCAAAAAATTTCATCCAATCGTTCGGAAGAAATACCCTTTTCATGACGCAATGAAGTCATAAGCACCATCAGAAATAATTCCTTTTGCAGCGGAGTGATTTTGCCTGTTATCTCATCACCATTTTTATCAAACACCTGGAATCCGCCAAATAATAGAATGCAATTTTGCTTTTTTTGTTTTGGTAAGATTGCCGGAGGTGCTTGTTCGACTACTTTCTCTGTAGGTGTCTCTTCTTTTCTTGACCTCAGTTTAATGAACAACCCTAAACCGAAAAGCAAGGAAATCGCAGCAGTTATTGGTAGCCAATGATTGCTGGATTCTTGTTGTGTGATCAAATTTATTGGAGGAAAATTCAGTGAATAGATATTAACATCCGTTGTTTTTTTCTCTTCATCATACAAGGTGGTGACTGTATATAGTTTTTCACTTGTCGGACTGTAATATAAATCGGAATATGACCTGATGTCGTGAAAGGAATATGGAATAGAGTCTGCCAGGAATTCAGGTTTTGTATTTTTTAAGCTCCATTTCGCAAGTTTCAGATAAGAGTTAAACTTATTTTTCTCGTGCAAAAGGCCATAAAAATTTCTACTGCTATCCATTACAACGGAATTTGCAAAACAATAGCCATTGTCGGATATTTCTAACTCTCCTATTTTTTGCAAAGATTTTTGCTTGGGCAAGTAAAGATTGATGTCGTTATAGAATTTTGGGCTAAGCATTTGGCTACCTTTTCTACTACCGTACCCACCAAAAATGTAGGCACTATCTGCCGTTTTGTTAATGGCTAGCCCAGCAAGCGAACGTGGAGAAAAATTTTCCTGACCAGGCATTAGCTCATACCATTTTTTTACAGCATCATCATAGGTATATACTGTGTTTTTGTAGGTGTGCTGGCCATATCCACCAACCAAAAACAGTTTATTTTCTTGTTCGTCAATGAAGCGGTTATGATGCCAGTATTCAGTTAAAGGTGTTTTTCCCGCATAATCACCAACCCAGCGGTTTTCTAATATATTATATTTGTTTAGTTTGCCTCCCTGTGAAATATCATAGACGTATAGTTCATTATTATTGGAATAAATACTTTGATCACCTGGTTTAAAAGAAAAGTTGGTCGTATCGTAGCTGGTGAAGTAGTACGAATTTTGATCCATATTTACTGTTGCCAGAGAGTCGTTTCCCACTAAATAAATCAAGTTTTCCTCTTTGTTATAGGCTGTCATGGCTATGCCAGAAAGGCTAAAGCTTCGATCAAGTGTCCAAAACTGATGCTTAGTGGCCAGCCACTTAGGGTTGGTCAATCGCGCATCCTTGTTCCCAACATTATCATATGCAATATTTCCGTTTCCTTCATTTAATGGCCAGTAGTGAATTAATCTATTGTCTTCATAGATTTTTAACTCTCGAAGGTTTACGGGAGGAAGATCTGTTGTGGTATAGTCTAAATATTGATTAGCTCCGAACAATAATTTTATTCGATCATTTTTATGAATGTTTAGGACATTGTTTTTCAGTTCTGTCGTGTCGGTCTTTAGTGTAATTTTGTTTTGGTTAAGACTGAATTGAAGGTCAAAATGTCTCCATGAACCGAAAAGAGCATTAACCGGATATTGGACCACTATATTTGATGGCGAATCACCATGAATGACTAAAACCCTAACGAAAGGAGGTTCTCTTTTAATTAGAAAATCAATATTGAGCGTGTCGTTGACAATCATTCTGAAGACATAGCCGAACATCTGATTTTTGTTGTCTTCAATATTAAGGTCAAAAGTCATTCTGAATTCAGACCGGAATTTAAAATATCCATCAGGTGAAAGGTTCATGGATGTTCGCTTTTCATAGGCCACTTCATGGGAGTGGAAGCCCAAACCCTTCACCTGCGACATGCATAAATTCGTTCCTAATATCATTAAGAAGAAAGTCGCCTTTATTGTCTTTCTCAATATTCGAGAAAATCCTTTAGCCATTGAAGTTTTATTGAACAGTAGGAGTGTGTCAAACTTGAATAGTGAATGAAGGTTATTCATAAAATCAATTATTATGACCGCTGTTCGCTCTAAGTCCTAAAATTAGTCAAATCAATCAATATCAACGCGAATGTATAACTGATTAATCATAAATTAAGAATTTCCTAAGACCATAAAGATAGATTTAAGCTGTATTAAATTTAAACAAAAAGAAATGATTGAATTTCAAATTAAAAAGACAACCCTTAGCATGGGTTTATTTCTATTAGTTTTTGGTGTTTTAGCCCAGGATAAAAGTGGATTTACTCCACCCAATATCATTGTAATATTAGCTGATGATTTCGGTTATGGTAGTACTAACATGTATGGTGCAGAGAAACAGCATGTAAGAACACCAAATATCGATCGTCTTGCCAATGAGGGTATGCTCTTTACAGATGCAAGTACACCGGCATCAATATGTACTCCAACAAGGATTGGGCTGTTAACAGGGCAATATCCATGGAGATCCAAACTAAAGTTTGGGGTAGTCAACCCCCTGGATCCGCTTATTTTGGATCCGGATGATATAACGCTCGCTGATCTCTTGAATGATAGGGGATATCAAACTGCGGCAATTGGCAAGTGGCATTTAGGATATGGTAACAACAAAGAAGTAGATTTCACAAAAAAGCTAAGCCCTGGGCCTTTAGATATGGGCTTTGACTACCATTTTGGTGTGCCTCAAAATCATGGTGACGTATGGGGTGTTTATGTAGAAAATGATCATATATATGGACAAAGGACAGACCAGGTGACGGCATACTCCCGAACCTTTTATAGTAAACCCTATGTCGGTATAGATGCACCACAGCGTGTCAACAAGGATGTTACTCCGGAACTGGCAGAAAAGGCTATTGACTGGATCAAGAACGTTGATCCTAACGATCCATTTTTCTTATATTTTGCTGCAGTGGCTGTGCATCGACCGATCACTCCGTCAGATGACATGCGTGGAATGAGTGGTTGTGGACCCTATGGTGATTTTATCCAGGATCTTGATCAAAGCGTTGGTCGCATTCTGGATGTACTGGACTATATGAATATTGCCGATAATACGCTAATATTTTTCACAAGTGACAATGGTGGACAACTTCCGGATAAACGAACAGATGCAGCAGAAGAACTGTATGCTAGAGACCTTGGTTTTTTGGCTAATGGAAAGTTGAAAGGAGACAAACACACTATTTGGGAAGGTGGAACAAGGGTGCCGTTTATTGTAAGGTGGCCAGGAAATATTCAGCCGGGTACTACTTCGGACAATATGATAAACCTAACTGATATATTCTCTACTGTGCATGAGGTGTTGGATGACAGGGAATCCTATTTTGAAGGTGCCGGACAGGACAGCTATAGTTTTCTCAAAGTACTTCTTGGTAAAGATAATTCACAGAACCGACCAGCCATGGTTACCGCTGAGGTAAGCGGTATGCAAGCCATTAGAATGGATGGATGGAAGTATATTGATGATACACAGCCGGAGGGTCTTCCAGCAAAAAAGGCGGAAAGGTTAACGCAAACTTTTAAGCCTCAATTGTACAATCTCTCAGAAGACCCCTCAGAGTCAAAAAACCTTTATGATGACAAGCCTGAGATGGTTAAGAAGCTATCAGAAGAACTAAACAAACTGAGAAAACAGCCAAGCCGAAAATAACAGGTTTATCTTTTTTTTAGTGAATACTGATATGTGTTAATCATTTTTTAACGGATCGTTAACTACATAAAACTAAAATTGACATAAGATCGATGGTGGACTTGCTGGTAAGGATTTGATTCGTTTAAGAAATCATAATTGCTTCAGTAACTCAGGTCACGATTGAATTAAATCCTAAAATCTAAATTTTATCTAAAATGTTCAAAACAATCCTCAAGACGAGTGTTTTACTCTTGTGTGTTTTGGGTTGCTCTGCTCCCGAAATACAAAACGAGAACCATGAGGTTAAATCAAAAGACAACTCCAAATACGTCAACAATTTCATAGGAACTGGAGGCCATGGCCATACCTTTCCGGGTGCAACCACGCCCAACGGTATGGTGCAGTTAAGTCCTGACACCAGAACCTTGGGCTGGGACGCTTGCGCTGGATATCATTATTCCGATAGCTCTATTTTGGGCTTTAGCCATACTCACCTCAGTGGTACGGGAATAGGGGATATGGGCGATATTCTATTTATGCCTTATACGGGCGAGACAAAACTATCACCTGGTAGTCCCGAAGACCCTGATTCTGGATATAGGAGTCGGTTCAGGCACAGTAGTGAAAAGACTTCTCCGGGATATTATTCGGTTGAATTAGATGATTATGGGGTGACTGCAGAATTAACGGCTTCTAAAAGAGTGGGATTTCATCGCTACACTTTTGCGGAGAATGAAAAACAAGCATTACTCATTGATCTCAGACATACCATTCATGGACATCAAAATCCTACTCATGAGTTCAAAGTAATTAGCGATACAGAAATAGCTGGGTACAAGCGAACTAGAGGTTGGGCAAAAAATCACCATGTATACTTTCATGCAAAATTTAATAAACCATTTGGTTCTACATTTTATAGTGACCTAAAAAAATTAGAGAATACGGGAATTGAGGTGTCTAAGGAAAATTTGACTGCCATACTGGAATTTTCGGACTCCAACAAAGAACCATTGATGGCTAAAGTTGGCATATCTTCCGTCGATTATGAAGGAGCAAAGAAAAACCTTGAAGCTGAAATCAAGGACTGGGATTTTGAAGTAGTTCAACAATCTGCCGCAGCTGAATGGAAGGAAAAATTGAGTGCCATCAATGTTAAAGGCGGAACGGATGATCAAAAAAAGATATTCTATACAGCTCTTTATCATACCTCAGTCAGTCCTTACATTTTTAATGATGTGGATGGCAGATATCGTGGAATGGATCAGGAGATCCATAAAACTGACAAGAATATCTATACAGTGTTCTCGCTGTGGGATACTTTCAGGGCATTTCATCCATTGATGACCATTGTTGACGCTGCAAAGAACGAAGAATACATCCAAACGCTTTTAGATGTATATGACAAAGGAGGAATCTTACCCAAATGGGAATTGGCGGCTAACTATACAGGCACAATGATCGGCTATCATGCTGTTCCGGTTATTGTAGACGCATATTTCAAAGGTCAGCGAAACTTTGATGTAGAAAAGGCTTATGAAGCAATTGTGCACGCCTCTACCTACGATACAACAGATATTTTTTTCCCCGCTGAAAGGGTTAAGCAGAAGCTTTCACCAAAAGGAAAAAAATACAATGAAGAATTAGGATATATTCCATCAGATCTGGAAAATGAATCAGTTTCCAAAGCTCTAGAATACGCTTACAACGACTGGTGTATTGCCCAGATGGCCAAAGACCTTGGCAAAACGCAGGACTATGAGAAGTTTATGGAACGCTCAAAAAGGTACAGCAAATATTTCGATGCAGAGACGGGCTTTATGCGAGGGGTGATGCAGGATGGATCTTTTCGGGAACCATTCGATCCGAAATTTTCACAACACAGAAAAGACGACTATGTGGAAGGAAATGCCTGGCAGTGGACTTGGTTCGTTCCGCATGACGTTGGTGGTCTTGTAGACTTAATGGGAGGCGAAGCGAAATTTATCTCGAAAATTGATGAGTTGTTCTCAACCAGCTCTGAAATTAAAGGGGAGCATAAATCAAGCGATATTTCCGGGTTGATAGGGCAGTATGCCCATGGGAATGAGCCCAGTCATCATATTACTCACATGTACAATTATGTCGGGCAGCCCTGGAAAACTCAGGCACTGGCTGATAGCATCATGAGCGCATTGTATTTCAACGACCCGAACGGACTTTCGGGCAATGAAGATTGCGGGCAGATGTCTGCATGGTATATTTTAAGTGCTATGGGATTTTATTCATTCTGCCCTGGAGAACCGACTTATTCATTAGGAAGACCAATCTTTGATGAAGTTGAGATCTTCCAGGCGGAAGGAAAGTCTTTTAAAGTGAAAACAATAAATAACTCAGCGGATAACAAATACATTCAATATGTTAAACTGAACGGTAAACCGTTGGAGACTCCATTTTTCCAACACCGAGATTTGGCTACAGGGGGAGAGATAGAAATCACAATGGGGCCGATTAAAAACGAAAAATGGGGATCTTAAATCAACGAAATATGCGATTCAAAGTATTGTTAATAGCCTGTCTGTTTATAAGTCAGTTCAACGGTTTTTCACAAAACAAGGACAAGCCAAATATCATTTTGTTTGTTACGGATGATCAGAGTCCGATTCCGCTTGAGGACGACCATGTAAAAGACTCCAGGGCATTTGGCTTTAATGGAGAATCCAAGGTGTATACACCAGTGATTGATAACCTTGCAAAAAATGGAATGATCTTTAGACGAGCCTATGTGTCTAGTTCGGTTTGTTCCCCGAGTAGATATGCCATGCTCACCGGGAGATATGCAGGTCGTTGCACAGCAAACAGATTTATGAACTTACATCCGGAAGGTGAGATGACCCGTGTGGAGAACAATGTGGAGTTGGAAAAAGATAGGGCAAACATTGCCAAACTTTTACAGGAACAAGGCTATAGAACTGGCTTTGTGGGCAAGAGTCACATAGTAGATCATTATGTGTTAAATAATCCAAAGGACTGGGAAAAGCACGGTTTAAAAACATACGATAAAAGTGCTAGCGTAAAAAATCAGGAAGTCACCAATGCAATGAAGCACAATCAAAAGCAGTGGGTGGAAAGGATAAAAAAGCATGGATTCGACTATGCCGGAGGTGTTTATGCGGCAAACCTTCGCGAGCTATACTCCACCGAGGGTGATGTGCATAATGTTGAGTGGACGACTGACGCAGCGCTGGAATTCATAGATTCGAGTAAAAAGAAGGATCCGTTTTTCCTCTACTATGCTCAAACGGCACCTCACGGCCCGGAACCATGGAAGAAAGAGGATGGCAAATTCATCTACGGCCTAGATGCAGATCCAAAAATTACCGGTGAAGGTTATGTTGACAAAAAATTTGATTTTATGCCTTCTCGGGAATCTATTCAACAAGAAGTAGCGGGAATGGAAGGTATGGATCCAGATCAGGCCTGGCTTACATGGATCGACAATGCCATTGGCGCTTTGGTCAATAAGCTAAAAGAAAAGGGCGTGTATGAAAACACACTTATTATCGTGACTTCTGACCATGGAGCTACTCGCTATGGTAAAACTACTATTTATGAAACAGGTGTCAGAGTGCCATTGATGATGCACTGGCCCAATGGCATCAAAGCAGGGCAGGAATGCAGCGAATTGGTACAGAACATAGACTTTGCGCCGACGTTTTTGGATCTGGCGGGAGGAACAATTTCTAAGGAGGATGAAATGGATGGAAAAAGCTTGAAGTCTTTGCTGGATGGTGGACAAGAGGCCGTTCATGATCATTTGTTCTTTGAGCTTGGGTTTGCACGAGGGGTAATGACAAAAGATTGGAAATACATTGCTGTGCGCTATGATCAGAAGAGCCTGGACAAAATTGCTCGTGGCGAACGCTTCAGAAGTTGGGGAGGTATCACCACTCTACTCCCATATTATACCAGAAACTCACATTTGGGCTACCATGCATGTCTGACCAATCCCCACTATCATGATGCAGACCAACTGTATGACCTCAAAATGGACCCGGATGAAAAGTTGAACATTTATTCGCCAGTGGCGCCCAAAACAAAAGAAATGAAAGCTTTGCTCCGAGCTGATTTGTCAACTTTTGATAAAAGGCCATTTGCCGACTTAACTGACTGATATGAATTTATTTTCAAAATATAATTGGGTTCTGATCTTGCTTGCGTGCGTTGGATTCTTTCAATGTAATTCTACCATCAAAAAAGAAAAGGACACAAGGCCAAATGTGATTTTGATTTTGACAGATGACCTGGGTGCTGGAGACCTGGGCTGTGCAGGGCACCCTTATGCGAAAACACCCAACATTGATCAACTGGCAGCAGAAGGCATTCGATTTACGAAAGCATATATGTCGGCAGCATGGTGTGCACCTAGTAGGTATGCACTCATGCGAGGAATGCATCCAGCCAGGGAGTTTTATGAAACTTATCATTTGCAAACTGATCAACCTTCGGTTACTAGCTTGTTACAAGAGTCCGGTTATGCCACGGCTCATGTAGGTAAATGGCACTTGGGAAGCAGAAATCCATCTTCACCAAGCCCAACGGAGTTTGGTATTGATTTTCAGGTTACCACTTCCAGCTCCGCTCAAGGCTGGACGAATAAAGTGATGAAAGAACGCTATTTTCGGGCGACCAGTGCAGATCGTTTTGTGGATCATGCCATTGACTTTGTGTCGAAAAATAAGGACAAACCGTTTTACCTCAACCTTTGGGTTCAGCCCACTCATTCCTACATCGACCCTACGCCGGAGCAACTTGCAAGGTATGCCGATCTTAAGGTGGATCTGGAAGATTTCAATAATCCCCAGCAAAGAGAATTCCTTGAGTTTGTGGCCAAACATGGTGATATTGACAAAGCGATACAGGCCTACTGTGCGGATTTAACGGCTCTTGATGGAGCAGTTGGTTGTTTACTGGATACTTTGAAAAAACTTGGCATTGAGGATAATACAATTGTTGCATTTAGCAGTGACAATGGTCCAGGGCCATTAACCTCCCAGGTGATCAATGAAAGCGTGGTAAAAAGATATATTGAGAGGCCTACATTGTTGAATAATGTTGGCTCTGCTGGCGATTATGGAGAACGAAAGTTGTCGGTAAAAGACGGAGGTACTCACGTCCCATTCATTGTGAAATGGCCAAAGGAAATTCAAGGGGGTTTGGTAGATAACAAGACGATCTTGAGCGGATTGGATTGGGTTCCTACGATCACCAAGTTTGCAGGGATTCAGCAGCTGCCTGATGTTATATTCGATGGTAAAGATATGAGCAAAGCCGTCCTTGGAGAACCTGTGATCAGAAAGGAGCCAATATTTTGGTATGAATCCGGGAAAAATTCCGCAATTCTGGATGAAAACTGGAAAGGGGTAATGATCGGTGGTCAGTTTGCTCTATACGACCTTAACAAAGATGAAGGAGAGGTAAATGATCTATCAACTTCATCACCAGAAAAGGCGAAGGAGATAAAGAACAAATTACAAACCTGGATGGACCAGATGCCCGTACCAAAACCTCAGGTTAAGGGAAGGAATCATTAAACAATCAAACTATAACCATGTTATCATATTTGGGAAGTAAAAAGCGATTTTTGGGCTTATCCATTTTCGTGTCGCTTGTTTTTTGTTGTTCCGTATTTGCTCAACAAACACAACCTGGTGAAAGGACTTTGAAGCTGATGACTTATAATCTGAAGTTTGCCAGCCCAACTTTCAAACCCTCATGGGAGGAAAGGCGCGAAATGCAAATTGACCTGATCCGCAAGTATGATCCAGACATTATAGGCACACAAGAGGGCCTCAAGGAACAAGTAGATTATCTGGCTGACCAATTGGAGGAATATGTGGTAGTGGGTGAAGGTCGCAAAGGTGGCGATGATGATGAGCACATGGCCATTTTCATTAAACGCAAAAAGTTTCGGATAAGAGAAGTACAAAGTTTTCAACTATCAAAAACACCTGAGATAATTGGTAGTGGTCCGGATGTTAATCCACGAATGGTTACCTGGGCAAGGCTGGCATTTATCAACAGGCCAAAAGAAGGAGAGGAGGGTCCGTATCCACAGGATTACAGAGGGCACTGGTACAATACAGAGGAGTTTTACATTTTCAATACACATTATTTCAACAGCCGCAAGCAGTCATTGGCCAGGCTAAATGCATCTAAATTAATTCTAGAGAGAACGAACGAATTGAGCCGCTTTGGAACATGGACAGCAGAGAGGCCTATCTTTCTAATGGGTGATTTCAATTGCCGTCCAGGTAGTGCGCCATACAATGTACTGGTTGGAGATGAGAGCTCAGAGAATACGGATTTGTTTAAAGATACCATTGAGGATGGTGAAGATATAGATTGGATTTTGTACAAAGGTGCCGTTAAGGTGCTCAAATATGAAGAAGTGGATTACAATGTGAATGGAGCTTATCCCTCAGATCACAAACCAATATATGTTGAATTTCAATTAAACTAAAAAAAGAAACATACTAGCTATGAAAATAAAATGCATCCTATTGGCGTGCTTGGCTTTTGCTGCATGTACAAACGTTAAGGAGAAAGGTTCGGTAGAGAAAAAATCTGACAAAAATGTACTCTTCATAATTATAGACGATTTAAAGCC
Organism: Cyclobacteriaceae bacterium; assembly: GCA_049115735.1. Taxonomy (GTDB): domain Bacteria; phylum Bacteroidota; class Bacteroidia; order Cytophagales; family Cyclobacteriaceae; genus CAXBNB01. The sequence goes on along the minus strand of JAGDZP010000019.1, from coordinate 107,462 downwards.
AACACTAGGCACTTATGGTCACCCTTTAGTGAAAACTCCAAATATCGACCGGTTGGCAGAGCGAGGCGTTCAGTTCAACAATGCACATTGCAACTTTGCTGTTTGTGGACCGAGCCGGGGTTCGTTTATGACTGGATTGCGTCCCGAAACTCTTGGAATTCTAGACAATACAACTCCTCTGCTTCCATTGATTGAAGGCAAGACGACTCTTCCTTATCTTTTTAAGAAAAATGGTTACGAAACATTGGGGATAGGCAAGACATTTCATGATAAAGAACCAGATCATGAAGATGCTAAAGCATGGGATGCGTATTATAAATTTGAAACAACAGAACTTGGGTGGCAGGGAGAAAAAAGAAACCTCACCAATGGTCGATTGCCCTGGTGTTTTTGGCAGGCAACAGAAGGTACAGATGATGATCAGGAAGATGGCCAAATTGCTAAAAAGGCAGTAGAGCTCATAAAAACCAAAAGGGACAAACCATTTTTCTTGGCAGTTGGCTTCAAAAAACCTCATGATCCATATGTGGCACCCAAAAAGTATTTTGACATATACCCATTGGAGGATTGCAACCCTCCTGAATTACCCGAAGGATGGGAACCAGCCTATCCGCACTCTTTGCTTAGCTGGTCAAGCGTTTTTGATAAATTTGATGACAATGACAAGCGTGAATTCTTAAGATCTTACTATGCCTGCACTTCGTTTATGGATGCTCAGGTTGGACGACTGATGGATGCTTTGAAAGAATCAGGTCAGCTAGACAATACACTTGTGGTCTTCTTTGGAGATCATGGCTATCATTTGGGAGAAAATAAATGGTGGAATAAGGTAACAGTTTATGAGCAAGGAACCAATGCGCCATTCATCATGGCAGGAAACTCAGTGGGCAAAAAGGGGATAAAATCCGATGCAATGTTCGAATTCATAGATATCTATCCGACTTTGGCTGACATCATGAATTTAAATGATACACCAGAATACCTGGAAGGTAAAAGTTTTGCCGGGGTGGTTTCTGACCCTGAGCTACCTTTTAAGAATGAAGTTTTTGCTGTGACCAAACGCGGTGATATGATGGGAAGGATGGTGAAGACGGCAGATTGGAGATATATCGAATGGGACAATGGGAACAAAGGAAAAGAACTTTACGATCAAAAAAATGATCCTGGTGAATATCAAAACCTGGCTGGTAAATCAGAATACAGTGCTGTCATGGATGATTTGAAATTGCTTTTGGATAATAAATAAAGAAGATCAATTGCTGGTACTTTCAGTACTTAGTGTAATTATCAATTATAAATGAGAAAAATAGTTACGGGAGTAGACATTGGAGGATCTCACATTACAGCGGCATTGGTTGATTTGGATGCATGCGAAGTAATTGAGGAGAGTATTACGAGGCAAAAGGTAGATTCGAAAGGATCTGCTGATGAAATACTACAGAACTGGTCGAATGCAATATCTGAATGTAATGCTAAAGTCAAGGATTTAGAGTGTAGCGGTGTAGGTATGGCAATTCCTGGCCCATTTGACTATGAGAATGGCATATCTCTCTTAAAAGATCAAGGAAAGTTCAAATCACTTTACAAAATAAATGTAAAGGAACGCCTGCAAGCCAAATTAGGGCAGAAGGTACTGATGCAAAATGATGCAGAGTGCTATATGCTTGGAGAATATTTGGGTGGGGCTGCCAAATCTACGAAAAGGGCTATAGGTTTGACTCTTGGTACAGGTATAGGCTCGGCTTATGTCATTGATGGAGTAGCCACGGATGCAAAGCTCTGGGAAAGCCCGATGCGTGATGGCATAGCCGAGGACTACATTTCAACAAATTGGTTTTTGAAAAGATACCAAGAGCTAGCTGGAGGTGTAGTAAAAAACGTCAAGGAGCTAAGTGATAAGTACGATCATGATGCACAAGCAAGGCAGGTGTTTGAAGAATTTGCCATTAGCCTTTCTGAGTTTATTGGCTCTTTTGTTTCTACAATAGACCCGGAAGTGATTGTCATTGGAGGAAATATCATGAAAGCTAAAAACTTGTTCATTCCAAAAGTGAATGAAATTCTTGCGAACAAAGGCATTTCTTTGCCGATTGACAATTCCGTGCTCGGTGAAGACGCAGCGATTTTAGGTGCGGCTTCTCTTATTAAATAAAACTCTCCTTCTTCAAAAAACAAAGACACTGCCCTTATCTAAGAACAGTGCCTTGCTTGTCTACTAAATCCAAAAAACTATTTCAACTTAAAACGCGCTTATAATTTTCAACGATCTGACCAGCGTAAGGCTTAGCAAGACTGATCAATTGCTTCTTTTCATTTGATGTCAATTTGCCCAATTCTTTGAGCACTTTTACATTTTGTTCCACTTCGTAAGTAAACCTGCAACCACTACACAATGCGGAGATCGGAAGTGAATAAACATACTGATGCAGGTTAGCCATAGTCAATTCTGTCTTGGCTACTACGTCAGGTATATCTTTTGTTTTAATGTCTTTTGGCGTGGTGTCAATTCGTCCACCCATCATACTGCCGCCAGCCATAGTCTTCATGGCGATTACTCCGATTTTTTTCTTGAGCAATACTGGCAATACATGCTTTTCAAAGGATTCAAATGAGGGATCGCATACATTCAGGGGCATTTGACATGTCGAAAATTCTTCTGTCAATCCTCTTTTTTCCAATTGGTCTAGGAAGTAGAGATGTGTCTTTGGACTTCTGTGACCTGTGAATCCAAGGTAACGAGTTTTGCCTTTGGCTTTCGCCTCAAGGAATGCATCAAGCACACCGTCTCTAATCCTGTTGTCTACGTCTTCAGGAGTTACAAAAGTGTGAATTTGCCATAGATCAACATAGTCAGTATTTAACGCTTTTAAAGATTCATCCAACTGTTGATTAACATCTTTGCCTGTCTTCGCAGGAGCCTTGGTCATCAGGAAGATTTTATCTCGGTATTTAGGTGTTAGAAATTTTCCCATATATTCCTCTGACCGGCCATCGTGATACCTCCTGGCATTGTCATAAAATCGAATACCTAATTCCATAGAACGCTCTAACATTCGCTCAGCTTCCTTTGGGTTTTCGGTGAATCCAACATGGTAACCTCCCAAACAGAATGAAGTCACCTTTTCACCATTCCGAATCAATTGTCTTTGAGGTAATATTTCTCCGAAGCTGTCGCTGGATGGGGCGCCCATTGCCCAATCCGAAACAAGACTTAGAGCAGTTAAGGCACCAGCCTTTTTGATAAAATCTCTACGGTTTTCCATTCTTTTTTTCAATTATGTGGATAATAATAGTTGACTCGCTTGATTTTAGATTCAAGCTACCCTGCTAATTAAATGATTGAAGATTAATACTCGATTAATAAATGCTTAAAAGGAATTAATTGACTTTCTAAAACTTCAAAATATTTATGCACGAGCTTGAAATTCTTCATATTCACGCCATTGAATTAAAATACATTCTTGCCTCTTCACATGCCCCGAGACAGATTTGAGTTTCATTAAAACAGCAAAAAATTCCCTCGTTAATCTATTATTTAGTATTTGTTAAGCCGCAATCATTAAGATTACAAAATCATGCTTTGAAGTAAATTGATATTTTCTTTTTTGCTCAGGATTTAAAAAGCGATTAAGTAGCTGCGAAATAGACATATGGTTGAGAAACAACTAGAGGTATTAGAGAAATGGTTTATTGCCAGAAAGAAGACGATCACTGCCTTTTCAGGGGGCATTGATTCGAGCCTGGTTCTCTACCTATCTAAATATTTTCTTGGAGAAAATGCAGTGGCTTGTATATCGAATTCTGCCAGTTTAAAAAGAAACGAATTGGAGCAGGCCAAAGCTTTCTGTCAGAAGTATGAAATCAAATTGGAGGTCATTCAAACGGAAGAAATGAATGATCAAAACTATCTTCAAAACCCTTCGAATCGCTGCTACTATTGCAAGAATCATCTTTACATGTCATTACATCAGTTGAGCATAGCGTATCCGGAATATATTTTACTCAATGGCGTAAACGCAGATGATCTCGGTGACTACCGACCAGGCTTGCAAGCTGCATCAGAACATAATATCCAATCACCTTTAGTTGATTGTAACATTGATAAAGATTCAGTGAGAGAAATAGCAAAATACCTCGGGCTTGATCATTGGAACAAACCAGCAAGCCCCTGCCTCAGCTCGCGAATTCCATACGGAAGTGAGGTCAACCTGGAAAAACTGAACAGGATAGAAGGTGCGGAAGCTATTCTAAATAAGTATGGATTCGAAGATGTAAGAGTACGACATTTTGATCAGGAAGCAAGAATCGAAGTTCCATCAAATGAGATTGACAAGTTGTATAATGTCTTGAATCCGGTATCAGAGGAGATTCAAAAGCTGGGATTCGAAAGCTGCTCGATTGACAATGAAGGGCTTATATCTGGTAAACTAAATCGAGTGTTGAATGGGTAATAGGGAATTTGATATTGATTTTGATAGGAAATCTAGATTGGGTTTTCCAGAAGTAATTTTTGGTCAATCTAAAACGATAATGCAACTAAAGGATATCCTCTTAGAGTATGTTGACAAAGGCAAATCAGCATTAGTGACAAAGTTGCAGGAAGAGAAGGCTACTGAATTGAAAAAATATTTTCCTGAGGCATTTTACGATAATGTTTCAGGCATTTTTAGGATAGGAAGTCCAACCAATAAAGCGTCTGAAGGTGAAGTGGCAATAGTGTCGGGAGGAACTTCAGATGCTTTTATTGTAAATGAAATTTATCATACCTTGCATTATTTGGGGACAAAAGCCGAACGCATACAAGATGTAGGAGTTTCGGCTCTTCATCGTCTCTTAAATCGCCTTGATGACTTAAAAACGTTCAGGGTAGTGATCGCCGTGGCTGGTTTTGAGGCCGCACTGCCGACAGTGTTGGGTGGACTCATTTCAAATCCTATAATTGGTGTGCCAACCAGCGTAGGTTATGGTGTGTCAAAGGATGGTTTCGTTGCACTCAATAGCCTTTTGGCGAGTTGCGCTAATGGAATCACAGTGGTCAATATTGACAATGGATATGGTGCTGCATTGGCGGCATTTCGAATTTTAGAAACCACAGAAACCAATCAAAAGAAAAATGAATATGATGCTTCGCTTGTTGTAAGTGAGTGAGCGCTTAAACATAAGAATTACAATACATTTTAAAACCATTAATATCACAAACAAAATGAAAAAGTTAGCATTAATAGTACTTGCCTGCCTTAGTCCAATGATGATCATGGCACATGAGGTGCCGGTTCCGCATGCACACCACGATCATGTGCATGGTTTTGTGCCATTTCTCCAATATATTGTTTTACCAATGGTCATTGGGTTTGGTGTTTTGAAACTGTATAAGCACTATAGAAAATCAAGTCAGATCTGAGCATGATAACCCGGAGCTCATTCATTTTCCTGTACATTGTCCTTGGCATTGCATCCTCAATTTGTGCCCAATCGGAACGGAGGATGGTTCTTGGTGAGCAACCAGTGCTCAAAGTTCCAAAGACTAATGAGACGATGGTGATAGATGGGAAAATGGATGAGCCTATTTGGAAAAATGCTGAAGCCAGAAGCTTTGATGCATTTTATCGTGTAGACAAGCCTACAGATGAGCAGCAGTCTATCTTCAAGATGGTTTGGGACGAGCAAAACCTTTACTTATTCTACCAGTTTGAAGATGAATATCTCACGGCTCGAGAAACCAGTCGTGACGGAGAACCTTACAACGATGATTGTGCAGAGATCTTTATCATCCCCGCACCAGACAGTTTGGAATCCCACTTTGGGTTTGAGTTGAATATATACAAAGCGTCCAATGACTTTGTTTATTTCAATCAATATTATAAGGGTAAAGACTATGTCTTCAAGGCCTTCGATCCTGAATTTGAGGCTGAAGTAACTTATCATGGGAGTCTAAATGACAACTCGGATATTGATAAGGGCTGGACACTGGAATTAAGGGTGCCATTGGCAACTTTCAGCGATCTTAGGTCCGAAATGATTCCACAAGAGGGTGTTAGATGGGCGATTCAAGCCGTGCGTCAGGATAGAAATGATGCCGATGGCAGGCGCAGATCAACATCAACCTTATTTCCAATATATGATGCTTCGAAGGGAGTGCATCAGGCCAACCGCTTTGGACTAATAGAATTTACTGAGTAACACAAAATCAACTTAACAATAATCACTTAATACAAACTTATGGCTGGATCAATTACAACGACCGCTAGTGCAAACAATACGACATACTCTACAATGAGCTATAAAAGTGCATTTGCAGTAGTCACTCTTTTATTTTTTATGTGGGGATTTATCACCTGCTTGAATGATATCCTAATTCCATATCTGAAGGAAGTATTTTCACTTTCATATTTTCAGGCGATGTTGATCCAGTTTGCCTTTTTTGGCGCGTATTTCATTGGATCGGTTATTTACTTTTTTATCTCTACGACTTATGGTGACCCGATTTCTAAGATTGGCTACAAGAACGGGATCATTATTGGTCTGGTTGTTTCAGCCATAGGATGCGCCCTCTTTATTCCAGCAGCAGAGTTCTTGCTGTATGGATTCTTTCTTGGCGCTCTATTTTGCCTGGGATTGGGACTTACCATGTTGCAGATTGCGGCAAATCCATATGTGGCCATATTGGGTCAACCGAAAACGGCATCCAGTCGGTTAAACTTAGCGCAGGGATTCAATTCCTTCGGATATACCATAGCTCCGGTTATTGGTGGATACCTAATTTTTAGTTTTTTCGGCGGTGAGAATGTTGTTGGGGCTGACGCACTTCGAATTCCTTATTTAGGACTGGCTATCGGTTTCCTTTTACTGGCCGCCTTAATTTGGTTAACTAAGCTGCCTGTATTTACCCAAGACGAAGAGATTATCAAAGGGGCAGGTGCGCTAAAATATCGTCATCTGGTATTGGGAATGATTGCCATATTCATGTATGTGGGAGGTGAGGTTACCATTGGTTCATTACTTGTCAACTTTTTCGGTCTACCGGAAATAGCTGGTCTGGATGAAACTGAAGCCAGTACATTCTTATCTTTTTATTGGGGTGGTGCAATGATTGGCAGGTTTCTGGGATCAATTTCCCTGAGCAATATCGATGCTGGAAAGAAATTTGGGATTATGGCCCTTACGGCAGCTGGTTCATTTGTAGTGATCTACGGGGTGGTTTATACGAACACAGGAATTTCACTAGTTGAAGTTTCCCCTTACCTGATATTCATCGTACTGAACCTACTTGCATTTCGGTTGGGTAACTCCAAACCGGCACGTACCCTTGCAATATTCTCTGGTATTATCATGGTTTTACTGCTTGCAGTAACCTTGACCACAGGCAAAGTGGCATTTTGGTGTGTCATTGCCATCGGTCTTTTCAACTCAATTATGTGGTCTAATGTATTTACCCTTGCCATAGACGGCTTGGGTAAATACACAAGCCAGGCATCTTCTTTATTGGTGATGATGATTCTGGGGGGTGCATTAGTGCCATTACTTCAAGGCTATCTGGCTGATATGCTGGGTGTGCAATTGTCATTTGCATTTCCGATTATTTGCTATGCTTACCTGTTGTATTACGGTTTGAAGGGTTATAAACCGAGGGAATCAATATCAACTCAATAATGCTTAACTATTAATACGATGAGATTAAAAGGAAAAAAAGCAATTGTTACAGGTGCTGCTCACGGAATAGGAAAAGCAATTGCAATCAATTTTGCTAGAGAAGGAGCAGTTATATGTATACTAGATATTGATGATGCAGCAGCAGATCAAGTAGTTGGAGAAATAGAAAGTAAAGGTGGGACCGCTTATGCCATTCATTGTGATGTGGGAAATTCAAAGGAAGTGATTACTGCCTTTGATCAGGCAATTGAAAACATGGGAGGATTGAATGTTTTGGTCAATAATACGGGGATTATCCGACAATCGCCATTGGTGGATATGGAAGAGGATGAGTGGGATTTAATTATCAAAACCAATCTCAAAAGTGTTTTCTTGTGCACCAAACGGGCATTGAAAGAGATGATCGATGCAAATCAGGGAGGTCGAATTATTTCAATTTCAAGTATCCATGCTGTATTGAGTGAGCCTGATTGTGGACACTACGTTGCGGCTAAGGGAGGTATCGAAGCACTGATGAAGACTGTAGCAACCGAGGCTGCTCCTCATAAAATTACTGCTAATTTCATAAGACCTGGTGCCACATATACCGAGTTGACCATACCTATGTATACTGAGTCTGTGAAAAAGTCTTTATATGAAAGAGTGCCTCTGGCGGAAATCGCAGAAGCTGATTGGATAGCCTATTCAGCTGTGTTTTTGGCAAGTGATGAATCTCGTTACATGACAGGTCAGCACATTACTGTCGATGGTGGCTACTTGATGAATGGCTCTTTGCCTGGCGCTAAATATTGGGAAGCCTAATCTCATTGCGTAAATTGAAGCTATATAATCTTCGATGAAAATGGATAACACACTATTTATTCAGAGTGACTCTTTGATCAATTGGGGGCAAACTTGCCTAATGAAAAAGGGATTGTCTGAGGATGATGCTCAGTTTGTGTCAAGCAGCCTTGTTCAAACCAGCTTATGGGGCATTGACTCCCACGGTATAGCAAGACTTCCTCACTATATGTCAAGGATAGAAGCAGGATCTCTCAATCCTACTCCTCAACTGAAAACAGAAAGTACCGGCCCATGTACAGCCAATTTTGACGGAGATCATGGGCTGGGCATTGTTGTGGTTGGAGAGGCTACCAGGCAGGCGATTTCAATTGCTCAAAAAAATGGTGTTGCGGTAGTGGGCATAAAAGAATCTTCACACTGCGGAGCGATAGGTATTTATGGAAGAATGATAGCTGAAGCTGGATTGATTGGAATTGTATTTACCCATTCAGATGCATTTGTTGCTCCGCATCGTGGGCAAGAAAAATTTTTAGGAACAAATCCCATTTGTATTAGTGCTCCCAATGCAAAAGCTCGACCTGTTTGTCTTGATATGGCCACCAGTGCCATTCCTTTTAACTACATCATGAATGCTCGAAATGAAAACAAAAATATTCCTGATGATGTGGCTTATGATGATCAAGGTAATCCCACTGAAGATCCACATCAAGTAGCAGCATTGAGGCCAATGGCCGAACACAAGGGCTATGCCCTGGCCTTTATGATTGATCTGCTCTGCGGAACGCTCAATGGTATGCCATGGGGACCGAATATTGGCCCGATGTACGAGCAGCTGAATAGAAAAAGACATCTAGGTTCATTGGTAATTGCCATTGACCCAAAGCGATTTTTTGGAGGAGGTAATTTCTCAGAAACTGTCTTGGCAATGGCTGAGTCAGCACGAAAGCAAAAAGCCAGCAACCCGGATGAGCCGGTACTTGTGCCCGGTGATGATCAATATGCGAAAGAGAAGGAACGGCTGGAACAGGGAATACCGGTGGAGGCCGGATTACAAAAACAGATCACTGCATGGAGTGAAAAGCTGGACGTGCCTACACCATTTTGATTTGACTCCTAAAGAGAAAGTTTATGCAAAATAAAATTGGAATACTTGTGCTTCTAATGATTTGGCTAGGTAGCAATTGCCTGGCCCAATCAAAAAAACTTAAACTGGCCATTGATGGATTAACACATGGACATGTCGCCTGGGTATTTAATCACAAAGACACGTCCACATTCGAACTGGTCGGAATAGCCGAATCCAATAAGGAATTGGCTAAGAGTCTTTCTGATAGGTATGGATTTTCAATGGATCTGGTATATCCGAGCTTGAAGGAACTGCTGAAGAAAGTACAACCAGAAGCTGTGGCAGCTTTCAATTCGACCTACGAACATTTGAATACAGTCCAGCGTTGTGCGCCTAAAGGGATACATGTCATGGTGGAAAAACCGTTGGCCGTGAATTTGGAGCATGTCTCCGAGATGGAGCTGTTGGCTAACAAACATCAAATTCACTTGATAACAAATTATGAAACTACCTGGTATGCCACTCACGCACGCATGTTCGAGATGGTTGCTAACGGGAAAGTCGGTAAGATTCGGAAGGTGATTGTAAACGATGGACATGCAGGCCCAAAGGAGATCAGGGTAGGTGCGGAATTCCTCGATTGGTTGGTAGACCCTAAAAGAAATGGAGGGGGAGCGCTAACGGATTTTGGATGTTATGGAGCCAATCTGATGCTCAAACTCACCGATGGCGAAATGCCACAATCTGTTTACTGTTCTGTTCGCACATACAAACCCGAGACCTATGAGAAAGTAGATGACGATGCTACTTTGATCCTGGAATACCCAGACATGCAGGTAGTTATTCAACCATCCTGGAATTGGTCTTTCAGCAGAAAGGACATGGAAGTATATGGGGACAAGGGCTATGTAATTGCACGCAATAGGTCAGATCTGAGTTATCGACTTTCGCGCAAGCAAAAAGAAGAGACCATCACCTTGGATGAGCTTGATTACCCAAATCAAAACTGCTTCGATTATCTGAAGGCAGTTGTTAGGGGAGAGGTGTCGGTGAAAGCGACCGATCTTTCATCCGTTCAGAATAATGTGAAGGTGGTTCGAATACTTGAAGCAGCCAAGCAGAGTGCCAAATCGGGCAAGCAAGTGAGCCTAAATATTGAATAAAGAGAATGTAAAATTATGAAGCCAGTTATGAGAAAATTAAATTACTTATTCGTGCTATTGCTGATTTTTTCGTCTTGTCAGAAAGAAGATATCAGCATGAGTATTCAGGATTTTGGCGTACTACCAACAAATGATCCTGAAACAAATACCCGCAATCTTCAAAAGGCCATCGATTGGGCTACCAACTCTGGAGCCGCTTTGTTAGTCGAACCTAGCGAAAATGCCTACCCGATCAATGACGGCATCATATTGAAGCAAAACGTGTCGCTTATTGGTGTACACGGCCCTACCCCGAGAGGGACTAGTCACCCGGATAAAAATGAACCGGTAGGTAGTGTATTCAAAGTGCTCGGAAAGGAAAAAGCATTTATCACAGTGGAGTCCGGTACGCAGATACGAGGCATTCAGTTTTGGTATGCCGAACAGGAATTGAAAGATCCGACCAAAATCGTAAAATACCCGCCAACCATTCAGACGAGCAAAACACACAGTACGCAAGGCGTTACATTGTCTAACCTAACATTCTATGGGGAGTACATTGCAATGGATTTTAATGCAACAAGGAAGAACATTTGCGAGCTGATCCTGATCGAACATTGTTATGGCTATCCGCTCAGTGGCCAGTTTATCAGAATCGACTATTGTTACGATATTCCGAGGTTTTTGCATTGTCATGTAAATCCTGCCATCATGCGAAAAATAGGCCTAAAAGTGAGCAGGGAAATGAGGGACGCGGTGGCGAGCACTAAGAATTTTGCTTATGCCATCAATCACACGGACAATGCCCAACTGATGGATGTGTTCACATTTGGTACTTGGGGCGGAATACTTTTAGGCGATCAAAGCTATGGTCAGCTCACAAATTTCAATTTGGACTGTGTTTCTATTGGCATTCATAAAAAAGGAGCAAACACAAAAAATCGAAATTGGATGATTGCCCAAGGATCAATCATTGCCAATGTGGGAGAGACGGTAGAAGAAATTCATCCCATAATCGTGGAAGGTCAGGGGCATACTGCGTTTACTAATGTGGAGGCTTTTTCTGGTGGAAATGGAGCTTTGACCAATCTGGAAAAGTCTTATGACTTCATGACTGTTCGAGGAGATAAAAAACTAACCATTTCGTTGGTAGGTAGCCGAATGCGTAATTATATGGCTGACGAACCAATCACTATTGAAAACCCGAAAGCCGCAATCCAGGCTGTGGCTTGTGTAGACAAAGACGAGAACTTTTATAACAAGATTACTCTGGGAGAACAGAATTAATGAATATGATGCTGATGGTAATTTCTTGATCAGCTTCATTGTACCGTTTGTTTGCAGGAGTAAAGGCATAGGGTGACAGGCCTCCTGATTTTGAGGATGAGAAATGGGTAAAGCTTCCGTTCTTCATTCCAAATTTGATATCCATTCTCTTAACCTTCTATTAAGTATCTGTTAAAGATCAAAATGTAATTTTCTAATTTGTAATGCAAAATTCAACTTGTTCAGAAATTTAAGTATCCATTCCAATGAACGTAAACTTTATGAAACTCAATACCACATTAGTCTTAAGCTTATTCCTCCTTCTTGGTGCTTGTGTCACCAAAACAAAGGAAAGCCAGGAAGCTAAAGCCAAAAAAACAAACCTGCTCTTCATCATGACAGACCAGCAGCGGTTCGATGCGTTGCGTATTGCAGGTAATAGACAGATCATTACACCAAATCTTGACAAGCTCGCGGGAGATGGAGCTTTCTTTACCAATGCCTATACGCCATGCCCGGTTTGTGTGCCAGCCAGAGCTTCTATTCTGACTGGATTTTCCAATGAAAACACAAGGGTAACCAACAATAGCGTGGCTTACGCTGAAGATCAAAACGGAGTGATGCCAATGACAACCTTTGATGAGGTCTTAGCAGAAAACGGATATACCTGCGCCTATTTTGGTAAATGGCATGCACCTCTGGCAAAAGGAGCTGTATATATGAATGAGCTACCTGCCGCAGGACTGAGTAAATCAGAATATGGGCGTGGTATGAAATTACAATACACAGATTATTTGGATGTAAAATGGCCCATAAGACCGTTGGAGGAAGGAGAATACTATGACACCTTTTCGGGTAGGCCATACAAAGCTGATCCTATCGATCCACAGTATGGCAAAGATGAAAAAGTGAAAGTAAAGCAAAACGATTTGTATGGGGAACTTACATTTCCGGCTGAGCACAGTGTGACAGCCTTTCATGGCCGACAGACTATTGAGGCTTTGGAACAGTTGAAGGATAAACCCTTCAGCATAACCTGCTCTTTCAATCCTCCACATGCTCCTATGGTTTCGGTAAAAAAATACAGGGACATGTACAATGTTGATGAATTGACGATTCCCAATAGCATTCATGATCCCATGGACAATTCTCCATATCGGACGACTGCTGGCAGACTGAAATATACCGAGTATGCAGATGAGCATAAGGTACCCTATATGGTGCTTAATTATTATGCATTAGTCACGGAAATTGATGAATGGGTAGGTAAAATCCTAAGCAAACTGGACGAATTAGGCCTTTCGGACAATACCCTCGTGATTTTCACCAGCGACCATGGAGAAATGCTGGGAGCTCACGGCATGCGTGGTAAGTTCAACTTTTATGAAGAATCTGCCCATATTCCTTTGCTAATCAAATATCCCGGAGAAATTAAAAAATCAACCAAGGTCGATGGGTATGTTTCAACGGTTGACCTGTACGCGACTATATTGGATTACCTGAAAATTGATCCAATTCCCTCAGATGGGAGCTCGCTCAGGGATATGATCGAGCAGAAACCTACGACACATGGTGAGTATGTGGTCATAGAGTGGTTGAGGGATGATAAATCGTCGAATTATATGGTGCTTTCAGATGGCTGGAAGCTCATTTGCGGCTATGTGGACAATGCTAATATGATGGATGCCCTTTACAATCTAAAGGATGATCCATATGAAACAATAAACCTGCTTGGTAATAACCCTGATAGGAAAAAGTACGACAAAAAAGTTGAGGAACTGAAAGCCCAGCTCATAGAATGGCTAGAAAAAACGGGATCCAAGAACCTGGAAAAACTGAAGAATAGAAAAACGATCTAGTCAAAGGTTTAACAAGTGAAGCGAAAGGTTTAAGTAGTTTCCCCTTCTATCCGTCATTGAGGGAAGCTACGAAGAAGCAATCTTTTAAAAGGAAGGAATATGCTCTTTCTCCGACAGATTACTTCGCTCCGCTCGTAATGACGTGGTTATTTGACGATTGAGAAAATTTCCGTACTCAGAGAATAAAAAGAAATGCTTTATTAACACCATTAAGGAATTTTTAATGAACAATTAACCTTGCAAACTTAAAATTGGAAAATGTTTAATGATGAAAGTTAGGTCGACTCTAATTTTCATTCGATAACCAGACCAATGACAAATCACATCAAAATTTTAAGCTTAAGCTTTTTTAGCATTCTTATATTCATCGGATGCAAAAAGCAAAACCAACCTTCAGAAACTTCTAAAGCAAGAAAACCAAACATTGTTATTATGCTTGCTGATGATATGGGCTATGGGGATATTTCCACCTATGGTCAAAAAAATCATATTACACCAAATATTGACCAGATTGCTAAAGACGGTGTGAAATTCACTGACTTTTACGTGCCGGTTCCCTATTGTGCACCATCAAGGGCAACATTGCTAACAGGGCGGTTTCCACTCAGAAATGGACTTATTCACAATCCACATCCCGATACTAAAATTCAGGCCGATACAATAGGTATTGCCGATAGTGAATTGCTGCTTGGGGAGGTTTTGCAGAATGAAGGGTACAAAACGAAACTGGTAGGAAAGTGGCATTTGGGGCATAAGGAAAAATTCTTCCCCACTAAACATGGCTTTGATGAATACTATGGCATATTGTATTCAAATGATATGCTGCCCATTCAGATAATTGAAGACATGGATACGGTCGAGTATCCCGTGGATCAAAACCTGATCACCCAAAAATACACTGCCAAGGCAATTGATTTTATTCAACGAAATAAGGATGAACAATTCTTCCTGCATTTGTGTCATACCATGCCCCATAAGCCCCTGGCAGCTTCCAGTGAATTTTATACACCAGAAACTCCGGACAACCTCTACGATGATGTGATCAGAGAACTGGACTGGTCGGTTGGTGAAATTGTTGGGGAGCTAAAAAGACAAGGAATATTGAATAACACCATTGTGATTTTTATGTCAGACAATGGAGGCTCATGGGGTGGGAGCACCGGTGGGCTCAAAGGCATGAAGGCAAATAACTGGGAAGGAGGTACCAGGGTACCATTTATGATCATGGCAAACGGTTTACCCACCAATTTGACTGTTAATACACCAAGTTGGTCACCTGATATATTCCCAACCATACTGGATATGCTCGAAATAGAATTGCCAGGAGGCCGGGTATTTGATGGTGTGAGTATTCAGGAAATAATTAAGGGCGAAAAAAAGGATCATGGCCCAATCTTTACCATGCGTCAAGATAAGGTGATGACTATCAGAAGCGGAGACTGGAAGCTTTTTTTGAAAAAACCAAAATACTACACTGGCAGGAATCAAAACTATAGAAAAGGGTGGGATGCCAAATTTCCAAATGGTACAACTATCATTGCTCCTTTAGAGCAACCAACGCCTGATCAATACCCCGGGATAAAACCTCTGCCTATGGATGAATTTCCTTTGCTTTTCAATGTGAGCGCCGATACTGCGGAAATGAAAAACATGGCTAAGGAAAACCCAGCAAAAGTGGAAGAGCTTCAGATGGCTTATGATCTATTCTTTGAGTCAATAGGGAATTCTAATAATTAAAATTGAATTTGACTAAATATATAAACTGTAGATTAATGATTAATACATCCATGTTTCGAAATGTTGCTTTGATCGCTTTTTGTCTCTTGGCGGCTTATTGTAATCCATTGAAAAGTGAGATTCGATCAAATGCTGAGGAAGAGCAAGTTGTGAAAAGCAAGCCCAATATTGTGATCATCGTTTCCGATGACCAGGGTTATGGAGATTCAAGCTTTCAGGATGAGCACCCTGCAGAAATTTCTACTCCAGCGATAGACCAGTTGGCCGCTTCGGGCATGGTATTTACCAACGGATACGCGAGTGGCTATGTGTGTGCGCCCACAAGGGCAGGCCTGCTCACGGGCAGGTATCAGCAACGATTTGGATTTTACAGAGCCTCCGATTCCAGGCAAGGCATGCCACTGAGTGAAAAAACGATTGCAGACTACCTCAAAGAAGAAGGCTATACTTCCGGAATATTTGGCAAGTGGCATCTGGGGCTGGAATACGATTATCGACCCTTGCAGAGGGGATTTGACGAGTTTTATGGATTCCTTGGACATGGTGCGCATAGCTATTTTGACCTGAAATGTAGCGCAGGAGATGAACACAACTGTATTTACCGTAACAACAAGATCATCGAAGATGAAGGCTATTTGACTGATATATTGGCTGAGGAATCTGTCAATTTTATTGATAAGCAGTCCAAGAGTGCTGATCCATTCTTTTTGTACCTACCATTCAACGCCGTTCATGCGCCACTTCATGCTCTTGAAGCTGATATTGCGAGATTTAATACCGGTGACAAGGATAGGGACATTATGCTTGGAATGCTTTATAGAATGGATATAGCTATAGCCAGGGTTGTAGACAAGCTTAAGGAAACAGGGCAGTATGAAAATACAATCATATTTTATTTTTCTGATAATGGAGGAGCAGCTAAAATTCATGCAAATAATGCACCCCTGAGAGATTTCAAACAAAGCACTTATGAAGGTGGTGTTAGGGTGCCATTTATTATCAGTTGGCCTAAAAACATTAGCTCGGGTAAAAGTGATGAACCAGTGATCTCTTTGGATATTTTACCCACAATTCTTGAAGTTATTGGCAAAGATCTTCCTAAGGACAGAGTCTTTGATGGTAAATCTATCCTTCCAGTAATTGAAGGAACAATTGATGGTTCCTTGCATGATCAACTGGTTTGGGATGGAGACGAAGATAAATGGGCGATCAGACAGGGAGATTTTAAGTTGGTTAAAAACAAAAAAGGGGACATTGAATTGTACAACCTAAAAAATGACATAGGGGAATCGAACAATATTATTTCCTCAAATGCCACTATTGCCAAAAAACTGCAGGCTGACTATGACAAATGGAGAAGCGAAATGGGAACTCCAATGGGTAAAAAGCGGAAGAAATAAAAAAAGCTACTGATCCCTGAAAACTTGAGATGGTATTTCTACAGGATTAATCCCTGGGTTAATCAATTATTTGTCAATTATTAATACCTCAATCTTATTCTTGAGGTATGATTATCAATGATATAAAAATTTCATGAAATTAAAGAAACTAGCTGTATTTGCAATCACCTGTGCACACCTAAGCTTAATTTCCAATCATACAATGTGCCAGGACGAAAAGCCAAACATCCTTCTGATCATGACCGATCAGCAAGTTTGGAACGCACTGGGCTACTCGGGTAATGATGAAATCATAACACCAAACATGGATCGCCTGGCTGAGGAAGGAGCTTACTTCGAACAAGCTGTGACACCTTGTGCAGTTTGTGTACCAGCGAGAACAGCAATCCATACTGGGAGGTTATTAGAAACCAATGAAGTAAGGAGCAATAGGGATGTAGTCAAAGATATCAATAGCCCGACTTTTGATCAGTTGCTGGTGAAGGAGGGCTATACCTCAGAATACTATGGCAAATACCATGCGCCTAAAACATTTCTCGATGCTTACTCAAACCCGGTAGAGGACGGAACCAGTCGCGAGAAGGAAATTATTGAGTGGGAGCAATCTTACGTTGAAGATTTACAAGAAAAACACCCTAAGCGAAAGCTAAAAAAAGGGGAGTTGTATGAAACTACTTTTTATGGTGGAACGATCCCGTATGAAGTTGCGCCGCTTGATAGACGCTACGGTTACCTCCCCACTGGCAAGATACCGGATGAGGAATTAGATATAAGGATATACGGACAGGGAGATGTTCACGGCGTGTTGGATTTGCCGGTAGAAGAGACCATTACAGCGGTGCAGGGAAGGTTTGCCCTTGATGCCTTGGATAGATTAAAAGATGATAAGTTCATACTGACTTGTTCTTTTCACTGCCCTCATGTGCCGATTACGCCAGCAGCCGAATACGTTTCTATGTATGATAAGTCCAAGATCACTGTACCAAAATCCATACAAGATCCAAATTCAAACACTCCCTATAAACCCACCAGATTTCAGGAAAAATACAAGAACAAAGAAATGGTCAAAGACATGGTCGTGAATTACTATGCCTTTGTGACAGAAATCGACGATTGGGTCGGTAAGATCCTGGACAAATTGGATCAACTCAACCTTACAGATAATACCATGGTCATATTCGTTTCCGATCATGGAGAAATGCTCGGTGCACATGGCATGAGAGGTAAATTCAATTTCTATGAAGAATCTGTTAGGGTTCCGTTTTTCTTCAAGCTACCAGGTAAGATAGCCGCTGGTCAGAGGTTTGATTTCCCCGTGTCCACGCTGAATATTTTCCCTACCATTTTGGACTACACTGGGATTACCTCGGTTTCGAATGATGGTTTTTCCCTCAGAGGAGTAATAGAGGGTGGAGCACCCAAATATGAATACGCTGTTACAGAATGGGATTGGAAAAATTTAAGGGTGCCGTCACTGATGATTAAAACCAGGGACTGGAAACTGATGACCACTCATAGAAAGGGTGGACCCAATGTTGACTGCCTTTACGATTTGAAAAATGATCCCTATGAGATGAATAACTTGATCGGCAGCAATCCTGATCGGTTCCAGCATGCGAAAACAGTAGAACGATTGAGGGAAAAGCTTCTGGAATATCTCGAAGATGTCAATTCACCACTGATCGACGGAGTAAGGGAAAGAGTTTTAATTAGAAATTGAATCATCCAGAATTGAAGTCTATGAAAAGGGTTTTAGGTTCAATTGTAGTAGTTATATTTTTTACTACGGCTTCATTTGCGCAGGAAGACCTGACGAAATATATCGATCCGACCATCGGAAATGTAGCACCTTTTTTGGTGCCTACTCATCCTGCCATGCACCTGCCCAATCAGATGCTTCGAATGTTTCCTATGAAGAAGGACTACATCTCTGATCAGGTTGACGCTTTTCCGCTACAGATCATTTCTTATAGAAGTCCCGGAATGCTTCCGATGAAGGTTGTGCCAGGGGACATCTCTGACGCATCTTGGAAACAAAAGATGACAATTGATCATGACCTGGAGGTAACCAGACCCTGGTTCTATTCGGCATATTTGATTGATGACGATATCAGGGTGAGTTTTACGCCAGCCAGGAAATGCGCGATATACAAATTCGATTTTTCGGCTGGCGAAAAGAAAAACATTCTGATTCGGGGCAGTAACGGGATGACTTGCGAAGCTTCGGGTCCTGCAGGTTTTAGTATTGAGGAGAAAATAAAACACAAGATTAGAGGCATAAAACCGACCGTAACTGAAGTGTCTGTTTTTGTTTATGCTGAATTGGTAGATGCTGAGGGGCAAGCATCAGAAAGTGCTGATATCGAAGCTAAGGAAGGTAAGCTATCGATTTCGGTTGAGGACATTAACGCTTCGACAGTTTACCTTAAGTACGCCGTTTCATACATCAGTCATCAACAGGCTAAAGCCAATTTTGAAAGTGAGCTGGCAGACAAAGGCTTTGGCGATCTGGTAAATGAGGGAAAAAAGATCTGGCAGGAAAAGATGAGTCAGGTGCAAGTTGTAGGTGCTACGGAAGCCCAGAAAAGAACATTTTACACTTCACTCTATCGCTACTACTGGCGCATGATTGACATCAATGAGGGGGGCAGATATTTCAGTGGATTTGACAACAAGGTACACGAAAGTGACCGCCCGTTTTATACCAATGATTCTGTTTGGGATACTTTTCGGGCCATGCATCCCTTGCGGACTATTCTCGACCCTCAAATGGAAAATGAAATCCTTAATTCGTACACGCTTATGTATGAACAAGGAGGCTGGATGCCCACATATCCTATCCTGAACGGAAACCGGATGAGCATGAACGGTTATCACTCAGTGGCCATTTTTATTGATGGCTATCGAAAGGGCTTGAGGGATTATGATGTCGAAACAGCTTATGAAGGGATAAAGAAAAATCTCACCCAGGGCACTTTTATTCCCTGGCGGCAGGGCACCCCGAAAAGGGGTATTGACGAATTCTACTCAAAGAATGGGTATTTTCCATCTCTACGTCCCGGCCAAAAGGAAACTGATCCTATGGTTGATGATTTTGAAAAAAGGCAGCCTGTTCCAGTGACATTAGGAATAAGTTTTGATTATTGGGCGCTAGGCCAATTTTCGAAAGAGCTGGGCAAAGAAGAGGATCATCAAATATTTTCGCATAAAGCCAATGATTACAAAAATCTTTGGCATCCCGAGGAAAGATTATTTATACCAAAAGATGAAAATGGAGATTGGGTAGATATTGATCCGAAGCTGGATGGAGGTCGTGGGTTTCGTGAGTATTATGATGAAAACAATGGATGGTCATACGCCTGGGATGTGCAGCACGATATAGCAGGCTTGGCTGGACTTCTTGGCGGAAAAAATGCAGCTGAGCATCGCCTGGATCAATTATTCCGTGAACCCCTGGGAATAAGGAAAAGTGATTTTTATGTTAACGGTTCAAATTCCACCGGTCTGGTAGGGCAGTTTGCTATGGGCAATGAAATGTCCTATCACATACCTTACCTGTACAACTATTTTGGTGCACCCTGGAAGACCCAGAAAAGGACACGTTTCCTACTTGACGTTTGGTTTAAAGACAACATTTTCGGATTTCCCGGTGACGAAGATGGAGGAGGCATGTCGCCTTTTGTAGTCTTTTCTTGTCTAGGATTTTATCCCGTTACTCCGGGTTTGCCATTCTACGCGATCACCAGTCCTGTTTTTGAAAAGTCCTCTATCAAGCTGAAAAATGGAAAAACATTTACCGTTTTGGCAAAGGGAGCGAGTAAGACAAAAAAATATATCCACAAGGCTTTTATCAACGGGGAGGAAATTGATTCTCCATTTATATCCCATGATCAGGTTATGTCTGGTGCAACATTGGAGCTTATCCTTGACGAGCTGCCAAATAAGGAGTGGGGCAGGGATGGACGAATGCCTGAATTTTAATAAACATTCAATTTTGAACAATATGAAACGAAAAAATAGCTGGATATCATTTACGATTTTGGCCTTACTGCTTTGCTTGACGACTTCAGATGGCGTGGCACAAATGCCCCAATCAAAGCGCCCTAATCTGCTTTTCATCATGACAGACCAGCAGCGCTTTGATGCACTAAGCTTTGCTGGCAACACCGTATTGAAAACTCCGAACATGGATCGTCTGGCTAAAGAAGGAGCGTTCTTCAAAAATGCCCATACGCAAATGGCTGTATGCACACCGGCAAGAGCGTCTATTTTGACCGGGCATACCGTCGAAAACACCAAAATGATATCAAACAGGGTAGCTTATGCTTCGGAAGAAACAGGCATCATGCCCATGAAGACTTTTGATGAGATCTTAGCGGAAAGCGGATATACCTGTGCATATTATGGAAAGTGGCATAATCCGACATTTCATGCGACTGTGTATCAAAATCCAGTAACAGTCGCTGGGAAGTCCAAATCAGAATTGGGTCCTGGAAAGAAAGCGGCATACCTCGAATACCTAAACCCACTGTTCCCGCCAAGGGAAGCCAAAGAAAATGAATTCATGGGTACATTGACTATGCGACCCTACACACCAGATCCCATAGATTTAAGATATCAGCTAAAAAAAGAGGGAAAGCCAACCGATATAAAAGTAGGACAGTCTGAAATTCACGGAGTAACCTCCGTTCCTGCAGAATATCATATTTCAGTGTTCGAGGCTGAGGGAACAATTGAGGCTATAGAAAGGCTAAAAGATGAGCCTTTTAGTATAACCGTTTCATTTCATCACCCACACCCTCCATATCTGGCTTCCGAGGAATATGTCAAAATGTTTCCACCCGAAGAAATGGTGGTACCTGAGAGCATCAGCGATGACATGGCCGCCTCACCTTATTTTAAGTCAAAGCAGCAAACCGCGGAACGTTATTCAGATCCTGAGCAAATAAAATACTTCGTTTCCGAATATTATGCACTTGTGAAAGAGGTGGACGATTGGGTGGGAGAAATACTAGATAAACTCGATGAACTCGAGCTCACGGACAATACCCTGGTTGTTTTCACCAGTGATCATGGTGAAATGCTCGGTAGTCATGGATTGAGAGGCAAATTCAATTTTTATGAAGAGTCTTCGCATGTTCCGATGATGCTCAGGTTTCCTGGTAGGATCAAACCAGGAACGGTGGTAAACTCTCCCGTTTCGAATATGAGTTTGTTTGCTACCATTTTGGATTACCTGGACATGCCAGAAGCACCTTCTGACGGTGAGAGTCTTCGAAGTTTGATTGAAAATGGAGATGACAAAGAAGCCTATATCGTGACCGAGTGGTTAAGCAATCTGACCACCAAGCCATCACACATGGTCTTAAAGGATGGTTGGAAATTGATGCGCCCACATGCTACTGGTAAAAAAGTCAAAGCGGCATTATATGACCTCAACACAGACCCTTATGAAATGAATAATTTGTTGGAAGTGGATCCCGAAAAATATGCAAGCAAGTTATCAGAACTGGAAACGTGTTTTGATGACTGGTCAAAAAAGACTGGATCAGGAAAATAAGCAAGTAGACATCTACATAAGCTCCTGATTTGATTTCGATAGTTATGCTAATTAGAAAACATATTTAGTGACATACAAATTATGAAAAAGGTTAAAACAAAAACAATTATGACGAAGAAAGCCGAGAAAAGCCCTTTGCTTATGCTAGTGATTGCCTTCTTGCTGGTCGGCAATATGGCTTCTGCTCAGACAAAACACGCATCTAAAAGTAAATTCATGACCTACAAAGGCCTGGTAATGGCTGGTTATCAGGGCTGGTTCAACTGTGAAGGAGATGGCGCAAACAGAGGGTGGACACATTATAACAAAAGAGGGAAATTTGAAGATGGAAGTTGCACCATTGACTATTGGCCAGAAATGGACGAGTACAAAGTGAAATATAAAACCCCATTTAAGTTTGCCGATGGATCACCTGCCTATGTGTTTAGTTCTTATGACGAAAGTACGGTTGATCTCCATTTCAAATGGATGAAGGAATATGGTATTGACGGTGTGTTTATGCAGCGCTTTTTCTCTGTGCTTACCAGCAAAAACCGGCTGAACCATAATGACAAAGTCTTGCGCACAGCTATTAAGGCAGCCAATAAATATGGGATAGCCATCGCACTAATGTATGACATTGGTAGTATGGACGATAGTAAATACAAACTTGTGATGGAAGATTGGAAACATCTTGTAGACGATCTTGAATTGACAAATCAAGGAAAGAAAACAACCTATCTTTTTCACAATGAAAAACCATTGGTAGCCTTATGGGGAATAAGTAACAAAGACAGAAAAACAGGACATGTTCCTGAATCACTTGAAATCATTGATTTTTTGAAGAATGACCCTATCTACGGAGGCTGTTCGATCCATTTAGGTATTCCTTCACGGTGGAGGACATTGGGAAGTGATACAAAAAAAAATCCAAGGTTACACGAAGTAGTGAAACAAGCTGATGTGATTCATCCTTGGCTTGTCGGCAGATACAACGAGCAGAGTTATGAGAAATACCGAAAGCAAAACATTATTGATGATGTAAAATGGTGCAAGGAACAGGGTTTGTCCTATGCTCCAACGGTGTTCCCTGGCTTCTCCTGGTACAACATGAAGCCAAATGAAATCTCTGACAAAATCCCAAGGAACAAAGGTGAGTTTTACTGGAAACAGATTGTTGGGGCCATTGAAAGTGGTGCTGAAATGATCTATGTAGCCATGTTTGATGAGATAGATGAAGGAACAGCTATCATTAAAATATCGCATACTGTTCCTGTTGGGAAAAGTATTTTCGTACCCAATGACAAAGAGGTGCCAACTGATCACTACCTCTGGTTAACAGGTATGGCAAGTAAAATGCTGCGAGGGGAAATTCCTTTTTCGAAAACTATGCCCGTTAGGAAGGATTGAGTTCGATTTCGTTTAAAGTAGTAATGGAAATATATAGTAAAAGGTACCAAAACATTACCCTACAAAAAGGAAGAAAGGTAACGGACCTTGAATCATTCGTTGTACAGTTCGATAAAGAAGGTTTTCAGAGTTAAGTGAAAAAAATTATAAACAATTCAATTAGTATGAAAAACAATACGATCAAATTCACCGATAGGAAGAGTGTTTATGGAAACATATTTCTATTGATTTTAATTTTTTTAGCCACGACAGTCCAAGGTCAAAATAAGAAGAATAAGTCCGTAGAAAAGAAGCAAATAATCTTATTTGATGGTAAGTCAACGGATCAATGGAAAGACATCAAATCAGATGCATTCCCAAAACAAGGCTGGGTAATAAAAGACGGAATTCTTACTGTGCTTGCCAAAACGGATAACAGGGAGGGTGGACATGATATAGTCACTATAAACGTGTTCTCTAATTTTGAATTGGAGTTGGAAGTGCGATTGAGCGAAGGAGCCAATAGTGGGATTAAGTATATGGTGGTAGATTCCTATCCTGGAAAAGAAGGGAACTACCTGGGACTGGAATATCAGCTGATCGATAATGAGAAACATCCTGATGCTGAATTGGGAAGGAATGGAAACCGCAAAATGGCGGCTTTATATGATATACTTCCTATTAGAAAAAAGGTGCGTGCAAAACCAGCCGGACAGTGGAATAAAGTGAAAATAGTAGTGAATAGGAGACGTGTGGAGCATTGGTTAAACGATGAAAAAGCGCTTGAGTATATTAGAAATTCTGATAGCTACAAAGAACTGGTCAAGCTGAGTAAGTACAACAAATTGAAAAATTTTGGAGGACAAAAAGAAGGCCGTATTCTATTGCAGGGTCACGGAAACGAGGTTTCCTTTCGAAACATTACGATAAGTACTTGGGAGTAAAAGAATAAAATATTTACCCTTAGTCTAGCAGTCTATTCCTTGAATTGAGAGCAGATTTAACTCTAACAAAAGAGTTTAGAAGTAATTCAATGCTTTTCAAATGGCTTATCGCAAATCAGGAAGTATATCCATCCCGACAATTAATAGTGTAGGCTACAATTTGCAATATTTGACCTTCAGCAAGAATTCCTTGCTAAACAGGAAAATAGTAAGCAATTAGACATTATTTAGTTCTTGAATTTTTAAAGTTTCTTCGAAGCATTAATCGGGTTAATGATTTATTAATTAAAAATTTAGGCATCACGGCTATGTTTGAAATATTAGACTCTTAGTTTAACCTGGAAAGGACTAAAACCAAGATTTAAAGAACAATACTTTTAATTATTAAAACTATATCAATGTCAACTTCGAGAAGAAAATTCATTCAGAAAATGGCGGCATCTTCTGCAGCCATTACCATTGGTGGAGTGGCGTCAGCCAGCATGCCAGCCAGTAGCTATAGAAAAATAATAGGATCAAACGACAAGTTAAACATAGCTGTTGCAGGTTTGGGTCGACGTGTAAAAGGGTATTTTGACCCCATAAAATCTAAAGAAAGCAATGTAAACCTGGCCTATCTATGCGACGTAATGGATAGCCAGTTGGAGAAGGGAGGCAAGAATTTTAAAGATTTATTAGGATATAAATCCAAACAAGAGAAAGACGTGCGCAAGGTACTCGAAGATAAAGACCTGGATGCCATATTCATTGCCACTCCTGACCACTGGCACACGCCTGGCGCTATTATGGCACTGCAAGCAGGAAAGCATGTGTATCTGGAGAAGCCATGTAGCCACAACATGAAAGAAAGTGAACTATTGATAGCTGCGCAAAAGAAGTATGGTGATAAGGTCATCCAAATGGGAAATCAGCAACGTTCGGCTCCTCTAACTATTGATATCATCAAGCAAATCCATAATGGTTTGATTGGGCAAGCATACAAAGCAGTTGCTTTTTATTCGAATAGGCGGGGTGAGGTAATTGTTCCTGAAAAAGCGGCTGTTCCATCTGGCTTAGATTGGGATTTGTTTCAGGGGCCATCTCCAAGAAAAGAGTACATGCACGATACATGGAATTACAACTGGCATTGGTATGGTTGGGATTTCGGTACTGCAGAGACAGGCAACAATGCCACACATGAATTAGATGTCGCTCGTTGGGCCTTACAAGTTGACTATCCGGATAAAGTATATGTAGATGCGGATAAGAAACATTATAAAAATGACGGCTGGACGATGTACGATACAATGGAAGCCACATTTGAATTTGAAGGTGACAAGACGATAGTGTGGGATGGAAAAAGCCGTAATGCATTTAAAACCTACGGGGGCGAACGTGGAACCATCATATATGGTACAGAAGGAACCGTATGGGTGGATAGAGGAATGTTCAGGGTTTATGACCGCAAAGGAGACCTGATCAAAGATTATGAATCTGCCAACAAAGAGTCTGGTAATGCACTTGGTGGTGGAGGTGACACATCTACTCAGCATGCTAAAAATTTCTTTAATGCCATTAGAGGAAAAGAAAAAGTCAACTCACCAATTACCGAAGGAGTAATCAGCCAAGCAATGACGCACTATGCGAATTTAGCCTATCGTATCGGTCATGGGTTTGACGTGGATGCTGGTTCTGGGAAAATATATGATCGGGATGCCATGAACTTATGGAGCCGTGATTACGAACCAGGATGGGAGCCAAAAGTGTAAGTTAAGGTTGGCTGATTGGTCATTCTCATGTTTTGAATTAATATGAGAATGATCCATAGCCATTTTATTCAATTCAATATTATCTATTCTGGAAACCTGAGTTTCGATTATTTTTTTTTAAAAAAAGTCAGGTAGATCAAAACAATCTCACAAAACATGAAATATTACTTACTCCCTCTTGCCCTGCTAATTGCATGCGGCACAGCAAAAAATGAAAAACATTCAAACAAGGTTCAAGACTCAGAATCCAAAGAAGAAAAGGTTTCCAACAAGTCCTATGGACTTACCTCAAGTGATGTTCAATGGATGCGAGAAGCGACACTCAAGCAACTGGAGGGTTGCAGAATTGAAGGTCCGAATGGCGTATGGTTGCACACCCCTGATGGTGTAGCAAATTACAAAGCCCAATGGACACGTGATACTTATTACTTTATAGAATATGCTGGAGATCTATTGGGACAAGACTATGCGAAAGCGGCAATCGATTATTTGCTGAACGGCCAGCGGGAAGATGGTTGCATCCCGGACCGAGTAAATACTAAAGGGAAACCAATATACAGCCCTGGGGGTGAAAGCAAGCCCATGGCTGATCATGCTTTAGATAATGGCCCTTTTATGGCCCTTATGGTTTGTTCGTATTTGGATCAATACGAGGATGAAGGGTATTTCTCTCAGGTAGAGCCAAAACTCAGAAAAGGATTGGATCATGTCAACAGGGCAGAAAATGGTCTGGTGTTCAATGATCCTTCCAGCCCGGAATGTGTTTATGGATTTACTGACATTGTGAAGAAAACCGGAAACCTGCTTTTCAGCTCACTTATCTACTATGATGCATGCATGCATATGGAACGATATTGTAAAAAAACCAATACAGGAGATGCTGAGGAATATCGCAGACGTGCAGATCTTATTCGTGGGAACATAGGTATTCTTTGGAATAAAGAATCAGGTATGTTCTGGGCTGCCGATCAGAACAATAAGCAGATAGATATATGGGGGAGTGCCTTAGCCATAGATGTAGGGATAGCTAATTCGGAGCAAACAGAAAAGATAACAGATTACCTGATTGCAAATTATGATCAAATAGCTCAGCGAGGACAGTTCAGACATCTCCCGGGTAGTGATGCTCACTGGCAGG
Source organism: Cyclobacteriaceae bacterium (assembly GCA_049115735.1). Taxonomy (GTDB): domain Bacteria; phylum Bacteroidota; class Bacteroidia; order Cytophagales; family Cyclobacteriaceae; genus CAXBNB01. The sequence continues at coordinate 79,801 of JAGDZP010000019.1, read as the reverse complement.
AATTATTCCATGATTGTGAAGTAGGAACTTACCAGAATGGGGCTTTTTGGGCAACTCCATTGGCTTGGATTGTTCCCGTCATAGCTAAAAGAAATAGAAAGAAGGCTGAAGAAATAGTAAAGACTGTGATAGGTGATTTTCAAACGAACGGGATTAACGAATGTGTAAATGAGGAGTACGTAAAGGTTCCAAACTTTGTGGCAAGTGCTACTAATGTGTACGCACTGACCAAACCATAAATTAAAGGATGAATTATAAATCCAGAATCATTCAGTCAATTTGTATAAGAATCATAGACTTAATAATCAAGAACTGTGCTTATTTTTTTCCAGATTTAGGAATAGGTGTACTTCTACCTTCAGATTTGTACTGATCCAGTAGGGCAAGCAGTTCAGAGGCAATTTCCTTATTCGATTCATAAACATTGTTTTGTTCAGATGGATCAGCCGCGAGGTTATAGAGCAGGTCATTGCCGATCAATTTCCAATCTCCTTTTCTTATGTAAAGGTCTTTGTTGTCAGGCCTGCCAACGATCACTTCGCGGGTAGGAGAGGTGGCTTTTTCTTGAGTCATGGCATCCAGAAAACTATAGCTGTCCACCCCTTCGGTGGAAGGTAGGGGCTCATTTAGCAGGTCAGCAAATGTGGCTAGCATGTCTGTATTGGAAACAATCCTGGCGCTCTGTGAACCTGCCTCGATCACTCCTGGCCAACTGGCAATAAAGGGCATGCGATGGCCACCTTCCCAGGCGTCAAACTTCATTCCTCGATAGATCGAAGTTGATCTGTGTCCATATTTCTCTATATCCACAGGCCACCAAACTGGCCCATTGTCGCTGGTGAAAATTATTAGGGTGTTTTCACGCATGCCATTGTCGTAGACCGCTTGAAGTACTTTTCCTATATAGTGGTCATTTTCAGCAACCCAGTCACCCCAGTCGCCGATTTCTGAAGTGCCTTTGAACTGCTCGGAAGCTAGCCATGGAGTATGTGGCGAAGCTAAGGCCAGGTATAAGAAGAAAGGATTCTCATCTTTTGATGCACCTTCAATGAAGTCAATAGACTTTTGAGCAAACCTGCCCAAAACCTCTTCGTGTCTAAAGTTTTTACCCGCTTTTCCAGCCCTCCAGAAAGCACCTTGCCAGCCATTCTTTCCATAACCTTCACTGGCAGCAATATCTTCTGTAGGTGGTTCTTCGGCATGTCTGTCTTCAATATAATAATACTCCTGCTGATCAAGCGATCGGCTTATTCCATAGTAGTAATCAAATCCTCTGTCAACAGGCCCACCAGTGAGGTTGTTGTAGTCACTGTAATCGAATCCAAGATGCCATTTGCCAACCATGCCCGTACGATAACCGTTTTTCTGTAAAACGCCGGCCATCGTTAACCTATCTTTATCTATAAGTGGTTTGTTGCGCCAATCAAAATGTTTGGCTCTGAGCGGATATCTTCCTGTTAGCAAACCATAACGTGATGGAATGCATGAAGAGGCCGAGGCATGGGCATCAGTGAACATCATTCCTGAGGCAGCCAACTTGTCCAAATTAGGTGTAGATATTTTCGATTCCGGATTAAAAGATTTGGGATCGCCATAGCCCATATCATCCACCAGAATGAAAATAATGTTGGGTGGATTTTGTGACTCTTGTTCCTCGGGAGAAGTACACATGGAAAGGAACAATACGATGGCTATTGGCCATATCTTAACACAGTAAAATTTTTTCATTTCTTAGTTTTATTTAATTGTATTTTAGTCATGCCAATGATCGTTGATGATCTGTAGTATTTCAGGATTGTCTTGATCGGTATCGCCGAGCAATTTACGCTGTGCAATCAATTCTTCTTTCATTTGCCTGATAATGTCCTGATACTCCGGATCCTTGTATGCATTATGTAGTTCGTTGGAATCTTTTTCCAGATCAAAGAAATCCCAAAATTGATCTGGGGCATTTTCTTTTTCTTGTTCAACTTTCAGTCCATTGCCATAAAAAAATGCCAGCTTATAGCGTTGGCCTCTAATGCCAAAATGACCTGGACGGTCGCTTTGATGCTGCCAATAGCGATAATAACCATAATCCCTCCAATCTTCCGGTGTATTGCCTTTTAGGTTTTCCCTAAAACTATGACCCTGCATGTCAGGAGGGTAAGCTACATCTGCATAATCCGCAAACAGCGCTGAAAAGTCTACATTTTCGATAATATCCTTATTGCGTGAGCCAGCTTTGATCTCTCCTGGGTATCGAATGACAAAAGGCATATGAATTGATTCTTCATAAATTAACCTTTTATCAAACCATCCATGTTCTCCTAAAAAATACCCTTGATCTGCCGTGTACACTACTACGGTGTTCTCTGCCAACCCCGAGTCATCCAAATAATCCAGCAACTTGCCAATATTATCATCTATGGCTGCACCGCAGCGCATAAAATCCTTTACAAATTTCTGATAGGTTTTCATGCGGGCTTCCTTGTGACTAAGGCCTTCAACAGAGAAGGGGAGTTCCGGATAAAACATAAAATCCCTTTTCTCGTCCGGGTTTTCTGAGGCAAAGAGATAACGACCTTTCAAATTGTCAATTGACTGTCCTTTAAATGATCGACCTGTCACTTCAGCACCATCATCAAAAAAAGAAGTCGGCACTGGAATATCCTCATCCCTGTAGAGATGACTGAAGCGATCTGGGTAATCGTAAGGCTCATGGGTAGCTTTGAAATGACACATGGCCATAAATGGTTTGTTTTTATCTCTCTTATCAATCCAATCAATGGTCACATCGGCAATTACATCCGTGCTGAAGCCTTTGTATTCTTTACCGCCCTTCATATAATCCCCCCAGTTTTCCTTGGTCTTCAATATTGGATCCCAATACCTTCCTTGTCCTGGCAAAACACAGTAATAATCAAAACCTGACGGTTCTGTTTTTAAGTGCCATTTTCCAATCACAGAAGTCTGATATCCACCAGTAGCCAAAACTTTGGCAACATTGTTATGTTCTGGACCAAATCTTCCGCCTAAAGTTGTTACACCATTCACATGACTGTATTGTCCTGTAAGAATAGTTGCTCTACTTGGTGTACATATCGAGTTTGAAACCAGGCAATTTTCAAGAACACAGCCTTCATCAGCCAGCCGGCTGATATTCGGCGTATGGACATAATCTTTCAAAATGCCTCCATAGATCCCCCAAGCCTGGGCTGTGTGATCGTCAGACATAATGAAAAGAATGTTTGGCCTTTGGTTTTCTGTTTTCGGTTGACACCCAAAAACGTACAGTGAGGCAACTAGTAGAAGTAGTATTTTATTTAGCATCTTAATATTTTTTGATAGTAGCAAGAATTAAGGAATTATATACTCTCTTGTTCAATGGGATATTCATTGCGCAAAGCCCCATCAGGATCATAGTGCCTGAAAGTCAGTGAGGGCTTATCTTTCGCGTCGAAAACTACGACCTCCAAAAATCCACCTACTACGTTGAGGTAAATGTGCTCCGGCAGCTTGTCTTCCTGTTTCCATCCCCCGGCATGCTCATTGCTTCCTGGCCCACAGCCAAATTCCATCACTCCTGTTTCAGCGTCTTTTGAAATGTATTGCCAATGTCTGTCACCGCAGATCACGAACATATTTTCTTGTTGACTGATAAATTCTCGAATCTTTCTGCCTTCATATGCAAACCCTGAATTGGCATGATTGTCCTTTTTCTTCACCCTGTCCGGACCAACGATAGGAGTGGGGCTGATGAGTATTTTGAACGTGGCATCAGACGTTTCTACGGTAGAGGTGAACCAATCCATTTGCTCTTTGCCCCAGATCGTTTTTTGCGGGCCATCTTCCATGGTATTTGCGCTTCTGTAATCTCTTCCTTCAACCATCCAGATCTGGAGATTCTTACCCCAGCGCACCGTACGATAGGTTTTCTCTCTCATAGGTACCTGCTCCAAAAAGAGGTCAAGACCCTGTTCAAAAGTAAACTTACCCATGAACTTAGTCTCCCTGCCTGGGTATGAATCATTCATCCACGTATCGTGATCGTCCTTAATGAAGTATGAAGCTACTTGTCGGTGAAAATCGACGTTGTTGGGGAAACTGTACATTCTGTCCCATTGCCAGCGTGCCAGGTCGAGCGTTTTCGCAAAATGGTCATAGTATAAAATGTCACCTGCATGTACAAAGAATTCAGGATCTAGCTTGAGAGCATTAGGGTATAATTTATAACCTTCTTCACTATCGCTATCATTGTAAGATGTGCAAGTGGTCACAACAAAGTTAATATTAGAAGAAGAGTTGGCACCTGGAGCAGTTTTAAATTTTCCCTCAATTGAAGCGCCCACCAATTCGTTAGTTAGTGATGCTGATTCTACTAGAATATTGTATTTTTTTCCAGCCGAAAGACCTGAAAGATTAAATTCGGTGGCATAAGAATTATCCGGATCGACTGTTTGCCAATCCAATTGCTTCCAATTCTGCTCATCGGCTAGTTTGTATTTTAGCTTTACTTTCCCAGGACTTCCTGGGCAGGCACCTTCAATGTTGTTCACAGTGTATCCTTCCGGGTAGATCACTACAGGTGTTTTGTTAGGTCTGCCTTTTTGTTCCACTATTTCACCAGTCTCAGGTTCCTTGTATTTGATGTCGGGAATTGGCGCATCATTTCCTATTCTTAATGAGTCTTTAGTCAAGCGAACCCATACAATGGCTTCCGATTGTGTGACTTCTCCGATTTTGATACCAGTGGCGAAATAAGGCCCTTTCGCCTTTTCCGTCTGACAAGAAATTAGAATAGGCAGAATGAATACATTCATTATAGCTATGAATTTGGCCTGCTCCATCCTTTTAAAGATTTCAGTGTTCATTGAATGTTGGAATTAGGTTTCAGTCAAAATTTTTCTGAACTTGATTTGATGTGTGAACTGAAATTTAGATCAAACTTTTTGTGCTTTTTCTGAATATGATTTTGCCGGGAAAAACTTCATCAATTATTTCTGTTTCAGCATTTTCAATTAATGATACGAGGTTCGCAATAGATTTTGAAATAGCCTCTTTTACAGGAAGCTCTACTGTTGTTAGAGAGGGATTTACTAAGTTGGCCACTGTCAATCCCCCGAAACCAACAACACCCAGGTCCTTTGGAATTCTTAACTTCAAGTCCTGGCAAGCGTCGTAAACACCTAAGGCCAAAGAGTCGTTGGTACAAACAACAACTTTAGGTTTGTGTTTTGCTTGTTTATAATACTGAACAAAACTTTCCTTGCCTTCTTCTTGGCCAAAGCTGTCATTTTTGGCTAACAATTTTTCGTTGAATGGTACACCTCGATTTTCTAGGGCATCCTTGAATCCCTTAAACCTGTCATGAGAAATATTGATATGCTGGGGACCACTCAAGTATAGATAATCTTTGTAGCCTTTATCAATTAATTGTTGAGTCAGTCTATAGGATAGATCGTAATTATCAAAGATTACACCATTTCCTTTATACCCCAACAACCTCCGATCAAAGAACATTAGTGGAACCTTTCTCTTTTTGATTACATCCAGTGATGCTTTGTTGAATGTGGTTGAGGCCGGATCTATGATAATGCCATCCACATTCATTGATAGCAATGTTTCTATATCTGAAGTTTGTTGTCTTTCATCTTCGAATGAAATCATAAGGAATACTCGGTAGCCTAATCTCGTAGCAGAGGCATACATGTGCTCCATAGAGGCAGAATAAAATGAATCTGCAATTTTGGGAATAATGACTCCAATCGTATAGGTTTTCTCAGTGACCAGGCTCCTTCCAATACCATTTGGTATATATCCAATCTCCTTGGCAAATTGTTTAATCATATTGGAAGTCTCCAACGCAATATCGGGATGATCCTGTAAAGCTTTGGTCACTGTAGCTCTTGATAAATTCAGCTGGTTGGCTATATCTTTTTGGGTGATTTTCAATTTTGTATTTTTAGGTAGATTTCTATTGCTCAAAATGACAATTTAGCATCAAATTAATTCTCTTTGCTTCACACCCTCAAATCTCTCGGATTTATTCTTTTTCAACCATTCTAATAGATAGCTGCGTAGTTCTTCAGCTTGTTCCTTGTAATTTGCCCTATTAGGATTCTTTCCCAACAAGTTATTCATTTCATGTGGATCGGTGTTTAAGTCATACATGGCATTAATCACTTCTGATTCTTTGGTGTAAGGAATGATCAGTTTACAGCCATCCTTTACGACCATGTAATTGGGAGATATTGGCCCTCGATAGTCCCACTCAGTAACAACATATTTTCCGTGTTCTTTATCAGTACCTTCCATTAATCCCCTCAGGCTTTTTCCATCGGAAGGGTAGTAACCATCAATATCCAGATAGTCAAGTATGGTTGAGAAAAGGTCGACATTAGACACATAGCCATCCACTACAGTATTGTCTTTGATCTCTCCGGGAGCACTGATAAACAGAGGAATGTGAGAAGACTCTTCATAAAAAACATTTTTTTCCCTCATGCCATGCGCTCCCAGCATCTCGCCGTGATCACTCGTGAAAATGATCATTGTATCATCTGTCAATCCATTTTTGTCCAGTGTGTCCATAATCTTTCCTATCCAATCGTCTATTTCCTTAATGATTCCGTAGTAGTTGGAGATCATATATTTGATTTTCTCTTCATCGGCATATTCCGGCATTCCTTTTCTTCCATTGGTGGTTTGATATGGGGAGTTTTCCATGCTATCATGAATACTTACAGGAGCTGTCATGTCCTTGACGGGATACATGCCATAATATGGTCTTGCAGGTGTCATAGGGGCATGAGGCATGTGTATGGATAGCGTAATGCTAAAGGTGCTGTCTTTCAGTCGCTCAATTGCCGCAATGGTCTCTTTTGCCTGAAAAGCTGTAATGCTGTGCTCCGCAGGGATTTTTAACTCCCCATGTAGGTTTGGTTGGGATCTTCTTTTCTTGGTATCTGATTTTACGTCATCATAGGAATGGCCATAGTAAGAATCCAGTGGATCCGGTTTGTATGGTCTGTTCACGAATGTGTCATAAAACTCTCCTTTCTTCAATTTAGGTTTTGGAAAGCGTTCGTTGAGGTAATCCATGTATACAAATTTTTGACCTCCATGCAGAAAGACTGATCTTCCGTCTTTTGACGCCAATTTTGGATTTTTGTAGATTTCAGCGCATTTGGATAGGACATGCCATTTACCATAATATTCACAGTGATAACCGTTTTTAGTTAGGATTTCATCGAATGTCAGTGTGGTCATTACTGGAGTTTCATTATAGGTATAAGTTTTGCCATTGGTATTCACTCCGGTATGCTCCACGGTCATCCCCGTTAGGATCGAGGATCTGGCCGGGCCACAAACAGCCATCGGGGTGTAGGCATTTTTAAAATAGGCGCCACTTTTCGCTAGTTTATCCAGGTTAGGTGTTTCTAACACAGTATTACCCGCAATGCTTAGTGCTTTATACTGTTGTTGATCTGTGATGATGAATAGAAAGTTTTTCTTTTTTTGTGCTGAAGAATAATATGACATCAACACACATGGCATTATCAGCATGCAAATGCTTAAGACATTTACATTACTAAGTTTCATTATTCGCTTGTTCATTTGCCAGTCTTTACAATACAGAAGGGGGCGTGGATGCCGGATCACTACCCCAGGCTTTATTCGCCGTATTTCCCATTTCAATTATGAGTTCACCACCTCCTGAAATGTCGTCATGAGAAAACCAGGGCTTATCCCAGTTTTTTCCGTTGAGTGTGGCAGACTGAATGTATTTGTTTTCGGGACTGTAGTTTTCAGCAATGACAGTAAAATCACTTCCATTGGAAAGGTGCATGGTTGACTTTTCGAAAACAGGACTGCCTATGTTGTAGATTTTAGTGCCTGGAGTAACGGGATAGAAGCCAAGTTGTGAGAAGACTACAAAAGCAGACATGCCACCACCATCTTCATCACCAGGTACACCCATCAGGTCGTTTCTAAACCACTGATCGAGCAATGTTCTTATGCGCTTTTGAGTTTTCCAGGGTTGACCGGCATAGTTGTAGAGGTAGGGGATATGCAAGGAAGGCTCGTTGGCCATTGTGAATTGCCCTACGTTTCCGGTTTGATCAGGGAGCTGAGCATAGAATGCGAATTTACTTCTACCAAGCGGCTCATTGAAAGTAGCATTTAAGACGTCTATGAAACTTTCACGTCCTCCCATCAAATCAATGAGGTCATGTACGTTGTGTTGTACGTCCCAACGATAAGTGTAGGCGTTATTTTCACCGTAGAATTTACGTGCTCCCATTCCACCCGAAAACTTGTAGTCAAATGGTTCGATGAAAGAGCCATCTTCGTGTCTTGGGTGGAAAAATTTCGTGTCTTCGTTAAAAAGATTGCGGTAGTTGTAAGAACACTTAAGAAAATGTTGATATTCTTCTTCTTTTCCCAATTCTTTAGCTATTTGTGCCAAACACCATTCATCATATGATGTTCCCAATGTAACGGCTACTGGCTGTCGGCTTTCAAAGTGGTGTACCTCAGGAACAGTTTCTTCCTCGCCATCTCTTAACGCTGGGAAATAGCCTTTGTCTTTGTAAAACTGGTCGATGCGTCCTGCAGGCATTCCCGACCAGGGGGCAAGTGTTTTTTCAGTTATCCCATTTCTGGCTGCCTCAAATGCTTTTTCCAGGTCGAAGTTGGTCAGCCCTTTTCGGTAGGCATCAATGACTGAAGCGACTGCATGATTTGAATTCATCCGACGGCTATCACCGGTCACTTCCGGGAAAGTAGGCATCCAGAAATTGTCCATTTGCTCAGCCATCAGAATGAAGGAATTGATGATGTCTTCTTCTTTTTTGGAGTCGATCATAACTCTGAGCGGGTGGTGTGCCCGGTAGGAATCCCAGATCCAATCATCTGTGTAGAATGCACGCCCTTCATCCTCATGAACTTTATTGTCAAAAGCACTGTAATAGCGACCATCTTCTGAGATGTTGACAGAGCGCTCATAACATCGGTAAAGTGAAGTGTAGAAAATAGTTTTCTCTGTTTCGTTGGCGCCTGATACTTCTATTTTTCCAAGTTCATCATTCCAGATTTGTCTGGCTGTATTTTGGATGGTTGATAGACTTTTTCCAGCGATTTCCCTTTTGTAATTCTTCCCGGCTTGCTCTTCATCAATAAAAGAAATGCCATAACCGACCTGAACTTTTTTGGTTCCTTTCGGGTATTTCAACACCAGACAGGCATTTTTTCCTGTTGAATTATTTTCATTCAAAAGTTTTCCGTTTCGTAAGATTCCAACGCTTTCCGGCTGCTGCTTTGGAGTCATGTGTAGGAAGATCTTCGTGTTGTTTTTGATCAATTGAAATCCAGTGACTGAAGAACCTGTCCAATTAATAGCACCATTTCTGGAATTGATAATCAGGTAAGTATTCTTTTCGTCTTCAAACTCGATTTCATAAAGTGCCGATTGGCTTGACAGTCCAAAATTTACATGGATATTTTGTTCATCTAGAAAGGCGTAGTAGGAGTATGGGGTCAGTTTTTCATTGTCATAAGAATACATGATAACAGGTTTTAGCTCAGATTCACTGCCCTGAAACGGACTCAGGTTGAAGGCAGAGCTGCCCCTGTGACTGGTAACGATTAGGGGCAATCCTTTCAGCATATCAGCCGTATAGTCCCGGCGTTCAGGATACACCCGCATCATGCTGTTGGGCAGATGCATTGTAGGAAATGTGGGCACTAGCAGGTGGCTGATGTTACCCATATAAGGATTGACATAGTCAACCGGGTCTTTTCCAGAAGTCTTAGAAGCCGCAGTACTGTTTTCTATTTGTGGGCTGCAAGCCAGCATAAGGGTGGCTGCCAACCCCGTGTACAATGTATTCTTGAAATATTTCATGATGATAATTGTGATATTATTTACTCGATTTATTTTGCTTTATTCAATGATATTAGAAGGTCAAAACTTATGTCTGCTCCTTTTCATAATCTTCTCTTCTGTTTTTTCGTCTGTTTTCCTCAATGATCAATTCGTATATGAACTGTCCGTTTTTTCTTAAATAAAATTCTCGCTTCTTGGCCGTTCCGTCTTCAATCAGTGTGATTGTGGCTCCTTTAATTTTGTAGCTAAAAGCCTTTTTTATTTTGAGGTTTTTGGGAATCCAGCTGCCCATTGAGTTCTCTTTGAATTGAATACTTCCATTTCGTCCTTGCCAGGTGCCAATGACTTTTTTCATCGTGGGATTATTATCTGTGTGCTTTCCAGCTAAGCTTTCTGTAAGAGTGTTTTGCAGGTCGTCATAATCCACAGGTTTGAGCTTGAATTCCTTTTCGAAAAGCCTTGCGATTTCAAGCACACTGCTTTCCAGTACTTCGGGATAATTAGGATTTCTACATGTATGGTTGATGCCCTCATATAGCACAACCTTAGCCTCACCTCCGGCTTGTTGAATTCGTTTGGCAAACTTTCTACTCTGATCGGGATTACACAGAAAATCATCTTTGCCATGCAGAAGTAGTGTGCTGCAAGGATTTTCCCTTAAGTTATAATATGGAGATGCCGCTAACGACTGCTCAGGGGTGGTTAAGCCGAATTGTTCACGGCCCTTGGCATTTGGGAAATACGAACGTGAGCTGTCATGATCTACCAGATTGTACATGCCTTCACTACCAACATATAGTTTGCATTGAGGGTATCGCTGCGCAAGCAATGCTGATAAAGTCGTACCGGCTGATCCACCCGTAAAGCCAATTCTGCTCATGTCGGCACCAAATTTTTCGGCTCGATCTGAGAACCAGCTGATACTTTCTTCAAGGTCTTTCATCGCCAGCGCAAAAGTTCCATTGTTTCCTTTGCACCTGTATGCAAGTCCCACATAGATTACACCAAGCCTATCACAGAGGTATCGGGCATCCGCCGGAACGCCGGCCGGAGGAACCTCAGTTTCACTACCTCCATTCCAACCTCCGCCGTGAACATTAAACATAACCGGGCGCTTTCCTTCCGCATTTTCTGGAAGTAAAACCTTAATGGGTATATCGTAACCTCCGGCAGTGGTTGCAATATCTTCAATAATTTCATATGCGAATGAGCTTGTGGCTATCAGAAGCAGGGCAAGCGATATGATGAATCTTCTTGTTATCATGATTCCATCCATATTGGGCTCGACCAAGCGAGGTGTTCATTGTTTTGAATTACTCGTACATAGTAATAGCACACATCTTTTTCGTTTTTATAGTCCTTATCCATATAATCCGCCTTGAGTTTGTTACTGGATTGATCAGGGATTATGGTCTTAATCACTCTGCTGTTTCGAAGAATATCCACTTGCTTGATATCATCGACAGCTGCAATGGTGAAATCTAATTTCGGGGTAGCGGAGAGTTTTGCAGATTCCCCTTGCATTTGCCCATTCACACGAAAATCAACTTCAATTTGATCACCTGTGGTTGCGATTACCCGTCGGTTTTGCATGGCTTCAAAAATGCCTTCCCGGCTGACTTCTTTCACCCAAATACCTGCGAGCCCAACTCCAATGCTGTTGTGATCGCCACTGGCAATGAAGCCCAGTTTGTATTTCTTTTCTCTTAAGGCATAATCGATGAAGCCTTTATCATTGTCAGTTGGCTTGTGTCTCTCTACATTGATCATTCTTGGTGCTCCCCGGTATTCTGCATTTCCCCTGCATTGAAAGATCTCTACGATCGGTTCGATTTCTTCATCTCGTGTTTCCCAGCAGCAAGCGTGAACTTCGTCTGCAGGGTGATGGGGAATGGAAATGCATTTGATGTCCTGTTCATGAATGTACTTCCAAAGTTTCTCCGCATCCGCAGTTTCGGGATTGTTGACAGAATAGACTTCATCTTTATTGCGGATGTATTTTTTAGCATCTTCTGTAGTTTTAAAAATGATGTTCCTGTGTCCCGCTCCACGACGAATTTCAAGCGCTCGCTTGTTGGATAAAGTCCATTCTACTGATGGAAATGCAACAAAATTTTCTCCGTCATTATAAAAATCTGCCAGTCTCAAGTGTTTTCTCCAGTATACTTCCGTCTGTGAATAAGCATGGTCTGTGATGCCCATAAAGTCGTATCCTTCTGAGCTTAGTCCAAAACGATAGTCGTCATGTAGCGTGCCGTCAGTCCCTGCAGGCCAGCAGCTGGATATCTCAGAGTGTTCATGGAAGTTTCCAATTAATAATTGATAGCTTTCTCCATTATGCTCAATCGTGTTTCGTTTTGATTTTGGTCTTCCACTTAAAAGAGGGGCAAAGTCCTGAGTTGGATGATGCTCTTCTACGATGGCTGGAACAAGCTCTATGTTGACTTCAGTGCTAGTTATTTCCGGCGCTGAAAATTTATTTATCTCCAACATGCCACGCCGTTCCTGATTGGCAGCCTTTTCATAATCTCCGGGATTGTCATAATCGCGATCCTTGAATTGCTCGCTTTTCCAAGCCAGCCAGAAAGAGTCTCCACCACGGTCGAAAGCCAGAGTCGGTTTGATAGATTCTCCTTTTTGTTTCGTTTCAAGAATGGTTTGTGGCTTAGCCCAGCCCTTTTTAGGGTCCAGGTAAGAAACTCGGAATTTCCAGAAAGGATTGCCTTCAAAATCTCCTCCGCAATGCGTGACAATATAAAGGTTGCCATTCAGGTCTTTTTGAAAGTTTGGCCAGTGGTCATTTTTACCTCTAAACAGCCACTTTCCTGTTTCTTTTGGTTCCAAAATTTTACCATCCTGGTAGCATACCATGGCGCAACAACGATCGCCTGTATAATTGTCACCATCCTCCAGACGGTGTGCATCACGATTGTTTTCCCAGGAGATCCACAGTTTACCGGAATTGTCAAAGGCTAAAGCTGGTTTCACGTTGATGTTCAAGCGATCTTTAAATCCACCACCAATTGCAATGGGTACTGTTTGTACTTCATTGCCATGATCGAATATTTTCATTTCGATGTTCCGGTGAAAACCATCTGAAACGTCATAAGCGATATACGTTGCTCCGTTTTCATCTTGCTCAATGGCAGGGTGGAAGCAGTTTCTTTCTTTTTCTGTAACTAGTGTTGGAGCTGACCAGGTGCCATTTTGGTAGCTGGACATGTAGATGCAAAAGCGACCCTTTTCAAAGCTTTCCCAAGCCAATACATATGAGTCTTTATCAACCGCTTTGATCACCGGGTTGATTGATCGCCTGGAAGGATCGCTGATGAGAAAAGGGGAGGAGAAAGCCTGCTCTCCCTGTATGGCGGCCTTGATTTGCCATTGACCGTTTGTAATCTGCGTCCAAACTACGGCTACTTTTCCTTCAGGATGACAGTCGGCATTAATAGCTTCATAGGCACCATCTTCTTTAGTGACAGCTTGTTCTTCTACCCATCCATCATCTTGTTTTTTAAAAAAGGTGATTACTTCCTTGTCTGACGGATATTCTTTTCTTCTTAGCGTTAGCAGATAGGAATCTTTGTTGTTTTGAACCAGAATAGGACTTTCGTCCTGTTCATCATAAAAGTCGGTGAGTTGCTGGCTCTCTAATCCCGTAAATGCCAGCCTTTTTGACTTATGTCGACTATGACCCAGACTGGGTAGCAAAAAGCTTGATGCAGTGAAAAGTGCTGTATTTATTAAAAATCTTCTTCTTTGCATGATTCTTATTTCTTCTTCTTATTTTTCTTCTTCTCCTCCTTCTCCTCTTTATCTTTCTTCTTCTTGACTCCTTTGATATACTCATCAGGCAAAGTGCTTTTCCATGCATCTGCCTTAGATCGAAGATCAGCGACTATCTGAGGGTATTTTTGTGAAACATCTTCAAGTTCCAGTTCGCTTTCAGATAGGTCATAAAGCTTGAAAGTCTTACTCTTTCTTTCTTCATGTCCTTTCCAATTGTTGTGCAAAATGGAAACTGCGGCTTTTACACTGCTTGTTTTCCAGTATAGATAGCGCTCTGGTTTTCGATCACTTCCAAACCAGACATCCGAAACATCCAATCCTTCAATACTAGTTTTGTCGTATGGAGAATTGGTAATCTCGCACAAGGTGGGTAGCCAATCCAGGCCAGATAGTATGGAATTATAATTCGTCTTGTTGGCAAGTATTTTTCCAGGATACCGGACAATAAATGGGATCCTTACACCACCTTCGAATTGCTCATGCTTGCCTCCTCTCAAAATCCCTGCAGAGCCCATCATATTGGCGGTGAGTGTGCTGTCATGATCGGCGTTAACCTCTCTTTTATTTGGAGCAGGCCCCTGATCACTTGAGAATACTACAATGGTATTGTCCTTCAAACCAAGCTCATCAAGTCTTTTGAGTAGTCGGCCCACGGCCAGATCGAGTGACCAAACTTCTCCGAGGTAATTTCTTACTGCTGTATTGATGTCAGGAACCAATCCGGCTGAACGCTCGATTTTTTCATTGTAATGAACACCGAAATCATTTTTGTCAATTGTGAGATTTGAAAAATGCTCAGGAAATTTTTCATGAGGGTCAACTCTATAATGCGAAATATGTCCCCAGACATTGAGATAAAACGGTTTGTCCTGATTCTTTTCAACAAAATCAATTGCGGCATCAAAAACATCATCGTCTTTTCCAACAGTTTTATCTCTAGAATCTCCAATCACTCTTAAATCCTGGATACCATAAGTGCCATTTGGTGGTTTTTTATTTCCACTGATATGCCATTTGCCAACATGCCCGGTGAAATAACCATTTTTCGCCAGCAGCTCTGTAATGGTCTGCCTTCCGGCAAAATCGTGAAATGGCATGTATTTCTCGTAGGATGCAGGGTGTCGACTAGTCATAAAGCCGGTGCGACTAGGAGAACAGGTAACACCCGTAGCATAAAAGCGCATGAACTTCGTGCCTTCCTCGGCAAGATGATCAATGTTTGGGGTTTCCATATAGGGATGGCCGTAACATCCCAGATCTCCGTACCCCAGGTCATCGGCAAAAATGAAAAGAATGTTAGGCTTTGACTTATCCTTTTTTGCCTCGGCTGTGGTAGCAAAGGAAATCGAAATAAAGAGTATTGTCAGAATATATTTAGACATTTGATGTTGTTCGTTTAAAGAAAATTAATTTTAATGGTCTTGCTCTGTCGTTTTTCCATTAGCTCAAGGAAATAGATACCTCTTGGTTGGGAGTTGAGATCAAGGATGGAATGGTGATCAGTGAATATCCCGGATTCAATCATCTTGCCCATCTGGTTATAAACCACAAAAGGCAAGTCGGCGGATTTTTGTGGTATTTCAATTGTAAATTTTCCTGATGAAGGGTTCGGGTAAACTCGATAATTCTCTGGTGTGTCAACACCTAAAACAGCGACATCAAAAGGTGGTGGGTCATAAAGAGGTACCTGTAAATTTCCGATTGGCTGACTGCCGTCTTTACTTTCATAGTAGTATCCATCGTTTGTGATCCTCATTCGAAGATCATTTTTTTGTGTGGCTACAGGGGCAAACAGAGTGGGAGCATAATTTCCCAGGTATTTTTTTGTTTCTGTTTGATCATTTCTGCCCGCCAGATTGGTCAGTTCTTGAGGATCGTCTTTCAAATTATAGAGTTCTTCTCCTCCATCGGCATAGCGTATGAACCTCCATTTATCGTTGATGATGGCGTATGCATCTGGTTCGTCGAATGGTACATATACATTTCTAGGCACTTCAATTTCCGGCTGTTGTAGCAGGTTTGTTATTGAAACTCCTTCCAGTGGTGTGTCTACCGTCAGGCCGCACACATCAACCAGTGTTGGATAAATATCTATCAAGCTTACGGTAGATGAAGAAGACTTATTGGCAGCTATTTCAGGTCCCGCCCAGATGAATGGTACTTGTGTTGTTCTTTGCCAAAGCGTGTGTTTGCCCCATTGTCCTTTTTCTCCTAAATGATAGCCCTGGTCACTCCACAGGAGAATGATCGTGTTGTCTTTGTAGGGACTATCTTCCAATGCATCGAGCACTCTGCCGAGCATTGCATCGGCAAATGAAATGCTCGCATAGTAAGCATGGATGGCATCATTTAAAGCCCCGTACCCAACCATTTCTGCTCTTATTCTTGAGCGATTGGTGTATTGCTGTTTGATTGCAGCAGGAAGATCGTTGAGATCCTCCGGATCGAAATCCGGAGGAGTTAGGTGGTTGGCATCATATAGATCGAAATACTTTTGTGGTGCATAGTTGGGGTAATGCGGAGTGTACAAACCCAAAGCCATGAAAAATGGTTTGTCATGATCTTTTTTCAATTGCTCAGCGATCCAGTCTGTACGGATTGCATCGACCATGTCGTCCTCCTTCTCATTTGGAATTGGCCCATATTCCAAGAAACCTGCACTTTTTTTGAAGGTTCTGGTACTCGATTGAGCATAATAAGGGCTATGGGGAATGGTAGTAGGTGTAGGAGCATAGTCATAATAATAGCTGTTCATCTCCCAGCCGTCATCTCTCATTTCCTGTGATTCAGAATGGAATTCGTTCCAGCCGCGCAGGTCAACATATCCACCCCGATGATGAAATAGTTTGCCAGCACCATAGGTATCATAGTCATTATCCTGAAAGGCTTTTTGCATGGGTACCAGATCAGGATAATCGTAGTGATAAACCTCAGTATTATAGCAGCCAGTGGTTGAAGCATGCAAGCCTGTCCAGATGGATGTTCTGGATGGAGCACAGAATACAGCTGGAGCATGGGCATTTTTGAAGGTTACCCCTTTTTCAGCCAGGCGATCCATATTTGGCGTAATGGCTTGTGCATTGCCCAAAGGAGATACCCAATCGTTCATGTCATCCACGGAGATCATGATGACATTTGGCTTTAAGTTATTCTGGCCTTTCAATTCCAAAGAATAACTGGCCTGAATAATTAAGACTATCAATAAAAGGCAATATTTAGTTCTTGAACGCATGCTTTTTAAGTACAGGCTTTATGGACGAACCGGAGTACCATCGTTGGTCCTTACTTGAGTCCAATTGTAGTTGTATTTTACCGGTGGATATTTTTTTGCCATTTTCTCGTTGATGTCTATACCTAGTCCCGGAGCTTCATTTACGTACATATATCCGTTTTCTACCCAGGGCATTCCTGGGAAAACCGCTTGTACTTGTTCGGTAGGAGTCCTTATAATTTTTGTAGCTTCCTGAATACCAAAATTCCACACAGCAAGGTCAATATGTGCATTGGCCGCATGTCCTACGGGAGAGGTGTCACCAGGGCCGTGCCATGCTGTGCGCACGTTGAACCATTCGCCCAGCCTGGCCACCTTCATTGCCGGTGTGATACCACCTATCTGGGAAATATGTATTCTTATATAGTCATAATATCTTTTGCTTATCGGTTCAACCCACTCGTGAGGGTTGTTGAGTAATTCGCCCATAGCAATAGGGACAGTAGTATGTTCCCTGAGCATCTTGAACCAATTCATGTTTTCTGGAGATAATGGATCTTCGATAAAGAAGGGTCTGTATTCCTCTACCTTTTTGATCATGTCGATGGCGTCCATTGGCTGTAAACGTTCATGCATATCATGGAGTAGCTCTATTTCATCGCCAAATTGCTCTCGTGCTTTTTTGAATATTTCAATAGTTCCTCTCTTGTAGGCTTGTGGATCCATTGTCTTGTTTCCTTCTGAACCAAATCCACCTTGTTTCCAGTGAGGGTTACTGGTCAAATGGGTTGACCCGTACCCGCCGAGTTGAATGCGAATATGTCGAAATCCCTGGCTTTTATAGTGTTCGACACTGTCCATAACGGCCTCCGGGCTTTGACCAGAAGCATGAGAGTAAGTGTCAACTGCAAATCGGACTTTTCCACCTAATAATTCATAAACAGGCATGCCCGCCATCTTTCCTTTAATATCCCATAGTGCCTGGTCTAAACCGCTAAGTGCGTTGTTTAAGACAGGACCGTTCCTCCAATAGGAACCCTGGTAGGCTGTCTGCCACAAGTCTTCAATGTTTGAAGGATCTTTTCCTCGGCAAAAATCATCGAGGTAGTCCTCGATTGCAGATACGACGGTGTGCGCTCTTTGAGTGAATGTAGCGCATCCTACACCGTATAAGCCATCCTGATCAGTTTCCACCTTCACAATAACCAGATTGGTATTGTATGGGGCAGTGAGTATGGCTCTTACTTTGGTGATTTTGGCCTTTACTTTTCCTGAGATATTTTTTTCTTCTGATCTTGGTTTTCCCAGTGCCTGGCTGCTTGCGGCAAAAGGGAGGAGCATTCCAGCTTTTAAGAGGTTTCTTCTTTTTAACATGACTTGTTTAGTTATAGTTTTTAATCACTTTATTGTAGCCAATGATCCCTGTTGATATTCTCTCATCAGTTCTCTCATATTTTCCATGACCTTAGCATATTTTTTATTGTTGGCTAAATTTTGATATTCTATAGGGTCTGATTTTTCATTATAAAGTTCATAGCTCATTTTTCCTTCATCCCATTCTATATATCTCCAATCATCGGTTTTGATTGATCTACCAAGCGTTTCGCCTCTTCCTACAATTCCATAAACCACATCTCGGAATGACCTTAGAGGATTGTCAATGACATTGGTAAAACTTTTTCCCTCCAGATGACCGGGTATGTTTTTGAGTCCTGACAACTCGGCCATGGTTGGATAGAGGTCAATGAATTCAACCATGGCATTGGATTGAAGGCCTTTGTTGGATTCGTCCCCATCCACAATAATCAGAGGCGCATTTTGTCCCTTTTCATAAAGGCTTACTTTGTTCCACCATTGGTGTTCGCCCAGATGGTATCCGTGATCTCCCATAAACACTATTAAAGTATTCTCACTCAGGCCTTCTTCATTCAATGCTTTCAAAACTTTCCCCACTTGCGCATCCATGAAACTGGTGCAGGCATAGTATGATCTTAGGAATTCGCGCTTATCCTGATCTGTGAATTTGTCAAATACTTCTGCTTTGGCTACCCGTCCGTCAAGAGAATGGGCATAGGGCAGGCTCCAAACCTCAGGAACTGGTGGAGGATCGCAGGAGACAAGCGGATACATGTCAAAGTACTTTTTTGGAGCGATAAACGGATCATGAGGTTTGTGAAATCCGACCGCCAGGAAAAATGGCTTATCTCGCTTTTGCTTTATAATCTCAATTGCTTTTTGAGCTACCTTACCGTCGGGCTGGTCCAGGTCATCACCTTCAGCAGCTCTCCACCAGCACCACGTCAGTGCTCCGTCTGTCAGATCTCTTTGTTCTCCTGTTTTGCCTAATTCAGTAGGACCAAAACCATGGATTTCATCCCAGGCATTGGGATCGTTATGTTCTCTTCTTCCATGAAATACTTTTCCAAGGGAAGCAGCATGATAGCCATTCTTCCTGAACAATTCGGGCATTGTTACACGATCCCCGATCACGGATTGGAGAGAGGTTTTATTTTCAGTAATACCGAGGGTCTCAGGAAGGAGCCCCGACAGAAATGATGACCTGCTGGGGTTGCACAATGAAAAGTTGGAGTAAGCCCGATTGAACTGAACACCTTGTTCGGCCAGCTTGTCAATATTTGGTGTTAATACTGTAGGGTGTCCGTAGGTACCGAGTGTTGGGTTCAGGTCATCAACTATGATAAATAGAACATTTTTTTTATCCTGACCCAGAGACTCCTGTAGAGAGGTGACTCCAAGCAGCATTGTAATTGTGAGTAATACAAGTCTAAACTTGTGCATTTGAATCTTACGCGTTTCGGTTAAAGATTCAATAATCGGTTTTGGTAATTAATTGTAGATTAATAATAGGTTAATGATGGTTTTAATGTAAAAAAATACATGCCACCGGGTCGGATAGGTCAGATTATTGCTGCTTACGAAATTCGGGGTTTGCTGCCATAAACGGTTAAAAGTGCTGAAAACCTTAACCAATTTAAGTTTGATAATAGCATCATTTCTCTAGAAATGAGATACAAAAGGCTTCAAAACAATAATTTGAGTAGTCAAATTAAGGGAATAGAGTTAAAATAATCTTTTAGAATTAATTAATCAAGTTACGTTTCCGACCACAATGTTTTTCAATCCAACTTTTTGAACTGTAAATGTTAATTATTGGATAGTGCTAGTCATAATTGCCATGGTTTATTATTAGATCAACAGATTATTGCCATAGGTACGTGAGCACATGCCAAAGGTGTCCATGTTAGGTATGGTATATTTCACGATTGTAACAACGGCTGCAAGTCGGGAGAATATTTTGACCATTGGATTTTTACTGCTTTTAACTTCTATCCTATACAATTCACTAGGTTATACCTTTGGCTATAGCATAAGCAGCGGGTTCGGACTCAGTAAACAAGACGCTCGTACTGTAGCGCTGGAAGTTGGACTTCAGAATGGAGGTATTGCCTCCGGATTGGTGGGTGTGATGGGCAAACTTGCAACACTTGGACTGGCCTCTGCAGTATTCAGCCCCTGGATGAATATCTCTGGATCGCTGTTGGCCAATTTCTGGAGGAAATTCAAGTCGGATGAGTGAGTTTGATTACACACTCTTTTATTTGAAAATAAAAATATGATAAATTGGATTGAAAATGAAAGAATCAAACTATTATACTTTTAAACCCTCGTTTCTCGTCGATTTTACTATTGAGGTACTTCAGTCTTTTGGGGTTTCACAAAGTGATGCAACACAAGCAGCAGATGTTTTGGCAAAAGCTGATATAAGGGGAATTGATTCACACGGAGTGGCCAGATTAAAATCTTATGTCGATATGCTCAACTTAGGACGGGTCAACCCAAGGCCAAACATCAGGATTGCACGTGACAAGAAGAGTGTAGCTACCGTAGATGGTGACAATGTTCTCGGCCTGGTTGTTGGGCCAAAAGCCAATGAAATAGCAATGGACAAAGCCGCGGATCATGGCTCTGGGTGGGTAAGTGTTCGCAATACCAATCACTATGGAATTGCTTCATATTATTCCCTCAAAGCTTTGGAAAGAGATATGATCGGTTGGTCAATGACCAATACTTCCAGCGTGGTTGCTCCCCTCTGGGGTGCAGAAGGTAGATTGGGTACAAATCCAATTTCCATAGCTTTTCCTGGCTATAAAAATCCTCCGATAGTCATTGACCTGGCGACAAGTACAGTGGCTTTTGGTAAAGTTGAAATTGCACACAGAAAAGGTGAGTCACTACCCGTTGGCTGGCTCATTGATGCGAAAGGAAACAACTCCATCAATCCTGAGGACATGTACACTGGTAGTTTGTTGCCACTCGGATCAACGCGGGAAATGGGAGGGCACAAAGGCTACTGTCTCTCTTCAATGGTTGATATTTTATGTGGGGCACTTGGAGGAGCCAATTGGGGCCCATTTGTACCTCCTTTTGCAGCATTTGAAGAGGTACCTGAAACCAGTGTCGGTAAGGGGATGGGACATTTCTTTGGAGCCATGGAAATTGATGGTTTTGAAGATGTTGATGTGTTTAGGAAAAGAATAGATCATTGGATAGAAGTTTTTCGAAATACCAGGCCTATAGATGTTCAAGAAGCCGTATTAATTCCGGGAGATCCAGAAAGAGAAGCTGAAATTGAACGTAGTGAAAACGGTATCTCGATCATTCGGGCAGTCTTGGACGACCTTATCACTATTTCACACATAACAGGGATTCCATTTGAATGGGAGGAAAATTATCAGGAAAATAATTGTTAAACCGTAATTATGCAATAGCACCTTATTGCATAATCAGACAATTTGAAAACCAGTCAATTACGCTGAGTATAAAATGGCATTTTGATGGTTTTCAAATGTCTGGGTTAACCCTGATAAAATACTAAAAACTAGTGTTTTTGTCAAATTATTCATTATCCAAATGAATAACGCGGGTTAAATAGTCTCATGGATAAATTAGGGTTAGGTACTGGCGCCATTGGTCGGCCCAAGTATATAAATATCAGGAAGGAAAAAGTCGAGGAAATCAGAGATCAAGGAGCTTTTGATTTGGACAAACTCAAGTAACATAGCCTACGGGTTCTTGAAACATCAAACAAAACAAAGGCTTCAAACGCAACATGTTAATAGGACTTTCAAAGGTTGAAACAGAAGTTGGATTGCTCACCATAGCCAATAACCTGGCAAAAAACGTCTCATAACTCGTCTTAAACAAACTTTGCTTCAATCAAAGAAGCCTTTTCAGTACAAAAATTATTAAATAATCCTTTGAAGAAACCACAAACCCAAAACGATACAAAATTGAAGAGGCTGTCTCGGTACTTTTGACACAGCCTCTTTTTTGTTTACAAAACATCTATTTTTTATCTGCTTATTACCTGAACTCAATTCTAAAAATTTTCACACCTTGAAGTAGTTCATACCAGATTTATTTCATGATATACAACTAAGATCACCCATTTCTACTGATCATATCCAATCGCTCAAAATCGAGGATTTCAATGCTATCCTGGTTGATCTCGATGACTTTGTCCTCCTTGAACTTGGTCAGGATGCGTGCGATGCTCTCAACACACATGCTGGATAATTCGGCGAGTTCCTTCCGAGACAGCTGAAGCGGAAAATGACCTTTTTTGTAGACACGCCTTGAAAGGCACAGCAATACATCCGCCATACGGCCATATGTGTGTTTTTTAGTCAGACAGAAAAAACGGCCGTAAGTAACCACTGTGCTCTCGGCAATCAGGCTTATGATTTTAGCGGCAAATTGGCCATTGTTTTTTATCAATTCCTTGAATGTATTGATTTCGATCAGCTTGACTGAAGTCTTCATGTAAGCGGTCGCAGAATACTGAAAAGTATTATTCCCTTCGATTAAACTGGTCAATCCGATAATATTCACTGCGGGAAGGATTTTCAGAATAAGAATCTCTTCATTGCTTTCAAGAAAGATCTTAGCCAATCCTTCTTCCACCACCATCACATGAGATGCGAAAGCACCTTGCTTGCAAATGGTCTCTCCTTTTTGATATATGATATCAACAGAGTTTTCTTCTATGAGCGCCATTTCCTCTTCACAGAGAGTTTCGAAGCAGCACATTTGGTTTTTACCTACAGTGCAACTTGTGATGGGTTGTTTATTTTTTTGGGTAATGTTTTCCATTTTCGTTTTCCAATCTTTTTTATCCAAATCAAACATATCCAAACTGGTCAAGGAAAAACACGATATTGGTCAATTGAATTACTGATATTTCTGTGATATGCCTTGACGAGCTTAGTGTCAATTTTCGAATTTTTCGACCATCATTCATCGTACTTTGTGGTATAGACAAATGCGACAATCATAATGCATGGACAACTTAAAACATCGGTAACTTCAGTCATACTCGTCTTCATTCTTCCAGCTCTTGTAGTTCTGGCTATTTACAAGTTTCACGACAAAGTGGAATCTGAGCCTGATCCCGTGGATATTATCTTAAGCTCTGAACACCAGTCGTCCACCGACCACAGCACCTTCGATGAATTGAAACAAGAATTTGATACTCCACAGGAAGTAACCGAAGCATGTATTTCTTGTCACACAGGTCGTGCTCATGAGGTAATAGCCACTTCGCACTGGACCTGGGAGCGGGAAGCAGAGATTCCTGGTAGGGGCAAGGTGACCATTGGTAAGAAAAATCTGATCAACAATTTTTGTACTGGTGCTAATGGCAACAACGGCTCTTGCATGAGGTGTCATATTGGTCTCGGTTGGGCAGACGACAGCTTCGATTTTGAAGATGAGAGGAATGTTGACTGCCTGGTATGCCACGACCAAACCCAGACTTATCTCAAACAAAAAGGACAAGCAGGATTACCGGCAACACAGGAAACTGCTGTTGCCGCATATCCTGTTCCTGACTACAACTATGTAGCTCAAAATGTAGGGCCTCCTAAAAATTTCAATTGCGGGATTTGTCATTTTTATGGTGGAGGGGGAAACAATGTGAAACATGGTGATCTCGAAGAAGCGCTCCTGTCATGTTCGTATGAGGTCGATGTTCATATGAGCCAGGACAGTCTTGGTATGAATTGTATCGACTGCCATGTGACAGAAAAGCATAATATTTCCGGAAAACTCTATTCTGTTTCGTCGGAAAACAAAAACCGGTTGGATTGCAATTCTTGCCACACCGACGCACCACATGGCGACAGGATTCTTGATGAGCACAATCATAAGGTTGCCTGTCAGACTTGTCATATACCTGAGTATGCAAAAGCTAATGCCACAAAGCTCTGGTGGGATTGGTCTTCAGCCGGACGAGTAGATGAAGACGGAAAGCCTTTTGCCGAATCTGATGCAGACGGCAACCACAACTACCTGTCTATCAAAGGAAATTTCGTGTGGGACGACCATGTCAAGCCAGAATACAGCTGGTTCAACGGCACGGCAGACCATTACCTCAACGAGGACACAATTACTGAAATCCCGGTAAAGATCAATACGCTTTTTGGTGATTATCAAGATCCACAGTCCAAAATTTATCCTGTAAAAGTGCATCGCGGGAAACAGGTTTACGATTCAGTAAACAATACACTAGTCCATTTGAAACTCCATGCGAAGAAAGAGGGAGAGGGGGGATATTGGAAAGATTTTGATTATGACACTGCCGCCCTGCTGGGCATGAAATACAACAACAGGCCATATAGCGGTTATTACGATTTTGTAGAATCAGAAGCTTCATGGCCAATAAATCATATGGTTTCACCGAAAGAACAGGCACTGGATTGTAAAGAATGCCATGATCGAAATGGTCGATTAGCCAATCTGGATGATTTTTATTTACCGGGTAGAGATTACTCCAGGATCGTCGATAATATCGGATTGGCCCTTATCATTTTGTTGGCAATCGGGGTGGTAACACATGGCTTCATTCGTGTGCTGTCAATGGACAGAAAATTAATCAAGCAAAACAATTAGAAAAATGGCGAAGGTAATTCTATACGATAAATTTGAAAGGTTTTGGCATTGGACTCAATCTGCACTTGTACTGCTTTTAGGTCTAACGGGTTTCGAGATACATGGCACTTTCCAGATTTTTGGATTCGAAACTGCTGTTAGGTTACATACAACGGCAAGTTGGGCGTTTCTAATATTAATTGTATTTGCATTGTTTTGGATGCTGGTGACAGGGCAGTACGCCAATTTCATTCCTACTTCGAAAAACATCAAGGCCCAGATCAACTATTACCTGGTTGGTATTTTCAAGGGAGCTGATCACCCCACGCATAAAACCAAACTCAGCAAACTAAATCCATTGCAAAGAATTGTTTATCTCGGACTGATCGTCCTGGTGTTTCCTGTTATGTTCATATCCGGTTTTTTGTACAGCTACTATCATTATCCTGACAATCCTATCAAGATGAGCGGATTGGAATTAGTAGCCATTATCCATACTGCTGGAGCATTTCTCATTGTGTGCTTTTTGATCCTGCACCTTTATTTGATATCGACAGGCACAAGCTTCTGGTCCAACCTGAAGGCAATGGTAACTGGATATGAGGAAATGGAAATTGAGACAAATGTGAAAGAAGAATCAAATTAATAAAAACATAAAGTACTGTAGCTATGAAAAGAATTCTAATAATATCGGCAAGCCTGATCTTGATCTTCTCCGGTTGTGATAAGGTTGGATTCAGTGGAAAAGCATCTTTTTCCTCAGCGGATGAAATGGTGACCAAAGCCATGAAAATTATCAGCACGATCACTGTTCAGGAATTGAATGAATTAATGAACAGCGAAGAGATTTATACTTTGCTCGACGTTCGTCAAAAAAGTGAGCACTACTATGGATACATACCCGGTGCTTTGGTGATTCCGAGGGGAAGTATCGAGTTTTTGATTGGAAACGAACAATACTGGGAGTCTGAGGGATTGTACATGCCTTTGAAAGACGAAAAAATCATTCTTTACTGTAGAAAGGGGAAACGTGCTGCTTTGGCAGCTCTAGCCTTGAAGCAGCTAGGATATGAATCAGTTATGGCGCTGGAGGGAGGATGGAAAAACTGGGAGCTGGCCTACCCCGACATATTCGAAAAGAATCTGGAAAAACTTTCGGGAAATGAGGACGAGCACGAAGATATCGGAGGCTGCTAATCAAGAGAATACTCTCGGGATAATCCGGGAAATCCAATATAAGAATTAAAGTTTTAGTATCAATTAAATTAACATATCATGAAAAAGTTTAAGCATATACTTACCGCCTTTTTGGCGCTAAACCTGTTGTTTCTGATGTCATGTAAAGATGACTCTAGTGAAGTAATCCCAACTTCAAATTTTGAAACATTGACCACATACATGGTGAATAATGATCTGGACCTGCCAGATGTACTCAATGGCTGGATTGTAGGCCCACCTGCAGAAGCTGATGTAAACACTTTTATTGCTTCCTATGACATTCTTGATTTGCGATCATCCAGTGATTTTTCCGCAGGTCGAATTCAAGGAGCAATGAACACCACTTTGGGCACACTGCTCAATGATGCGGCCAGCACCAGCAAACCAATTTTGATTGTTTGCTACACAGGCCAGACAGCAGGGCACGCCGTTACAGCTCTCCGCTTGAGTGGATACAGCGATGCAAAAGTATTGAAATGGGGTATGAGCGGGTGGAATTCTAATTTCTCTGGCCCATGGGCCGGCAACTCCGGCGATAATGGAAATATAGGCGTGAGTCATGCCGGTTGGTCAACCAGTGGTCCACTTCCAGCTGAAAATTTTGGTTTTCCAAGCCTGACGTCTTCAAGCACAAATCCTGCTACTATTCTCGAAGAGAGAGTTGATATGATGTTGACCAATGGTTTCAAAGGAACGCCGAGTTCCGATGTGTTGTCAAATAGCGACCAATTTTTCATCAACAATTATTGGGCTCAGACAGATGTAGATCACTATGGCATCATTGATGGATCCTACAGGATTCAGCCCCTTTCAATTGCTGGCGGTCAACTGAAGAACCTTGATCCAAGCAAGACTGTAGTCACCTATTGCTGGACGGGCCAAACTTCTTCTATGATAACTGCCTATCTCAACGTACTGGGATACCAGGCTCAAAGCCTAAAATTTGGAGCCAACAGCATGATTTATTCAGAACTGGAGTCCCACAAATTTGTGACACCAACGGTAGACTTACCTATCGTAACAGATTAATTTCATAATGTAAGACAAGGTCTCACCAAGTTTCGCTGAGGCCTTGTTCAAAACTTTAATTTTCAAGAGATGAAAGTGTTACTACTGGCTGTAATTGTATCCGTACTTTTTATGCCATATACTTTTTATGCCCAGGGTTGTGCAGCTCCAAGCTCTGATGAAGGGGTAACCATTTGGGGTTACCTCCAACCGGAATTTGCTGCAAACTTCGAAGATGACACCCGGGCGGCATTTAGTTTTAGAAGAATGCGAATTGGTGCCATGGGAAACATTCCCTATGACTTCAGTTATTATGTATTGTTAGAAACAAGTCAATTTGCCAATCCAAATAGTAAATCGCCGTATTTGCTGGATGCATTTGTAAGCTACAATCGATTTCGAAATGCACGAATAGCAATTGGGTCGTTCAAATACCCATTTGGTCTTGAATTGACTAACGCATGTCACGGATTGTACACGATCAGAAGATCAAAGATTGTGAATGAAATGACAGCTGACTATGATGCAGTTGGGAACCGGGATATGGGTGTGATGATCCTGGGAGGAAGCGACACAACCAGGTTTACCTATAAAGTGGCGCTAACCAATGGTTATGGGGTCACTAACGTGAATCCAAACCTGATGGATAGCTATTCCTTGACAGCCAGGGTGACGTTCAAACCTATCAATCCACTTCGAATTGGAGTGAGCGTCCGCAATGGTGAGTTGCCACCTGAGTCCTCTGATGTCACTAAGAATGATACCAAAATGCGTTTGGGATTTGATGTAGCCTGGAAGTACAATAACCTGTATTTGATGGGAGAATATATTGATGGAGAGGACAAAGGATCGTTTACAACTGGTGGAGGCTGTGATGGTCCCGGAGAGATAATGACTGGACAAAAGACTACTTCGGGTTGGTATTTTATGGCTGTATATCGCTTCGCCAACAATTTCGAACCAGTCTATAAAATTGAGGGCTATAAAGCCAACAAAAGCAATCCCGGAGAAGTGGCCAGCCTAAATGACGAAGAGTCGTCGACTTGCCAGACTTTCGGTTTGAACTACTATCCAAATGACTGGACCCGGCTACAGCTAAATTATACTTATTCTGCCGAGAGCCCAACCGAAGTGAATAATGATGCTTTGCTATTACAATTACAAATTAGATTTTAAATAATATTATCATGAAAAGAATAAATATCGTTGGATTGATTCTGGCCTTAATATTCCCTGTTGAAGCTCTGATTGCTCAGGGATCTTTAGTGTCTGCACCTGAATTGGCAAAAATGTCCAGAGACAAGAATGTAGTGATTGTTTCTGGCCGAACACTTACCGACTATAAGAAAGTGCATATATCAGGTGCGGTGCACTTGGATCACAATAGCCTATACAAAGATGGCCCGGTGAAGAATATGTTGAAAAGCCCGAAGGAGATTGCTTCTATTCTGGGAAGCAAAGGAATAAGCGATTCTAAGACAATTGTGCTTTATGATGATGGTTCTGGAAAATACGCTGGCAGACTTTATTGGATACTTGACTATATGCGAGCCAAGGATGTAAGGATACTTGACGGACATATCAATGCCTGGAAAGCCAGTAGGAAACCTGTCACCAGAAATCCAAGCTCTGCTCAAAAAGCCATCTTCACAGCCAATCCAGACAATACCAAGTTGGCCACTATTGCAAAAGTGAAAAGTCTTGGATCTGCAGTATTGGTTGATTGTAGAAGTGCAGAGGAATTCACTGGAAAATTGGCCAAAGATGTTCGGAAAGGGCACATTCCGGGAGCCATCAATTTGGAGTATAAGGATGTGATGGATGCCAATGGAAAATTGAAAACCGCAGATGTATTGACTAAAATGTTTAAAAGCAAGGGTGTATCCTCGGATAAAGAAGTAATTCTTTATTGCGAATCAGGTGTGAGAGCCGGTATAGTTTATTTTGCACTCACATCAGTTTTGAAATATAAAAAAGTGAAAATATTTGATGGTGCCTACCTTGAATGGTCTGCGTCTAACAATAAGGTACTACTTTAATTTTGATGGTTTCATAAACATCTATTAGCCTGGGTTAAATTCTTGAATTTTTCACAGCTCAGGTTATTAGTTTTCGTTAATTTGATTGTAAGCAGGAGTTCAGCATAGCTGGCTCCTGTTTACTTTTTTTTGATACATATTTCGATTTCCTGTTTAATTATAAAATGTGATCAAGCGTAAAGGCTGTGGAGTAATTGAACTATTTCCCGAATACTTTTTGCCAATAAATTGAAGCTGATTTTCATTTCCAAATTTAATTTAAGGTGACACATATTTTCCCAAGAGGGTGGGTGATAAATTGATGGGCGGATAAAAGTAAATGACTTTAGCGTTAAATTTACCATGATTTTTCTGTTAGGATGCCTATGGTATTGCTTCCTTTTTATCTAGGAAATGGAGGTGCCACTCAGGCATTAGAAGTAGAGATGGACGATCTATCCTTGTCATTTTCTGCGACCATGCTGAAGGCATCCCTTGGGAGAAAGAAAACGAAAAAAAGGAAAAGGAGCCACGAAAGAAACACCCTGAGATAAGATGGAACATATTCTGATGTCATCTAGTGGGTGTCACACCTTTGGTGGAAATCCGCCTTCCATGATGCATAGCTTGGGGGCCGGGTAATTGATACGAAATCTCAATTTTAACAAAATTTTAGTTATTTCATATCATGACTTTTTTCATGCCCATCCTTGACTATCATCAAATAGGCTCATTGTTGTTTGGGACAATTTTGTATTACTTCCAAGTACAATATAAAAAGCAGCGCTGATGATGAATTCAGACTTATTGAAAAAATATAACGTTCCGGGTCCGCGGTATACCAGTTATCCGACCGTTCCTTATTGGGATCAGTCGGGTATAGAAGTAGCGGATTGGACGCTTTCTGTAAATAGGTCAATGCTGGAATTTGGAAACGATGTGAGCCTATACATTCACCTTCCGTACTGTGAAAGCCTGTGCACCTTTTGCGGCTGCAACAAAAGAATTACTAAAAATCATTCTGTCGAGATGCCCTATATTGAGGGCGTGTTAAAAGAGTGGAATATCTACTTAGCTACTTTTGACCAAAAGCCAGCGATCAAGGAGATACACTTAGGTGGTGGTACACCCACTTTTTTCCAACCTGAAAACCTAAGGTATCTGATAGATGGGTTGCTTGAGAATGCCTACCGACATACTCAGTTTGCTTTTGGCTTTGAAGCCAACCCAGTGAATACTACCGAGCAGCATCTACAAACCATGTTCGATTTAGGCTTTAATCGCCTGAGTTTAGGAATCCAGGATTTTGACCCCTATGTGCAAGAGATAATCAACAGGGTACAATCCTTTGAATTAGTAAAAAACGTGACTGATACGGCTCGAAGTATTGGATATGATTCTATCAATTTCGATGTAGTCTACGGATTGCCTTTTCAGTCCATTGATACAATAAAAGACACATTCGAAAAAGTGATTGGCTTAAAGCCGGATCGAATAGCCTATTACAGCTACGCACACGTGCCATGGATCAAAGGCAATGGCCAGCGGCGATATTCGGAGGACGACTTGCCGAAAGAAAGTCTAAAAAGGTCATTTTATGAACTGGGTAGGGAGCTTCTTTTGGAGTCTGGATATGCCGAGGTTGGAATGGATCATTTTGGGCTCGCAGAAGATGAATTGTTTCAGGCCATGAACGAAAAAACGCTGCACCGAAACTTCATGGGCTATGTGCCTTTTGTATCTAAAAACCTGATAGGTTTGGGTGTCTCGTCAATTAGTGACTCATGGTATGCATTCAGCCAGAATGAAAAGAACATAGATGCCTACTTGAGTAGAGTGAATGATGGAAAACTACCGATCATCAAGGGACACTTGCTCAATGAGGAAGATTTGCTGATTCGTCAGTTAATCTTGGATATCATGTGTCAATTTGAAGCCACCATTCCCAAAGAGCTTTTGGCTGAGGGTGGTATTCTGGACCAACTACAACTGTTTTCAGAAGATGGCATCATTATATTGGATGGAAACCACCTTCGGGTAACTGAATTAGGTAAAGCTTTCATAAGAAACGTATGTATGGTTTTTGACCTGCGACTCATGCGAGACAAACCGGAGACCAAGTTGTTTTCTATGACGATTTAGCTGTGAAGTTGTATTGACAATACTTATTCAGTCATGGGCAATTGCCATTTGAAAGCATAATATTCACAAGCACCTTTGCCTATGTTTCTAATGCCATGAGGAATCATAGAGTCAAGGAATATCAACGAGCCTGGCTCAACTTCAAAAGGTTTCCCGTCTATCATTTCTTCCACATTGCCATATCTCACCAAAATGATTTCTGCTTCTATGTGGGTATGCGGATCGTGGCTTTTCATACCCTCATTCAAGGTGGTCGTATGCATTTCAAATTCACTCAAAAATGGAGTAGGTTCCCGGATGATATTTCTTATACCTCCCTTTTTCGTTTCTTCAAATTTTATATCTTCCCAGTTTTTTACTACCGTTAAGGAAGAGCCTTTATAGGCTGAATTATTTTTTCGGTTGCCGGTCCAGCGTAGCACGTAGTATGTGACCTCATCATCACCAGTGTTTCGAATTTCGTATTCATTTCCCTCAAAAACCAACACAATGCTGCCGGTACTGAGTGTTTCGTTTCTATCTTTAGAGGCTAATTCCAGGTTGCCTTCTTTAATAATGATCAATTCTTCATTGCCTATAGGCACTTTCACTGAAGGTGCTGATTTGCCTTTACTCAAGGTGAGTGCTGTCGCGGAAGTATTTTCAAAAGCAATTGATTTTCCTTCATAAATAGTTCTTTTCTTCCCAAAATTAGTTTTCTCAACCTGCAGGGAATTCCATTCATGGGCTGTAGATATGACAGGGTTGATCTGCTTACATGAAGTCATCACGCCGGCAATTAAAGTGATGATCATTAAGAATTTCATTTTACTAAGATAATCATTATTCAATTTACAGTTTTCTCAATACTTCTATCACTTCTTGTGGAGACATTCTCTCTGTATAGTTAGCCTCAACATGGGCTGCCACAACAGTGAAGTCTTTATTTATAATGAAAGTGGCTGGGACTGGTAGAAGCTTGGAACCATCTCCATTTTCCAGGGTCAGGTCTCTTCTCTGGTGGTAGTCTTCTCCTGGATCAAACTGTAAATTATAAGCCTTAATCACCGCCTGATTAGCGTCGCTAAGTACGTCAAAGGCAAGTTCGTTTTTTTCTTTTGCGGTAAGTGCTCCGTCTGGATTTTGTGGGCTTATGGCAAGTACAGTTGCTCCCAGATCATTAATTATGCTAAGCTTTTGTTGGATGGCCCTTAGATCAATGTTGCAAATTGGACACCATTCTCCCCGGTAGAATTTTATAACAACAGGTCCTGAATTTAAGGTTTCCGAAAGTGATACTTTGTTGCCTATGGCATTAGGTAGTTTGAAGTCT
Source organism: Cyclobacteriaceae bacterium (assembly GCA_049115735.1). GTDB lineage: Bacteria > Bacteroidota > Bacteroidia > Cytophagales > Cyclobacteriaceae > CAXBNB01. The sequence goes on along the minus strand of JAGDZP010000019.1, from coordinate 47,282 downwards.
GGTGCTTGATCCCCAACACGAAGACCTTTTACGTGCTGTGCGTTTGCAATGACTAATTTTTGAAATTCCTGTAGTTCTGCCATCAATAGATTTTTATGATAATGGCAAATTAATCATATTCAGATAAATGGCAGCTACAGTGATGTGCGATTCTTAGTTGCCAATGGAGTAATAAAAAAAGGTGTCTCAAATGCATAAAAGGTCATCCTGAACTAGTTTCAGGATCTATTAATTGTAGGTCATCAAATACTAGATTCTGAAATAAATTCAGAATGACCATTGAAATAAACTTTTGGGACACCTTCTCTACTATGATAGGGATTGCTTCTGCTACTTCTCTGCAGCACTCTTCGAAACCCTGATGGTTCTAGGAGTAGCAATGCCAAATGTCAGACTGTTAAGCAAGAGATCTCCAAAGGTTACGGTTTCCCTAACAGTATAATTCTTAGCTCCACCAGCTACTGTATGAGGTTGGACGTCATCCAACGGAATACCTGAAAACAAATACCATTTCTTTTTCTTTACATCATATTGCTTCATATCCTTTCCAGAATAAGTGCCGCCCTCTCCAACGATATGGGTGGTCACCAAGCAACTTGGTAGGAGGAATGTAATAAGGACTGCAAATGATACAGTTTGGAAAAATAATTTTGCTCTGATTTTCATCTTGTCTGTTTGTTTGATGTATGACTTATTTTAGAAATGAGAGAAACGAAATTCGCCCATCGTAAAGTAGACAACTAAACACAGTGCTGCCCCTAGTGTATATTGCATTCCTTATGCCAATAGTGTTCAGAAGGAGAAAAGCTTAATATGATGGTAGGTCTTAAATCGAGGAACGCTACAAACAGATTTGTATTACCTCACTTCTCTGACCTGGCTAAAACCTATGTTTAAGGCCTTCTCAAAATATCGAATTTGCTTCATCTCTTGTGCTGTAATGATGGCTAGAGAAATACCATTTTTACCAGCCCTGGCGGTACGACCACTACGGTGCGTGTAGTATTCTTCTTTATCTGGTAGCTGATAGTGTACCACGTAAGCCAATGAATCAACATCAATGCCTCTGGCTGCAAGGTCAGTGGCCACAAGTATTTGCAGCTTTTCATTTCGAAAGGCTCGCATTACTTTGTCTCGCTCTTTTTGATTGAGATCTCCTTGAATGGCCTCAGCAGATATGTTTTTGGCAGCAAGTTGCTTAGCTAATGTTCCTGTTGCTGCTTTAGTTTTACAAAATACCACACCTCTGTTTTTACCCTGAGATTTTAAGAACTGCAAGAGAACGTGAAGTTTATCCTGCTTGTCGCACACCAGGTATTGATGCTCAATATTCTTGTTCATCACATTACGACCACTTACCTCAATTCTGTGCGCATCCGCCGACATGTGTTGATTTACGATATGTTTGATCTCATGTGGCATGGTTGCTGAAAAGAGCCACTTGCTTTGCACGTCCTTCAGCATGTTCAGAATTTCATCAAGGTCTTTTTTGAAACCCATGCTCAACATTTCGTCAGCTTCATCCAACACCACAGTTTTTACATTTCTGATGTCTACCGCTTTTCTTCGTACCAAATCCAACAGCCTGCCTGGGGTGGCCACAACGATATGCGTTGGTCGTTTGAGTGCATTAATTTGCTTTTCAATTTGAGCACCTCCGTACACTGCTTCGGTGAAGATTTTTTCAGTGTACTTGGTAAATTTGAACAACTGCTTTGCCACCTGTTGTCCCAATTCCCTAGTAGGGCATAGGATCAATGCTTGTACTTCTTTTTTAGCTGGGTCTATTCGTTGGAGTAGAGGCAAGCCATAGGCAGCAGTCTTTCCTGTGCCGGTTTGTGCCTGTCCAACAAGGTCAGTATTATTATCGATTAGGGCCTGTATTACTTCAGTCTGGATTTCAGTTGGGGTAACTATCCGCAATTCATTCAGCCCTTTTACCAGGTCTTTGCTGATACCGAGTTCTTCAAAATTTTTCAATGTGCTTGATTTTAAAATGCCTGCAAAAGTAGGTATTTAAAACGCCAAGTGATGCATTGAGCTGAAAATGAGTTGATGGCTTTATCAAAAGTGAATTCAGAATCGGGATATGATTAAACACCATATCACTTTTTTGAGTTTGTGAACTACCAATAATGTCATGGCTTGTGTCCTCACAAAACATAACTACGGCATGCAACGAAAGAGCCAGTTGTTTTGATTTGGGCTAATTATTTTTTCGAGCGTGTAAAACGCCTCTCTTTATTCTTTACATAGATCAACTTGTGCTTACTTTTGGGGCTTTCGCGTTGTTCTAATTCAAAAATACCAATTGATTTGATCATGGGTGTAAGCTTCTCAAATCCATAATTTCTGGAATCGAAATTAGGTCGCTTTTTCTGTAGCAGACTACCTACATCACCGAGAAATGCCCAGCCTTCTTCATCCGATAAATCCGAGATTGTACTACTAATTAGATTTATATCCTTTCGGGTGATTTTGTCAAAGCTTTCCTGAATTTTGTTTTTATGTTGTTCGTCCTCTTCTTCTTTTTTCTCAGATTGCTTTCTTAAAATCTCCACATAGATGAATTTGTCACAAGCCACTATGAAAGGGTTGGGCGTCTTTTTTTCACCAATACCTATTACCTGCATTCCGGCTTCTCTCAATCTTGTAGCCAGACGAGTAAAATCACTGTCACTGGAAACCAGACAAAACCCATTCACTTTACTTGAATAGAGAATATCCATGGCATCAATGATCATGGCAGAATCGGTGGCATTTTTTCCTGACGTGTAGGCGTATTGCTGGATAGGAGTAATAGCATTTTCGAGCAGCAGGTTTTTCCATTTGGATAAATTGGGTTTTGTCCAATCACCATATATTCTTTTGATGGTAGGGTTTCCATATTTAGCAATTTCCTCCATCATTTCTGCTACATGGGCGGAGGGGATGTTGTCGCCATCAATGAGCACGGCCAGGTTGGTATTCATAGGATTATTTTTTTACACCTAATTGGATTTCATTCAAAGTTACCCAAATACATGAGTGGTATTTTCAATATCATGAATAATAAATTATGCTGCGTTATCAAAACCATTTGGTAGTGGGCGATAAGCATAGTATTGCAGCACCTCTTCTATAGCCATTATTAAGGCTTGATTAATGGGAACAATGATGTTGCCTAAGTGAAAATCTATCTGAGAAAGTTTCATGTAGTAATCCGAAAAAATCGGGACTTCAAGACCTTGGGTTATAGCTTTATTGGCAGTGTCTACCTTGCTGCGCTGGCCTTCTCTGATGATAGCGCATGTGGCTAATCTCAGCTGTCCAAGCTTGTCCTTACTGGCACCATAACCAAAAAGCCGACAAATCAGTCCGCGATATTTGTATGCACCACAATTTCCATTTGAATTATCGATTATTGAAAGTGGTTTGTAGATATGGCAAATTGGATCGGACTGTTTCTTGAGTTTGTTCAATACTATCTCCGCCTGCCCGTTCAAGAAAAGGTGATATGACCAGGGCAGGAATTCTAGAGGAGACGCATCAATATCTGGCTTGGTACAGCACTTTCCGCATCCCTCCTGGCAATGGAGCTTTGCATGTGAGTTGAATTCGGTGATTTCCTGATCGAGGTGATCAAACAAACGTTCGACCGATCTCACTTTGCGCTTTATTGACATCTATTAACGCCCAAGATACCACCATTAAAACTAACAAGATGAAAAACGATGGATCGAGTCAAAGTTCGGCTAACTCATCTTCATCAAAGTGTTGACAGATAACTAATATTATGATGAAATCATTTAGTTACTCGTCTTAGCTTTTCCCATTTTCCGAGTAATTTTGCTGCCTTTAAAAATAGAACTTATAAAAACTCAAAAAATTCCTAAGCTCGTCATTGCGAACGCAGTGAAGCAATCTCAAAGAAGTCAGCAGCTGATAACATAAAGATTGCTTCGTTCCTCGCAATGACGTTTGTTATGGGATTTTCCGAGTTGAATCAAAATAAAACTAAGGCATAAGAAATGGCGGAATACAACTTTTCTGATATAGAAAAAAAGTGGCAGGAATACTGGAAAAACTATGAAACTTTTAAGGCAGAAGTAGATACTTCAAAGCCGAAGTTCTATGCGTTGGATATGTTTCCTTATCCTTCTGGTGCTGGTCTGCATGTTGGGCACCCGCTAGGGTATATTGCATCGGACATAGTGTCGCGATATAAGCGGATCAAGGGTTTCAATGTGTTGCATCCGATGGGTTTTGATGCTTTCGGGTTGCCAGCTGAGCAGTACGCTATTCAGACTGGTCAACATCCAGCCATCACCACCGAAACGAATATTAACCGCTACAAGGAGCAGCTGAAAAATATTGGTTTTTCTTTCGATTGGGACAAGGAGGTGCAGACTTGTGATCCGGATTACTATAAGTGGAGCCAGTGGATTTTCTTGCAGTTGTTTGGCAGTTGGTACAACAATGACTCGGACAAGGCTGAGTCAATTGATACTTTGATCAGCGTTTTTGAACAGGAGGGGAATGCCAATGTAAATGCGGTGTGTGATGAAGATACACCTGCTTTTTCGGCTGTGGTGTGGAAGGCGTTTTCTGAAAAGGAGCAGCAGACGATATTGCTGAATTATAGGTTGACCTACTTGTCGGAAACGACGGTAAACTGGTGTCCGGCGCTGGGTACTGTGCTGTCGAATGATGAGGTGAAGGAGGGCTTTTCTGAAAGGGGAGGACACCCTGTGGAGCGGAAGCTGATGAAGCAGTGGAGTATGCGGATCACAGCATACGCTGAGAAATTATTGCAAGGTCTGGATAGGATAGACTGGCCTGAGCCGCTCAAAGAGATGCAGCGCAACTGGATTGGAAAATCTAGCGGTGCGGAGATGGATGTACAAGTTGAAGGTAGTGATTCAACGATCAGAATATTCACAACACGCATTGACACAGTCTTTGGACTGACTTTTATGGTGCTTGCCCCAGAACATGAACTGGTGGCTGGTATCACTTCTGCTGAACAGAAAGCTGAAGTAGAGGCTTATGTTGCAGAGGCGAAGAACAAATCCGAGCGTGACCGAATGTCAAATGTGAAGACGGTTTCAGGTGCGTTTACAGGGGCTTATGCGATTCATCCATTTACTGGAGAGAAGTTGCCGATTTGGATAGCTGACTATGTTTTGGCTGGATATGGTACAGGAGCCATCATGGCCGTGCCTGGTGGTGACCAACGAGATTACGATTTCGCAAAGCATTTTGACTTGCCGATTCGTCCGGTTTTTGAAAACACGGATATCAGCGAGGAAGCCAATCCTACCAAAGAAGGAAAGATAATCAATGAAGGGTTGTTGTTTGGCTTGACCCACGAAGAAGGGGTGAAGGCAGCCATTGACTTTTTGGAAGAGAAGGGTATTGGAACTGGAAAAACTAACTATCGATTGAGGGATGCTATTTTTGCCCGTCAGCGATATTGGGGAGAGCCTGTGCCGATCTATTTCAAAGATGGATTGCCTTACCCTGTAGCTACGGAAGACTTGCCGATTATTTTACCGGAAATTGACAAATACCTACCAACTGAAGATGGAGATCCACCTTTAGGTCGGGCATCAGGTTTTACTTATACACCGAAAGGAGAGACGGAGAGTTATCCTCTGGAATTGAGCACTATGCCGGGATGGGCAGGATCTAGCTGGTACTGGTACCGCTATATGGATGCACATAATGAAGATGCCTTCGTGAGCGATGAAGCTCAGTCTTATTGGAAGGACGTGGATTTGTACATTGGTGGCTCGGAGCACGCGACAGGGCACTTATTGTACTCTCGTTTTTGGAATAAGTTTTTGCATGATCTTGGACTGGTGAAAGAGGATGAACCTTTCAAGAAATTGGTGAATCAGGGGATGATTCAGGGAAGGTCGAATTTTGTTTATCGGGTGAAAGGTGAGAACAAGTTTGTTTCAGCTGGAATGCGGAAAGAATATGAAACCACAGCCATGCATGTGGATGTAAACATTGTTGATAACGAGATCTTGAACACCGAGGCTTTCAAGAATTGGCGACCAGACTTGAAAGATTCCGAATTTATTTTGGAAGATGGAAAGTATATCTGCGGCTATGAGGTTGAGAAGATGTCCAAGTCGAAATACAATGTGGTCAATCCAGATGACATCATCGAAAAGTATGGTGCAGACACCCTTCGTATGTACGAGATGTTCCTTGGGCCTTTGGAGCAATTCAAGCCATGGAATACCCACGGAATCGATGGGGTCTTTAAATTCTTGAGAAAGGCCTGGAGATTGTTTCATGATGAGAATGAAAACTTCTCTATATCGGATGAAGTTCCATCCGCTGACGAACAAAAAGTCATTCACAAAACCATCAAAAAGGTTCAGGAGGATATTGAAGGGTTGTCATTGAATACCTCGGTAAGTGCCATGATGATTGCTGTTAACGAATTGACTGCACTGAAGTGCAATAAGCGTGATGTGCTGGAAAAACTGGTTTTAATTCTGTCGCCGTTCGCTCCGCATATTTCGGAGGAACTTTGGGAAAAACTTGGTCATGAAGGAGGAGTGAGTGTCGCTGAGTATCCGGCATTTGATGAGTCTTTCCTTGTAGAAGCATCCCATGAATATCCAGTATCTATCAATGGAAAAGTTCGAGCTAAACTGTCTTTTCCTGTTGATCAGGATGTGAATGAAATAGAAACTGAAGTACTGGCTAATGAGATCGTACAAAAATGGACGGAAGGAAAACCTCCTAAGAAGGTGATCATAGTACCGAAGAGGATAATAAATGTGGTGGTGTGATAGCGTTGGAAGTGGGAATTTAGGAGCGGGGAGTTGGAAGTGAAAGAGAAGTAATATATGAGATCTTTCGTTGCAATGAGCCCGACAAAACAGATGTTGGAGTTAGTGAATACGTTTCCTTGTCATTCTGAACGGAGTGAGGAATCTATTTGGTTGAATGTCATATTTACTAGTTTTGATAGATGCAACACAACTACTTTATTTACATTTTGACCAACAAAAACAAAAAAGTACTATATGTTGGATTGACTAATGATCTAAGAACAAGATTAAAACAGCATTATGAGGATTCTATTGGGCCGATAAAAACGTTCGCTGGAAAGTATAATTGTTACAGCCTGGTTTATTGGGAACGTCATCAGTGGGTTCAACATGCAATTGAAAGAGAAAAGGAGATCAAAGGTTGGAAACGCAATAAGAAGGATGCATTGATTAGCGAATTCAATCCTGAGCGGGAATTTCTAAATGACAAAATTTATTAACAATACGCTCTCGATGTAGAGATCCTTCGTTGCACTCAGGATGACAAAAGTGATGTTGGTGTGATGAATAGTACTTCCTTGTCATTCTGAAAGCAGTGAAGAATCTTGATTTTAGTTAGAACAATAGACAATAAAAAAAGAATTATTTTTCAAAGCACAATAAGTATTTATACCAAATAAACCTTACAATTCAATCTTTAGCCTTATTTATGGATTTATTAAAATCAGGTCTCGGCCGCTTCAGAATTCTCGCCTTCCTTGAAGGTTTGTCTTTTATTGTGATCCTATTTGTGACTATGCCACTGAAGTATATGCTGGACATGCCACAACCGAATCTGGTTGTAGGGATGGCCCATGGAGTATTATTTATAGCCTACTTGATGGCAGTGATAGACTTGAAAATTAGATTGGAGTGGAAATTTGGGCTGACTTTTAAGTCTTTGTTGGCTTCTGTGCTGCCTTTTGGAACTTTCTATATGGAGCATAAAGTATTTAAACATTTGAACGACCATGATACAAAGTGAAAAAATAGAGTACTCAAACGGAAGTGATGTTTTTGAAGGTGTAATTGCTTGGGACGATAACTTTCAAGGCAAAAGACCTGTGGTGATGGTCGTTCATAATTACCTGGGTCAGTTTGAGTTTGATGAGAATAAAGCTATCGAATTGGCGAAGCTAGGCTACCTGGGATTTGCCATAGATATGTATGGCAAAGGTCGCAGGGGCAATAGTCCTGAGCAGGGACAAGCACTAATGGGCGAACTCAATGCCAATAGAGGCTTGCTTTTAGAAAGAATTCAACTGGCTCTGCAGACAGCTAAAGAACTTGAATTGGTTGATGATACCAAGGTAGGAGGAATAGGTTTTTGTTTTGGAGGTAAATGCCTATTGGATCTGGCAAGATCAGGTGCTGAGATCAACGGCATTGTCTCTTTTCATGGAGTGTACGATAAACCAGGTATTCATCATCAAGTCAGCATCAAAGGATCGGTATTGATCTGTCATGGGTGGGAAGATCCGTTGGCCTTGCCTGAGGCAACAGTTGAGTTGGCTGATGAATTGACGGAACTAAAAGCCGATTGGCAAATCCATGCTTATGGTCATGCCGCGCACGCTTTTACTAATCCTAAAGTGAATCTGCGTGATGAAGGGAAATATTTCCATGAAAAGAGCGATAAGCGCTCCTGGAAAAGCATGCTAAATTTTTTCGAGGAAGTGTTCGAATAAATTTCTGAACAGCTTTTATAATCCATTACCACCAAGCTGCTCGAGAGCATCTTTTTTGTAAGTCCTGCTGATAGGTATTTCCGTACCACTGACGACTATTTTTTCCTTGTTAAAGGAGTCAATAAACTGCTGATTTACAATGAATGATCGATGCACTCTTATAAATTGAGCAGGTAGCTCATCCTGAATTTTGCTGATTTTTTCTTTGCTCATAATGACCTTCTCATTCGTATGAATTTTGACATAGTCCGAAAGGCTTTCTATAAATAGAATTTGATTTATGGGGATAGGAACGGTCTTTCTGTTAGCTTTTATGCTTAGATGACCGACCTTACTTTTTTCTTTTTCCTCTTGAAGTTTTTGTGTATTACTCATGGTGAGTTGCAAGAATTTGAACATCCGCACAAATGCCACTCCGAGCACCACAGTGTAAATTGTAATTGTAAGAGTGTAAATGTCTACGGTCAACGGATTGAGTTTATCATACTCGTAGTTAGCCAGCACTATAAATGATAAAGTAATGACAAGCATTTCGAGATATATCGAGATGACCAGCGTGTAAAAACAGTACAAGCTGAATTTTAAATATCTGCCTGGAACCAAAAAAAATGGTACAAGATAATAGTTGAATAGATAGCTTGTGCCTAAGGCCACAGGCAGTAAGAAAGTGGTGAAATATAAGGATTGGGTATAATCCTGTGATGCTCTTCCGAAGTAAATAGTGAGGAAAAACATTATGGCAATCCAAAAAAGGCTGTGCTTCAGAATTCTTGAATTCATGAGTTAAATATGATCATTATATTCATATTATGGAGGTAAAGTCGATGAAATGCAGATTTAGGGATGGATTCTACATTGCGTCGAGCAGGCACATGTTTAATCTTTGAGGAAAAGTATTATTCACTAAATTTAAAGACTATGCTAGAATTGCTTTGGATGGGCGGAACCTTATTTATGAGTATACTCACCATCATTTTTGTAAGGATGATTGCGGTTGCCTTTGTGACTGGCTTGCCCTTGCTGAAAGAAGCGCCAACTTCAAAAGAAGAAGCTGCCAGGAAAATCTCCTATATCAAACAAGTTGGATTGTTTGCACTTGTGGTGGGTATCTTGGGCCAGCTCATTGGTTTATTTGAAGCCTTTAAGTACATCGAAATTGCCAAGGATATCTCGCCAGCGATGATGGCAGGTGGAATCAAGGTGAGTATGATTACAACGCTTTATGGATTTCTCATCTACGTCATTTCATTTCTCATTTGGTTCGGGTTGAGTTTTAAGTTGAAGTAGTAGGCAAGCCCTGAAGGCAATAAAAACCTTCAGGGTTTAATACTTAAATCTGGTATAAGTTCGGTCTTTTGTCATTCGAAAGGACCGTGATCTATCTTTCATATCAAATTCTACAATATTATTATGATCTTCTAATTCTTGCAGGCAAGTATTAATGATTTCTACAGTGTTTACCTCAATCATTTTGCAGTTCAGTTTGCCAAAAACATAAATCATGTCAGTTTCATACACTATCTTGGTAAGAAGTAAGTTGACATTTTCATGATTGAATTTCAAGGAGAAATTGCAATAGACATAATTGAAGATCTGATCACTAATGGAAACCACCTTATTGCCTTCTGACGCAATAGAATTGATAATGTCGTCTCTATCAAATTTGATTAAGACCGAATTGTTATTGCCTGCATAGGAAACTTCAAATTTCGCTATTTGAATATCATGGGCACTACTTGTGAAACCAAGAAGCACAATAATTAGGGTAATGATTATATTCTTGCAATTCATAATATTCTAGTTGCCAACGCTGAAAGATTCATTGATAGTTCCTAGGGCACATCTCGAAATCACTGGATAGTCATCTGTAATTACATAGAAGTAGTCAAATGATTGTCCATTGATGGTGATGGTACGATCAATACCATTACATTCATCCAAATCCCCTAGTCCTGAAGAGAATTCATAGTCGTTGGTGTATTTACCATTATATGTTCCACAGGGTGCTGTAACTCCGTCTCCAGGTCGTTCACCATCCTTGAGTTTATAGCTGGCCTTCAATTCAACAACATTATTACCAGATGCATCAAAGGCATATTTGTAAATAATGGGATAGCCATCCATGGCCCAGCCAATTTGAATTGGCTGTGAAGGCACGGTCGTTCCGTCACCTAGCCCAGCAAGTAATTCGTTGGCATACTCTATCATATGCACATGATAGTGATATGTACCGTCTGGTTGTACATGAGCACTCGCACAATCCAGTGCAAGTACATGTCGGTTGTTTGATGGTTCAAAAACCCAATCCCAATTGTATTCACCCGTGTTGGCATCTTCGAAAATAAAGGGAGTGGCAGGTGCAGGGTCTATAGCAACACCATTCAATGCAACACCAAATTTGTATCTCGGTCTAAAATTGGTTCTCAATATACTTGTGATAGAGCCAGTCTTCCCGGGAATAGCATCCATTTGGTAAGTCTTAATTTCACTATTAACTGTGGGAGAAACCCGGGTGTTAAAGGAATATTTATGAGTTGGAACGCCGTTGGTTACTATCGTTCTGATATCATTTTCCACTGTTTCAGTGAAATCTCGCTGAAAAGTTGAATTGATGTCACACGTACCATTAGTTGTGTCAATTGAATTATCATTTGTACATTCTGAATTATCGTTTCCCGTGTCTATGGTTTGGCCTATTTCTCTAGCTTTACTTTCAAGTGCCTCTTTTGCAGTCTTCTGAACCGTCGATAGTGTTCCATTCAATAGGTTATTTCCCTCATAAGGATCGGAACTCAAATCATAAAACTCTTGACTTCCATCATCGAGCATAATGAGCTTATATTGAGCATCCCTTATCGCAAATCCCCCTTCATCATTTGAACCATCTACATAACTATAGTCTCTTGATGTTGAAGTATTTTCATTGTTCAAAAGGCTGAAAAAGCTGTAACTATCGTTGACTTTCGAAGCGGAAGTTCCCGCAATGTTTGCAATTGTAGTATAGAGATCCGATGTGTTGATTAAGGCGTCTTCCCTTCCAATTCTGGAAACGCCTTTTCCTGATATAATCATAGGTACATTTATGCCACCCTGATATAGTTTTCCTTTTGCAGTTTGATTACTGAACGGCGTTTGTGCAACCCTGGATGGTGATCCATTATCCCCAATAAAAATTATGACTGTGTTATTTAGTTGAGCAGGAGAAATTGATTCTATAAGCCTACCAATTTCAGTGTCCATAGCTTCTAAGGAAGCCATGTAATATGGTTCCGGATTTGAATCTATACTTGACTGATCTGCGGATAGTGATCTATTATGCAGGTCAGAAGGAGGTAAATGAAATGGAGTATGACCAGCATGGTAAGCCAACCAAAGGAACCAGGGTTTTTCTTGTTCTCCTATCCAATCAATTGCTAGGTCTGTGTATTTGGTTGTACTGTAAGTTGTTTCGTCAGTTGTGGTTCCATTCTCTGTGAAATTCCAGTCTGTATATGATCCATAGTTGCCTGTAAGAAATCCAGCCCAATTATCAATGCCGAATGTAGTTGGGTCATTTACTCCGTTAGATACATGCCATTTTCCAATCAGTGATGTTTCATATGCCGAGGCACCATTGTTGGCCATATATTGTTGAAGCGAAGTTTCAGCCAAAGAGACATTCTGACCTACTTCCGTCACTCCAGAATTGATGCCATATTTACCAGTGAGTATAGTTGCTCGGGTTGGTGTACAAGTTGGTGCTGACCAGACATTAGTAAATTTTAACCCACTGTTCATCAATGAGGTTAAGTTTGGCATGTCTGGTTTGTTAATTCCCTCATCATAGCCAGGAGTAGCATCAAGTCCCATATCATCGGCTATAATCAAAAGAATATTTGGTTCTGAATGGATTATTTCTTTATCGTCTTCATTTCCACCTCCGTCTGGCGAAGGATCTTCATTGCTGCATGATACTAAAATGATCATTAACATGAAGAATAGAGGGTTTGTTGTTTTCATGATGTGTTTCAATTTTTTTTTGTCTTTGACCTTAATCCTACCCAAAGGTTTAATGTAAACAAATGCTTTGACGCTGATTTTAAATAATTCTTGCGAGAGTGCTTTAATTACAACTGAGGCAACAAATGACTTAAGTATGGTTAATAGCTTTTTGGGCGATTATAGAGCACACCGAAACCCCGTATTAAAAAGCGAAGTATCGATGGTGTTTTTCGAACGGAATGTTGTGGTGAAACTTTCCTCTCCGGCTTGATCATACATAAAGGAACCACCCCTGGTACTTTTTTCATTGGGATTACCTCGGCCAGCAGTTGGGCTGCCAGGGTAACCTTCATATGTATTGCTGCACCATTGCCATACATTACCGCCCATGTCGGTCAAGCCTGAGGCATGTTCTCCGTAGGTGCCAACGGGAGAGGTGTATAGAAATCCATCCAACTTCTCCGGTTGTGTGACAGAAGCACCTTGCCAGACATTTGCTTTATATCGTCCTTTCACAACCACCTGATCACCCCATGCATATTTTGCTGCATCACTTTGGCCATTTTTGGCAGCATACTCCCATTCAAACTCGGTAGGTAATCGCTTGCCCACCCATTCTGCATAGGCACTGGCATCATTCCAGCTGATATGCGTTACCGGATGTGTATCTTGTGCCTTTGGTTGTCCCGGACCAAGAGGATATTCCCAATTAGCTCCTTTAACGAGGGTCCATTGGCCATTGGTGAAATCGAAAACACCTGAGTCGCCAAATTTATCCGCTTCTGTTTTGAAATTGGTCTGTAGAATAAATTCTCTAAATTCGGCAACAGTCACGAGATTTTTATCCAGATGAAATGGATCAATATTCTTATCGAATTGCGGTTGTTGATCTGGCTGACCATCATCAGAACCTATTGTAATTGTACCTCCTTCGAAATACACCATGCCTTCAGTGCTCGCTACTTTCTTTTCTACCGTTTTAGGAGTTGTTTGTTCAGGAATTGCACTTTCTGTTGTGGTTGAGGGTAATTCTTCCACTTTCGATTTCTTTTCTTGTGTGATACATGCGAAAGCGAACAGCAGTATTAAAAGGAGGTAATGTGACTTCATGCAGTATGATTTGTTGCCGGCAAACATAAACGATTATGCATTGCAAATTTTTATTTGGAATTTATTTTTAATGCACAGCAAGTTTTTGATTTCGACAACATCTAATAGTCTAGTTGTATCAAGGTGAATGAACATACCATTAATGAAACTAACTCAAGTACAGATTCAACATTTTTATAATAGGGCAGGATTTGGAGAAAGCCTTAGTAAGGTAAAATCATCTCCTAAGTCAGCGCCCAAGCTTGTGTCAAATTATTTTGGACGATCCAATAGCTATAAGGAGCTGCCTATTGAATTGGACAGAATTACCTATAATCGGGAGGCTACTTCCGAAGAAAAGGCAATGATGAGGAAAATGTCAAGGGATCAATTGCTAAAAATAAACACGGCTTGGATGAAAGCCATGGTCAATGATGAGGGTGCAATGAGGGAAAAGATGGCGTTTTTTTGGCATGATCATTTTGCTTGCGAGCCTAAACTTGGGATTGTGGCTCTTGACTATGTCGAAATTCTTCGGAAGCATGCATTGGGAAGTTTTAAGGATTTGTTGTTTGCTGTTTCAAAATCACCGTCTATGATCCAATACCTTAATAACAGGCAAAATCGAAAGAATGCCCCGAATGAGAACTTTGCCCGGGAGGTAATGGAACTATTTACACTGGGTATTGGAAACTACACTGAAAAAGATATTAAAGAATCGGCCAGGTCATTTACTGGTTGGATAACAAATAAAGAAGGAGAATTCATAATTCTAAAAAGAGCACATGATTATGGGCTAAAAGAATTTATGGGCCATTCAGGTCATTTTGGCGGTGAGGACATCTTAAATATGCTCCTTGAAAACAAACAAACGGCACGATACATTTCGAGTAAAGTCTATAAATATTTTGTGAATCAAAACCTCGATGAAGAAAAGGGCGAATACCTGGCTGATGTGTTTTATGATTCTGGCTATGAAATAAGTAGCCTCTTGCAGGCTATTTATACTTCGGATTGGTTTTTTGAGAAAGACAATGTAGGGAACAAAATAAAAAGTCCTATTGAATTACTCGTTGGCTATCAGCGCAGTTTTCATCTAAGTTTTCCCGAATCAAAACAATTGATTTTTCTACAGAAAATACTGGGGCAAACATTGTTGCAACCGCCAAACGTAGCGGGATGGCCAGGAGGTAGGAGCTGGATTGACAGCTCCTCATTAATATTTAGGCTCAGGTTGTCTGATATAATATTTTATGCCGCTGAGAATGATATTGGTCAGAAGCAATCGATAGATGACAATGATGCGCTACGTGCATTCAGAAAGCTGAACAAGATTGTGGTAAAGGTCGATAATGAGAAATTGAAAGAGGAGTTTAGCGATTTGTCATCGAGTGAAGTAAATGATTTTTTGACGTATAATCTGGATCAGGAAAGTTCATTTGAGACCGAGGATTTGATAGAAAAAATCAACTACTACACCAAAATACCAGAATATCAACTTTGCTAGTTATGAATAAAATTTCTAGAAGGACATTTATTGGAAATACATCTTTGGTTGCTGCAGGTACATTACTTGTGCCTGAATTTCTAAAAGCTTCAGATCATGTGCTTGTTAACGGAAATGGTTTCAAAAGATTAGTGGTAGTACAGCTCGGAGGAGGCAATGATGGGTTAAATAACATAATTCCGTATCGAAATGATCTTTATTATCAAAACAGGCCATTTATAGGGATACAGGAAAACGATTTGTTAAAGACCGGTGCTGATTTTGGGTTTCACCCTGAAATGAATGGCTTCAGAAGCTTATATGATAAAGGGTATCTGAGTATTATCAACAGTGTAGGTTATCCTAATTCCAATAGATCCCACTTTAGGTCTATGGATATCTGGAATTCAGCAAGTGGATCGAATGAATATTTAGATACAGGATGGATCGGAAGATACCTTGATTCATGTTGTAACAAACCACATCTGGCCATTGAGGTAGACGATATGTTGAGTCGTGCACTAAAAGGTGAAAAAATTAATGGAATGGCTATGAAAGATACCCGGAAACTAATTCGGGCCTTGAGAGACAGGGAGCTTCGAAAAGCCGTATTGAGTAAATCAAAACTTATGGGTAATGCGGATTCCGACAACAAGGCTTTTTTGTATAAAACGATGGCCGATACTTATAGCTCCGCTGCATATCTTAATGAGATCAATCGATCCCCAAGGGTCAGGACTGAGTATCCAAAAACCGCTTTTGCACAACAACTAAGTAGTATTTCGAACCTAATAGCAGCACAATCTGAAACTAAAGTATACTATGTGTCTATGGGAGGTTTTGACACTCATTTTGCACAAAAGAACAGACAGTCCAAACTATTGAAAGACATGTCAACGGGCATAGAGGTATTCGTTAAGGATCTGGAGAAAAGTAACGAATTAGATAGTACAATGATTCTGTGTTTTTCGGAGTTTGGGAGACGCGTCAAGCAAAATGCATCCGGAGGCACAGATCATGGATCTGGGAATGTGTCTTACCTCATCGGTAGTAAGCTGTCCAGGCCGGGGCTATTCAATCCTCTTCCTGATTTAGAAAACCTTGATAAGGGTGATATAAAATATAATGTCGATTTCCGAAGAATTTATGCTACGATATTAGAGGACTGGCTTAGCGCCGATAGCAATCGAATTCTAGGAAATCGCTTTGATAAATTATCCTTATTCTCCTAGCAATAAACTTTACACGATTGAAAATCAAATTTAACCATAGTAATGAAACATCAACGCAGAGCGAAAGCAATGCATAAACCAAGATAGTATGAAAACTCTCAGAAAAACTATTTTATTATTTGTTGCCCTTTTATCAACACAGTTATTGTTTGCCCAGGGACCAGGAGGCGGTCAAGGTCGGCCCGGTGGCCAGCCAGGACAAGGGCAGAGGGGACCAAGAATGAATCCTGCGGAAATGGCAAAAATGGAGAAAACTATGATTATGGATAGCATTCCGAATTTGAGTGCTGATCAAATGATGCTGATAGACCAAATATTTGCGGACATGAGCGAGTCGACCCAGACACTATTTGAAAACGCAAGAAATGGTGGTGACAGAACAGGAATGCGGGAAAAGATGCAGGCCATCCGAGCATCTAAAAATGAAGCTCTGAAACAGGTATTTACCGAGGAGCAGCAACAGCGATATGCCGAATTGCTCAAAAGGGGGCAGGAAAGAAGGAGGGAAGGACGACAGGCTAGGCCACAGCGAAGAAAAAAGAAGGACTCATCGGAGGATAATTCTCAAGGATAATCTCAAACGACTAATTTCTGATTTTTAACCTGAATCATGAAACATTTCCTGTCTATTTTGTTGGTTCTAGGTTTCGCATCTGTTGAGGCACAAGATTTTACTTTGCGTGGAAGGCTAAGGAATGCTGGTGATAGTTCAGCCGTTGTGAGTGCTACTATTCAGGTGGTTAGTGTAAAGGATTCACTTAGGAAGCACTATGCGGTTTCAGATCTTGATGGCTATTTCAAAGTAGACAAGCTGGAAAAATCCTTTTACAAACTCAAAATTACTAGTATAGGATTTATTCCTATATCGAATTTCGTAAGTGTTTCGAAGCAGGACACGAATATTGGCACACTACTTATACAGCCGGATACCATTCTGCTAGAAGGTGTAAATATTGAAGCACAGATCATTCCTGTAAAACAGAGAGGAGATACTACAGAATACAATGCCCTTGCTTATAAAACCAACCCAGATGCCAATGCAGAGGAACTACTTGAGAAAATGCCTGGTATAGTGATAGACAATGGTACTGTCCAGGCACAGGGTGAGAATGTTGAGAAGGTATTGGTTGATGGGAAAGAGTTTTTTGGAAATGATCCGCGAGCGGCCTTGCAGAATATCCCCGCTGAAATAATAGACAAGATTGAAGTGTTCGATCAAGCTAGTGACCAGGCACAGTTTTCTGGCTTTGATGATGGGGAAACATCCAAGACGGTAAACATTGTTACCAAGTCGGATATGCGGAACGGGCAATTTGGTAATGTCTATGCTGGCTATGGCCTGGATGAAGACCGCTATCATACGGGCGGTGCAGTCAATATATTCGATCATGACCGAAGAATTTCTATTATTGGTCAATCCAATAACATCAACATTCAAAATTTTGCAACGGAGGATTTACTGGGAGTTGTGAGTGGCGGGTCTCGACGGGGTAGAAGAGGAAGAGGTGGTGGAGGCCAGGGAGGCGGAGGCCGTAGAAGCATCGGTGGTAGTGGAGGTCGTGGAAGTGTGAGTGACTTCCTTGTCAATAGCCAGGGAGGAATATCTCAAACCCACGCGCTGGGCATCAACTATAGTGATAAATGGGGCAAAAAGGTAGACGTGTCAGGTAGCTATTTTTTCAATAGGACAGATAATGATACGGAACAAATGTTAAATCAGGATTTTACTACAACTGAGCGCAACTACTCTGAGGACAATATTTCCAATAGTATGAATGTCAATCATCGAATGAATATGCGACTGCAGTATAAACTGGATGACAAGAATTCGATAATCATCAGGCCAAGGGTGACAGTTCAAGAAAATGACGGATTTGAAAATACCTTTTCCAATACCATCACGCCCAGGCAAGAGTTGGAAGTTCAGAATGTATTCGGATCTGATTTATATGGTCTGGACTTGTCGAACAACCTATTGTTTAGACATAGGTTTGAAAAAGCGGGTCGTACCGCGTCTTTCAATGTGTCAACCAGGTACAGTAAAGATACCGGGGATAGTCGCTTATCAGCATTAACGGAACGGTTAGGTGAAGGTATTGCTACCATGGAAGACCTTGATCAGGTTTCAGAATTGTTCTCCGATGGTTTGTCAATAGGCACTAACTTGTCCTATACGGAACCCTTTGGAGAAAAGGCACAATTGGAATTGAGCTATCGGCATTCGGAAAACCTGAGTGATTCTGATCAAGAGACCCTGGACTACTCGGAGGGTGATGCTGATTATAGTATTCTAAATAAAGAGCAATCCAGCCTGTTCAACAGTAAGACTACCGCTAATGCCGTTGGTACTAGCCTTAGAGTAGTAGGGAAGAAAGCAGTTTTTATGACGCGTCTTTCTTTTCAAGATCAAAATCTGCGAAATGATCAGACCATGCCGAGTGAACTTGATATCAACAGGTCGTATTTCAATCTCATACCCATGGCTATGCTTCAGCTCAGGCCAACCCGGCAGAAAAGCCTGAGAGTTATATACATGACTAACACAAGGACACCATCTTTATCACAATTGCAGGATGTGGTGGATAAGAGCAATACAGCCAGGTGGTCGGCAGGTAATCCCCGGTTAGATCAAACTTATGCTCACAATTTTGTGCTGAGGTATAACAGTACCAATATGGAAAATTCTTCAACCCTCTTTGCAATGGCAAGGGCTAGTTTTACGCAGAATTATATTGGTAGAAGTACCTATTTGGCGGACAGGGAAGCGCTGGATGTAAATGGGATTATTGTTGACCCTGGAGTTCAACTGTCAATAATGGAGAACATGAGTGGTAACAGAACGGTGCAGTCTTTCATGGCTTATGGCCGGCCAATTAAGTTTTTGAAATCAAACCTAAATGGAAACCTTGCTTATAGATTTTCCCGAACACCGGGATTGAATAATGGGGAGTTGAATATGGCCGATAATGCTGCCTATACATTAGGAGCTACGCTTAGCAGCAATATCAGCGAAAAAGTGGATTTCACCTTGTCTTACCGAACCAGCTTTAATACCGTCAATAATTCGCAGGAATCGAGACAGAATGCTAACAACAACTATCAAAGCCAAAATGTAAGGGGGCGATTGTACATTATGTTTCCAAAAAGTATCGTCTTTCGTTCAGATCTGGCATATCAATCTAATAGCAGCCAGTCCAATTCATTCAATTTGGACTTCTGGATTTGGAATATGAGTCTTGGCAAGAAAATCTTTAAGAATAAGCGCGGTGAAATCAAACTGGGTGTGGCGGACGTACTAAGCCAGAATCAGAGCATTCGTCGAAGTATAACGGCCAACGCCATACAGGATGTTCAAACATTGGTACTACAGCGTTATTACATGTTCACCTTTACCTATAAGATAAGAAACTTTATAAAAGGCGTTCAAAACCAGGGAAATTCTGAAGATGAGGAACGCCGAAAGCGCTTTATGAAAATGCGTGAAGAGGGAGGGTCTGACAGGTCTGGAGGAGGAAGATTTGGTGGTGGTGGTAGATTTTAGAAAAGTTTATGATTGCTT
Source organism: Cyclobacteriaceae bacterium (assembly GCA_049115735.1). GTDB lineage: Bacteria > Bacteroidota > Bacteroidia > Cytophagales > Cyclobacteriaceae > CAXBNB01. Next base: position 27,432 of record JAGDZP010000019.1, on the reverse strand, counting down.
CAAAATTGATACAGAATTAGACCGTAATATTGAATTTCCTACCAACCTAACCTTACTTCTATTGATTAATTGAAATTGATACTTGTAAATTTTATGAAAAGTTTAGTTAAAAGATTCAAAATTCTTGTCATGTTGTTTTTCATGACTATTGGTAGTCTGTTCGCCCAGCGCCCTAGTGCTGAAGATATGGTAAAGAGAGAGAAGCAAAATATCTACTCTCAGGTGGAAGACATTACTCCCGCACAGAAAAAATTGCTGGAAGAAATATATACTGAGTACGCAGCAACATTTAAGGAGAAAATGGATGAAATCAGGCGGACAAGGAATTATAGTAAGTACCGCTCTACAATGAGTTCACTTAGGCAAGAAAAGGACGGTATTCTGGCAGATGTATTCAATGATGAACAATTTGAAGTATATCGTTTGGCCACTGTCGGCAAGGCAGGAGCCAAGGAAGACACAACCCAATATAGAACCAATGAAAAATGGATCGTTACGGGAGTGTTAGCCGATGGAGATGACGGAACTGAAATAATAGGAGCTACGGTTAAACTTATTAATATACGAGACTCTACTAAGTCGAAATATGCTATTACAGATATCCAGGGAAGGTTTATTGTGCGGGATGCAGAAGATGCATTTTATGATATGACTGTGACTAGTATGGGTTACAAACCTTACAATAAGGTATTTAGGGTAGGCGTAGTGGATTTGAATTTGGGTAGAATTTTTGTGAGGCAAGATGCCAAAGTACTAGACGCCATCGAGGTAAAAGGTGATGTAGTGGCGATGGAAAAAAAGGGTGATACCATACAATACAATGCGGATGCTTTTAAAGTTAATTCAGATGCCAGTACAAAGGATCTGGTAAGTAAAATGCCAGGAATTGTAATTGATGGCACTGGAGTATCTGCCAATGGTGAAACAGTACAGCAAGTATTGCTCGATGGTAAAAGATTCTTTGGTCAGGACCCATTGTTGTCATTAAACACGATACCTGCAGAAGTTGTAAAAAACGTACAGGTGTTTGATCAAAAGAGTGAGCAGGCTCAGTTCACTGGCGTAGACGATGGCAATACCACACGAACCATGAATGTGGTGACAAAAGAAGGTAAGAAAAATGGAAAATTTGGAAAATTCTATGGTGGCTATGGTACTAACGATCGATACAGTGCAGGCTTTAACTTAAATTCCTTCAACAAGGATCGAAGAATTACCTTGATAGGTATGTCTAATAATGTGAACATTCAAAATTTCAGCTCCGAAGATCTGGCAGGTGTGGGCGGAGGCGGAGGCAGGCGCGGTGGATTTAGAGGAGGAGGGTCCGGTGGTAGTTTTCTTACCGGAACTCAAAGTGGCATTACAAATACAAACGCCGTTGGATTGAATTATAGTGACAAACTGAGTAAGAAAACTCAACTGGAAAGTAGCTATTTTTTCAATCAAACTGATAATACCAATAATGAAGAAACAAGTCGCCAATTTGCTAATACTGGTACTGACTATTACGCTGCGAACAATCGCTCCAACGCAGACAATAAGAACCATAGAATGAACATGAGGATTACCCATGAAATCAATGACAAAAATAGATTAGTAGTACGACCATCATTCAGCCATCAGGACAATATTGGTATTGACTATTCAGAAGCAGTCACTCGAGATGAGAATGGTGAAATAATTAGAGAAACAGAGAATGACTATTTGAGTCTAAATAAGAGCTACAATTTTTCAAATGAACTGGATTATATACACAAATTCAATAAGATTGGAAGAACATTTTCCCTTGAGGTGGAGAACCGTCATCAGACAACAGATCGACAGAACTTTCAGGAAGAATTGATTACCGAATTTGGACGGGACAGTTTGACAAATTATGAATATTATACCAAGGAAATAAGTAATTCAGTAGGTGTTGAGATGACGTATTCTGAACCTGTTGGTAATAATAACCAAATATCTGCTGAATATAGAATTGACTACTCAGACCGAAGCTCCGATAAAAAAGCTTATGTATCAGAGGATGAAACCGATGATCTGAATTTTTTTCCAGAATTGTCTAATGAATTTGAAAGTAATTATACCACTCACCAGTCTACTGTAGAGTATACCAATAGGAGCTTCGGTAACTATTGGAGAGTGCAGTTAACTCACCAGCATGCAATTTTGACCAATGATCAGTTTTTTCCAGAAACTGGTAATTTCCAAAGAAAATTCAACAATATACTTCCAGCAGCAAGGGGTAGAATAAATGTAAAAGGGGGCGGTAGTATGTTTTTTAGTTATAGTGCCCGAACCAATGAACCGTCGGTAGGTCAATTACAAAATGTGGTGGATAGAAGCAACAGCCTTTTGTGGTCAATTGGTAATCCAGAACTCAAACAGAGCTACACACATTCTCTTTTCTGGAGGTATTCGAAATCCAATATTGATAATAACACGTCGTTTAGCAACTTTTCAAGAATGGAAACAACCTACAATTATGTTACTAATCAAATTAGGTTTGCTAGTGATGGTTTTGTATTCAATGATGATATTGAAGTGCCAAGAGGAACTCAAATTTCTCAACCAGTAAACCTAAATGGTTATTGGAATCTTAATAACAGTACCACTTATAGCAAGTTGATAAGTAAAATTAAAACAAATATGAGTACTACTATTGGTTTGACTTATAGGCGTCAGCCCGGCTTCAACAATGAAATGAGAAATATTGCCAGTACTTATTCAGGAAGTGGTAGGGTAAATTTCGCAAGTAACATCAGTAAAGATGTTGACTTTAATATTTACTATAATGCCAGTACCAATACGGTTGTGAATTCTATTGTTTCCGGAAGAAATTCGAACAATCATTACATTACCCAAACGGTGGGTGGAAAAATAAATCTAACCTTCTGGAAAGGTGTTGTATTTAGAAGTGACATCTTTTATCAAAAGTATGATGGTGTTAATGATGAATTCAATACGACATACACTTTGTGGAACATGAGTTTGGCTAAAAAGTTCTTGAAGAACAATTTAGGAGAGCTGGAGGTGTCAGTATTTGATTTGCTCAAACAGAATAGGAGTATTACTCAAAGTGTAAGTCCTACCTATCTTCAGGAAACCAGGACTCAAGTTCTGCAGCAATATTTCATGCTTAAGTTTACTTATCAACTAAGAAAGTTTAAAGCTTCGGCATCAAGCCAGGGAGGTGGACAAGGTGGAGGCCCGGGAAGAGGTCAAGGTGGAAGACCGGGAGGAGGCCCAAGAGGTGGTGACAGGCAATAGCAGAATCACCCGTTGTGAGCAGGCTTAATGAGCAACTGCGGGAATTGCTGACCTAGCAAAACAGTACATATCTCTTTTTGTGCCAAAATTCGTTCATTTGTGAACAGTAGTGTTGTTCACAAATGAACGAATTCGAAGTAAAACTAGATCAACCTAGAAGCAGCTTAAATTTTTTTTCTCCGATTAAAACCCTCATTAAAGCCACTCAGGCTATTTTATTGTCGATTCTTAGGTAGATAATGTTTCCTCACATACATTTCAAAAACAGTCGCATTTTCTTTGCGTTAGCAAAATTATGAAAAGATCAACAACTCTCCTCTCCGTACTTTTTTTATTGTGGTCATTTAAAATTAGTGCCCAATCCTCTGGCATTTCAGGTAATATTATTGACGAAGAAAATGAACCTGTGGCATTTGCTACTGTGATGCTATTTAACAATGCAGATTCTGCAATGGTAAAGGCGATGGCCTCCAACGAAAATGGAGTTTATTCATTCAGCAATGTTCAGTCCGGAAATTATTATTTGCAGTCCACATTTATAGGATTTTCAAAGTTCAGTACGGCGGCTTTCGAGCATTCCGGGAAGAAGGATTTGAAATTGGAACCCATAAAACTGCAGACTCAGTCAGAGCAGTTGGAGAATGTAACCATCGTGGCAGAACGACCAATGGTTGAAGTGCAACCTGACAAAACTGTCTTCAATGTAGCGGGTAGTGTAAATGCCAAAGGAAACAATGCATTAGACCTATTGAGAAAATCTCCGGGTGTAGTAGTAGACAACAATGAAAACCTGATGCTACAGGGAAAGAGTGGCGTGCAAGTCTACGTTGATGGGAAACGTTCTCCTTTGAGTGCAGATGATCTGGCTATATTTCTAAAAAACCTTCAGTCGGATCAAGTGGATGCCATAGAAGTGATCACCAATCCTTCAGCGAAATATGACGCGGAAGGAAATGCGGGTATTATCAATATCAGATTGGTAAAAGATAAGAATCTGGGTTCAAATGGTTCTATCAATACCGGATTTAGATATGGTTGGAACCCAAAATATAATGGTTCAATCAACCTGAACACCAGGAATAAATTCATGAACGTTTTCGGATCTTACAGCTATTTCGATGGAGAAAACGAAAACAATATTCGAATGATCCGGGAACTGAGCGGAGCACGATATCAGCAACTGAATAGAATGTTGTTTGATGGGAGGAATCAGGGTTTTAGGTTTGGAACGGATTTCTTTTTGTCAAAAAAGAGCACACTTGGTTTTTTGATCAATGGAAATAACAATGATATAGATGCCAATACGGCATCTGATACTAAGATCTCCAACATTGCTGAGGGTCGAATTGATAGCCTATTGCTTGCCTCCAACAACAACATGATGACCCGTAACAACACAAATTTCAATATCAATTATGAATGGAGAACCAATGAGGGCAAATCTTTCAGTATTGACCTGGATCATGGACGATACAGAAATAATGGCAACTCAGATCAGCCTAATGAATATTTCTTGCCGGATGGTGTTACCAGCCTGAATAAAATCAGATTTAGAAATATTACGCCTACCGATATAAATATCTACACAGCAAAAGTGGACTATGAGACTAATTTATTAGAAGGCAAATTGGGCATGGGTCTGAAGTCTACCAACATTACCACAGACAACACGCTGGATAATGCTGATTACAATTTCGAAAGCAATGAATATGAGCAAAACCTTGATCGAAGCAATAACTTTGTCTACAAGGAAAGGGTAAATGCGGCTTACTTGTCTTGGCAGAAACAGTTGAATGATAAGTGGAATTTTATGGCTGGTCTTCGAGCTGAGCACACCCATTCTACAGGTGATTTAACAAGTGCGAAGCAAGTAGATGATGAATATGTGGAAAGGAATTACCTGAATGTTTTTCCTTCTGGTGGTCTTACCTACAAATTGGACGAAAAGAATAGCTTTAGGATAAATTATTCCAGGAGAATAGATAGACCTAATTATCAGGATCTTAATCCCTTCGAATTCAAATTGGATGAACTAAGCTTTATGAAGGGGAATCCATTCTTAAGGCCCCAATATTCAAACTCCTATGGACTAACTCATACGCATAAGCACACACTGAATACGAGCTTGAACTATACGGTGATCAACGATGTGAGTACAAGAATATCCAAAGCACTTGACGAAAGAACATCTACTCTTACGTTTGTAAACCTGGCTAAGCAAACCAACTTGGCCATGACGATAAGCTATCCCTTTTCAGTAAAAGAATGGTGGAATGTTTATGCAACTGTAACAGGATATCGGTTGCATAATGAGGCCAATCTCGAAGGGGATATCATTGACTTGACTACCCATGCATTTAACTTCTATGGGCAAAATACTTTTACCCTACCTAAAGGCTTTAAAGTTGAATTATCGGGTTGGTACAATTCCCCTGCAATTTGGGCTGGAAACTGGACAACCGACGATCAGTTTGACGTATCAGCAGGAGTATCAAAGGAACTCTTTCAAAAAAGAGGAAACCTGAAAGTATCAGTTAGTGATATATTCTTTCAAAACGGATGGAGTGGGGAAAGCAATTTTGGTGTACTCAAAATGGCAGGAAGTGGTCAGTGGGAGAGTCGCCAGGTTAGAGTCAACTTCAGTTATTCTTTTGGTAACAACCAGGTAAAAGGCGCGCGTAGAAGAAAAACCGGAATGGAAGATGAAAGCAAACGTGTGAGTAGTGGACAGTAGAGGGCTTAGTGTTTGATAGTTTGTGGTCTAACCCACATTGGTATGGTAAGTGATTTCTAGTGTTTTTGTTACCTTTATCGCATCACTATATATCAACAAGATGAAAATACTATATACACTACTTTTTCTTGCCAGCCTGGTTTTTCCTAACACATTACTTGCCCAATCGATAGTTCCTGAAGGTTATAGTCTGATATATGCCCAGGATTTCGAATCCCCTCAAGCGATTAGGGATTTTGAAATGACCGACAAAATGGCCTGGAAAATTTCAGATGGAAAAACAGGGAATGGTCTGGAATTGTTTGGAAAGAGTGAATACAAATCCAGGGTTAGGTCGCCATTCAACATTGCTTTGATCAAAGATTTACTCGTGGGTGATTTTGTGATGGAAATTAACCTGAGTCAAACTGGGAAGGAGTATGGTCACAGGGATCTTTGCCTATTCTTTGGAGCAACAAGCTCAACTAATTTTTATTATGTGCATATAGCGAGTGTGGCTGATGATCATGCCAATAATATTTTCCTCGTAAATGATGAACCTCGAACCAAAATTGCATCTAAAACAACGGAAGGAACCAACTGGGGAGAGACTAATTCCTGGCATAAGGTGAGGATAGAACGTGTGATTGAATCTGGTTCAATAAAAATATACTTCGATGATATGACCGTCCCCATTATGGAAGCTACCGATACTCACTTTGCAGATGGCCGAATTGGAGTCGGTTCTTTCGATGATTCCGGCAAATATGACAACATTAAAATTTGGTCACCGAAATTATCAAAGCCCAAATCAGGTTTTTTCAAATAGACTTTATAACTGAATTGATGAAATATAATCATCCACATTTTCTTTTAGGATGATGTCAATAGGTAAGAGGATATTGTTCTGGTCAGTTTCTTTTTTCACCAGGTAGTTAAATAAGCTCATAATCCCATGGTAGCCTTGTTTTGCTGGCCGCTGACTTATCAAGTAGCTGATGGAATCATTTTTTAGGCAGGCAATATTTCCTTCGATCAAATCATAGCCTACTATTTTCACTCCGTTGATATTATTGTCTTGTAGAAATTGAGCAATCAGATGAGACTTGGAACCCGGCACGAAGAGGCCCTTGATGTTCCCTTTCTGAATTACTTCTACCAAGCCACTCATGCTTTCATCAGGTAGTTGAATTATCATTTCCTCAACCTGCGATTCGGGCATTTCTTCCTGAATGTATTTTTTAAAGCCTTCGATTCGCTTCTGGATTACAGGCGTAATATCCGAACCTGACAAAATATTGACAGTCAATATACCTGCCTCGCGAGGAATCAAAGATTGCATAAGTCTTCCGGCTACTCTACCACTTCGTTCCGTGTGCTGCCCTACATAAGATATCCTGGATGATCCTGATACATCTGAATCAATCAACACATACTTTATGTTGAGTGAATCAAACCCCTTGAACAACTCGGTCTGAATATCATCAAATATCGGTGCGGTAATTAAAAAGTTTGGTTTGTCTTTTAGCACCTCAGCACCCTTTGACTCAAAATCACGAATACTGTTAAGGTCGAAGAAGTAATGCTTTACATTGATGCCATGATCAGAGATTTCATCGATAGCTCTATCTATACCTGTAATGGGGTAGTGCCAATAATCATTGGTGTCTTTTGAGGCGGGCAGAAATACTCCCAATGTATAAGTCTGCTTGGTGGCCAGTGAGCGCGCAATCAGGTTTGGTTGATATCCAAGCTTATCGATAGCTGTTTTAACTCGTTTGGCAGTTTTGGCAGAAACTTCCCCTCGTTCATGGATAACTCGGTCTACTGTGCCAATGGATACATTGGCATGTGCAGCGATATCTTTTACACTTACTTTTTTGATAATTGGATTTGCTTGAGTTAGAGGTATTTACCTTTTTTATCTATTCGTGCTGTGAATTCAAAAAATAAATATGGCGAATATTTTGGTATAAAAAAAGTAATCTCATACTTTCGTGTACGTTAACGGAAAATTACACAGTTGATATAATTATTTTAAGAAACACTAAAAGTAAATGACGAATCAAAACTTATTTGACCTTTCAGGTAAGGTGGCAGTGATAACCGGAGCAGGGGGAGTCCTTGGAGGTTCAATGGCCATTAGCCTGGCACAATCCGGAGTGAAAGTAGCTATTTTGGATTTGCACAAAGAAGCTGCAGAAAAGAGAGCCGCGGAGATTTTAGAGCTTGGCGGAGAGGCTGTTGGCCTGGCATCCAATGTTTTGGATGAAGCTGATTTGGAAAATGTAAAAAATCAAATCGTTGATAAATGGGGAACGGTTGATATCCTTATCAATGCTGCTGGCGGAAATATGGCAGGAGCCACGATTTCACCTGAACAAACGATTTTTGATTTGTCCATGGATGCATTCAGAAAAGTTTCTGATTTGAACCTCAATGGTTCTGTGATGCCATCCTTGGCTTTTGGTAAAGTAATGGCCGACAAGAGAAGTGGAATAATTATCAATATTTCTTCTATGTCAGTAGCGCAGGCCATCACGAGAGTGGCTGGTTACTCAGCATCTAAAGCCGCAATAGAAAATTTCACCAGATGGATGGCCGTGGAAATGGCTCAAAAATTTGGTGAGGGAATAAGAGTCAATGCCATTGCTCCAGGCTTTTTTATAGGAGAGCAAAACAGGGCATTGTTGACGAACCCTGATGGTTCGTACACTGAACGTGGAAATCAGGTAATCAGAAAAACACCAATGGGTAGATTTGGTGTTGCGGAAGAATTGAATGGCTCGATACACTTTTTGTGTAGCCAGGCGTCAAAGTTCATTACTGGAGCTGTTATTCCAATTGATGGAGGTTTTGGTGCATACACAGGGGTTTAAGGTTTGGTATTTAAATCTTATGCCAAAAGAATTTCAGTTATGGAAAGAACTTTAATAGAACATCAAGTGGCTATTCATTGTAGCTAGCGACTAAAATTGTTCAAACAAATAGAAAAAAGAACTACACAAAAAATAGAGAAACTAGAAAATGAGTTTATTACAAACATGGAGGTGGTACGGTCCCAAGGATATGGTTTCATTGAGGGATATAGAACAGGCTGGTGCTACCGGTATAGTGAACGCTTTGCATCATATCAAAGTGGGTGAAGTGTGGAGTGTTGAGGAGATTGAGAAGAGGAAAAAAGAAATAGAATGGGATGCTGAAAACAACCAACCAAGGAACTTATCATGGTCTGTTGTAGAGAGTGTGAACATCCACGAATCCATCAAAAAAGGTTCGTCTGAGCGTGACCAAATGATCGCCAATTATATTGAGACGATCAAGAACCTGGCTGATTGTGGCATCTATATTGTATGCTACAATTTTATGCCTGTGTTAGACTGGACGCGTACTGATTTGCAATATGAAGTGGAAGATGGCTCAAAAGCATTGAGGTTTGATGCCATCAGTTTGGCTGCTTTCGATTTATACATTCTGAATAGGCCAGAGGCCATGGAAGAGTATTCTGCGGAGGTGATTGAAAAGGCAAAAGCCCGATTCGACTCGTTGAATGAGGAAGAAAGAGCCCACTTACAAAAGAATGTACTGGCCGGATTACCAGGCACTACTGACATCATTGAAATTGAGGACTTCAAAAAGCACCTCGCTCAATATGAGCACATTGATGCTTCAGTATTGAAAGAAAATCTCAAGTACTTTTTAGAAAGAGTAGTTCCTGAAGCCGAGAAGCTTGGAATTAAGCTTTGTTGTCATCCTGATGACCCACCATACCCAATTTTTGGATTGCCAAGGATCGTTTCTTGTGAGGAAGACCTTGAATACCTGACTGGTTGTGTTGATAGCCCAAGCAATGGTATCACCTTCTGCACGGGTTCGCTAGGACCAAGGGCAACAAATGATTTACCAGGAATTGTAGAAAGATTAGGACATAAATTTCACTTTTTGCATTTGAGAAATGTGCAGAGACAAGGCGATGGTAGCTTCTATGAGGCGGATCACCTTGGAGGAAGTGTTGACATGTATGGCGTAATGCTAGCATTGGTGAAAGAAGTGAGAAAAAGAAAAGAAAGTGGCCGAGATGATTTTGCTATACCTATGCGTCCGGATCACGGCCATCAAATGCTGGATGATCTGGAAAAGCATGTGCCCTTTGCGGGATACTCTGCAATTGGTAGGTTGAGAGGCTTGGCAGAATTGAGAGGTTTAGAATTAGGAATATCGAATACTTTGAAATAATTAATAACGCATAAAACTATATAAAATGAGGATGAGAATTAATGTTTTGGTATTAGCACTGCTGGTTTCAATTACCAGCTTTGCTCAGAAGGGTTCGTCGGATGGCTGGACTAATCTGTTTAATGGAAAGAATTTTAAGGGTTGGAAGATATTGAATGGTACGGCCGAATATACTATTGAAGGCGATGCAATCGTCGGTACTAGTAAATTAGGAACTCCAAATACTTTCTTGACCACTAAAAAGTATTACTCTGATTTTCTTCTTGAGTATGAAGTGAAAATGGAAACAGGTTTGAATTCTGGAGTTCAGATACGTAGCAATAGCCTTCCTGAATATAGGGATGGTAGAGTGCATGGCTATCAGGTAGAATGTGAAGATACAGGAAGAGGTTGGGCTGCTGGCATTTATGATGAAGCTAGAAGAGGCTGGTTGTACCCACTGCAATACAATGAGTCGGCCAGGACAGCTTTCAAAAAAGGGGACTGGAATAAATACAGGATAGAAGCTGTAGGCAATTCTATCAGAACCTGGTTGAACGGCGTTCCATGTGCGAACCTGGTTGATGACCTAACCGCTGAAGGATTTATCGGACTTCAAGTTCACGGAATTGGAGACCACAAAGAGAATGCGGGTAAAACCATTAGATGGAGAAATATCCGAATTATGACGGAGAACCTTCAGGCTAATAGAATGGAAACTTCTGCACCTGAAGTAAGCTACCTTACTAACACACTGACTGATGCTCAGAAGGCAAAGGGCTGGAAATTGTTGTGGGATGGAAAATCAAACATGGGCTGGAGAGGTGCTAAGCTGGATGAATTCCCTGCCAGTGGTTGGACAATGGAAGATGGAATATTAAGTGTTGAAAAGTCTGATGGTGGAGAATCCAGAAATGGTGGAGACATTGTAACGAAGAAGCAATACAAAAACTTCGTTTTGGAGGTTGATTTTAACCTCACAGAAGGAGCAAATAGTGGCATCAAATATTTCGTTCAGACAGACTTGAACAAAGGAGCAGGAAGTGCGATAGGATGTGAATTTCAGGTATTGGATGATAAGAAACACCCTGATGCCAAAAAAGGAGTTTTGGGTAACAGGACACTTGGTTCATTGTATGACCTAATTCAAGCCAATGGAACTATGTTCGATGAAAACTTAAGGGAAAAGAGGTTTAATGGTATTGGAAGCTGGAACCGTGCTAGAATAGAAGTAATAGGAAATAAAGTATCACATTACCTCAATGGAATCAAAGTTGTGGAATACGAGCGGAACACTCAGCAATGGAATGCATTAGTAAACTACAGCAAGTACCAAAAGTGGGAGAATTTCGGAAACTTTGAAACAGGTCACATTTTGTTGCAAGATCACGGCGATAAAGTATCTTTCCGAAATATTAAGATCCTAGAATTATAATAAGTCTAAAACGCATTAAAACTATAAAATCATGAAAAAAGAATCGTCAAGAAGAGACTTTTTGAAAAAAGCTACAACGGCAGCTGCCGGTGTAACTGGAATAGCACTTGCAGGTTCAGCAAACGCAATGAGTGCCAACAGTTATGAAAAAGTAATAGGGGCCAACGATAGGCTTTATGTTGCACTTCAAGGGTTGGGTCGTAGATACCCAGCGTATGTGCCTCCCATTTCTGACAAGAAAAACAATGTAGAACTGATGTATCTATGTGATGTGATGCAAAGTCAGAGAGAAAAGGCTGCAAAAAACTTTTCTGATAAAATCAAAAACAAGCCTATACTTGAGAACGATATCAGAAAGGTATTTGATGATCAAAAAGTTGATGCGATTTTCATGGCGACTCCTGACCACTGGCACACACCTGGTGCTATCATGGGCATGCAGGCAGGCAAACATATTTACCTCGAAAAACCTTGTAGTCACAACGGTAGAGAAGGAGAGTTGGTAGTAGCTGCTCAGAAGAAGTACAACAAAGTAGTTCAGATGGGTAATCAACAAAGATCGTCTCCTGAGTCTATTGAAGTTATCAATGATATTCATAATGGAGTAATAGGTAAAGCTTACAAAGCAATTGCTTTTTATACCAACGGCAGAGGTGAGGTGCCGATTCCAAAAAAGGCCGCTCCACCTGCTGGCTTAGACTGGGATTTATTTCAGGGACCATCACCAAGAAAAGAGTATATGCATGATACTTGGAATTACAACTGGCACTGGTACGGTTGGGATTTTGGTACTGCTGAAATGGGTAACAATGCTACACATGAGCTGGACATAGCTAGATGGGCTTTGGATGTGAAGTATCCAGAAAAAGTAGATGTTGTCTCAGGAAAGTACCACTATGAAAATGATGGTTGGGAAATGTATGATACCATGGAAGCTACTTTCCGTTTTGCGGGCAATAGAACCATAAAATGGGACGGACAAAGCAGAAATAGATATAATATATATGGTAGCGGCAGAGGCACTATAATTTATGGGTCTGAAGGGTCTGTTTATGTGGATCGTGGTGGCTACCGCAGATACGACATTAAAGGAAAATTAGTAAAAGACAGCAAGTCTTCAGGTGATGAAGGTGGAACAGCCCTTGGTGGCGGTGGCGATATGTCAACCATTCATGCTATGAACTTCTTTGATGCTATCAGAGGAAAAGCAGAATTGACTTCTCCAATTGAGCAAGGAGCTATCAGTCAGCACTTGACTCACTATGCTAATATTTCCAGCAGATTAGGTAAATCATTCGATGTAGATGAAGCTACTGGCCAAATCTTTGATCGTGAAGCTATGAAGCTTTGGGGTCGTGAATACGAGCCAGGTTGGGAGCCTAATGTATAGAATTGAATTTAAGTTGTTAAAAATTGCTTACTATCAACACATAGTTAATCCTCAATATTTTTCTAATATTGAGGATTAATATTTTACCATCAATTCTTATACAAATGACCTTTGTTACCGATAATTTTTTACTCTATTCAAAGGCAGCAGAACAGCTGTATTTTGATCATGCTGAAAAGCAACCCATCATTGATTACCACAATCACCTAAAAACTGAAGATATTGCTAATAATCGTAAGTTTGAGACTATCACTGACGCCTGGCTAGAAGGAGACCACTATAAGTGGAGAGCTTTGAGAGCCAATGGCATCAATGAACAATTTGTAACCGGGTCTGCTTCTAAGATTGATAAATTTAGAAAATGGGCTGAAACGGTACCATATACCTTAAGAAACCCATTGTATCACTGGACACACCTGGAGCTCAAAAGATACTTTGGTATTGATGAGTTGTTGAACACCGAATCAGCGGATGATATTTACGAAAGATCCAATGTAGGACTGCAGAATGTAGGGTGTTATGATTTGTTGGATCAAATGCAGGTGAAAGTAGCTTGCTCTACTGATGATCCGACAGACGATCTGGAGTTTCACAAACAAATAAAAGCATCTGGCAAGTCTATCAAGGTAGTGCCCACTTTCCGACCAGACAAATCTCTGGCTCTGGAAGATGTTGAGGCCTACAATGCTTATTTGGATAAGTTGTCAGAAGTCAGTGACATTGAGATCAATGGGCTGAATGATTTGGTCGAAGCTTTATATAGCAGAATGGATTACTTCTCTTCTCTGGGATGTAAGCTGTCCGACCATGGTATTAACTACGTTCCATTTAAAAGTACTGGTGCCTCAACCAATGAGGCCAACTTCAAAAAGATCCGTTCAGGAAAATCATTGAGCGCTGAGGAAATCGAGCAGGTACAAACGCATATATTGTTGCAACTAGGAAGAGGATACCACAAACAAGGGTGGACACAGCAATTCCACCTTGGGGCCTTGAGAAACAATAACAAAAGAGGTCTTAGAGAGCTAGGCCCTGATACTGGTTTTGACTCCATGGGAGATTTTGTGCAAGCGCAAACACTCTCTAACTACCTGAATACTTTGGATGATACCAAACAACTGGGCAAGACAATTTTGTACAACCTGAATCCTGTCCACAACGACTTGCTGGCAACAATGTGTGGAAATTTTAACGATGGAGAAATTCCGGGTAAGATACAGTTCGGAACAGGTTGGTGGTTTCTCGATCAAAAAGAAGGAATGGAGAATCAAATGAACTCCTTATCCAACATGGGGCTACTCAGCCGCTTTGTTGGGATGCTTACTGATAGCAGGAGCTTTCTTTCATTTCCTCGCCATGAATACTTCCGAAGAATTTTGTGCAACTTACTAGGCGATGATGTAGAAAAAGGACTTGTTCCTAATGATATGGAGTTGCTAGGAAAAATGGTTGAAGATATTTGCTACTACAACGCAAAAAATTATTTCAATTTTGAGTGATACAAATTTCTTGTAAGACTTGAATTTGTATATTTAGGATTGAATCTATTAATCACTATCAAAACGAAATGCTATATAATCGAACATTCCGACGCGCGGGGAGATTGAAAGCCGTACTTGTGATACTTATTTGTATCCTGACGGTATTTTCTTGCGGTCAAGCCAAAAAGACCAAGACCTTATTTCTTGGTCATAGTTTGCCCCAAACACACCCGGTGCATAAGGGCATAGTATATTTCCAGGAAGAGTTGGATAGAATTTCCGGCGGGAAATTGAAAATCAAGATCTTTTCTGATGGCCAACTAGGTAGCGAGCGGGAGGTATTGGAGCTCCTGCAAATTGGTAGTATTGCCATTACCAAAGTGAGTGCCGCTGTTATGGCTAACTTTTCTCCAGAATATGAGGTGCTTGGTGTTCCTTATCTTTTTAGAGATAAGAAGCATTTGTTTGATGTGCTGGAAGGGGAAGTAGGGGAGGATATGTTGGAAGGAAGTAGTGACTTCCTATTAAGGGGGCTTTGCTTTTACGATGCAGGAAGCAGAAGTTTTTATACCAAAACCAAACCAGTAAAAACTCCAGAGGACTTAGAAGGAATGAAGATTCGAGTGATGAACCATCAGATGTCCATCGATATGGTGAACAACTTTGGTGGATCAGCCACCCCAATGGCTTTTGGGGAACTGTACACAGCTTTACAGCAGGGTGTTGTAGATGGTGCGGAAAACAACCCACCATCATTTGTGTCTTCCAACCATTTTGAGGTTTGTAAATATTACACGCTGGACGAGCACAGCTCAATTCCTGATGTAATGGTGATTAGCACAAAGTTTTGGAATACATTGAGTGAGCAGGAGCAACAGTGGGTTGATCAGGCAGCAAAAGCTTCGGTAGTAGAGCAGAAAAAATATTGGGCTGAGTCAGTAGAAGAATGCCTGGCACTTCTTAAGAAGAATAATGTGGAGGTTATCCGCCCTGATAAGCCGCTTTTTCAACAAAAATCAACTGCCCTTGTTGAAGAATTCTCCAAAGACGAGAAGATGAAAAAATTAGTTGAGAAAATTAAAACATATTAATGTGGAGGCTTTAGAAAATGTATATATGCTGATCAACAAGGTGATAGAGAAAGTAATGATTTTCATTTTTTCTCTGTTGGTCATTGACGTGCTGGGACAAGTGTTTTCAAGATACGTACTTTCAAATTCGCCATCATTCACAGAGGAGTTGGCTAGGTTTTCACTGATTTGGTTGAGTATTCTCGGCATGGCTTATCTGACCGGGCAAAGAGATCACCTCTCAATGGACTATTTGTATAATAAGTTCTCGGATGAGAAACGGAAGAAAGTAGCCAAGCTGATTGAGTTTGTGATTATACTTTTTGCAATAGTAGTATTAATCATTGGGGGCGGTAATCTGGTTTACATTACACTCACGCTAGAGCAGAGGTCATCGGCCATGCAGATTCCATTGGGTTATGTATATGCTATCGTGCCCTTCAGTGGCTTTCTAATTATCTTCTATTCAATTTTCAACATACTAAAAGAAAGGAACTAATATGGATATTGAAGTTTTAAGTATCGTCATTCTCTTTATCAGCTTTTTCGGACTCTTAGCTTTGGGTACTCCGGTTGCCTATAGTATTGGTATATCTACTACCATTACCTTGTTGATGAATGTAAATAATCTGCCAGCCATTACTACGGTCGCACAACGTATGACTACCGGTATTGATAGCTTTTCATTACTGGCAATACCATTTTTCGTATTGGCAGGAGAACTCATGAAACAGGGAGGTATAGCCAATAGGCTTATCAATCTGGCAAGTGCCATCATCGGTCGATTGCCTGGTGGGCTGGCATATGTAAATGTTTTGGCCGCTATGCTTTTTGGTGCGGTATCAGGATCGGCTGTTGCAGCTGCATCTGCTATTGGAAGTATCATGACCGATAGGATGGAAGACGAAGGCTATCCAAGAACAATGAGTGCTTCTGTAAATATTACTGCTTCAACCACTGGGTTGTTGATTCCGCCAAGTAATATCTTGATTATCTATGCATTGGCAAGTGGAGGAACAGCCTCTGTTGCAGCTTTGTTTATTGCTGGGTATCTACCAGGATTTTTAGTGGGGATAGCCCTCATGCTTATGGCAGGGTATCTAGTTTTTAAGAAAAAATTACCGAAAGGTGATGTGGTTTCATTTTCTGATACCATCAAGTATTTCACTGATGCATTTTTCAGTTTGATGCTATTGGTAGTAGTGGTAGGAGGTATTGTAGCTGGTATTTTTACAGCGACTGAGGCAGCAGCTATTGCGGTCTTTTATGCAGGAGTTTTGGCATTCTTTTACAAGACCATTACCATAAAGGATTTACCAAAAGTCATCTTAAACAGTGGAAAGACTACTGCATTGGTGATGGCAGTAATCAGTACATCGATGGCTATGTCCTGGTTGTTTACTTTTATTAATATTCCTCAAATGATAACCGGGTTTATGCTAGAGAATTTTAGCAACCCAATTATCATTTTCCTTATCATTAATATTACCCTTTTGATCGTAGGAACCTTCATGGACATGTCTCCGGCTGTTCTCATATTCACACCAATATTCTTACCTGTTGTGATGGAATTGGGGATGGATCCTGTTCACTTTGGAATTGTGTTGGTACTTAACCTGTGTATTGGAATTTGTACTCCTCCGGTTGGTACACTGCTCTTTGTTGGTAGCGGTGTGGCGAAGGTAAGTGTGACCAAGGTTATTCCACCACTCATCCCATTCTTGATAGCCATGGTTGTCGTTTTGATGATTATCACTTACGTGCCTTGGATATCACTTTGGTTGCCTGGTGTGTTTGGGCTGTAGCGATTGATCCAATCCAAATCTAATGATTCGGCCATTCTCTAGCTGTTGAATGGCCGATTTCCAATCGAGAAATGAATCCCTATCGATGGTGATGGTTTTTATTTCTTTGGAAATGGTCTTACTGGCCTTCATTGCCTCGGCATGAGCTCCAGAGGTGTAGAAACCTTTCATTTCAGATTCATCTTCCCATAGGGTCATTGTATAATGCTTCTTCCAAATTCCTTTTGTTTTTACGCCGAGGCAGTTTGACTTATCGAGTTGCTTCATGATTTTGGATGAGAGAGAAATCAGGTTGAATATCTTCAATGGGCTCCTAAGTTTAAGATATGTGATGGATAATTTCATTGGATCGCGGAATGTTAACTTTAGAGTAAAGTCTAAAAGCTAAAATTATATAACATTCAGACATTCCACTTCATATTTAATCGGCGATGACTTTTATTTGTTTCAATGAGTAAGAAAGTCCTAATTATCCTTCTGCTAGGTGTCATCTACTTCACAGGTAGTACACTGAATGATGCTGGTACATTCAAATCGGTAAAGGATGATTTCAATGGAGAGGTAGTCACTATTTATGAGCAGATGGCAGGGACAGAAGACCTGGATATCGATAGGGAATCAGGTCTGTTGTTTATTTCGTCCTCCGACCGCTGGACTATTCGTAGTGGAGGAGAGGCTTCCGGAGATGGTATTTATACTTTGCAGTTGGACTCAGGGCTTGCGCCCAAAAAACTCATCACCGACTTCAACCAACCCCTACACCCTCATGGGATTTCTTTTTTCAAGCAGGATGGTGAATCCTTTCTATACATAATCAACCATATTGAATCAGGTAGTTCGGTGGAGTTGTTTAAATACACAGATAGTCAGTTGAAGCATCAAAATAGTTTTTCAGATGAAATGATGTGCTGTCCAAATGACCTGGTAGGTGTTGATATTGAAACGTTCTATGTTACCAATGATCACGGAAATGAATCCGGCATTATGCGCACATTGGAAGATTACCTCAAAATCCCATCTTCTTATTTATTGTATTACGACGGTAAGAGTTTTGCAAAGGCTTATGAAGACCTGAACTATGCCAATGGCGTAGCATTATCTATTGATGGTAAGCACCTGTACCTGACCCATACCACCGGGAGGGAATTGCTTTCATTCAACCGGAATTCAGAAACTGGATTTCTTGAGATAGAAAGTTCGCTCAACCTCGGTACGGGTGTCGATAATATCAGTGTTGACGATAAGGGTGAAATATGGATTGGTGCTCACCCAAAGTTATTTTCGTTTGTAGAGCATTCAGGAGATCCATCAAAAAAGTCTCCTTCGGAAATATTGCGCATTACGCATCATGGCCCGACTTCATTTGGAGTGGAGCGAGTTTATAGTAATAGTGGCAATCAAATATCCGGATCGAGCGTGGCGGTAAGGTATAAGGATGAATTGTTTGTTGGAGCCGTATTCGAAAGCAAACTCCTAAGGGCCAGAATGAATGCAAATCACTAACTTAGCATTATGCCTCAAATAAAAATAAACGGAGCAGACATTTACTATGAAATCCACGGGCACGGACCGGAGACCATGTTGTTTAGTCATGGGCTGTTGTTCAGTGGCAAGATGTACAAGGATCAGGTGGATTACTTCAAGGCTCATTACAAATGTGTGATTTATGATCATAGAGGACAGGGGCAAAGTGAAGTAACCGAAGCAGGTTATGATATGGACTCGTTGTACGAGGATGCGGTAGAGTTAATTTACCAACTTGGGCTTGGGCCCTGTCATATCGCTGGCTTGTCGATGGGTGGTTTTGTAGCCATGAGAGTGGCAGCTAGAAAACCAGAATTGCTCAAGTCCCTGATACTGCTGGAAACTTCAGCGGAAGTCGAGCCCAATAAGTTTAAATACAGTTTGCTAAGTACTGTAACTAAATTCTTTGGGATTCCTGCAGTCATCAACAAAGTGATGCCCATACTTTTTGGACAGACGTTTTTGAACGATCTGGATAGGAAGGATTTGGTACAGCAGTGGAGGACTGAACTTCTTGCCAATAAAAAAACCATAACAAAAGCTGTGAAAGGGGTGATTGACAGAGAAAGTGTGCTGAATGAACTTGGGAATATACATGTTCCTACACTTGTCATCGTTGGAGAAGAGGACGTGGCGACACCACCAGCTAAGTCTAAAAATATCAAGCTCAAAATCCCGCAGGCTCGCCTGGCGATCATCAAAGGTGCCGGTCACTCCTCAACCATAGAAGAACCTTTACAAGTCATTGATGCCATAGAAGTGTTCCTTAATGGTGTACATTAATTTGCTCTTCTCTTTTGTGGATTTAGATGCCAATTAAAATTTATGTTGAATCTAACACCTTAGGTATGAATGCAGCGTTGATTATCACTTCAAAAAACAGTTATTTTATTCTTCTGATATTTCTTTTGACGGTGCTTCTGGACTCTTCACCAGCTTTGTCGCAGCGAAATCAAGCACAGGGCACAGTTTATTTAGATTCTAATGAAAATGGCATTTTTGATTCAGGTGAAAAAGGAATAGAAGGAGTGAAAGTATCCAATGGAATAGATGTGGTTAAAACTAATTCCAATGGATATTATAACATCGAGTTGCCACCTGAAAGTATCTTGTTTATTTCCAAACCAGCAGAATACACAGTACCCATAAATGCAGTGCAGCTACCACAAATATATTATCGGCACTATCCTAAGGGCACTCCGGCAGTTACAAAATGGAAGTGGCCAGTGATCAAACCCACTGGTCCTTTGCCGAAGAATATTGATTTTGCATTGCTGGCAGGATCCATTCCTAATGAGTTTAAAGCGATGGGCTTTGCCGATCCTCAAACGACCACTCACGAGGAGTTGGATATGATGCGAAAGGATATCATTGATGCTCTTTTTGGAAATCCATATGAAGCGAAGTTTGGACTTGTTGCAGGGGATATTGTAAATGATAACCTGAGCCTCTACGAACGGCACAATAAACTTATGTCACAAATTGGAATTCCAATGTGGAATGTGCCTGGTAATCATGATGTTAATCCACAATCTCCCAACTACAAATATTCAACACAAACATTCAAGAGTGTTTTTGGTCCGGATTACTATTCTTTCGATTATGGTCAGGTTCACTTCCTGGCACTCAATAATGTTGGCTTCAAAAGGAACGGGAAGAAATACGAAGGACATATTGATCCAAACCAAATGAAGTGGATTGAAAACGATCTTAAAGACGTGCCATCAGATAAACTTATTATGATCATCACTCACATACCCTTGCTCACTTATGCCAATAATCGCACTTTTCCCAGCTCAACCAATACGGTAAACTTTGGTGAACTGCTCAAAATTCTTGGACGTTTTCAATATGTCTACACCATTGCCGGTCATGATACCAGCAACAGCTGGAAGGTGGAGATAAATCACACGCACGGGTGGCATGGATATCCATTTATAGCACATACCCTCGCTGAAACGCGGGGTGGTGGCTGGCAAAGTGGCCCCAGGGATGAAAGGGGTGTAAGACCTGCAACTATGGAGGATGGAAACCCGAATGGTTTTTACGTCTTTTATTTTGAAGGTAACGAAGTAAAACCTCGATTTATACCTTCCGGAGGCGAGCCGACAGACCGTCTACGCATTACGCTCGATCCGCAGTTGTTGCACCCTGACAGTACTGTTCAAATGCATCATCAGGGGCTTGATCGTGGGGTTCAGTTTGATAGTATGTTTGTTGTTGTCAATTTCTTCGATGGAGGAGAAAGAGATAAGGTGACAATCTCACTTGACGGAAAGAAGCCTGTTTTAATGCAATATGTAGAACGCACTGATCCATTTATCGCAAGGCAATACCGTAAATATGAGGGAACAGAGGATGCATTTCGTCCCCCTGCGGTTTCATCTCATATATGGCAATTTGAGCTTCCTAAGTTGCAGCCGGGTATTCACTCAGTGCTTGTCAAAGCCAAAGATGAATTTGGATTTGAAGATGAAGAAGCATTGACATTTGAAATAATCAAGGATTAAAGAAATTCTCGATCGATAGAAAATAGCCTCCTTGATATAATATATCCTTTTATCTGAAAGTAAGCTGCCCTAACAGGGTTCACTGACATTGCCTTTTTTATTTGTCTTTTTCTTCTTCTTTAGGCGGAGTTATCATAATGTGCGCCCTATGAGTACCGGGATTCATAATCCATGGACCTCCCGGCATTTGAGGTTTTAGAGGTAGGCCTGTACTTTCCGAGGTAGCCCAGGGGATGTAGACCACATATCGGATATTTGTATTTTCAAGCTTTCCGGTTTCCGCATTAAATAATCCATCTGATCCATAGGCAATATGAAGTGTGCTGGCCTTTTCGGGCATTTGCAGTTTGCCTGATTTAGCTTCCTCTTCTCTAATGTCAAATATTTCATCATTGGATTTGCCGTCAGCCCTAAGTATACGTCCTCTCTCCATGAAGGGTGCCAGATTCTTGTGGTAGCACGCAGAATTGTAACCTTTTTTGTTTGGATCGTCTGCAATGCAGATCATTTCGTTTGTGCCTTCTTTGATTACCTCCAGCTCTCCATCGGGATTGTAGGCTAATACCTGAGCTCCGGTTTGTAATTCTTCAGGTAGTGATAATACGGCGGCAGCTATTTGTTCTTCTTTGTTTTGTACCTGAGCGGTGGAACAAGACGATAAAACGAAGATTATGGCGATAGCAAGAAAAGTTTTCATGGTCTTCAGTGTTTGTTAAATTCTCTTTTTTAGTTTGATTGCATCTCTTTGATTAACAATTTACCTCAAAAAAATATTTATAATTGAAAATATCGAAAATTTAAAGTTTCTGTTATCATTTCAAAAAAAATCTGGCATTATAACTATTTTCCTATACATTTGATTATTTATAACAATTACAATTTTAAATGAATCAAGGAAAAGTAAAATTCTTTATCGAATCTAAAGGTTATGGATTCGTTATTGACAATGAATCAGGAAAGGAATATTTCGTTCACGTTTCCGGTCTGGTAGACAAAGTTAAACAGGACGATGATGTCACTTTCGATTTGGCAGAGGGAAAAAAAGGCATGAATGCGGTTGATGTAAGGCTCGCTTAATATAATATTAAAATTTATTAAGATTCTGAACCCTGGGAGATCCCGGGGTTTTTTCGTTTTAAGACTAATTCAAACGAAAAAGCAAGCGAACTGATCCCATATCCATGAAATACAACTTAATGGTTGAACGAACCTATTGAATCAAGTTTAAAATTTGTTCAGTGTAACCGATTATAATACGAGTAAAACCCAAAGGATTCTTTGATTAGTTGGCCTTTCCTTCAAGCCAGGCGGGCTTTCCCTTTTTGTCTTAATACAAAAAGGAAACAAAAAAATCAAGGCTGTATATAAATCACTAAAAATTAGCCTCAAATGCTGAAATGATTTGAACTCTCCAGACCTGTCGGGATCAAACAGCAAATCATTTTTAACCGCACTTGAAACGAATTTTCTTGACGTGATTTCTATAAGTCCAAAACAGGAAAAATATCAATTACACATGTTCAATCAGTTTTCACTTTTATTGATATAATACACTTGCTCCACAGAAACCCTGCTTGATAGATGGTATGCTAGATTGTTAATTGTTATCTTTTCTAATCAGGTGGATCTGTTGAATCTGAAGATGCGCTATTTGCAGCGAAGGCATCTTTGTCTTTTCGCCTCCATTCTTCAACACTCATCCCAATCAATGGCTCGGCCTCTTTTTTCAAACGGTCATAACTAAAAGGAGCAAGCATTAAGCCCACAAAAGTTTGCGGAAAATTGGGCATTTCTTTAATTCCTATGTTATCAGTTGGTTGTTCGCCTTTTGGCAAATAGAATGTCCCGAAAACATGATCCCAGATGATGACGTCCCCGCCATAATTGCTATGGCCTTCTTCTAAGACCACCGAATGATGATATCTGTGATTTTTTGGTGAAGAGAATATGTAATCAAAAGGGCCAAGTATCACATCCAGGTTGGTATGCTGGAATCGACCGATCGTTCTGCCCAGCAGTCCGGTGACGAAAACAATTTCTACAGGCGCTTTAATAAATGCCAGTGGAATGGCCCAGATGAAGCTTGAGATCAGTCCCTCCAGGGGGTGAGAGCGAGTGCCGTTGAACCAGTACAAGCGCTCGGAAGAATGATGAACTGAATGCCACCTCCACATAAACTCACTTTCGTGCATCCACCTGTGATACCAGTATCTGAAAAAGTCTTTGACTGTTAATAGTAAAAATACCTGAACAACTGGCGGAAGGTAAGATGGCCAAATTTCCCTACCTATAGCAGGAGTAAACTCCTGAACCACAACAGCTATGGTAGCTAGTCTGAGTGGTGCATTAATGTAATCCCCCCAAACTTTGCTACCGAAAAAAAGCATCACATCAATAGGCATTTCCCGATCATCCAGCCACTTTCTGCTGTAGGGCATCAGCCTTTCAAGAGGAGCGAAAATCGCCCCAAAAATGAGAAACATCACTATGGTACCTAAAAAGCTCCTAACAGTAAAACCATCTTCCACCAGCTCAAAACCGATGTATAGAGTTAGTCCCATGAAGAGTGGGTAAATTGTGACCTGAAGAATTTTACGGGCTATGGTACCCTCAAATTTCTTGCTGTAGGGATCAATCTGAGACAATAAAAACCTGAATGGAGCCAGTATATATTTATGGGCAATTATTTCAATAGGGCGGAAGATGTAATTGAGATATTTTTCCAGGGTAGCTAACATAGTGAAGTTTGTTTTTTGATCTTAACTCTTCTGATCTTATGAATTGTTGAAAAGCTAGTGAATAGACGCTTTCCAAATATAATATATGTTGTCTAAAGTTGATTGCTTCTAATGGAAGTTAACACATTAGAGCAAAATTTATCCAGAGTTTGTCTGCCATCAGAAATTGAAAAGTAACAAAAAAGTTCCTATGTAGCAATTGGCTAATACCAACTTCTTCCATTTTGTACGCTCGAAATCGCTCTTGTTCTTGAATTGTTTTGTTTTAGATTTGAGCGACTATTTAACTTACTAAACAATGACTATTTCTAAATCACACATCCTCTTATTGAGCCTGATTGTTTTTGCCTTCTTTTCGTGCAAAGAAGAGGAACCGACTAAACCCAATGTGATCTATATTCTGGCTGATGATTTGGGTTATGGAGACCTAAGCTGCTATGGGCAAACCAAACTACAAACCCCTAATATTGACTTATTAGCCAGTGAGGGAATGAAGTTTACAGCCCACTACTCAGGCAACACTGTTTGTAGCCCGTCCAGGGCTGTGTTGATGACCGGACAACATCCGGGGCATGTTTTCCTGCGGGGTAATGTGCCGAAGGAGGCCTTCTCATTGGACACTGAGATTACGGTATTGCCAGAGATTTTCAAGCAGGCTGGTTATGCCACTGGAGCATTTGGAAAATGGGGATTGGGGCAGACAAACCTAAAAGGAGAGAAGAATCCACTCAATCACGGCTTTGATACATTTTGTGGATGGAAGAGTCAAACCATTGCTCATACATATTATCCTTCGACCTACGTACACAATGGCAATGAGCTGCCGCTGGATTCCGGCATCTACCTTCATGATTTGGTGATGGACAGTGCCAGGTCATTTATTCACAGGAGTACTAAAAACAAAACACCCTTTTTCTGCTATATTCCCACAGCTGTTCCCCATGCAGCCATGCATGCACCTCAGCATCTGCACGAAAAGTGGAGAAAGAAATTTCCTGAGTTTGATGAGACGATTGGTAGGTACAAAGCCGGACCAACGGAGGATTGTCCAAGTGTTCAAAATCCTATTGCGGGTTTTGGGGCAATGATGGAAAATTTGGATAATGAAGTTGGGGCTTTGTTGCAACAACTGAAAGACCTGGGCATTGATGAGAATACTTTGATAGTCTTTGCCAGTGACAATGGTGCCCATCATGAAGGTGGTCATGACCCTGTTTTTTGGAATTCAACCGGAGGACTGAGGGGCATGAAACGCGATATGCATGAAGGGGGAATACGTACGCCAATGCTGGCCAGATGGCCTGGTAAAATTGCTCCGGGCAGTACTTCAGATCATCAAAGTGCCTTTTGGGACATTATGCCCACTGTGGCGGACTTGCTGGACCTTGCAATACCAGAGCAATCTGATGGAATTTCTTTCTTGCCGACACTTCTTGGGAAAGGGAAGCAGCCAAAACATGAGTATTTGTACTGGGAGTTTAGAAAAGGTACGGAGCAATACCTGTTTTCTCAAGCTATAAGAAAAGGAAAATGGAAGGCTTATCTTGAGAAAGACAAGTCCATGGAAATCTTCGATTTAGATGCCGATCCTTTTGAGCAAAATGATGTAGCGACTGAGAATCCGGAGATTGTAAAAATGATGGAGGAAATAATCCAGGATGCTCATGTGCCTTTTCCTGTTGAGGAGGTGGCTTTGAACTAACATGAATTGGATTTACAATCATCCAAAAAAAGAA
Organism: Cyclobacteriaceae bacterium; assembly: GCA_049115735.1. Classification (GTDB taxonomy): domain Bacteria; phylum Bacteroidota; class Bacteroidia; order Cytophagales; family Cyclobacteriaceae; genus CAXBNB01. Next base: position 1,548 of record JAGDZP010000019.1, on the reverse strand, counting down.
TAAAAACCTATTATAACGTCACTCAGAGCTTTTGTCATGGGGATGTGCGTGAGAAAAGCGTAGGAGTCCTCAAGAGGAGATTCCCACGCCTTTAGCATAGCACTACCCTAACTAAAAGGCTCTGAATGACGGTTTTTATTTTTTTATATCGAGCTTGGGTATTGATCTAAATCTTGGCTTTGGAGGAGGTGGCTTCTAATTATTGAATATTTTCAGTTACGGACGAAGAGGGAAAGCTCCTATTCAGTGTTGGCAATAAAAGACATGTCATATATGCTTTGTAATGCCTCTGCCGGTCGTCAGATTTTGATCAATGCATTGCTTTTGGATCATGCTTCAATGACTGGTCAATAAACTTTGCTTTTGTCAATCCGTTTAGGAGTATCAATTCCATCGATGATGCTTTTACCACTTATTGCTATGGCCTTGATTGTTGTGGTGATATTTTTAAAATCAAGACTTTCTACTTCGTCATCAACGGTGTGATAAAATTTGTCATTATCAATTTGGTTTGTAGAAATTGAATGAGCTGGAACACCAAGACGAGCCAGTGTGGCATTATCCGACCGATAGAATAGATTATATTCTGGATATGGGTCAGGCCAAAAATGATATTGAGTACCCTTTAAATTATTTTGTAAAATTTTTCCAAAATCCGAGCGCTCATAACCTGTAACAAATGCATTGTTTAGTCCCCACTTGGAAGGCTTACCAATCATTTCGATATTAAACATGGTTATCACCTTATCGGGATTAAGTTGTTTTGAAAAGTGTTGGGAACCAAAACCACCAACTTCCTCTGCTGTAAAGGCTACAAAAATAAGTGTGCGGTTGTTATTTTTTATTTTTTTGTAATATCGTGCTAACGTAATCACAGCAGCTACGCCACTAGCGTCATCATCGGCACCATTTGCAATGGAGTCACCCTTAATTTTCTTTTTTAGAATACCAACATGATCATAGTGGGCTCCAAAAACGACATATTCCTCTTTTTTTGTTGTGCCTTCAAGAACTCCTACAATGTTACGTAGGGTAACGATTTCCAGTTTTTGAGTTGCCCGTACCTTAAATTTTGTGGCACTTTTTTTACCCAACACAAATATAGTATTAACCACTTTGCCTCCGACGAAACGTTGACCAAAGCGGTTTTTCAACAATGCAAACTCTTTTTCATATTCTTGAGCAACTAAAACTAATGCAGGTACTGTATCTCGAATAAGTTTAAAAGCTTGGCGTCTAAAATAATGCCTGCCTTTGTCAGACGCTTTACTATCAAACGGTATGGTTTTGACGACTATATCGCCATCAATTTCCAATTCTTTCTTTTCAGAAATCACTATAAAATTTTCATAGGGAATAGTTTCTCCATCAATTATTACACTTGCTGTTAATGGAATGACTTTTTCTTTTTTAAACTCTTGCTGAAACCCTTTTAACCCTGTCAACGGTTTTAATCCAATTTTCTTAAACTCCTGTTCAATAAAGGAAGCAGCTTTGTCAATGAACTTAGGATCTAAGGCCGAGCGTATGTACCTGCTACATTTGACT
>JAGDZP010000018.1:0-44139 GCA_049115735.1 Cyclobacteriaceae bacterium | reverse complement strand
GGGATCTCTTGGAGTGGTGCAAGACCCCATGCGACCCCAGAACGGGTCTGTGGATTTTTTTATGTCGTCACTGCGAGGAAGAATGACGAAGCAGTCTCTAACGATGAGATCGCTTCTCTTCGCTCGCGATGACGTTGTAATTATTCATACCTAATCAACCTCGCCGGATTCATCGAGGAAGCTCGCCAGCTCTGCCATATGACCGTGAAACCCGCCACGAAAACAGTAAGTCCACAAGCAACAGTAAATACCCACCATGGTAAGTCTGTGCGATAAGGGTAATTATCCAACCAGCCCTGCATGGCTACCCAGGCAATGGGTATGGCCAACACAGAAGAAAGAATAATGACCTTTACAAATGGCAATGTGATCAAATTAAGTATTTGCAGTGTTGAGGCTCCCATAGTTTTGCGAATACCTATCTCTTTTATACGCAGTTTGATAGCATGGGTGGCTACTCCAAGCAAGCCCAGGCATGCAATAAGAATGGCCATGGCGGTTAGGTAACCAATGAGAGAAGCAAAATTATTATCCTCACTATATTGATTTTGATACATCTGATCAATGAAACTTACCGCTCGTTTTTCACCGGTTATCTTTTCAACTTCCGTTTCTATAAATTGGATAGTGGCAGGGATATTATCAGCATTAATCTTGACGATGGCACTTCTGACATTGGCCTTGATGAAACACATTGGTTCAATTCGATGATTTACAGAGTTTATATGAAAGTCTTTTAATACACCAACAACCTTATAATTTGTGGTTCCTAACTTACCTATGGCCCCAATCGGATTTTCTAATCCTATTGCTTTGACAGCTGATTCATTTAAAACTAAGCTCCTAGTCCTGCTTGTGCTATCGAATTTATCAACAGGCCCTTTTTTAAAAAATCTGCCTTGGAGTAATTCCAAATCTAAAGTCTTAAGATAATTCTCATCCATAAGTAATACAGGTAACTTGTGTTTGACCCCTTCGAATTTGAAGTAGAGGGGATCTTTGGAGGCGCTTCTATTCGTTCCAGGTACAGCCCAGGCTCCTGCAAGACTAATGTCCTTTATACTAGGGTGGTTTGACAAACGATTCATTACAACATCCTTTTTTGCGACAGTCAAGTCCCAAAGACTAAATGTAATTAGCGTGTCATTGTTTTTACCAAAGGCAAGGTCCATATTTTTCATATAATGAATTTGCCTGAAAGCGGTGATGGATCCAATTATCAACACAATGATGATTATAAATTGGATGGTAAGAGAAATCAGTTTAGGGTTGTAGCCTTTTTTACTTTGCGTTGGCAGCCCTTTGATGGCAGTTACAATTTGAAAAGACGAGATGTAGAGAGCCGGCAGTCCACCTGACGCAAGGCTGATCAAAATCAGACCCATAATCATGGCAAGTAATATAAAAGGCTTGAGCAGTTGTGTTAACGATAGCTGACTGCCTATCAGGTGATTGATTGCCGGTAGTACACTATGGGTAAATATCAGAGCCAAAACCATGGAAATAAAACATAGTAACAAGACCTCTCCTAAAAATTGAGTAAATACGTTTTCTCTCGATGCACCGGATACTTTTTTAATGCCAACTTCCTTAGTCCTTTCTAAGCATTTTGCACTATTGAGATTGACGAAATTAACACAAGCCAGCAGTAATGTAAAAAAGGCTATGCTCACATAGGCTGCAATTTTTTTTCTATCTCCATGTCTTGCTAAGTTGTTTTCTTTGACAGCTCCACCATTGAAATATATATCTTTTAGAGGGCGTAGATGATTATGGAAGTCAGCACTTGATTTTTCTTTCCATTTATCAGGAAAATGCTCCCACATAATTTTTGATATTTTCTGCTCTAAAAAACGGGTATTGTGATTAGGCTGTACTAAAAGATAGGTAGGGTGTCTAAAACCTTTCCAGGTGGCCAAACCTGGATCTTTACTATAGCCTGGATGTTCAACTAATGATTCAAAAGATCTGAGCATTTTAAAAGGTATGTGAAAATTGGAGACATCTTTTATGACTCCAGTTACCAACCATTTGTCGCTCAAGAGTTTTCCAATAGGGTTTTCATTATCAAAAATAGTTTTGGCCAGGCTTTCGGTCAGTACTACATTGTTTTTTTCAGCGAGTGATTTTTTTTGGTCACCAGCTACAAAGTCAAAAGAGAAGGTGTCAAAGAAATCATTATCAGCATAGATTTGTTGACCCGTATTGTAATAGTTTTTAATACTCTTATCATCGACTGTGTACATCTTCTCATTGTCATTACCATACACTTGGAAACGAACCGCTTTTTCCACTTCAGGAAGATTGTCCTTTAACAGTGGAGCTACGATCGTTGGATAAACACAAAAATTTTCCCCTTCCCAGTCCGACTCTAGTCTGTATATTCTATCTGCTTTTTCATTGAATTGGTCAAAGCTCGTTTCGTGATCTACCCAAAGCAAAACCAGTAGAAAGACTGTAAGACCAGCGGTCATCCCAAACAGCTCGATGAAGGAGCTTAATGGAGATCTGATGAAGTGACGATAGGCGAGTACTATAAAATTTTTGAACATATTGTCTTATTTATTCCCGGCTGCTTGTCCGTCCACTGACGGATGCCGGGATCTCTTGGAGTGTTGCAAGACGCCAAGAGACACCAGAACGGGGCAATGTTTTATAAAGAACAGACGGATCCCGGAATAAATCCGGGAATATCCAGGGATTATGTTCGATATAATCCCAATCTGCGTACCAACTTTGTAATTAGTTTTAAATCAATAAGTTACAAAATAATTGGAATTTCAAGAATTGAAATGTGTCAAAAAATTAGACAGTGGATGTCCAAAATTTGGACACTTTCATCTTGGCAGAATAGCTTTAATCCGAATAATGTGTCTGTGTGGAGGTTTTATTGTCTATTCGAATTCCTTACATCGAATTCAAGCCAACCAAGTAATTACTGACTTTTTCCCAGTTCAGAAAGGTATTTAATAAGATCAATCAACTCACTTTCTTTTAAACCATCTATCAGACCAGCAGGCATCATAGAAATATTACTCGTCTTGCGTGTCTTAATCTTGGCTGTTTGAATGGACACTTTGGCTCCTGCAGCAGTCTTGATGGTAACTTTGTTTGAGTCTTCAAAAATTATTGAGCCCTGATAGAAATCTCCGTTTTGTGTCGTAATGGTTGACGACTTATACCCCTCTTTTATCTTTTTGCTTGGTTCCAGTAAAGATTCAATGATATAGTCTGCTGGTGCACTAGCACCAATGCTTCCTAAGTCAGGGCCGATATCACTCAATCCCTCCCCCTTAAGTTTGTGGCAAGATATGCAAGCCAACTGAGGTCTGTTATACACCTCTTTTCCTCTTTCTGCATCACCATCACTCAATTTTGAAAGGAGCGCCTGTGTGCTTTGGCGATTATCAGAAGAATCGATTTCTAGACCACCTGCTTTAGCCAAGGCAGCCATCAACACTTCTGACCCTTCTCGGCTGGATATCTGCACCAAACGCGAGGCTTCTGCAGCTGTTTTGGCGTCTATGGTTTTTCCTTCCAAGGCTGAACTCAAGGCCCTAAAAGCCCCTTCTTTCCTTATGATCGTCCTGATCAGGGAATTAATAGTATTCTTGTCAAGCTCTTTTGCAAATACCCCTGTTATGGCTTTTATACCATCATCCAGATCAATTCGGACTAGTGCAGACACGGCTAATTTGGTAGTACCCATAGGATAATCTCCGGCCACAATCCCTTTAAAAAAATCACTAATGTCGGCTGTGCCAAACATCGCCAATGACTGAGCGGCACTTTGCTGAATCCAGTAGTCGGTTTTCGGCTGATCCAGTTTTTGTTTTAGGATGTCAATAAACTCATGGCTTTGCCAATAACCTACAAGTGCTGCCGCATTCTTTTGTATGCGCTCATCATCCAGGGCGAAAAGTGCTTTGAGTGATTCAGCTTTATTCTTGCTTGGAAATACACTTCTATCCTTTGCTGCGATTAATAAGCCTGCTGCTGCCTCACTAGCGTGAGGACTGCCAGGTGTACTGGCAATTTCGGTAAGGAAGTTAAGTTGCTCTGGATTTCCACCCGCACCTATTGCTGTTAGAATACTTATGTCCGGGTTGTCGCTTTTTCTGAAAACATCTATTAATGGATCGGTCGCCCTTGGGTCTTCAGTAGCCTTTAGGGCAAAGATGAACGCATCAAATTTTCCTTCCGGTTTTAAGTTTCCATCTGCGACAGAAGGCAGCCAATAGTCGGACAATATTCGGCTGGTTTGACGCAGTGCAAATGAGTAGGACTGGTCCATATTGGAGTTGTAGCCCAAAAGCGCAGTATTGAAAGCGTCAATCGATGAAAATTGGCTCAATGCAGTAATTGCTTCCCGCCGAACAGAAGGATCGGAATCTTGTACCGCTTCTTTAAGTAGATCAAGGGCACCAGGCACCTTTTCGTTCCAGTAGTAAAGAACTCTGACAGCCGCTGAGCGTGCACCTGATGTTTTCGATTTTAACACAGATTTAAGTAAGTCTGCATCTATTAAGTTAAGCGTCTGAACAGTCCAAAGTGCTTCGAGTCGATGATGATCATAACCATCTTCTTGTGGATTGAGATTACTTACCCATTGATCAAGAGCCGCCTTAACCTGTCTTGATTCCCTGGTCTTTAGCGTTTGTTTAGCGAGAAGCCTCACCCAGTTTTCATCTGCCTTCAAGAGCTCCAGCAATTCGGGAATGCTAGACTCTTTGTAATTGGGCTTATCAAGCAAAGGCCGTCCTTTGGCTGTAATTCTCCATATTCTACCATGCTGATGGTCTCTGCGTTCATCCCGAAAGTCAACTTCTCCATGCTGAATTACCGGACTGTACCAATCCGCAATGTATAATGCTCCGTCAGGTCCCATGGCCAGATCCACCGGACGGAAAGATTTGTGGGATGACTTCAGGAATGTAGGTTCTAGTGTCGCTTTAAATGAACTCTCATCTTCTTCCAGGGAGTAGCGGTCTGTGATGTTTGCACGGAAATCGTTGGTAATGATGTCGCCTGTCCATGAAGGTGGAAAATGTTTTCCGCTGATAATTTCAATTCCGCTGGCTTTGGGTCTTTTAGGAGTAAGTTCTAATAGGGATTGAGATTCACCAGGGGAGCCCCTGAAAACTGCGCCTGGAAAACTGTGGCCAAAACCATAACCAGCTCCATCAGACTCAAAGGATTGCCCCCAGTAGCTGACTGAATGCCCCCAGGGATTTATATAGCCCTTGGTAAAGATTTCTAATCGTCGGGTATCCACATCATAAGTCCAAAGGCCTCCGCCATTGAGGTGACGTGGGCCGTAGGCAGTTTCCACATGTGACCCAATGTAGTAGCCTTGCAGCAGATACATCTTTCCTCCCGGCCCCCAACCCAGACGATGCAGGGTATGGTGAGTGTCCTCTGTTCCAAAACCAGTGAGTAAAACAACAGATTTATCAGCTTTTCCATCACCATCAGTATCGCTCAAGTGAATGAGTTTATCACCATTGGCTACATAGGCTCCTCCCTGGTTGTCTGGAAGTATGCCTCCGGGAATAATCAGCTTATCGTAAAAAATAGAAGACTTGTCAGCTACTCCATCATTATCGGTATCTTCAAGTATTACAATCTGGTCACTCGCATCCTCATTTACATTCAATTGCGGATAGATATGGCTACCACAAACCCAGAGTCTCCCTTCACTGTCAAAATTCATTTGGACCGGTTTTTCGATCATGGGAGTTGCGGCATATAGACTTACCTCAAAGCCATCCAGGACAGAAAAAGAAGCCAGCTCTTTCTCCACATCTGGTTTTTCTATGCTGTTTAGATCACGAAAGGCTCGATGTGTTGCATTTTGGGCTCTTAGGTTTATCGCTAAGAAAAATACACAGAAAAGTAGCAGGGCTGTTTTTATTATACTCATCATCATAAGGCTTTTAATTGTAATTCAATGGCCTCTTCCTGTTTTTCAATAAACGGGTCAATCTGTGCAGGTTCCGCCTGGGCTATCCGTTGTTCATCTTTTCGTTCACCATACACAAAAGCATCGTTCCTTGGCCTCCAGCGATGAAAGAAAAGGGTGTTCTTTTTGACTATCGTATTTCGGATTTCTTCGGCTTTTTCAGAATCGATCTTTACTGCTGGTGTTGGAAATTTCAACACTTCTGCCATGAGCGTCGCTGCTTTGCGGTATCCCTTTGACGAAAGGTGAATGCCATTTTCCGAATAACCTTTCTCCTTACTAAATGGGGTAAACAGGTCAACAATGGGAAAATTTCCTTTAGTGGCAACTTCTTTAGTCGTTTCTGTATACTTCTTAAGGATCTCATTGCGAGCCGTAATATGCTCGTCGGGTATGCCAAACCCTTTCTCCATTGGCACTACGGATATTAGGATCAGTTCAGGACAGTACCGACCAAGCATTTCAAGAAGCTGAGTTAGACCAGTCCCATATGCATCGATACCATCTTCGTCATCAAAGGATTCATTGAAACCATAGGCGATGAATATTTTATCAGGATTAAGTTCAGTTATTTGCTGCTCCAGGATTTTCAAACCATCGTCAGGGTTTCCAAACCTCCCTCCACCTCGTGCCCGTGTGCGTGCATGTGCATAAACATTGTCTCCACTCCAGCCAATGTTGCGAAAAGTGATATTTTTTTTAGGGTAACTAAGAGAGATCATGGTTTCGATCTCTCCATTACCAAAGGCATTTTCAAAGAAGGCATTCCCCAGGAAGACGACTTTTTCACCTTGTTTGAAATTAAGTGTATCCTCAGAAGTACACGATGCTAGCAGGACACCCAGTACCAACAGGAGTAATATTGGAGTGTGTTTTAATCTCATATTTTAGGGTGTTTTTAATTGATACTTATTGTTCATCCTTCCGCACGATTGCTCAACTTGCAATATACTGATAGGCTGGTTTATGGCTCTCATAATTTATTCTCAAGCTTATCTTGACTGCTTAACCTGCAACTTGATCTTGCAAGTTTCTTTTTACCAGCCACACAATTATCAGTTTTCAATAATAGACTGGACTAATGGCTCACCTATCATGAACCGTCATGTTGTATATTAATCCCGACACGCTCCTTTTCCCTTAATGAACAACCTAAATAATGCTGCACATTCAGCAGTAATTGTCCTTTCCTTTTATTTCCTATCGTTTTCCCTGAAATATAATTCAAATTAGAACAAGTCGTTTTCACTTTCTCGCAGGATGTTTCCCCCACTGGTATCTTTTGTTTTTGTCAAATGCGGGATTGGGTACCGGCATTTGTGCTTTGGTATCAACTTGCCATTTCTTCAAAACAGCTTTCATCTCTTCTAATTTTTGGGAATAGCTAAATTTCAGATCTGTCATTTCATTCACATCATGCTTCAAATTGTAGAGATCAAATTCCCCTGACACGAGATTCTGTACAATTTTCCAATCCCCTTTCCTCACTGCCGACATGGGTTGTTCGTGGTGATACACTGGATAGTGCGTAAATACTTCCCGATCCGAGTCAAACTTGTTTTCTGTCATAATAGAAAGCATCGAAAAACCATCCAACACCTGATTTTCAGGATTTTTTCCATCCGCCAACTCAACTAGCGTTGGATAGAAATCCGCACTTGATACAATGCCGTCTGTGGTAGTTGCCGGCTTAACTTTAGCCGGCCATCGAACGATCAGGGGCACACGGACACCTCCTTCATAGAGTGTTCCCTTACCGGCACGCAAGGGTACGTTGGAAGTCGCAATGTATTGCAGGGGATGTCCTTCAGGGTAAACATTTTTGCTCTCTCCACCCAACAAAGGAACATTGTCAAACCTATTGTCCACACCGCCATTGTCTGAATAGAAAATGAATACCGTGTTGTCGGCTACCCCCATCTCCTCTATGGCATTCATTAGGGCACCTACACTTCTATCCACATGCTCTATCATAGCTGCATACACGGAATTGCTCGGGTAATCAGGGGCTTTCTCCTTTTTTAAATATTTATTGATCAAATCCCGATCGGCATCTAACTGCACATGCACATCGTAATGGGATATAAAAAGAAAGAAAGGTGCGTCTTTATTCTCTTTCATAAAGTCAACTCCCATGTCAGTAAGTGTTTCACTTAAGCGTTTATTCGGAAGTGCTTTGAATTCGGGAACAAACTTCGGATTGTAAAATCCTCCACCAGCATACATATGAGCCTTATCGTAACCACGAGCATTTGGTAGGAGATTCGGTTTATTGCCCAAATGCCATTTTCCAAAATATCCGGTTTTGTATCCGGCAGCCTGCATGGCATCTCCAATAGTGATAATGTCTTCCGGTAAGTGCTGGACTTTATGTTGCGGAACTGTAACCTCCTCATAGGGACGCCAATGTCCGGTGATAAAATCGAATATACCCACCCGTGCCGGATACTGTCCGGACTGAATGCTGGCCCTGGTAGCTGAGCAAACTGGTGCTGCATAGGCATTTGAGAACGTCATACCTTGTGACGCCAGCTTATCAATATTTGGTGCTTCATTAAACTGATTGCCATATACGGGCAAATCCCTTCCTCCAAGGTCATCAGCCATGATCATCACAATGTTTGGACGATCCTGTGCCGAAAGCACATTAATTAATAAAAATGCGGAAAAAAGGGTATAAAATATTTTGTTGATGATGGTCATTTTGTGTTATTTCAATGTTTACATTTATTCAAAATAAAAAGAGAATACCTGTTAACTGTCCTGTGCTATCAGGGGACTATGACAGAATTGATTCAGAATAAAATCAAACAAACAGCAAGAGTCCCTAGGTGCTTCATCGTGCTCATGGTTCCATAGTCCTCCTTTTTGTGAAATACGCAGGTCAAGAACATTTGAGAATTCACAAGCACCGTTAGTAATCAGCGCAAAAGACCTACCTGACTAGATAATTTTCGAGCGCATCTTCGTCCACATCCAGTCCCAGGCCCACACCTTGTGGAATGGACATAAAACCATCCTCTATCCCGAACACGTCTTTATTTTTCAAGAGTCGCTTTCCAGGCTCAAGTGTTTCTTCAGGCGTCATTCCCGGTGACGTCATTACCAGCTCCTGCCAGTTGGTCGTAGGCGAAATGGCTGCCACCTGAAGAAAACCAGCCAAAGGCAAGCCATGAATGCCATGTGGAATCATCCGAACCGAATTGTCAAAGGCCCGAACCATATCGGAAATCTGCTTACAAACCAGGATTCCTCCGGCCAAAATCACATCCGGCTGCAAAATATCAAAAGCATCATCAGCCAGGTATCGGGCAAACAGGCGCGTATCATTGTCCCCTTCCCCACCGGTTATCCTGAGTCCTACTTCCTTACGCAACTTCGCAGAGCGCTGTATCGATTGATAGGATGGAGATTGATCCAACGGGATCAGCTTTCTAAAGGACGAAGTATAATTTTCCCGCTCAAATGGTTCTTCCAGCCAATACGCACCATGCTCCTCCATGCCGCGTGCCACTTTCAGTGCCTCTTCGTAAGACCAGACCCAGGGAGCCCTTTGTCCGGTACGATCGAACATGATCGGAAAGTCTGGACCGACTGCACGTCTAATCTCTTTCAAAGCTTCCACATCATCCATGAGCTTCGGCCGCCAACAACGGATCTTGACACCTTTAAAGCCTTTATCCTTGAAAAATTTGATGTCTTCAGCCTGCCGCTCAAACGGCACATCGGACTGATCATCCTTGCCCGGCCAAACCATGGTGAGGTAGACCCGGATTTTATCTCGCACCGCTCCACCCAGCAAGCGATGAACCGGCATGTTCAAGGCCTTGCCCATCACATCCCAAACTGCATGTTCCCAACTACCGACCTGACAAAGGCCTTCAGCAATAAACTGATCAATTGAGAAGGGATCCTTTCCAACCAGGATCTCCCGAACCCGAGGCAGATCATCGACCGGATGTCCACGGCCAAAGCTGTAGCCAGTGATTCCTGAATTGGTGGTGATTTTATAAACAAAATGCCGGCGGACTTCACCACGCTTTATTTCTTCACCTTCGTCTTGCACATTCACCACAAACTGTTCTGCGTTGGTGATGATCAAATCAGATTTCTGACCGGATCGAATACGGTCTTGTTCATCCGCCAATGGTGCGGCCAGTACAGTCGGCCCTGGAATCAATAGGCTTCCCAATCCGGTCAGAGTTCCTAGCTTCGTGAACTGTCGTCTGGACAGCCTCATGTCTGTTGCTGAATGTGAAGCACCTTTTTTTGCGAATTTGCCTTTAGTAGATTGTCCTTCCATTTGTATGTTGGTTTATAAAAATTTCTATTCAAACGACACATTACTTATTAAGTAATAAATAGGTACCTGACTTTCCTGAAACAACAATATCCAGCTTTCCATTTTTATCTAAATCCGCCGTGCGAATAAACAAGCCAGTACCAACTCCTTCAGCTATAGTATTTCTGGTAAATCTTTGTCTTTCTGGGTCCCAGGTATAATAATAAATAGCAGCGGGTTCGTTGGCTCCAGGGTCTTTTCCAGAATGCGCACGCACTCTTTTTCCGGTAATCAAATCTTTGCTACCATCACCATCAAGGTCTACCCAGGCCAGTGCATGGGCCTGAGACCATGTATCATCAATTACATGTTGTTTCCATTGGACCTGGCCTTCTTTTATAGGTAGTTGTTCCATCCAGAATAAGCCATAGTTGTGGCCTATGCCCCTGATCACATCATTCATGCCGTCACCGTTCAAATCAGTGACGATCATGGGGCAACTGGAGTGTTCCCATTTCCAGTCTGAATGTAATGTCCAGGTTTGTATCAAGGGGTTTCCAGCTGGACGTTCATACCATCCGCCTAGAAACAAAATATCCTCTTGGCCATCTGCATTAATGTCGCCAAATCCAATTCCATGCCCGTTGGCACTTCCGACGATGCTCTTCTGCAATTTAAAACCTGAGCTATCAGGCACAAATTCCCAAATCAATTGTTCACTTTTTACATCCCAACTGTTAGCTACATATTCAGGTTTACCATCTCCATTGAAGTCACGTAAGTAAGAAATCTCATTCCTGGTGGCTGTTTGCCCAAGGGAGAATCGTTCCCAAAGCTTACCAAAAGCAAGTCCTTCTTTACCTGGGTTTTTGTACCAGCAAACTTCTGTAGGTAGATAACTACCTGACACAATATCCATCCATCCATCTCCGTCCACATCATAGGCATGTTCACCATTATTCTCCAGGTAGTCCTTCCCAAACTCTCCAACATCACGAAGAGGGCGAGGCACATATTCCGGACCCGCATACCAATTTCTCCCCGCACTGATGTCAAGGATACCGTCATTGTTGAAGTCGGCTATGTCACAAGCTTCGTTAGGATCAATTGCCAATAGCTTTACTTCAAAGTTCAATTGTGGTGGTTGCCCATTCGCCTTGTCAGTGACAATTGTCAAACTGGTAAACGCCAGGAGTTGTATGACCAGACCCATGGTCTTATTTGTCCGTTTCATATAAGTGATTTTGAAAGTTGTTAGTTCTGTTTCTAAAAAAGAAAAAAATAGTGCAGTTATACAAAATGTAATATAATGAATCGATCATACTCGATTTTGATTCTAATCAGCTAGATCTGATGGCATAATATTTCGATGTAGGCATCACTTGAAATAGCTAATTCGTATCTCTTCTTCCCCATATTTACCCAATGAGTATAGGAGAATTCTTTAATCCCAATCCAGCAGTTGCTGAATATTACCCCCCTTTACTTTCGCCCGATCTGATGCAGAATAGTCTGCCATATGCACATCAACAATTTTCGGCGAACCACTGCCCCAAACCATTCGATCGGGACCAAACTCTCGAATGACGCGACTGGTAAAAGGCATTGCACTTTCGTAATACGGTTCGTCTTTAGCAAAATGACCAATACCAGATAATTTCATAAATACATTTGGGTATTTGGCCAACTCTAATACATCCGCAAATTCGACTGACGAGCCTAGGTGGGGTTCTGCCAAATGGTCTATCAGTACTTTGCAGCCTTTAAATTCCTTAATAAGCTTACCTGCCTGAGCTGCGTAACTGGGACCAATATGCAATTCTACAACCAGGTCGAGATCCACAGCTTTTTTCCATAGGGCCCTGGCGCCTTGATCTGAAAAACTATCGATATAACTCTCCTTTCCGCGATGCGCATGAAACCTGGTAGATACGATATGCGGTACTGCCTTTACTAAAGTTTCCAATTTTTGAGGAGCCTCAGGATCTTTCGGGTAAAACAGACTGGTACCACGGAGATTTTGGGGCTCACGCTTGAGGCTATCAACAATCAAGCTATGGTCATCACCATAAGGCTCGGGATGTACGATTACTGCCCTATTAATTCCTTCTTTCTTGAGTCGTTTCATATAGGCCGCCAATGGATCGGAGGGATGTACTGATACATCCGGCGTGTAAGTGGCCTTTGGGTGAATAGGATATTTTGAAGTATCAGGACTAAATATATGGGCGTTCCATTCGATTACAGGAACTTTTTGAGGTGTTGATATATTTGTCCAGCCTTGACTAAACCCTAAGCCTAATAGTCCAACCCCCGCAACTCCTTTCAAGGCGCCTCGTCGTGTCATTTTCGTCTTTTCTGAATAAGATTTCATCATTTCTTTATCAGTTAATGCATTGACAACCAATTTAATAAATCATTCGGTCTTTCAGATCATCTACTGATTAATGATTTGAGTAACAAGCTTAACACCTTACTTTTTGATTGACTCGGTGAAACTATATACGCCTGAGCCCAATTCTTTCTTCTCCATGGAATTGGGCAGTGTAACTGTTGCAGTCGTATTCGTGGGTACAGTTACTTCATAAATAAATTGCTCACCCTCAATTTTCCAAGATGATTTGGCTGTACCATAAAGTGTATTGATTTCGGCAGTTGCGCTCGTTAAGCCACCTCCTGGATGTGGGTTAAACAGGATATGCTTGTATCCAGGGTTTTCCGGGTCAATGGACAAACCACCGATGTAATTGTACATCCATTCACCAATGGCACCATAGGCATAATGGTTAAAGCTGTTCATACCCTTTATAATTGTACCGTCTGGTTTTTGAGTATCCCATCTTTCCCAGATGGTGGTAGCACCCTGGGTGACCGGATACAACCAGGATGGAAATTCTTTTCTATTCAGCAGCATAAAGGCCAAATCAGCCCTGCCGATATCAGATAATGTACTGCACAGCAAGGGAGTGCCCAGAAATCCGGTCGTTAAATGTTGGAATCTTTCTACATCCTGAGCGAAATATTCGGCTGACTTCTTCTTGAGACTATCCGGTATCAGGCCAAAGGAAATGGCCAAAGCATAGGCAGTTTGCGTATGCGAAACCAACCTGCCATTTGGCGTAATATATTCCTGAACGAATGCTTCTTTAACCTTCCTTGCATGTACCTCATACTTTTCGATATCTGCTGCTTTCCCAATAATGAATGCGATCTTGCTTAATAGGGTGGTTGAATAATAGGCATAAGCCGTGGCAATTAAATCCTTTTCAGTAACTGACCCATTGTAGTGTGGTTTATTTGCATCATAAGCCAGCCAATCTCCCCAGTGCCAATGTTTTGGATCATTCCACAGGTAGTCATCACCAGACCTTTCAATCATATAATCCACCCAACCCTTCATACTGGTATATTGTTCTTTCAATATTCTTTCGTCTCCATAAGATTGATAAACTGTCCATGGGATAATGACAGAAGCATCTGCCCAACCCGTGGTACCTCCAACCGCACTTACACCTTTTCCTCCTGTGAGAATGTCAGGTATCACGTTAGGAACTAGCCCATTTTCATGCTGGTCTGCAGCCAAATCTTTCAGCCACTTGGTATAAAATCCGGCCACATCAAAATTATAGGCTGCAGTCATGCTGAAAACCTGTGCATCTCCAGTCCATCCTGCGCGCTCATCACGCTGCGGGCAATCAGTAGGAATATCCAGGAAATTATCTTTTTGTCCCCAGCGAATGTTGCTTTGCAACTGGTTGATCATAGGATCGGAAGTAGTGAATCTACCCGTAGGCGTAATGTCAGAATGAATCACTATACCGGTGATATCATCCAGATCTAGAGTGCCCGGATATCCTTCAACTTTGATAAACCTATAACCATGCGAAGTAAAGTGAGGTTCAAATACTTCTTCTCCGCCTCCTTTCAATGTGTAAATATCTGTTGCCTCTGCGCGGCGTAGGTTGGTTGTGTAAAAATTGCCTTCCCTATCCAACACTTCCGCAAACTGCAAGGTCACCTTGTCCCCCTTTTTACCTTGCACCTTCAGCCTTGCCCAACCGACGATGTTCTGTCCTAAATCCAACACCGTTTCTCCTTTTGGAGTCTTTATGATTTTTTTAGGCTTAATTTCTTCAACCGCCTTTACAGGAGGGCCTTGGGGAGCTACCAGTATATCTTTAGAATGCTGAAGGGTTTCTACTTTTATCCATTTGCTATCATCAAAACCTTTGAGAGACCAACCATCCATTTCCAATCGAGCATCATATTTCTCCCCATTGTACATGTCTGATTCCAGGATGGGTCCATAAGAAGCTTTCCAGTCTGAGTCGGTCACAATGGTTTCACTTGTACCATCCGTGTACTCGACTTTCAATTGCACCAACAATGCCAGCTGTTTGCCGTAGTGAGCGTATCCGCCTGTCCATCCGATATTACCACGGTACCAGCCATCACCGACTATGGCACCTATGGCGTTGTTTTGCCCCAACATTTTCGTGACATCATAGGTCTGATATTGAAGGCGTTTGTGATAGGTAGTATATCCGGGAGTGAAAAGATCGTTACCAACCTTTTTTCCATTTATGTATAATTCATACAAGCCTAAAGAGGTAGCATACACTCGGGCTGATTTGATGGTTTTTGTGGTAGAAAATTCATTTCTAAAGTATTGAGATGGGTGTGACTTCTTTTCTGTAGTGATGTCGTTCATGGCTATATAAGATGCCGTCCATAGCGACTTGTCGAGAATCCCCATTTCCCAGTAAGCTGGCTCACTCCAGGCTGTCGCTTTATTTTTATTGTCCCATACTCTAACTTTCCAATAGGCACGTTCCATTGATTTCAATGCCTGGCCACCGTACTCAACATTCACAGATTGGTCGCTCATCACTTTTCCGGATGTCCAAATCAATGCTGAAGCTTTGTTCAAATCAGCTCTGGATTTGGCTACCCTGATTTCGTAAGCCGTTTGCATTACATTGTTGACATCTGCAGCGATCTTCCAGCTAAACCTTGGCTTTTCTACATCTATGCCAATGGGATTGGTATAGTATTCACAAATCAACTCAGTTACCTTGTTTTTTGCCAAAGCATCGGAATTGGAAAGAAGAAATGTACTCCACATCATTGTGAGTAAAAATATCAATGGTCGTTTCTTTAGTATCATATGAGTATAGTAGAATTTGCATTTTTTAATTGGAGCCATTTTATTGAGGCCCCTCATATCAATGCCGAAAAAATTATTGCCCCAATGTACTTAAAAGATGGATTTTGGGTGTCCTGTACTGTTAGGTAAGAACGATAATTATATGATATTTGAACGAGAGATTCTATTCATCATTTGCCCCACTTGGGAACCATTCATTGTCAAATTCCTTCCTTAAAGATGCTAGTTTTTCAGAATACTTTGGGTCGTTGGTGAAATGAGTCATTTCATATGGATCTTCTTTTAGACTCAATAGCTGCTCTTCGATTCCCACAGCATCATATCGCATATACTTAAACCCATCTTTATCGACGACCATCCGTCCAATTTCGCTTTCTACTCCCAACGTCTCCCTCCATGACGCTTCTTTTCCTTCAAACAAAGGCCTCAAACTTTTACCTCTTGGATCGGCACTAGCTTCTATTCCTGCATAGTCGCAAACAGTGGGGAGGAAATCCAATCCATTGGAAACGAGGTGACTATCGTCTACTCGCCCAGGTGTTATCTGTCCTTTCCACATGGCCATGAATGGAATATTTGCTGATTCTTCATAAAGGGTCGATTTATGCTCCATCCTGTGGGCAGCATCCATATCACCATGGTCGCTTGAGAATATCACAAGCGTGTTTTCCTCCTGTCCGCTTTCTTTCAAAGCATTAAGAACGGTTTCGATTTTTTTGTCCACCATTTCTGTCAGTCGACAATAGGCCCAACGATGATGGCGCCATTGATAGTCGGTGAAATCCTCACGAGCATTCTTGCGCATAGGCCGTCGGTTGATAAGGTTTTTGACCGCCTCTGGTTCTTCAAATTGCGGCTCATAATTAGCAGGTAACGTTGGGCAATAGGATTCAAAAAACTCCTCTGAAGAAACACCTTCAGGCATTTTCATAGCTTCATCCAATACCGATAATTCCAGCTTGCCATTTTGCAGAATTCTTGCATCATTTTCTGAAGTGGGCATTTCTCGTATGGCCATATAGCAGATGTCATGTGGGTTGATAAGCGATACCACCATGAAATATGGTTTGTCATGATCAGCCTTGATCACCTTAGCCGCTTCCTGTGCCAATACCTCTCTCTCATCATCGGTAATGTCCTTAAAGCCTAGAGCCGCTGGGGTCAATGACTTGGGCAGGTGCTCCTTGCCCCCAAAATACAACTCATAACCCACTTTCTTCAGGTAGGTCGATATTGTGGAATTGAGAACTTCTTCGGACACTTGAGGGATTTTCATTGATCCTCTGTTCTCCCTCACCTCATTTTCATTTTGGTCCTTGAAAAATCCCGGCATACGGCCCGTCATCATACTCACACGAGCTGGAGAACAAACTGGATTTGGGGTATAGGCACGTGTAAAACGGATTCCGTTCTCCGCGATGTAATCCATGCCAGGTGTCTTCAACCACTTATTCCCGGCACAACTCATCATATTGGCACTCAGCTGATCTACAAAAATGTAAATGATATTGGGCTTGACCGCTTTCTCCTCTACTTCACTGCAGGAGGTGAGGGATAAAACGACAGCAAGAATGAAGGATAGACTTTTCATATTTTATACTACCAATGTATTTATTTTGCTCTATCTACTCTCGGTGATTGCGTTACTCCTGTGCCATTCCTAAACCCGTGGTAGTCGATATGCGTTCCTTTGGCGTTTAATACCAAACCAAACTTTTTAAGATAGTAATCTCTTGGCTTGAATTCATCGCCGATCCTTCTAAGTTCCTTATTTAGCATCACATCCAGAGCCGCCTGAGTCATTTTGAATTCACCATTCCCTGCCAAATCATTCATTTGATATGGGTCATTTTTGAGGTCAAACAATCTAACGCTACCGTCAAGAGACTTCAGGTAGGTATAGCGGTTGGTATAGATACCTCGGTATTCCTGATAAACATGCTCTCTGGTAAATGGGCAAAGGTTCATGATCAATGCAGCCCTGTTCGTTTTCTTTGTTGGGTCTTTCATCAGCAATGAAAGATCTTCACCTTCTACAGATTTTGGAATTTTAATACCACTCAGGCCCAATAAAGAAGGTAAAATATCCGGTGTGGTCAAAGGTTCCTCTACTTTACTGCCAGCTCTACTTCCTATTTCAGGATAGCTGATCAAAAAAGGAACCCGAACGGATTCATCCCAGGCGACCTGCTTGCTGAGCGGTCTGACACTGTGTGAGCCCATCATTTCCCCATGATCTGCGGAGAGTACAATGATGGAGTTTTTGTCCAAACCCAACTCTTTGATTTTGGCCAACAAATCCCCGATCGCTTTGTCAGTAGCGGTAGCATGGGCATAGTAGCCAATCAGCTCTTCAATTGCTTTTTCACGAAACTCCTCTCCCACGTTGGGTGCTAGTTTAATTTTCGTTTTATCATATAAGTCTTTGTATTCCTGTAGGGCAGTACCATGTGGAAAATGCGGCGTAGCTATTGACAAAAACAACAAAAACGGTTTTTTAGAATTCGCCTGATCTGCCAGATAGTTTTGTGCGTCTTTAGTAATGGCAAAAGGTGAGTATTCAGGCCAAAATTTCAATTCGGGAGAATTGTTGTCATAGTACGGCATTTTGTTATAATCGTGAGAACATTCAGCAGCCTTCCAAAAATCAAAACCCTGCCTACGTTCAGGAGCTACATTGTTCAAGCGTCCGTGACCATCTAAATGCCACTTGCCATAAAAAGCTGTAGTGTATCCTTCGGCCTTAAAAATCTCTGCCATGCACAACTCTTCATCGGGTAGATAAAGATCATTTAAAAACATTCCGGTAGTCGTAGGGTATCTACCCGTCATCAAGGCTGCCCGATGTGGCGTGCACACAGGACTGACGGATAGCGCATTGGAAAAATTGACAGACTCCATTGCCAGCTTATCAATATTAGGTGTCAATACATTGGGATCTCCGGCATAGCCCAAAGCAGATGCCCTCCACTGATCTGTCAGGATATAGATGACATTTGGTTTCTGGGCTGAACTGTCCACGACTGCCAGCAGTGTGGCAAGCAAAAGGGTAATTGTACTTAATTTTTTCATAGTTACATCTATACAAATTCATTACAACTTAAGGGAAATGCATGTAAAATGAAAGAGCACATTGGCCCTTCTGGCTATGTGCTCTTTTCAGTACTTCAACTAAACTATCAACTATCTATATCCGTTGTTTGTGGGGTCAGATTCTAACAAAGCTGGGTTTGTCTGCAATTCTGTAAGCGGTATTGGTAACAATACATGATAAGGCTTAATGTTCAGAGGAGCATTAACGTATGTGCGATAGGTCTGAGCCTTCACAACATCCAACAATATACCCCATCTAATCAAATCATATCTTCTCCAGGCTTCACCAGCCAACTCCCATCTACGTTCATCATAAATTGCTTCTCTAAATCCTTGCTGATCCAGACCTGTTAATTCCCAGTCTGCTTGCAAGTCAAAAGAACGTTCTCTTATCGGGTGGATATACTGATACGCATTAGCTGGTCCATTGACTTCATTTTCACATTCAGCAGCCATTAGATATACATCTGCCAAACGGAAAACCATCCTGTTGTCTTCATGGTTAAACCTTGGTGATATATTAAAATCAAAGTTCGTGAATTTTGTCATGTATGGAAACACCAAATCAAAACCCAGGTAGTTATCCATGACAACTGTGGCTTTTCTTAAATCATTTGGCGCAAAACTATCTGCATATCCCTGTGTGCAAATTTGAAGGCCTGTGCCGTTAAACTGCTCGCCTCTCGCGGCAAGAGCGGCCCCTAAAGCAGATCTTTCTGAAGAATTAAGAGGTTCATCCCTCAATCGTGGATTAAACATACTCGGTCTCCAGTTTCCATTACCTGATAGTCTTGGCACTCCTTCTTCAAACTGACCTCTGATATCTTTGGCAAAGTCTAGCGACCAAATAATCTCTGCATTGTACTCATTATCAGTATCAAAAACCTCTGCAAAAGTTGGCAATAGCTGATGAGATGAACCATTGATGATCTCCAAACACTTGTTCAATCCATTTTGCCATTGATTTTCTGTCATGTAGATTTTCGCCATTACCAGCGCCGCACACCATTTTGAAGCTCTGCCTCTCTGTGAATCAGGAATCTCATCCCTTCGAGGCAAGTTGTCCTGAGCGAATTGCAAGTCAACTAAAATATCATTAATGATGGTTTGCTTACTTGTTCTTCCCAGAACCCTTATCTCGTCAATGGAAAGAGGGTCACGGTAGTAAGGTGCATCACCCCACAGGTTGGTAATGTGCCAGTAAACCAATGATCGTACAAACATAACGTCGGCTATGATATCAGTTTGAGCAGCTTGTGTAATTGCTGCATTACCTTCTACGCGATCTAAAATAATATTGGCATTCAATATGATTTTGTAGAAATCCTTCCAGGTATCGGAAACACTCATTTTTTGAACAGATCTGTCTGCCAGACCCTCGTCCAGCGAATAACTACCAATAGGTTCCACAAAACTTGCATTACGATTTGGTTCAATGATATCCGCTCCATTGTCATAAAAATGATCCAGTCCTACCTGACCGTAGATTGAATTATTCTTGAGGATTGCGTATAGTCCTGTTACGGCTTGTCTAGCATCAGATTCTGATGCAAAGAAGTTTTCAGGGGCAACAAGATCCCTTGGTTTTTCTTCTAGAAAATCTGCACAGCCTAGTGTCATAAAGAGAGCCAGGCACGATAATATTATATTTTTAACTTTCATCTTTTCAGTTCTTTAATTGTTAAAATGTAACATTTACACCAAGCGTAAGCACTTTGGTATTTGGATATTCTCCGCTAGAATACCCCTGGGCTATATTACCCAAACCGTTTCTTCCGAAACTACTGGTCTCAGGGTCAATCAACCTGAAATCAGAGAGTAGCAACAAGTTGGTGCCCGAAAAATAAACGGACATTTTGTTTACACCGTTCCAGCCCATTTTGTCAACAGGAAGGTTGTATGTGAATCTCAGGTTTTTCAACCTCAAATGAGATCCATCTTCTATCATTTCTGAATTACTGTTGGTTGACTCAGAAGAAGCTCCAGCTCTAGGAATATCAGAAGTTGTGTTCTCTGTAGTCCAACGATCTGCTATGTCTATGAATTTAGGATTCTCTCCACGAGTAAAGTAATTTGGTCTCATTCTAAGGTTGTACACCTCATTGCCAGTTGTACCCTGGAAGAAGAAAGATAAGTTGAAGTTTTTGTAGGTAATTGAGTTTTCCAACCCGAAAACCAAATCAGCCTGAGGGCTACCAAGAACAACATTGTCTTCATTGGTAATATTTCCATCTCCATTTAGATCCTCCCACTTAGATGATCCAAGATCGGGCACACTGTTCAAACCAGCATTATCAACTTCAGCCTGAGTTTTATAAGTACCAAGATTTCTTACTCCTGTGAATACCGGTACCGGCTCGCCAAGGATGATCCTTGTATTTCCTGAACCCAAAATCTCATCGATGATCACATCAATAAATTCTTGTCCGCCCAGGTCAATAACACTGTTTCTATTTGCAGACAAAGTCAGGGTTGAACCCCAATCAAAATAACTAGTAGAAACATTGGTTGTTTTCAATAAAAACTCCCATCCCTTGTTTTCAAGTGAACCGATGTTTTGCAGCTGACTGGTGAAACCTGTTTGACGAGGTATAACCACCTCTAACAACAAGTCATTTGTCGTCTTGTGATAGTAGCCAAGTTCTGCGAATACCCTATTGTTGAATAAAGATGCTTCTAACGCAATATCCAACTGGTTAGTCGTCTCCCATTGTAGGGCAGGACTTGCTGGTCTACCCAAAGTAAGGCCGGGGTTTTGTACGCCACCGTAGGTTGTATTCGCTTCGGTCAATACAGCCAATGTTCTATAAGAATCTATACCCTGGCTACCAGAGCGCCCATAACTTGCTCTCAATTTCAAGTTATCGACAAATGATACGCTTTGCATAAAGTCTTCTTCGGAAATTTTCCAGGCTGCAGCCACAGAAGGATATAACTCATATTTGTTTCCAACCGCAAAACGTGAGGAACCATCAGACCTTGCTACCAAGGTAAATAAGTACTTGTCTTTAAGAGTGTAATTCAATCTTCCGAAGAAGGACACAATTGAAAACTCATTAAATCCACTATTAACTACATTTCTTAGTGGATCTGTACCTAAACCAAGACCATTGAAGCCCGTTGCATCAGAGGTGAATCCAAATGCTTCTGCTATTACACTTTCAGTTTGAACGCGTTGAAAAGACGCTCCCGCAAGAGCGGTCAAACTATGATCTTCACCAAAGTCAGTTGAATACTGAATAGTGTTTTCATTGTTCCAGCCAAGACCAGAAGTAGCGCTTACAGAAGCATTACCTCCTTCATTTACTATTAACCTGTTAGGGCTTTGACTTGATGTAAACCTATTCTGCTTGGTATTATTTATTTCAGGACTAAATGTCGTTCTTATTATCCATTTAGGACTAGGCTTATATTCCAAGTAGACCGTGCTCAACAAGTTGTTAGTAATAGTCTTGTTTGTATTCAGCACCGATGAAGCTACTGGATTATTAAATGGAGCCCCAATTACTTCATTCCAACCATTAAATGTACCATCGTCATTATAAACCGGTTGAGTTGGAAGAATGTTTAGTAACCCACCATAACCTACGGTACCATTATCATTGTTAAGTCTGGAAAAATTGATTCTAAATCCAGCCTTTACTTTGTCACTGATCTTTATATCAAGATTTGAACGAAAAATAAATTTCTTAATTCCTGAATTATCGATCAGACCGTCTTGATGAAAATAATTTACCGAATTATAGTAATTCACATCCCCATTGGCAGACGCTCCGCTCACAGACACATCCACATTAGAAATTGGAGATGGATTCAAAAGCAATTCAAAGAAGTCATTATTTGGATAAGATGATGGAGCATTCGGAAAAGGCTCGGCAACTCCTCTAAATCTGGCGTCTTCATTTGTATATTCTATCTGCTGCTCCCTATTCAAAAATTCCGGTCTCTGCGGAACCAACTGTGTACTTCTATATACACCAACGTTTACTTGTGGTGAACCACCAGTAGACTTCCCGCTCTTTGTTGTTACCAGCACAACGCCATTCGCACCCCTTGATCCATATATGGCAATTGACGAAGCATCCTTAAGAATCTCAATGGATTTGATATCATTGGAATTTAGGTTGTTCAAGTTAAAGTTTTGACCAACGATAATTCCATCAATTACCCACAACGGTTCGTTGCTACCTTCTATAGAATTACCACCTCGAACCCTGATAACAGTACCAGCGCCCGGCGCACCACTAACTGATGTAATCTGAACACCAGCAGCTCTACCTTGTAGAAGCTGGTCAACCCTTGAGTTGGGAATATTTTCGAGTGCTTCTGTACTCACGGAGGCAACAGAGCCTGTTAAATCTGATTTTTGAGCGGTACCATAACCAATTACCACAATCTCATCGAGTTGCTTGGCATCAGATTCCATCTGAATATCGATTACGCTTTCACTGCCTACTTGAAATTCTTGTGTGATATAGCCAACAAATGAAACGGTCAGAGTAGCTCCTTCCGCAACTGAAAGTTTGTAATTTCCGTCAAGATCAGTTGTTGTTCCAGCGCTTGTGGCCTTATTAACAATACTCACACCCGGAAGACCTTCGCCATTTTCGTCTGTGATCTTTCCCGAAATGGTCACATCGGCCACTACCTCCAGGGCTTTATCTCTTTTAGAATTCAAGTGACTCACGTTGATGACGTTGTTCACTTGTTTGAATTTCAGATCAGCCACCTTAGAAACATGCAAAAGGAATTGCTCAACAGATGTCTGCTCAGCGTTGTAATTGATTTTTGCTTTACCCTCAATCTCCTTCTCTTCGAAAGAAAATCGAATACCTGTTTTCCTTTCAATTTCTTTGAATGAGTTTTCAAGGGAAGCCTCCTTAAGGTCAAGAGATACCATTACCTCTTTGACACTTGTAGACTGTGCACTACCATTTTCAGCTAATAGAATAGCTGCGAAGAATGTTTGAATCACTACTACGTGTAACAGTAATTTCATGAGTTTTATAAAAAACTGTACTAATTGTTTCATAGTTTTACCATGTTTTGATGAATAAATAATTTGTCGAAATGTTTGTTCAAGATTAAGGGCACGCCAATGACTGTAATCTTGAAATAAAAGGCTGGCAATCTGATTGTCGGCCTTTGCTATTTTTAAGATGTATTGCTCATAGTGTAGTCTTTTAGTTATGTTGAGTAAAGTGCTTAGTTTAAAGTGATAAGCACTTCTTTGTTTTTTATTTCAAAAGTGAATTTTTTCACATAGCCAATACTCTCAAGTATATTCTCTAATGTCTCATTATCGAAGCGACCAGTATAGTCCCAGTTCACTTGTTTTCTACCTGATAAGTTCACTTTAAATTCCACCCCATACCATTTTTCAAGTTTTTCGAAAACGTTTTGATGCGAATCTTTCTTGAAGACTAATATTCCTTCTTTCCAATCCAGTAAGTCGAATTCAAATGTGCGAACGATAGTGGGCTCTTTGTCCATAGTAAAAGCCTGTTGACCCGGGGCTAAAAACACCACATCTCCGGAACTAGTCAAATTCTCAACCGACACCTTTCCGGATTGAAGTGAAACAGCGGTGCTATTATTCTTTCTTTCTGACTTAATATTAAAAGCTGTTCCTATTGCCGTGGTAACTGTACTTTCGGTAACTACTCTAAAAGGCCTATCAGGATCTTTTGCGACATCAAAAAATGCCTCGCCCTTAAGATAAACGATCCGTGATGTGTCGCTGAAAAAATCAGAATAAGTCAGGGATGATTCTGAATTCATTTTTACAGTACTTCCATCTCGCAGATGTACCGTTAGCTTTTGTCCACTATCGGTTTGCTTAGATATAGTTCTATTAGCAATGGTATTCTCAACTTCCTTTTCCTCGTTGAGAACTACAAATGTTGTTATGATGATGGCCACAACAGCAGCAGCTATTGAAACGAAAGAGATAAGTCTCCTCCTTTTTCCTTCATTTAACTTAGAATCACCTAAAGAATGAAGTTCTTTTTTTTTGATTCCATCTTCATGAATCTTTGCATCTATCGTTCCTTTTATCCTTGCAACTCTATATTTTCTTATTGTATCCTCACGAAAACTAATCTGCTCGATAATCTCCTGAGCTTCACTAATATAAAGTGACAATTGTGGATAGTCCTCAATGTATTTGCACCATGCATTACCTTGAGGCTTTCCAGCCTTCACCCAATCTATAAATGACTCACTGCTGATGAGGTCCTGTGTGCGGTACTCTGCTATATTGTTCTTTTCAATTTTCACTATTCTGCCTTTTCAATAGTATAAGAAAGCGTACTCCCATTTTACTCCAAGAAAAATTAAGTTTTTTAGAATTATTTTGTAAGTAGTTGATTTTCAGAACTTACTTTAACAACAACACTTCATTATCACCGAGCATATGTAAGGTCTAGCCCATTTTATTGAATCAAACAATATTCTTTTGAGTACATTAGAAAATCATAAGTCCTATTTAAGGAAGGTTATGCTCTGTGGAGAGTGGATGAAAATATTAAATGAATGGAGCAAACGCTAATAGCACCAAAACGGTCTGCTTGAGATGCTTTCTGAAAATGAGCATTGCTTTAGACAAACTATTGTACAACACCTTTTTCTTTAGTCCTAGGACATCACTGATTTCATCAAAAGACAGGTTATTGTAGAACTTCAGGTAAATGACTTCCTTTTGGGCTGGGGTCAATTTTTCAAACACTTCCTGAAGATTTGCTTTTTCCTCAAGGGTCATTGGGTTTTCCAGGATAGCCTTAAAATCTTGAGTGTAATCAAGAGCCTTCTCAGTATTCAAACTGTCGTTCCTGGTTTCTTTCTTAAGATATACAAGAATTCTTCGCCTGAGCGTTTTTAGTAGGTAAAATTTAATAGCATCCGTATCACCTAGTCTTTCCTTTTTCAGCCACAAATCCAGAAACATCTCCTGAATACAGTCATCTATCAAAGCATCATTGGCGGTGATCTTTTTCCCATAGCTGATCAGCTGATCAATATGCAGATAGAATATGTGATCAAAGGCATCCCTATCGCCGGATTTAAAATCCTGCCATAAGTCGAAATCCCGTTTCTTACTATATGCTATCTTGAGAGTGGCCAAGTGATTGTATGCTAAATTTTATTCTCTGTTAAGCCTTAATTCAACCTAAAAAAATACTCTTATTTACAAAATGGAGCATTCCATTCTATAATGTTAGGAATGATTCACAGCCAATTCATCCTGTACCATCCTGTACAAACAGAAAAATTCTTGTGAATCCTTAAATTCAGGAAACAAAAAATCGTAAAAGCTTATTTATTTTTCATCGAGGTTGAGCCTTCTCCCAGCCCAATTGATACCGCCAATGAGGTGTTTTTTGAATTCCTCATTTTGGTAGGTTTCATTCGTATGACCAATGCCAGTGTAGAAAACTCTGCCAGCCTCAAAATCATGAAACCAGGCTATCGGATGTTCTTCATCCATCTTTTTGCCGTTGTAGCTGCTTTCATCCAGGGTCAGTAAAACCTTTGCGTGTGACACGACGCTTTCCTGGAAATTATACCACTCGTCTACCATTTTCAGGCTATCGCCCAAATGATTAATCGCAGGATGGGCATATTCATGGTTCACAGCCATTCTCGCCATTTGTACTTTCGGGTGGCTATCGAAACGTGCCCCTATCATTTGACGAAACCATGGCCACTCCTTTTCAGTACAAGTGGCACAATGCACTCCAACAAAACTTCCTCCATCCTTCATAAACTTGACAAGTGATTGCCTTTCATTAGAGCCTAGAATGTCTCCAGAACTGTTTAAGAAAACCAACACATCTGTCTTGCCCAGAACCTTGTCATTGACGATGGTTGAGTCTTCTGAGAATGTGACCTTCCATTTCTCAGCTTTTCCCCACTCCGTAAGCTTTTCCTTCCCTATATCAATAGACTTGTGTCTGAAGCCGTTTGTCTTGGTAATGACCAATAAATTCAACTTTTTCTGCGCACAACCTCCTTGAGGGTTAAAAATTGATGAGAAAAAAATGATTGTAGCTAAAAGATATACTTGCTTGAAGTTTTTCATAAGGCAATTAGATAGTTGCATTGATTCATGGTTTTATAAGAATTGAAATTAGCACATAATACGTCTTGATCCAAAATAGATTGCCTGTCGAAATATCGAATGCTATCACCGAGCTAGGCTAAAATATCATCAACCACGTGCCCATGCACATCGGTAAGGCGAAATCTCCTACCCTGATGTTTGAAGGTAAACTTCTCATGGTCTATGCCCAAAAGGTGCAGCATAGTGGCCTGAAAGTCATGTACATGCACAGGGTTTTCAGCAATATTATAGCCAACTTCGTCTGTCTCTCCATAAGAAATGCCCGGCTTGATACCTCCTCCAGCCATCCACATGCTGAAGCAATAGGGATGATGATCACGGCCATAATTATCATCAGTAAGCTTCCCCTGACAATAGTTGGTTCTACCAAACTCTCCTCCCCAAATCACCAAGGTATCCTCCAACAATCCACGCTGCTTAAGGTCTTTGATCAATGCTGCAGAAGGTTGATCGATATCTCTACACTGTTTAGATAGATGGTCGGGTAGGTGATCATGCTGATCCCAACCTTGATGATATAGTTGTATAAACCTAACATTGCGCTCTGCTAATCTTCTGGCCAAAAGGCAATTTGCCGCATAGGTTCCCGGTATCCGGGATTCCGGTCCATACAAATCGAATATATGATCCGGTTCCTGACTGATATCCATAGTTTCGGGTATAGAAGTCTGCATCCTGTAGGCCATTTCATATTGGGCCATCCTCGAAAATACTTCGGGATTGCCTTCTTTTTCGAGATATTTTTGGTTGAGTACTTTCAAATGATCAAGTACGTCTCTTCGGTTTCCAGAACTTATTCCTGGCGGATTGTTCAAATAAAGCACCGGATCTTTTCCACTTCGGAACTGCACCCCCTGATGCAGCGACTGTAAAAAACCACTGCCCCACAATCGCGATTGCAATGGCTGAGCACCATCTGTTCTACCGCTTCCTTTGGAAAGTAAGACTGAAAATGTCGGTAGGTTTTCATTAATACTACCCAAACCATAAGACAACCACGAACCGATACTTGGTCGTCCACTCAGCTGTGAACCCGTCTGAAAGAAGGACAATGCCGGGTCGTGGTTTATGGCATCCGTGTGCATGGATTTGACAATACATATATCATCAACTATTGTGGAAATATGTGGCAATAAGTCACTGATCCATGTACCGCTCTGACCGTACTGTTTAAAGCCTGTAAATGGGTTTACCATTGGCTTTGGTTCCTCTGCGGTGAAATCCGTCACCCTCTTTCCCATACTCACCGAATCCGGCAATTCCTGATTATGTAAGCGCTGCAACTCAGGTTTGTAATCGAACATTTCCAACTGAGACGGACCCCCTGACTGAAAGAGGTAGATTACCCGCTTGGCACGAGGGGCAAAGTGAGGAATGGCTGATGACAGGCTTGCTTTCATATCAAAAGAAGACATGGCCAAAGCGCCCAGCCCCAAACCGGCCTTTTTTAAAAAGTGCCTGCGGGACAGTGCCAATATGCTCTCTATGTCAGGATTCTCTTTCAACAGTCTGTATTAATTCTTCTGTAAACTTTCACTTAAATTGATGATGGCATTGGCCACAACGCCATAAGCCGCCAACTCCAATTTATTCAAATTATCATTGTTTTTATATTCTCCAATTTGCAAAAACTCCTCCGCCCTTTCTGGGTACTTTTGAAATTCCTGAACCTCACTATGGTACAAGTCGCTCAAGGTATTCAATTCATCGGCTTCCGGCTTTCTAGAAGTAGTCCAGCGGAAAGCATTTTCAATTCTTTGATCAGCATTTGCACCTCCTTCAATCATCATGCGATTAGCCAGCGCCCTGGACGCTTCAATAAACTGCGGATCATTCAACAATACAAGTGCCTGCAAAGGGGTATTCGTGCTTTGTCTTTTGACAGTGCACTGGTTGCGGCTGGCAGCATCAAATATCATCATGGCAGGAGGTGGTTGCACCCGCTTCCAATAGGTGTACATACTACGGCGATAAAGGTCTTCACCGTGAGCAACCATATATTTCCTTGTATATCTACCACCTGATGATACTTGCACCCACAAGCTATCTGGCTGGTAGGGTTTCACACTCGGCCCTCCAATTTTCTCATTCAATAGCCCACTAATTTTAAGTGCCTGATCCCGCAACATCTCAGCAGTCAGTCGTTGCTGCACTCCTCTGGCCAACCATCTATTTTCAGGATCAAACTCTAAGGAAGCACCATCGGTTTTTGAGGCCTGCTGGTAGGTCGCCGACATCACCATCGTTTTCAACAATTGCTTTACATCCCAGCCCGACTCCATAAAATCCACAGCCAACCAATCTAGCAACTCGGGATGAGATGGAATGGAACCCTGATTACCAAAATCGTCGGGAGTATCTACTAAGCCCCGACCAAATATCATTTGCCAATATCTGTTGATAGCCACCCGGGCTGTTAGTGGATTATCTTTACTAAACAGCCATTTGGCCAGACCAAGTCTGTTTTGAGCAAATGTAGAATCAAAAAGAGACACACTCTCAGGCGTTCCAAAAGTGACTTCCTCACCATGGCCATCATATAAACCCCTTTCCAGGATGTAAGTAGGCCGCAAAGTATCTTGATCCTTCATAATCATCACAGGCTGAAGTAAAGCCTCCATTTCTTCCTTCCAATTTGACAGGTATTTTTTATCCCTATCCTGGCTGCTTCCATCAGTATATTCTACTTCAACTTGTTCGTCAATATAATTGCGAATCTTTTGTACTTCGGCTTCAGGTAACTCAAGGTAAGGTTCCGGCTGTCCTTTAAAGGACTCACTCACACCTTCTTCAGGCACCTGGTTGAAAAAAGCTGAGAGTTGGTAATATTCCTTTTGGGAAATGGGGTCGTACTTATGATCATGGCATTGGGCGCATTCTATGGTGAGTCCCATAAATGCTTTCCCGAAAGTATTGGTACGATCTATAACATAAGAAACCCTAAACTCCTCATCAATGGAACCGCACTCCTGTGTCGTTCTGTGGTTGCGGTTGAAGGCAGTAGCTAAAAGTTGATCATAGGTCGGTTCTGGAAAAAGGTCACCGGCCAACTGCCAGGTAACAAACTGATCATAGGCCATATTATCGTTGAAGGATTTTATAACCCAATCGCGCCATGGCCACATATTTCTTTCGAAATCATGGTGAATCCCGTTGGTCTCTGCATACCGAGCCAGGTCGATCCATTCTGTTGCCAATCGCTCTCCAAAGGTAGATGAAGCCAAATATTTATCCACCATTTTCTCATAAGCAATGTCAGAATCATCCGCGACAAAAGCCTCAATCTGCTCAATATCAGGAGACAGGCCTGTTAAATCAAAACTCAAACGACGGAGCAGCTTTTCCTTACTTGCGCTGGAAGAGGGTCGCCAATCTAGCCTTTCCAATTTATCCAAAACAAAGTAGTCGATCTCATTCTGAGACCACTCAGCCATCTCAACTTTGGGGAGTTTATTCTTTTCAGGAACCATAAATGACCAATGCGGCTTCCACTCAGCTCCTTGCTCAATCCAGCGCTTGATCAACGCCACTTCAAAAGGCGATAGATTCATGTTGGATTCAGGTGGTGGCATTACCTGACGAGCCTCTTCGCTACTGATCCGTCGGTATAGCTCACTTTTATCCAATTCACCAGGCTTCAAGACATGATGATCCTTGATGCTATCAAGGACAGCAAATGCAGACTCCTGAATGTCCAACCTCAGTTCTGCTTTCCTTGCCTTATCATCTGGTCCGTGGCAGGCAAAGCAACGGTCAGAAAGAATTGGCTTGATATGAAAATTGAAATCGACTACTTCCGGTAATTTCTGAGAGAAATCATTTTGGGGTGTGGTACAACCAGATAATGTTATTGTACATAGGTAAACAAGACCGGCGAACCAAGAGATAATAGAGCCAATATAGTTTTTAGGTGATGGCATGAATAAAAGGGAAACATTCGAATTCCGTACTTATAAAAATACGAAATATCATTCACTGCTTACTGCTCAAGTTGTTTTATCATTAGTTTGGATTGCGTGACCGTCTTTGGCCGGCCATTTTCTGAATACTGCTACCAGAATACTGCCAATGATATTATGCACACTACTGGCAATGGCACATGGAGCTGCAACACCCAGTAGCAACGGAAAGTTGTCCTTGGCCAATACCGCTCCCAAACCAGAGTTTTGCATACTCACTTCCAAGCCTACAGTTCTACTGACCTCTTCATTTTTTATAAAGACTTTGGATATCAAATATCCGATTAAGAACCCAAATGCATGTAGTGTGGTTACTGAGGCGATCAGCTTAAAGCCTGACTCAAAAAGTATCGACCGGTCTTCTCCTATGATCACTCCGATGATTAGAAAAATAGCCGCCAACGCAAATAAGGGTGAGAAAGGAACAATCTTGGCTGAAGCTTTAGGGAAATACCTGCTAATTCCGATTCCCGCCAATACAGGAATGAGAACAATCTTGGCTGTGCCCAGAAAGAGATTGAGTGCCGAAACTTCTACCTTGTTTCCTATCAGTAGAGTTGTCAACAAAGGGGTCATAATCACCGCCAACAAAGTAGAAAATGCTGTCATGCTTACACTCAAAGCCACATCTACCCTTGCCAGGTAACAAATCACATTAGAAGAGGTACCACCGGGGCAGCAAGCAACCATAATCATCCCTACGGCCAGTGCCTTGTCCAAGCCATAAATGTAGCCCAAGGCCCAACCCAGCAAAGGCATAATTGTGAACTGAAAAAGAGAAGCCAAAGCAATATCTTTCGGTCTTTCAAAAACACGTTTGAAATCCTCAATGTTTAAAGTCAACCCCATTCCCAACATGATCACTGCCAGTCCATAAGCTATGTAGGGTTTAAACCAGACAAACCACTCCGGGTAATACAGTGAGAGTATACTTCCAAAAATCACCCAGACCGGAAAAGCATTGATGATACCGTTTAATACTTTTTTATTCATGATAGTAATATAGTTGAAGATGTATGCTCATGCACTCTGTGGTCGAACCACATGTAACAATTATTTCGAAAGATAATTCTTAAAAACTACAAACCATCCCGTTCAATCCTGTATCATAGTGGCGTATATTAGTACTTAATATTTTTTGATATGGCAAGTCAAAGTATTTTGTTCGCAGAAAAAAACTATGAGTGGTTGAAGTCTCAAGTAAGCAACAGAGAATATGCAAGTGAAAGCGAACTAGTGAATGAGCTAATAAGACAAGCCCGGCAACAACAGCAGAGAATTGATTTTATCAGATTGAAACTAGAAAGGGCTGAGCAAAATGGATTCACTAGATACTGTAGAGAACACATTTTAGCACAATCAAAATCAACTATTGATTTCTAATACCATGTAGAGTTCAATACTGACATTGAAGATTAGTTGAATACTCACGCACAGTTTCTACTCAATGCACAGGCATTGACTTTACTTCAACTGAAATTGAATGAAGGAGTTTACCTCAACTTCGATTCGTCGGAGGCATTGGAGTTTCTATAGTGTTTCACTGCTCCGATTCCAACTATAACTGCCAAGACAGCCACGATAGTAAAAACCAAGGTGTTTTCTTTGAAATCCTGGTGTACGTGAGGTACAATAACGTCGTGAGCCCAAGTCACTGCTGGGACCAAACAAGCCAATGCGATTAAGGTGATTTTCTTTATCATGATTTTAAAATTACAGAATTTAAAATATTTTTTAGCCTAGTTAATGGAATATTATGCTCCTCGCTAATCTTTTTTAGCGATTCATATTCAATTTTTGTTTGTTTATGGCCTGAAGGCCTGGTCACTTCCTTTACTTCTATCGGCCCGTATTCCGTTTCTATGGTCTGCTGTTTTCGATCCAATATTTTTCTTTCAACTGGAAAATACCGCACTCCTATGGTGAAACTATTTTCTAGCAAGAAATCACAGACATTCTCCAGATTCTCCTTTGCAGAGAGTACGGATATTTTCAATCCGGGCCTACCCTTCTTCATCTGAATGTGTGTAAAATAGAAATCAATGGCTCCTGCCTCAAGAAGATCAGACTGGAAATCGGATCCAAGTAGCTCCCCGGAAGTGTCGTCCAACTGGGTCTCAATCATATAGATGCTCCCTTGCTGGTCTAACCCACCGACATTTGCAGTTTGTTCAAGGACAGAAACTCGTACAACATTCGCCAAGTCAAAATCTTTAGTTCCCGGCCCATAAGCTGTTTGGCTCACCACCTGAGTAGGTGTTGAGAATTCAGGATTCAGATATTTCAAGATGGCTGCTCCTGTCGGGGTGGTTTTTTCCCCTGGCTCTTTCCCTTTGAAAGTTGGTATGCCAGACAGGATATCTGCTGTGGCAGGTGCCGGCACAGGTAGCATCCCATGTTGCGTTTTGACAGTACCACTTCCCACGCAGACTGGGTCAGCATATGTTTTTGTTACATTCAATTTATCCAATAGCACCGCGCACCCAACAATATCCAAAATAGAATCTACAGCACTCACTTCGTGAAAATGTATAGTCTCAATCGGGATATTGTGCACTTTGGATTCGGACTGCCCGATAATTTGAAAAATCTCTTTGGCTATTGTTTTGGCCTCATCACTAATATGCCCTTTATCAATCAAACTGACAATATCTGACAAATGACGGTGCTCTCCATGATGGTGATGATGTCCATGATCATGACTATGGGAGTGACTATGGCTATGAGAGTGGTCTTGAGAATGATCATGGCTATGGTCATGTGAATGTCCATGATCATCGTTTAGGTCAATAATCTTGACATGTTTGCACACAATTCCGTTCTTCTCCACTTCATGAACCTCCACCTTGCCATCATGCAAATGAAGCTTATCCGGCAATGCGACAATCTCATCGTATGAATCAGTCAAAGCGCAAAATGCACTCAACAGCATGTCTCCTGCCAATCCCGAAAAAGGTTCTATATACAATACACTCATTATCCTATTCTATTCACTTTTATTATTCAAGGCATTCAATATCCTAAAAGCCGCCACGGCAGCTCCATAGCCGTTATCTATATTCACCACTGTTATACCATTGGCACAACTCGCCAATAGGCTATTCAAGGCAACTTGTCCTCCCTCTGAAATACCATAACCTACGCTAGTCGGAACCGCAATTATTGGTTGAGGTAACAAACCACCAAGAACGGTAGGTAAAGCAGCTTCAAATCCGGCAACAGCAATGACCACTTTATATTTTTTTAAATCTTCTATTCTATTCAAGAGCCGATGCAGACCAGAGACACCTACATCCATTATTCTTTCTGACCCCTTGCCAAGATGCATCAGCGTATAGTAAATTTCATTCACTACATATTCATCTGAGGTGCCACCAGACACAATCGCTACATCATCAGTTGATAATCCCGATTCATTGAGATCAAGGGCAAAGATTTCTGATTCCTTATCATAAAGTGCGTCAGGAAATGTTTTGAGCAGTTCAACGGCCTTTTCTTCCTGTACCTTGGTAGCTAGAGCAGATTGCCCATTATCGCGATAATGACGCAGTATATCCAGCAATTGTTTGGTAGATTTTGATTTACCGTATACAACTTCAGGAAAGCCAAGTCGCTCAGTCCTTTGAAAATCAATGTTAAAGGAATTACTGCTCATTCAATACACGGTTAAGTTTACCTGACACCAATCCTTCGTCATCAATGGTACAACTTTCAAAGCCTAGCTTTTTTATTTCTTCAGAAGCATCCGCAAAAACGGCTTTAAGCTTAGGCAATTCATCTGCGGGTACTTCTACCCTTGCCTCTTCACCATAGTGCCTTACCCTCACGTCCTCAAAACCATATCCATTCAAGATATACTCAGCCTCCTCTATTTGCTTCAGCTTGTCAAATGTGATAGAACTGCCATAAGGGACTCTGGAGCTCAAGCAAGGGCTGGCTGGTTTGTCCCAATGTGTCAACCCCATATACTTAGCAATTGCTCTAACAGCCTGTT
The DNA here is from genome assembly GCA_049115735.1 of Cyclobacteriaceae bacterium. Lineage (GTDB taxonomy): Bacteria > Bacteroidota > Bacteroidia > Cytophagales > Cyclobacteriaceae > CAXBNB01. The sequence goes on along the minus strand of JAGDZP010000018.1, from coordinate 9,560 downwards.
TATCAATACCACATTCAACGAGTGGAGAAAGTATTTTGAATTCCTTAGCTGATTGCAACCCAGGACGGTAGTCACCCAGGTCATCCAGGTTCGCTCCATTTAGTAGCGTGTGATTTGGGTATTTTGGTCTCAACTCCTCCAGGCCCATGTACAAATGATTCTTGCAGAAATAGCAACGATTGGAAGGATTACTCAAGTAATTATCATCGTTTAATTCTGAAGTCTTTATCGTCTCCAGCTGGATGTCATATTTTTTACAAAACTGAACCGCATCATTATAATCCTTGGTTTTTAGGCTCGGAGATAATGAAATACACCCTATTCCTTTTTCACCTAGAAAATATCTCGACAGATAAAGCACCAAACTAGAATCAATGCCACCGGAGAACGCGGTAAGCGTTTGCTCTTGGTCAAGAAACCACTTTTCCAGCTTGATCAAGTGTTTTTTTACGATGTTGTTTTGTTCAGAATCCAAAACCTATTTGTCTAAAAGCATTATTTCTATTAGGGCTTAGGACTTAAAGTTAATCCATTCATATCATCTAATGTATGTACGAATCAAAAAACCTTGAATTCCAGCAATCAGCGGAAATGATTCCTTATTTGCTGGCCAGTACCTTCCTCTCTTTGAGTGGATACCAGCCTTCAATTTTTTGTTTAAGCTCTTCCACTTTTTCAGGAAATTCAGCCGCCAGGTTATTTTTCTCAAAAGGATCTTCAACGATCTTATACAGGCGAATAGGCTCACTCCTTACTGCATTATGGGTAAAGTCGTATCCACCTTTGCCTCCTTTAAGCTCTCCATCATAAGACAAAATCAACTTCCAATCCCCTTCAATGCACCACAGGTAGCCTAATGATGCCTCAGGGTTGTCCTTGTCTATAATATCATGCCCGTAGGCCTCTCCAAATATTATGTTTCGGTCTATTGGCTTTTCTTCTGTCAATTCATCCCATAGATCAAGGCCTGGTAAATCGCCAGGAGCTTTGATCGCAGCAGCACTCAAGACTGTTGGAAACAAGTCGATGCTCGACACGAGTTCAGATCGATCAGATGGCTTTAACGTTCCCGGCATTGAGAACATAATTGGCGTGCGAACACCACCTTCCATTGGTGTTTGTTTGCTACCAATATCAAATTTTCTGCTATCGGCTTGTTGAATCCAACCATTATCACACACATAATAGATTAAAGTATTTTCTCTCAGACCATTGTCATCAAGATAATCTACCAATTGACCACAAGTGATGTCAAACCACTCCACCATCGCACGATACCTCGCTATGTGAATAGACTCTGTAGTAGGAATGTATTTTTGCAAAAGGCTATCCGGAGGGGTGTGTGGTGAATGCGGCAAGAATGGCGCATACCATACATAGAAGGGCTTATCCTCTGATGCGGCCTTGCCCATAAAGTTGAATATCGGATCCATGCCCTCTCGGCCTATCACAAGCCCCTTATCACCATGGCGCTCCCCTTCTGTCATACCATGTGAAAAACCACCTCTTTTGAAATCGCCTTCCCACCATTTGCCAGACTGGTGGCTTAAATAGCCTTCTTTTGCCAGAATTTGCGGCAAGCTTCGCAGTTCATCAATTCTTTGCAAAAGTTCTTCTCTAGGAAATTTAGTAGGTCCTTTAAAACCACCCAATGGATCATTACCTGTAATTTTATGTTGATGAGGATATAGCCCAGTGGCCAATGTCATCAACGATGGTCGGCAGATCGGAGTAGGCACATAGCCTCTTTTGAAGACAACACTTTGTGACGCCAGTTTATCAAGATTCGGCGTTTCTATTGCCTCGTGTCCCATAAAGCCATAGTCGTTCCATGCCTGGTCGTCACTAAGAATCAAAACAATATTAGGCTTCTTAGCTATTGTCTTTTCTTCTACAGCTTGCTCCTTTTTGGGCTGTTGGGTGCATGCCATCAACACTACAATGGCAACAATAAAAGTTACGAGATTTCCAATCTTTCTCATGATATCGATTTAGAAGTATTTTTATTGAGTTTGCGTTTTCTTACTGATCACCAAATACAGCAGACCGCACAGTAGCCATGCTGGAAGAGTCAGGAAGGAGAGGAAAATATCAAACTGTATAGACAGGAGATATAAGCCGCCCACACTGATCAACCAAGCCCACATTACAGCCCAGTTAAATTTAGAACCAGATTTTTCGGCGTAATTCTGCTCCACACCAAAACGGGGAGAGATGTACACATCAAAAACGATGATCGCTCCTATAGGTGCAAGGATAAATCCGTACAAGGCCACAAAGCCCAACAACTTCATAGCAAACGCAGGGAATAAACCAGATATGGTTGCCACTGCACCTGCAATGATAGTCACCACTGGTGTAGAGACTTTTGGCATCAAGGTCTGAAAAGCCAGTCCTGCCCTGTATATCGTTGGGTTGGCTGTTGTCCAGCCGGCCAGTATTACGGCTATTATTCCGAATATTCCGATTGCATTGTAGGCCATTGGGCCCGGAGCAACCGGAGGGGCTTCTCCTGCAGATAACATGGCCTGAGCTTCAGGAGACTGAAGGTACACTGCGTATAACAATGCAGCAGCTATCCATGCCATGTAGTGCCCTACATACATAGCTGCAGCGGTTGTCCAACCAGTCACAGCACTTTTCGCATATCGAAATACGGACAAATCAGACATACCTATATGCATGGCTCCATTGCAAAACCACGACCATATCACTACATGCCAAAAGGTATATTTTAATTGTCCGGGGAATGGTTCAGAGCCTTCACCCCAAATATCCCAGAACTCACCAAAGGAGCTTATTCCTAATTGATTGAGTGCTACTATACCGGCAGCAAGAAAACCTAATACTATAAAAGGTGACATCCAATTGGCTGCCTTTGACACCATGTCGTAACCCCTGGCAGCAACTATGGCTATAACAGCACCCACAATCAGAACAATTACAACCCAGGAAACACTGTTTGGCATAGTATCCGTCAGCGTTGGCATTTTCATGTCAAAGGGCACACCCACTGCCGTAGCGGATACTGTGACCATTGCTCCTGCCAAGAAGCAGAAGAGAATACCATTGGCTACATTATATACTGACACCAGGTTTTTTCCACAGATTTTTTCGAGTTGGTAATACAGGGTCAAACGATATTTAACACCTATTTCGGCGGTAAGGTACCTCCAGCTAAGCACAGCAAGGAAATTTCCCAAAAGCAATCCGATGATCAAATCGAAAGCGCTTACACCCGCGGTGAGAAATAGTGGACCGATCATAAATTCCGTTCCAGCCGCATGCTCTCCGGCGTACATTCCGAGGAAACTTTTCCAGCTCTTATGAGCACTACTTGGTACCGGCTCTCTTTCAAATTCCTGGCTTTGTGCAGCCTGATTTTCTTCTTCCATGATTGTATATGATATTGAATATTTTTTGAAAAGTATTAAAGTAAAGGACGCAATCCGTCCTGCGGTATCCTGTCAAAGTGAGAAGAACTACAATGACGCCCTTCTGATTAGGTTAAAATCGTTTTTATGACTTCCACTCTGATCTCCAAGTATCATACTCGCTGCTAACTGGCCCATTTTGGCAAAATCGGTTGTAATTACTGAAATACCCTCAGCCAATACTTCCTTCAGCGCCGTATCATTATAAGACAACACTCCAACTTCACCCGGTAATTTGATTTTGCTGGATCTAGCTATTTTAATAAGGTTCACCAGGTCATTTTCCTCAACTACCACATAAGCTGAATTCAACTTGATTGTTGTCTCTTCATTGATTTCATTGATTACCTCGAACTTAAAATTATTGAAAGCACAAAACCTCCTAAATCCCACGACAATATCCTTGGGATATGGGTATTCCACACTTTCAGGAAATACCAGAATTAAGTTATCATATTTTCGTAATGCATCTATACCCTGTTCCATGGCATTGTATATGTCCATTTTGAAATCCTGATAGACCATTCCGTGGCAATCATCAAGGCCCTCAACCTGTTGATCAAGAATGATCAGTTTTTCTCTGTTGATCTTATTGATCACATTCAAGAAAGACAACTTATCAAACTCAACAAAATGAGGCATTACGACATAATAACTGTAGCCCTCAAGATGTTCGTTGATGATTCTCTCGAACATATCAAAATCGCAATGGTATATGAAAAAATCAATTTGAACCCGCTCCCCCAATTCATGAGCCAATGAATTATAGATGGTCTTTTTATAGGTACTCAACTTATTGAAGACTACTAAAACTTTGACTTTGGATTCCGGTGCGGAGTTAGAAATATAGAAGCCTTTTCCTTTTACCGATTCTATGATTCCCTGTCTTTTCAGGTCTCTATAGGCCTTTTCTACTGTATCCCTTGACAGATAATAATCAAAGCTGAGCTGATTTATCGAGGGTAGTTTTTGGCCATAGGTAATTTTACCTGATTCGATATTATCAACAATGCTTTTAACTACCTGTTTATACTTTGGCAGACTAGAATTGTCGTTGATCTCCAGCGTCAACATCTCATTTGGCATAACTTATTGATATTAGATTTTTGCAAACCTACAACAGATACATTTCAGGTAAGTACAGTAAAGTACAGGACAGTTCGCTAAAAATTTATTCACACTTTCGTAAAATCAAATTAAAGAATACTAACATTCAAAACAACAAATGGAAGAACTAACGAAAACATTTAAATATGTGGACTATCTGTGGGACGAGGGTAAGGCCGCATCAATGGAGGGTGATGAAATAGCACTTTTCATTTACCGATCTAATATCTTGGGTGCGGACCTAAGGATAACAAACTATGGCGGTGGTAACACAAGCGTTAAACTAGACCTTCCTGACCCTTTGACCAAGGAGGAAACGGAAATCATGTATGTAAAAGGATCCGGTGGTGACATTGGCACTTTGACAAAAGGTGGATGCGCCGGACTTTACGTAGATAAACTAAGATCTTTGAAAAGTGTCTATAGAGGGTTGGAGCATGAGGACGAAATGGTTGCATTGTTCAACCATTGTATTTATGACCTGGATTCAAAGGCACCATCTATTGACACACCCTTACATGCTTTGCTTCCTTACAAGCATATAGATCACCTGCATCCTGATGCTGCTATCGCTATAGCTGCTTCTAAAGAAGGTGAAGCGATCATGAAAGAAATTTATGGGAATGATTTTGCATGGATTCCATGGCAAAAGCCTGGCTTTGACCTTTCTCTCCAATTAGAAGAGGCGATCACTGAAAATCCTAACTTGAAAGGATTGTACTTGGGCGGACACGGGCTGTTCACCTGGGGTGAGACTTCTTATGAATGCTATGTCAACTCTTTAGAATCTATCGAGAAGGCTTCTGCTTACCTGGAAGCTAACTACGGTAAGAAAGGACCTGTTTTCGGTGGACAAAAAGTAGAATCATTACCTGCTGATCAAAGAGAGGCACAAGCTTCTTCCATTGCTCCGATATTAAGAGGACTTTGTTCTTCTAACCAGAGAATGGTAGGCCACTTCAGTGATGACGAAAGAGTATTAGAGTTTGCGAATAGCAACGATGTTGATAGGTTAGCACAATTGGGAACAAGTTGTCCAGACCACTTCTTGAGGACTAAGATTTGCCCATTGGTATTGGATCTACCGAAAGATGCTGACGTATCTGACGCAGGAGCTGTCGTAGAAATAATCAAAGGGCAGTGGGAAGACTACAGAGTATATTACAACAAGTACTACGAAGATTGTAAAAGAGATAACTCTCCGACTATCAGGGATAACAATCCTGTTGTGATCATTTGGCCTGGTGTAGGTATGTTTTCTTTTGCCAAGAATAAGCAAACAGCCAGAGTAGCGAACGAGTTTTACTTGAATGCTATTAACGTAATGAAAGGAGCCGAAGCAGTTTCTGAATACGTGGCGTTACCACTGCAAGAAGCATTCGATATCGAATACTGGTTATTGGAAGAGGCTAAGTTGCAAAGAATGCCTAAAGAACAATCTCTTTCAAGAAAGGTAGCATTGATCTCAGGATCAGGAGGTGGTATCGGACTTGAAATAGCAAAGAAATTTGTTGAAAATGGTGCATGTGTTATCATCACCGACATCAATGAAGAAAGAGTAAAAGAAGCACACAAATCCTTTAAGAGAGATACCGCAGGATGGGCTGTAATGGATGTTACCTCTATGGACTCTATCAAAGATGCATTCAAAAAAGCTTGTTTGGAATTCGGTGGTGTAGACATCATTGTAAACAATGCTGGTATTGCTACTTCAAAATCCATAAAAGATACTACTGAGGCCGACTGGGACCTGCTACATGACATTTTGGTGAAGGGCACTTTCGCTGCTTCACAAGCAGGTGTTGAAATCATCCGGGCGCAAAACGCCGGTGGTGGTGATTTAGGTGGTGATGTTGTAAATATCGTATCTAAAAACTCTATCGTTTCTGGGCCTAACAACCTGGGTTATGGATCTGCGAAAGCTGCTCAGGCGCACATGACAAGATTGTTGGCCGCAGAAGTTGGAGGAGATAAAATCAGAGTGAATACTGTAAATCCTGATGCGGTAATCAAAGGTAGCAATATCTGGGCCGGAGGATGGGCTGCAGGCAGGGCTAAAGCCTACGGTATAACAGTTGAAGAATTACCGGCATTTTATGCCAAAAGAACACTTTTGAACGAAATATTAGAAGGTGAAGATATGGCTAAGGCTGCACTAGCTTTTGTGGATGGCACTCTAGCCAAAAGCACAGGAAATATATTGAATGTTGATGGCGGAGTAGCTGCAGCATTTGTAAGATAATTTGGTTTACATAAAAGGTCACTCTTTGATTAGAGTGGCCTTTTTCATTACTTTATGATATGAGAATAGAAAAGGATATAATTCAGGAAATAAACAAAGGTAAACTCTCTAATCATCTGGACGATATTGACAGGCTCAAGAACCACCTTGGCAACAAAGGAATCAACGCTGACAGTATCGTCAAGAAATTGACTGATTTTCAGGTTGCCATCCCTAGTTGGGCGCTTGGTACTGGTGGAACACGTTTTGGTCGTTTCCCCGGTGGTGGAGAACCCACCACCTTGGAGCAGAAAATTGAAGATGTGGGGTTGTTGCATGCTTTGAACAATTCAAGTGGTGCTATTAGCCTGCATATTCCCTGGGATATTCCTTCTGATGCAAATGGTGTTAAAGAACTGGCCAGTTCACTTGGGCTGAAATTTGATGCGGTGAATTCCAATACTTTTCAGGATCAGGAAGACGCTGAACACTCTTATAAATTTGGTTCTCTTTCTCATGTAAGCAAAGATGTAAGGGATCAGGCCATAGCCCATAACAAAGAAGTAATTGACTATGGAAAAGCACTAGGATCCGACAGTCTGACTATTTGGCTGGCGGATGGTACGTCTTTCCCTGGTCAGGCCAATTTTAGAAAAGCATTTCAACATACGTTATCCTCGATACAGGAAATTTATGATCACCTGCCAGAGGAGTGGAAAGTGTTTGTAGAATATAAACCATTCGAGCCCAACTTCTACTCCATGTCCATACCAGACTGGGGTACTTCGCACATGCTAGCAAGTGAGCTGGGAGAAAAGGCCTTATGCCTTGTAGATCTCGGACACCACTTGCCAAATACCAATATTGAGCAGATTGTTTCCATTCTGATGATGAGAAAAAAGCTTGGGGGTTTCCACTTTAATGACAGCAAGTATGCCGATGATGATTTGACCGTAGGTTGTATCAAGCCCTATCAGTTGTTCCTGATATTCGGTGAGCTCGTGGATGGAATGAACAACGCGGACAACCCAGACCTATCATGGATGATTGATGCAAGCCATAATTTGAAAGATCCTATGGAAGATTTACTGCAATCAGTGGATGCTATTTTGATCGCTTATGCACAGGCATTAATCATAGATAGGGAAACTTTGAATGATGCACAAGAAAATAATGACGTAACCCTCGCCCAAGAGGTACTTCAGGAGGCCTTCAGAACTGACGTTAGACCATTGGTAGCCGAATCGATGAGGCTGCAAAATGGAGCATTAAACCCTATCAGCGCCTACAGATATCTGAAGGTTCGTAAAGAATTGATAAAAGAAAGAGGAGAGAAAACCATCTCTACAGGACTTTGATATGGCACAAACGGTAACGCTTGTATTTGATATTGGTAAGACCAATAAAAAGCTTTTTCTTTTTAATGAAAACCTAAGCGAGGTATATCACGAGTACATTCGTTTCGATGAAATTCCTGACGATGAGGGCTACATGTCAGAAGACTTGCCGTCTTTGTCTAAATGGATAAAAGAAAGTACTGACAAAATACTCAACAACCCTGATTATGATGTAAAAGCCATAAACTTCTCTACATATGGGGCATCTATGGTACACGTCGATCAGGAGGGCAATGTGATTGCTCCATTTTACAATTACACCAAACCCTTCCCAGACGATCTCAAGAAAGAATTCTTTGAAAAATATCACGGAGAGGACAACTTTTCAGTAATCACCGCCAGTCCATCTTTGGGCTTTCTAAATTCAGGATTACAACTCTATTACCTCAAATACAAAAAGCCCGAGCTGTATAAAAAATTATACAAGAGCCTCCACTTTCCACAATATGTGAGCCTTCTACTCACAGGAAAATTTGCGTGTGAGTATACAAGTTTAGGATGCCACACCGGTCTTTGGGATTTTAGAAACAACACATATTCACACTGGGTGGTTGAAGAGGGTTTCGAGCAATTTATGGCCCCAACTGAGCAGACCAGCAAGGTGTTTCAAGTGAAACTCAATGGCAAACTCATTAACGTAGGTGTTGGGGTGCACGACAGCTCCTCCGCACTGGTACCATATATTCAAACAGCAGTCGATCCGTTCGTACTGATTTCAACTGGTACCTGGAGTATTGCGATGAATTTCTTTAACGATAGGGAATTGACAAAATCTGAGCTTCAGCTAGACTGTTTAAATTTCCTTGGCATAAAAGGTCATTCCATTAAAGCCTCGAGATTGTTCCTGGGGCAGGAAATAAGGGAGCAAGCCATGCTATTAGGTGAGCAATACAACTGTGAATATCATAGATACAAAACTGTAGATTATGACGATCAATTTAAACCGCTCAATGCTGACAGCAAGCAATTGATGTTTAAATACAATCATCTCAGGGCGGAGAGGTTCGGTTTTAAAGAACCAGCAGCGACTGACTACAGCCAGTTCAAAGATTTCGATGAGGCCTATCATCAGTTGATGCATGAACTTACCGAGCTACAAGTAGCCTCATTGCAACTATGCATTGGTGCCTCAGAAATAAAGGATGTTTACATCGACGGTGGATTTTCGGAGAATGAATTGTTCACCCAAATGCTGACAGAGAAATTGCCTCAGTATGATATTTACTCTACTGACTTTGCCCTTGGAAGTGCATTGGGTGCAGCACTGCTCGTAAATCTAAGGACGCTTCCTAAGGACTTTCTTAGGGACAACTATCGGATGAAAATTCATAAGTCTAGTAAGACTGTAGGTTAAACCCAGTATTAATCAGGTTACTTAGAGTCAATGCTGTCCAAGACGAT
>JAGDZP010000017.1:0-66414 GCA_049115735.1 Cyclobacteriaceae bacterium | reverse complement strand
ATCAAACTGGATTGCTTCCGATGCACTCACAATCAGTCCTGTTGCTCCTACTACTCAAGCCACAGCAGTCGATGTAACTGCCTTTGGAGTAACCACTGCTGATATTTCCTGGACAAATGGTAATGGAGAAAGGCGCATTGTTGCCATGTTCGAGGGTAGTTCAAGCTTTGCCGCACCTGTGAATACAACAGCCTATACAGCTGATAACCAATTTGGAATGGGTGATCAGGCTGGCACGGACTGGTACGTAGTTTACAATGGTTTTGGTAATACTGTGAGTGTTACTGGATTAAGCCCCGGCCAGATATATACTGTCGCTGTTGCAGAACTTAACGGGCCTGTAGGTTATGAACAATACTATACCGCTGATGCCTCGGGCAATCCGGGTTTCCTTACCACACTTACGCCTCCAAACATCTCGAGTGTGAGCCCTATATCTGGTACATCGGGAATTTCATTGACGATTGACGGAACGAATTTTGGTAGCAACATAGCCAACAATACAGTTCTTGTCGGAAACATTGAGACAACTGTAACAGCTGCCAATGCCACTCAGATTAGTATTGACCTATCATCTGGAATGAAGTCTTTCGGTAATGTCGTAGTGATTAACAATGAAACGAGCCTTCAGGCAACTTATGAAGAACCCTATCACGTGACATTTAGTGGTGGTGCTATTGTTGGAGATGCATCTTATTCAATTACCGCTTACGACTTGGGAGGCAGAGCAGGACATGACGCTGTAGTTGGTGATTTCAACAATGATGGCAACCTTGATTTCTTGGCTTCAAGTGATGATTTAGGGGCCAATTCCAAAATTCAACTAATGACGGGAGATGGATTAGGAGGCTTCACGCAATCAGCTGTTGTTACGACCAGTTATGCCAAATGGACTGAGGCTGCAGATTTCAACAATGATGGCAACCTTGATTTCGTAAATGGAGACAGGGACAATGGCTTTGACATTGGTCTTGGAGATGGCATGGGTAATTTTTCAATAACAAATTACAATGGCTACAATAGTCACTACGATGTTGGAACCGGCGATTTTAATGCAGACGGGTACATGGATGTGGTGCTTTCAAGAAATTCTCCGGCAGCTGTTACTGTCTTCTTGAATGATGGGGCAGGTGGCATGAATACCGGTGTAAACTATGCAATGGCGAATGGAGCCAGACAGGTAGCAGTAGCAGATTACAATTCTGATGGAATTCTGGACATTGGTGCTTCAATGGGTACTGGATTTAACTATGTTCCCGGCAATGGAAATGGAACTTTTGGTAGTTCAATATCCATCACCGCTTCAAGTTCATCTACCGGGCTTACCACAGGTGACTTTAATGGAGACGGCCATATCGATGCTGTCACTTTTCATAGAAACAATATTTACCGTTTTCAAAATAATGGTTCTGGAGGTTTCACTTCTCAAGTTTATTCATCCGGAGCAACAGAAACCTACTATGGAATCACAGGAGATTTTGATGGCGATGGCAATTTAGATGTGGCTGTTACTGATGCCAATTTTGATGGAAGCACGCAACCAATTATGTTGGGTGATGGAGCCGGTGGGTTTAGTGCAATAACACCTATAACGGGACTTACGGCCAAATTTTCACAAAGCATGGATGAAGGTGACTTCAATAATGACGGAAAAACGGATTTAGTGGTCGCGAGTTATGGAACCAATGGTGAACCATCATTTGATGTGCTGATTTATCAGGATCCTCCGCCAGCCCCTGAAATGGAAGTGGCTGGTTTAGGTATAGAAATCGTCTCAGGAGACGCTACTCCATCAACGAGCGATGATACTGATTTTGGCAGTCATGACATTGCTGTAGAAATTACCAAAACCTATACGATTAATAATATTGGTACTTCAGTACTTACTTTGGGTGCAGATGCGGTCAGTGCTAGTGGAGATACTGCATTCGAGGTGGGTATTCAGCCTGATGCTACAGTGGTAGCTGGCGGAAGTACTACTTTCACTATAGTCTTTACAGTTCCAAATGACGGAACCTACAATTCAGAAGTTCAGATTAACAGTGATGATGCAGACGAAAGTTTTTATACATTTTGGGTAACTGGTGTCGGACTTCCAGCCGCTCCAACGGAGCAAGCTACTGCTCTAGATGTTACCAGCATTACTGAAAATTCAGCTGATATTTCCTGGACATTCGGCAATGGAGACGCGGATGTGGTAGTTGTTTTTGAAGGCAGTGCGGGCTTTCCAGATGTAGTTGATGGGACTACATATACTGCCAATACGATTTTTGGAAATGGTGATCAAGCGGGCACGGGTTGGTTTGTAGTTTATGATGGCACAGGTAGTTCGGTTACTGTTACCGGACTTTCCGCAGGTCAGGAATATACTGTAGCCGCAGTTGAGTATAACGGATCAGCTGGAACACAAAAGTATAATACCAATACAGCAACAGGGAATCCGGCAAGCTTTACAACACTTCCAGACCAGACACCAAACTTCTTTGAGGACTTCTCTGGAGGAATTCCAGGTTCATGGAGCCAATTGAATGCTACCTGGGAAGACAATCCAGCCTTTGGTTATCTTGGAGCAGAAGGAGCTGCAAGTATCACTGGTGGATCGACAGGCAACTACGTTCAAACACCATATCTTGTCGATATGACAGAATTTAGTTTCTATTATAGAGCCCAAAGTGCCGGAGGAGATGGAGCACAATTTGAGATATTGTATAGTTCGGATGGTGTCAACTTTGTTCCGGCATTAGCTACCGATGGAACATTCCTGGATACCTATGGACAGTTTACTCATGATCTAGGCGGAACATTATCGGGCTATATTAGAATAAATGGATTAGGTAGTGGAGATCAGAATATCATAGTAGACGATTTTGCATCTGATGGTACAGAAGGGGTTCTTGACAATACAAATCCATCTTTTGTTAATTCCACTCCTGCTGCCGGAGATATTTTGGACACAAGTGTTCAGTTTAATGTAGAGATAGATGAAGAAGGTATTGTCTACGTTGTTGTAGTACCACAGGGTGACCCTGAACCGAACGTATTCTTAGTTCGGGATTTGAATAACGCCAGTGGAGGAGCTCCTTCAGGCTCTGTTCAATTGAATAGTGTCTCTGGGAATGATCCGGTGATAGCTGAAGTCAGTTCTCTCGATGCAGGAACGGCCTATGATGCCTATTTTGTAGTTGAAGATTTGGCAGGGAATTATGAGACTAGCGCAGCGGTCAAAGTAAGCTTCTCGACCACTGGTTCTTCCGGGCCAGTATTAAGCCTACAAGATGATACACCGGCTACTACCAGTGTGGCTATTGACCTGACCGTTGACCTGACTTCAGATATTTACTTTGTGATAACGGAATCTGAGAACATTCCTACCGAGGCTCAGATTGCAGCAGGTACCGATGAATCTGACGAAGCGGCTGTGTCATCGGGTGTAATTTCAAGCACAACTGGATCTGGCTCCTTCACTCTTGGAACAGGAACTTATGGAGGTGGTGATCAGTCACTCATTACTGGCAATACATATCATTTGTACATGGTAGCTGATGCAGGCTCAAGCAATTATTCTGATGTTCAGTCGAGATCCTTTGCAACTGGAACAGTTGTCTCGGGCAATATTGTCAATACGGAAGATTTCAATGCTTTCGATGGAGACATTAACCAACTGCAGTCAGGAGAATTCAACTTCACCAATGAGACCCTCACACTTTCAAATGCCAGGGTTACGAGTGATGGCGCGCTTGTCGTTTCCGGAAATGCCATGCAATTGGCAGATGGCGGAGACCACTTTGCTACACAGGCATTGACAGACGTAGCGCGCCTTGGATTCCAATTCCGATCAAACAATGGACAACTTGTTCATGTAAGGGTAAGCACTTCTCTTGATGGTATAATTTACTCCGATGTAGTCATGCAGGCAAATACATCCAGTATGGTTTACCTACCAAAGGCCTATGATTTTGAGGCGCCATTTACAGGCTTTATCAAAGTTGAAGTGAATCCAAGCGGAAGTGGTCAGCTACTTATTGATGAGCTGTTCTACGAGACGGCAGCACCTACTCCAACTATAACTCTTATCTCTCCAAATGGTGGTGAAAATATAGAGATTGGAAGTACTCAAGAAATCACGTGGGAAACAACCGAATTTGGTGGTGCTGAGGATTTGGTAGTAGAATACAGCACTGATGGCGGATTGTTTGACTGGTTCACTATCGCTACCGGAACGGAAGGAGACTTCATGGGCAGCCACGATTGGTTTGTGGATGATATGATCCACTCAGAATCTTCTTTGTATAGGATTCGCGTTAGAACGGCTGACACTTCAGTTTCGGATACGAGTGATGCGAATTTTAATCTAGTGGCACCTGAAGACCTTGACCCTCCAGTATTTGAAGCTGGGTATCCATTATCTACAAACTTGACTTCATCCGGTTTTGATCTGGAAGTACAGTTGGATGAAATAGGTACTGTTTATTATGTGGTTTTAGCTACGGGCTCTGATGCACCAGGATTTGTAGACGTAATTAATGGTGATGGACAAGGAGGAGCAGCATCCATTGCATCCGGGTTTATTGATGTAACCGAAGCGGTGGTAACTTTCTCCGCATCAGTGACTGGCCTGGATCCATTAACTGCCTATGATGTCTACTTCATTGCAGAGGATGATGAAGTGGGGGCGAATGTTCAAACTTCGCCTGCCTTGCTGGATAACATTACTACCCTTTCGGAGGTTGTAGGGGATTTTGCTCTGGAGTTTGACGGCTCCAGCCAGTTTGTTGAAGTGCAGGACGATCCGGTCTTTGATGTGGATACTGATTTTACCCTTGAGGCATGGATAAAAACAATCGGTGGTGGACAACAGGGGATAATTTCCCAATACCTGGGAGGACAAGGATATTCCTTCTTTAAAATAGGAGGCACCTTATATTTCCAATACTCTAGTGGAGGCGCATTCCAGAATGCTGGAACCGCGCTTGCCGTATCGGGAAGCTTTGCCGATGATACATGGCATCATGTGGCCATGTCTCAAAATGGCGCTACCGGTAAAATATATATAGACGGCCAGGTGGCGGGTAGCATTTCTACCATGCTACCGGTGGACGAGTCTAGTCAGACACTGAATATTGGACACAACGCTGGTGTAGGTGCATATGTAGGTAGTATAGATGAGGTGAGAATTTGGAACATAGCCAGAACAGATGAGGAAATTGAAAACAGCTTCAATGTAAAACTGAATGGTGATGAAACCGGACTTGTGGCCTACTATCCGTTTGATGATGGAACTGGTAGTACCACTGCTGTTGATATCGTCAATGGTAATAATGGTTCGCTTGAGAATATGGATCCTAACACCGATTGGGTGACAGGGGCTCAATTGACTGGTGGAGTAGATCCTACTCCTAATTTCTTCGAGGATTTCTCAAGCGGAATCCCAAGCTCATGGCTGCAACTAAATGCTACATGGGAAGACAACCCTGCTTTCGGATATCTTGGAGAAGAAGGTGCTGGAAGCATTACTGGTGGATCGACAGGCAACTATATTCAAACACCTTTCTTGAGTAATATGACGGAGATTGCTTTCTTCTATCGTGCTCAAAGTGCCGGAGGTGATGGAGCACAATTCGAAGTGCTGTACAGTGCTGATGGACTTAATTTCGATCCTGCATTGGCTACAGATGGAACCTTCTCCGATACATATGTCGAATTTACCCAAAATCTTGGAGGAACATTGTCAGGATATATCAGAATAAACGGATTAGGTAGCGGCGATCAGAATATTATCATAGATAACTTCTCTTCCGATGGGACAGAAGGCGTGGTGACTCCAGACATCACAACTACTACAAGTGAATTAGCGGGCGCACAATTAGACAAGGGTTCTCAAAATAATCTGATTTATGCGTTCACAGTAAATGTGAGTGGTGCAGATGCGATCGCTGAAGGGTTTGTACTAGAATTGGCTGGTACATATAATAGCGCAGATTTCAGTGGGCCATTCGGCCTATTTATGAATGACGCAGAAGAAAACTTTAGCAATGCTACGTCACTCACTACTGGTGTATTTGGTGATGGCACACTGTTGCCTACTGATGCAATTGGATTCTCATTGACCGATACATTCTCTCCGGGAACATATTATTTCTATGTGACCGCAGATATAGATGCCGGTGCTACGACAGGTGCTGAATTCAATATCAGTCTACCTACTGAGGACAACTTCGGATGGGCAGATCCTAAAAACAAAATAGATGGTGGTCTGGTCATTGGTTCTACATTCACCGTTTCTGATCAAATAGCCCCAGCGAGCTTCGCTTTGGATTTTGATGGGGTGGATGATTATGTAGAACTAGCCAATCCATCGAGTTTTGATTTTGGAACGGGTGACTTCACTATTGAGATGTACATCAATAAACCCAATGTGAACTCATCTACAGAAGTGATCGTTGGAGATTTCCCAGGAACCCCTACTAATGCATTGACACTTTGGGTGGCTTCCGGTGCTGTTAATGCAGCTATCGGTAGCGGCTTCCCAGATATTACCACTGATAATATTCTTCAGAACGATACATGGCATCACATTGCACTTGTACGTGAGGGAGATAATGCAGGTATCTATGTTGATGGCAACCTTGAAGCATCCACCACAGGCATGGGCACCAGAAGCCTTGGATCAACAGCCAATATGAATATCGGCCGTCAACCAGCAGGGTCACCATTCTATTTTGAAGGAAAAATTGATGAATTAAGAATCTGGGGTATTTCAAGGTCTGAGACCGACCTTACTACCCACATGAATAATAAAATCGATCCGGAAAACCCTGAATTGGTAGCCTACTACGATTTTGAAGATGGAACGGGCAGCTCAACTTTGTCTGACATTAGCAGCAATAACAATACAGGCGAGTTGTTCAACATGGATGCCAATACCGATTGGGTAGATGGTGTGCCACTCGGTGACCTTGTTGTTTCTGGTCCAAATTTCTATGAAGACTTCTCAGCCGGAATACCTCAAACTTGGAGCCAGTTAAATGGTACTTGGGAAGATAATCCAGCGTTTGGCTTCTTGGGAGAAGAAGGGGCTGTGCGAATTGCAGGTGGGTCGACGGGTAATTACCTACAGACGCCATTCCTAAGTGATATGAATGAATTTACTTTCTACTATCGTCCGGAAAATGCTGGTGGTGATGGTGCTCAGTTTGAAGTGTTGTTTAGTGAAGATGGCCAGAACTTTGGACCAGCACTTACTTCAGCTGGTAGCTTCGACGATACTTATTCTGAATTCATTTACGAATTCCAGACTACATCATCGGGTTACATTAGGATCAATGGACTTGGGTCAGGAGATCAGAATATTATCGTTGATGACTTTGCTTCTGATGGTACGGAAGGTATGGTGGAGGTGCCGACTGTGGTGATCACCTCTTTACAAACGGTTGTTGAAGAAGTGAATACCGGATCGCAGGATAATCCAATCTATAAATTCAAATATGACATTACAGCAGAGGCTACAGTTGAGGCGGTGATTTTCGAACTTGGTGGCGACTACAGCAATTCAGATTTTGATCCAAACGGATTTGATCTATTGATTAATAGTAGTGGAGATAATTTCCAAGGAGCCACTGTACTTGCTGCAGGAAACTTTGGAGATGGATCGCTATTCCCTACCAATTCTATCGGATGGTCGTTGAATACAGTCTTGGGTATAGGAACGTACTATCTCTATGTTACTGCGGATATTGCTGATAACGCAAGCCCTGGAGTTACCTTCAATGTCAACCTGCCAACACTGGAAAACTTTGGGTTTGCTGATCCAAATGAAAAAGTTGATGGCGGCCTACTTGCTGGAGGTACTGTCACAATTACTGAATTCACTGAACCAAGCCTGACTTTAGCGACTCCTGATGGTACGGCTGATCTGGAACAAAACAGTACGTTTATTGTCAGCTGGACTTCTCAGAATTTTGTTGGGGATGAGATTCTCCTAATTGAAATTTCCTCTGATGGTACAAACTGGACTCCAATAGCCAGTGGTACAGTGGATGGCCTAAATGGTCAGTACTCCTGGTTTGTGGATGCCTCTTCAGTTGCAGCTGGAGATGGCTATCAGCTAAGGGTGAGAAACATAGATTCTTCAGCTCTGGCGACAAGTGCAACATTCACAGTGCTGGAACCATTCTCTGAACCAGCTGTGGCAGTGATATCTCCAAACGGCGGAGAGCTAGTGAAACAAAACCAGGTATTAGCCGTCAATTTCTCAACCGCTGGATTGGCTGGTGGAGAACTCATAGAAGTAGATTATTCTTCGGACAATGGTGTCAATTGGGTTTCTACCGGCTCTGGTACTGTTGCTCAGCTACAAGGTGTGCTTTATATATTCCTTGATCCGTCGACCTATCCTGCAAGTGATCAATACCTTGTAAGGGTAAGGAATGAGGCCAACACACTGGTTGATGCTAGTGATGCTGTATTTGAAGTGACGCTCCCAGATCCTGAGCTTACGCTCACAGCTCCTAATGGTGGTGAATCAATCGAGCAGGGTACTACTTTGGTTGTAACCTGGGACGAGGATTTTGTGACCGATGATCAGCAATTATTGATTGAATACTCAACAGATGAAGCACACTTTAACTGGCAGTTGATAATATCTGGTGCAGCATCTACTTTCAGTGGTTCGCATAGTTTCGTAGTAGATGCCCAGACTTACATTGAAGGCAACAACTACTTGATGAGGGTTCGAACCGATGATTTCATTGCGGTTGATCAAGGCAATTTTGAATTCTCAATCATTCAACCAATTGTTCCAGCTATTACCGTGTTGTCTCCAACTGTTGGAGAAAACATAGAACAGAACAGCATTGTACCAATTCTTTGGGAACTGGAGCATATAGATTCTGAGGAACTTCTAACCATTGAATATTCAAATGATGGCGGTGTACAAAGCTGGTTCACTATAACTAGCGGGTTTGCAGGGGAACTAAATGGTTCGACGAATTGGTTCGTTGATGCTTCTGAAGTAGTTCAAGGTACGGAGTATGTTGTGAGGGTATCAAATGAAAGTGACGTTTCCGGCTTGAGCGGAGTATTTGAAGTAGTAGGCCCTGGACCTGAAACGATCACAGTATTAGCTCCAACTGGAGGAGAACAAATTGAGCAAAATCAACTTATTTCCATTGAATTCATTACTACAGGATTGCCGGCAGGTGAACTATTGAATATTCAGTATTCTGCCAATGCAGGTGTTTCATGGTCAAACATCAGTTCTGGTACATTGGCTACCTTGAACGGAAGTATTGAACTGACCTTAAGCGATGATATCTACCAGCCTGGTAACCAATATTTGGTGAGGGTAATAACAGATGATCAATCTGTACAGGGTCAAAGCAATGCAGTATTCGAAATTCTGCCAGCTACTCCACTAGTACATGTAAGTTCGATTGCGCTTGGAGGAGGAGTAATATCAGCCGGACAGGAAAACACGATAGTGTATAAATATAAATATGAGGTGACAAATGCATCAGTAGATATTTCAAGTGCTCAGTTTGGTTTCTCCGGAACGGCAGGTATCAATGAATTTACCGCAGGTGGCATTAAGCTCTATCAAAATACGGTTGATAACTTTGGTTCGGCCAATCTAATTGGAAATGAGTCTTATGGTAACATCAGAGCCAATCTAACAGGATTTACACTATCAGGCACTTTGGATAAAAATTCCACTCATTATTACTGGGTTACAGCGGATGTAAACGCTAATGCGGCAAGCAGCAACTTCTCAGTAGTTGCAGGGGAGAATACCACTTTCGGATTCGAGAGTGGTAATATCAATGAAGAAGTGAGCAATGGTGCAAGCTTTGTGATAGAGGAGATACTTGATCAGCAATTGATCCTGACTGCTCCGACCGGAGGAGAAGTTTTCGAACAAAACACCTTCCAAAGTATTACCTGGAATTCTGTGGATTTTGTTGGTAATGAAACCCTACTTCTTGAATACTCAGCTGATGGAGGCATCAACTGGTCCACTATTGTTACCGGTTCTTCAGCACAGTTCGCAGGAAGCTTTACGAATTGGTTCTTGTCAGAAACAATATATAATCCTGGCGCGGAATATAAAGTGAGGGTGAGGACTTCTAACAACTCGGCATCTTCAGAGAGCACCGGACTAATCAGCATTGAGGCACCAGATCCAATTGTTTCTGTAGCAAATCTTTTGGTGTCTGGAAAGAATGTACTTCAGGGCACGTCTGATCAAATTGTTTATCAGCTTCAGATTTCTTCAGTAGTTGCAGATGCTAACCTCACGGAGGTGAACTTCGGGTTTAACGGATCCATGGTAGCCTCAGACTTTGTAGCAGATGGCATCAAATTATATACAAATACCACCAACAATTTCAATACAGCCACACTCGCGGGTCAGGTCGCTTATGGTAATTCAGGAGCGGATAAGGTGTCCTTCACCCTTGATCAGGTGATAGAAAGAGATCAGCCAACATACTTCTGGCTGACTACTGATATTGCTGTGGATGCAACGCTGTTGACCTTCAATGTGAATCAACCTGTTGTGGCGGACTTTGGATTTAGCAATGGCCAAATAAATGTTAGCGCGACTCAAGGTAGCGACTTTAGCATTATAGCCGAGGGTAGTGCACAACTTACGGTTGTCGCACCAAATGGTGGAGAAGAATTCGAGCAAGGTACTACTTCTACTCAGGTGCAGTTTATTGCTGAGTCCTTTGTTGGGGATGAGACTTTGAACATTCAAATTTCAGCGGATGGAGGACTAAACTGGCAACAGTTGGCATCCAATACGGTGGACGGCTTTGGAGGAGTTTTCCAATGGACTGTGGATGACAGTTTTGAGCCAGGTTCAAATTACAAACTAAGGGTAATCACCGCTGATGAAACAGTAG
Organism: Cyclobacteriaceae bacterium; assembly: GCA_049115735.1. Lineage (GTDB taxonomy): Bacteria > Bacteroidota > Bacteroidia > Cytophagales > Cyclobacteriaceae > CAXBNB01. The sequence continues at coordinate 55,513 of JAGDZP010000017.1, read as the reverse complement.
TTGATGAAAGTGATGGATTGTTCTCAATCAATTTGCCCCCACCGAGTGTGAGAATACTGACTCCAAATGGAGGCCAGAGCATTCCGCAAAATACATCTGTCAACATTACCTGGACCTATGAGAACTTTGTTGGCACTGAGACGCTGGTATTGGAATACACAGACAATGGCGGAGGAATTGATAATTGGAATTTCTTAGCCAGTGCTAATGTATTTGAATTGGATGGTCAGTATAGCTGGTTTGTTGATGCAGCTGATTTCCAAACAAGTACAATTTATAAGGTTAGGGTCAGAACGGGGGATGATCTTGCCTTGGATGAGTCCGATAGCTTCTTCGAAGTAACAGAACCTGTTCCACCGAGCTTGCAATTGCTAAGTCCTGTTGAAAATGAGGTCATTCAGCAGAATAGTTTCTACAGAATCAATTGGGAGGCTTCCAATTTTAATGGAAGTGATAACCTTTTTGTTGAATATAGCCTCGATGGGGGTTCTGAATGGCTAGTAATTAGCACGGGTACAGTCAATGGTTTGCAAGGAGAGCTTACTTGGTTTGTGGATACTGACGATAATTTCTTCCCTGCTGGTGATCAATACAAAGTAAGGGTACGTACCGCCGACGGATCTGTTTCCAGTAGCAATGCGGGAACCTTTGAGGTTGTGGCACCTACCGAAAGAATTGTTACTATCCTATCTCCAAATGGTGGAGAGTTAGCGAAACAAGGTGAGAATATGCTAATCACTTTCAATACATCAGGTATTGGTCAAACAGAGTCCATAGATCTGGAAGTGTCAGCTGACAATGGAGCAACATGGTCGGGCATATCAGGTAATTTGGTTAACAGATTTAATGGCGAGTTCAGCTGGTTTATTGATCCAGCCAAGTATGATGTCGGTGAAGAGTATAAAGTAAGAGTGATCACATTGGATGATGTATCTGACGAAAGTGATGCAACCTTTGAAATTGCTCCTCCTGCGCCTGTTCTTACATTGCTTGATCCAAACGGAAACGAAAGGATAGAACAAAACACTTCTTTCAACATAACCTGGGAAGCTCAAAACTTCGAGGGAACCGAGGTGCTTACCTTGGAAGTATCTGAAGATGGCGGAATCATCGACTGGGCTACTTTAGTCACCGGTACGGTTAGTGGCTTGAATGGATCGTTTGAGTGGTATGTGAATCCTCAACTTTATCCTGTTGGCGATCAATACCGTATCAGAATTAGAAATAACGACAATTCTGCTTTGGATGTGAGTAACCTGAATTTTCAGGTGATTCCTGAAATCACAGAATCTATAAATCTGACTTCTCCTAATGGTGGAGAGCAAATCGAACAGAATAGTGCTGAGTTGATCACTTGGGAGACTTTCAACTTCGTTGGTTCGGAGACATTATTTATTGAGTATTCATCTGATGACGGTCAGGTATGGACTGTGCTGGATTTTGGTACTGTTTCAGCACTGCAAGGTCAGTATAGCTGGTTTGTGAACGATGCAGCATTTGCAGTTGGAACACAATATAAAGTGAGGGTCAGGACAGGTGATTTTACAATCCTTGATCAAAGTAGCAATACCTTTGAGATTACTGCTCCTCTTACACAAACGCTTACCATGCTGTCACCAGCCGGAGGTGAACAAATAGAACAGAATACTACATATCAGGTGCAATTTTCTTCCACAGGATTTGCTGCAGATGCTGTGCTGAGTTTACAGTATAGTACCAATGGTTTAATCTGGAATGAGATTGCTTCTAATACTGTTCAAGGCTTTGGAGGTAGCTATGAATGGTTTGTAGATGATTTGGATTTTAGTACTGATGATTCTTACCAATTAAGATTGTTTGATGATGTGACTAAGATTTTTGATGCTACGGGGACTTTTGAAATAATAGGGGCTATCGTTCAACCCACAATAGCGGTAACGGCTCCAAATACTGTTGAACAAATTCCCCTTAACTCCACTTATGAAATAAAATGGGCTTCTACGCAGCTCTCTGCCTCAGAAGTACTTGTTATTGAATACTCCGCTGACGGAGGATTCACTGGTTGGGATGAATTGGCTAGTGGAACGGCTGAGCAGCTGGGAGGAAGATTCAATTGGTTTGTAGATGATGCTATTTATGATCTGGGCATAGGCAATAAGATAAGAGTAAGAACAGAGGATCTGTCCTTGATTGATGAAAGTGATAACTTCTTCGAAATAATATCATCGGGTAATGTCTTATTCAACATTCTTTCCCCTAATGGAGGAGAAGTATTTGAGCAAAATAGTACTGTAGATTTATTCTTTAGTGCTTTTGGCTTGGGGGATCATGAAGTAATTGTATTGGAATACTCAACGGATGGGTTCAACTGGGCAAACTTAGCCACTTCATCTATAGGAGAGCTTAATGGTCAATTCAAATGGTACATTGACCCATTGGTGTTTGAGGCTTTTAATAGATATAGGGTTAGGGCCAGAACATTGGATGCTTCGTCATTTGATGAGAGTGATGATATATTTGAAGTAATTGAAGAAATCATTCCACAGATCACTTTGATATCGCCGGATGGTGGTGAAGTAATTGAGCAAAATAGCACATTCAACATAACCTGGCAGGGAATAGATTTTGATGGTCATGAGATCATATCAATAGACTACTCTTCGGACGCAGGAGTCAATTGGAATCCTCTGATAGAAGCTACCGCAGGTCAGTTGAATGAGGACTTTATATGGTTTGCAGATGCTAATAAATATGATGTTGGTGCTGATTATAGAATCAGGTTGCAAACTAACGATGGAGATGTTTCAGTAGAAAGCGCATCTTCATTTGAGATTGTTGCTCCGGCGACACTCTCAGTCTCACTTATTTCACCAAATGGTGGTGAACAAATAGAACTCAATGACCATTTTGAAATTGAATTTTCTTCAACAGGCCTGGCTGCAACTGACGTGATTGATTTAGAGTGGTCGACAGATGGTACGAATTGGAATAGTATTACTTCCAGTACTGTAGAAACGTTTAATGGTACTTTTGATTGGTTTGTTGATGCTGCCCTATACGACGTAGGATCTACTTATTTGGTCAGGGCAGTGAATGCTACAAATTCTTTAAATGACCAAAGTGATTTGACTTTTGAATTGATTGAAGAGAAAACACTTACACTTCTTAATCCTAATGGAGGTGAAAAATTGGATCTGAACAGGAATTTTGAAGTGCTTTTCAATTCTACTGGACTGGATGCTATCACAGAAGTGGTTATCGAATACTCAGTCAATGGTGGCTTATTCTGGAGCGAATTGAACAGAGGAACAATAACCGAACTTGGAGGTTCATTTGATTGGTTTGTAGACGAAACAGTATTTGGAGTATCAAATGGATATAGTCTAAGAGTAAGAACAGAAGATGGCTCCACTTTAGATGAGAGTGATGGCCTATTTTCAGTAATTGCTCCTGTAGCAACTTCGGCCAATCTTGTAGGCTCTTTTAGTTTCAATGCCAACTGGGGCAAATATCAGAATGCCACCAATTATTTATTGGAAGTATCTGAAAGCCCTGAATTTGAAGATTTAATAGTACAGGACAATACTACAGAAACAACGTATGAAGTGACTGGGCTATATCATGGTACTCAATACTTCTATAGGATAAGCGCCAATATTGCTCCTGATTATACATCGCCTACCAGCAATGTGATATCAGTAGAGTTGCCGTTGTTCCCAGAGTTGGTAGCTGATTCCCTGGCACTAGCGCCAATATATGAAGCCACCGGTGGATCTGACTGGACAAACAATGATCAATGGTTAGAAGGCAAAGTCAAAGATTGGCATGGTGTTACTTTTGATGGCACGAGGATAACCGCTCTGGATTTATCCAGCAATAATCTTACGGGCACTTTCCCTGATATTTCTTCAGCATTGGATCAACTTGCCACCATCAACTTAAGCGATAATGCGCTCGTTGGAGTTGCTGACATTTCATCAATGGCAATAGAAGGTTTGTTGACAAGTATTGACATTACGCTAAATAGATTGGATTTTGCCGCTCTTGATGCAATACCAGATATTTCAAATAACAATATTTATAGTTTCCTTCCACAAGGACTGTTGTTAGAAGAAACAACGATTATAGCTGAAAGTACGGCACAAGTAGAGCTGGATAGAGAAATAGGTGGTGGTGATACGAACCAGTATCAATGGTATAAGGATGGCTTGGAAGTCGCTGGGGAATTGGATCCTGGTTTAGGAATAGTCCCATTGCCATTCTTATTGTACGATGTTCATGATGGAGCCTATCATGCTGATGTGACGAGCACCAAACCAGAATACGACGGAATAGTGCTCTCTACACATCCGGTTAACCTTAGAGTTTCTTCATTGGAGCGTGATAGTCTGGCATTACTTGCTATCTATGATGCGATGGACGGAGCGAACTGGACAGGTACCCTCGTTGGTTGGAGAAGAGATAATACCACACCGGTAGGTGAATGGACAGGAGTGGTAGATGGCGGTAATAGGATTATCCAACTGAACTTACCTGGTAGAGGACTTCAAAATGAACTACCGGAAGAAATCAAGGATATTACCAATCTTGAAGTACTGGATCTATCCAATAACCAGATTACCGGATTGCCTGATATGACAACACTGACACTCTTGGAGTCTGCAAATGTTTCAGGAAACAAACTTGAATTTGACGATTTCGAAAGGAACCTTGATTTACTCGATATAATGAGCTACACAGATCAGGATCCATTTGGAGATGAGATTCCGGCTATCAAAATAAAGGCTGGGGAGGACTATCCAATATCAGTTGAAATAGGAGGAGAAAACAACTTGTATCAGTGGGAAAGAAAACCATTCTTGTTGTATGGTGATCAAGGTGTCTATTCGAATGCTGAAGGTGAAAATGAAACTTCCATCCTCCTCGAAAATCTGAGGTTTGATAACATGGGTAGTTACCGATGCATCATTACCAACCCGAATGTACAAGGACTTACCTATTTGAGTAGAGAAGTTACTGTCATTGGCACGGTAGATCTTCAAGGAAAAGTATATGATACAACCGGAGAAGAGGTGAAGCAAGGTGAAATAGGTTTGATGTCCATTAGAAATTTAAATATCCGCTATGATTCGTTGATCAATGAAGAAACAGGAAAACCTGTTTTCGAAGTTGGTTTGGATGGATATATCATTCGTGGCGTACCACTAGGAGATTATATTATCGGCGTTAGATCAGATCCAACAAAGTACGTTCAGACCTATTATATTAGCCAATTCTCCTGGCTGAATTCTGATACGCTGGCATTGAGAGACAGGCAAGGCAACCTGGATATTAACATAACAAATATTCCAGTTCCTGACCCTGGCAATCTGGGAGATGGTACTTTCTCCGGAACATTAGAAGAAGATGATGGTTTGGATGATGGAGGCAGAACACTTGGTAGAAGAAGGGTAAAAGGAAAAGGATGTGCACTACGTAGAAGAAGAGGATCAGGAAGAGGTAATGAAGATGAAGTATACGATCTGTATGCTTACGTGGAGACCAACGATGAAGGTGAATTTCAATTCGGTGAATTAATTCCTGGAACATATAGGTTCAATATTGAATTCCCTGGAATTCCAATGGATGAAAATTCGTTTACTGAATTTGAGGTCAGTGGCGATATTAGAAGGGCCAATACCTTCTCCGTATCTGCCTTAGTAACACTTGATGGAGTCATTACGGTAGATGTAATTGATATTCTTGCGATTCATAAGAAGTATTTTGGCGGTTTGACCATTTATCCTAACCCGGCCAAAGACAAGTTGAAGATCAACTACGAAAAGTTAAAATCTTCTGGCATATTCGCAAGAGTGGTTGATCTCTCAGGTAATACTTTGATGGAGCAGGAGATCGTTCAAGGCTTCAATGAAACAACGGAATTGGATACTTCTGAGCTTCAAAACGGTTTGTACATCCTTAATTTTGTGGATACAAACCATGACAACCTGAGTATTAGTACTGTGAAATTCATGATTGCGAGGTAGTAAATAAAGTTTTTATATTGCAAGGGCTGTTTTCCACCGTTGGGAAACAGTCCTTTTGTTTTAAGCATAGAGTATGAACACATTCAATATTGAAGAAATAAATAACCTAATCAGGAATAGACGATCTATTTATCCCAATATGTATTCGGGAGAAGTGATAAATCAAAGCATTATCAATGAAATACTCGAAAATGCCAACTGGGCACCAACGCATGGATTGACCGAACCGTGGAGGTTTACTGTCTTTGCAGGTGACGGCCTTAAAAAACTCGCAAGTTTTCAATCGGAGCTGTATAAAAAGCATGCCACTGAACAGGGCAATTATGATCAGGCTAAATACATGAAGCTGGCCAGCAAACCACTGCTCGCGTCTCACATTATTTCCATCGGGATGAAAAGAGGCAGCAATGCTAAAATCCCTGAGATTGAGGAGGTAGCATCAGTAGCCTGTGCAGTGCAAAATATGTACTTGACAGCTACAGCTAATGGTATCGGATGTTACTGGGGATCGGGTGGTGTTACCTATTTTGAAGAAGCCAAACCTTTTTTCGGATTAGGTGAAGATGACAAACTACTGGGCTTCCTCTACCTGGGCATACCTAAGACCAAATGGCCGGAAGGCCGCAGGAAGTCAATAGATGAAAAAGTAACTTGGGTGATGGAATGATTAGGTCTGGATATGCTGTTCGATAGTTGATACTATCCGATCAGGTTCTATCCATTCCATACAGGCAAAATCACCTCTGTGGCAAGGCTTATTCCCAAATACCGAACAGGGGCGACACGGTAATTCTTCAGCTGGTATCTGTATGAATTGATCCTCATTTGATTGACCAAAGGGAGTGAAGCCGGCAAAAGGATGCGTGGCTCCCCATACAGAAATCACCTTGGTTTCCACCAAAGCAGCCATATGCATATTTGCGGAATCCATGCTGAGGACAATGTCCATTTGTGATAAAATCGCTAACTCATCTGACAGGTTATATTTTCCTATGAGGTTGGTGACAGTAGTCTTATCTTTCGAGAAGTCGTCTGCCAATTGCTTTTCCTGATCACCGCCTCCAAAAATAAAAACCGAATAACCTTTATCCGCTAGTGCGACGACCACATCGGCCATTTTAGACGAGGGGTACATCTTCTCCTTGTGTTTGGCAAATGGAGCAATACCTATTATAGGCTTCTGATTCGATTCAATCAAAGACTCAACTTCAGGAGGTAAAGGTATAGTTGGAATTGATACCGTTTTTTCTAAGTCAGTCTTTAATCCTGCTGATATAAAAACATCCGCGTAGCGTACGGTCGTGTGCTTAAGCTTTGAAAACCGCTTGTCGGTTTGCCTTGTTAGGTTTTTCTTTTCGGTTCGTCCTTTATCGATTTTGTAAATAGGTGTGCCCGACAATTGGAAGAATACTCGAAGAATTTTGGAACGAAGTACATCGTGCAGATCGATAATTGCATGCCAATTTTTTAGCGATCGTAATTCCTTATAAAGTTTGAATAATCCAAAAACGCCTTTGTGTTTTCCATAGAGGTCTGGAAAAACGAATTCAACATCTAAGCCCTGAAATAATGGCTGAAAAGATTTTCTTGTCAGAACAGTGATTTTGACTTCCTGGTTTTGTTGCAGGACACGATGGATTACCGGAACACTGAGGGCAACATCGCCCATGGCCGACAGTCGTATTAAAAGTATGTTTATCGTGGTGCTGATTTGTGTTGTGTTTAACCCAAAATTACTTTTTTCTAAGCATTGGGTTCAACTCTTCGTCATTATACATTTTCATCTGACGATAAACTTTCATGACACACTTGCCTGTTGCTATTTCTTCAAGGAGTAGGTCTATAGACTCTGAGAGGTCTGAATACTGCTCCTCCAAGACTGTCACCTTGTCTTTGCATTTTATATAGTGTTCTTCTGAAATGCCATCTCTATTGAGCTCCTCTTTGAAATGATAAAGCTTTAGGTTAAGAATGGATAATCTGTCCATAGCCCAGCCGGGAGTTTCTGTGTTTAACCTGGCATCAGATAGTGAATTCACACTTTTGAAATGATCAAAAAGAAAATCTTCAAATTGCTCGACTTTATCCGTTCTATCCTGATTGGAAGCATCTATTTCTCGTTTGATTTTCAGCGCATCCGTTGGGTCGATATCCACTGCACGAATCAGATCTTCCATATGCCATTGTACGGTATCAATCCAGTTTTTTTCGAAAAGGATGTATTCTAAAGTTCCTGGGTTGTAAGGATTTGGACATGGTATATTGATATCATCTGTAATGTGATACGCTTCAATACTTTCCTGAAATATACTGTTGAATAATGCGCTACTGATAGTCATTTGCTCCGGCTAATTAGCTTGCAAAGCTAGACAATGGCCGGAGTAATACCAATCAAATAAAACCGGGATGAGCTAGTTTGTTTTGTCGACAGTAGATACATCTAAAGTAGCTCCCATACCATGCATTGCCGCCACATTAAAAAAGCCCTGAACGATGTTACTCGAATTCAGGTTTGTATTGCTAATGTTTGTGGGAACGTTTGCAAGCGGCTGTGCAAAAAGCTCTGCAAATCCTCCTGGTCGATCAGTTTGAATTCTAACGTTAGTTAAGAAGGTAAAGGCATCCTCACTGATTGAATGTATTTCTACATATACGTCATCCCCATCCGAGAAAGGTGAAATAAACATTCCGTCTTCATCTTCATCGAATGGATTGATACCATCTCGAATAGGTGGAATGAATATCAAGTTGTCTATTCCTCCTCCTTTACTGAACCCCGCATCATAAGCAATATTTATTTCAGCTGGTTTGTTTAAGAGCTCACCATTTTTGTATGACTTTATCCAATAGGTATTGCCTTCTCCGGCCAGATCTCTGGACCAAAACTCAGCCCAGTAGCTTTCCTCAAAAAATGCATTTTCTTCTTCATATCTAAATGTTACACTGTCGATTAATGGGATTGGGTTCAACCTTGTTGTAGATATGTACTCTTCCCCATTAGACAATATTGTTAGAGTATATTCATTGCCAATAGTTCCGAACGAGGAGTTGTTTGGAGGGGTATAGGCGTAATGACCTGAATTTGCCGTTTCAGTGAATATGAAATCATTGCTGCCATCACTGACAATGACAGTTGCTCCTGAAACGCCAACAGGAGTTGAATTGTCAAAATAAGACTGGCTTCTTGTCAACCTGATTATTTGTTCGCCTGGCTGATGGATGAGCCAAGCATCCACCACCAGCACTTCCTGATCTGCTGGTAGTTCAGGAAAAATTTCGTCATCGCAGGAAATAGCGGTAGTAGCAACTAAGGATAGAATAAGAGCTAATTTTTTCATCATCCTAAAATTTAAAATTATAAGAGACAGATGGAATAAATGATCCAATGATAGACACTTGTCGGGCTTCTGTTTTCAGCGTCTCGCCAATGGCCCGCCTGGCATCTTCTTGCCTGAAGTATATTGAAAATGGGTTTCTTCTGCCGTAGGCATTGTACAAGGAGAAAACCCAGAAGCTTTCGTTCTTACGGGGTTTTCCTTTGCGAATTTTTTTGCCTTGTAGTGTCGCTGAAAAATCTAACCTATGATAGAAAGGCACACGGAAATTGTTTCGAGCTCCATCTGGATTGTAAGGGATGGGCGGCAGCCCTTCTATGTTGAGACGAGACGAAGGAAAAGTGGTTGGTGTACCGGTCACTAATGTAAAGGTTGATGAAAAAGACCAACGTCCATCTGTGTCATAGAAAGTTGTCAACTTCAGATTGTGTCTTTGGTCATAGCGTGTAGGATACCATTCGCTATTGTTGATGCCGTCTACCAACAACTCAGTTTTTGCGAGGGTATAACTCACCCAGCCGTTTATTTTACCTACTTTTTTCTTTACAGATACTTCAAGCCCATAGGCCCTTCCTTTACCACTCAGTAGATCACCCTCCAGGTATTCGTTGATTAGAATATCCGCTCCATCAATGTAGTCGATTTGATTTTTCGTTTTCTTATAATACACTTCAGCAGATGCCTCATATTTATCATCAGCTCCAAAATTTCTGAAGTAACCAAGAGCTACCTGATGTCCAATTTGCGGCTCGATGTTGTTAGTACTTGGTGTCCAAATGTCAAGCGGGTTGGACGCAGTTGTGTTTGAGATCAGATGAATGTATTGTGACATCCTGTTGTATGAAGCCTTAATGGAGGAAGAATTATTGATTTGGTAATTCATCGAGAACCTTGGCTCGATATTAAAATAATCCTGAATCAATTCTCCATTATCAGCTTTTTGAGTCTCTAGCACATTTCTTCTGGTACCAGCAGGTTGCTCATCGTAAATATGATAAGTGCCTGGGCCTATATATTGAAAGTATGATGCCCGGAGACCATATTGGATGCTCAGGCTTGAACTAAGGTTTTGTTTGTTTTCAACATAAATGGAGCTTTCCGAACCATATTTTCTGTCAATAGAAATATCTCTTGATTCGCCATTGCTTACACCAACAGCATTTGCTGGTTCGAACCTATATAGAAGAAATTCACCACCGAAACTGAGTTCGTTTGTAGGGCTAATGAAATAGGTGAACTCCGGCTTGATGTCATAAGTGTAGATTCTTGAGTTCCAGTCAAACTGATCCATTTCATCATCGCCGAATGCGAGCACGTAATCATAGTCACTAAAAAATCCAGTAAAATTTGCAAAGAGTCGGTCATTGAAGATATGGTTCCATCTGACTGTCAAAGTACTATTGCCCCAGTGGAAACCTTGCTGCTCATCAAACATAAATTTATCCCTTCCGAAATATCCCGAGACAAATACCCTGTTCTTTGGATTGATATTGTAATTGGCCTTCATGGTAAAGTCGTAGAAATACAATTGTTGGCCATCATCCAGCGCATTGGTGAAAGTCTTTGTCAGCACGTCGATATACGACCGCCTGGCTGCTACAATAAATGATGCCTTGTCTTTTACAATAGGAGCCTCAATTGAAAGCCGACTAAAGATCGTTCCTATCCCTCCAGTAGCGTCAAATTCTTTGCTGTTTCCCTCCTTCATTCTGATATCCAGAATAGAGGACAGGCGACCTCCAAAGCGTGATGGGATACCTCCTTTGATGAGATTGATATCCTTTACCGCATCTGGATTAAATACTGAGAAAAACCCCAACATGTGAGATGAGTTGAAAACAGGTGCTTCATCTAACAAGACAAGGTTTTGTCCAACACCACCACCACGGACGTTGAAGCCTGAAGCTCCATCTCCTACTGTGGATACACCTGGTAGCTGCTGAATACTTTTCAATACATCTACTTCGCCAAGAAGGGTTGGCATTTTCTGGATGGTTTTCATGTCCAGTTTTTCCGAACTCATTTGAATATCAACAATTTGAGATTCTGGCTTTGCTTCCACAACTATTTCTTCCAGTTTGACACTAGCGCTTTCTAGTTCTAAATCTATCCGCTGATTTGCCACCAGATTGACTTTTTTGGTCGATGTATTGAAACCAACATACCGATATTCAACATCGTATTCGCCGGTAGGAAGCGTGATGGAATAAAATCCATAAACGTTGGTGATAGTCCCGTTTTCCAGCTGCTGAATATAAACTGATGCACCAATCAGGTCTTCTCCGTTTGATGCGTCTTTTATGTATCCACTTATGGTCACCTGTCCTTCAACAATGGTAGCAGATGATAGAAACACCAAAAGGATTAAAAGAAGTTTGTTCATTTTGGGCTGTTAATTTTTTTGAGTGCAAAGGTTAAGGTTTTGTCTTTCTCTGCATGTCAATTGGAGAATCATTTAATACAATTCAAGAACGAATTCAGCTTGTTTACGGAAGGGAGAAAAAATGGATTTGTTTTAAATAATTTTTTATTCTTTAAACAGATGGATGCAGATTATTTGATTTGAGGATTCCTTGATTGCCAGATTCGAATGAACATAACATGGGCCATATTTCTCGCCCTGTTCTTTGCAAGTTCGGCTTTCTCACCCTGAAAGAATTCATCGATGGTCTCAAACCATAAGTTGAGCCAGTTGCCAAAGTGTTCCTGGTCAATTTGGTTATTGGCATCCTCATCTGCCTCTATGTGTGCCTGAATGGGGTTGCCTTTGTACGTCTGTACGAATAGTAGATTAGTTTCCCAAAAGCCAACTAGTTTTTCCAGATGTTCGTCCCAATCATCAATGGCATTGTTAAATATAGGCCCGAGCTTGGGATGTTGTCTTACTTTAGCATAAAAGGACTGTATTAATTTGGCAATATCCTCTCGATTACTGATGTCGCTTTTTTCCATAAAGCAAAAGTAGGGTGATGGCTAGTTAGAAATTATGTCCTAAATCATATTATCCAAAAAAGAGTAAGTTTTTTCTTATCGGTGGTTCTAGCTTCTTTGCCTTCTCAGTAATATTTCACATTAATCGGGGAATAGCCAATAAGTGATTTTTTTTGAGGAAATTAGCAGTAATGAGAAAGTCCAGGAAGCCAAAGCATTTTCTTCAAACGCCGCAATACCCCGGTGGCAAACGGGCTATGACTGCTTTTATCAACAAGAACTTGCGATATCCGCAAGAAGCACTGGATCAAAAAATTGAAGGCAGTGTTGAGGCGGAGTACTTTGTCAATGGCTTGGGAAATATTACCTCAGTGAAGATTCTCAAAGGATTGGGGCATGGTTGTGATGAGGAAGTCGAGCGGCTTATCAAGTTGCTTGTTTTTGAGAAAGCTGTCAACCGCGGAATGAAAACATCAACTCGGAAAACCTTGACCATCAATTTTAAGCTGCCCAAAAAGAAACAGGCAAAGGTGCAATATCAGCTTGTGAAAGAAGAACCGAAACCAGCTCCTCAAAAAAAATCGTCGGGCTATAACATTACCATTACTTACAAGAAATAGGGAGTAAGATCACTCATTCCTCAAGATATTGGCTGGATTGACGTTAGATGATTTTTTTATCTGAACAAAAACAACGAGTAGCAAAATACCAATGAGCAAAACCACAGATGCTATGAATGAGATAGGGCTAAGATTTACCCGATAGGCAAAGTGCTCCAGCCACATATTCATGGCATACCAGGAGGCGGGAATGGCCAAAACAATTGCAGGAATCACCAAAAAAATAAAATCTTTTCCAAGCAATAGGAGCAGCGACTCTAGTGATGCGCCCAAAGTCTTTCGAATAGCAATTTCTTTCATTCTATTTTTTACAGAATAACCAATCAAGCCAAATATTCCTAAAAACGCGACGAAAATGGCTAACCCTGAAAATAGTGTGAGCATTTGAAATTGCTGGCGTTCGGATTGGTACAATGCAGCAAAGAGGTCATCCAGAAATGAATATTCAAACGATAGGGCTGGATAGAATTCATTCCACCTCTTTTCGATATGAGCCAGTGTGTTGCTGATGTTTTGAGGGTCAATCTTAACGAGATAAACATTCAACCAAACGGGTTCATAAACCATTACCAGAGGGTCAATCGCATTCTTAAGGCTCTCTTGATGGAAGTCCTGTACCACACCGGTTATAGGGCCCTTTTGTAAATGCAAACCTCCAATCTTATAATCAATCTGTTGGCCAATAGCCTCTTCGGGCTTTTCCCATCCAATTTTTCGCATGGCTGTTTCATTGATCAAATATGCCCTTCGAACAGATTTTACATATTCATGGTAGTTGCTAAGGTCGCTATTAATTTTGCCGAAAGTCTGGGAAGCGATATTGGTGGGTATGTTGGTACCAGCAATGATTTTGGAATCCATAAACTCTACAAAATTTGTATCGACAACCTGGATATCCATTGTCGGTCTGTGGCTCTCGTCATCCATTCCAAAAATGGTTACGTTTCCTATGTCCCTTATTTCCCGAGAGGGGGTTTCCATGCAGGCAGTTACACCCTTGATGCCTGGATAACTGAGCAATTCTGTTTTAAAAGTTTGATAAGACCCCTTATAAGTACTCGGTATATGGGGCAGTGCTATAATTTGTTCTTTAGAAAACCCAAGTTTCTTGTTTTGCAAATAGGAAAACTGCTGATAGGTAACCAAAGTGCAAATGATCAAAGCATGGGATATGGTAAACTGGAAAGAAACCAGAGCCTTGTTCAAACTGAATTTACTGGTAGAAATTTTTGAATAGAATTGAGGAGATCCCTTGAGCACCCTGATTGGTTTCAATGAGGATAAAATGAATGCAGGATAAAATCCCGCACATATTCCGGTAAGGAATGAAACGCTAATAAGAATTGTGAGCGTTTCAAAAAAGTTTAATTCCAGGGGAATCCCTGTGATATAGTTGAAATAGGGGAGCGCAAGGTGAATTACCGCAAACCCGAATACAGAGGCTATAAAAGCAAAGACTAGAGATTCGCATAGAAAATATGTGATCAATTGTTTTTTGTGAGAGCCCAGCACTTTTCGAATACCTACTTCTTTGGATCTTTCGATAGATCTGGCCGAGGATAGATTCATGAAGTTGATGATGGCCACAATCAGGACAAATAACCCAACTGCGATAAATATGTAGACATAAAATATGTCACCGTTTGGAATGACCTCCCGGGCTAGATTAGAAGTGAGGTGGATATCGCTCAATTGCTGAAGAGGCAGGTTCATGCTGTCACATCCGTCCCACTTGCAGTGGATGTTTCTAAAGGTGACAATCTTTTCCCCCAATATTTCGTGGGTTACCCCGGGTTTAAGCAGCAGATATGTATAAGCCCAACCCTTTCGCTTTTCAGGACCGTTGATGCTCGTAAGCATCTTCACAGGTAGGTGGGTGTTGGAGGGTAAGTCCTTCATTACACCCGTAACTTGATAGCGCTCGAAATGCCCTTCGTCGTGTGGAGCAATTTCTATTTCCTTACCAATAGGATTCTGATCCGAAAAGAACGTCTTGGCCATTTTCTCAGTGATTACCACAGTGAATGGCCGACTCAGAGCAGTTCTTGGATTACCTATCAGTAGGTCAAAGTCAAATACATCAAATACATTAGAATCTACGGCATAGGAATATTCCTGTCTGAATTTTCGCTCACCAATTTTGATATTTCTAGGGTGGTATGATTGAAACCTAATCATTGTTTCGACCTCAGGAATCTCATCTGCCAGCTTCACTGTCCAGTCCTGATTTATTCGCGCCCAGTGTGTGTTGTCCTTTTCAAAATGTTGAGTTAGGCGATATATCCTATCCTTTTTTTCGTGAAAATTCTCATAACTGAACTCGTGAGATACATAGAGAAATGACAGGGTGAAGCAAAGTATGCCAATGCATAATCCAAGCGTATTGATTGTGGCATAGAGCTTATGCTTTGATAAGTTTCTAAAAATGATTTTGAAATAATTTGAAAGCATGGATGAATTGAGTGAGGTTGGACTGCTGTTTGAATACGGGATTTTCATATTTGACCACCTGAAAAAGCGGATAACATCCCACACGAACTTGAGACGTGCTTTGGTTTGGCCTTCAGTAGCCAGCCGTTGTTGGAAGAGCTCCATGGCATCACCATGAATTTCTTCTACTAAATCCGCGTGGCAATACCATTTGAGAAAGTTCTCAGCCCATTTAGGAGCGTGAATTTTCATATTAGCTAGAAAAGTTGAAAGTCAGTTTTGGTATGTTGCTATACAGCTGGTTTCTGAGAGCCATAGACTCGTCAATCGCGCTTTTGCCTTCTTTAGTCAGTGTGAAATAGCGTTTTCTTCTACCACCGCGCTCGCTAGTGGCACCACCCATCCTGGATTTTAATAAACCTTTGTTTTCAAGCCTTCTAAGTACTTCATGAGCAGCACTGATATTAACAGCTCTATCGGTTTGTACTTTTATCTCGTTGATGATGGCTACCCCATATGCATCGTCATAAAGAGTACCCACTGTTAAGAGGATGAGCTCCTCAAACTCACCGAGTCTATTGCCTTTTGCCATAGTTAATTATTAATTATACAAAACCAAAACTAATATATCTTTTGGTTTTGTATAATTTGTAATGGGTTTATTTTTCAAATTGTCATGCTATGGATAAAAGTTGATGTTCATAAAGCTGGAATTGGCGAGATACTGTTATTTACAATGCTTACTTTTATGACTGTAAAATAATTATAGGGTAAAATGCTTTGAAGGGTACTTAATAATGAGATTGTAGCGAAAGACTGAACCTGCTAGTTGTGATGTGGCGGTATTCGAGCTGATTTAATCAATTTTTTAAGCAACGAGTTAAGGCTTAGCGTTGAGTTTTTCTGAAAGACTTGTAGTACAGCCTCAATGAATTTTCGCACTATACTTCTATACCACCAACCATGACCTCACTAAGTCGACTTTGTAAGATTCTGGTTTTCCTGTTGATTTCACTAGATGCATTGGGTCAAACCAATTCATTGATAGGAAAAGTAATAGACGCAAAAACAGATGAGCCTATTCCATTTGCAAACATTGGTGCGCTAAATACATCAAAGGGCACTTCTTCAAATATCAACGGTGAATTTATACTCCGAATAGATTCATTACCGCAGGAAATATATTTTTCACACCTGAATTATTTGAAGAGAGCCATCCGCGTGGCAGAGAATAATGTACTGGTGGTGAAGCTCACGCCGGTGGACAATGTGCTAGACGCAATTATAGTACAAGGACGAAAAAGAAACGATTATATCATTGATATGATAACAAGAGCGTATAACAAGGCGCTCTTTTCCTCCCGAAAAAATTATGGCAAAGCATTTTACAGGCAAACTTCCAAGAATGGATCAAACTATTCGGAACTCTATGAGATCTTTTATGACACTAAATTTTCCAATATTGGCATAGAAGATTGGGAAGTACAGGAGGGTCGTTATGCGATGGCTGCTTCCGCATTGGCTAATAAAAATTTCACCCTATTGTCCAGGATTCTCACGACCATCCAACCCAATACAAACGACTTTATTCTTCCCATCAATCCAATGATGGAGGAGTATTTTGATTTTAACGTATTGGAGGTAAAAAAAATGGACACCAGGGAAGTTGCCGTAATCAACTTTATACCAACCAAAAAAGCAAAGTCTCCGGCCTTTGAAGGAGAGGTATATATTGACATCAATAATTATGATATTCTGAAGGTCAAAGGAAAAATTCAGAATGATGCTTTGAGTATTATTAAAATAACCGGAGAAGGGACATGGAAAAATTATGTCTTGAATTATGAACTGGCTTATCGGGAATCGTCGGACTCACTTTTGCTGGACTATGTGAGCGTGAACCAGGTTTTTGATTATTATTTTGACGACCAGTTAGTGTATCCAGTGGACACCAAGTCTCAGTTGACTTTTTATGAATATTATCAACCCAAAAAGAATAAGAGGCTAGGCGGTAAGGTGAGGCTCAGAGACAGTGATGCCGCCGTACTCGACAAGATTGGATACAACAGGGAATTTTGGAAAGAGAATGAAATTGTAAAAAGGACTCCAGTGGAACAGGGAGTAATTGAATCATTTGAATCCGAAAAAGCATTTGGTACTATTTACCTGAACGACCAGAAACAAGTAGTACTAGAGAAAAATGATGTAGCTAAGGATTCTTTGGTTAATGCCATTCAAGTGAAGTTCGAAAAGAAATCACTGTACCAGGAAAAATCCTACCTGCACTTGGACAAGCCATTCTATACGGCGGGGGAAAGAATGTGGTATAGCGGATATCTGGTGAGTGCCGCTTCTCATCAACAAATTGATGGTAGCGGTGTACTTTACGTGGATTTGATTGATCCTGATGGTGAAGTGGTCGAGAGCCAGAACATCAAAGTTTCGAAAGGAAGTGCTAAAGGAGATATCTTATTATCTGATAAGCTACCAACAGGTAGATACATCCTCAGGGCTTATACCAGGTGGATGCGCAATCAACATCCCGATTTCTTCTTTCAAAAAGATGTAATGATCTATAATGAAAACAATCAGAAGGAGAGCCAAAACCGACCTGAATCAGATCTCAGCTTAAACTTTTTTCCAGAAGGGGGAGACATTCTCGCGGGAGTGATTACCAGGATAGCTTTTAAGGCAATAGATCAATCAGGGAATGGGGCTGATGTTAACGGTCAAGTATTGGATGGAGAAGGAAATCGGGTGGGTAATTTCGAAAGCATCCATCAAGGGATGGGGAGTTTCTTTCTTAACCCTAGAGCAGACACAGATTATTTTGCGAAGGTCTCAGGCAATGGCATTGAAAGAATGTATCCATTGCCATATATTCAATCTGCGGGAATGGCGTTGCAAGTTCAAAATAATAAAGAAAATACTGTCAAAATCATAGTGCAGGCTTCACAGGAATACAACGATCGAAGTTGTTACATCATTGGTCAAAATCGGGGGAGGATATACACAAAATCTAAAGGATTACTTAGGAAAGGAAAGTCGATAATAGAATTGCCTAAATCCAGACTACCTGATGGAATTTTTCAAATTACATTGTTTGATGACCTGGGTCAGCCACAATGCGAACGATTGATCTTTATTGATCAGCAAAGAGATATAGATATTCAGATTTCTCCTGATAAAGAGGAGTTAGATTCCAGGGGACCAAGTGAATTTGATATTAAATTATCAGATTCAGAGGGCCGTCCGGTTCAGGGTAATTTCTCAGTAGCGGTAACAGATGCGCAACAGTTTACCAAGGTGACGAATGAAGAAAATATCAAGTCTTATTTGTTATTGAATTCGGATATTAAGGGGGGTCTTGAGGAACCTGGCTTTTATTTTAAGGATAGGGAAAAAGAAACAGTAAGGAAACTGGACCTGTTGATGCTTACTCAAGGCTGGAGAAGATTCACTTGGAAAGATATTCTTTCCAATAGAAGTACACGGCTAAACTTTGCCATGGAAAAAGGATTGACACTTTCAGGAATTGTCTTTGATCCGTATAATGATGAGCCTTTAGAGAGTGTAGACGTAAGTACCTTGGTACTTGGAGCTTCGACAACTGTAGCTGATTTAGTGACTACAGATGAAAAAGGAAGGTTTAATATATACAATTTAGACTTGCCAGATTCTGTATCGGTACTTTTTAACAAAATAAGTGCGAAACGGAAAGTATCCAAGGTAAAGGTGAGGTTGACTAGTGAGAAATACTTATTGGCCATCAAAGGCACAGGAGATTTTTTGGAGCAAGAAGAGATTAGTCAGGAAGAACTAGACTACTTGTCTTTGGATGAGCAAAGAAGACAGATAGAATTAGCCTTTGGTGATGAAAAGGTCAAGTTTCTTGATGAAGTTGAGATTAAAGGAAGCAAGCAGTCCATATCAAGAGCTACAAGCATTCATGGGACTCCAGATGCGACTATTGTTTCGGACCCCAATATGGCATTCATGAATATATTTCAAATGATTCAAGGTCGTGTGGCTGGTGTTGTTGTCTCTGGTAACAATATTACTATTCGCAATAGCCCAGGTCCGCCTTTCGTGCTTTTGGACGGGGTACCTATAGTCGAACCATCGGGCTCTTATTTTGGAGGACAACAGGCTACAACCGCTACGACTGAAGCAGCAGCAGGCGAGCCGGCACCAACACCACCCGAGCCAGTCGCACAAAATGGGAATGGAATTGAAAGGTTACTCTCAATTCCCCCGACCGATGTAGATAGAATTGAAATCCTCAAAGGGCCAGCTGCTGCAATTTATGGATTGCGAGGGGCAAATGGTGTATTGGCCATTTATACTAAAAGAGGTTCAGCAAATGTTGTGAAAGAAAGTAGCAAACAGGCATATTCTGTCATGGCAAAAGGTTACTACACTGCGAGGGAATTTTATTCTCCGAAGTATGATCAGCCGCTCCCGGAGCACGCCAGGCCAGACAAGCGAGCCACATTGTATTGGAATCCCAAAATAAGTACAGATAAAAACGGAAAGGCAACCTTCTCTTTCTTCAATTCTGATATTGGCAAAAAACTCCAGATCGATATTCAGGGCGTAAGCAATTCTGGACAGACCCTATACAAGCTCACATCCATAGGGGATGAGATAGAATAATCGCCTACAGTATCGTTAGTTTGAGTAAGCATTATTCAGCAACATAGCCGGATTTTTCGGTGTGAATACCAATCAGCCAGTTGGAATGTTTGCCATGAAAAGAGTAAACCTTATCGCCTTTTTGGAGGCCGTCATAAACTTCTTTGCCCACAGGAAATGTACCATACGAGGTGGTGATTGAGTATGATTTGGATCCACGTCTTGATGAGGTTTGTTTGTCTTTCAGGTTGGTGATGGCCACCACTTTCACTCCTTCCCGTTTGTCACCGGAATATTTTGAAAAGCACCTGAAGATCCATTTGAAACAAAAGAAAACAATGATCAGAAAGATCACTACAGGGATAAAAAACACCCAATCAAGCATAGAACCAAGGCTGAAGCCCAAACTCATCACGGTGAAAAAGATCAGAATAAAGGCATTAGTGAATACTTTGCCATTTCGTTTTCTTCTCAGGACTCTCAGATCCTCAGGGGCTAATGGATATTCCTTTTTTTCCACGGAGGCAAGCTCTTCTTTCCTCTGGTTCATCCATTCTTTGGCTGAGAATTTCTCCTTAGGAATTTCAGTTTCTTGTCGTTCTCCCAGGTGCACCACGGATAGCGATGTGCCGGATCGTTTCGCATAGTGTAGCTCAATTTCATCACCAACACTCACATCACCATAGTGGTTGTATTTTACATATAGCTTCTTATCACCAAAGTGCAGAAGGTATTTCGGAGAGCTGCTTCCTTTTTTGCTTCGGCTTCTTCGGGTTTCTTTGTCTGAGACCACTCCGCTATAAATGGTCTTTTGACCGCTTGTCAAATCCAGGGTTGCACTTCCACCCATATAGAGGATGATGCCAAAAAAGAATACCGCAAATCCTGCGAAGATGTAGATGCCAACATCATCCATGCCATGAGCGCCGACAATGTTGTAACCAATGCCGAATATAACCAGGGCAAAAACGGTAAAGATCCCAACTCCGATAATCACTTTTCGAAGTTCTTTTTTATCTGATGGTGTCAGCTGTGCTTGTCTTTCTGTGTATTCCATAGTAATAGCGTAGATTCAAAACATGAAATTAGAAAGAGGATCAAAAAGAAGGAATACCGTCAAGGTGGTATTTATGGTGAAACTAAAAGATTGGTATCACGTAAAAATAGTATCGTAAAAAGATATTATATTTGTTCGTATGATAGAGAGCTTTGCATGCAAGCATACAAAAAAAGTATGGAATGGAGAGCGTACTAATAAATGGAGTACCGAAATCGTAAACAACGCATTAAGAAAATTATTTATGCTGAATGCTGCGAATGCGATTCAGGATTTAAGAATACCCCCATCAAACCGCTTGCA
Source organism: Cyclobacteriaceae bacterium (assembly GCA_049115735.1). GTDB lineage: Bacteria > Bacteroidota > Bacteroidia > Cytophagales > Cyclobacteriaceae > CAXBNB01. Next base: position 34,197 of record JAGDZP010000017.1, on the reverse strand, counting down.
CAAATTGACAGGAAATTGGAAAGAGTTTTGGGCAATAAGTATCAATGATCAGTGGAGGATTATTTTTAGGTGGATTGATGGAAATGCACATGATGTACAAATAATAGATTATCACTAATGCTAAAAAAGAATATACATCCAGGAGAAATTTTAGAACAGGAGTTTTTAATTCCAATGAACCTGACTGCTTATAAATTAGCGAAATCCGTAGGTGTGCAACAAACACGTATTAGCCAGATTATTAAAGAAAAACGCTCGGTTACTGCAGACACAGCCATTCGCTTTTCAAAATTTTTCGGCACAAGTGAAGAATTCTGGATGAATCTTCAGCGTGAATATGATTTGAGGAATGCATACCAGGAAAAGGAAGCAGAATTTGCTAACATTCAGAAATTTGAATTTGTTTGAACGTAGACCTTTTTAATTATAATTAAAGAAGATATAATAAGTCCAACTTGTATAACTCCCTACTGATGAAGTACTATGAAAGATAATTACAACCTTGGTACCACAATCTCTTTCCTCTCTAACCTCGAACAAAACAACAATCGTGAGTGGTTTGCTGAGCATAAGGGAGAATACCAGCAAGCCTGGGACGAAATGATTAATTTTGCAGATGCACTGCTGTCCGAAATGCAGCAGCATGATCAGATAGTAACACCCACTGGTAAGAAAAGCCTTTTTCGCATCTATAGAGATGTGCGCTTCTCTAAAAATAAATTACCCTACAAGAACAACCTTGGAGGCGGCTTTCGACGAGCAACCAAATTTTTGAGAGGTGGATATTATTTTCAAATTCAGCCGGGAAATTGCTTTGTAGCTGGAGGATTCTGGGGACCAAATTCTCAGGACCTATTACACATTAGGAAGCAGATCGCTATGGATCCTGACCCTTTGAGGGAGGTACTTGCCGACAAGGACTTTAAGAAGAACTTTGGAACACTTGAAGGGGAGCAATTGAAAACCGCCCCAAAGGGCTTTGATAAAGAAGATCCTGCTATTGACTTGCTACGCTATAAGCAGTTTGTTATCTACAAAAGCTTTTCTGATAAGGAGACTAAATCAAAGGACTTTCATAAAAAAATGGCTGAGGGCTTTGTTGCTATGCGACCGTTCTTCGATTATATGACAGATATTCTTACTACGGATTTGAATGGGGAAGAACGGCGAGATTTGTATTGAAGTAGTCTGACTACTAATTTCAGCAAAGTAACCTGATCACTTTCAAAGCATAATGAAACTCACCAAAACCCAATACGCCGAGATAAACAAGCTGTTCGAATCAGTCGGACGACAGGCAGAGGAGTTTACTTTGATCAAACGAAAGGGCAGAATTCACATCACTGAAAATGCGAGCGACAAGACATTCATTTATTTCAAGAAAAAATCAGCGGGGATCGATCCTGTAACTCAACGATTAGAGGATGGTCTTCACTTTTTGGTCTCCCATTCTGATATGGAAGAAGTTACCGTAGCTAGCTGGGAGGAGGTCATGAAACTACTATACAAATGGTTAAAACCCCTGTCATAATTGTCCTTTTATTGAGCCTATTAACTCGCTAAAATTAACCGCGTATTTCTACCAACTTCCCACAGTCAATTGCGTAAAAAATTAGTAGCAAAACCGCACTACTAAAATGAGCAATAAGCAAGGCAATAATGAGAATCTGATGCGCATCCCTGCCACAGAAAAACCACGCATCGTTGTGATAGGAGGAGGATTTGGAGGAATCAAATTCATTAAAAAAATTGACACCAAAAAATTTCAGATTGTACTTCTCGACCGGAACAACTATCACACCTTTCAGCCACTACTTTACCAGGTAGCCACAGCCGGACTTGAGCCGGACTCCATAGCAGGTCCATTGCGAAAAATATTAAGCAAGAAAAAGGATTTTTATTTCCGGGTCGCCAATGTGACTAGCGTAGATGCTAAGCAAAATATGGTTCATTCAAGCATTGGTTCTTTGAAGTATGACCACCTTATTTTAGCCAATGGCTCGGTCACCAACTATTTTGGGAACAGAGACTTTGAAGAAAAGAGTTTTCCGGTAAAGCAGGTGCCTCATGCTTTGAACCTGAGAAGTCAGATATTACAGAATTTTGAAAAGGCAGTAATCAAAACTGATCCAGAGGAAGTTCAGAGTTTGATGAACTATGTTGTCGTAGGTGGAGGTCCCACAGGTGTGGAAATTTCCGGTGCACTAGGAGAACTCAAAATGCATGTTTTACCCAATGACTATCCTGAGCTGAACCTCAATAAAATGCAGATTTATCTTATTGAGGGTACTGAGAAACTTTTGGGAGGAATGTCCGAAGAGTCTGGCGTGAAGGCATATCAATACTTGAAAAGATTCGATGTGAATGTGTTGATTGGCAAAATGGTAAAGGCCTATGATGGCAAGACTGTCACACTCAGTGATGGAATGACCATACTTGCTCAGACTCTTGTCTGGGCTGCTGGCGTTCAGGGAAATATTCTTCCCGGTGTAGAGGGGGAGCTTTCCAGGGACCGAAGGTATTTCGTAGATCAATTCAATAAGATCAAAGGCCATGAGAACATTTATGCCATTGGTGACATGGCATATATGCCCTCCGAGAATGCACCAAATGGCTACCCAATGTTGGCACCCGTGGCTATGCAGCAAGGTGAGTTACTAGCAGCAAATTTTAAGAAGATCGAGTTGAACCGAGAGCCAAAACCATTTAGTTATGTCGACAAAGGAACCATGGCAACTGTGGGTAGAAACAAAGCAGTAGCCGAAATCTTTGGTAAGTTCAAATTTGGAGGGCTTCTGGCCTGGATGACCTGGATGTTCGTTCACCTTTTCCTTATCGTCGAGTTTAGAAACAAAATTGTCATTTTTGGAAACTGGGTGTGGAACTACTTCACCTACGACAGGGGAACGAGGCTGATCATAAGACCCTTCAAAAGACCGGTTACAAAAAAGGCAAAAGCCCATTCGAAGGAGGAGGTAGCCGCTGAAATAATCTGACTGAAGAAATCCTGAGCCTTTGGCTATATTTGATCAACTATTGTAGTCATGGGAATGTCGAAAATCAGGATTTATTGGATATGTCAAATTTTGGGTTGGTCCCTGTTTGGTTTTGCCAATATCCTTACCTATTCCTTTCAACGAAACCAGTTGGAGCTCACTGATATTTTCGGTGAAGTATTACAAATCTTGTTTTATATAGCTTCCACTCACTTCCTCAGGTTTTTGATAAAAAAGGGAAATTGGGTGGCTATTCCTCCACTCAGGTTGATTCCCATGGCACTTTTTGCCGATCTGGTTTTGGGGCTGCTTAATTACATGTTTTTGCTCCTGATATCTTTTATGTTGGGTATTCTGATTACTTCGGTTGAACTGAAGTCAATCAATATATTACTGGGTATACTTGGACCAACTGCCATGTACTTCCTTTGGTCATTGATTTATTTCACTTTCCACTATTTCCAACAATACAACAAGTCGCTGAAATACGAGGCGGTGATCAATGAGATAGAACTCAATCATTTAAAGACACAGCTCAATCCTCATTTTATTTTTAATGCCTTGAATAGTATTAGGGGTTTGGTAGATGAAAATCCAGCCAAGTCAAAATCGGCCATTACACGACTTTCTAATATCCTGAGAAATTCCCTGACAATGGATAAAAAGAAGTTAATTGATCTGGAAGAGGAAATAGGTATCGTGCAGGATTACCTGGAACTGGAATCCATACGTTATGAAGAAAGGCTGAAGGTGTCTTATGAAATCAGAGGAGGTGTGAACGCTCAGAAGGTACCTCCTATGATGATGCAGACGTTAGTAGAAAATGCTGTGAAGCATGGTATCGCTAGGTTGAAAGATGGAGGAGAAATAAAAATTGGAGCCCGAAAGCTGGATAATGATTTGATCATAAATATCGAGAATAGTGGACAATACAATGGCGATTTGAATACAGAGGCAGGGTATGGCCTGTCGAATACCAAAAAAAGATTGGAACTGATTTATGGAGATAAGGCGGCACTATCCATTTCCAATACCAATAAAGACACAGTATTAACGACAATAGTAATACCCATAGAAAAGTAATATGAAGACTTTAATAATTGATGATGAGAGGCTAGCCAGAAAGGAGCTGAATACCTTGCTGAGCGAATTCACTGAAATTGAGGTGATTGGGGAGGCAGTTAACGCAGATGACGCTATTGAAAAAATAAATGCCCTTAATCCGGATTTGATTTTTCTCGACATTCAAATGCCTGGCAAAACCGGTTTCGAATTGTTGGAAAGTCTGGAAAAAACTCCAAGAGTGATATTCACGACTGCTTACGATCAGTTCGCTCTGAAGGCTTTTGAATTTAATGCCCTTGATTATTTGTTGAAGCCTATTGCAAGTGAAAGACTTGCAAGTGCGATCAACAGGTTGAAGGAAGATGAGCAAGTAGTATCCACAATAGAGAAAAGCAGTGAGTATAAGCTTATGCCTGCTGATCAGGTTTTTGTGAAGGATGGTGAAAAGTGTTGGTTTGTCAAGCTTGAAAATATCCGGTTGTTTGAATCTGATGGAAACTACATCAAAGTATATTTTGATTCTTTCCGGCCGATGATTCACAAATCCCTGAATGCCCTGGATGAGAAACTGGATGATCGATCATTCTTCAGGGCTAGTAGAAAACATATCATAAACCTCGGCTGGGTAGATACTATTGAACCCTGGTTCAATGGAGGACTGATGGTACAGCTAAAAGGAGGTGAAAGAGTGGAGGTGAGTAGACGACAGGCGTCCAGGTTTAAAGAAAAAATGAGCTTGTAGTTAAATTTACAATGAACAATTAAAAATGTTCAATTGGGTAACCACTTAGCATTAGCTCAGTTCAATCTAATTGCTAATTCTTAATCATATTCATCAAATCCTTGTGGATATCCCAGTCACGGGCAAGGTTTAGCATCGCTGTGGCTTCCATTTCTGTCAGGTAGCCTTTTTTGTTGTTGTCTATCCAAACGGAGTGCAGGTATTCCAGCTTCTTTTCTTTTGGCAGGTTTCCAATCACTTTGGTTAGAAAATCTCTGGAACGCTCGAAAGCCGAGAGATAATCTTCAGCGATAAAGGCATTGGCCCATTCCAATTCGTCATGCGCTTTCAACTCATCTGCAGATTCATTCAGGATTTTCTCTTCATCCTCATCCAGGCCATGATAGTGAAATATCAGGGACTTTAATAACATGAAAGCTTTGAGTTCAGTATTCATTTTTGTGGTCTACCAGCCAAGTGTGACTAAGGTACAATATTAAAAATTTAATATGAAGCTAGAAATAATCTTTTGTTTCACAAAGCTATACCTCTATCAAAGATTCAGTAATACTATCAGCTATTAACCTCCCTTTTCTGGTAAGTCTTAGGTAGTTGTCAATTTCTACCAGTCCATTTTCTTCAAATTGTTCAATTTTTGTTTTTCTATTGGTGAGTAAGTCTTGGCTGAAATAAGTGAGCATGTAATCGATATCAACACCCTGTTTGGTTCTGAGCTTAGTCAAAATGTATTCGTTGTATTTGTCGAGCGCGGAGAGATGTTCAATGTCACATGGTAATTCTCCCTTGGAAATACTCTTGATGTAGTTAGCGTTGTTGGGGATGTTGAACTGTCTGGAATTTCCGTTGTAGGAATGTGCTCCGGGTCCAATCCCCAAATATGGTTTTTGATCCCAGTAGCTTGAGTTGTGTTTTGATTCATATCCTTTTCTACAAAAATTTGATATTTCATACTGATCAAATCCAGCAGAGCTCAAACCATCCATTATCAATTCAAACTGTTGGGCAGATACTTCTTCATTCGGAAGGTTTATTTTTTTTGATTTGCTCCACTTCCCGAACACAGTTTTTTCTTCAATAGTCAAACCGTAGATAGAAACATGCTCAGTTTCCAAATCTATAATTTTCATAAGGTCAGTCTGAAAATGGTCGACGGTTTGATCAGGTAGGCCGAATATCAAATCGACGCTAATATTTTCAAAGCCGATATCTCTGGCGTTTTTCACTGAGTCAGTTGCCATGCGGGCATTGTGAGCTCTATTGAAGAGTGTCAGAATTTTATCATCAAAAGACTGTATACCAATGCTGAGTCTATTGACTCCCAAAGAATAGAGCGACCGTAACTTTTTCTTAGATAAGTCATCTGGATTTGCTTCCAGGGTGACTTCTGCTCCTTCTGAAATGTTATGATGTTTATTTATTGATTGAAATATCTTATCGAGTTCCTCAGGCGATAATATTGAAGGAGTACCACCTCCAAAATAGATTGAATCAATTGGATTATTGAATAAGTAATCTGCTTGTATTTCTATCTCATTAAGCAGGGCTTTAAGAAGCTGCGGTTTTGTTTTTAGGTGTGTGGAAAAATGAAAGTCACAGTAATGACAGGCCTGTTTGCAATACGGGATATGAATGTAAATTCCAGCCAACTATCGTAATTTAGCTTCAAATCTAACCAATAGCTTTTTGCCAAAGTTGCGTCACTTTCTTTTTTGTTTACTGATTTTCGTGCTAGCCTTTCAAAGCGGTAAGGCCCAATCAATTTATGAACTTGAAATTGTCGGCGATCCTGATGGCCTTTTGACAAATCAACTTAAAGAAATCTCCTTCTCAGATTCTACTACACTGAAAAGCCATATCCATGAAGTAATTGGTGCACTGCAGAAACAAGGCTATTGGCTTGCCAACCTGGACAGGCTTTCGTTTGATGGAGATCGTGCTTTGCTAAAGGTCTTTGTAGGTAAGAAGTTCAACGATCTGCTTGTCGCTGGGAGCAATCTGGATTTTGCATCTCAACGCAAATTGGGTCTATCAGATAAAAAACTACCCAAGTCGTATAGTACCGAAGAATCGAGCCAAGCACTCGATAAAATTGTCGCTTACTACAATAACCATGGATACCCATTTGCCAGTGCAAAATTGGATTCATTTAAAATGGGAAAAAACAGGTTGCACTGTGAAATATCTGTTGCGCCAGGAAGGATTATATTATTGGATTCGCTTGGCTTGACAAGTCCTCCCCCAGCGACTACTCGGTTTTTGTCACAATATTTTGGACTTGAGTTGGGCTCGCTATATTCTCAAAAGACTGTCGATGAAATTGTGGCTAAATCCAAGAGGCTTGCATTCCTCAAATTGGAAGAAGAACCCACCGTTTATTTTGCCTTGCAGAAGGCAAAGCTGCAGTTATCCTTAGCGGAGGTTAAAGCAAATGTATTTGATGGAATCATAGGTTTAGTACCCGGCACCAATGGCGCTAAATCTGATATCAACGGTGAATTGAATTTGGAACTTAAAAACTTATTTAGGTCTGGCAAATCGTTTGACTTTCATTGGAAGAAAATCACAACAAAAACCCAGCAATTAAATGTGAGTTACTACCATCCTTTCATTTTTAGTTCGCCGCTTTCGATGAGTTTGGCCTTTGATCAGTTGAAAGAAAACACTGTGTTTTCCAACCGAAAACTGACTTTTGGGTTAGAACTTTTAGCCGGGGCTTATTCAAACATCGGATTTAATTTCCAGAATAGACAGGGGAATACCCTACAGGATTTCGATGAGGCCAGTGGAGATTTCGATGTTAATTTCTATGGATTGAATTTCACCTACGATAAATTGGATGATCCTACTTTTCCTAAACAAGGAATTTATTCAACTCTAAATGCTCGGGTAGGGCTCAAGAATATTTCCTCCAATTCATTGACACCTTCAGATGTAAAGAAGTCAAACCAATATGAATTCTCTGGACTATTCGATCTATACCATCCAATGAGCAAGAGGTCAGTTTTGCATGCTCGATTAACTAGCGGAATCATGGAGAACGATAAGCTATTTCTGAATGATTTGTTCAGAGTTGGAGGATTGAATTCAATACGAGGCTTTAATGAAAATCATTTTTTCGCTTCCAAATACGCATTGGCGAGTATAGAGTGGCAGATTTATTTAGAGGCCAATTCCTTGATATTCTTGTTCTATGATCAGGCTGTTTTGGAGAGGCAGGTTTTTTCAGGGAGTACGAGTGCTAAACCGTCAGGCCTAGGTGCGGGTGTTAAGATGAGTGTGAAAAACGGTATGTTTAATTTAATCTACGGGCTCGGCAATCCAGATACCAATGGCTTTTCCTTCGATCAATCCAAAGTTCATTTCGGATATACAGGACGGTTCTGAGCACGGCACAAGGAATGTCAATTGAATAATCAGAAATCACTATTAATCATAAGCACGATTCATCTAATTTTGTACTTAGAAGTTGCGTGCTAAATGTCGAGTCTCAAATCAATCTTTCTTATTATTCTCAGCTCATCTCTGTTGGCGATTAGCTCAGCCTATTGTCAAGAAGAACAAGTAGATGATCTGAGATCAGGCTGGCTGATATATTCGGAAGATGAATCAGGATTTCTTCCTTATATTGAGGAATTGCATGCTCCCAATGCACTTCATTTTCCCCTTGATCTGAATAGGTATAAAGAATACCACATTCAAATGAGCCTACCCTCCAATGTGTCTGTATTATTTGATCACAATATTGTATTTGTCAATGATCAAACAGCCGTGTTGACGTTTGGTGTTGATAGTCTACAAAATGTATTTGGTCAGGACCTAATTTTGGTCTCACTTTATGCACCTGCCTTAAATCCGTCAGATATTAGTACCACTATTATTGACAAGAATCCAGTCAAATCGGGGAATGCCGGAAATACAAATTATGATCTTGTTGAGAGAAAAACCGATGCAATCACAGATTTTTACATCGTGTCAATATTTATCGTATTGATGGTGGTATTAATATGCAAACGGGCTCTGAAAAATTCATTCAATGATTATTTTTCGTTATTCCGAGCGCTTTCATTAAAGCCTAAATCTGAAGGAATATTTTCAGTAGGCATATTTTCTTCAACAAACATTTTGATGTTGCTCATGTATGGCATCATGTTAGGGTTCACATTTGTAATAATTGATAATGTCTACCCTATAGCTGAAACTACAGCCGCCGTTGACAGAAGTTTTGGCGCCTTGCTGTTGCAATCATTTTTGGTATCACTGATTGCATCAGTATTGATGGTGCTTAAATATTTTCTGATATCATTTGTGGGTAGTGTTTTTAAGCTGAAGAAAGTATTGGTCATTCAGTTCTTCGACTATTTTAGATTGACTCTGATGATGGCACTAATTTTGTTTTGTCTCGCAATAATTTATGTATCAGTTGGTCAGGATTTGGGTGCAATAATGTGGATGACAATAGCTACAATTGTATTAATTATGTTGATTCTTCGCCCGTTATTAATGTTTTTGAAGTTAAATAAACTTTCAGGCTATAAAAATCTACATTTAATTTCCTACATTTGCGGCACAGAAATCATCCCACTGATTATCATCGTAAAGATTTTCTTGAATTAACTATTTGAAGTTTTCTAAAAAGTGCAAAAGGAATGAGTGAAGGTATCTTAACTGAGGACAAAAAAAGATTGAATCGCGTATCGAGTATTTTAGTTTCGCAACCACAGCCGGTGAATGCTAAGTCACCCTATGTATCCCTTTCTGATAAATACGACATCAAAATTGATTTCCGACCATTTATTCAAATTGATCCGGTCGATATCAAGGAATTTAGAAAGCAAAAAGTAAATATACTGAGCCATACGGCAGTAATTTTTACCAGCAGAAATGCTGTCGATCATTTTTTCAGATTGGCAACTGCTAGTAAAGTAGAGATTCCTTCTGACATGAAATACTACTGTATTTCTGAGCAGACTGCTAACTACTTGCAGAAGTATATCGTTATTCGAAAAAGAAAAATATTCACAGGCTCACGTACCGCAAGTGAGTTGATTGAAGTGTTGAAAAAACACAAGAACGAAAAATTTATTTTCCCTTGTTCGAACATCAGAAAAGATGACATTCCAAATTTCCTGAAGGAAAATGGTTATGATTATTCTGAAGCAATCATTTATGAAACTGTGGCGAGTGATCTTTCTGACTTGGCAGACATCAAATATGATGTGATTGCTTTTTTCAGTCCTTCAGGCATCAATTCACTGTTCGTAAATTTCCCTGACTTCAAGCAAAATAATACCAGGATAGCTGTCTTTGGTCCGACCACTGCAAAAGCAGCGAGGGATGCGGGTTTAATAATTGACATAGAAGCGCCTCTTCCAAATGCTCCATCAATGACAGGAGCTTTAGAATTGTACATAAAGCAAGCCAACGGAAATTCTTAATCCCCTATATTCTATGAGCCTTGGTTAAAAAAATAGCGAGGCTCGTAAGGGTTTTCCCTACATCGAATTTTTATAACCATATATTTTTGGTTCCTATCATGAAAAATTGGGAATATTCATTAGGTTATCTAAATTGAAGCCGTTTTGAATTTCTTTCAATTTCTCTTGAGGCGATTCGGATGATCGTGGTATGAAAAAAGCTTTACTGGTCTTATTTTTTGGTATTGGCATATCTGGCATTAGCTGGGCACAGCAGGACGTTCAGTTCAGTCAATACATGCTCAACCCATTATTCTACAATGCAGGCTGGGCTGGGGTTGATGGTACCTCTCACATAGCAGCAATGCACCGTACCCAGTGGTTGGGATATAGCTCGTCTTTCGATGGTGATGGAGGAGCACCTAGCAGTCAGTTGGTTTCATTTTCAACTCCCGTAAAATTTAAAGAAAAAGATTTTGGTGTTGGGGTTAATTTGATAAATGACCGACTAGGCCCGTTGGCTAATTTTAGTACCGAGATAGCTGTGGCTTATCATATGAAAGTCAAGAGAGGACAATTGAGTCTTGGGATAAAGCCAGGATTCATATCACAAACGGTTGACTTCACTCAGTTTCGTTTTAATGATCCAACAGATCCTTTGAATGTGGGGACAAAAGAATCTCAGGTAGCACTAAACATGGGTTTTGGAGCATACTATACAACCAAACAATATTCCATTGGTCTTGGTGTGAATCACCTTCTAAATCCATCTTTTGATTTTGGACTGGGCAGCCAATCTTCAGAGTTTCAAAATAAGATGGAAAGGAATTTCAACATCTCGGGAGAGTACACTTACAAAGTGGCATATAATCTTGTTTTCAAGCCTTCAATTCTTTTCAAAACTGACCTTAATAATTATTCATTTGACCTTAGCGGTATCGCAGTTTATGATGACAAGATTTGGGGAGGTGCATCGTACCGTGACAATGAAGCACTAATATTGCTAATGGGCTATTCTTTCCTAGATGACAACAAGATGAGAGTCGGTTATGCATTTGACTATGTAGTGGGCGAACAGAAAGCCAAACAGCCGACTTCACATGAGATTTATATTCGCTACAATCTGCCCAACATTTCCACTGGAGGCAAGAAACCAATCAGAACCCCGCGGTTCAGATTTTGAGAAAAATATTTTGCCATTTAATTTAATTTGTACAATTTGGACAGCTAAATTTTATATTTCAACATGATTGATATTATTTTTATAATTAATTTCATGTTATTGATATGTATGATTTATATTTATGGTTTAAACCATGCAATATATTTCAGAGATACTTGTTATAGTAAAGTATGATTTTTAAATTTCGTGTTATGAATAAAATAGGTGTTTTAAGAAATCCATTATTGCTGCTCATATTGGCGGTTTTCGGGCTGCAAAGTTGCGGTATCATCGGAGGCCTTTTTGGTGGCGGTACAGGATTTGATGACAATGGAGAACTGGTAGGTGCTCCAGGTCGAGAAGGTTGGGAAATGTCCAGACCGTACGGTATGGTGGCAATCCCTCCGGGTACGTTTCACATGGGACAGGCTGATGAAGATGTTCCGGCTACCCAAATTAATTTTAACAAGCAGGTAACGATCGGTCCATTTTTTATGGACGATACCGAAATCACCAACAACGAGTATCGTCAGTTTACTGATGATATCCTTGAGGGATCGGAAGTGGATTTGCCTGACGGTTTAGTACTGGAAGATTTGATTCCTGATTCTACAGTTTGGACCAGAGATTTTACACACCATATGGGAGACCCATTAATGGTGTATTACTGGTCTCACCCTGCATTCGACAACTATCCTGTTGTTGGAGTAGATTGGGAAGCAGCAAAATATTTTTGTAAGTGGAGAACAGAACATTTGAATTCATATAGAGCTGAAAGCGGGCTGTTTCCAATGCCAAACTTCAGACTTCCTTCAGAGGCTGAGTGGGAGTATGCTGCAAGAGGCGGAAGAGATATGGCTAAGTACCCTTGGGGTAACCCTTACATAAGGAATCAAAAAGGATGTTTGTTGGCAAACTTTAAGCCAGGGCGAGGAAATTACTTCGATGACGGTTTCGCTTATACTTGTCCGGTCGCTACCTTTTTTGCTAATGACTATGGGCTTTACGAAATGTCTGGTAATGTGGCTGAGTGGTGCGAAGATGCATTTAATCCGTCTTCTATGCCTTTGGTTTGGGATTTGAACCCAACCTATTTTGATGAGACAGTTACCAAGAAAGTGATCCGAGGAGGATCATGGAAAGATATTGCATATTACCTGGAGACAGGAACAAGAACCTACGAATACAAAGACTCAACCAGAGCTTCAATTGGCTTTAGGTGTGCAATGACTCATTTGGGTCGTTCAGGAGGAAATGAATTTTAACTAAGAACTTAATACGAATTAATAACCTAAAATCTTTAATAATATGAGCGCAAAAAAAGGTGGATTTTCAGAATTGTTGTTTACCACGATAATGCCCAAAGTTTATGGTATTGGTGCCGCAGTAGTAATTGTTGGGGCCATGTTTAAGATTCTCCACCTTCCTGGTGCGGGAGAAATGCTAGGAATAGGGCTAACAACAGAAGCAGTAATTTTCTTCTTAAGTGCATTCGAGCCGAAGCACGCAGAGACAGATTGGTCTAAGGTATATCCTGAATTAGCAGATGATTATGAAGGAGGACCTCCAGCACCAAGAGCTCAAGCGGCTGCTTCAGGGCCTGGTGCATCTCAAAAACTGGATAAGATGATGGCCGATGCTAAAATTGGACCTGAGTTGATCGATAGTTTGGGCAAGGGGCTGAAAAATATGGCATCATCTGCTAACAACATGGCAAACCTGAGTGATGCTGCTGTTGCTACCAACGACTATGCTAAAAATGTGAAAACTGCATCTGGCTCATTAGTTGAAATGAACAAATCATACGCATCTACAGTAACGGCTATGGCTGATATGGCCAATGCATCTAAAGATGCCAAAGAATACCATACTCAAGTACAAGGGGTAACCAAAAATCTAGGTGCTCTGAACGCTGTGTATGAGATGGAATTGCAAGACGCGAATAATCACGTGAAAGCAATGAACAAGTTTTACTCCAATGTTACTGCCGCTATGGAAAGCATGGCAAAAGCGGGTGAGGATACCAAGAAGTTCAGCGATCAAATGGGTCAGTTGAATAACAATATTACTTCTCTGAATAGAGTTTATGGCAATATGCTAGCAGCTATGAGAGGTGGAGGAAGCACTCCGGCTTCAAACTAATTTGGAAATAAAACTATAAACCTAAAAAGCATAAGATATGGCTGGAGGTAAAGAAACACCGCGGCAGAAGATGATAGGCATGATGTACCTGGTACTGACTGCTCTTCTCGCGCTGCAAGTGAGTAATAGTGTACTCGAAAAGTTTTTGCTCATCAATGACGCATTTGAAGAAACAAATAGCGAAAATCAGGCTGAAAACGTTAACAAAGTTGCGAGTATTCAAAAGGCTGTTAGTGATGCCGGAAATAGAGATAAGGATACTGCTGTTTTAGATAAGGCCAAATTGGTCAGAGAAGAAACATCAAAAATTCTTAAAGAAGTTGAAGACTATAAGGAAGGACTGATTGAAGCTTCTGGAGGCTATGATGAGAACAACAAATTGATAGGTCAGAAAGACATTGATACTGCACCAAGATTGTTCTACAAAGAAGGACAGGGAGACGAGTTGAAAGCTAAGTTGAACACTTATTCTGCATTTTTGAGGGAAACTACTGGTGATAATAATATCAGGGACATTGCTCGAGATGCGAAGGACATTGAAGTATTTGCGGATGACCCTAATCAAAACAAGAAAGGTTTTGCTGAGCTGAACTTTGGTCATAATACGCCGATGTTGGGTGCTTTAGCATCACTTAGCCAAATGCAAAATGATGTAATTACTGAGGAGACAAAAGCTCTTGAAATCCTTGCTGCTTTAGTAGGTGCGGAGGATTTGAAGTTTGATCAAATTGTGGCAATGGTTAGACCAGAGTCTAATATAGTTGCAGCTGGTACTAAGTATAAAGCTGAAATGTTTATTGCCGCTTCTTCATCTGCTGTTAAGCCAACTATGACCTACAATGGTGAGGAGATAGAAGTAATTGGTGGAAAAGGCCAAGTAGAGTTTACAGCAACACCCGGTGCTTACAATAAAGAGAATTTGGCACCAAAGACTTATATAGCTGCAATTACAGTGAAAAAGCCTGGTGGTAACGATACTACTTTCGTGGATACCATTCAATATTTTGTTTCTAAGCCGGTAATGCAAATTCAATCCGCTTCAGTTTCTAAACTTTATTTGAACTGTGGAAACGAATTGAACGTGCAGGTGCCTGCTTTAGGTACGTCTTATAATCCTGCATTTACTACTAAAGGTGGAACCAATATAAAAGGTTCTGAAACTGGTTTTGTAACGGTTATTCCTCAGTCAGCCAAGGTTACCTTAACGGTATCAAGTAATGGAAATACTATTGGTTCACGTGAATTCGGTGTAAATAGAATTCCTGCACCGGAAGTACAGCCGTTTGCTGGAAATAGACCTGTTAATTTGAAGACAGGGGTTTCAGTTAGGCAGCTTAGAGGCCTTAAACTTAGAGCTACGCCAGACGAAAGTTTCAAACAATCTTTACCTAATGATGCTAAGTTTAGAGTGGCTACTTCTGAAGTTACATTAGTGAGAGGAGGTAGGGCTGTAGGGTCAGTGAGAAATTCAGGTGAGACTTTAAAAATAACTCAATTGGCTAGCCAGGCGAGACCTGGAGATGCCTTGGTTATCGAGACTAAGAAAGTACAAAGACAGAATTTCAGGAAAAAAGTGGAGGACTTCAACAACTTTACAGGTAAGTTCATCACTATTCCAATTAAATAAATTCAAGTGTTATGAGAAAATTTGGTTATGTAATTTGTTTGTGCGCATTCCTTGGGTTTGGCTCTATGGGTGTGAGTCAGGCGCAGGAAAAAGATCCTGGATACAACCCTAATTCGGTGTATCCGGTACATGAGTCATACATGATGTTTAAGAAGACATTGTGGAGACAAATGGATTTGAAAGAGAAGCAAAATAAGCCTTTCTTCTCACGTAATGGAGAGTTGCCAACAATCATCATTAATGCTGTAAAGCAAGGATTGTTATTTCCTTATACTAATGATTCGGTAACTACCAGGATGAACATTGAGACCTTTTTGGAAAATCTAAAATACCCTGAAGAGGGTGGTGGACTTACTGAAGAAGAGATCGCTATGGGATTCGGTGAGGAAGAGGACGATGGCTTTGGTGATGAGGAAGAAGAGGAAGAAGCTGTTAGTGATGAATTTGCTACTGCGGACTTTTCTCTCGTAGAGATCAGAGAAGATATGTTCTTTGACAGAAATCGTTCCAGAATGTATTATGACATTCAGGCGATTACGTTGCTTTTGCCAGCAGACAAGAACCCTGCATTGTTTATCAAGCCTTTGGCGTCATTCAGGTACAAGGATCTTGTAGAGCTGTTTAAAAGCATGCCAAAGGAGGCTGTTTGGTACAATGTGCAGAATGCTGCCGAGCATAGAAATTTTGCTGAGGCATTTGACCTTAGGTTGTTTGCTTCAAACTTGATTAAATATGCCAACCCTGAAGACAACAGGATTGTAGATATTTACAACAAATCAAGAAGAGATGGAATATTGGCATCTCAAAAGCTTGAGCATGATATGCTCGAATTTGAAAATGAACTTTGGGAATTTTAGTTCCTAAAGCACAAAATAAAGATTTTAGGAGTCCCGATTCGTCGGGACTTTTTTTATGCCCTCAATTAGAGTTGCGGTACGACTTTTTCCAATTAGGGTTTCTAGGTCACTCTCTTTCGCATTTCGAATAGCATTAATAGTTTTGTACTTTTTTATCAGTTTGTTTTTTGAAGCTGCGCCAATACCTGGAATTTCATCTAATATTGACTGGAAGGAGTTTTTGGAACGGAGGTCTCTGTGAAAGGTGATGGCGAAACGGTGGGCTTCATCTCTCAGCTGCTGGATAAGTTTTAATGATTCTGATTTTTTGCTGAGATGAAGCGGTACGGAATCCTCCGGATAGTATATCTCTTCTAGTTTCTTTGCGATTCCAACTATCGGAATGGAGTTGTACACATTATTAGCCTTTAATGCCTCCACAGCTGCACTTAGTTGGCCTTTGCCGCCATCTATTACTATCAGGTTAGGTAATGGCTGGTCTTCTCTCAAAAGGCGCGAATACCTCCTATGGACAATTTCTTTCATCGACCCAAAATCATCGGGACCAGTCACTGTTTTGATCTTGAAATGGCGATAGTCTTTTTTTGATGGTTTTGCATTCTTGAAGCACACCATAGATGCTACTGGGTTTGTTCCTTGAATATTAGAATTGTCAAAGCACTCAATGTGTTTTGGAATGACTTTTAATTTCAAGTCTTTTTGGAGCTGTTTGAGAATCCGTTCTGAGTTAGAAACCTTACTGTCTTTTTTTCTAATGAGTTCCTTTTTGAATATTAACGAATTTTTGATAGACAAATCGAGCAGCTCCTTTTTGTTTCCTCTTTTCGGATATACTATTTGTAAGCTTTCGTCCCAGCTTTCTATCTGTTGATTGCAGATGATTAGGCTGTTATCACTTCTATACTTTCGCTTGGTATCAATTATGATCAGTTTAAGGATGTCCTCATCGCTTTCCTCCAATTTCTTTTTAATGGAGAACGTGTCTGAAATATTGATGTAGCCATTGTCGATTCTCATGTAGTTGACTATGGCTTTGTTCTCTTCTGAGATAACGGAAAAGATGTCCGTGTTTTTTAATTTCTTATTGACAATAACTGACTTAGCTTGAAATTTTTCCAGTAGTTCCAGATTGGCTTTGTATTGATTGGCCTTTTCAAATTCTAGATTACCGGCAGCTAGTTTCATTTTGTTTTTGAAATAGCTGATGACTACATTGATATTGCCTTTCAGTATATGTCTCGACTGTTCGATTTCCTCCAAGTAACCTTCTTCTGATTGTAGATCTTCACACGGGCCAAGGCAGTTGCCGATATGATACTCCAGACAGATTTTGAATTTCTTATTCTTGATGTTTTTCTCAGTGAGAGAAAGACTACAAGTACGAATCTTATAGAGCTTCCTTATAAGATCCAATACGCTATTCATGGCCTTTACATTGGTATATGGCCCGAAGTATTCGCCCTTCTTGGTATTGTATCTTCTTGTGGAATATATTTTTGGGAATCTCTCATTGGATATGCATATAAAAGGAAAACTCTTATCATCCTTCAGCAGGATATTGTATTTAGGCTGGGTCTCCTTTATGAGATTGTTTTCCAATAATAGCGCATCAAATTCCGAATTAACAATAGAGAATTTGATTTGAAATATTTCGGTCGAGAGAGTCCTTGTTTTTCTGCTGCTTGTTCTGGACAGGTTGAAATAGCTGGAAACTCTTTTTCTTAGATTTTTGGCCTTACCTACATAGATAAGTTTGTTGTCTTTGTTGAAAAATTTATAGACCCCAGGGTTCGTTGGGATGGATTGAAAGTTTTTCTTTTGGATATCTCCAATGTCCATTTCTTTTAGAATACTCCAGCAGGAATTTCATCTACCTCATGGCTCAATGAATCAGCTTCTTGTCCAGAATTTTGGTGTTTGCTACAATCCAATTCAACATCCAGATCGAAGGTTGGTTCGGGGAATGGTCCTTTTTCAATACCAAGGGACTTGTCTTTGTAAACGTTGAGCATAAAGTTTTGCCAGATCGGCATAGCAGTTCTGGCTCCCTGACCCATAGCCCAATATTTAAAGTGAATACTTCGGTCGTCTCCACCTACCCATCCACCGGCAACCAAGTCTTTTGTTACACCCATAAACCAGCCATCTGAGGCATTTTGCGTTGTTCCTGTTTTACCCCCGATTTCATTGCCATCCTTTAGCTCCCAAGCTAATCCTCTGGCAGTTCCACCTTCTTCTTCTGTTGCTCCTTTCAGCATATGAACCATCAGGTAGGCTGTTTTCTCTTCCAGCACTTCCTTTCGCTTAGGTATGAAATCCTGGAGTACCACGCCATTTTGATCTTCAATTCGAGTAATAAAGTAGGGTTGGGTATATATTCCATTATTGACAAAAGTGGAATATGCTCCATTCATTTCGTATAAGGATAATTCACCTCCGGCACCCAGACAAAGCGATGGCACAGCATCAATGTGACTTTCTATCCCAAGTCTGTTTGCCATTTCAACAGCACGTTTGGGTGTCACTTTTTGCATAATATATGCGGTGATGGAATTAATTGAATTCGCCATAGCTTTTCTTAGCGTCATTTCATCGCCGGTAAAAGGACCGTCTGAGTTTTCGGGCGTCCATGTAGGAGGATCTTGTCCAGGCATAGACCAAGTAACCGGCAAATCCCGAACAGGGAAACAAGGGGAATATCCAGCTTCCATAGCCGTTGCATACACTATTGGTTTGAAGGTACTTCCCGGCTGTCTTTTACCTTGCTTCACATGATCAAATTTGAAGTATTTGTGGTTTATGCCACCAACCCATGCCTTGATGTGCCCAGTGTGGGGATCCATGGCCATGAAGCCTGAGTGAAGAAAGTGCTTATAATACTTCAAAGAATCCACCATGCTCATTGTAGTATCTTTTTCTCCTTCCCAGGAAAATACGGTCATTTTCTTTGGGAGGTTAAGATAATAATCCAGGGAGTCCGATTCTTCATCATAGCGCTCAGCTAAGGATTTATAATAGGGAGTCTTTTTGATAGCATTTTCAACAAAATCCTCTAATTCATTGCCCTCTTCATCTATCCATGGGGCGTCACCTTCTAAATGGTTTATAAAGGTGTTTTGAAGGGTTTTCATGTGTCGACGGAGCGCGTTTTCAGCGTACTCTTGCATGCGACTATCTATAGTCGTATATATTCTCAGACCATCGGCATACAAGTCATAACCGTTTTCCTTTGCCCAGTACCTCAGGTAATTTCCTATCACAGATCTGAAGTATTGTGCAGGTCCAGTGTTGTGATCGGATACTTTAAACTGAAGACCAAAATCTGCTACTTTCAGCGAGTCAAACTCTTCTCTACTTATTATGTCATTTCTAAAAAGCTTAAAAAGAACTTCGGTTCTTTTCGCCTTAGCATTTTCCGGATTCCTGACTGGGTCGAAGCGAGTTGCTGCATTAATTAATCCGAGAAAAACAGCTGATTCGTTGTAGTTTAATTCCGAAGGAAGTTTGTTGAAGTATGTTTTGGCGGCTACTTTAATTCCATACGAGTTATAGCCAAACTCATAAGTATTTAAGAACATCGCTAAGATTTCTTCTTTGGTATAAGATTTCTCTAGTTGAATTGAAATAATGTACTCTTTCAATTTGGTTATCACCTGCCCGATCCTTCTATATTTATATAGCGCACCTCGATTTTCAGTGTTCGTTGCGTAAAGGTTTTGAGCCAACTGCATTGTGATGGTACTACCGCCCCCCTTAAATTCCCAAGTGATTAGTCCTGAGATAGCTCTTAATAAACTTCTAAGGTCAATGCCGGAATGTTGAGTGTAACGGCGGTCTTCTGTCTCCATTAAAGTGGTAACCAGTTCTGGAGAGAGCTCACTATATGAAACAGGTGTCCTGTCATTCCTATAGTATTTGCCTAATAGTTTACCATCCCCTGAAATTAACTCTGATGACAAGTCCGGATCAGGTCGCTCCAGACTTTTCAAACTTGGAAGACCACCAAACAACCCAAAAGCATCGACACTTACGGCATAGAATGTTCCATAGAGTGACAGCAATCCAATAATCACGATTGCCCAGGTTATTCTAATGAGTCGCTTGGAAAAATTCGCCATTGGTTAATAATTTTTTCTAAAGAAGGTGAGGTAAGTGTCCAGCTCTTTGGTATTATACATTATTTCAAAATTGTCTCTCGATATGACAAAATTATATGCTTTTCCTGCTTTCTGTATTTGATCTTGTGGACTTATTCCTTTTACAATTTCATCAAAAGCAAGAGCAGCTTCCTTATCTTGGAATTCCTGGATGAGAATCATTGAGTTTTTGGCATCCAAAATTAAACTCTGAATAGCCAGGCCTTTTTCTTCTTTCTCAATGAGTTCCTCAAATAATGTCCTCAGCATGTCATATGTCTCCGTGTCTTTGCCGTATGTAAATACGAAATAGTGGGGTTGCTCGGGAGCCTGTCTGTATTTAGCGCGTGTACTATTGATCAGGTTGGCCTGAAAGTTTTCCGTTGCTTTAACTAGTGAATCTACGTACGGAACGAGCTCACTTTCTGAATACGTTCTAATGAAATTGTTCAGTTCATATTGGTATTTATAAACCGTCTCCATTTTACCAATTAGCAAGATTTTGAGCAACTGCATATTGTCTACAAAATCATTGTCAGGATAAATGCGCAGCGCTTGATCGACTGTATAAAGTGCCTCTTTGTAATTTCCCGATTTATACATGGCGTAAGCCTGTGCATAGATTTTTTTCAGCTTTTCACTGGCTGCCTGACTTTCTTCCCTATAATTTGGGTTGATGATTACTTTGGCATAAATACTTTTCGGATGATCATTGATTAGAATGTTTTTGAAGTGATCCGACCTACTCATATTGCCCAGTTCCTTGTATATTAAATAAAGTAGGTACATGACTTCTTCCTTGTATTCTGTTTGCTGAAATCTGCCTAGCATTTTCTCAAATGTCGAGGCGGCATTCGATTTTTCCTCCAGATTGAAATTGTAGATGTTACCCAAGTTATAGTGGGCTT
Source organism: Cyclobacteriaceae bacterium (assembly GCA_049115735.1). Taxonomy (GTDB): domain Bacteria; phylum Bacteroidota; class Bacteroidia; order Cytophagales; family Cyclobacteriaceae; genus CAXBNB01. Next base: position 13,148 of record JAGDZP010000017.1, on the reverse strand, counting down.
CTTCCACTTCTGCTAATAGTTGTTGTTGCTTGGCTTCATCATAAGGAATGGTGGCTATAAGTGCATCCTTATCGATGAATGGTTTGTCTTCGTCTTCAGAATCCGTGCTTCCCTGATCGCTTGGTGATTCCGCTGCTACATCTTCATTGCCGGATTGAGATTGCAACGATTTATTAGACCTTCTCCAATTATCTTCAAGGGGTCGCTCCCCCCAAACTCTGATAAACTCAAATCGTCCCTTGTCAATAGCCGATTGATTGTAGAAGTACCACACCGTTTCATCGAAATTAGTACTGCCAATTGGCACAAATTCCCGGTTGAACGGGTCGTCAAATCTTGTGTTGTTTGTCTTCTTTTGCTTGGCCTTGATCTTTTCCTGCCTTTCAGCTTCCTTGGCTTCTTCCTTCGCAATGTAATCATCTAAGAACCTATCCAGCGAATCGGTGCTCAGTCTGGAAAGTGCTATCAGGCTATCATTATCATGAATAATGGTGAGTTGATTTACAAAGTCTTCAAGAATTACCTGCCTTTCCTGGATTTCCTCATATTCCATTTCGTCTCTTGGCAAGACTGAAATTGTACTGTCGTAGTAAAGCTTGGCTAGTTTGTAGTTGGCAAGGCTATCATAATAGATTTTCCCCAGACTCAGATAAGAGTAGGCCTTTTGCCTTTTGTTTTTTGTACTGGCACGAACAGACTCATTGAAGTACTCAATACCCTTGTCGAGGTTACCATTCTTGATCTCGAAATTGGCCATCTCGTAATATATCTTGTCCTTGAAGTCAATATTCTTCGCATCAGTCAATAGATTTTTGAAGTACTTTCTGATCTTCTTTAGGTCATTGCCCTTATTGAGCTCACTCACTTGAGCCATGTTGAGCTTTGCATAGAATGAAAGTTCATAACTCGGATTGCTTGCCAAGCACTTTTTGTAGTACTGGTATGCCTCTCCTTTAAAGTCAAGCTGCTGATATACCTGTCCAATGATAAAGCTAATCCTTGCTCTTTCACGATGATTGGTGATAAGCGGTTCTGCCTGGGTGAGGTTTTGAACCAGGAAATTGAGGTCTTCTCTTTCCTGAAACAGATAAGCCCTGGCCAGGTAGAGATTTTTCAGATTCTTCTTATTGAGCTTTTCTTTCTTTAGATAATCGGAAACAGCAATGGCATTATTGAGCTCCCCTTTTTTGATATACACCATTATGAGTCCAATCAGCGCCTCATGACGCGTGTTGTCATCTTCACTATGCGTATTTACATACTTAAAGGTCTCTATAGCATTGGGAAAGTCTAATCCATAGTAGCGCGCATAACCCACTAGCACATAGCTGTCATCTTCCCAGTTAGATTCAGCGTGTCTTTGGATCGCGATGGACGATTTTTTAATACAATCATCCAATTGGCTGGCCATGGAATTGGCCATGGTCGAATCGAATTTTGGAAAAACTGGGAGTATCTTATTGTAGTTCCAATCGTAGCTCTCCTCGATGTTAAATTCCACTTCCTTTATCCGCTCCTTAGCATAAAAGTATGCGTTGTAATGCGCAGTGGTATTATGAAATGTATTGCTGATTAAATTTTTTCTTTCAGGCGCACAGCTCAAGCCAAAAATCAAAAAAATTAATGCTAAAAATAAAGGATTGATGTATTTCAACTTAATACGCGGCTGATAGTCGTTGGAACTGTAAATCTATTAAAGAATTGATTCAAATTTTATCAAAAACGAATTTCCTTGTTGCAAATTACTATTAGCGACTGGTCTTTTACGCTAGTGTCTAATTACTGTACAGTTTGGCTGTAATATATGTTCACAAACGGACATAAAATTCGTTATTTACCCATAACATATTTAGTTAACTATCAGATAATCAATACTCTGAAATAAATGGCACTCCAATTGAAAAACAACAATCAAAAAATTAGAACTAAATCTTAAAGTCATGAAAAACATAGTGGTAATATTCGGATTGTTAGCAGGGATAATGGCAACACATATTGTACATGCCAAAGGTAAAAAGGAAAGCATGGAAAAAGTACAGGTGCTGAGCTATGAGCAAGAACTCGAATTGCTTGCGGACTACTTGCCCGAAACAGCAGTTTCATTTCGTGGAGAAGAACTGCAAATTGAAGTGTACGACAGCAACTTCAACTTACTGAAAGAAGGCATAGGGTATGAGCTTGAAGAAATCTCAGATAAAGAGCTTGATGTCCTGGTAGATAAGAGTGATTATATAGCTCAGGTTGGTAGCCGAAAAATTTACATCGTACAGTAGGTCTAGGAAATCAAACCTTCATTCCTGATCATTGTCAATTGGGATGATGCGCTTAGTCATACTTCGTAATTCACCGATATAAGATATTGCAAGACCTAAATTATTGAAACGATGAATTACGACCTTTGGAAATCAGTTGCGAGAAAAGACATAGCCTTTAGATCTATCCTAAATGACCTGGTGTGCTATCATCGGATTGATAAGGAAAGAACCGCCAATTCGTTGAACATTAGCGCCAGATACGAATTAATCAGGATGGAATCTTATGGCATGATAAAATTTGCCACTGAAGCTATAGAATTGGGCGAAAGTGCTGACCTTCTGCTTTCTTTCTTTAGACAAGACCAACTAAAAACAGCTGTCTGATTTACTTTTTCTTTTTCAGATCACCCCTTTTGATAGACTTGATAAACTGGGCCCAGGCAAATGGGTTGAGTAATGGAATGCTTGTGGGCTGAAAACGATTGTTCCAATGTGCCATCTGCTGCTGAATGAAATAGTTGTGGTTTGAGCTTGGTCCCATGGCTGTATTGGCAAACATCTTTCGAAGCATAGCTGCATCCAGGTTTCTTTTCAGATTATTAAGGTCACCTTGATTGGGCAGTTCCAGGGCTAGAATCGCCTCTTTGAACAATTCCTCGGTTGGATATGGGAATACTTCAAGTTCTGGTAAATAGGTTGTATCCTTAGCCAACTGTATAATCACTGTGTAGTTATCACTTTTTCCTTCTGGTATTACAAAGTGCTGGCGCTCGTAACTCACCGCACTGATGATCAAACTGTCTCCCTCAAGCACTGGCATGGAAAAATAACCATAAGGGTTTGTGGTTGTTCCTCGGCCAGCTTTTGGAACGTAGATGTGGACACCTGGAACACCGGATACACTATCTACACCCATTACAATTCCCGAAAATTGAATTACCCTAACATCCTCTTCCTCTTGAGCAAGAGACTCTCTGGCCAGAAGTAGAACAAAGATTAGAGATAATATGAATAAAGGGTGTTTCACAACTTTTAACTTGGATTTATCAGCTATAATGCCAAAAAGGACATAAAGGTTTTCCAATTTTGCTAAAGTACTAAAAATATAATTTGACTTCTATTTAATTAAAACCTAATTGGATTTGTGTCGAATTATGAACCTGAATTCTGTATCTTTAAATTAACATTTCCAATCAGCTCAAAGTCGATAATTGAATCAAAAGCGATGAAATTAAAAAATTTCAATCTTCAGTTTGGTGCTCAGATATTCAAGTCTTTTTCTGATGAGTCACGCATTAGAATCATGAGTTTACTGTATAGGAATGAAGAGCTGTGCATTTCGGATTTGGAGTTGATATTAGACTTTACCCAAACAAAAACCTCCAGACATATTACGTACCTAAAAAACGCTGGTTTGCTGGGATTCAGAAAGCATGATCAATGGGTTTTTTATCACATCAAAGATGAAGCCCTTGACATTGTAGATCAAATCTTTCAATACCTAAATAAAGATCCAATTCTACTCAAAGACCATAAGACTTTTGAGGTTCTCAACTCAAATCGGGAGCTTTCCATCAATAAGGTTCGAAAACGCTATTGATAGAAATGGCTTACAAGCATATCTTTTTTGACTTGGATCATACACTTTGGGATTATGATACAAGTGCCAAACAAACGTTGGGGGAATTGTATCAAAAATACGACTTAGGAGCAGTTGGTGTGATTGACGAGGGCACGCTATGGAACGCTTTTTACCATGTGAACGAATCTCTTTGGGATAAATACAATAAGGGTCAAATAAGTAAATTCTTGTTAAGAAATGGTCGCTTCAAATTTATCTTTGATGAACTCGGTATCAGCTCCAGGTTGTTGACTGATGACATAATTGATAATTTTAATAAGGACTATCTATATGAATGCCCTCAGAAGCCCCACCTGATTCCGGGGGCTCAGGAAGTGTTGGATGAGTGTTCTGGTAAATATCAACTTCATATTATTACCAATGGCTTTCAGGAGGTACAGGGAACCAAAATGTCAAGTTCTGGTCTTGATGTTTACTTTACACACGTCATCACTTCTGAAGAGGCAAAATCAAAAAAACCATTTCCGTGTATATTTGAGTATGCACTGAAAAAGACCGATGCAACAAAAGAGGAATCCGTTATGATAGGGGACAACCTTCAAACAGATATTAAAGGTGCACGGGATTTTGGGATGGATCATATTTATTATAACCCCCGTCAGGAAAAGCACAATGATCCGGTGACACATGAGGTGACCAGACTTGAATCGTTGCTGCAGATTCTCTAGCCCTTCAGTTAGTAGTAGAGCTAGACTGATGTTAAAAAAAGTTAAAGAAAATCTTTTATGGATAGCAAGCCGTAAATTTGAAGCATGAATAAAAAGGCCACAACCTGGATATCAGCTCTTATGGCATTGTCGCTGATGGCCCTAATCGTATTCCAGCTCTATTGGATTGATAGCGTAGTGAAGGCCAATGAAGAGGGTTTTAAAAGGGACGTACAAGAAGTGCTTGCTTTTGTGTCTTCCAGACTCGAAAAGCAAGAGGCGCTGCTTTTGGCTGTAGATAATTTCCATACCCAGTTCGTACTTAGAAGCCACTCCAGTACAAATCCAAACGAGCTGGAACTGATAGAAACAACTTTTGAGAAGAAGGTCATAGAGATTGAGGATTTTGTTAAGGACTCATCCCAATTTCCCTTAGGGTTAAATTTCTATTTTGAGTCAGATGACGGAAACAAATCACTAGATAATGTGACCCTGAAGTTTCAGGACAATATAGAGAACGATGAGAAGCAAGTAGTAAGAATTGAAGACACTGATTCAACAAGGGTCAGTAGGCGGTTGGAAGAAAAACTAAAAAAGGTCGCCAAGAAATCCGAGTATGTTCAGCTGGCCATGCAAGAGTTATTGAGTGGAAAAAAAGCCATTGACAAGCGTCTTAATACACAAGAGGTTGATTCCCTGTTGAGTTACGGCCTTAAGAACAAGGGCATTGACATTGATTATGATTTTGCGGTGCTAGATCCGATAAGTGAGGATTTTGCCATAAAAAAAATATCTGGCGAACCAGCGGCGTTGCTCAACACAGAATTAAGGGCAACTCTATTCCCTAATGACATCATGGGCGAGGCTGGTTTTTTGTTAATCAATTTTCCTCAACAGCAGAGTTTCTTATTTAAGAAAATATGGCTTACCCTAGCGTCTTCTATCGTGTTGATATTAGTCATCATTTTTTGTTTTGCGTATGCCATTTTCACCATTGTCAAACAAAAGAAACTGTCAGAGATCAAGAATGATTTCATCAACAATATGACTCATGAGTTTAAGACGCCTATTTCTACAGTTTCCCTTGCCTGCGAGGCACTTCGGGATGACGAGATAAATGCCGCCCAAGGATTGAAGGAGCGTTACCTTGGAATTATTGACGATGAAAACAAAAGGCTTGGCCTACAGGTAGAAAAGGTTCTACAAATGGCGGTGATCGAGCGGCAGGACTTCCACTTAAAACTGGAAGATGTAAACGTCCATGAAATTATAGAGCGGGCGATGGAAAATATTTCATTTCAGATCAACAACAAAGGAGGAAGTATTTCTACTGAGCTCAAAGCTGTTAAGCAATCTCTTAAGGCCGATGAAGTTCACTTAACAAATATTATGGTCAACCTATTGGACAATGCCAATAAGTATTCTCCGGAAAATCCAGAAATAAAAATCTCCACTGAGGACAATTCCAAAGGTATTATCATTAACATCATAGATAAGGGAATAGGGATTTCGAGAGAAGCAATTTCCAAGGTCTTTGACAAATTTTACCGCGTACCTACTGGAAACGTGCATGACGTCAAAGGCTTTGGATTGGGATTGGCTTATGTAAAAAATATGGTAGAGGCACATGGTGGGCAAATCGTTGTAACGAGTGAGGTAAAGAAAGGAAGTAACTTTAGAATTTTCCTCCCTTTTGACAGTACCCTGTAGTCCATGAGGGGCTGAAATAAAACTAGAAAAGAATGGAAAGCTTGAATATATTGATTGTAGAAGATGATCCGAACCTGGGGCAAATCCTAAAGGAGTACTTGCAACTTAAAGGACATAAAACTACGCTATGCCGCGATGGGGAAGAGGGATTGGCTTCATACCAAGAAGGAGAATTTGGTTTTTGCATTCTTGATGTTATGATGCCCAAAAAGGATGGGTTTACTTTGGCGAGAGAGATCAGGGATGTGGACAAACAAATCCCTATTATTTTTCTGACTGCTAAGTCGATGAAGGAAGACACCATCCAGGGGCTAAAAATAGGAGCAGATGATTATCTCACCAAGCCTTTCAGCATGGAGGAACTCCTATTGCGGATTAGTGCAATCAATAAGAGGATAAATCATGCAGGACCAGCAAAAAGCGCCTTGCCCGGAAAAGTTGAATTAGGAAAATTCATCTTCTATTATGACCGCTCTATGTTAGAGGGTCCATCTGGAGAGGTCAAACTTACCTCTAGGGAAAATGAATTATTACGGTTATTTGTAGAGAACATCAATCAAAATCTGGATAGAAGTTACGCGTTAAAGTCCATATGGAAGGATGACAGCTATTTTAATGCCCGTAGCATGGATGTCTACATCGCGAAGCTCAGAAAGCACCTAAAGGCAGACGAATCTGTGCAAATTTTGACTGTACACGGGCAGGGCTTTAAGCTTGTCAAAATCGAATAAATTCAGTATATTCGTTAGTGTCTCAAGTGCCATAAAACGTACTTATTGTTCATAGTTTGAAGGCTAGCGGTCTTGTGCTTTTACAGAATATAAATAACGATGCTTCTTGTACCCTCTATATCTGTGCTTAATGGAAAACTCGCCCGACTAACGGGTGGAAATTTCGCTAAGGGTGTGATATATAGGGAGAGCCCCATCGATCTGGCCAAAGGTTTTGAGGATCATGGCATCCAGAGACTTCACCTGATTGACCTGGAAGGAGCAAAAAAAGGGAAGATTGTAAATTATCATTTGCTGGAAATGGTTGCGGGCTACACCGATCTGGCTGTAAACTTTTCCGGTGGACTCCATACTGATGGAGATATTACCAAGGCTTTTGAGTCTGGAGCAGAGAGTATCACCGCGGCGACTATTTCAGTCTACAATAAAAACCTTTTTACCGATTGGATAATGTCCTATGGCAGGGAAAGGATTGCCTTGGGCGCTGATGCCATGCATGGAAACATCCGGGTAGGTGGGTGGCAAAGGGAAACCAAGGTTGATCTATTTAGCCATATTGATTATTACTACAAAAGAGGGCTCAAATATCTAAAAACTACAGACATCTCGAGGGATGGCACCCTGGAAGGCCCGGCATTCAAACTCTATGAAGAGTTGTTGTCAAAATTTCCAGGAATTCAAATATTCGCCAGTGGTGGTGTCAGAAGTATCGATGATATTAAGAAACTCTCTGACCTGGGACTTTATGGGGTGGTGTTTGGAAAGGCTTTCTATGAAGGCAAAATCTCTTTCGATGATATTGATAAATTTGTGGTGAGCGCTTAGCTGCTATTGCTTCATCAACTCTAGAATTTCATCAATATATTCTCTGGTGTTTGACAGCCGTGGTACTTTGTTTTGCCCACCCAGCTTGCCACGCTTTTTCATCCATTTATAAAATGTCCCCGGAGCAGCACTATGCAACTTAGGTATTTGCAAAGCCATATCTTTGAAGCGCTTGGCATCATAATCTGAATTGAGCTCTCTCAGGTTTTCATCAAGCAAGCTGGCAAAGCGGTCCAGGCTTTCCGGTTCTTTCTTGAATTCAATCACCCATTCATGGCGTCCTTTTGAATTGCCCTCGAAATGAATCGGTCCGGCAGTGAAGTTGTCTATAACAGCTCCAGAAACCTGACACGCCTTAGTAATGGCGCTTTCAGCATTCTCAATAATTAGTTCCTCCCCAAAGGCATTGATGAAATGTTTTGTCCTCCCTGATATTTTTATTCTGTATGGAGATTTGGATGTGAACTTTACAGTATCACCTATATTATATCGCCAGAGACCACTATTGGTAGTGATGATCATGGCATAGTTCTTCCCAATTTCCACATCTCCCAGATTGATGACTTTAGGATCATCCTTCTGTATTTCCTCGTAGGGGATAAACTCATAGTAAATGCCATAGTCCAACATCAGAAGTAGGTCATAAGAGTCGGTCCGGTCTTGTATGCCGAAAAATCCCTCGGAAGCATTGTAGGTCTCCACATACCTCATCTCATCGGTAGGGATCAATTCATTAAATAACCCACGGTAAGGGTGGAAGGCTACAGCACCATGGAAGAACACTTCCAGGTTTGGCCATACATCGAGAATGTTATCTGTTTTCTTTAGCTCCTTGATTCGTTGAATAAGAAGAATCGTCCAGGTTGGCACTCCGGTTAAATTGGAAACATTTTCTTCAGAGGTGATTTGTGCCATCTTCTCGATCTTTTCCTCCCAGTTGTCCATCAGTGCTACATCCAGCGATGGGGTGCGAACAAACTGCGCCCAAAGCGGAAGGTTTTGCATGATCACGGCTGATACATCTCCGTAGTGGGATGACGCACTGGGGTCATACTCATTGATTTGATGACTACCGCCAATGGCCAGCCCCTTTCCAGCGAACATCTTGCTTTCCGGAAAATTATTGACATATATAGAGATTAAATCTTTCCCTCCCTTGAAGTGGCAGTCATCCAGGGCTTCCGGTGATACAGGGATAAACTTGCTTCGGGCATTGGTGGTACCCGATGATTTTGCAAACCACTTCACATCTGTCGGCCAGAGCAGATTCTGCTCTCCTTTCATTCTTCGTTCTATATAGGGAAATAACGATTCGTACTGATGAACAGGAACACGATCTTTAAACTGATCTAGTCTTTCGATGGAGCCGAACTTATATTTTTTACCAAACTCTGTCGACTTGGCCGTCCGAATCAATTTTTTCAGAATTTCATCCTGAACTTCATGAGGGTACTTCATGAAAAGCTCCATTTGATGAATGCGCTTTTGCATGACCCATGTCAAAATCGAATTGAAGAATTCCACGAGATTAAATTTTTCGTTTCAACTCAAAATTTCTTCCTAGATATACCCGTCGCACTTGTTCGTCAGCGGCAAGCTCTTCAGCTGTTCCAGATTTCAGTAGTTTCCCTTCAAACATCAAGTAGGCCCTGTCAGTTATGGAAAGAGTCTCTTGCACGTTGTGATCAGTTATCAAGATGCCTATGTTCTTGTCTTTCAGCTTAGCTACTATCGATTGGATTTCTTCAACAGCGATCGGATCCACTCCAGCAAAAGGCTCATCCAGCAAAACGAATTTGGGACTGATAGCCAAGGCACGGGCAATTTCTGTTCTTCGTCGTTCTCCACCCGACAAAACCATACCCAGGTTTTTTCTTACATGGGTAAGGCTAAACTCTTCCATCAATTCCTCGGCTCTTTCCTTTTGCTCCTTTTTAGAAATACCTTTCATTTCTAAAACAGCCAGCAGGTTTTCCTCTACGCTTAACCTCCGAAAAACAGAAGCTTCCTGAGCCAAATAGCCAATGCCCAGTTTTGACCTACGATACATTGGCAGTTTGGTGATGTCTTCATTTTCAAGAAAAATATTTCCTTCGTTTGGCTTAATGAGCCCTACTATCATATAGAATGAAGTCGTTTTTCCGGCTCCATTGGGACCAAGCAAGCCCACAATTTCTCCCTGCTCCACGGTTACCGATACGTGGTTTACCACCGTTCGGCTTTTGTATTTCTTCACAAGGTTTTCTGCTCGCAGTTCCATTCAGAGTTGAATCTTTTCTTTTTACTGGCTTCTGGCAATTTTAGTTTAATAAATCCATTTTTTGTAGATAAACCACCACTAAACCTATGACTATTTTTTGAAGGTCATCCTTCAAACTCATTTGATATTTTTATGTCCTTCAGCATAAGTTGGATGCTCTTGTTTCCCATATAGTTGTTTTCCTCGATACTATAAGCGATACTGAATGGTTTGTCAAGTTTGCCGCTAAACTGAGCCATATTAAAACCTATAGCATCAAATGCCGTCTCGTCACCTTGTTGTAAAAAAAGTTTTAGATGTAGATCTTTTAGCAATCTTTCATTATTCTTCAGAGTTACGTTGTGCGTAACAAATACAGGTTGCATATTCTGAGGTCCAAATGGCCCCATTTGTTTAATGATGTTCAGAAGTTTGAAGTCTATTTCAGAAAGCTCTATTTCAGCATCTATTTTTACTTTGGGTACAAGTATGTCTTCTGTGATTGTATCGCTCACCACTTCCTCAAATCGTTCTTGAAACTTGCTAACGTTTTCTAAAGGCATTGTTAAACCAGCGGCATACTTATGCCCTCCATACTTGTCGAGCAGGTCGCTGCATTCTGATATGGCATTATAAATGTCGTAACCTTCCACTGATCGAGCCGAACCTGTAGCCGATCCGTTGGATTCGCTAAGGATTATAGTCGGCTTGTAGTATTTTTCTATACACCTGGATGCAACTATGCCAATAATACCTTTATGCCAATGCTCATTGAACAGCACGTTCGACTTTCTATCTGTCTTAAGGGTTTCAATTTGTTCCAATGCTTCACTGGTAATTGACTCATCGTATTCTCGTCGTTCGATATTATTTAGATTTAGCTTCTTCGCTATTTCAGAGGCTTTCTCTTCATCCTTCGATACAAGTAGTTCCACAGCTGACTTTGCATGCCCGATTCTTCCCGCAGCATTAATTCTCGGGCCTATTCCAAATACTACATTGGAGATGTCTATGGTAGATTTAAATCCTGAAACATCTGATAGAGCCTTCAAACCAGGAACTGGCTCGGAATTCAGCTTCTTTAGACCGAACCATGCAAGTGTTCTGTTCTCACCAGTTATTGGCACTATATCAGAAGCGATACTCACGGCTACCAGATCAAGGTAGTTGTAGAGTCGCTCAATTTCTATAGTATTCTGAATGCAAAAGGCTTGTAACAGTTTAAAGCCAATACCACAACCCGACAACTCATCGTAGGGATAGAGGCAATCTTTTCGCTTTGGATCGAGAAGGGCAAATGCATCTGGAAGCTCATCGCCCGGCAGGTGGTGGTCACATATAATAAAATCAATACCTTTTTCGCCAGCATACTTCACCTTGTCCACAGCTCTTATCCCACAGTCCAGTGCTACAATTAATGTCACGCCACTTTCTTCGGCATAATCTATTCCCTTTTCCGATATTCCGTACCCTTCAGAATATCGGTCCGGTATATAGGTTTCTAAGTGTTCGTAAAATTCCCGAAGAAAACTGTAAACCAGCGCAACTGAGGTTGTTCCATCCACATCATAGTCACCATAGATCAGTATCTTTTCTTCATTAAAAATCGCATCGTTTAATCTTGCTATAGCCTTATCCATGTCCCGAATGAAAAATGGATCGTGGAGGTCGCTTAACTCAGGGCGAAAAAAATGCTTGGCCTTGTCAAAGGAATATATACCCCGCACAATCAGTAATCGGCCAATAATTTCATTCACATTCAGCGATGATGCCAGTTCCTTAGTTAGTGTGTCTTCCGGTGCTTGCGATATGATCCAGTGCTTCTCCAAATTTTTCCTCTGTGCTTATTCTGCGAATTTAAGATAAACACTTATGATATATCTTCCGCCAAATCAAAAGTTATTATTCTTATTTGGAGCAAATACTGCGGCAGGACTACCGACATCCCTCCCGCTATCGCCACTCGTCCCGATTAGTCGGGGACTCAGGCAAAGGCTCTATCCGGGCCAAGTCATACATTATCAGTACTCCTTGTTTATACCTGCAGTTAAGAATAACAAGAGGCTTAAAAATATTTAAGATTTTTTAAGGGTTGTTGTTGTGTAATAAATAAGGTCTATTACTTTTGCGCCTCCTTTAAAAATCCCAGGGGGGGTTGTAATATCAGGAAGGGATTAATTGACAGATCGTAATTGCAAAGATTGATTGAATAGAGCAGGTGTTTTGCCTGTCATATTTCAATGTCTAATCCGATCAATAAAAACTTCAAATTATTTTTGCGAAGTATTTGTGGGTTAGAAAAATTAAGTTGTATCTTTGCATCCGCTTTGAGGCAGAGGGGTTTTTAGGGAGTATAAAAGCGGGATAAAAAAGGGTTGGGGACAGCAGGTTTTTGACCAGGTAAATCGGGAAGATTTCACCACTATTGACATAAGGGATTGATGGCGAAACGGCTTTGAGTAGAAGGTTGTTTGGATTGGTTCCTGTAAGTGTGTCAAAAAGGTTCTTTGAAGTGATGATTAATTGATAACAAACCGCTTAAAACGGATCATAGCATATATTTATATATGCAACTGATTTTCTTTTGAGATATTAAAAAAAAGGGCTGGGACATCAGACAACATTGGGCCGTATGGCCGCTACCGCTTTTATATTATATATAGGAGTGATGATAGCAAAGATTTATTACAATGGAGAGTTTGATCCTGGCTCAGGATGAACGCTAGCGGCAGGCCTAATACATGCAAGTCGAACGGTAACATGTCTTTCGGGATGATGACGAGTGGCGCACGGGTGCGTAACGCGTATGCAACCTACCCTTTACTGGGGGATAGCCCGGGGAAACTCGGATTAATACTCCATAGTATTACCAGATGGCATCTGACGGTAATTAAAGATTTATTGGTAAAGGATGGGCATGCGTACCATTAGCTAGATGGTGAGGTAACGGCTCACCATGGCGATGATGGTTAGGGGGCCTGAGAGGGTGATCCCCCACACTGGTACTGAGATACGGACCAGACTCCTACGGGAGGCAGCAGTAGGGAATATTGGTCAATGGGCGAGAGCCTGAACCAGCCATGCCGCGTGCAGGAAGAC
>JAGDZP010000016.1:0-10058 GCA_049115735.1 Cyclobacteriaceae bacterium | reverse complement strand
GTAACATCATTAGCTTTTGCGGTTTGCTCTAATGATTTATTTGCAGCGTCGAGTTCCTTTTTGCCAGTAACCTCGTAATCTATACGTATATTTTCGGTTGCCAAATCATTTCTTATTAGCTTTTTCTTGGCGTTGTCTTTCGACCTCTAAATTTTCGATGTAAATATACCAATCTATTACCGAAAGTTTGCATATTTCGTGATATTTAATTATATCATATCCAGCTACAGACCATCTTTGTCTATCTGTTTTAGCTATGTTCTTGAAGAATAATCTTTCCTTATTTTTTGGATGTATTCTTTTTGGGCTTTTGTTGCCTTTAAAAAGACCTCTAAATCTTGCGCTGATATATCGGTCTGTGGCAAGTATTCTCTCATTGGCTTTTGAAAAAAAAAACTGGTTTGAGGTTGTGATTTAAACAGTTCTATTTTAGCATCATTATAATCATAATCATAATCTGTTATGATTTCATCTACATCAAAGAACACACAGCTAAAAAGCCTATAATAAGTATCTGTTTCTAAGTATTGACTAGCTAGGTTTTCTATTGCCGTCAAAAATACTGATGCGTCAACTATCTTACCCTTATTCAATGCGTCTTTAGTTACTCCCGTCATTTCTAACAGGTCTTTACCCGTTATGCGCATCTCTGTTTCAGTAATAAATTCAGCTAATCTTTGATACCTTTTATTCGGCATGTCACCAAAGTTCTTGAATGTATAGAACTCTTTACCATCAATTTTAAATGCTAATTCAATTGTTCTTTTTATTTGTGGGTGTAGGCATGTTGCATTATAAGCCAATCCATTTTCATCTACTTGATTGCGTACCCTTTTAATTTCAAATCCTAGTAGTCTCAATTGTTAACTCTTTTCGCATAAAAAATAAAAAAATTAACATCAATCGCAGCAATAAACATTCTATGAGTTATAATAACTAATTCGCCTTCTTTGTTATCTTCAATAGTATGTTCGCCGTGCCACATTTCTGCATAATCACCTATTTGTAATTCACAATCTATTGCACACTCAAGCCCTGAATGGTTATCTGGGCTACCTATTACTATAAAGTACCTCATATTTACATTGTTTTCTCATAACCTCATTAACAATCACATTTTAATGTATAATCACCAATGATTACATCTTTTTTTATAACCTCAAAATCATGCTTCTTTACAATAAGATTGCATTTAACACTATCCAAATAAGATAAGTAATCGTAGTAAGTAACCTTATTATAAAAAGTGTAACTACCTTCTAATCCTATATCTCCATCTAAGATATACAAACATCTACATTCATCTTTGAACGATTCATCATATTTAACTAAGCAATTATCCTCCGTTAAATCTGTTTTTTTTATCAATTCTTCATCAGAACATGAAGTAAAAATCAGTAATATAATTAGTATTTTTTTCATCGGTTCATAGTTTTGTTTACAATGTAATTAAACCCAGATAAGCAGAACACCCATATAGGGTAATAAATTAATTCAGTAGGGTTGAATATAAAGAATGATATAGTCCCGTATAATGATGCCATACAAGGAGTACAATCTATTAGAACTTTGCTTATGTAATAATAGTATACGTGCCCAATCAATATTTTGTTATCAAACCACTTAGAAACAAATCCAAATATCATGCCGTGTCTAGTTGTCGCATGAATACCGTAAATGAATAGAGAGTTTATTAGAAATGTTTGTATCATAGTTTTAAATAATTCTTGAAAGAACAACAAATGCACATACACCACAAGCAAAAGCATTACCGAATAGTAGATTCTTATTATACCCTTTTTTGTACCCTACAAAAAAGGCATAACCATTAAGAACGGAAAGAACGGAATTTAAAATTAAAAGTATCATAGTTGTTTATTTTAGTTAAACAAATATACTAATTCTTTCTTAGATTCTTAGGGTTTTTAATTAATTCTGGAAACTCTATATCTATAGCGTATCTAAAACCGTCTAAAAAATCGTTAGCGTTCTTCTTTCTATCCTTCACCAATATACCTTTATCATCAACGATTGAATAGGTACAGTCGCTTATAAGCTCTGTTTGTGATGGGTCTATATTAATTGTCTTATGTTGCAAAGCTGAATTACATAATACCCTTGATTCTATTAGTCCTAGATTCATAGATCTCAATCTTATTTGCTGATCTTTTAAGCCTAATTCCTGCTTAATTATCCTCCAGTACGAAGTCTTACCTCTAGCTGTTCCCGTTCTATTCTTACCGCTTGCATCACCTGTAACAATAAAGAAGTGATTAGGGTATTTAGCTTTGATGTGGTCGCATACTTGGTAAATATCGCTATTGTTTAGTCTTACCTTGTCAATCACGTTTATAGTGTTTTTGTTCGGTGTTTGGTACACACTAACCGCAAACGGTTCTAGGTTGAAATCAAAGGCTAACTTTACTGGGTAATCTTCATTAAAAGAACACTGTTTAACGTGATTTTCTTTATCGAATGAATATAAGAACTTATTAGAGGTGTCTACTATTCCCCATTCACCTAAACAATATATCTGGTAGTAAAGTGAATTAGTCTCTTTTAATGCGTTTAAGCTTTCAATGTATTCTTTGTCTAAAAAGTAATTATCCTTATATGTGCTATGACATACGGTAGCTTCTTTGGTGTCTATTAGCCTACGTTTAATCCAATGGTTTTCATCAATAGGATTGAATGATAGTATAAACTGAACATAGTTTTCCTTTTCACCTCTAACCCTTAATACTAATTGGTCAAAATCATCCTCTTTTAGCTCTGTTGCTTCCTCTATCCAAATAGACGTAATCCCCTCAATTGATTTGATTTTTTCTGGCTCATCTAACCCCTTACACATGATCACATTGCCATTATCGAAGGTAAATGATTTTTCTGTTTTATTTACAGTTACATGCTTGTATAACCCCCACTCTTCTAAACGACTAATAAACTCCGAATAAACAGAGTCCTTTAATGTATTAGCAACCTTCCTAATTACAAGTATTTTATGCGGTGTTTCTGTACATATTCTCCTTAGTATTTTAGAGGATATAAAAACCGACTTACCAGAACCAGCACCTCCATGAATAACTAAGTATCTTGATTGGTCTTTATAGTAAGGTGAGTAAATTGGATTAGTCTGTATCCTTTTTTGCATCCTCAAATACTAAACTTGAAACACTAACATCACCTGAATGAATTGATTCTACTCTAGCTTGTTTTGGTTTGAAGTATTCAAGCGTCTTTAAGTATAGTTCGGCAGCCTCACTTTTCTTAGTAAAGTCACCTTCCCATAATTCATCCATAAAATCATTGAAGTTCTCAGCATGTCTTCCGCTTATAGCTTCACCTATAGCCTCCCATTGTTCGGTCTTTTTGCCTTTTGCCCCTTTTCTATGTCCTTTATGTCCTTTCTTAAATGGCATATAGATTTATATATTCTATATAGCGTAAATTCGCTAATTATTTACTCTTTTTACTAAAAAATTCTATTGATCTTGTCAACTAGAATATGAAGAATGACCTCAAGCAAATTCATTACCCCTAATAATGACAAAACAGCAATAAGCACCCAATTAGGAACACTATCAATATTAAATGCCCCATAAAAAAATCCTAAAGTTGCTGTCAACTTGATAATTGTACTGAAAATTTTCATAATATTTATAATATTTATATTTTAAATTCCTAATCCCATATCTACACCAAAGAAACTTTCTAACATTCCTTTGTGATCTGAATTATGTCTTTTTGGTTTATTGCTAAGTAATTTCATACTCTTTGATTGATTTTTATTATGCTTTGTATTGTATGATAAATCATTAGAGACATCTTTAAATGTAAAATCTGGTATTATTATTCCACAACTTGCCATAATATTACTTCCTCTTTTTACTGAAAAATTCTACTACAAAATCAACTAAGATAACTAAACCCATAGCTATAAACACGTAAATAAATGATAATATTATATCCATGATTTTATATTAATTCTGATTTTGTTTTTATAATGGTTTATAATTTCCATTGTTTATATTTCTTTCTATTACACTTGTAGGTACTAAAGAGCTGTCTACAGCTAACCATTGATGCCCACAATTATATCCTCCTCTATTTGTAAATATTGTCGATTCATTTGTACTTGGTATTTTTCCTGCCCATTGTTCATTTGCTGATTCTTCTACTTCTTTTTTGTGGAAATATCTACCTTCTGCAACCCTGTTAATACAATAGCTTCTTGATGTTTCTTTGATACCTCCATTATAAAAATAAAACTCTAATCCTAAGTCCTGACTTACTGCTTGATTGTAATTTGCATTAAATTGGTTAAGCGCATCAGTTGTTATTTGCTTAGTGTAACGCTCTAATTTACCCAATTTTTCGGAATTACCCAAAATATCAAGCCTCAAACTTTCTGTTAGGTCTGTGAAATTCCCCCCTGTGGTTATGTTCTTCTCTAATAAACGCTGTACAGGTAATATAATTTCATTTGTTATTCCTGTTTCTAATAGACTATTCTTTGTTGCATCTATACTAAGATTTTTAATAGTGTTGAATACGTTTTTATTGGCGTTTAATGTGCCTGATGCAATAGCTTTATAGTATGTGTCGTTTATTTCTTTAAGCTCGTTAAAACCACCTAAAAATCTATTTAGGTCTTTCTTGTAAGTTGGGGTTATAATAGTCTTTTTAATATCCCCTCTTAAAGTTCTTAATAGTTTTAGGTTTGCATTGGTTGTTAGTATGTTTCCTTCGGTATCAATTTCTAGCTTTTTTATAGTTTGTAATATAGTAGACCACATATTTTTGGAGCGTGTCACTACGTTCTTATTAAACCTCTCTTTGAAAAGGTTTATAGTATCTCTGGTCTCTTTGAAAGTAGAAGCCTTACCCATATGCTACAAAATGATTATGTTCTTTAATAGACTCTGACATACCACCCCAATTTATTCTTGGAGAATCCATTCCTTTTGGTTTAAATACTGCTTTCACCTTAAAGTCGTTAAAATATTCGTCTTTTAATGATTCAAAGTGTTTAAGTATAAAGAACTCTCTATCTTTGTTCCATTCTTGCTTCATAAGTATTGCGTTTTAATTTGTTTACATTCATTTGGTGTTAGGTGTTTATCTATTGCGTGGTAACCTACCGTACCTAGTTTAAACTCTGTTTCTACACTAAATTTTGAACACACTTCATAAGGGGCTACATTTGGAAGATTATGAGTAAAAAATACATCTTCATTACCAAACCTTGAATCATATCTATTTTTACTAAGGTATAACTTATGAGCATTTACATCTCTAATACTTAATCCTCCATTACCTCCTGATCTGTCTTCTCTTGCCCAAGGCGCACTCTTAAACCAAGGCGCACCAACATAACTGTAATTTAACATATTTTCAGGTATTTCTTTTAATAACATAGAATCATGTTGAAAGATTAAAACCTTGTCATAATCTAAGTTAGCCCAAAATTGATAATCGGTTAGTATTTTATTATAGTCATTCCCATTATTTATATGATAATTACTATAGTGCTTTAAGTCCCAATCTGGTAAAAATACCTTGTGTAGTTTAATTGTTTCTCTTAAATCTACCGTGTCTCTATTGTCTATTATTACAGCACACTTTCTCATATTATATATTTTCCGCTAACTGTCGCTAAGAACCATGCTCGTTCCTCGCACAATTCCAAGCTTGGAGTTATAAAACATTAGGAGTCTAGTTTACTCCACTCTCCCCAGTCTTTGTCTCTTAGCTTAGTTATTCTATCTCTAGAGTCTAATAATAAATTCCATCCTTTTAACCCTTTTCCTTCAGGTGAGTAAAAATTATTAGCGGTTGCTTCTAATTCGTGAATACACTTATCGAGTCTATCAATTCTATTCATTATAGATTCTTTTTTTTTGTTTTTTTCTTCTACTGTCATAGTAAACGTTTTATAACAACGTATATAATTTATAGGCTGTTAGGTTATTATTCAATATTTATTTTTTGTATTTTAAGAAGGTGTTTAATCCTATGTTTCTCGATTGTTTATGCCTACAAAATCATATACAAACCGTTATAGGGCATTTACATATACATTACCAAGTATGCTTTCACTCGTTTGTTGTTCCTTTTCAAACCGCAAAATTGCAATAGCTAAATCTTTCAAATGTTCATACCCATACATTCCAAGTCCATTCATTTTACAAAGTTCTTGTGGATGCATAATTTTGCTTTCGTCTGTGCAGTTAATGTAAATTCTATTACCCTTACCTGTACTTATTTCCCAAATTCCTTTTTCTGCTTTCATAATAAAAAACGCCCTATAACACAAAATATAGCAAATAGACGTGTTACGGGTCTTTTTAAAACTATCTGCCAGTTCATAATTTATTTTCTTTCTACTTAGTTTATTACTTAAATCGGCTACTTGCCATATTCAAACCGTTAACCACAACTTACGCATCTTTTTACCATTGGATCACCTTTTACCCAAATACCTAAACCGCAATCGCTTTCTTCATGGTCAAATATTTCAGTAGGTCTACCCATTACGCTAATAGCTTCATTCCTAACCGTTTCTTTACAATCCCAATGTAGAAAATCATGAACAGCCACTACTTTAGATGCTTTTGTTTCACTTAAAACCCTTTTAGTAAACCCTATAGTATGCGCTCCATCCTCATATAACATATCGCAAGTCTTATCCTTTACTTCAAAGTAATCTTGATGATGAAACTTAATATATTCTCTAAGCTCTTTAGGAAATGGTTTATGTATGTCCTCCGTATCATAACAATGAACTACTCCGAACCCGTTATCTTTTAATGCTGTTGCTATGTGTACGGTAGAACACCCATATCTAGTACCAACTTCTATAATCTTTTTAGGTTTATGTTCTCTTACCAAATCATATAGCCTTTCTCCCTCACTAGCAAACAAAGAACCTACATCCCATTTTCTTTTTCCTTCTGGCATATCGGGATTCCAACCCCCTATATTGTTTTTATCTTTGTAGCTCATTATTTATACACTCTAATTAAGTAATCATTTAAAGATTCATTGGTTTTAACTAAAAAGTAATTTAAAAATCCATATCCGTAAAAAATCCTTTCAATTGACTTACATTGTGTAAAATTTATTTTTACTCCTATTGATTTTGAAGCTCTTGCTATTTTACCCATCCTTTTAAGCCTATCAATTGTATCTATATTATTATGTTCTTTTAAGAACTCTACTATAAAACTATTCATATTTTTTCTAAATTGTAATAAGGATGATCTTTTAATACTTGTGGTAATGTAGTTTTATCAAATGGCTGTGTTTCTATCCATACAGTTTCACTATCTGGATGAAGTACTTTAGTAACCCCCTTTTTGTAGTTTAGCCATTTATGCTTAAACCATGATTCTTTAATATCTTTATGACCATGACAGCTAATTTTATATTTTGTGATTGATTCGCTTTGAGCATATCCCATGTGATATATTTTACCTTCATGTATTATGATTGATTCGTCCTTACCACCAACTACATGAAATCTAGTAGGATAAAACCCGTCTCTATGACATTCATTAAATGATCTCCAGAAATGCCACCATCTGTCACCCCCTATATTAACATGCAAACAGCCACTTTCAAAGGCAGCCTGTTTAGCCTCTTCTACATCTTCCCATACTTCATCAGCATCAACAGCCATTATCAAATCGTATCCTTTAGAATAATCAAAAGCCAACTGCCTATGTTTATTTTCTTGCGTAGTATATGGTATTTCTACCCATTGAATTTTATCGCTAGAATCAAACGCTATCTTTTTTAATTCCTCTCTAGTATCAGGGTTTTTCATACCTCTATTTTGTCCATAACTAGGAGTATTTGTATAAAGAATTAAGATTTTATCTACATGAGCATCTATTGATTTAATAGTAGCCTCTAAATATTCTTTTCCGTAGTGCAATGGAATGTATGCAAGTGTCTTAATCTGTGTAGTCATCATTTTCGTCGTATGGGTGTGAACAAATACAGGTTAATATGCTATCTTTTTTTATTTCAAATGAATGTCTGTCATTAGGATTAACCTTGCGTGACCCATCCCACATATCTAACAAATCTCCATTTAACTCTAAAATAGCCATACCGCTAATCAATGTAAACTCTTCCGTTTTAATCTTATGATAATGATTTCCTAATTCACAATCCTTTTTAGCTATTATTATTTTAATTTCACCATCCTTATAAGGGATTGATGTTAATATCCTTCTGTCGTCTTCGTGTGTCATAGTTCTGATTTGGTCATAATTTCAACTAATTGTTTAAACTTTATCTTAGGCTCAAATCCTAGTATTTCTTTACTCTTAGATGAATCACCTATTAACAAATCTACCTCACTTGGTCTAAAAAATTTAGGATCAATCTTTACCCTTACATTATCATCTAAATCATACCCTACTTCTTCCAATCCCTCACCTTCCCATCTAATAGTATATCCAGCTACTTTAAAAGATTCTTCTACCCATTCTCTTACACTATGAGTTTCACCAGTAGAAATGACAAAATCATCTGGAGTATCATATTGCATTATATTCCAAATCCATTCTACATATTCTTTCGCATATCCAAAATCTCTTTTAGCCTCCATATTTCCAATGGTCATAAACTCCCTTTCGCCTCTTGAAATTTCACCTACTGATTTACATACTTTACGGCTTAAAAACTCTGTGCCTCTGCGCTCACTTTCGTGGTTAAATAAAATGCCATTATATATTTTCATACTATATGATTCCCTGTATAATTTACCTACGTAGTATGATGCAACTTTAGAAGCCCCGTATGGTGAACGTGGATAAAATGGAGTTTTTTCTTTCTGTGGTATTTCTTGAACCTTACCAAACATTTCAGAACTACACGCTTGATATATTTTAGGTTCTATTCCTATAGTTCTACATGCCTCTAATATTGAAGTATAACCTAATGTATTAACTTCAAATGTTTGTGTGGGATTTTTATAAGACCACCCAACATGAGACATGGCAGCTAAATTATATATTTCATCTGGTCTTACTTCCTCTATTATCCTGTGTAAACTAGATGAGTCGGTCATATCTCCTTGGTGCAGGTTTATAATTCCTTCAAGGTGTTTAATCTTAGCATTTAATGGCTCACTTGTTCTTCTAATTAATCCATTAACCTCATAGCCTTTTTCTATTAACAATTCAGAAAGGTAACTCCCATCTTGTCCATTAATACCTGTAATAAATGCTTTCATAATTCTAATATTTGTTTTACTATATTGTAATAACTAAATTCCTTTCTCGCTAAATCACATCCGTTTCTAGCTATTTCAATCCTTTTTTCTTCCTCTTTCAACCAACCATCACATTTGATTAGCATTTCGCTTATGGTATCAAAAACATCAAGGTGATTACCTTCCTGAAAGTCTTTATCTAACCCTTTATAATTATGGGATAAAACAAATATCCCACTAGACATGGAACGACTGAGACGATCACTGAAATACCTATCACTATTAAAATGGCTAATCGAAATAGCAATTTTACTACTTCTGTAAATTTTAGATTCTTCATATTGACTGTGATTTAAATTTCCTGAGTTAAAATTATTATTCCATCCGTTGCCGTACACCTTAAATCTATCACCGAATTTATGGTGTAGGGCGGTAGCGGCTTCTCTTCTATATCTACTTAACGGAAATTGATTTCCGTAGTTGTTGGCTAAAAAAACTATTTCAGGGGCTTCTATAGTTTCACCTGTTGGGCTAAATATATCAAGGTCAACCCCTTGTTGCAAAAATGATGTATTAATACCCAATATTTTACATTCATTTACATCTTCCTCATTGCTAAAAGCAGTTATACTAACATTTTTCGAAAACTCAATCATCCATTTAGGAACTCCATTTCTTTTGTCTCCAGTCCAGTTAATGACTTTGACCCCTTTATCCCTTAAAGTTCTTATTTCTTCACCTATAAATTGGCATGTGTTTTTGCCATCTATTGTATCAGACTGAATTTGTAAAAATATAGTATCTGGTATATCCGTTAAGTTTTGTAAATTAG